>CAVWRZ010000003.1:0-209812 GCA_963757495.1 uncultured Alphaproteobacteria bacterium
CTGCAGCACATACGAACGGCTGCTGCCGATGATATCACGGCCTCATGAGAACGCTCCTGTCCTCTCGTATCCGACCCGAAGCTTCTTCCATGTCGTCGGATCCGGAACACCGGATCTTCAAAGCTCCGAAGGTCGTCCACCTGCTCCGGCCGCGCGACGCAGGAGCAGCAGCGACCACACGGGTGGGTACGTCATGGGCAGGTCATGCGCCGAAGGCCTTCGACTGGCCGGTGCCGAGGCTCATGGCTGGCTGGCCTGCGGTATCCAATGCGGGGCGACATCGGTGGGACCGGCTCGAGGGTATGATGAAGAATTCAGCCTGCCCGGCGGCTCTTGATGATCTGTTCCAGCCGCTCGGTGTCCTCCTCGTAGCGCACCGCGCGTTCCTCCAGGCGCATCCGGCTCTCGGGACCGCGGGTACGCCCGGCCATCTGGCGGATGAGGGCGGCGCGGCCGCGGTGCGCGCGCAGGGCGTTGAACAGGCTCTCGTCCAGTGCCCGGCTCTGGCTCTCGCCTAACGTCTCGATAGTGTAGGCGTGTCCGGTATGGCAGCGGAAGCGGAGCATCGGTCCGTCCTCGATCTGCCAGAGCACGCCGTTGCAATGCGGGCAGTTGTAGGGGCTCAGCTCCCCAAGACGATCCTCATTGGCCATCGTAGCGCCCTCCAGTCCGGCAATCTTCAGTTCGATGCCGATGTCCCAGGGGACGTCCTGGGGAGCGGCGCAGTCTCGCCCGGCAAGGGCCGTAATCTCGGCGGCCAGATTGGCCAGCGGCACAGGCTCCGCCTCCGGAACGGCGGTCAGCGCCGCGTTGGGCATGTCGGGGAAATCCGCGCTGTCGGGTGACTGCACCAGGATCTGCCCGCCGGTGCGGTACAGCGCCCGTGCGCCCGCCGCACCGTCGTCCATCATGCCCGACAGGATCACGCCGACCGCGCGCGGGCCGCGGTAAACCCCCGCGGATCGGAACAGCGGATCGACCGCGGGGCGGAAGTTGTTCTCATGCGCGCCGCGGCGCAGGTGCACATGATCCTGCCCGATCATCAGGTGCACGTCAGGCGGTGCGAAGACGACGCGGCCCGGTCGGATTTCCATTTCGTCCTCGGCCATGTGGACCGGCATCGCGGAATGGGCGCGCAGGAGATCGACCGCGTGGCTCTCGCCGATGAAGGAGAAATGCTGGCAGATGAACACCGCTGCTGGCAGGTCGGTCGGCAGGTCCGCGAGAAGGCGGCGCAGCGCGGTAAAGCTGCCGGCGGAGCCGCCCATGACAATCGTGTCTATGTGGTCGGTCATCGGATGCTGCGTCCTTTCGCATGTTCCACGGAGTAAGTATCGGTTTGCATGAACCAATAGACTAACTATTGGTGTTAAAACAGGACCATCGGCCCGTCCTGGGGCAACGACGGGACATGGGGACGTACGACGCAAGAGAACGCGACGATCCCGGTTGTCGGCATCGGAGCCTCGGCCGGTGGGCTCGAGGCGCTCAAGACGCTTGTGGCCGAGATCGACGCCCACACAGGCGCGGCCTACGTCATCGTCCAGCACTTGTCGCCGGACCAGAAATCTATCCTGCACGAGCTGCTCCAGGGACGGACCGACCTGCCGGTGGCGCAGATCGAAGATGGGGAGCGCATTGCGGCCAATCGCTTCTATGTGGTGCCGCCGGGCCGGGTGGCGGCAATCGAGGAGGATTGCCTGACGCTGTCGGATCGCGACGGTCGCGACGCGCAGCATCGTCCGATCGACGCCTTCTTCGCTTCCATGGCCCGGGCACGGGGGCGGGACGCCTATTGCGTCGTACTGTCGGGAACGGGCAGCGACGGGACCGACGGGCTCAAGGCGGTCAAGGCGGCCGGCGGCTTTGCCCTGGTGCAGGAGAGCGGCGGCGCACGGTTCCCCGGCATGCCCGACAGCGCGGTGGCGACGGGGCTGGTCGATTTCGTCCTGCCGGCGGCGCGAGTTGCCGGGCGGCTGCACGACATGATCCGCCACCGGCGCGGCCTGGCTGAGGGCGACGGCCCCGAGGACCTGAAGGGCGCGATCGAGGCGGCGCTGCCGCGCATCGCGCAGGCGCTCAAGTCGGCAGCGGGCAATGACTTCTCGGATTACAAGCCCGGCACGCTGGTGCGGCGCATCGAGCGGCGGATGACCGTCCTGCGCGAGCGCGACGTGGAGCGGTTCATCAAGGTTCTGGAGGACGACGACGAGGCGCAGGTTCTGGCGCAGGACTTCCTGATCGGGGTGACCGAGTTCTTCCGCGACCCGGACGCGTTCGAGACGTTGCGACGGCTGGTGGTGCGGCCTCTGCTGGAGCAGGACGGCGGCACCATCCGGGTCTGGTGTCCGGGCTGCTCGACCGGGGAGGAGGCCTATTCGATGGCCATGCTCTTCACCGAGGAGATGGAGGCGCGCGGCGACCGCCGGGTGCTCCAGATCTTCGGCACCGACATCGACGCGCCCTCGCTGGCGGTGGCGCGCTATGGCCTCTACTCGCTCTCCGCCGTCGAGTGCCTGAGCCCCGCGCGGCGAAAGCGCTACTTCGTGACCGAGACCGACGGCTTCCGCGCCACGCCCGCGCTACGCGAGACCTGCGTCTTCGCACCCCACAATCTGCTCCAGGACCCACCGTTCTCCCGGCTCGACCTGATCTCCTGCCGCAACCTCATGATCTATCTCTCGGCGGAGTTGCAGGCGCGGATCATTCCTCGGTTCCACTATTCGCTGCGTGGCGAGGGGCACCTGTTCCTGGGCCCGTCCGAGAGTATCGGAGGTGAGGAGGGCCTGTTCGACGTGGTCGACAAGACGCATCGGATCTTCCGCAAGAACACGGCCGCGCAGGCCGGTTTCTCGTCGCTGATCGACATGCCCCGCAAGCCCCGCGCCATTCGCACGGAGGTGCCCGCCCCGAAGTCGGGCCCGGACCTCAAGCGGGATCTCACGCGGGAATTGGCTGTCGAGCGGGAGTTCATGCGCCGCTACGCCGCTCCCTTCGCGCTGCTGTCGCGGACGGGCGAGGTCCTCTACCTGTCTCAGCAGATGACCGAGTTCGTGCGTCCGTCTCAGGGCACGCCGTCGGTGACGATAGACGCCTATCTCGCCCCCGAACTCCGGGTTCCGGCGCGCACTGCGCTGGCCCGGTCCGTCGGAGACGGGCAGCCCGCGCGGATCGACAACGTGATGGTGATGGAGGACGGCGCGCCGCGGGTGTTCGACGTCGAAGTCGGGCCGGTCGGCTCTGACTTCATTATGGTTCTGAGCGAGGCACGGGCGGTCGGCACCGGCGATCTGGGCGAGGCGGTGGGCGACCGCGAGACGGCGGACCGAGACATCCTGGAGACCGAGAACGTGCAGCTGCGCAAGCAGCTGACCGCAACGCTTCAGGAATACGAGACCTCGGGACAGGAACTGAAGAGCTCCAACGAGGAGCTGATGAGCATGAACGAGGAGCTGCAATCCTCCAACGAGGAGCTGGAGACCTCGCGCGAGGAATTGCAGTCGATCAACGAGGAGCTGGAGACCGTCAACGCGGAGCTTCAGGAGAACAACCGCCTGCTGGGCCGGTCCAACAGCGACCTCAAGAACCTGTTCGAGTCGACAGACATGGCGGTGCTGTTCCTCGACCGGGAGTTCTGCGTTCGCAGCTTCACGCCCTCGACGTCCTCGATCTTCGGGATCCGCCCGCGCGACGTCGGGCGGCCGATCTCGGACCTGTCGTCGCGCATCGACTATCCGGAGCTGCGCGAGGACGCGGCGCGGACGAACGAGACCCTGCGCACCGTCGAACGGGAGGTGGAGGTTCACGCCTCGGGCGAGACGTTTCTGCTGCGCGTCAAGCCCTACCGCACCGTCGACGACCGGCTCGACGGCTACGTGCTGTCGTTCTTCGATATCACGTCGCGCAAGTCCTACGAGGAGACGCTCAAGCGCAACGAGAAGGAGATGGCGCGCCAGTATGCGGAGTTGGAGAATCTGTACGATACCACGCCCGTGGGCCTCGCCCTGACCGACAAGGACATGAAATGGGTCCGCATCAACGAGACCATGGCTGCGATCAACGGCTATTCCGTCGCCGAGCACATCGGCACCGTGATCAACGATCTGCTGCCGGAACTCGAGGACACGGTCGTGCCGATCTTCCGCCATGTGTTCGAGACCGGCGAACCGGTGCTGGGCGTCGCCATCGAAGGCGAGACCCACGCTGCCCCCGGCGAGATGCGGAACTGGCTGGCCGACTACTACCCGGTAATGCAGGACGGGCGCGTCTTCGCGGTCGGGGCCTGCGTGCGGGAGGTCACCGATCAAACCCGGATGGTGACCCGCATCCAGGATCAGAACGACCGCCAGCGCCTGCTGTTGGGGGAGCTGCAGCACCGCGTGAAAAACATGCTTGCGACCATCAGCGCGATCTCCAAGCTGCTACTCAAGGGCGTTGACGACCCGACCGTGTATCAGGAGCGCCTGTTGGAGCGGCTGGGGGCCATCTCGCGGACGCACGACCTGCTGACGGACGTCGACTGGACGAACGCGACCTTCGCCGAGATCGTCGCCAACGAAGCACGTCCCTATATCCAGGCGGACGTCGAGCGGGTGACCCTGAGCGGTCCGACGCTGTCGCTGAATGCCAAGGAAGCGCTGTCGATCGGGATGGCGATCCACGAGTTGATGACCAACGCGGCAAAATACGGCGCGCTGTCGACGGAGGAGGGACGGATCGAGATCGCCACGGCGCGCGACGCCAGCGATGGCAACGACCGCGCCCGCATCGTCTGGCAGGAGCGCGGCGGACCTAGGATCGAGGCACCACCCGACCGCAAGGGCTTCGGCAGTGTCGTCATCGAACGGGTTCTGAAGGCCGACCTGAACGGACAGGTCACAGCCGACTACCGACCCGATGGGCTTCGCTTTGCCATCGAGTTCAATCTGGAGAATGGTTGATGACGGATCGCGAGATACTCGTTCTGGACGATCAGGCCCTGATTGCGATGGACGTCGAGATGACACTTCTGGATGCCGGCTTCACATCCGTCACGGTGTGTAGCTCCGTTGCGGAGGCGCAGGCCGCAATCGCGGCGTCCCCGCCGGCACTGGCTATCCTCGACGTGAATCTTGGCAACGGGGAAACGAGCATCCCGATCGCCGAGAGCCTCCACGCTCTGGGCTGTCCGTTCGTGTTTCTAAGTGGATATACGGAGACGACGGTTTCGTTCTCGGCGGAACTCGCAGACGCGCGACGCCTGACGAAACCGTTCCGCGGGGACAACCTCGTGACTGTCGTCCGCAGTATGCTCGAGAGTTCTTGAACAAGGACTGGCGGCACCGTCCTGCGTATCCCGCTGGCTCGGGTCCGTCATCCCCGGATCCGGGACGGAATCGATCGCCGCCGAAAGTGAAGCTCTCCTGTAGAAGCGGCACGGAATGAAGGTTGCGACGAGGACTGGACGTTCGAGGAGATAGATCGAACGACCGCTCCGTCCGCGTTGTGTGAGTTCGTAGCTCGGGCAGCGAACGGCCGGTCTTTCACGTTGGACGGCAAAATCGGCCATATCTGACCCTCCGCGCCAAGGCGCGTCGGATCAACGACTTGAGCGGTGTTTGATCCCACGGTTTGATGGTGCGATCCTTTCGATGGAATGGAAGGAAGCATTATGGGACAGGTTCGTCACGGGAGCGCCACGACCACGCACGCCGTCAGAGCTGCAATACAGCGATCCACTGCCCGACAGGGTCATGCGAAGCATGATCCCGAGAGGGGCAAGCTTCGCTCTCGCAGCTGAGCGAGGAACTTGGGATCAACCCGAAGACGGTCGCGAAGTGGCGCAAGCGCGCGACGGTCGAGGATATGAAGACCGGTCCGACAGAGCCGCGCTCGACGGTTCTGACCGAGGCCGGGGAAGCGGCGATCGTTGCCTTTCGACGCCATACCCTGCTGCCGCTGGACGATTGCCTCTACGCCCTGCAGCCGTCGATCCCGCACCTGACGCGGTCGGCGCTGCACCGGTGCCTGCAGCGACATGGCATTTCCCGCCTGCCGGACGTCGAGGGGGACAAACCGAAGCGACAACGGTTCAAGCGCTACCCGATCGGGTTCTTCCACATCCACTGCCCCCCTCCCGGGATCATGCTTCGCATGACCCTGCCGGGCAGCGGGACAGGCGATTGCGAAGCAATCTGCCGAGAGGGGACATCGCCGAGGTACAGACTACTGAAGGCAAGCTCTACCTCTTCGTGGGCATCGACCGCACCAGCAAGTTTGCCGTCACCCAGCTCGTCGAGAAGGCCGACAGGAAGACGGCTTGGGAGTTCCTGCAGCACATGCTCGAGGCCGTGCCGTATCTGGTCCATACGATCCTCACCCCCCTCTCGGGATATTTCCTTCGGAAATACCCTGCCGGGCAATGGACAACGGCATCCAGTTCGCCGAGCAGCCGCGGAACAGGAACACGATCCTCTCCCGACCCATGCGCTTCGACATGATCTGCGACGCCAACGGGATCGAGCACCGGCTGACCAAGCCCAACCACCCGTGGACCAACGGCCAGGTCGAGCGGACGAGGCGCACGATCAAGGAGGGTGAGGCCTAAAGCCGATCCGGGGGATCGGCGACGGCTGAACGTCAGACGTTACCATTACGACAGCCACGATCAGCTGCGCACCCACCTTGGCGACTTCATGGCGGCCTATAACTTCGCCCGCAGGCTCAAGACCCTCGGCGGCCTCACGCCCTACGAACACATCTGCAAAATCTGGACATCAGAGCCGGATCGATTCATCCTCAATCCGATCCACCAAATGCCGGGACTGAACATCTAGACTGGCGCTCGATCCCATTCCTCATCCATAAGCACCCAAAACGCCGCCCGGGTTCTCGCGGCGATCCTAAGCAATGCGCCTACTGCGTGTTCGATCTCCGTTGGCATGGATATCGTTCGGAACGCGCATTTGGGTTTTGGCGGGGTTCGAAGTCAGGTCATTGAAAAAGCGAAACAAAAGAGGGCCGAACCGCAACGGGTAAGGTTCGCCCAAACTGAGACTGAGGGCCATTCTGAGCCCAACTTCGGCCATGCCGCGCGTCTATGAGGTTCGGTCGGCTCCCGCAAACCCCTTTGATAACACGGAAAAATCCGTGCCCGTCAGGGCGGTGTCACTGGTTCGCAATGGGGATAATGGCGGACAGGATGGGATTCGAACCCACGAGACGGTCACCCGCCTACGCACTTTCCAGGCGCGCGCCTTCGACCACTCGGCCACCTGTCCGCGGGCGGGTCTATGCAAACGACCCCCGGGGCGCAAGACGCAAACCGACGGGGACGTGATCGCGCGGCCGTTGCGTCCGCTGCGCCGGCGTGATCGGATGACGTCACCCGACCCGAGGTCCGACCCATGCCGCTGCGTCTTCTCGCCCTCTGCCTGCTGCTTGCGATGCCCGCCGCCGCGCAGACCGTCGCCGACATGGGTCCGCGCGACGGCTGGGTCGTCACCGCGACGGACAAGGGTTTCGATACGCTGGTGGAGGATACGCGGGCAGCGGCCGGTGCCGGGGACCTGGCGGTGGTCACGATGGCCGGACCGACGGAAGCGGCGGCGCGCCGGGGCGTCGAGATCCCGGGCAATCGCGTCATCGGGCTCTTCGCCAACGGGTTCGCCGTGCGGACCCTGCGAGAGAGCACGGCGGCGATGATCGAGGCTCCGCTGCGCATCTACGTCACGCAGAATGCCGACGGCACGGCGACCCTGAGCTATCCGCTGCCTTCGACCGTCTTCGCGCCCTACATGGCGGAGGCCCCGGGCCTCGGACCGATCGCCGCCGAACTGGACGCGGCCTTCGCGGCGGTGCACGCGCAGGCCGTCCGCTAGCCCGATGTCCCCCTCCCGCTCGATGTGCTACCGGACAGCATGACCGACATGCGCGCTGCCGACAGCCTCGCCCGCCGTCTGCATGCCGCAGGGTGCGGCCCCGCGTTCGGGATGCCGGGGGGCGAGGTGCAGACGGCGATCAACGCGGTGGGTATCGGGTTCATCCTCTGCCGCCACCAGCACGCGACCGGTTTCATGTCGGAAGCCGCGCATCACGTCGACGAAGCGCCGGCGATCCTCGTGGCGATGGTGGGGCCGGGAGCGATGAACGGCGTCGACGTCGTCGCCACTGCGGAGGCGGAGACCTGCACGCATCAGGTGCTCCACCAGCGCGCGGTCTTTACGCGGATCCCAACGGCGACCTTTACGCTGTCGCCCGGGGCCGCCGCGGTGCAGGCGGACGAAGCGGTGCGCATCGCCAAGGGGGCCGCCGGCGGGCGGGCGGGGCCGGTTCAGGTCGACGTGCCGATCTCCGTGGCCGATGCCATGGTGCCGGAGGCGGTGGTCGTCCGGGGCGATCCCGCGCCGTCGTCCGTCGGGCCAGAGGCGCTGGCGACGGCGGCGGGCTGGCTCGGGTCCGTATGGTGCCTGATCGTATTCGCGGGGCTGGACGCCGTGAGGGACGGGGCCGGAGCTTCCATCCGGGCCTTCCGCGGGGCGTTCGGCGTACCGCTGGTGACGACCTGCACGGCGAAGGGCCTGCTGGACGAGGCGCATCCGATGGCGCTCGTCGGCGCGGGGCTGTCGCCGCCGGCGGATACCCGTCTGCTGCCGCTGCTGCGCGAGGCCGTCCTGATCGTCCCCGCCGACGACGACCCCATCGAGATACGCCCCGGATGGCGTGACGTCTGGCATCCTGCGCAGCAGACCGTCATCGACGCCGCGCTCGCGTCCAAGCCGCACGGGATGAATGGAGCCACGCTGGTGGTCGTCGCCCCCATAGGTGCCGCCCTGGACATCGTCCGTTCCGCGACGACCCCGACCCGGGTCCGGGACTGCGGCGAAACGCGCGCCGCCCGGCGCGAAGCCTTCGCCGCGGACGACTGGGGCCCCGGTGCGGTGATCGAGGTCTGCTGCATGCCCTGTCCGACGCCGCGCAGCCTGCTGCCGTGGACCGGGCTCCGCACGATCGGATGCGCCCTGCCGCTCGGGCTCCGGGCCCAGGCGCGCGGCCCCGGACCGTCCCGTCGCCGGGTCCATGGGGGATGCGGGGTTCCTGATGGTCGCCGGGGAACAGGCCTCCGCCGCGGTGCTCGGGCTGCCGCCGGTCTACGTCGTCTTGGTGGATCGCAGCCGCGCGCTCATCCAGCTGAAGCAGCGTCGGCGGCAGAAGCGCAACGTCGGTGCCAAGTTCGGGGGCCATGGCGTCTCTCGGCGGGACCGGGCAGGGTTGCGCGCGGCGCTGGCGGAGGGACGTGCGGCGAAGATCTTCCCGCTGACCGCCAGCGAGATCGAAAGGGAGAGCCATGACGGACGGATCTGAAACGTCTGCGGGGCCGCTCGCCGGCGTCCGCGTCCTCGACCTCAGCCGCATCCTCGCCGGACCGACCTGCACGCAGCTGCTGGGCGATCTGGGCGCCACGGTGCTGAAGGTCGAGAACCCGGCCACGGGGGGCGACGACACGCGCCAATGGGGCCCGCCCTATGTGAAGGACGGCGCGCATCAAACTGATCTTTCTGCATATTTCCTGAGCGCGAACCGCAACAAGCTCTCCGTCGCCATCGACATCGCCACTCCGGAGGGGCAGGCGGAGATCCGTCGGCTGGCGGCGATGGCGGACATCCTGATCGAGAACTTCAAGCCGGGCGGGCTGGCGCGCTACGGGTTGGACTACGCATCGATCCGGGGCCTGAACCGCAGGCTCGTCTATGGCTCCATCTCCGGCTACGGGCAGACGGGGCCGAACGCGGCCAAGCCGGGCTACGACCTGATGGCGCAGGGCTACGGCGGGATCATGTCGCTCACCGGCGATCCGGACGGGACCCCGGTGAAGGTGGGCGTGGGCATCGCCGACGTGATGTGCGGCATGTACGCGACCGTCGGCATCCTGGCGGCGCTGCGCCATGCTGAGGCGACGGGCGAGGGGCAGCAGGTGGACGTCGCGCTGGTCGACACGCAGGTCGCCTGGCTCATCAACGAGGGCGTCAACACGCGGCTCTCTGGGGAGGCCCCGGTCCGGCGCGGCAACGGGCATCCGAACATCGTGCCCTACGGTGTCTACGAGACCGCCGACGGTCACGTCATCGTCGCCGTCGGAAACGACGGCCAGTTCGGGCGGTTCTGCGGCGTCATCGGGTTGGCGGCCCTGCCGGCCGATGCACGCTTCGCCACCAACCCGGCCCGGGTGGTCCACCGGGGGGCGCTGGCGGAGGCCCTGGAACCGGTGGTGCGAGGGTGGACGTCCGCCGCGCTGATCGCTGCACTGGAGAGCGTGAAGGTGCCCGTCGGTCCGGTCCAGACGCTGCCGCAGGTCTTCGCCTCGGACCAGGCGGAGGCGCGTGGGCTGGCGCTCGACATGACGGCGCCGGGCGAGACGGGACCGCTCCACCTGCCCCTGATCGGCAACCCGCTGCATCTCTCGGCGACGCCCGTGAGCTACCGCCGCCCGCCGCCGCGGTTCGGAGCCGACACCGCGCGTCTTGCCGCCGACGACCCCTTCGCCGCAGACTGAGCCCGGGGCTGCTTTCCCAACGGGACACGCTTGCGTCATTCGATGGCACCTGCGATGGCCGAAGCGGCCCCGATACGTTAAGAAATAGTCTGATCCCGAGTCGAAGGGTCAGCACGTCCCCTCGCTTTTCGGCGTTCTGGCTTCGCCCGCGCACTGCGGCCGATAGTCCATCGCCGAAACCGCGCGTTCGCGCGTTCAGTCACAACCTTCCGCCAGAGACTTGCCCCACATGGTGTCCATCGCCCCCCCGGTCGCCGGTGCCGCCGGTCCTGCCACATCCCCCGTGACGACGGCCACCGCCGGGAAGGCCATCCGCGATCCGCGGCTCGACTTCTTCCGCGGACTGGCGATGCTCGTCATCCTCGTCGCGCACACGCCGGGCGATACCTGGACGTCCTGGCTCTTTCCGGCGCGCTGGGCCTTTTCGGACGCGACGGAGATCTTCGTGTTCTGCTCCGGCATGGCCTCCGCCGTCGCCTTCGGCCGTTCCTTCGACACGGCGGGCTGGGGCATGGGCACGGCGCGGGTCGGCTACCGCATCTGGCAGATCTACTGGGCGCATATCGCGATGTTCTTCGCCATCGCGTCGATGCTGGCGGCGATCGATGCGACCGGATGGCACCCGGACATGGAATACATCGGCAGCCTGAACCTGTGGAAGTTCTTCGCCGATCCGGCACCGCAGATGCTCGGGCTGATGACGCTGACCTACGTGCCGAACTATTTCGACATCCTGCCGATGTACATGGGCGTGCTGGCGTTCCTGCCGCTCTTCATGGCCATCGGGCGGGTCTCGTTCCCCGCCATGGCCGCGCTGTCGATCGTCGTCTGGCTGATGGCGCAGCGCGTGATCCTCGAGCCGCTGGGGCTGGCGCACCTGCACCTGAGCCTGCCGGCGGAGCCCTGGTCCGACCGGCAGTGGTTCTTCAACCCCTTCGGCTGGCAGCTGATCTTCTTCACCGGCTTCGCCCTGATGCGCGGCTGGATCCCCGCCCCGCCGGTGCGGACATGGCTCGTCGTCCTCTGCGCCGTCTTCGCCGTCGCCTGCGTCCTCGTCTCGAACGTGGGCTTCCGGTTCTTCGAAGGCGACGCCGTGCGCGGTGCCTACACCGCGATGACGGGCTGCGTGGAGACGGGCTTCGGACGCTGCAACCCGGCGTTCGACTTCCGCGAGGCGAGCCGCGGCTGGTTCAACAAGTCGGACTTCGGCATCCTGCGCTATCTCAACCACCTCGCCATCGCCTACCTCGCATGGGTGGCGGCGGGGACGCATGGCGCGCGTCTCATCGCGGGCGGGCGGGGGTCGGCGGCTCGGGTCTGGAACGAGTTCGTCACGATCATCATGACGGTCGGTCAGCAAAGTCTCGCCGTCTTCATCTTCTCGATGGGACTTGCCCGGGTGAACGGCTATCTGCTGGACGTGCTGGGCGCGACGGGGTTCACGTCGACGTTGCTGAACCTCACGGGGTTCGGTCTCTGCGTGGGCTGCGCCTACGGCGTGGGCTGGTTCAAGTCACAACCCTGGAGGGTGCGGCGATGAGACGACGGGCGTTCCTCGCGGGGGTCTCCACGCTGGCGCTGATCGCGCCGGTTCCCCTGCGCGCGGACATGCCGAAGGTCCTGGAGCGGACGGCGTTCACCCCCGATACCGTACGCGAGATGGCGCGGGCGCTGGCGGCGGAGCCCTTCGTGCAGCGCGCCGACGTGCCCGCACCCTGGCGGGACCTGACCTACGACGAGTATCGCAAGATCTGGTTCGATCCGCGCCGCGCCGTCTGGGCCGACACCGGCCTGCCGTTCGAGATGGACCTGTTCCACCCCGGCCTGTTCTTCCCCCGCGCGGTCGAGATCGACGTGGTGCAGGGGGGTGAGGCCAACCGGCTCGCCTTCGACTACGCCCTGTTCGACCGCACCGACGACGCGCCAGACCTGCCCGTGGACGAGACGATGGGGTATTCCGGCCTGCGCCTGCGCCACCTTTTCGAGGGGGAGGAGAACCACCGCGAATTCGCCGTCTTCCAGGGGGCGAGCTACTTGCGGGCCATCGGCGCGGCGCAGCATTACGGGCTGTCGGCGCGCGGCATCGCGTTGCGGACCGGGGACGCGGAGGGGGAGGAGTTTCCCGACTTCATCCGCTTCTGGGTGCAGGAGCCGGCCCCGGGCGACCCCGACATCACCGTTCACGCCCTGCTCGACGGGCCGTCGGTCGCGGGGGCCTACCGGTTCCGCATCACGCCCGGTGCGGCCTGCGAGATGACGGTCGACTGCACTCTCTTCCCGCGCGTCGCCCTCGACCACGTCGGGATCGCACCGCTCACCTCGATGTTCCTCTACGACCAGACGAACAGGCCCCGCTTCCGCGATTTCCGTCCGGCAATCCACGACAGCGACGGCCTGCTCGTCTGGAACGGGGCCGGGGAAATGCTTTGGCGGGCCCTGGCGAACCCCTTGGAGTTGCAGGTCAGCAGCTTCGTCGATCAGAGCCCGCGCGGCTTCGGCCTGATGCAGCGCGCGCGCCGGCTCTCCGACTTCGCCGACCTGGAAGCGCACTACCACGAGCGCCCCAGCCTCTGGATCGAGCCCGATGGCGACTGGGGCACCGGCGTCGTGCGGCTGGTGGAGATTCCGTCGGACGAGGAGATCTACGACAACGTCGTCGCCTACTGGCGGCCCCGCGAGCCGCTGGCACCGGGCGTGGCGCATGACTTCTCCTACCGGATGCTCTGGTCCGACGAGACCGGGTCCGCGCCTCCTCCGCGCCGCGCCGACGTCGCCCGCGTCCTCGATACGCACATGGGTCTGAACTTCGACCGGGACGCCTGGGTGGCGGTCATAGACTTCGCGGACCACCCGGCGCTGGCCGCGCTCGAGGCGGAGGGCAGGGGGCTCGGCGATGCCACGCTCCACGTCGGCGCGCAGGTCGAGACCTCCGATGGCGTCCTGCAGCGCAACCCCGAGACGGGGGGCGTGCGCCTGGCCTTCGAGTTCTCGCCCGAGGAGGTGGACGTCGCGGAGTTGCGCGCGCAGATCTTCGTCGACGGCGCGGCCGTGACCGAAGTCTGGCTCTATCGCTGGACGCCTGCATGACGCCCGTGCCGCAGGTCGCACCGGCGACCATGCCAGCTTCCGCACCGATCGCGCATCCCCGGCAGGATCTGTCCCGCAGGTTCCGGGACGATGCGGCTCCGGTGCTCGCGCGCGACCTCGACGCGATCCTCTGGCGGGTGGGGACATTCGTTCCCGCGGCCATCGGGACAGGGGCGCTGCTCTGGGGGTTCCTGTCGTTCTTCGCGGCCGACGGGACGACCTGGGCCGAGGGTCTGCTGGCCGTGCTGATCGGGGCGGGGTTCTTCTGGATCGCGCTGACCTTCGTGACCGTGCTGGCCGGTTCGGGCGCGCTGTTCCGCCGCCCGCCGGCGGATGCGGCCGCGATCACCCCGCTCGACGTGGCGCTTCTGGTGCCCGTCCACGAGGAGGCCCCCTGGGACGTGTTCGGCAACGCGGCCGCGATGCTGGAACGGCTGCACGCGGCACCGGGCGCGCACCGATGGTCGGTCTACGTCCTGTCGGACACGCGCAGCCCCGGCCGCGCCGCTCAGGAGGAGGCGGCCTTCGCCGCCGTCCGCGCCGGTCTGCCGGACGTGGCGATCTGGTATCGCCGCCGCGAACGCAACACCGACAAGAAGGTCGGCAACCTCGCGCAGTGGGTCGAGCAGTGGGGCGGGGCGCATGACGCGATGCTGGTGCTGGACGCCGACAGCCTGATGTCCGCGCAGGCGATCCGGGCGCTGGCAGATACCATGGGGCGCGATCCGAACGCCGGTCTGATCCAGTCCTTCCCGCAGCTCATCGGCGCGCGCAGCCTCTTCGCGCGCAGCCAGCAGTTCGCCAACGCGATCTACGGCGTGGCCCTTGCCGAAGGCCTCGCGCGCTGGACCGGGGGGGAGGGGAACTACTGGGGACACAACGCGATCATCCGGCTCCGCGCCTTCGCGGCCAGCGCGGGCCTGCCGCACGTCCGCGGATTCCGGGGCGGAGACAACCTGATCCTGTCGCACGACTTCGTGGAGGCGAGCCTGCTGCGCCGCGCCGGCTGGTCGGTCCGCTTCCTGCCGCGCCTGCGGGGCAGCTACGAGGAGACGCCGCCGACGCTGATCGACCACGTCGTGCGCGACCGGCGCTGGTGCCGTGGCAACCTGCAGCATCTGGGGCTGCTGGGCACGCGGGGGCTGCATTCGCTCTCCCGGTTCCACATGTTCCACGGCGCGATGGGATACCTGCTGTCGCCGCTGTGGTTCCTTTTGCTGACCCTCTGGGCGCTGATCGGCGTGTCCGAGGACCGCTCGATCATCAACTACTTCTCGCCCGAGAACCCGACCGTCCCGAACTGGCCGGAGATGTCGCAGGTCAACCACGTCTGGCTGATGGTCACGACATACGCGCTCCTGTTGCTGCCCAAGCTGGTCGGGGCCTCCGCCCTGATCGCCTCGGGCACGCCGCTGTCGCGCGTCGGCGGCGCGGGGCGTTTCGCCGGCTCCCTCGCGCTCGAAGTGGTGATCTCGATCGCCTACGCCCCCATCCTGATGGTGCAGCAGACGATGGCCGTCCTCTCCGCACTGGGCGGACGGGGGCTCGACTGGGCCCCGCAATCCCGCGACGGGGCGGCGCGATCATGGGGCGTGCTGCTGCGGTTCCACGCGGTCGAGACGATCCTCGGGGCGCTCCTCTTCGCGGGCATGGCGGCGGGCTACGTCTCGCTCTGGCTGATCCCGATCATGGGCAGCCTCATCCTCGCGGTCCCGCTGTCGCGCCTGTCCGGCATGGCGATGGGCGGCACGATGGCCACCCCGCAGGAGGTCCACGCGCCGCTCGTCGCCATACGCGCGACCGCCTGGCGGGCGGCCCTGCGTCAGCGCCTGGACGTCACGCCGGCCGAGTGATCATTCGGTCGGCAGCGCCTCGAACCAGTCGAGCATCATCTCCGCCCAGCCGGCCGGGATGCCGTGCCCGCCCGGAAACAGCGCCATCTCCAGTGCGGAACCCGGCGCGCAGTCCCAACGCCGCCGCAGGAATTCGCCGGTGACGGAGTAAGCGGTCGGATCGGGCCGCACGCACCCGTTCGCCGCCCGGAACAGCGCCAGCCCTTCGAAGATGTCGCCCTGCAGGTATCGACCGCCGGCGAGGGGACGACCTTCGAGCGGCACCGTGCGGTCGCTCCAGCCGTGGGTCTGGAACAGGCGGACCGGTCCGGCGCAGGTCGCGGGATGGGGCCGCCAGAACCCGCCGGAGACGGGCGCGAAGGCGGCGTAGGCGTCCGGGGTATCGCAGGCCAGCGTCGTGACCATGAAGGCCCCGGCGGAGAAGCCGGTCATCACCACGCGGTCCGGATCGACACCGTGCGCGTCGGCGGCATCCGCGATCACCTGTGCGAAGAACGCCGCCTCGTCGCGTTGGTTTTCCCGGGGCTGGTTTTCGCGGAACGACCAGATCCCGCCCCGCCGGTCGGGGCCCCAGGGGAGCCCGTCGGGCGCGATCACGGCGTAGCCGCGATCGGTGAGCGCGTCGACCATTCCCGTCAACCTGAACACGCCGCGCCCCGTGCCGCCGGCACCGTGCAGGAAGATCACCGCCGGATGCGGGCCGTCGCCCGCCGGCAGCGCGACGCGGTAATCCCCGAGCGGGACCGTGCAGGCGGCCTCGTCCCGCGTGCAGGCCCCGGCCGCGGCGGGCGCGATGGCGGCGGCAGCGAAGAGGAGCGCCCCGGCCCGCATCAGGGGCGGCTCACCGGCAGGCCGCGCTCCAGCCAGCCGGGCCCGGCGGAGGAGCCCATCATGCCCTCGGGCACGTCGATGAGGTTCGTGAAACCCGCCTTCTCCAACTCCGCGGCCATGATCCCGGACCGGCGGCCACCGGCGCAGATCAGCGCCACCGGTCGGTCGCGGGCCCCATCCGTCAGTGCGGCGAGGGCCGGGATGAAGTCGTCGCGCCGCATGTCGAGCGCATGGGCCCCCTCGGGCACGCCGGTCTCGGCCCATTCCTCGGGTCGCCGTATGTCGACGAACAGGACGTCGCCCGACTGCGCGGCGGCCAGCACGTCCGGGGGCGACATCGCCACCGCGGAGGAAGTACCGCGCTGCGCGATGGCGTAGCCGCCGGACGCGGCGACGACCGCGAGGCCGGCCGCGCCGAGCAGGAGGTTGCGGCGGGAGAAGGTGCCGGGCCGGTCGGTCATGGGCGTGTCCTTGGAACAGGATGATGGGAATGGGGTGAACTGCGACCCTTAGACAGGATCGCCCCGGCGATTGTTAGGGGGGTGGCCCCACGGAGCGGCCGCCCGCGCTGGTCATGCAGGAGGCCGTTTGCTAGATCCACGGAAACGGACGGGGAGGATGTCGATGCGCAAACTGGTGCTCACGGGGGCCGCGGGCCGGCTGGGATCCTACCTGCGCGAGCCGCTTGCCGGGATGTGCGAGGCGCTCGTCTCCACCGACATCGTCGATGACATCGGCACGCTCTACGACGGCGAGCGCTACGTGAAGGCCGACCTGGCCGAGATGGACGAGATGATGGCCGCGATCGAGGGGGCCGACATGGTCGTCCACTTCGGGGCCTTCGTCGACGAGGGGCCGTTCGAGCAGTTGCTCGGGCCCAACTTCGTCGGAGCGTACAACGTCTGGGAGGCGGCGCATCGGCACGGCGTCCGCCGCGTGGTCTACGCGAGTTCGATCCATGCGGTCGGCATGTATCCGAAGACCGACGTTCATCGGCACCGACGTGCCGCACCGGCCCGACACGTTCTACGGGCTGGCGAAGTGCTTCGCGGAGGATCTCGGCCGGATGTACTGGGAGAAGCGCGGGCTGGAGAGCGTCCACCTGCGCATCCTGTCCTGCGCGCAGGTCAACAACCCGCGGGCGCTCGGGTCGTGGCTCTCCTACGACGATCTCATCCAGCTCGTGCGACGCGCCATCGACACCCCGGTGACGGGGTTCTCCATCGTCTACGGCGTGTCCGACAACGACCGGGTGCCGGTGGACAATTCGGCGGCCAGCTTCCTCGGCTACCGCCCCGTGGACAACGCCGAGCGTTTTGCGGAAGAGGTGCTCGCGGCGGTCGGCCCGCTCGATCCGCAGGACCCGGGGCACATGTGTCACGGAGGCCCCTTCGCCGCGGTGGACCTTGGCAAGTCGGGGTTGGCGGGCATGGACGTGGTGGACGACCGCAAGGAGACCTGAGCCTTCACACCGGATGGCTCCGGGCCTATCTGACGGCGATGACCGATCCGCTCGCCCGCGCCGCCCGCCTTTCCGTGGCCCCCATGATGGACTGGACCGACCGGCATTGCCGCGCCTTCCACCGCGTCCTGTCGCGGGAGGTCCTGCTCTACACGGAGATGGTCACCGCCGCCGCGCTTGTCCGCGGAGGTGCCACGCATCTCATCGATTTCGACGCCGCCGAGCACCCGGTCGCGCTGCAGCTCGGCGGCAGCGACCCGGCGGAACTGGCGGAGGCGACGCGGATCGGGGTGGACCGCGGTTACGCGGAGGTGAATCTGAACGTCGGCTGCCCGTCCGACCGGGTCCGGTCGGGGGCGTTCGGGGCCGTGCTGATGGAACGGCCGTCGCTCGTCGCGGCCTGCCTGCGGGCGATGGTCGATGCCGCGGGCGGCGTCCCGGTGACGCTGAAATGCCGGATCGGCGTCGATGCGCAGGATCCGGAGGCGGTGCTGCCGGACCTGCTGGAGCGGATGCCGGACGCGGGGGTGGGCCGTGTGACCGTGCACGCGCGCATGGCCTGGCTGAAGGGGTTGTCGCCGAAGGAGAACCGGGAGGTGCCGCCGCTCGAACCATGGCCTCGTGCACCGGATGAAGGCGCGGTTCCCGGCGTTGCACGTATCGGTCAACGGGGGGATCGCCTCGCTGGATGCGGTCCGCGAGCACCTGGAGCACGTCGACGGCGCGATGATCGGGCGCGCGGCCTACCACGACCCCGCGGGGATCCTGCTGCGGGCGGACAGCGCGATCTTCGGGCGGTCCGATCCGCAGCCCGACCGCGTCGCCGCCGCCCTCGCCATGATTCCGCACATCGAGGCGCATCTCGCGGGTGGCGGCCGTCCGGGGCAGGTGACGCGGCACATGCTGGGGCTCTTCGGCGGCTTGCCGGGCGCGCGAGGCTGGCGGCGGGCACTGTCGGAGGGCGCGGCGCGGCCCGGCTCGGGGATCGAGGTGCTGCACGACGCGCTGGAGCATGTCGCCGTGGCGGCCTGATCGGTCTGTTCCAGCCGGCGCTCCGGGGGTAAGGCGAAGCGTCCGTCAGTCCCGAGGTCTCTGAATGCCCGACGTCGCCACGCTTCTCCCTCTGGTCGCCTTCCTCCTCGTCATCGGGGCCTTCGCCGGCGTTCTGGCAGGGCTGCTCGGCGTCGGCGGCGGCATCGTGCTGGTGCCGGCGTTCTATTACGTCTTCGAGGGGCTCGGGTATCGCAACGACAGCCTGATGCAGCTCTGCGTCGCCACCTCGCTCGCCACCATCGTCGTGACGAGCTGGCGGTCGGTGCGGGCGCATCATGCGAAGGGCGCGGTGGAGCTGGGCATCCTGCGGGGCTGGGGGCCGGGCATCGTCGCCGGCGCGCTCGTCGGATCGCTGGTGGCGACGCAGCTGCGCTCCACCACGCTGACGGCGATCTTCGCGGGGCTGGCGCTGCTGGTGGCGTGCTACATGGCGTTCTCCCGCCCGCACTGGCGGATCGCCGACGCGATGCCGACGGGCTGGAGACCCTACCTCTATTCGCCCGGCGTGGGCTTCGCCTCGGTGCTGATGGGCATCGGCGGGGGCAGTTTCGGGGTGCCGCTGATGACGCTGCACGGCGTGGCGATCCACCGCGCGGTGGCGACGGCGGCGGGCTTCGGGATGTTGATCGCGGTGCCGGCGGTGGCGCTGTTCGTGCTGCTGCCGGCGGAGGCGGATCTGCCGCCCTACACGGTCGGGCTGGTGAACGTCCCGGCTTTCGTCATCGTGATCGCGATGACGACACTGACCGCGCCACTGGGGGCGAAGCTGGCCCATGCGATGGACCCGAAGCCGCTGAAACGCGTGTTCGCCGGATTCCTGTTCCTCGTCGCGCTCAACATGCTGCGCAAGATATTTCTCTAGGCGTCAGCGCTGCAGACGACCCGCGCGACCGCCCCGTCGCAGGGACGGCGCGGCGGCACGGGCGGGCAACGCATCCATGATCGCGCGACGGGCCTCCGGGGAGAGGCGCGACCAGGCGGTGATCTCCTCGATCGACCGGTGACAGCCGGAGCAGAGCCGCGTCTGCGGATGCACGACGCAGAGCTTCACGCAGGGGCTCTCGATCTCGTCGCGTCGCCAGACCGGGGGCTCGCTCACGGGACTGCCGACAGATGGCGCAGACGGTCGAGGGCGCCTTGCAGGATGTATCCGGCCGCCACATGGTCGATCACTTCCGCGCGACGTTTGCGCGACGTGTCCGCCTCCAGCAGCGCACGTTCGGCGGCGACGGTGGACAGCCGCTCGTCCCAGTAGGCGATGGGCGTGTCGATCCGGCGGGACAGGTTGCGGGCGAAGGCGCGGGTGGCCTGCGCGCGGGGCCCCTCGCTGCCGTCCATGTTCAGCGGCAGGCCGAGGACGATGCCGACGATGGCGCGGGCGTCGAGGATCGCCTCCAGCGCGACGGCATCGGCGGTGAACTTCGTGCGGCGGATCGTGACGAGGGGGGTGGAGACGCTGCGCAGGGTGTCGCTGACCGCGACGCCGCAGGTCTTGGTGCCGAGGTCGAGCCCGGCCAGCGCGCCGACGCGCGGCAGGGCGGCGGCGAAGGCTTCCGCGGTCTCGCAGATCACGGCGTGATCCCGGCCTGGTCGGCGGCGCGCGCCAGCGCGTCGAGGGCGGAGGGGTCGGCGGCGAAGACCGTCTTCGCTTCCTGATAGACGGCATCCGCCGCGTCGCTGCCGCCCGAGGACGCCGTAGGAGGTGATGAGCCGCGCCCAGTCGCCGGCCGTTCCGCCTTCGGTGGCGAGCCGTTCGGACAGGCCCTGCACCATCCCGCCGATCATCGCGATCCGCTCCTGGGGCGTCATGTCCTCGCTCAGGGCCACGTCCGCTTCCGACGGGCCGCGGGGGCGGGGCAACTCTTCGAGCGTGGTCGGATCCCCGGCGAGAATGGATATGCGTTCGATCTGTGCATGGATGGGGGCGATCCAGGGATCGTCCGGGCCGCTCTCGGTCAGAAGGGACCGCCAGATCGAGAAGGCCCGGTCCGGGCGTCCGCCTTGCGCATACATCAGGCCCGCGTAGTAGCGCGCGCTGCCGTTGTCCTCGTCGCGACGCACCGCCTCCGACAGCGCCGTCTCCGCCTGCGGGCTGACGTAGCCGCCGGCGGCCACGATCATCAACTCGGCGAGGGTCGCGAAATCCGCCCCCGTCGCCGCGTCCCCGAGGATCGCCAGCACGCGGTTCTGCGACCGCCACGCCGCTTCCACGTCACCCAGCCCCGATTGTGTCCGCACCGCCAGCTGCCAGCCGCGCAGATCGTCGGGGCGGGTCAGCAGCACCTGCTTGAGCTGCTCGGACATCTCCGTCACGTCCGGCCGGGACGCGTCGATGCCGTCGGGCACGCCGGCCTCGGCGGTGGCCTGATCCGGGCGGTCGGCGCGGCCTTCCTCGATCAGCGCGATTCGCGCCTGCAGCGGCAGGTCCGGATAGCCGGGCGCGCCGATCGACAGGTAGGTCCAGAGCGAGATGCCGATGACCGGCAGCGCCACGAGCGCCAACCCGAGGAGCGGGTTGCCCGGCCCCCGCGACACGGCACCGCCGGCGGAGTCGGCGGTCAGCAGGCGGCGCGCGACTTCGGTGCGCGCCGCCTCCGCCTCCTCCTCCGTCAGCGTGCCGCGCTCCCGGTCGCGCGTGAGCTCCGCCAACTGGTCGCGATAGACGGCCACGTCGGGGCGCGCGTCGTCGGCACCGGCACGCAGCGCGGTGGCCACGAAGACGACGCAGAGCGCGAGGAGCAGCAGGGCGACGATCCAGAACAGAATGATGGCCTCCGAAAGCATGGTGTCTGCGCCTCGTCTAGCGGCGTCGGACCGGCGACTGAACCCCCTCCGAAGGTCGCAACCCCCGGGCGAATTATCGCAGTGCGCTCCGGCGATGTCGCATATATCGAAGGGAATGCCGTCGCGGCGCACCCGGGCCCGCCCCGGGCGCGGCACACCCGGCGGCAGGAGTTCGTCACGGCTGCGGGAGTCCGGACCAGATGAGACGCTTTTCCGCCTTCGCCATCGCGCGCGAAGCGTTCCGGCACCACGAGGGCTGGGGCCGCACCTGGGCGAAGCGCCCGCCGAAGAAGCGCTACGATGTCGTCATCGTCGGGGCCGGCGGGCACGGGCTGGCGACGGCCTACTACCTCGGCAGGAACTTCGGGATCACGAACGTCGCGATCCTGGAGAAGGGATGGCTGGGCGGCGGCAACACCGGGCGCAACACGACGATCATCCGGTCGAACTACCTGCAGGATCCGTCGGCGGCGATCTACGAGAAGGCGCGCTCGCTCTACGAGACGATGTCGCAGGATCTGAACTACAACGTCATGTTCTCGCCCCGCGGCGTCATCATGCTGGCGCAGACCCACCACGAGGTGCGCGGCTACAAGCGGACGGCCCATGCGAATGCGCTTCAGGGCGTCACGACCGAATGGATCGACGCCAGCGCGCGTCAAGCAGCTTTGCCCGATCATGAATATCGACGGGCCGCGGTACCCGGTGCTGGGCGGGCTCTATCAGGCGCGCGGCGGCACGGCGCGGCACGACGCGGTCGCCTGGGGCTATGCGCGGGCCTGCACCGACATGGGCATGGACATCCTCCAGAAGTGCGAAGTGACCGGGATCGCAACGGCGGGGGGCAAGGTGACGGGCGTTCAGACCACGCAGGGCGACATCGGCTGCGACAAGCTGGGCGTCGTCGTCGCGGGGCATTCCGGCGTGCTGGCGAAGATGGCCGGGTTCCGGCTGCCGCTGGAATCGGTCGCGTTGCAGGCGCTGGTATCGGAGCCGATCAAGCCCTGCATGGACGTGGTCGTGATGGCGAACACGGTGCACGGCTACATGAGCCAGTCCGACAAGGGCGAGATGGTGATCGGCGGGGGCACCGACGGCTACAACAACTACACCCAGCGGGGCAGTTTCCATCACATAGAGGAGACCCTGCGCGCGCTCGTGGAGACCTTCCCGATGATCTCCCGGCTCAAGATGCTGCGCCAGTGGGGCGGGATCGTGGACGTCACCGGCGACCGCTCCCCGATCCTGTCGCGGACGCCGGTGGAGGGGATGTTCGTCAACTGCGGGTGGGGCACGGGGGGCTTCAAGGCGATCCCGGGGTCGGGCTGGGGCATGGCGGAACTCATGGCGAAGGGCTATTCGCCCCTGACGGCGGCCTTCGGGCTGGAGCGGTTCCGCGAGGGGCGGTTCATCGACGAGAGCGTGGCGGCGGGAGTGGCGCATTGACGGGCATTTGCATCGAATGCGGAGCATTGTCTCCGCCGCGGGAGCGTTCGGAGGCTAGGCGGATCGTCGCCGATGCGGTAGTCGTGACGTCAGTCCATCCTCCCATCGGAAGGCCACTGCCATGGCTGACGGATCCGACCGACGCCTGCCGCAGGGTGTCGATGTCCTTCTCGGCGGAACGGCGATCGCCGTCTGCATCGCGGTGCTCGCGCTCTTCGCAGGTGCGTTCGACATCGCCGGCGGTGGTGCACCTCCTGTGCGGATCGACCCGCCGGTCAGGCTCGTCTCGAACTGACATCCGCCAGTGCGGCCCGGCTCTCGAGCGGGGGCTGTCATGCTACTGCTGACCTGCCCGAACTGCGGCCTCGCGGTGGAGGAGACGGAGCTCGCGCCGGGCGGGGAGGCGCATGTGAAGCGCTACGGCCCCCCGTCCACAGACGACGAGTTCGAGCGGTATCTTTTCCTGCGCGACAACGCGAAGGGAGTGCATTTCGAACGCTGGCGACATGCCTACGGATGTGGAAAGTGGTTCCTCGCGGCGCGCAATACCGCGACGTTGCAGGTCTACGGAACCTACGCGGCGCAGACGACCGAACCGCCGGCGGACCTGCTCGCGCGCATCGCAGAAGGACGCTCCGAATGAGCCGCCGCCTGAAGACCGGCGGACGGATCATCGACAGGGGCCGCCCCGTCTCCTTCACCTTCGACGGCAAGACGATGCGCGGCTACGAGGGCGATACGCTGGCCTCCGCGCTGCTGGCGAACGGGCAGCTGACGATGGGGCGCAGCTTCAAGTATCACCGGCCCCGTTCCGTCGTCGGATACGGGCCCGAGGAGCCGAACGCGCTGATGCAGATCGGCGAGGGCGGCGCGGTTCGAGCCGAATCAACGGGCCACGGTGCAGCCGCTCTGGGACGGCCTCGTTGCACGCAGTCAGAACGCCTGGCCCTCGCTGGCGTTCGACGTCGGACGGATCAATGACTTCGCCGCGAGGTTTCTGCCGGCTGGATTCTACTACAAGACGTTCATGGCACCGCGGCCCTTCTGGAAGCATGTGTTCGAGCCCGTGATCCGGAAGGCGGCCGGTCTGGGGGCCGCCCCCACGGAGCCGGACGCGGACCGCTACGAGTTCCGTTACGGCCATTGCGACACGCTCGTCGTGGGCGGGGGTATCGCGGGGCTGGTCGTCGCGCTGGCGGCGATGCGGGCCGGGGAGCGGGTGATCCTGGTGGAGCAGCAGGCGCAACTGGGCGGTCGCGCATGCGTCGACGGGGCGGACATCGATGGGGTGCCAGCCTCGGACTGGGTTAAGGACGCGACGCAGACGCTTGATATCGCAGAGAACGTTACCGTCCTGCGCCGATGCGAAGGGTCTGGCGTCTACGACCACGGCTACGTTCTGTGCACCGAGGATCTGACCGGGTTCACGCCGGACAAGTCCGGGCCGCGGCAGCGCGTGCATCGCATCCGGGCCGGGCGCATCGTCGCAGCCACGGGGGCGATCGAACGACCGCTCTCCTTCGCGGGCAACGACGTGCCCGGGGTCGCTCCTGGCCTCCGCGATGCGCGACTATCTGGTGAACCATGGCGTGTCGGTCGGCGAGCGGGTGGTGATCGTCACGAACAACGACGATGCCTACCGGACCGCGATCGCCCTCCTGCGCGCGGGCCAGCGGGTGGCCGCGATCGTCGACGCGCGGCCGACTCCGGGCGGGGCGCTGGTGGACGAGGCGCGGGCCCTCGGCATCAACGTCCACGCGGGCCGTGGCATCGCGAAGGTCCACGGGAACGAGCGCGTCACCGGCGTGTCGATCTGCCTCCAGGGCGGCTCGGGCGCGGTGTTGCAGGAGATCCGCTGCGACGCGGTCGCCATGTCGGGCGGATGGTCCCCGGCGGTGCATCTGTGGTCGCACTGCGGCGGCAAGCTCTGGTGGGACGAGGCGCGGGCGATGTTCCGGCCCGACCCGGACGCGCCGCCGACCGGCGCGGATGGCAAGGGCTTCGTCACGACCGCGGGGGCCGCCTCGGGGGCACTGACCACGGCGGAGGTTCTGTCGGACGCGGCCGAGGTGTTCGGCTCGGAGCCGCCTGCGTGCGAGGACATTCCGGAACGCGCGATCCTCCCGGTCTGGATCATGCCGGACGGGGCGGGGCCGGACCTGCGTGCGAAGATGTGGCTCGATTTTCAGAACGACGTGAAGGTCTCGGACGTGCGGCTGGCGGCGCAGGAGGGGTTCGAGAGCGTCGAGCACGCGAAGCGCTACACCACGCTCGGCATGGCGACGGACCAGGGGAAACTCAGCAACGTGAACGGGCTGGCTGTCCTCGCCGAACGGTTGGACGCGACCATTCCGCAGGTCGGGACGACGACGTTCCGGCCGCCCTACACGCCCGTCACGATCGGTGCGCTCGCCGGGGAAGCGCGGGGCGGTATCTTCCAGCCGCTGCGGCAGACCCCGATGCACGGCTGGGCGGAGGCGCGGGGCGCGTATTTCGAGCCGGTCGGGCAGTGGCGCAGGGCCTACTGCTATCCGGTGACAGGAGAGAGCCATGCGGACGCCGTGACGCGGGAGGTGAGCGCCACGCGTCGAAGCCTCGGCCTGCTGGATGCATCGACCCTCGGCAAGATCGTCGTGCGCGGGCCGGATGCGGGGCGGTTCCTCGATCTGATGTATACGAACATGATGTCGAACCTGAAGCCCGGCCGCTGCCGCTATGGGTTGATGTGCGACGAGAACGGGTTCCTGATCGACGACGGCGTCGTCGCCCGCATCGACGAGCGGACATGGCTTTGCCATACCACGACCGGCGGCGCGGACCGCATCCATGCGTGGATGGAGGATTGGCTCCAGTGCGAATGGTGGGACATGAAGGTACATGTCCTGAACCTGACGGAACAGTTCGCGCAGATCGCCGTGGTCGGCCCGAACGCCCGCCATGTTCTCGAAAAGCTCGGGGGGATGGACCTTTCGGCGGAAGCGCTGCCGTTCATGGGCTGGGCGGAGGGGCGGCTGGGTGCGTTCGACGCCCGCGTGTTCCGCATCAGCTTTTCGGGGGAGCTGTCCTTCGAGGTCGCGGTGCCGGCGGGGCAGGGGCTCGCCCTCTGGGAGGCGCTGATCGCGGCCGGAGCGGAGTTCCAGGTCACGCCCTACGGGACGGAGGCGTTGCACGTGATGCGCGCGGAGAAGGGTTTCATCATGATCGGCGACGAGACGGACGGGACGGTCGTCCCGCAGGACCTGGGGCTGGACTGGGCGATATCGAAGAAGAAGGACGACTTCCTGGGCAAGCGGGGCCAGCAGCGCTCGGAGTTCCTCAAGCCCGACCGCTGGAAGCTCGTCGGGTTGGAAACGCTCGACGGATCCGTGCTGGAGGATGGCGCCTATGCGGTGGCCGACGGCACGAACGAGAACGGGCAGCGCAACGTCGAGGGCCGCGTCACCTCGACCTACCGTTCCCCGACGTTGGGGCGTGGCATCGCGATGGGGCTCGTCGCGAGGGGTCCGGACCGGATGGGCGACATCCTGTCCTTCACGCGGATCGGGCAGGGCACCGTCGAGGCACGCATCGTTTCCGCCGTATTCTACGACCCCGAGGGGGAGAAGGCGAATGGCTGAGGCGACGATCCGGGCGCTGGACCCCTGGGGCATGGTCGCCCTGCGCGGCGAGATGGGCGCGCTCGGACAGGTGCTCGGGGCGGTCCTCGACTGCTCCGCCCCGGACATCCGCATGTCGACGCGGGCGGGCGGGATCGGCGTGCTCTGGATGGCCCCGGATGAGGTGCTTGTCCTCTGTGGCTTCGACGATGCCCCGGACCTGGCGCGGCGTCTGGAGGAGGCATCGGGGGAGGATTTCGTCTCGGTCGCCGTCGTCAGCGACGCGCGGCGGGTGTTCGACATCGCGGGGGCAGGGGCGGAGGACGTGCTGTCCAAGCTGATGCCCGTGGATTTCGCGAAGCTGGCGGAGACGGAGGTGCGCCGGTCGCGACTGGCGCAGGTGCCGGCTGCGACGTGGCGGCACGCCGGGGGCCTGTACCTGATGTGCTTCCGGTCGGTCGCCGTCTACGCGGAAGACGTTCTGCGGAACGCGAACACCGGCACCGCGTGACCGGGGGTTGACCGGAGCCCGCGCAGCGCGACATGTCCGGTCAGGATCCATCCAAGAGGAGACGACCATGGCCTTCGAACTTCCCGACCTGCCGTATGCCCACGACGCGCTTGCCGACAAGGGCATGTCGAAGGAGACGCTGGAGTACCACCACGACCTTCACCACAAGGCCTACGTCGACAACGGCAACAAGCTGATCGCCGGAACCGAATGGGAGGACAAGTCGCTGGAGGAGATCGTCACCGGCACCTATCAGGCCGATGCGGTGGCGCAGTCGGGTATCTTCAACAACATCAGCCAGCTGTGGAACCACAACCAGTTCTGGGAGATGATGGGTCCGGGCGATACCCGGATGCCGGGCGAGGTGGAGACCGCGCTCACGGAGAGCTTCGGGTCCGTCGACACGTTCCACGAGGCATTCGCCGCCGCCGGTGCCGGGCAGTTCGGATCGGGCTGGGCCTGGCTCGTGAAGGACGGGGACGGATCGCTGAAGGTAACGAAGACGGAGAACGGCGTGAACCCTCTCTGCTTCGGTCAGACGGCGCTGCTCGGGTGTGACGTGTGGGAGCATTCCTACTACATCGATTACCGCAACAAGCGTCCGGCCTACCTCGACAACTTCCTGAAGAACCTGGTGAACTGGGAAAACGTCGCCTCTCGCATGTGAGACGGAGGGGACTTTCGGACTTGCGGGAGGGGAGCCATGGAGCTCCCCTCCTTCGTTTCGGAACCCCCCCATGCGCGGAGACGTTGACACCTCGAACCACCGGTGGAGGACGTCATGGCGGACAGGAAGAGATCGAGCGACGGAACGCGGGAGACGGACGCGTTCATCGAGGACATGCCGGAGACGCCCGATCAGCAGGGCCGCTCCGGCGGCGAGACCGCCCGCGACGTGGGCACGCGCGACAGTCTTGCCCGCGCCTCCGAGCAGGGGGTCAAGGGCGTGACCCGGGTGCGGAAGTCCGATGAGAAGGTCAAATCGGAGGACGACCGATGACGCAACTCAGGAACGGCACGATGATCGTGGTCGCCGACAGCGAGAAAGCTCTCTTCGCCGTCAACACGACCGATGGCGAGGATCCGAACTTCGATATCGTCCGCGTGGACGAGGAGGAGAATCCGCCCGACCGCGAACAGTCGGCCAACCGGCGCGGACGGGTTCAGGAGAGTTCGGCGTCCGGTGTGCACGCATATGCGGAGACGGATTTCCACGAGTTGCAGAAGGAGCGCTTCGCGGAGGATCTCGCGGACAAACTCTACAAGATGGCGCACCGCGGTCGCTTCGAGACACTGGTGCTGGTCGCCTCCCCGCAGGTCCTCGGCGTGCTGCGGAATGCGATGCACAAGGAGGTCTCGGACAAGGTCATCGGGGAGATCGCGAAGACATTGACGAACCACCCGCTGCCGGAGATCGAGACGCTGGTGAAGCAGTATCTGGCGGACGCGGCTTAGAGGTTCGCCGACATTCGGACCGGCGATTGACTGCCGCCGGTTTTCGAAATCGGAAAAAATCGCTGCTGGCAGTGGAAGCTGGACGCGCGCGGATGCGGCGCGAGCGCCACGTCTGG
The DNA here is from genome assembly GCA_963757495.1 of uncultured Alphaproteobacteria bacterium. GTDB lineage: Bacteria > Pseudomonadota > Alphaproteobacteria > Rhodobacterales > Rhodobacteraceae > Jannaschia. Next base: position 28,726 of record CAVWRZ010000003.1, read on the forward strand.
CGAACGCTCCGGCAGCCGTGGATGCGCCGCGATCCGCACCGGCTGGTCTTCATCGATGAGACGTCCACGACGACGAAGATGACGGGGCCGCGCGGACGCGCCCGGCGTGGCCATCGTCTGACCGCCACCGCGCCGTTCGGCCATTGGGGCACGCAGACGTTCGTCGCCGGGCTCAGATGCGACAAGCTGATCGCCCCTTGGGTGCTCAATGGCCCGATGAACAAGGCTGTGTTCGAGGTCTACGTCGAAACCCAACTCGCACCAGAACTCAGCCCGGGCGATGTCGTCATCCTCGACAACCTGTCGTCCCACAAGAGCCCCCGCGCCGCCGAGGCCCTCCGAGCGCGGGGTGCCTGGTTCCTCTTCCTGCCCCCGTAATGGCCCGATCTGAACCCGATCGAAATGGCCTTCTCGAAGCTGAAAGCCCACCTCCGCCGCACTGAAAGCCGGCCCGCGGCCTCTGAGGGGGAACCGAACGCCGACGTCAGCTGGAAGAATTGGCTCCGGCGGTAGGGATCGAACCTACGACCAATTGATTAACAGTCAACTGCTCTACCGCTGAGCTACGCCGGAATACCGAGGGTGGGGTTAGACAGGCGGAGCCGGGCACGCAAGGGGGCGACGGGCATTTTTCAGGTTTGTTTCCAGGTCGCGTCCGAGTGGATGGCCGGGCTGGCACGGACCCGTCCTGCCGCCGCGAGATGGATGAGATGCGCGAAGACGTTCCGCGCCGCGGCGGCATGCAGCGGGGCGGGCGTATCCGCGTAGATGGCTGCCACCAGAGCCGGGACCGTCGGCGCGGTCGGGAGCGCCGAATGGATCGCGGCGTTGCGGGCGAGGCGGTGCGCGCGCAGGACACGGCACCGTGCAGCGGGATCGCAGACGGGTCCCCCGTGGCCGGGGTGGAACACATCGGCGTCGATGGCTTCCAGCCGTTTCAGCGAGGTCATGAACTGACCGAGGTCCCCGTCCGGCGGCGAGATCATCGTACTCGCCCAGCCCATCACGGTGTCGCCGGTGAAGACGGCGCGTGCTTGCGGCCATTCGAAGGAAAGATGGTTGGCCATATGCCCCGGCGTGTGATGCGCGCGCAGGGTCCATCCGCTTCCCGCGACGGCGTCGCCGTCCGCGAGCATCGCGTCGGGGCGAAAGGCGCGGTCCACGCCCTCGCCCCCTGCCGGAGTCTCCAGTTCCGCCATCGTCTCGGACCGCCCCGCGTCGAACGCACCGAAGGCCAGAACGGGCGGGTGGCCGAGGCGCGCGGCGAGGGCCGGGGCGGCTTCGGAGTGGTCGACGTGGGCATGGGTCACGAGGATGGCGCGCACGGGTCGCCCGGCGACGGCGGCGACGATCGCGTCCAGATGTGCGGCGTGGAGTGGACCCGGGTCGATCAACGCGAGATCGTCGTGCCCGATCAGATAGGTGTTCGTACCGTCTGCCGTCATCGGGGAGGGGTTCGGGGCCAGCAGGCATCGAAGGCCGCTTTCCCCCTCCTCGGCATCGCGATACCCATGGGTCATGTCGCTCTCCCCCGACCCCGTCCGGCGCGTCGCGTCGCGCCGCTGGCTTCCGCGCAGCTTCTATGCGCGGGCGGCGCTGATCCTGATCCTGCCGATCGTGACGCTGCAGCTTGCCGTGGCGGTGATGTTCCTGCAACGGCATTTCGAGGACGTGACCGTGCAGATGACGTCGAACATGAGCCGCGAGATCAGGCTCGTGCGGGAAGATCCCGCGCTGGCCGGACCGCTGGAGATCGCCTTCGCGCCCCCGCCGGCCGGAGACGCGCATGCGGTTCTGGGACCTGTCGGCCCGGTCGATGGAGGCGGAGCTGGAGAAGCGGTTCCCCGACCTCGTCGCCATCGATACCGTCACCCGTCGCAAGGAGGTTCTGCTGGCCTTCGCCGACGGGACGGGCCTGAGGTTCGCGCGCACCGACGTCTCGGCCGCCAATCCGCATCAGCTGCTCGTCCTGATGGTGGCGACTGCGCTGGTCATGACGGCGGTGTCGGCCCTCTTCATGCGCGGTCAGATCCGACCGATCCGCCGGCTCGCGATGGCGGCGCAGGCCTTCGGGCGGGGCCAGCCGGCGGAGTACCGCCCCTCCGGCGCCACCGAAGTGCGGCAGGCCGGAACGGCTTTCCTCGAGATGCGCGCCCGGATCGAGCGGCACATCGAACAGCGCACGCTTCTGCTGTCCGGCGTCAGCCACGACCTGCGCACGCCGCTGACCCGGATGAAGCTGGAGCTGTCGATGATGGATGCGCCCGAGGCGGCGGCGCTTGCGGAGGACGTCGCGGCGATGGAGCGCATTATCGACACCTTTCTGGACTTCGCCCGGGAAAGCGCCGTCGATCAGCGGCAGCGCGCGGACCTGCTTCCGTTGCTGCAGGCGGCGGTGGACATGGCGGCCCCCGGCCGAGGCATCGCGGTTGCGGGCCCGGAACTCAGGATCGATGTCCAGCCGGACGGCATTCAGCGTGCGGTTTCCAATCTGGTCAAGAACGCCCTGCGCTACGGAGCGACTGTCCGAGTGTCGATGCAGGGCGGGGCAGGGCTCGCCACGGTGATCGCGGTGGAAGACGACGGGCCGGGGATTCCCGGCGCACGGCGCGAGGAGGCGATGAAACCCTTCGCCCGCCTCGAAGGCGCACGCACGAACACTGCCGGCAACGTCGGTCTCGGCCTCAGCATCGCGCGGGACGTCGCGCGATCCCACGGTGGAACGCTGCGCCTCGGGACGTCTGACTTGGGCGGGCTCAAGGCGGAGATCGTCCTGCCGCAAAGGGAGGCGGAGGCGGAGGGGAGATGGTAGGCCCGGCAGGACTTGAACCCGCAACCAAAGCGTTATGAGCGCTCTGCTCTAACCAATTGAGCTACAGGCCCCCTGGGGGACGGCGTAGCAGACGGCGCGGGGCGGTCAAGGTCGGCGGGACGGGGCAGAGTCGACCGATCCCACCGCACGAAGCGTCCATTCGGGGCGATGTGCGGTTGTGCGGTCGTATTCGCGGGTCGCGACCGACCCCGCAGACGCCTTCACACGAGCGCCCTCCGGCATGCAGGTCCCGGCGGCGGCCGGTAGAATCGCAGCGCTTACGGTGTTCTCGTCAGTGCCGTGCCATGCCCACGATAATATCCCTGATGCCGCATCTGCTCGACTGTCCTTCGGAGGGTCGACTTGGCTATCCTCCCCGGGGCGCACTGCTCTCTTCTGCCGGAGCGAAGGGCATCGTCCGCCGTCGTTGATGCCGCGGGGCGGGACTGGTAGGCCGCCCGGGACCGCGACGAGGAGCAGGACATGAGCGACGGGGACGGCCTGACCTACGGCGACGCTGGCGTGGACATCGACGCGGGCAATGCGCTGATCGATCGGATCAAGCCGGCGGCGCAGGCCACGGAGCGGCCCGGCACGATGGCGGGTCTGGGCGGGTTCGGCGCGATGTTCGACCCGAAGGCCGCCGGCTACGACGACCCGATCCTCGTCGCCGCGACCGACGGGGTCGGGACCAAGCTGCGGCTCGCCATCGACACGGGTCAGCTTGGAACGGTCGGGGTCGATCTCGTGGCGATGTGCGTCAACGACCTCGTCTGCCAGGGGGCGGAGCCTCTGTTCTTTCTGGATTACTTCGCCACCGGCAAGCTCGACCCGGAGGCCGCGGCGCAGGTGATCGAGGGTATCGCCGCGGGCTGCGCGGCCTGCCGGTGCGCCCTGATCGGAGGGGAGACGGCGGAGATGCCGGGGATGTATCGCGCCGGAGATTTCGACCTCGCGGGCTTCGCCGTCGGCGCGATGGAGCGTGGCGCGGACCTGCCCCGGGACGTGGCGGAGGGCGACGTGCTGCTCGGGCTCGCTTCCGACGGGGTGCATTCCAACGGCTTCTCTCTGGTGCGCCGCGTTGCCGAACGCGCGGGTCTGGACTGGCGGGATCCCGCTCCCTTCGCCGACGGGCCGCTGGGCGCGGCGCTGCTGGCGCCGACACGCCTCTACGTCCGTCCCGCCCTGGCGGCGATCCGTGCGGGGGGCGTGCACGCGCTCGCCCATGTCACCGGCGGCGGTCTGACGGAGAACGTCCCCCGCGTGCTGCCCGACGGGCTGGGCTGCGACATCGACCTCACGGCCTGGACGCCGCCGCCGGTCTTCGGATGGCTCGCGCGCGCCGGGGACGTGGCCGAGGCGGAGATGCTGAAGACGTTCAACTGCGGCATCGGCATGGTCCTCGTCTGCGCACCCGACCGCGCGGGGGACCTCGCCGATCTGCTGGAGGCGGAAGGCGAGCAGGTCTGCCGCATCGGCACGGTGACGCCCGGCGCGGGTGTCCGCTTTGCCGGCACGCCCGGCTGGTGAAGCGGGTCGCGATCCTGATCTCGGGGGGCGGGTCGAACATGGAGGCGCTGGTCCGCAGCATGACCGGCGACCACCCCGCGCGGGCCTGTCGCGTTGTGTCGGACGTCCCCGGGGCCCCGGGGCTGGCGCGGGCGGAGGCTCTGGGCGTCGATACGGCGACGGTGGATCGCCGGGGGCACGCCGACCGGGCAGGGTTCGAGGCGGCGTTGCGGGAGGAGCTGGAGGAGGCCCGCGCGGATATCGTGGCGCTGGCTGGTTTCATGCGCGTCCTGTCGCCCGCCTTCGTCGACCGCTGGAAGGGGCGGATCCTCAATATCCACCCCTCCCTCCTCCCGCTCCATCCCGGGCTCGACACCCACGCCCGCGCCATCGCCGCCGGGGACACCGAGGCCGGCTGTTCGGTCCATGAGGTGACGGCGGAGCTGGACGGTGGGCCGGTGTTGGGGCAGGCGCGGGTGCCCATCCTGCCGGGCGATACGCCGGAGACCCTGGCGGCACGCGTGCTGGTGCAGGAGCACCGTCTCTACCCCGCCGTCCTGCGCCGCTTTGCCGCCGGAGACCGGGCTCCGATGCCGCTTTCGCAGCCCGCTCGGATCGACTAGACGAGCCCGACTGCACAGCGAGGATCACAGCCATCTCTGCCGATACAATCACGACGCTGACCACCACCGAAGACCTCGCGGCCTTCTGTGACCGGGCCGCGCGCGCACCCTACGTCACGGTCGATACCGAGTTCCTGCGGGAGCGGACCTACTACTCCAAGCTCTGCCTGATCCAGCTGGCCTTTCCCGGCGACGGAGCGGACGATGCCGTCCTCGTCGATCCGCTCGCCGACGGGCTCGACCTCGCACCGCTCTACGACCTGTTCCGCGCGCCGGGCTGCGTGAAGGTGTTCCACGCCGCGCGGCAGGATCTGGAGATCTTCGCTATCGAGGGCGACACGATCCCGTCGCCGCTGTTCGATACGCAGGTCGCGGCCATGGTCTGCGGTTTCGGCGAACAGGTCGGCTACGAGACGCTGGCCCGCAAGGTCGCCCAGGCGCAGATCGACAAGTCATCGCGATTCACCGACTGGTCGCGCCGTCCTCTGTCCACCGCGCAGGCGACCTATGCCCTTGCCGACGTCACGCATCTGCGGGTGATCTACGAGCATCTGGCGGCTGAGCTGGAGAAGACGGGCCGCACGTCCTGGGTGGAGGAGGAGATGGCCGTCCTGCGTGATCCCGGCACCTACCGCGTCGAGCCCGCAGGACGCCTATCACCGTCTCAAGATGCGCAATCCGTCCCCCCGCACCGTCGCCATCGCGAGGGAACTTGCCGCCTTCCGGGAGGATTACGCGCAGACGAGCAACGTGCCCCGATCCCGGGTCTACAAGGATGACGCGCTGATGGAGCTGGCATCGCTGAAGCCGAAGACCGCCGACGATCTCGGCAAGGGTCGACTGCTGCTGCGCGACGCGCGGAAAGGTCCGATCGCGGACGGAATCCTGGCCGCGGTCGCCGCAGGGCAGGCGGTGGACCGCGATGACCTGCCGCGGGTGCCGCACCAGAAGAACCGGGATCAGGTGAACGGCGCGTTGGCCGACCTGCTGCGCGTGCTGCTGAAGGCCAAGGCCGAGGCGGCGGGCGTCGCCTCCAAGCTGATCGCCACCGCATCCGATCTGGACGACATCGCCTCGGGCGAGCGCGACGGTGTCTGGGCAGGGGGCTGGCGGCGGGAGGTCTTCGGGGCCGATGCGCTGAGGCTCTGCGCGGGCAAGATCGCGCTGGCCTGCGAGGGGCAGACGGTGCGGATCGTCACGCTCTAAGGCGTAAGATAGGCGTCGAAGGCCCAGCCTTCGGCTCCGGAGACGTGGCGCACGCGGACCCAGCGGCCCTGCCGTTCCAGCGCCTGCAACCGGTCCCCGGCGTACATCCGGCGCAGGACGGTGCGATCGGTGCCCGGTCCGGCGCGCAGGTTCAGGTAGCCGGAGCTTCCGGTCGCCACGAAGAGCAGCGCCGTCGCAGGCTCCCCGCGTTCCAGATAGTCGCCCGACACCCAGCCCGTCGCTCCGGACGGCAGCCGCACCTCGTACCAGACCCCCTGCGTCTGCTGCACCTCGACCCGGTCCCCCGGCGACAGGCGGCGTTCGACGTCGTAGCGGGTGCCGGGACCGTTGCGCATGTTGAGGTAGCCGACGTCCGTGGGAGAGACGTAGAGCGTCTGCGCGACCGCCATCGGCGGGCACAGGGTCAAAGCGGCAAGGAGGGCGAGGAGAAGGAGGGTGGGGCGCATACGGATCTCCGGAACTGGACTGCCCGCAACCTGTCCCCTGTGGATTCCGGGGACAAGCCTTAACGGAACAGCGTCACGGCCCCCGGCGACCAGGCCAGCCGCGCCGCTGCCCCGATGTCGAGCACGGGGCGGCCGAAGACGTTTCGCATCGAGATCCGGACCGGCGTGTCGCAGCCCTCCAGCAGCACGTCGTAGTAGGTCATGTCGCCATAGTAGACGACCTCCACGATCCTGCCTTCCGCGATGCGCCCCTCGGCACCCTGTCCGGGAAAGAGCAGCGTCGCCGTCTCGGGGCGGAAGCCCGCGACGGGGTCGCCGTCGGTGGTGGCGACGGACTGCAGGTCGGCGAGGACGATCTTGCCGAGGCCCCGCACCTCCGCCACGTCGTCGGACACGGTGGCCGGCAGGAAGTTCATCACGCCGATGAATTCGGCCACCCGGCGGGAGACGGGGCGGCGATAGAGATCTTCCGCCTCCGCGATCTGCGCGACCTCGCCCTCGAACATCACGGCGATCCGGTCGGACATGACCAGCGCCTCCTCCTGATCGTGGGTGACGAGGATGAAAGTGATGCCGACCTGTCGCTGCAGCCGGATCAGCTCCACCTGCATCTGCTCTCGCATCTTCTTGTCGAGCGCGCTGAGCGGTTCGTCCAGCAGCAGAACCTTCGGCCGCAGCACCAGCGCACGGGCCAGCGCCACCCGCTGCCGCTGCCCGCCCGAGAGCGCGGTCGCGGCCCGCGCGCCGTAACCGTCGAGGCCGACCATCTTCAGCGCCTCATCGACGCGCCCGGTCTTCTCGGACGCGGTGCCTTCGGCCTTGCGCAGCCCGAAGGCCACGTTCTGCGCGACGGTCAGGTGGGGGAAGATGGCGTAGGACTGGAACACCATGTTCGTCGGCCGCTTGTTGGGCGAGACGTCCGTCATGTCGGTACCCGAAATCACGACCGTCCCCTCCGACACGTCCTCGAACCCGGCGATGACGCGCAGCAGGGTGGTCTTGCCGCAGCCCGAGGGCCCCAGCAGCGAGAAGAACTCGCCCTCCGCGATGTCGAGGTCGATGCCGCGCAGGGCGTGATAGGTGCCGTAGTACTTCTGGATGCCGCGCAATTCGATGAGGCTCACAGGAACCCTCCGCTATCCTTGCCGCCCGCGCGTGCGATGCCGCGGCGGCGGTTCCATTCGGCCAGCGTCAGGATCGCGATCGAGACCACCACCAGGATCGTGCCGAGGGCCATGATGACGGGAAGCTGCCTGGGGAAGCGCAGCAGCGACCAGATGTAGACGGGCAGGGTGGTGTCGCTGCCGGTGAGGAAGAAGGCGATGATGAACTCGTCCAGCGAGATCGTGAAGCAGATCAGCAGCGCGGCGACGATGCCGGGCATGATGAGCGGCAGGGTCACGAGGCGGAAGGTGGAGAGGCGCGTCTCGCCCAGGTCGATGCCGGCCTCCTCCAGCGAGGGGTCGAGGGACTGGAAGCTGGCGTTCAGGATGGCGATGGCGAAGGGCGTGCAGATCAGGACGTGCGCCGCGACGACCAGCCCGAGAGAGAGCGTCCAGCCGAAGAACTGGATCGCGACGACGAGGAGCGAGGTGGCCACGATGATCTCCGGCAGGACCAGCGGGATCATCACGAGGCCCATCGCGGCCGCCTTGCCGGGAAACCTGTAGCGCACGTTCGCGCGGGCGGCGGCGAGCCCGAGGAGGACGGAGATCACGGCGGTGGTCGTGGCCACCACCAGGGAGTTGAGAAGAGCGGCGTGCAGTTCGGAGTTCGTGCGCAGGGCGGCGAACCAGTCGAGCGTGAAGCCGTCGAGCGGGAAGGCGATGACGGTGCCGGAGTTGAACGCGAAGACCGGCAGCAGCGCGATGGGCGCGTAGAGGAAGATCAGGAAGGCGATGACGTAGGCGCGCAGCATCTATCGTACCTCCGACAGGCGGCGGGCGAACCAGACGGTGACGAGTGCTATGACGGTGACGATGAGCATCGCGATCACCGCCAGCGTCGCCCCCATCGGCGCGTTGTTGAGGCCGAGGAACTGCGTCTGGATCATGTTGGCGATCATCAGCCCGCCGGGGCCGCCGACCTGCGCCGGGGTGACGTAGTCGCCGACGGTGGGGATGAAGACGATGAGGAGCGCCGCGACGACGCCGGGTGCCGCGAGAGGGAGGGTCACGCGGAAGAAGGCGGTGACGGCGTTCTCCCCGAGGTCGCGGGCGGCCTCCAGGAAGCTGCGGTCGATCTTCTCGAGCGCCACGAAGATCGGCAGGATCGCGAAGGGCGCGAAGGCGTGGGACAGCACCAGGACGACGGCGGAGGCAGAGTAGAGCGGCGCGGAGAGCCCCTCCTGAAGCCAGAGGATGCCTGTAGCGTTTCCAATAGCTTGCAGGGGGACGTTCACATAAGCCAGCACCGAGTTCAGCACCCCGTTGAAGCCGAGGATCACCTTCCAGAGGAAGATCCGCAGCAGATAGCTGGTCCAGAACGGGATGGTGATGAGGAAGAGCCAGAGCGACTTCTTCGACGGCTCGACGTGGAAGCTGACGAAGTAGGCGACGGGAAAGGCGAGCAGGACGGTGATGAGGGTGACGAGGCCGGAGATCCACAGGCTGCGCAGCATGATCGCGCGGTAGATCGGGTCGGTGAACGCCTCGCGGTAGTTGGCGAGGGTGAGGGTGCGGTCGACGGTCAGGTAGTCCTGCGTCCAGAAGCTGAACACCAGGATTGCCAGGAGCGGACCGGCCATCAGCAGCACCGCGTAGAGGAACGGCGGCGCGATCAGCGTCAGCCCGCGTCTGGTGTTCTGATCCAAGGCGTCCCCCTCCTGCGCCGCCACGATTGCGCGCGGCGGGGGCGGGGGCAAGGGAATTGCGCTGCGGTCCCCGGAACGCCGAAGGCCCGCGACATGCGCGGGCCCCGGGGTCGCTCCGACGGCTGAAAGATCAGCGCTTGGAGAACTGGAAGCTCTTGCGCGCCTTGGCCTTGCCGTACTTCTTGCGCTCCACCACGCGGCTGTCGCGGGTGAGGAACCCGGCCGCCTTGAGCGAGGCGCGCAGGCCCGGCTCGTAGAGTTGCAGCGCCTTGGAGACACCATGCTTCACGGCCCCCGCCTGACCCGACAGGCCGCCGCCCTTGACGGTGGCCATCACGTCGAACTGGCCTTCGCGGTCGGTGATCTCGAACGGCTGCTTGAGGATCATCTGGAGCACGGGGCGGGCGAAGTAGGTGTTGATGTCCTTGCCGTTGACCGTGACCTTGCCGGAGCCCGGGCGGATCCAGACGCGGGCGACCGCATCCTTGCGCTTGCCGGTGGCGTAGGAGCGGCCAAGCTCGTCGCGGGTCGGCTCGGGCAGCACGGAGGTGTCCAGCAGGACCTGCATTCCGCTGTTCTCGGAGGCATCGCCGTCCGTCTCGGCGGGGGTGCCCTCGACGGCACCCTTGAGGTCTTCGAGGGAGTTCAGTTGCTCGGCCATCAGGACGCACTCCGGGTGTTCTTGGGGTTCATCGACTTGACGTCGAGGACGTCGGGCGACTGCGCCTCGTGGGGATGTTCGGCGGCGGCATAGACCCGCAGGTTGGTCATGATCTGACGCGAGAGCTTGTTGCCCGGCAGCATGCGCTTGACGGCCTGCATCACGACGCGCTCGGGGAACTTGCCTTCCAGGATCTCGCCGGTGGTGCGCGACTTGATGCCGCCGGGATGGCCGGTGTGCCAGTAGTTCGGCTTGTCGCGCTTCTTGCCGGTGATCTGCACCTTGTCGGCGTTGATCACGATCACGTTGTCGCCCATGTCCATGGATGGCGTGAAGGTGGGCTTGTGCTTGCCGCGCAGGCGCATGGCGATGATCGAGGCGAGACGACCCAGAACGATGCCTTCGGCGTCGATCAGGATCCACTTCTTCTCGATCTGGTCGGGGGTGATGCTGAACGTTTTCACGGCCCTGTTCCTATCCGATCGGGTGAATGACAGCGAAGCGGATGCTCCGGATGGCGCGCTTATAATGACGGGAACCCCGGCGTCAACGGGATCGCTTCGCATATAAATACAGCCAAAACAGTCGGTTATAATTGGGGTCTCATTTTACCCCACTATCTCAGGCACCCAAGCCCCTCGCCGGGATGGTCCAGGAGGGTGCGCAGCCGGCGCATCGCGGCTCCGGAGCTGCCCTGCGACACGCCGGCGTTCACGGCATGGCGGACGGCGTGGGGGCTGTTGGCGTCCCGGCCGGCGTGTTCCTCGGCGGTGTGCAGCCGGACGCCCTCGGCTTCCGCGCTGCCACAGAACGCGCCCGCAGGCCAACCGGCCGGCAAATCCGGCGAGCAGAACGGCACGTCGGGCCGGCAGACCAGATCCTGCCCGTCGAAGGGCGAGATGCCGCTCCGGCGGCGGCAGCACGAAGCTGATCCTCCGGGCGGGGGCGATCGTCTTGGCGATGGAGGGCACGCACCACCTCCGCTCCGGGGCCAGCCTGCGGTAGCCAGGCGCGCGCGTCTGCCCCATCAGGTAACAGTCGTCGTTCAGGGCCAATTGTGGTGGTCCCGAGTGACCGCGACGATCTCGCGGCGGCGGGCTTCGGGCTTGAAGGTGAGCGTCGGGTCGTGAACCCCGGGGGACGTGCACGTCGCTGCGCGCGACCGCGTTCTGCCCGCCGTTGCACAGGATGACGTCCGACGCCTCCACCGGCCCCGGCATCGGACCGGCAAGCCACCGGGCGGCCGCGACGCGCGCGGGGGCCTCCGTCAGCGCGACGGGATAGTGCACCTGCCCCGAAGGCGCATCGGCGCGGCCTGTCCGACGGACGGCGATGCCGGGAGAGCAGGTGCTCCGTATCGGAATCGCCGCCGGTCCAATGCGGCGTCGAATCGACGACCACGGGCGGCGGATCGTCGAACATCACGGCAGGAGGGTGCGCTTCGGCGACGAAGGGGCCCCGTCCGACGGAGGCATCCGGCGTCCCGTCATCGGTCAGCCGTGAACAGGCGCGGGCGAGGGTGCCCGGGGTCAGGCCGACCCGCCAGGCGAGGTCGCGTATGGCGGGCAGGCCGGACCGCCTCTGCCATTCTCCACCACCGGCCGGGTCGTTCATCGCATGCCCGGCCATTTTCTCGTTCCCGAAAGGCCGAGCCGTTTCCTGCCGGTCGGAATGACCTCAGGCGACCGGCGGGATCGAGTAGGTCATCGATGCCCGCGCCACCGGCCGGTCGTCCCCATCCGAACGCAGGAGGCAATCGCCCACCGCGAGCACCCTGCCGAGCTTGAGCAGCCGGACGTCGCAGATCAGGTCCGTGCGCGCGGCGGGCTTGCGCATGAAGTCGATGGAGCAGTTCGTCGTCACCGCCAGCGCGACCGGCCCGATGCGCGACAGGATGGCGAGGTAGACGGCGACGTCCGCCAGCGCGAACATCGACGGGCCGGAGACCGTGCCGCCGGGGCGCAGGTGCCGCTCGGCCACGCGCAGCCGTACCGTCAGCCCCGTCCGCGTCGACGCGTTCCACGGCGAAGTCATCGCAGACCTGCGGAAAGTCCCGGGCGAGGAAGGCGGTCAACGCCGCGGCGTCCATCTTGAGCATTGCATTTCACCTCTCCGCTTCGCAGGCTCCCCCGAAGGAGATCGCCATGCCCCAGATCCTCGACCGCTCCGACCGCGGCGGCGTCGCCACGCTGACGCTGAACGACCCCGGCACGCTCAACGCGCTGTCCGATGAGATGCTGGCCGCGCTGGCGCGTCAACTGGCGGACCTCGCGGTCTCCGATCTTCGGGTCGTCGTGCTGCGGGCGGAAGGGCGGGCGTTCTGCGCCGGGCACCACCTGCGGCAGATTCAGGCGATGCGGCAGGCGGAGGACGGGGGGCGGGCGCGGTTCGCGGACCTCTTCGATCGCTGCGCGGCGGTGCTCGCGCAGATCCGCAACCTGCCGCAGCCGGTGATCGCCCGCGTCCACGGGATGGCGACGGCCGCCGGATGTCAGCTCGTCGCCACCTGCGACCTGGCAATCGCCTCCGAGAGCGCGAAGTTCGGGGTGAACGGCGTCGACATCGGCCTCTTCTGCTCGACGCCGATGGTGGCGCTGACCCGCAACGTCGGGCGCAAGCGCGCGTTCGAGATGCTGGCGACCGGAAGGTTCCTCACGGCGGCGGAGGCGGCGGAGGCGGGGCTGGTCAACCGCGCGGTCCCGGCGGATGCCCTGGACGCCGAAGTCGAGGCGCTGGCGGAGAGGCTGGCGGAGAAGTTGCCCACGGCGGTGCGCATCGGCAAGGGCATCTTCCACGCGCAGGCCGAGCTTCCGGTGGCCGAAGCCTACGGGATGGCGCGCGACGCGATGGTGGCGAACCTCTCGGAGCCCGACACGGCGGAGGGGATACAGGCGTTCCTCGAAAAGCGCGCCCCCGGCTGGACGCCTTGAGACCCGCGACATAACAGGGGCGAAAGGAGCCCCGGCATGCGCATTCTCATCACGAACGACGACGGCATCGCCGCCCCCGGTCTGGCCACGCTCCGGGCCATCGCCGACGACGTCGCCGGACCGGACGGGGAGGTCTGGGTCGTGGCGCCGGCGTTCGAGCAGTCCGGCGTCGGGCATTGCATCAATTTCGTGAAGCCCTCGATGATCACGCAACTGGGCCCGCGTCGCTTCGCGTTGGAGGGCTCCCCGGCGGATTGCGTCCTCGCCGCTCTGGGAGATGTGGTCGAGGGTGAGGTCGATCTGGTGCTCTCGGGCGTGAACCGGGGCAACAACGCCGGCGAGAACACGATGTATTCCGGGACGATCGGTGCCGCCATCGAGGCCGCGCTGCAGGGCGTGCGCGGGATCGCCATGTCGCAGTTCTACGGCCCCGACAACGTCTCTCTGGACGATCCGTTCGAGGCGGCCGCCGCGCATGGAGCGGATTGCGTGCGACGGCTGATGGCCGATGCGGAGTGGGGCGGCACGGAATACAAGCTCTTCTACAACGTGAACTTTCCGCCGTGCCCCGCCGGGCGGGTGAAGGGGCTGGCCGCAGTCGCGCAGGGCTATCGCGGCGACGGGCGCATGGGGGTGCAGCCGCAGACCTCGCCCTCGGGTCGCAAGTACCTGTGGATCCAGGGTTCGGCGCAGGGGGAGCCGACGCAGCCCGGGACGGATGTGAAGGCCAACGTCGAGGGCTGGATCTCCGTCACGCCGATGCGCTGCGACCTGACGGACCGCGCGGCGCTCGACGGGTTGCGGGGCGTGCTCGACGCCTACGCCGGATGACCGGCGGCTGAGGTGGCCACACCGGAGGACACCATGCGCTTCCAGCTGGCGCTGCGCTCGCGCGGGGTGACGGATCTGCGCGTGCTGACGGCGATGGAGCGGGTGGACCGGGCGCTGTTCATCTCCGACACCTTCGCCGCGCGCGCCTACGACGACGTGCCCCTTCCGATCGCCGTCGGCCAGACGATCAGCCAGCCCAGCGTCGTCGGCCAGATGACGCAGGCGCTCGGGACGCCAGCCGCGCGACACCGTGCTGGAGGTGGGAACGGGCACGGGCTACCAGTCCGCGATCCTCTCCCATCTCGCGCGGCGGGTCTACTCCGTCGAGCGCCACCGCGCCCTGACCCGCATCGCGCAGGCGAACCACGACCGGCTGGGTCTCTCCAACGTCACGCTGATCACCGCCGACGGCAGCCACGGCCTGCCCGAGCAGGCCCCGTTCGACCGCATCCTGGTGACGGCCGCCGCCGAGGATCCGCCGGGGCCCCTGCTGGCACAGCTGCGCATCGGGGGCACGATGATCGTGCCGGTCGGCGTGTCGGACCACGTGCAGACCCTGATCCGGGTGACGCGCCACGCGGGCGGCTACGACTATGACGAACTGTCGGCGGTGCGCTTCGTTCCGCTGGTGGAAGGGGTGGAACACGATTGATGGACGTGGCATCCCGAGCCGGAGAGGGTCCTGCGACGGAGCTGCGCGCGGGCGAGGGGTGATGACGATGTCCGGATCTGGAAGAACCGTTTGGATCGGCCTCGCCGCGAGCGTGGCGCTGCTGGCGGGATGCTCCGACATGGGGGAATCCGGCAATCTCGACTTCGACGTCCGCGACCGTGCCGGCACCGTCGACACCTCGCAGGGCGTGCGCGACGCGGTGAGCCGTCCGCGCCCCGACGCCCGCGGGCTGATCACCTATCCGACGTATCAGGTCGTCGTCGCGCGCCGCGGCGACACGGTGGAGAGCGTCGCGTCGCGGATCGGCTTCTCCTCCGCCGAACTGGCCCGGTTCAACGGGATCGCGCCCGGCACGACGCTCAACCAGGACGCGGTGCTGGCACTGCCGAGCCGTGTCGCGCCGGGGGCCGGGGGTGGGTCGACCGATATCACCCGCATCGCCGGGGCGGCCATCGACCGCGCCTCGGGCGGGGCCGCCGCCCCCCGCGTCACCGTGCAGGGCGGGCAGGAGCCCGTGCGCCACCAGGTCGCGCGCGGCGAGACGGCGTTCTCCATCGCGCGCCTCTACGGCGTCAGCCCCTCCTCGCTGGCCGAATGGAACGGGCTCGGCCCCGACCTGGCCGTGCGGGAGGGGCAGTACCTCCTGATCCCGCTGGTGATCGGATCGAGCGGCGGGCAAGTCCTCTCGACCACCGTGCCGGGGCAGGGGTCGGTCACGCCGGTGCCGCCCTCCGCGAGTTCCGCGCTGCCGGAGGCGATCGTCGCCGAACCCCTGCCCGAAAGCCCGCGGCTGGATCAGTTCCGCACCGAAGCCAGCGCCGCACCGGCCCCCGCCGCGCCGGTGGCCACGTCGCAGCCGCAGGCCGCCACCCCGTCCACCCTGCGCCGTCCGGTGGCGGGCGAGGTGCTGCGTCCCTTCTCGTCGGGCAACGAGGGCATCGACTTCCGTGCCGCCGAAGGCTCCGCCGTGCAGGCTGCCGCCGCGGGCACCGTCGCCGCGATCACCCGGGACACGGACCAGGTGCCGATCCTCGTGCTGCGCCACGATGGCGGGCTGCTGACCGTCTATGCCAACATCAAGGACATCCGCGTCGAGAAGGGACAGTCCGTCGCCGCGGGTCAGAGGGTGGCCAGCGTCGCAGGCGGCGACCCGGCGTTCCTGCATTTCGAGGTGCGCCGCGGCTTCGACGCCGTCGACCCGGCCCCGCTGCTGCGCTGAGCCTCGCGCAAAATTCCGTGGGGCCGCTTTCATGTGCCCGGCGCAATGCGTAGATATGGCGGGAACGCCGGGCCGAGTGGCCCCGCCCAGGGAGAACGACCATGCTCAACAACATCGGCCTGCCGGGCCTTCTTCTCATCGCCGTCGTCGTGCTCGTGCTCTTCGGCCGCGGCAAGATCTCAAGCCTGATGGGGGAGGTCGGCAAGGGCATCACCTCGTTCAAGAAGGGCGTGGCGGACGGTGGCAAGGACGACGAGGAAGAGACGGCGATGGCCAAGCCGGTCATCTCCGAGACCGCGCATGTCCGCGACGTCACCCCGGCGGAGGAGAAGGACAAGGTCTGATCCGGGGAGCGGGGGCGCGGGGCCATGTTCGATATCGGCATGAGCGAGATGCTCGTCGTGGGGGTCGTGGCACTGATCGTCGTCGGCCCCAAGGACCTGCCGCGGATGTTCCGCACGCTGGGTGAGGTGACGGGCAAGGCGCGCAAGATGGCGCGGGAGTTCCAGTCCGCGATGAACGACGCGGCGAAGGACACCGGCGTGGGCGACATCGCCGGCGACCTGCGCAAGATGGCCGATCCGAAGCGCTACGGGATGGACAAGATCCGGGAGGCGACGTCGGAGCTTTCCGCCTGGTCCCCCGACGATGCGGACGGAACGGCGGCGAAGCCGGACGCGGGGCTTCGCGCGGACCCCTCCGTTCCGACCAAGGTCGATCCGACGACCTTCGCCGCGAAGGCGGAGGCGCGCCGCGCGGCGGAGGCTGCGGAGCTGGCGCAGGAGCCAGAGGTCGCGCCCCCCGCCCCGGCACCGGACAAGCCCGCATGAGCGAGGTCGACGACAGTTCCGCCCCGCTGATCGAGCATCTCGCCGAGTTGCGCACCCGGCTGATCCGGGCCGTCGCGGCGTTCCTCGTCGGCATGATCCTCTGCTTCACCGTGGGCGAGCAGATCCTCGAGTTCCTGCTGCAGCCGATCGAGGCGACGATGCGCTCTCTGGGCGATCCGAACCCGCAGATGATCTACACCGCGCCACAGGAGTATTTCTTCACGTTGATCCGCGTGTCCGTCGTGGGCGGTCTGATCATCTCCTTCCCGGTGATCGCGCACCAACTCTGGCGCTTCGTCGCCCCCGGTCTCTACCGCAACGAGAAGAACGCCTTCCTGCCGTTCCTCGTCGCCTCGCCGTTGCTCTTTACGCTGGGCGCGGCCTTCGCGCATTTCGTCGTCGTTCCGTTGGCGATGCAGTTCTTCCTCGGCTTCGCGGACGTCCGTCAGGTCATCGCAGGGGCCATCCCGACGCAGGTGCCCGACGGCGTGGTCATCACGGGGCCCGCCATTCCCGTCGCGCCCGTGCGGGAGGGGATCAGCATCACCTTCGCCGGCAAGGTCAACGAATCCCTCGACATCACGCTCAAGATGATCGTTGCCTTCGGCCTCTGCTTCCAGCTTCCGGTCCTGCTGACGCTCATGGGCAAGGCGGGGCTCGTCTCGGCGGAGGGGCTGGGCGGCGTGCGAAAATACGCCGTCGTCGCGATCCTGCTGCTGGCCGCGCTGGTAACGCCGCCGGACGTGATCACGCAGGTGATCCTCTTCGTCGTGGTCTACGGACTCTACGAGATATCGATCTGGCTGGTGCGACTGGTGGAGCGCAAGCGCGAGAAGCAGATGCGCGCCGACGGGTTGCTCGACGAGGACGAGACGTTTTGAGCGATGCGCTGGAGCGGATCGCCGACGCGCTCGACCGGATGGCCGCCGCGCCCGCCGACCCGCCCGACTGGACCGCCTCCGCCTACGTCTGGGCGGTGGGACCGGACCGGCTCGTGCCCGTGCCGCGGCCCAGCCGCATCGCGCTCGACCTGCTTCTCGGGATCGACCGGGCGCGCGACACGCTGCTGGAGAACACCCGCCGCTTCGCCGACGGGCTGCCCGCGAACAACGCGCTGCTCTGGGGCGCGCGCGGAACGGGAAAGTCGAGCCTGGTCAAGGCGGTGCACGGCGAACTTGAGGATACCGGCCTCAAGCTGGTGGAGGTGCAGCGGGAGGATATCGCCACCCTCGGCGCGCTGCTCGAGCTGCTGCGGGATGCACCGCATCGCATCGTCCTCTACTGCGACGACCTCAGCTTCGGGCAGGAGGATGCGGCCTACAAGTCGCTCAAGGCCGTGCTCGACGGCGGGCTGGCCGGGCGGCCGGACAACGTGCTCTTCTACGCCACGTCGAACCGCCGGCACCTGATGGCGCGCGACATGATCGACAACGAACGCTCCACCGCGATCAACCCCGGGGAGGCGGTGGAGGAGAAGGTCAGCCTGTCGGACCGCTTCGGCCTCTGGATCGGCTTCCACCCCTGCGACCAGGACGCCTACCTCGCCATCATCGCGGGCTACTGCGCGGCCTACGACGTGCCGGTGCCGGACGATCTGCGGGCGCAGGCGATCGAATGGCAGGCGACGCGCGGGGCCCGGTCGGGACGCGTGGCGTGGCAGTTCTTCTGCGACCTCGCCGGCAGGCAAGGTGTCTCGATTGTGAAACAGAGCGTTTCCGGCGCGTAAAACCCATAGGCGAGGAATTGCGCACTTTCATCTCGCCGGTCCCTTCCATAACGTCCCGGCCCAAGGCTCACCAAAGAGTCGAACACTGGGAGAACCACATGAAGAAGTTTCTGCTCGCCTCCGCCGCGACGCTCGCCGCCACGGGTGCCTTCGCCGACGCGCATTCGCCGATCAAGCTGGGCGTCGTCCTGGGCTTCACCGGCCCGCTGGAGAGCCTGGCGCCCGCCATGGCCGCCGGTGCCGAGATGGCGATCGCCGAGGTCAGCGACTCCGGCGCGCTGCTCGACGGCGTGATGGTCGAGCCCGTGCGTGCCGACTCCACGTGCATCGACGCCGCCGCGGCCACCTCCGCGACGGAGCGTCTGATCACCGGCGACGGCGTCGTGGGCATCGTCGGCGCGGATTGCTCCGGCGTGACCGGCGCGATGCTGTCGAACGTGGCGGTGCCCAACGGCGTCGTGATGATCTCGCCTTCGGCAACCTCGCCCGGCCTCTCGACCGCGGAGGACAACGGTCTGTTCTTCCGCACCGCGCCGTCCGACGCGCGCCAGGGCGTCATCATGACCGAGATCCTGATGGACAAGGGCATCGAGCAGGTCGCGCTGACCTACACCAACAACGACTATGGCAAGGGCCTGGCCGACGCGTTCCAGACCGCCTTCGAGGAGGCGGGCGGCACGGTCACGATCTCTGCCGCGCATGAGGACGGCAAGGCCGACTACTCTGCCGAAGTCGGCGCGCTGGCCGCGGCCGGGGGCGACCGTCTGGTCGTCGCGGGCTACGTCGATCAGGGCGGATCGGGCATCGTGCGCGCCGCGATCGACACCGGTGCCTTCGACACGTTCCACTTCCCCGACGGCATGATCTCCCAGGCGCTGGTCGACAATTTCGGCTCCGAGATCGACGGCTCCACGGGTCAGAACCCGGGCACCGACAGCCCCGGCGCGCAACTCTATCAGGACATGGCCTCGGCCGCCGACTACGACGGCACCTCGCCGTTCTCGGCCGAAGCCTACGACGCGGCCGCGCTCATCCTGCTGGCGATGCAGGCTTCCGGCTCGACCGATCCGTCGGTCTACAAGGACAGCGTGATGGACGTGGCGAACGCGCCGGGCGAGGAGATCCTGCCGGGCGAACTGGCCAAGGGCCTGCAGATCCTGAAGGACGGGGGCGACATCGACTACGTCGGTGCCTCGGCCGTGGAACTGATCGGACCGGGCGAATCGGCCGGCAACTACCGCGAGGTCGGTTTCGCCGACGGCGATCTGGTGGTCGAAGGCTTCCGCTAAGGCCGGTCGATAGCTGACGGAACGGCCCCGGCACCGCGCCGGGGCCGTTCGCGCAATCGGAACATCGGGAAAACCCGGGCCGCACGAAGGGGACGCCAATGATCGAGGTCCACGACCTTCATCGCCATTTCGGCGGTTTCCGCGCGGTGGACGGGGCCTCGCTTCGGATCGAACCGCGCACGATCACCGGGCTGATCGGGCCGAACGGCGCGGGAAAGACGACGCTCTTCAACGTGATCGCCGGCGTGCTGCCACCGACCTCCGGCCGCGTCACGATGGACGGACAGGACATCACCGGCCTGCCGCCGCACGAGCTGTTTCACCTCGGCCTGCTGCGCACGTTCCAGATCGCGCACGAGTTCCACTCGATGACCTGCCGCGAGAACCTGATGATGGTGCCGGGCACGCAATCGGGAGAGACGCTCTGGAACACCTGGTTCGGCCGCCGCCGGATCGCCGAGGAGGAGCGGGCCCTTCGTGCGAAGGCGGACGAGGTGCTGGAGTTCCTGACCGTCTCGCACCTCGCCGACCAGCGCGCGGGACAGATCTCGGGCGGGCAGAAGAAGCTGCTGGAGCTGGGGCGCACGATGATGGTGGACGCGAAGATCGTGTTCCTCGACGAGGTCGGGGCCGGCGTGAACCGGACGCTGCTGAACACCATCGGCGATGCGATCATGCGGCTCAACACGGAGCGGAACTACACCTTCGTCGTCATCGAGCACGACATGGATTTCATCGGCAAGATCAGCGACCACGTCATCTGCATGGCCGAGGGCCATGTGCTGGCGGAGGGCTCGCTGGCGGAGATCAAGGCCAACGATCAGGTGATCGAGGCCTATCTGGGCACCGGGCTGAAGAACAAGCACCAGCTGGCGGAGGCCGGCGCATGACGAATGCCTATCAGGACGACCGCGGCAACAAGGACGCGTCGATCACGAAGCGCGGAACGCCGTCGACGATGTCGCCCGGCACCGCCTCCGGAGAGCGGACGCATACGCAGGACGCCTTCCTCGTCGGCGACGGCATGACCGGCGGCTACGGGCAGGGGCCCGACATCCTCCACGATTGCACCATCGCCGTGAACCCCGGGGAGATCGCCGTGATCGTCGGGCCGAACGGGGCGGGCAAATCGACCGGGATGAAGGCGGTGTTCGGGATGCTGAACCTGCGCAAGGGGGCCGTGCGGCTCGACGGGGAGGACATCACCGACCTCTCGCCGCAGGACCGGGTCGCGCGCGGCATGGGCTTCGTGCCGCAGAACTCGAACATCTTCGGCTCCCTCACGGTGGAGGAGAACCTCGAGATGGGCGCCTTCATCCGCCGCGACGACATCCGCGGGACGATGGAGCAGATCTACGAACTGTTCCCGATCCTCAAGGAGAAGCGCCGGCAGGCCGCGGGCGAGCTTTCGGGCGGGCAGCGGCAGCAGGTGGCGGTCGGACGCGCGCTGATGACGAAACCGAAGGTGCTGATGCTCGACGAGCCGACCGCCGGCGTCTCTCCCATCGTGATGGACGAATTGTTCGACCGGATCATCGAGGTCTCCCGCACCGGGATCCCGATCCTGATGGTCGAGCAGAACGCGCGTCAGGCGCTGGAGATCGCGGATCGCGGCTACGTCCTGGTGCAGGGCTCCAACGCGCATACCGGCACGGGCAAGGAACTGCTGGCGGACGACGAAGTCCGGCGCAGTTTTCTGGGGGGATGAGGATGGGATATTCTTCCTGGCTCCCGCCCACTTTCTCCCGGGTTCGCGCCGCTGGCTTGGACCACTACGAAACAGAGCGAGGCAATTGCCTGATGGAACCCCTCAACGCCATCGTCGCCTTCGCCAACTTCGTCCTCGTCCCTGCGACGGCCTACGGCGCGCAGCTGGCGCTCGGCGCGCTCGGGGTGACGCTGATCTACGGCATCCTGCGGTTCTCCAACTTCGCCCACGGCGATACGATGGCCTTCGGCACGATGGCCGTGATCATGACCACCTGGGGGTTCCAGGCGGCGGGGATCGGCTTCGGGCCGCTGCCGACGGCGCTCCTCGCCCTGCCCATCGGGATCGCGGCCTGCGCGCTGCTGGTGCTCGGCACGGACAGGCTGGTCTACAAGTTCTACCGCACCAAGAAGGCCGTGCCCGTCACCTTCGTGATCGCTTCGCTGGGTGTCATGTTCGTGATGAACGGCCTCGTCCGCTTCGTCATCGGGCCCGACGATCAGCTCTTCTCCGACGGGGAGCGGTTCCTGATCACCGCGCGGGGCTTCCGCGACATGACCGGCCTGGACGAGGGGCTGGCGATCAAGACGACGCAGGTCATCACCGTGGTCGTCGCCGTGATCGTGGTGGCCGTCCTCTTCTGGTTCCTCAACCGCACGCGGACCGGCAAGTCGATGCGCGCCTACAGCGACAACGAGGATCTGGCCCTGCTGTCGGGCATCAACCCCGAGCGCGTCGTGACCTATACCTGGCTCATGGTCGCAGCCCTCGCCACGATCGCCGGCACGCTCTACGGCCTCGACAAGTCCTTCAAGCCGTTCACCTATTTCCAGCTCCTGCTCCCGATCTTCGCGGCGGCCATCGTCGGTGGGCTCGGCTCTCCCATCGGCGCCATCGCGGGCGGCTTCGTGATCGCCTTCGCCGAGGTCACGATCACCTATCCGCTCAAGAAGGTGCTGGGCTACGCGCTGCCCGAGAGCCTGGAGCCGGACGGACTCGTGCAGCTGCTATCGACCGACTACAAGTTCGCGGTCAGCTTCGTGATCCTGATCATCGTGCTGCTGTTCCGCCCGACCGGCCTGTTCAAGGGGAAATCGGTATGACCGGACAAAGCACCCGCGCGATCCTGCTCTTCGGCTTCGTGGGCCTTCTGTTCCTCGGCACCGGGTTCTTCCAGTCCTGGAACGTGGCGCTCACGATCTTCAACATGGGGCTCATCTCCGCGATCATGGCGCTCGGCGTGAACATGCAGTGGGGCTATGCCGGGCTCTTCAATGTCGGCGTCATGGGCTTCGTCGCGCTCGGAGGGCTCGGCGCGGTGCTCGTCTCGATGCCGCCCAACGTGGAAGCCGCGTCCGCCGGGGGCTTGCGCATCGCGATCGGACTGGTGCTGGGGGCGGCCACCGTCGTCGCCGCGATCCTCGCCTACACGCGCGCGCCGAGGTTCGCCGGATGGATCACGGCGGCGATCTTGCTGGCCGGCTTCTTCGTCTTCCGCGCCGTGCTCGACCCCGGCGTGGAGGCGGTGGAGGCAGTGAACCCCGCCAGCGCCGGCAACATCGGCGGCCTGGGTCTCCCCGTGCTGTTGGCCTGGCCGTTCGGCGGTTTGCTGGCCGCGGGAGTCGCGTGGATCGTCGGCAAGACGGCGCTCGGGCTGCGGTCGGACTACCTGGCCATCGCCACCCTGGGCATCGCGGAGATCGTGATCGCGGTCATGAAGAACGAGGACTGGATGGCGCGGGGCGTCAAGAACGTCATCGGTCTGCCGCGCCCCGTGCCCAACGAGATCGACCTGCAGGTCGCCCCCTGGTTTCTCGACCTGGCCGCCCGGTTCGGGTCGGACCCGGTGACCGCCTCGACCATCTTCGTCAAACTCGGATACGCCGCGTTCTTCGGGGCGGTGCTGCTCGTGCTGATCTGGCTGACGCAGACCGCGCTCGCCTCACCCTGGGGGCGGATGATGCGCGCCATCCGCGACAACGAGGTCGCGGCCGAGGCGATGGGCAAGGACGTTACCGCGCGGCACCTCCAGATCTTCGTGCTCGGCTCCGCGGTCGTGGGCCTCGCCGGCGCGATGATGACCACGCTCGACGGACAGTTGACGCCCGGCACCTACCAGCCGCTGCGCTACACCTTCCTGATCTGGGTGATGGTGATCGTCGGCGGGTCGGGCAACAACTGGGGCTCGGTGCTGGGCGGGTTCCTCATCTGGTGGCTCTGGGTGCAGGTGGAGCCGATGGGCGCGCTGCTGATGCAGGGGATCACAGCCGGCATGGCGGACGGGACCTGGCTGAAGGAGCATCTGCTCGACTCGGTCGCGCACATGCGGCTGCTGACGATGGGGATCATCCTGCTGCTCGTCCTGCGGTTCTCGCCGAGGGGGCTGCTGCCCGAGCGGTGATCGCTCAGGTCAGGAAGGACTGATGGTAGCGCACCAGCCTGGCGAAATGCGCGTCGAGCGATTTGCGAAGGTGCGGCGCGTCCTTCACCGTCAGCACATAGTCCACGAGCAACTGGTACTGCGTGATCTGCCGCGCCAGTCGCCTGTCGGGGGTCAGCCGGTCCAGACGTTCGCGCTCGGGGATGACCTGCACGATCTGATCCGGCTCCGGCGGCGCATCGCATCGCAGCAGGTCGGCCAGGACCGCGCCGTTCATCAACGGCAGGACGGCGTCGAAATGTCCGAACACCCGTCGCTCCATCGCCGCGATCCCTGCACGGTCCTCCACCTTCCAGGCGCGTACGAAGGCGACCTCCCAGACATCGATCTGGCGGTTGGCGATCACGTCGGACCGGGCGGAGGTCAGATGCCGGCGGACCCGGCTGCGGATGCCGTCCACGGACTGCCCGACGTAGATCGGCTGCCCGTCGAGATCGCAGAGGGCATAGACGCCCGTCGCATCGGTGAGTCCGCCGAGTGCAATGCGGCGGAATGTCTGGTCCGCCGTCATGCGGTCGTCCGCATCTCGGTCAGCACCGGTCGGAACAACGTCTCCTCCAGGTAGCGCACGACGGGGACGACGACGCCGTCGCCCGCCACCTTGTAGGCGGCGTTGTAGTTCGACGGCAGGACGTAGCTGTCCGGCAGCCCCATCAGCCGCGAGGCTTCCCGCGTCGACAGCAGGCGCGCGCGCAACCGTCCGTCCTCCACCAGCAGGAGCGTCTGGCGGGACGAGCCTCCCGCGGGAGTGCGCAGGCACCCGGCGATGCCGTCGAACCGCACCTCGGCGCGCTGTCGCACGATGCCCCCCGGGCCGGGCCGCCCGCGGCGATAGAGCGTGCCGACCCGAAGGCCACCCGCCGCCTTCGCGGCCTCCAGCCGGGCGAGGCTCGGCGGCGACATCATCCCCGTCAGTCCGCGTATCGTCGTCGCGCCGAACCAGGGCGTGTCGGGGCGGCCATCGACGACGGAGGCGAGGGTCGGGCGTGGCTCGCGCGGGGGGGCATGTCGCCACCAGCACCACCGGCGGCGCAGGGCGGCGGGAGCGCGGGCGACGAAATCCGCGAGGCGCGGCGTGTGGTATGGGCCCGTGGGGGCGGGCGCGCAGAGATCGCCGCAACCGATGTCGTTCCGCAGGCAGACGACGAAGAGCCGCGGGCGGCTCTGCGGCACGAAATCCCGGGCGTCGATCTCCAGCGCGCCCACCCGGTAGCCCAGGTCCGAGAGGGCGGTGACGACGGCCGCGAAGTCCCGTCCGCCGTTGCGGGTGACGAGGCCCATCACGTTCTCGAACGCGATCAGCGCGGGCGCATGGCCCGCGGCGATTGCCGGGCGGATCGTGCGGATCCAGTGATGGAAGACGCCGCTGCGCGGGCCCGCAAGGCCCGATCCGTTGCCGGCGAGGGAAAAATCCTGGCAGGGGGAGGAGGCCCAGTAGAGATCGACCGGCCTGTGCAGGAGCGCGGGATCGAGGCGCGCGACGTCCCCCGGAACGAGGTCGTCGGCCCCCCAGTTGCGCGCATAGACCGCGCATTTCATCGGATCGATGTCGTTGGCCAGAACGCAGTCCCAGCCGGGGCCCAACCCCGCGCGGACCATGCCGCCGCCGGCGAAGAATTCGGCATAGCGGGGGGGCTGATCGGTGTCGCGGGGCATGGGTCTGGATAGGGCCCGCGGCGGGGCCTGTCGACCCGGCTATTCGGCGGCGGTGGGGTGGCTTTCGGCCTCGGCGGCGGCATCGGCTTCGATGGCCGCAGCGCGCTTCTCGACCTGTTCGACGATGTGCTCGACCATGGCCTCGTTGCCGAGCTTGTGGCTCTGCTTGCCCGCAAGATAGACCATGCCCGACCCGTTGCCGCCGCCGGTGAAGCCCACGTCCGTCATCAGCGCCTCGCCCGGGCCGTTGACCACGCATCCGATGATCGAGAGCGACATCGGCGTCTTGATGTGTTCCAGCCGCTTCTCCAGCGTCTCGACCGTGCGGATCACGTCGAACCCCTGCCGCGCGCAGGACGGGGCAGGAGATGATGTTGACGCCCCGATGGCGCAGGCCCAGCGACTTCAGGATCTCGTAGCCGACCTTCACCTCCTCGACCGGATCGGCCGACAGGGACACCCGGATCGTGTCGCCGATGCCCATCCAGAGCAGGTTGCCAAGCCCGATGGCCGACTTGATCGTGCCCGACACCAGCCCGCCGGCCTCGGTGATCCCGAGGTGGATCGGCGCATCCGTCGCCTCGGCCAGCCCCTGATAGGCGGCGGCGGCCATGAAGACGTCGGACGCCTTGCAGGAGATCTTGAACTCGTGGAAATCGTTGTCCTGCAGGATGCGGATGTGGTCGAGCCCGGATTCTATCATCGCCGCGGGGCAGGGCTCGCGGTATTTCTCCAGCAGGTGCTTCTCCAGCGACCCGGCGTTCACCCCGATCCGGATCGAGCAGCCGTGGTCGCGGGCGGCGGCGATCACGTCGCGCACCCGGTCGGCCGAACCGATGTTGCCCGGGTTGATCCGCAGGCAGGCCGCGCCCGCCTCCGCCGCCTCGATCCCGCGGCGGTAGTGGAAATGGATATCCGCCACGATTGGCACGGGGCTCTCCGCGACGATCTCCTTGAGCGCCTTCGATGATGCCTCGTCGGGCACCGAGACCCGGACGATGTCGGCCCCGGCGTCGGCGGCGGCCTGCACCTGCGCGACGGTGCCGGCGACGTCTGTCGTCAGCGTGTTCGTCATCGTCTGCACGGTGATCGGCGCGTCCCCGCCCACGGGCACGGTGCCGACCATGATCTGCCGGGACTTGCGCCGGTCGATCTGCCGCCAGGGTCGGATGGAATGGAGGGAGTCGGACATCGCGCGGACCTCGGCCTGTCGGGTTATCCGACAATTAGTGTCCGGGAGAGGGGGGCGCAACCGGTGCGCCCCCGAATGCCGTCACTCCTCCGGCGGGCCGTCCGCCGGCGGCAACGTGAGTTCCGCGACGACACGGGCCAGATCGGTGTCCTGCTCCAGGTCGGCGAGCATGAAAGTCTCCACCACGTCCGCGGCCGCGATCGTCGCGTTCACGACCTGCGCTCCCGGAGCGACCGGGCCGTAGGTCTGCCCGGCGACGGACATGTAGATCGCGCCGGAGTTCCCCGTGCGCAGAGTGGCGGGCGCGCCGCCGGCGGGAAGCTCGTAGGTCTCCCCGGGTTCCAGCACCTTCTCGAAGAGCGTATCGCCTTCCGCGTTCCGCACCCGGACCCAGGCCGGACGGACGGCCATCAGCACGACGGCGTCCGGGGCCTGCGCGAGCACGCGGGGCGGTGCCGCCGTGTCCGGGATCTGCGCTCCCATCGCTTCGGCCAGCGCGGAGGAGATGGAGGCGTTCACCACGTCGGGCGCGAACTCGGCCACAGCGTATTCGCTTGGCAAGACCGGAGCCAGCGCGCCGAAAGCCCCCGGCGTGATCGTCGAGATCGGCGCGTCACGCGCCGTCAGGATCGGCGCATCGAGCGCCTGCGGGCGATAGAGCCGGGTCAGAGCGTCCTGCGACGGGGCCTGGAACTCGGACGTGTCCGGAGCGGCGAGATCCGGCACGGCGGGCGCCAGCGGGTCGAGCTCGGCGACCATCTGAGGGGCCTGCTCCACGGGGGCGATCTGCACCCGCTGGATCTCCTGCACGACGATCCAGCCGCCGTAGCCGAGCCCGGCGATCAGCGCGCCCAGAACCGCCAGAGAGCCCAGCGCGCCCGGCTCGAACCCGGCGAAGGCGGGCTTGCTCTTGTTCGCGAAGGGGTTGCCCTTGCCCTTGAAGGGGTCCGGCGCGACGATTGCGGGCGACGGAATGGCGGCGGATACCGGCTTGGACCGCGGCATCGTCGAAGATGGCCTTGCGGCGCGAAACTTCCGATTCCATCGGCTTGAGAGCCTTGAACCCACCGAAGCCGGATTCCTCGCAGAACCGTGCGAAGACGATCTCCGGGTCCATGTCGAGGTAGCGGGCATAGCTGCGCACGTATCCAGCCACGAAGGACAGCGAGTCGAAGGCCGTCAGATCGGCGTTCTCGATCGCCGCGATGTAGCTTGCCTTGATCCGCAGTTCGCGCTGCACGTCCATGAGCGATTTGCCCTGCGTGGCGCGTTCGCCCCGCATCTCGTCGCCCAGCCGCATCTCGAAACTGTCGTACCCGCGCACCGGATGCTGGACCTCGGATAGAAATCTTGACTTTCGGCCAAACATGATGGGCCTGCCCCGCGATTGTGGACGCACCTCGTTATCGGGTGCGTTTCCGCCTATGATCTGGACCGCAATTGCCGGTTACGATCCCACTGCCAGCGTTAGCGTAGCAGCCATTCGCCCACAATGCGAGAGAATGCTCAGCCCACCAATTGCGCGCGATTCAGCGCACAATGCGACCAAAGATCGTCCATTGCATGAACGAGCGCATCCATCATGGGCGGGGTGTGGACGGGGGAGGGCGTGAAGCGCAGCCGTTCGGTGCCGCGCGGCACGGTGGGGAAATTGATCGGCTGCACGTAGACGCCGTGATCGGCCAGCAGCCGGTCGGAGATCATCTTGCACTTGACCGGATCGCCGACATGGACGGGGACGATGTGGCTGCCGTGATCGATGATCGGCAGGCCCAGGCCGCGCAACCGGAGCTTGAGCGCCGCTGCCCGCTCCTGATGGCGGGCCCGGAGGTCGCGGTCCCCCTTCAGATGGCGCACGGAGGCGGCGGCCCCCGCGGCGACGGAGGGCGTGAGCGAGGTCGTGAAGATGAAGCCCGGCGCGTAGGAGCGGACGGCGTCGCACATCTTCGCCGAGGCCGCGATGTAGCCGCCCATGACGCCATAGGCCTTCGCCAGCGTCCCGTTGACGATATCGATCCGGTGGCCGAGCCGGTCGCGCTCCGCCACGCCGCCGCCGCGGGGGCCGTACATGCCGACCGCGTGGACCTCGTCGATGTAGGTCAGCGCGCCGAACTCGTCTGCGAGGTCACAGATTTCGGCGATGGCACCGAAGTCGCCGTCCATCGAATAGATCGACTCGAAGGCGATCAGCTTCGGTGTGGCCGGGTCGTCCGCCTGCCAGCAGCTCGCGCAGATGGGCGACGTCGTTGTGGCGGAACACGCGCTTGGCCCCGCCGTTGCGGCGCACCCCCTCGATCATGGAGGCATGGTTGAGCGCGTCGGAGTAGATGATCAGCCCGGGAAACAGCTTCGGAAGCGTCGACAGCGTCGCGTCGTTGGCGATGTAGGCGGAGGTGAAGACGAGCGCGGCCTCCTTGCCGTGCAGGTCCGCGAGTTCCGCCTCCAGCGCCTTGTGGTAGACCGTGGTGCCCGAAATGTTGCGCGTTCCGCCGGAGCCGGCTCCGGTCGCGTCCAGCGCCTCGTGCATCGCGGAGAGGACCGCCGGGTGCTGGCCCATCCCGAGGTAGTCGTTGCCGCACCAGACCGTGATGTCGCGCTCCGATCCGTCCGGCCGGGTCCAGACGGCGTTCGGAAACTGCCCGCGGCGACGCTCGATGTCGATGAAGGTCCGGTAGCGGCCTTCGTCGTGGAGGGTTCGGATGGCCCGATCCAGCTGCCCGTCGTAGTCCGGTCGGCCCGCGTCACTCGTCATCTCGTCACCTTCGTTCGGGGAGCCGGAGGAGGTGAACCTTCTCCGGCGCTCGGGCTCGATCTAGCCCTCGATCTGGAATGAATCCAGATCACAGATTGTCGCAAAGCCGATCCGTCCGATCACCGCGCGACGGCCACCCGGCAATCGGACGCGCCCTGCGCGGCGCAGGCGGCGATCGCGGCGGGGCCACCATCGCCCAGGCCCCAGGCTCCGGTCGACGCGCTGACGGCCAGGGCGGCGTTCGCACCCGCGCGTCGGAAGGCACGCCCGTCGACGGCCTGCGTCGCGTCCTGGTTCAGCGTCAGCGCGCGTCCCGCCGCGTGACCGCGCGGCAGGATGTCCGCCACGACGACGCATCCGGCTCCGCAGGCGGCCAGCGCGGCGGCACGTGCCGTCGCGGAGGAGTGGAAGTTGAACGCGCCCTGCGTGCGCTCCGACTGCAGCCCCTCGGCCGGGGAGGCCGCCATCGCGCCGTAGTACTTCAGCTGCGCCACCTCCGGCAGCGCCCCCAGCGTCGCGATGTCCGCCTGGGTCAGGAACGCATGCGCGGTCACGACCACCACGGCCCCGCGCGCGTCGAACAACTGTCCCCGCGCCGCGTCCCGGTCGAGGACCTGCTGAGCGGTGGCGGGCAGGGCCGCGGCGGTCAGGAAGGCGAGAATCGTCAGGGTCGAGCGGATCATGGAGCACCTCGGCGTCGCATCGGTTCGCGCCGGTCTAGCGCGGCCCGCTCTCTCTGGACAGCCCCTCCGGACACCTCCGGGCTCTGGACAGCCTGGCCGGCCGGGCGCAGGTTGCCGCCGAACCGCCGGAGGCCGACATGACCGATCCCATCCCCGCCATCCTCGACCGTATCGACGCCGATCAGCCCCGCGCCCTGGAGCGATTGCAGGAGCTGCTGCGGATCCCCTCCATCTCCACCGATCCCGAGAACGCCGACGATTGCGAGACGGCGGCCGACTGGCTCGTGGCCGAACTCACGCATCTGGGGTTCGACGCCTCCAAGCGCGACACGCCGGGCCATCCGATGGTCGTCGCCCACGGCGGCAGCGGCGCGCGGCATGTCCTGTTCTACGGGCACTACGACGTGCAGCCGGTCGATCCGTTGAGCCTGTGGAACCGCGACCCGTTCGACCCCGCCGTCGAGCAGACGCCGCGGGGCCCCGTGATCCGCGCGCGCGGCGCGTCCGACGACAAGGGCCAGCTGATGACCTTCCTCGAGGCCTGCCGGCACTGGACGGCGGAGACGGGCGGTCTGCCCTGCCGCGTCACGGTGCTCTTCGAGGGGGAGGAGGAATCGGGGTCGCCCTCCCTCGTGCCATTCCTCGAGGCGAACCGGGAGGAACTTATCGCCGAGCTCGCGCTCATCTGCGATACCGGCCTGCACGACGACCGGGTGCCCGCGATCATCACGACCCTGCGCGGCCTGCTGGGGGAGGAGCTGACGATCACCGGCCCCGAGCGCGACCTTCATTCGGGCTCCTACGGTGGCATCGCGATGAACCCCGCCCGCGTGCTGACCCGCATCCTCGGCCGGCTGCACGACGATCAGGGGAGGGTCGCAATCCCCGGCTTCTACGACGGTGTGGGCGAGCCGCCGAGCCAGGTGAAGGCCGGGTGGCACGATCTGAACTTCTCGGCCGAGGCCTTCCTCGGCGAGGTCGGCCTGTCGCATCCGGCGGGCGAGGTCGGGCGGTCGGGGCTGGAGATGATCTGGTCGCGCCCCACTGCGGAGATCAACGGCATCTCTGCGGGCTACACCGGCCGCGGGTTCAAGACGGTGCTGCCCTCGAAGGCCACAGCCAAGGTCAGCTTCCGGCTCGTGGCGGGGCAGGACCCGGACCGGCTGCGGGAGGCGTTCCGGGATTGGGTGATCGCGCAGCTGCCGCCCGATTGCCACGTCGAATTTCACGGTCACGGTGCGGCCCCGGCCTCGGCCATGCGGACCGACAGCGACATCTTCGCGGCGACGCAGCTCGCGTTGACGGAGGAATGGGGCACGCAGGCCGCCTATGTGGGCGCGGGCGGGTCGATCCCCATCGCGGGCTATTTCCAGAGCATCCTCGGAATGGAATCGCTGCTGACGGGCTTCGCGAAGGACGACGACGCGATCCATTCGCCCAACGAGAAGTACGACGTGTCGAGCTTCCACCACGGCGTGCGCAGCTGGGCGCGGATCCTCGGGCGGATCGCCGGCTAGCGCGTCTCGCGGGCGGCGACGGCGAGCGCCAGGCAGCCGCCCGCGATGGCCCAGTTCTTGACGAAGATCGACATCTGCCAGGGGTCCGACGGGATCAGATGGAACACGCTGGTCGCCCCGCAGTAGGCGGCGAGCAGGAGCGCCACCGGCGTCACGCGCCACCCGAGGAAGAGTGCGGCGGCGGCCCCGGCGTTGAACGCCATCGCCGGCCAGACCAGCCAGGACGGCAGGTGCAGCCCCGTCAGAAGGCCGCCCGCGCCGGCGGGATCGACGATCTTCTGCACCGCCCCGGCAGCGAAGAGCGCGCCGATCAGCCAGCGTGCGCCCAGCAGCGCCGGCCGCGTCCAGTTCATTCCAGCGCCCGCCAGCCGATGTCCCGCCGGCAGAACCCCTCGGGCCAGGCGACCGCATCGACCATCGCGTAGGCCCGGTCCCGCGCCTCCGCCAGATCGTCCCCGCGCGCGGTCATGCCCAGCACGCGTCCGCCAACCGCCACCATTCGCCCATCGCGCGATGCGGTGCCTGCATGGAACGCCATGTTGCGCCCGTCGCCCGGCAGCGCGTCCAGCCCGCCGATCGCCGTGCCCTTCGCGTGGTCGCCGGGATAGCCGCGCGCGGCCATCACGACGCAGAGCGCATGATCGTCCGCCCAATGTACCTTCGCCTCCGCCAGCCGTCCTTCGGCGCAGGCCAGCATCGCGTCGAGCGCCTGACCCCCCAGGCGCATCATCAGGCATTGGCATTCCGGATCGCCGAAGCGGACGTTGTATTCCACCAGACGAGGCGCGCCGTTCTCGATCATCAGCCCGACGAAGAGCACGCCGCGCATCGGCGTTCCGCGCCGCGCCATTTCCGCCATCGTCGGGCGCACGATCTCGTCCAGCGCGCGCCGCTCGACCTCCTCCGTCATGACCGGCGCGGGGGAATAGGCCCCCATGCCGCCGGTGTTCGGCCCGGTGTCGCCCTCGCCCGCGCGCTTGTGATCCTGCGCGGTGCCGAAGGGCAGCACCGTCTCCCCGTCCACGAGGCAGAAGAACGACGCCTCCTCGCCCCGCAGGAAGTCCTCGATCACCACCTCTGCGCGGCCGTGGGTGCCGTCGAAGATCTCCGCCAGCGCCGCCTCCGCCTCCATCATGGTCGCCGCCACCGTGACGCCCTTTCCGGCGGCCAGTCCGTCGGCCTTCACGACGATCGGAAGGACGCGACCGTCGAGATAATCCCGGGCGGGTTCCAGCGCGTCGAACCGCGCCCAGGCGGCCGTCGGTGCGCCGACCGCGTCGCAGAGCTGCTTGGTGAACGTCTTCGACGCTTCCAGTCGCGCCGCCGCGGCAGAGGGGCCGAAGACCGCGATGCCCGCCGCCGCGAGCGCATCCGCCACCCCGGCCGCCAACGGGGCCTCCGGTCCGACGATCACGAAGTCCATGCTCTCCTCGTCCGCGAAGCCCACGACCGCGTCCGGATCGAGGATGTCGAGCGCGGCGCATTCCGCGATCGCCGCGATGCCCGCGTTGCCGGGGGCCACGACCAGTCGGTCGCATCTGGGGTTCTGCAGGACCGCCCAGGCCAGCGCGTGTTCGCGCCCGCCGCCGCCGAGGATGAGGATGTTCATCGCCGCTCCCGCCCGTCCCGCGCGCTGTCTAGGCCTGCCAGCCTTCCGCCGGCAAGGCGAGGGGTTGGCGGCGAACCCGGCGGCGGAGGCTAGAACCGCCCGCATGGACGATCTGATCGACGAACCCTGCGGAGCCCCGCCGCAACGACGCGGAATACACCGTCTCGGAACTGTCGAGCGCGGTGAAGCGGGCGTTGGAGGACGGGTTCGGGCGCATCCGCGTGAAGGGAGAGATCGGGCGCATCTTCCGCGCCCGCTCCGGCCATCTCTACTACGACGTGAAGGACGACCGGAACGTGCTGGCCTGCACGACCTGGAAGGGGCAGATCGCGCAGCTTTCGGTCGAGCCGGAGGAGGGGATGGAGGTCGTCGTCACCGGCAAGCTCTCGGGCTTCGGGGCGCAGTCCAAGTACAACCTGAACGTCGACGCGATGGAGGTGGCCGGGGCCGGTGCGCTGATGGCGATGCTGGAGAAGCGGCGCGCGGCGCTGGCGGCGGAGGGGCTGTTCGAGCCCGGTCGCAAGACGCCGCTGCCGTTCCTGCCGCTGGTGATCGGCGTCGTGACCTCGCCGCAGGGGGCGGTGATCCGCGATATCCTGCATCGCCTGCGCGAGCGGTTTCCGACGCACGTGCTGATCTGGCCGGTGGCCGTTCAGGGCAAGGCCTGCGCGCCCGAGGTGGCGGCGGCGATCCGAGGCTTCAACGCGCTGACGCCGGGCGGGGAGATGCCGCGGCCCGATCTGCTGATCGTCGCGCGGGGCGGCGGGTCGATAGAGGATCTCTGGGGCTTCAACGAGGAGGCGGTGGTGCGGGCCGCCGCCGAGAGCGCGATCCCCCTGATCTCCGCCGTGGGGCACGAGACGGACACGACGCTGATCGACCATGCCTCCGACCGCCGCGCGCCGACGCCGACGGCAGCGGCGGAGATGGCGGTGCCGGTGCGGCTCGATCTCATGGCGCAGGTCGACGATCTGGGTGGGCGACAGGTGCGGGCGGCGCGCGGGCTGGTGGCGGGCCTCGGGCAGCGGCTGGCGGATCTCTCCCGCGGAATGCCGCGCGCCGATGCGGTGCTCGCGGGACCGCGGCAGCGACTGGACCTCGCCACCGACCGTCTGCCCGCAGCGCTGCGGGAACGGGCGGCGCGGGCGCGGGTACGGCTTTCGCGTCTGGAGGGGCGGGTCACGCCGGCGGCGCTGACGGCACGGCTCGCGGAGCAACGTCGGCGGCTGGAGCAGGCATCGAAGCGTCTGGAGCCAACGCTCGGTGCGTGTGGCGGAGGGGAGGACCCGCGATCTGGCCAGGATCGCCAGCCGGCTGCGTCCGGACGCCATCGCGCGGCAAGTGACGCGGGGTAGTGCCGATTTCGCGCGGCAGGTCGAACGGATGCGCCGGTCCGCCGTAGATCGGCAGCACACGGCGCGGACCCGGCTCGACGGATTGCACCAGACGCTCAGGGCGCTGAGTTACAAGGGCACGCTGGCGCGCGGATATGTCGTCGTGCGCAGCATGGAAGGGGCGGTGCTCGATCACGCCGGCACCAAGGCGGCAGGGCGGGTCCGGTTGGAGTTCGCCCATGAGAAGACGCTCGACGCCGTGACCGATGGCATCGCCGCGAAGCCGCGCAAGGGTACCAAGCCGCCGCCGGAGCAGGGCACGCTCCTCTAGGCGTCGGGGCGACCAGACCCAACCCGCGAAGGTAGATGCCGATCCCCGCCTCCAGCAGGTCCTCCGGCGGGAAGGGGGCGTTGCCGCCGGGATTGCCCCGCGCGAAGAGCTCCACGACGCCGTGCGACATCGCCCAGATGTGCGAGGAGAACATGGTCGCGGGGGGGCGGCGATCCTCGGGGATGTGTTGCGACAGGGCTTCGGCCGCGCGCTCCAGGATGCCGCGGGAGCGGCCCACGGCGCGCGACAGGTCGGGCGTCGCGTGGCGCGACAGCCCGCTTTCGAACATCGCCATGTAGTGCCCGGGGTAGCGGCGCGCGAAGGCGAGATAGGCCCGGCCCGTCGCCTCGAACGCGGCGAGGGCCGACGGTTGCCCGGTCTCGTAGGCGTATTCCATCAGGTCGCCGAAGATCTCGTGCCCCTGCAGCGCGCATTCGATGATCAGCGGTTCGCGGCCTTCGAAATGGCGATAGACCGCCGCCGGTGTCACGCCCGCCTGCTTGGCCGCCTCCGAGAGCGTGAAGCCGGTCGGCCCCTTCTCCGTGATGAGCGCCAGCGCCGCGTCGATCAGCGCCTGCCGCAGGTTGCCGTGGTGGTAGCCGCGTTTAGGCACCGGCAAGCCACAGTTCGGGGCCGCCGGCGATTTTCCCGTCGATCTCCAGAACGGCGTCGTCGCGCCCGTCGTAGCCGATCCGGGTCAGCACGCTGCGGATCGCGTTCACCCGCGCCCGCCGCTTGTCGTCGGAGCGCACGATGGTCCAGGGGGCGACGTCGGTGTGGCTGCGCTCGAACGTCTCGGAGATCGCGTCGGTGTAGTCGTCCCACTTCGACAGCCCATCGACGTCGATGGCCGAGAGCTTCCACTGCTTGAGCGGATCGTCCTCTCGCTTGAGGAACCGGCGCAGCTGCTCGGCGCGACCGACGTTGAGCCAGAGCTTGACGAAGATGATCCCCTCGTCGACCAGCATGGCCTCGAAGGCGGGCAGCTGGTCGAAGAACTTCTCGCGCTCCGCCGCGCGTGCAGAAGCCGAAGACGTGCTCGACGACCGCGCGGTTGTACCAGGAGCGGTCGAAGAGCGTGATCTGCCCGGCGGCCGGCAGGTGCTGGACGTAGCGCTGGAAGTACCACTGCCCGGCCTCCGTCTCCGTCGGCTTCGGGAGTGCGACCGTGCGCGCGATGCGGGGGTTCAGGTTCTCGCGGAAGCGCTTGATCGTCCCGCCCTTGCCGGCGGCATCCCGCCCCTCGAACACCACGGCGACGCGCGCGCCGGTATCGCGGACCCAGGACTGGCATTTCACCAATTCGATCTGGAGCGCCGCCATCGTATCCTCGTAATCGTCCCGGTCCATGCGCTCGTCGTAGGGGTAGCCGTCGACGATGACGTCCTTCCTGCCCGCCTTCTCGATTGCCTTGCGGACGGATTTCGGGGCCTCCTTCTCGAAGAAGCGGGTGATGGCGGCGTCGAACGGCTTGGGCATGGCGGGCCTCCTCTGCTCTCGACCTAGCGCGTACGGGCCCTGCGCGACAGGTCCGTCAGCTTCGCGCGGCGGCCCGGTCGATGGCGGCGATCACCGCGTCCGGGTCGGCATGGTGCGGCATGTGGCCCACGCCGGGCAGCAGGGTGAGGTGCCCGTTCGGGACCACGCCGGCGAGGATGCGGGCGTGGATGTCGGCGGGGACGATGGTGTCGGCCAATCCGTGGACCATCTCGATGGGCATCCTCAGCGAAGGGTAGCGCCCCGACATCGTAACGATGTGGGGCTTCAGCCCGCTCACCTGCCGCGCGTTGGAGCGCAGGCTGCCCCGTCGCAGCGTCAGCTGGCCGCCGAGGTGGTCGAGGTAGCCGTCGGGCACGGGATCCGGCGCGAAGATGCGGCGCGTGATCTGCCGCATCCGCTCGACGCCGACGGTGGCCGCGAGCAGCGGGACCGCCAGCGCGCCGCCCGGGGCGGAGCCGGTGATGGCATAGAGCGCGCCGAGCCCGCCGGGCCATTCGTGCGACGGTGCGGCCAGCAGGACGAGGGCGCGGGCGGAATGGTCGAGCCCCCAGGCGAGCGCGACGGTGCCGCCGAAGCTGTGCCCGAGGACGAGCGGCGGGCCGGTCGCCGATCCGCGCATGGGCGGCGGCGAGAAGCGACGCCTGCTCCGTCGGACTCTCGGCGGCATCGCTGAAGGCGGCGGCGTATCTCGGGTCGGTGTGGCCGGTGTAGCCCATGCCCGGGCGGTCGAAGGCGATACAGCGGTAGCGATGCTCCAGCAGGCCCATCAGCCGGAACGTGAACTCTCGGGCATTCCCCGACGCGCCGTGGAGCATGACCAGGTCCGGTCCCGCGCCGCGCACGACCGCATGGACCGGCACGCCGCCGACGTCGAGGATGCGGCCCTCGGGCGGGAACGCCGCCTCGAACGCGGCCTCGCGCGCCGACGCGCGGCGGTCGAGTGCGGCCCCGGCGAGCGTCGCGGCGGCTGTGGCGAACCCGCCGCTAAGTGCCAATCTTCGAGAGATCATAATCCGTCGTCTGATATATCTGGTTGATCCAGTTGCCGTAGAGCAGATGGGCGTGGCTGCGCCAACGGTTGAGCGGGCGGCGCGCCGGGTCGTCGCCGGGGAAGTAGTGCCGCGGGACGTCGACCGGCGTGCCGCTTGCAACGTCGCGGGCGTATTCCTTCGCCAGCGTGTCGCTGTCGTACTCGAAGTGGTTGAAGATGTGGATCGCACGATGGGCCGCGTCCTCGATCAGGCAGGGGCCGGTCTCCTCGGAACCCAGCAGCACCTTCAGCCCCGCCGCCTCCACTTCCGCGCGGCGCACCTCCGTCCAGCGGGAGACGGGGATGACGCATTCGTCCGAGAAGCCGCGCAGGTACGGCGAAGCAGGTTCCTCGACGGCGACGCGAAAGCAACCGAAGTGCTTCGCCGGCAGTATGTGCTTGGCGATGCGGTGGAAGTGCCAGGCCATCGCCATCCCGCCCCAGCAGACGCCGAAGGTGGAATGCACGTTGGTCTGCGTCCAGTCCATGACCTCGCGCAGCTCGTCCCAGTAGGTGACCTCCTCGAACGGCAGGTGCTCGATGGGGGAGCCGGTGATGACGAGCCCGTCGAACTTCTGCGCCTTCACGTCCTGGAACGAGCGGTAGAAGGCATCCATGTGCGCCGGCGCGGTGTGACGCGACTGGTGTTCGGACATGCGGATGAGCGTCAGGTCGATCTGCAGCGGGGTCGCGCCGATGAGGCGGGCGAACTGCGTCTCGGTGGTGATCTTGAGCGGCATCAGGTTCAGCAGGCCGATGCGCAGGGGGCGGATGTCCTGCCGGTGGGCCTGGTCGTCGGACATCACCATGACGCCCTCGGTGCCCAGGACGTCGAAGGCCGGCAGATCGCGGGGCAGGGTGATGGGCATGGTCGGCTCTACGCCGGTGCCGTCGCGCGGCCAATGCCCTCGGCCACGAGGGCGATCACGTCGGCGGCATCGCGCGCGGTGGCGACGTCCAACGCCTGCACCGTGACGCCCCAGTTGCGCGCCATCGCGGCGTAGCGGGGGTGCCGGGCGGTGATCGCGTCCCGGTAGGTGGCGGTGGCGAAGGCGTCCGGGTCGACGTCGTCGCCGCCATGCGCAGCCCATTTCGCGTCGAGGAAGGCGGGGCGGTAGCACATCGGTTTGGGGGCCTTGGCGAAGCGCGCGACCAGCGTTTCGACGTGGTCCGGCGTCCCCTCGATCCAGACCGGCAGGGTCTGCGCGGCCAGCGTCGTCATCACCGGGTCGGCCGGATCGTCCGGGTCCACCACCTCGCAGATCGAGCCGCCGGTGTCGCAGACGAACTCGTCGTAGCCGTAGATGTCGCGGGCGCGCTCGATGAAGTGCGGCGTGTCGAGGAGCGCATTGACCTCGGCGCGGTGGTGCAACGCCTGCCTGCGGGCGTATTCGTCGAACGGCAGTCCGCCGCGGGCCGGGTCGCCGGGCTGGCCCAGGAAGGTCGACAGCGGGCTGAGGTTCTCGAACGTCATGTTCGGGCCGATGTAGATGCTGTCGGTTCGCAGCAGGTTCGCAAGGAACGGCTGGCGCATGGCGTGGCGCTTGAGGTTGTCGTTGATGTGCTCGTTCAGGTAGCCGGTGCCGATGCGGTAGTCGATGGAGTAGTGGAACCAGTCCCCCGCCTCGCGCAGGATCTGGCTCAGGTGGGTCTTGCCCAGGCCCGACATGCCGAAGAGGGAGATGCGCTTGGCGGGGGCCTGCATCCAGGCCTCGGGCGTGTCGTAGATCATGGGGGCGGCGTAGCGCGGCCCCGGAGCGCGCGCAACATCCGCCCGTCGAGGATGGCGAGCCCCGCCGCGAGCAGCGCGAAGCCCGCGTAGACGTTGGGCGAGAGGACCTCGCCCCGGACCCAGGCACCGAGCAGGATGGCGACGGGGGCCGCGAGCAGGGTGCAGAGCATGAGGTTGCCGCTGCCGGCCATGGCGAGGACGCGGAAGTAGAGCAGGTAGGCCAGCGAGGTGGCGACGACCGCGTAGTAGCCGATGGCGAGCGATCGTGTCGGGCTGGCGCGGCAGGACCGGCCCGTCGATCAGCAGGGCGGCGGGGATCATCACGAGCGAGGAGCCGGTGAGCATGCCCGCGGCGGAGACCTGCGGCGAGAGGCCCTGCAGCCTCACCCGGGCCCAGACGCCGGCGAGCGCGTAGCTGACGGTGCCGGCGACCACCGCGAGTTGCGCGGCGGAGCGGATGTCGAAGTCCGCGAGGTTCTCCAGCCCGATGGCCGTCGCCACGCCGAGGAAGCCGGTGCCGACGCCGACGGCGCGGCGCGTCGTCAGGTTCTCGTCCGCCAGCAGGAGCGCCGCGATCAGCACGCCGAAGACGGCCGTGCCGGCGTTGAGGATCGAGGTGAGCCCCGTCTCGATGTGAAGCTGGCCCCAGGCCATCAGCGAGAACGGCAGGACGTTGTTGAGAAGCCCCATGAGCAGGAGCGCCCCCCAGATCCGCGGCTCGCGCGGCACGGGTAGCCGGCGCAGCGCGACCCAGCCCCAAAGGACGAGCGCGGCGATCCCGACCCGGAAGGCGACGGCGGTGACGAAGGGGATCTCGTCGAGGGCGGTGCGGATGGCGAGGAAGCTGCCGCCCCAGATCACGGCCAGCAGCCCGAGTTCGGCCCAGGCGCGGGAGGAGAGGTCGCGGGTGCTCATGGCCGCATCGCTAGCGACGGCGGGCGGGCCGCGCCACCCGGATCATGCGCCAAACGCGAAACGCCCCGCCGGGGAGGGCGGGGCGCTTGGGGGCGTGCAGTGCGGGAGGGATCAGAAGCGATAGCCGATCTTGAAGCCGACGCCGACGGCGCTGTTGTCGGTGAAGGTCGCGCGGGCCGCATCGGGCGTTCCCGTCTCGGGCTGCGCGTCCCGCAGCTTGACGTAGCGGATGCCACCGGACAGTTCGACCGCTTCCGTCACCTGATACGCGGCCCCGATGCGCGATGGACCGTGCCCCGTTCGTCGGGGCAAGGGGAGAGACGAGGTCGTCCGATCCGGCGGACGTCCAGCCGAGGGTGACCGACGCCGCCAGACGATCGGTGATCTGCCGCCCGACGCCGAGATCCACGTCGAGCGAGTTCTCCGTGGAGGTCAGGCTATCCCCGGAGGTGGGAGAGTTGACGGGAACGCCGCCCGGTCCGGCGACGAGGGGACCGGAGTTCACGCGCGCGTCGAAGAAGGCCGGCACGACGCGCAGGTCGTCGTATCTGGCATAGCGGATCTTGCCGAACACCAGCGTTCCCGGGGCGACGCCGGTCTGGAAATCGAGGTTCAGGCTCTCGGGGGCGCGGACGTCCGTGACGCCGGTGGCGACCACGTTGCCGCTGATGCTTTCCGTCGTGGGCAACTCGTGGTCGATCTGGGAGTTGTAGGTCAGGGCCACCCGCAGCGCGATCTCGGGGCGTTCGTAGGCGACGCCGACGACGTAGCCGAAGGCCCCATCGGAGTCGAACTTGCCCCGATAGCCGTTCAGGCCCCCGAAGGCGAGGCCGCTCAGCGTGACGTCGGCGTCGATCTCCTGGTAGCGCAGACCGCCGTGGACGCTGAATCCGTTGTCCAGCTCGTAGCGGCCGAGGGCGGTGACGGCGAAGCTGTCGACCTTGGCGATTGTGCCGCCGAACGCGCTTCCCTCGACCTGCACGGCCGGACCGAAGACGAGCGAGTTCTCTGTCAGGCCGCTACGGTCGTAGGCGATGTCGACGCCGTAGGGGTTATCGAGGATTAGGGCAAAGGAGACCTGATCGTTGATCTGGGTCTTCACGGCCAGCCCGCCGGTCGAGAAATCGTCGGCAGCGTTGCCGGTGCCGTTGCCGGCATTCCGGTTGGGTGCCGGGCCACTCGCGCCGAGGAAGCCCGGCTGAATGTCCGTTCCGTCCACCGAGGGGCTGACGAAGCCGAAGGTGAGTTCCGTCAGATCGCCTTCCTCGAACAGGATGTCGATGTTCTGGCGGGACCGGTCGAGTTCGCCGGCGGTGGCGGCCCCGGTGGCGGCGATCGTGGCGATGGCGGCGAGTGTGAAACGGTTCATGCGGTGTCCTCTCCCTGAACGACCCCGTCCTGCGGGGCGATGCGGCTGCCCGGACCCCCTCCGGTCCGGTGCCTTTCGCAGCGAGCGATCGTATCTCCGCGGCTCCGGGTCAAATCGGACACTACGTCAAGGATGTTTCGGGGTCCTTAACGTCATAAACCTATGTCCAAACTGTCACAGATTCCTCTTCGCGCACCTCAGGCGGGCCGCGCGAGCCGCAGGTTCGCCCAGGCCGCGCCGAAGACGATCGCCCCGCCGACCAGCACGATGGGGTCGAACCCTTCGGCGAAGAACAGCGCTCCGATGACGGCGGCGAGCGGCAGGCGGACGAAGTCTATGGGCATGACGGTGGAGGCCGGGGCGAGACGCAGGGCGTTCGTCAGGCACCAGTGCGCGCAGAGCCCGGCGAGGCCGATCAGCACGACCCAGGGGGCGCTGGCGGCCGTGGGCAGAGCGATGTCGCCGTCGATGCCCGCGCAGACGAGCCCGAAGAGCAGTTGCAGCGTGGTCAACCAGAACAGGATGCCCGTCACCGTCTCGTCGCGGGTCAGGCGGCGGGTGAGCAGGTTGGTGAGCGCGAAGAAGACGGCGGCGAGCCCGACCCAGAGGAGGCCGAGCGATGGGGTGCCCGAGAAGGGCTGCGCCACGAGGAGGACGCCGCCGAAGCCCAGCAGGGCGACGAGGAGCTGCACCCGGCGAACGGTCTCTCCGAGGATCAGCGGGGCGAGGACGAGGACCCAGAGCGGGGAGGTGAACTCGATGGCGAAGACCTGCGCCAGCGGGATCATTCCGAGGGCGAGGAACCAGAGATTCTGGCCGGTGAAATGGCGTGAGGTTGCGGACCACCTGGGCACGCAGGTTGCGCGTGGTGACTTCCCGCCACCTGCCCGTGGCCCCGGCGAGGACGAGCACCACGACGACGCCCACGCAGGAACGGAAGAGCATGATCTCGAAGGTGTCCAGCGAGGTGGAGACCATGCGCCCGGCGACGGCCATCGAGGTGAAGCTGGCGACGCCGCCGACCATCCAGATCGCGGCGCGCATCGTGTCGGAGACCACGTCAGGCGTCCGGGGCGGCGTCCGGATCGACGTAGGTGCCCTGCGCCTTGAGCGCGTCGATCACCTCCTTGGGCATGTAGGTCTCGTCATGGCGGGCCAGGATCTCGGTCGCCTGAAAGGCGGTGCCGTCGAAGCGGCCGGTGCCGACCATGCCCTCGCCCTCGCCGAAGAGGTCGGGCAGCACGCCGGTGTAGGCGACGGGGATGGACGCGCCGCCGTCGGTCACGCGGAATGTGATCCGCGTGCCCTCGCCGCGGACCAGGCTGCCCTCCTCCACCAGCCCGCCGATGCGGAACGTCTCGTTGGCGGGGGGCGGGTCGGCGGCGATCTCGCTGGGCGCGCGGAAGAAGTTGAAGCTGTCCTGCGAGGCATAGATCATCAGCCCGGTCGAGCCCGCGAGCGCCACGGCGACGAGGGCGAGGATCTGGATGCGGCGCGTCTTCTTCAACGTTCTCATTCAAGCGGCCTCGAACCTGCAGGGACGGCGCAGGAACTGCGTCGCGCGGGCCGAGACGCGCTCGGGGTCGCCGGTGGTGAGCATCCGCGCGGTGCCCCCCTGCGCCATCTCGGGCCTGCGGGACAGATAGTCCGTCAGGCTGGCCGCGACAACGTCCGCCTGACTGAAGACGGTCACGTCCGGGCCCAGGGCGCGCTGGAACGCCTCCTGCACGAGCGGATAATGCGTGCAGCCGAGGATCGCGGCCTGCGGCTGCGGCATCTTGCGCAGCAGCGCGTCGACATGGCTGCGCACCAGCGCCTCCGCCAGGATCATGTCGCCGTCCTCGATGGCATCGACCACCCCGGCGCAGGCCTGCGCCTCCACGTCGACGCCGATGGCGCGGTAGGCCAGCTCGCGCTGGAACGCGCGCGACGCCACGGTGGCGGGCGTGGCGAAGAGCGCGACCTGGCGCGATGGCGACCTCCCGGGGCGGGGAGTTGTCGCCCCAGCCGCGTTCGGTGAGCGCCTCGATCAGCGGAACGAAGACGCCGAGGACGCGCTTGCCCTCGGGCACGCCCGCTTCCTGCATCCGGCGCAGCGCGGCGGCCGAGGCGGTGTTGCAGGCGAGGACGACGAGGTCGCAGCCGCCGTCCCACATCGCATGGACGGCGCGGCGCGTCAGGTCGTGGATGTCGTCCATCGTGCGCACGCCGTAGGGCGCGTTGGCGTTGTCGCCGTAGTAGGTGATGGCGAGGTCGGGGCGGGCGCGGGTCACGGCGTCCCACACGGTCAGGCCGCCGAGGCCGCTGTCGAAGATGCCGATGCCCATGGGTTTCTCCGCTGCCCGGAACGCGAGAAGGCGCCCCGGAGGACGCCTTCGATCACCGATCCGTCGGTTGGATCAGGAGTTCGCCTTGATGAAGGTGACGGCGTCGCCGAAGGTCTGGATCGACTCGGCCGCGTCGTCGGGGATCTCGATCCCGAACTCCTCCTCGAAGGCCATGACGAGCTCGACGGTGTCCAGCGAGTCGGCCCCGAGGTCGTCGATGAACGAGGCGTTCTCGGTCACCTTGTCCTCCTCGACGCCCAGATGCTCGACGACTTTCTTGCGGACCCGGTCCTCGATGTCGCTCATGTCTCTACCTCAATCTCGTGGCCCGAAGGGCAAATCCGCATGATCGTGACCCCATGCCGGGCCGCCCGCGAAGGGCCCCGGGGCGGGCCCCGACGTCTGTGCGCCGCCTATATCATGGGGCATCGGCTTGGCAAATCCTTTGTCGGGGCGGGCCCTAGAGCATCGCCATCCCGCCGTTCACGTGGATCGTGGCCCCGGTGACGTAGGCCGCTTCCGGGCTCGCGAGGTAGACGCAGGCGGCGGCGATCTCCGCCGGCTCGCCCATCCGACCGGCCGGGATCTGCTCCGCGATCTTCGCCTTCTGCTCCTCCGTCAGCTTGTCGGTCATGGGCGTGGCGATGAACCCCGGGGAGACCGTGTTGACGGTGATGTTGCGGCTGGCGACCTCGTAGGCCAGCGACTTGCCCATGCCGATCAGCCCGGCCTTGGAGGCGGCGTAGTTGCCCTGACCCGGGTTGCCGGTGGAGCCGACGATGGAGCCGACGTTCACGATCCGGCCCCAGCGCGCCTTCATCATCCCGCGCAGCACGCCCTTGGACAGGCGGAACGCGGAGGTGAGGTTGACGTCGATCACGCTCGGCCCATTCTTCCTCCGACATCCGCATGAAGAGGTTGTCGCGGGTGATGCCGGCGTTGTTCACCAGGATGTCGACGCCGCCCATCGCCTCGGCCGCGCGCTTGGGCAGGGCGTTGACGGCGTCCGCGTCCGACAGGTCGCAGGGCAGGACGTGGGCGCGCTCGCC
The DNA here is from genome assembly GCA_963757495.1 of uncultured Alphaproteobacteria bacterium. Taxonomy (GTDB): domain Bacteria; phylum Pseudomonadota; class Alphaproteobacteria; order Rhodobacterales; family Rhodobacteraceae; genus Jannaschia. The sequence goes on from CAVWRZ010000003.1 coordinate 73,458, forward strand.
CAGCTCGGCGGCCAGCGCCCCGAGCGGATCCTCGCGGGTGCCCGACAGGCCGACGGTCGCGCCCTGGGCGTGCAGCGCGCGGGCGATCTCGCGCGCCGATGCCGCCGGACGCGCCGGTGACGAGCGCGCATTTTCCTGTCAGATCAAACATCTGCGGACCTTTCTTCGAGTGCGTCCCGTGCAGCCGCCACATCCGCCGGCGTGCTCACGGTCCGCGGTGGCGATGCTCTTGTCGATCCGCCGGATCATCCCCGACAGCGCCTTGCCCGCGCCGATTTCCCAGATCTCGGTCACGCCGAGCGCCGCCATCGTCTCCACGCTTTCGCGCCAGCGGACGGAGCCCGTCACCTGATCGACGAGCAGCGCGCGGATCTGCGCCGCATCGGACGCGGGTTGCGCCGTGACGTTGGCGATCAGCGGGACGGCGGGGCGGACGATCTCGACGTCGTCCAGCGCCTCGGCCATGGCGCGGGCGGCGGGCTGCCATGAGACCGCAATGAAAGGGTGCGGAAACGGGCAGGAGCATCGCGCGCCTGGCCCCCTTGGCCTTCGCGATCTCGATGGCGCGCTCGACGGCCTCCCGGTGGCCGGAGACGACGACCTGGCCCGGATCGTTGTCGTTGGCCGCCTGGCAGACCTGCCCCTGCGCGGCCTCCTCGGCGACGGCGCGTGCCTCCGCGAAACCGAGACCCAGCAGGGCGGCCATGGCACCCACGCCCACGGGCACGGCGCTCTGCATCGCCTCGCCGCGGATGCGCAGCAGGCGGGCGGCATCGGCAAGGGAGAGCGAGCCTGCGGCGACGAGCGCGGAATATTCGCCGAGGGAATGTCCGGCGACATGGGAGACTGTCTCCGCGAGCGCGATCCCCTCCGCCTCCAGCGCGCGCAGGGCGGCGATGGAGGTGGCCATCAGCGCGGGCTGGGCGTTGCGCGTCAGGGTGAGGTCATCGGCCTCCCCGGACCAGATCAGCTCCGACAGGTTCTCCCCCAGCGCGGCGTCCACCTCCTCGAAGACGGCGCGGGCGGCCGGGTAGGCGTCGGCCAGATCGCGTCCCATGCCGATGGTCTGCGCGCCCTGTCCGGGAAAGACGAATGCTCTGCTCATGGGGCCTCCTCGCCTGTCATCGGTCTAGCCGGGGCTCACCGGACTGTGAACCCTGCACGCGGGCTGTGCGCTGATCGGGGGGAGAACCCGGCGGCGGAGCGGTGCTAGGGGAGAGGCGAACCCCAAGCCGACCGGAGCCGCCATGTCCCGCCGCACGCAGCCCACCAACACAACCGCGACCTACGGCTGGGTCGAGCGCGGGTTCCACTGGGCCATCGCCGCCGGCATCGCGCTGGCGCTGGTGTTGGGCAAGGTGGCCTACGACGCGCCATTCGACACGGATGCGGCGCTGGCCCGCAAGGCGTGGCTGTTCTCGTTCCACAAGACGGTGGGGGTGACGATCTTCCTCGTGGCGCTCGCCCGGATCGGCTGGGCGCTGTCGCAGCCGCGCCCGCGACCCTTGCATGGCGGGCTGGAAGGCATGCTCGCGGCGACGGTCCACTGGCTCCTCTACGGGTCGCTCGTGCTCGTGCCGGTCCTGGGCTGGACGCATCACGCGACGGCCGAGGGGTTCGCGCCGATCTGGTGGCCGCTCGGGCAGGGGCTGCCGGGCCTGGGCAAGGACGCGGCGCTGTCGCAGACGCTCGGCGTGCTGCACCGCACCTTCGTCTGGGTGTTGCTCGGGTCGCTGGCGCTGCACATCCTCGGCACGGTGAAGCACGTCGTCGTGGACCGGGACGGCACCTTCGCGCGGATGTGGCGCGGCGGCGATCCGGGGCCGCTGGCCGCCGCACGCGCGCATGTGCTGCCCGCGGTCGCCGCAGCCCTCGTCTGGGCCGCCGCGCTCGGGGTCGGGATGGCGCTGGTGCCCGGGCAGGTCGCGGTGGCGTCGGGCACGGCACAGGTCGCGGGCACGTCGAACTGGACGGTGGAGGAGGGGACGCTTTCGATCTCGGTGGCGCAACTCGGCACGCCGGTCACGGGCAGCTTCGCCGACTGGCAGGCCGCCATCGACTTCGACGAAGAGATGCGCGCCGACGGGACGCACGGCGGCGTCGAGGTCTCCGTCGCCACCGGATCGCTGACGCTCGGCTCGGTCTCGGCGCAGGCGACGGGGGCGGAGTTCCTCTCCTCCGGCGCATTCCCGACGGCGACCTATGTGGCGACGATCCATCCCGACGAAACGGATTACGTGGCGCGCGGCACGCTCGCCCTGCGGGGCGTCGAGATCGGTCTGGACCTCCCGTTCACGCTGGCGATCGAGGGGGATGCGGCGACCATGTCGGGGCAGGCCACGCTCGACCGGCGGGACTTCGGCATGGGGGAGACCTACCCCGACGAATCCTCCGTCGGCTTCGCCGTCACGCTCGACATCGCACTCCGGGCCCAGCGTACGCTAACCGGCGATTAACCGCTCCGCCGAACCTTCCGCCTCTCATTCAACCGAGCAGGGGGAGGTGGGGCCATGCAATCGGTTCGTGCCATCGCGGAAGAGATCGTCGCCCGAGAGGGCGGCTACGTCGACGATCCGGACGATCCGGGCGGGGCGACCAATCACGGCGTCACGATCCACACGATGCGGGGCCTCGGACTGGATATCGATGGCGACGGGGACGTGGATGCGCAGGACGTCCGGGCGCTGCCGCGGGGGCGGGCCGTGGACATCTTCGTGGAGCACTACTTCCACCGGGTGCGCATCGACGTGCTGCCGAAGGTGCTTCAGCCCTCGGTCTTCGACATGCAGGTGAATGCGGGGGCCAACGCGGTGCGCATCCTGCAACGGCTGCTCGTGCGGATGGGGCAGAGGCTGGCGATCGACGGGCGGATCGGTCCGAAGACCGCCGCCGCCGCGCGTGCCGCAGCGGAGGAGGCACCCAAGCACATCGCGGACGCCTACGGCATCGCACGGCGCAACTACTACTATGCGCTGGCCGACCGGCGGCCGTCGTCGCGAAAGTACGCGCGGCGGCGCGACGGCGGCAAGGGCGGCTGGATCGTCCGGGCCGAGGAGTTCATCGCGCCGAAGTTCCACATGACGGAGGCCGCGCACCGGGCGCGGACAGCGAAATGGGTCTGATCTCGGGCATGGTCGCGGGATCGGGGGCTGCCGCGACGCTGAGCACCGCGGCGCAGGGCATCGCGGAAGTGTTCCGACCGAATGCGACCGAGGGGCAGCGGCTGAGCCACGAGGCGCAGGCGGCGGCGTTGAAGCAGCTCGGGGCGGAGTTCGAGCTGGACCGGCGCGGGTGGTTCGACCGCTTCGTGGACGGGCTCAACCGCCTGCCGCGGCCGATGCTGGCGCTGGGGACGCTGGGGCTCTTCGTCTTCGCGATGGCCGATCCGCTGGCGTTCTCGGCGCGGATGGAGGGGCTGGCCTACGTGCCCGAGCCGCTCTGGTGGCTGCTGGGCTCGATCGTCGGCTTCTACTTCGGGGCGCGGGAGATGCACTACGTGCGCCGCCCGTCGCCGGTGCCGATCCCGGTGCGCCCGGAGCCGGTCCATTCGGCCTGGCATGCGGAGGCGGCCGATGCAGAGCCGGCGGAGGACGACTCGAATCCGGCGCTGGCGGACTGGAAGGCCAGGGCCGGCTGACGACGCTGTGACCCCGCGCCGCGCCCCATTGGCGCGGGCGCGGGGTTCGCGTAAGTTTGGAGCATGATCGCAGAGCTCGGACATTTCGCCCTCATCACGGCCTTCGCGGTCGCCATCGTCCAGACCGTGGTGCCGCTCGTCGGCGCCTGGCGCGGTTGGAGCGGCTGGATGGCCGTGGCTTCGCCGGCGGCGACGGTCCAGGTGCTGCTGGTCGGGTTCAGCTTCGCCGCGCTGACCTACGCCTTCGTGATGTCGGACTTCTCGCTGCAACTGGTGGTGGCGAACTCGCACACCGACAAGCCGATGCTCTACAAGGTGTCCGGCGTCTGGGGGAACCACGAGGGCTCGCTCCTGCTCTGGGTCCTGATCCTGGCGCTCTTCGGGGCCGCCGCCGCCTGGTTCGGAGGGCAGCTTCCGGCGACGCTCAAGGCGCGCGTTCTCGCGGTGCAGGCCAGCGTCGGCGTCGCGTTCTACGCGTTCATCCTCTTCACCTCCAACCCGTTCACGCGCATGGAGATCCCGCCCTTCAACGGCGAGGACCTGAACCCGCTGCTGCAGGATCCGGGTCTCGCCTTCCATCCGCCGTTCCTCTACCTCGGCTATGTCGGCCTGAGCATGGCGTTCAGCTTCGCGGTCGCCGCGCTCCTCGAAGGCCGCGTGGACGCCGCCTGGGGTCGCTGGGTCCGGCCCTGGACGCTGGCGGCCTGGCTGTTCCTGACGGTCGGCATCGCGCTGGGCTCCTGGTGGGCGTATTACGAGCTCGGCTGGGGCGGGTTCTGGTTCTGGGATCCGGTGGAGAACGCCTCCTTCATGCCCTGGCTCATCGCCATCGCGCTGCTGCATTCGGCGATCGTGGTGGAGAAGCGGGAGGCGCTGAAGGCCTGGACGATCCTGCTCGCCATCCTCGCCTTCGGCTTCTCGCTCATCGGGACGTTCATCGTGCGCTCGGGCGTGCTGACGAGCGTGCACGCCTTCGCCAACGACCCGGAGCGGGGGGTGTTCATCCTGCTGATCCTGGGCTTCTTCACGGGCGGCGCGTTGCTGCTCTACGCGGTGCGCGCCCCGGCGATGCAGGCGAAGGGCGTCTTCGGCGTCGTCAGCCGGGAATCGGCGCTGGTGGCCAACAACCTGCTGCTCGCCGTCAGCACCTTCGTCGTCTTCATCGGCACGATCTGGCCGCTGGTGGCGGAGATGGCCTTCGACCGGACGCTGTCCGTCGGCCCGCCGTTCTTCGACGCGGCCTTCACCCCCTTCGTCATCGCCCTCGCCGCGATCCTGCCGCTGGGGTCGATCCTGCCGTGGAAGCGGGGACGCTCCAGGGCGGTGGGCCCGCTGCTGCCCGTGGCCGTGCTGGCCTTCGCCGTCACCGGTCTGGTCTGGGCGATGCAGACCGGGTCGTCGCTCGGCGGTCCGCTGGGCGCCGGCCTGGGCGTCTGGCTGGTGGTCGGCGCAATCGTCGATCTCGCGACGCGCACGGGGCGCGGGCGATGGTCGGAGCGGCTGGGCCGCGTCACGCGACTGCCGGGAGCGGATTGGGGCAAGGCGCTGGCGCATGGCGGGCTCGGCGTGACGATATTCGGCGTCGCCGCGCTGACGGCCTGGCAGCAGGAGGAGATCGCGGTGCTCGACATCGGCGACCGGCTGACGGTCGGGCGCTACGAGGTGGTGCTGAACGACGTGACGCGGGAGCAGGGGCCGAATTACTTCGCCACCGTCGCCGACCTGACGGCCTTCGAGGACGGGGAGACCCTCGGGCACCTCTTCCCCGAGAAGCGCATCTATCCGGTGGCGCGGATGCCCACGACGGAGGCCGGGATCGACAGCGGCTTCACGCGCGACGTCTACGCCGTGATCGGCGACCCGCAGACCGGCGGCGGGTGGGCGATCCGCGTCTACATCAAGCCCTACGCCAACTGGATCTGGGGCGGGGCGATCATCATGGCGCTGGGCGGGGCGGTGTCGCTGTCGGACCGGCGCTACCGGGTCGCGGCGGGGGCGCGTCGCAAGCCCGCGGTGCCGACGGGCGGGGTTCCTGCGGAATGAAGACCTGGGTGCTGGCGTTCGCAATGCTGGCGACGCCGGCCTGGGCGGTGGAACCGGGAGAGCAGCTCGACGATCCGGTCCTGGAGGCGCGGGCGCGGGATCTGTCGAAGGGGCTCCGCTGTCTCGTCTGCCGCAACGAGAGCATCGACGAGAGCAGTTCGGAACTGGCGGAAGAGCTTCGCGTGCTGGTGCGCGAGCGGCTGGTGATGGGCGAGACGGATGCGCAGGTGCTGGACTATCTGGTGGCGCGCTATGGCGAATACGTGCTGCTGGAGCCGACCAAGGGCGGGGCGAACCTGATCCTGTGGATCGCGCCGCTGGGCCTGTTGCTGCTGGGCGGGGCGGTGGCCGGCGTGGCGGTGACGCGGCAGCGGGCCGCGGGCGGGGCGCTGGACGCCGAGGAGGAGGCGCGGCTGGCGGTGCTCCTGACCGAGGATCGGCCTCGCCGTCCGTAGGGTTTCGCTTTCGGACGTCGCGCAGCCTCTCTAGGCTCGGCGGCGAAACGGGAGATGCCCAATGGACTACGAGACCATTCGTCTGAACACGCGCGACGACATCGCCGTCCTGACGCTCCAGCGCCCCGACGTGATGAATGCGCTGTCGACGCAGATGCGGGCGGAGATCCTGCACGCGGTGAAGGATGCCGAGAAGACCGCGCGGGTGCTGGTGATGACCGGCAAGGGGCGCGCGTTCTGCTCCGGGCAGGATCTGGGCGACCGGGCGAACGTCAACCAGATCAATCTGGAACGCACGCTGCGCGATGAGTACGAACCGATGCTGCGGGCGATCTTCGACTGCGACATTCCCACGATCGCGGCGGTGAATGGACCGGCGGCGGGGGCGGGGGCGAACCTCGCGCTGGCCTGCGACGTGGTGATCGCCACGGAATCGGCGGTGTTCCTGCAGGCGTTCACGCGGATCGGGCTGATCCCGGATGCCGGCGGGACGTATTGGCTGCCGCGGCAGATGGGGATGGCGAAGGCGATGGGGGCGGCGCTGTTCGCGGAAGCCATCAGCGCGCGGCAGGCGGCGGACTGGGGGATGATCTGGGAGGCGGTGCCGGACGCCGGTTTCGCGGATCACTGGCAGGACCGTGCCACCCATCTGGCCCATGGGCCATCGCTCGCCTATCGGAACGTGAAGCGCGCGATCCGGGGGTCGTTCGACAACGATCTGACCAGGCAACTGGCGCTGGAGGCGAAGTTGCAGGGCGAGGCGGGGCAGTCGCGGGACTTCAAGGAGGGCGTGATGGCCTTTCTCGAGAAGCGGCCGGCGAAGTTCGAGGGGCGCTGATCCGCGCGCCTTGAGGGACGGGTTGGGGCCGTGTATCAGGCGGGCGGAACAGGGTGGAGGCCGGTCGATGCAGATGCGCCGCGTTGTCGTGACGGGATTGGGACTGGTGACGCCGCTCGCCTCCGGGGTGGAGGCGACGTGGTCGCGGCTGCTCGACGGGCAATCGGGCGCGGGGCCGATCACCCGGTTCGACGCCGCGCATCTGGCCACGGGCTACGCCTGCGAGATTCCGCGCGGGGATGGCTCCGACGGGACGTTCGACGCCGGACGACTGGATGGAGCCGAAGGAGCAGCGCAAGGTCGACGACTTCATCCTCTACGGGATGGCGGCGGCGGTTCAGGCGGTGGAGGATTCCGGGTGGCACCCCACGGACGACGAGGACCGGTTCCGGACCGGCGTGATGATCGGGTCGGGGATCGGCGGGTTGCAGACGATCGCGGAGACGGCGGTGCTGCTCCGGGATCGGGGACCGCGGCGGGTGTCGCCGTTCTTCATTCCTTCGGCTCTCATTAACCTCGTTAGCGGTCAGGTCAGCATTCGGTTCGGTTTCAAGGGTCCTAACCACGCGGTCGTGACGGCCTGTTCGACGGGGGCACATGCCATCGGGGATGCGGCCAGGCTGATCGCGCTGGGCGATGCGGACGTGATGGTGGCCGGAGGTGCCGAGGCGCCGATCTGCGAGATCGGGATCGCGGGCTTCAACGCCTGCAAGGCTTTGTCAACGAAATGGGGTCATGATCCGGTTCAGGCCTCGCGGCCGTACTCGGCGGATCGGGACGGGTTCGTCATGGGCGAGGGCGCGGGCGTCGTCGTGCTGGAGGAATACGAGCACGCGGTCGCACGGGGCGCGAAGATATACGCGGAGGTGCGGGGCTACGGCCTGTCGGGCGATGCCCATCACATCACCGCGCCGTCCGAGGACGGGAACGGGGCGGAGCGGTCGATGCGGGCGGCGCTCCGCAACGCGGGGATGGAGCCGGCGGATGTGGATTACATCAACGCGCACGGAACCTCGACGATGGCGGATACGATCGAGTTGCGGGCGGTGGAGCGGATGATGGGCGATGCGGCGTCGGGGGCGACGATGTCGTCGACGAAATCGGCCATCGGGCATCTGCTGGGGGCGGCGGGCGCGGTGGAGGCGATCTTCTGCATCCTCGCCCTGCGCGATCAGGTGGCGCCGCCGACGCTGAATCTGGATGCGCCGGAGGTGGAGCCGACGCTGTCGCTCGCGCCGAAGGTCGCCGAGAAGCGCCGGATCGACGTGGTGCTGTCGAACTCCTTCGGGTTCGGCGGCACGAACGCGTCGCTGGTGATGAGCAAGGTCCGGGCCGGGGCATGATCCGTCTGATGTGGAAGCATATCGCCGCCAACGCGCTGACGCTGGGCGTGGTGCTGATCGCCTGCCTCGCCGGAATCGTCCAGCTGGGCAAGGTCCGCTGGGCGGAGACGGGACCTCTGGAACAGGCGGCGTTCTTCGAGGTGCCCCGGGGGGCGTCGATGCGGGCCGTGTCGGACGGGCTGGCGGAGGCGGGGATCGTCTCCTCCGGCAGGATCTTCCGGATCGGGGCGAGCTACGCGGAGCGGGACAGCGACCTGAAATTCGGGACCTACGAGATACCCGCACGGGCGACGATGCCGGAGATCCTGGACATCGTCACGGCGGGCGGGCCTTCGGTCTTCCCCTACACCGTCACCTACGTCGTCAACCAGCGGGGCCCCGAGGTGCGGGTGCGCGAGCGGATCGCCGGGCAGGAAGAGGCGCTGGAGATCGCGACCTACCAGCCGGGCGTGGACGAGGTGCCGGAGGCGTATACGGCGCTGGTGGAGAGGGGCGTGCCGATCACCTGGCGGGTGTCGGTGGCACCGGGGCTGACGTCCTGGGACGTGGTCGAGGCGTTGAAGGCGGTGGATTTCCTGGACGGCGCGGAGGGTCTGGCGGTACCGCCGGAAGGGGCGCTGGCGCCCGACACCTACGACGTCGCGCGGGGCTCGGATGCGGGGGAATTGCTGGAGCGGATGCGGAGCGCCCAGGAGCGGATCCTGGCGGATGCCTGGGCGTCGCGGGTGCCGGGGCTGCCGGTCGAGACGCCGGAGGAGGCGCTGATCCTGGCCTCGGTGATCGAGAAGGAGACGGGCGTTCCCGAGGAGCGGCGGACGGTGGCGGGCGTCTTCGTCAATCGGCTGGAGCAGGGGATGCGGCTGCAGACGGACCCGACGGTGATCTACGGGATCACGCGGGGGCAGGGCGGGCCGCTCGGGCGCGGCATCCGGGCCTCGGAGCTGCGCGAGGCGACGCCCTGGAACACCTACGTCATCGACGGGCTGCCGCCGACGCCGATCGCCAATCCCGGGGCCGCCTCGATCCGGGCGGCGCTGGACCCCGAGGAGACGGGCTACGTGTTCTTCGTGGCCGACGGCTCGGGCGGGCACGCGTTCGCGGAGACGCTGGCGGAGCACAACGCGAACGTCGCCGAATGGCGGGCCATCGAGGCGGCGCGGGGGGCGGTCTCGGGCGACTAGGCGGCCGTTTTCAAAGTCGATACAGATGTTTACGAGAAAGATGCTGCGGGGTGTGGAATCCCTGTTGACCCACCGCACGCTCGAAAACATCTTCAATGCAAGCTGGAAGTAATGGGCGACAGGGGCCGGGGATCACCGGGCCGGGCCGTCCATTCCACATCGTGCGGACCAGGTCACGTTCACCTGCACGGAGCTTACCACATGGATGAGAAACTGAGCGATCCCGGAAACGGGGGCGCAGTCGGAGGGACCGCGTCTCTCCTCGCATCGGCCATTTCGGGGCTGGAGGCGACGAGACAGGCGGTCGAGGACAAGTTGGCTGAGTTGCGCCGCATGCCTCTGACGGAGGTGAAGGCGGCGGATCTGACGGGGCTGCAGCGCGAACTCGGGAAGGCGATCACGTCGGTCGTGAACGAAGAAGGGAAGGTGAAGGATGCCTTACGACAGCAGACGGACGGGGGCGGAATCGACTTCGACGCGGCACGCTCTGCGCTTCGGGGGCGTCTCGATCGCATCCGCGCCGGCGGCGATCCGGGAGGCGTTCCTGACGGCGCTGAGTGAGAACGAGTTGCAGGCGCTGCCGTGGCTGTTCGACTTCTGGGCCCTGGATCATCAGCTGCCGCCGGAGGGAGACTGGCGGACCTGGGTAATTCTGGGTGGACGCGGGGCGGGGAAGACCCGCGCCGGGGCGGAATGGGTGCGCGATGCGGTCGAGGGGTCGCGGCCGCTGACGGCGGGGCGGGCCCGACGGGTGGCGCTGGTGGGGGAGACCTACGAGCAGGTGCGCGACGTGATGGTGGAGGGGGACAGCGGAATTCTGAAGTGCTCCCCGCCGGACCGCAAGCCGCAATGGAAGGCCGGGCAGCGCAAGCTGATCTGGCCGAACGGGGCGGAGGCGCAGGCCTTCTCCGCGCATGATTTCGAGGCGCTGCGGGGGCCGCAGTTCGACGCGGCCTGGGTGGACGAGCTGGCGAAGTGGAAGCGACCGCAGGAGGCCTGGGACATGCTGCAGTTCGCGCTTCGGCTGGGACAGTGTCCACAGGCCGTCGTGACGACGACGCCGAAGAATATCGAGACATTGAAGGACATCATGGGGCGGGCGTCGACGGTGGTGACGCATGCGCCGACGGAGGCGAACCGGGCCAATCTGGCGCGGGGTTTTCTCGAGGAGGTGATGGAGCGCTACGGCGGGACGCGGCTGGGGCGGCAGGAGCTGGAAGGCCTGCTGCTGGAGGATATCGAGGGCGCGTTCTGGACGACCCCTGTGCTGGACGCGCTGAGGGTGGAGGAGGTGCCCGCGTTCGACCGGGTGATCGTGGGGGTGGACCCGGCGGTGTCGTCGGGTGGGGCATCGGACGAGACCGGAATCGTGGTCGTGGGTGCGGTGACGCAGGGACCGGCGAAGGGCTGGAAGGCCTGGGTGCTGGAGGATGCGACGGTTTCCGCGGCGTCTCCGACGCAGTGGGCGGAGGCGGTGGCCGGGGCCTACGAGCGGTGGGACGCGGACCGGGTGGTGGCCGAGGGCAACCAGGGTGGCGACATGATCGAGGCGGTGCTGCGGCAGGTGGCCCCCACGGTGAGCTACCGGAAGGTCACGGCGCGGCGGGGCAAGGGCGCGCGGGCGGAGCCGGTCGCGGCGCTCTACGAGCAGGGGCGGGTGCGGCATCGGCGCGGGCTCGGGCCGCTGGAGGACCAGATGTGCCGGATGTCGCTCGGCGGCTATGCCGGGCGGGGGTCGCCGGACCGGGTGGACGCATTGGTGTGGGCGCTCTGGGCCGCGATGCTGGACCCCGCGCTCGCGAGGGCCGGGCCGCGGATGCGGCAGCTCTGACGTACCGCGGATGCGGCGGCTTCAGGCAGGATCGAAACCGACGAGTGAAGGGCCCCCGAGAGGGCCCTTTTTCTTTGGGCAGGTGGAAGGACCAGGCATGTTCGGATTCAGACGAAAGGCGGCCGGCGCGCCCGAGGCGAAGGCTTCGGCGACGGGGCGGATGGCGGCGATGGGCAGTGTCGGGCGGGCCGTATGGTCGCCGCGCGACACGGGAACGCTGATGCGGATGGGCTTCTCGGGAAACCCGGTCGGGTTCCGGGCCGTGAAGCTGATTGCGGAGGCGGCGGCGGCGGTGCCGCTGGCCTGCACCGACGAGGAGGGGCGCATGGACGTCCACCCGGTGCTGTCGCTGCTGGCGCGTCCGAACGGGGCGCAGGGGCGGGGCGAGTTCCTGGAGGCGCTGTTCGGCCAGTTCCTGCTGTCGGGGAACGCCTATGTCGAGGCGGTGGGGCCGGGCGGACTGCCGCTGGAGCTGCACGTGCTGCGGTCGGACAGGATGGCGGTGGTGCCGGGGTCGGACGGCTGGCCGGTGGGCTACGACTACACCGTCGGGGGGCGGGCGCATCGGTTCGCCGTCGGCGAGGTCAGCCCGATCTGCCACATCCGGGCGTTCCATCCGCAGGACGATCACTACGGGTTGTCGCCGCTGTCGGCCGCGGCCGGGGCGATCGACGTGCACAACGCGGCGTCGCGCTGGTCGAAGGGGCTGCTGGACAACGCGGCGCGGCCATCGGGGGCGATCGTCAACTCGGGCGAGGGGCTGACGCAGGAGCAGTTCGACATGCTGTCGGCCGAGATGGAGGCGCAGCATCAGGGCGCGCGCAATGCCGGGCGGCCGATGCTGCTCGATGGCGGGCTGGACTGGAAGCCGATGGGGTTCTCGCCTTCGGACATGGAGTTCCAGAAGACCAAGGAGGCGGCGGCGCGCGAGATCGCGATGGCCTTCGGGGTGCCGCCGATGATGCTGGGGATCCCCGGCGACGCGACCTACGCCAACTACGTCGAGGCGAACCGGGCGTTCTACCGGCTGACGGTGGTGCCGCTGGTGAGCAAGGTCTGCGACGGGCTGGCGCATTGGATCGGCGGCCATGCGGGCGCGCCGGTGTGCCTCGGCATCGACCGGGACCGGGTTCCGGCGTTGCAGGGCGACCGCGACGCGGAATGGGCGCGGATCGCGGGGGCGTCGTTCCTGTCGGAGGCGGAGAAGCGCCGGATGCTGGGCCTGCCGCCGCTGGAGGAGACGTGACGGAGGCGGTGGCGGGACGCGGCTCGGGGTCGCGGTTTCTCTACGCGCCGTTCCAGGACACCGAGGTCGCGTTCCGGCGGACCGAGGAGCGGATGCTGGCGATGGAGACGGCATTCGTGCGGCTCGAGACGGACCGGGCCGTGAATGAGGAGAAGCAGAAGCTTCTTGAGACGCGGTTCAACCAGATCGACAAGCGGCTCGACCGGATCGACGCGCTCATCTCCCGCCTCGTGTGGCTGATCATCGCGGCGATCCTGGGTGGCTTCATGTCGTTCGTGCTGAAGGGGAGTCTGATCAGTGCGTAACATCGGAGCATTGTCACGGGGCGCGGTGACTCTGGCCATCTGCATGGCGCTGACGCCGGCGGTGTTCACGGCGGGACCGCTGCTGGAGACGCGCTTCTTTCCCGTGGTGCGGAGCGTTTCGAGTCATCTGCCGAAGTAGCGGAGGAGCGCAGCGTGCTGGTGCGCGATTCGTTTCTGGAAGTCCCGGCAGTGCGAGTTCATCGGGCTCGCCTGGTATGCCGGGGACGTTCGTCTGCGGATGGAATTCCATCCGGACTTCGACGTGCAACCGCCCTTCGATGACGCGGCCGAGGGGCGCACAGGACGCGGGACCCTGGCGGCTGATGGGGCGTCGAACGGCTGGCGGGAACGCGGGCCTACACGCTGCACCGGTGCCACCCGCTCTGGTTCACGATCTCGGATTTCTACGGACAGTGACGCCGGCCCCGAAGGGCGCGGCAGGAAGGATGACGGCGATGAACATGGATATCGGGTTGGAACGGAAGTTCGCCCAGGGCGAAAGCGTCGTCACGATCGACGGAGGTAGCGTGATCACGGGCTACGCCTCGTGGTTCGGGGTCGAGGACACCGGACGCGACGTGGTGGAGCCGGGGGCCTATTGCGACAGCCTGGCGCGGATGTCGACCGAAGGCAGGCGCGTGAAGATGCTGTGGCAGCACGATCCGGCGCAGGTCATCGGCGTGTGGGACGAGGTGCGCGAGGACGGGCGCGGGCTGTTCGTGAAGGGACGGCTGCTGGCCGGTGTCGAGAAGGCGCGGGAGGCGGCGGAGCTTATCGCGGCGGGGGCGCTGGACGGGCTCTCCATCGGATACACGGTCAAGCGGGCCGGCAAGGACGGGCAGGGGCGCAGGCTTCTCAAGGAACTGGAGCTTTGGGAGGTGTCGCTGGTGACCTTCCCGATGCTTCCGAGTGCGCGGGTCGGGGCCAAGGCGGACCCGATGCGCGACGTGGCGCGGGCGATCCGGTCCGCGCGTCTGGAACTGGCGCGCGCGTGACGGCGCCGATCAACCGAAGGGAACCAACATGAGCCATGACGGCGTCGGCGAAGTGACCGAGGCGCTGACCGGACTGGTCAACGACTTCAAGGGCTTCCGCGAAGATATCACTCGGAAGATGCAGCAACAGGAAGAGCGGATCAACATGACTTACAAGACCCAACGCCCCCGGCTGGCGAGCGACGACATGGCCGATGCCCCCCATCAGAAGGCGATGGACGCCTATCTGCGGTCCGGCGATGACGACGGGCTGCGCGCACTGGCGCTGGACGGCAAGGGCATGAATACCGCCGTGTCCGCCGAGGGCGGCTATCTGGTAGATCCGCAGACGGCGGAGACGGTGAAATCGGTATTGAAGGATGCCTCCTCCATCCGGTCGGTGGCCAATGTGGTGAACGTCGAGGCGACATCCTACGACGTGCTGGTGGACCGCGGCGAGCTTGGCGACGGATGGGTCTCCGAGAGCGGAACGGTCAACGAGACCGTGACGCCGATCTTCGAGCGCGTCTCGATCCCGCTGCATGAGCTGTCGGCCATGCCGAAGGCGTCGCAGCGGCTGCTCGACGATGCGGCCTTCGACATCGAAAGCTGGCTGGCCGGGCGGATCGCGGACAAGTTCGCCTCCTCCGAGGCGAAGGCCTTCGTGGAGGGCGACGGCATGGACAAGCCGCGGGGCTTCCTGACCTATCCGGACGTCGCCGAGGCGGAGCTGGAGACTGCGGACTGGCGGACGCTGGGTTACGTCGCCACGGGTGCCGTGGATGATTTCCACGGCGAGCGGCCGGCCGATGCGATCGTCGACCTCGTCTACGCGCTGAAGGCGAAGTACCGGGCCAACGCGACCTTCGTGATGAACTCGAAGACCGCCGGGGCCGTGCGCAAGATGAAGGACACGGACGGGCGGTTCCTGTGGACCGACAGCCTTGCGGCGGGCCAGCCGTCGCAGCTGATGGGCTACCCGGTCCTCATCTCCGAGGCGATGCCGGACATCGGACCGAACGCCACGGCGATCGCGTTCGGCGACTTCGGCGCGGGCTACACCGTGGCCGAGCGTCCCGACCTGCGGGTCCTGCGCGACCCGTTCAGCGCCAAGCCGCATGTTCTGTTCTACGCCACGAAGCGCGTTGGCGGGGACGTGACCGACTTCGCCGCGATCAAGCTGCTGAAGTTCACGCTGGCCTGACGCGCGGCGACCCGGACCCCAAGGTCCAAACGATACGATCCTGAGGAGAGATCCGACGCGCGGCCCCTGACCGGGTCGCGGGTCGGATGGGGTCGGTGTGACTTCGGCTTGGTCCGCACGCGGCATGCCGACCTCACTTCCGGGCGACACAATCGAAACTGCAGGCGGAGGGACCGATGGCGATGATGGTGCAGGGATCGGACGAGATCGCGGACGAGGCGGTGCCGGTGGCGGATCTGGCGATGTCGATGCGACTGCCGGACGGCTACGACGCGGTGCCCGGGCAGGTGGCGCGACTCCGGTCGCGGCTTCGCGCGGCGATCGTGACGGTGGAGCGGCGGACGGGACGGGCGCTGATCGCGCGGACGTTCACGCTCGAGGGCACGGCACCCGGTGGACGGGGCGTACCGTTGCCGATCGGGCCGGTGGCGGCGGTGACCTCTGCCGAGGTCCGGTCCGGCACCGGAGCGGTTCCGCTGTCGGTGGATGCGGTCGAAGGATATCCGCATCGGCCGGTCGCGATGTTGCGCCAGGCCTTGGTCGAAGGAAGCCGCATCACCATGACGATGGAGGCCGGGTACAGCGTTTGGGCGCAGGTGCCGGAGCCGTTGCGGGAGGCGGTGCTGCACTTGGCCGAGGCGCTGGACATGGGCGAGGCGGATGCGACGCCTCGGCTGGAGGGGCTCATCGCGCCATACCGCCGTCTGCGCATCGGGGGGCGGGGCTGATGGGTCATGCGTTCACCCGGCGGATGACGCTGGAGGTCGCGGAGCGACGGCCTGACCGCGCCGGCGGCCAGACGGCGACCTGGACCGTGCGGGGCGGGCTCTGGGCGGAACTGAAGATGCGAAGCGGGACGCTGCGGCAGGGGACGTTCGGGCGGACGCAGCGGACGAAGGTCGAGCTGCGGATGCCGACGGTGCCCGAGGGGCACGAGATGAGACCCGTGCCGGGGGATCGGCTGCGGGATGGCAGTCAGCTCTACGAGGTGCAGGCGGTCGAGGCCGGACGCGGGCATGTGCTGATCATTCTCGCCACGACCGTGCCAGCGCCGGAGGGGATGGCATGAGCTATGCGGTCGGCGAAAGCCTTCAGACGGCGATCTACGCGCGCCTGATGCAGGATCCGAAGGTCAGCCTCCTGCTTGCCGGAGCCGTGTTCGACGACGTGCCGCCCGATGCGCCGGACCTTTTCGTGGCCATTGGATCGGAGCGGGCGACCGGCGTTCTCGACAGTGCGGGCGCGGGCGCGGTCCATCGACTGACGATCAGCGTGGTGACGCGGCGGGAGGGATACCTTTCGGCGAAGGCGGTGGCGGTGGCGGTGAGCGATGCACTGTCCGGCGGCGGCCTCGACCTGGATCGCGGACGGCTGGTGTCGCTTCGCTTCGTGCGGGCCGACGCGCGGCGCGACCGGAGCGAGGGCACGCGCCGGATCGACATGATCTTTCGGGCGCGGACGGATGACACGGGCCTTTGAGCCCACCCAAGGAGGTACGGATCAATGACAGTTCAAGCGGGCAAGGATCTTCTGCTGAAGGTCGATCAGGATGGCACGGGCGTCTTCGTGACTTTGGCGGGGCTGCGGGCGACGCGCCTGACGTTCAACGCCGGGAGCATCGACGTGACCTCGACCGAGAGTTCAGGCGGGTGGCGCGAGCTGCTGGACGGAGGTGGCGTCAAATCGGCGGCCGTTTCCGGATCGGGCGTGTTCCGCGACGCGGGGACGGACGCACGGGCGCGGCAGCTGTTCTTCGACGGCGAGGTGCCGGCGTTCCAGGTCATCATTCCGGACTTCGGAATCGTCGAGGGGCCGTTCCAGATCACTTCGTTGGAATACGGCGGGACGCACGACGGGGAAGCGACCTACGAGATCGCGCTGGCCTCCGCCGGCGCACTGCTCTTCACGCCGCTCTGATGGGTGCGGGAAACCCCTGGGCCGGGGAGGTCGCGCTGGGGCTGGATGGACGGCGGCATCTCCTCAAGCTGACGCTCGGGGCCCTGGCGGAACTGGAAGCGGATCTGGAGGCGGACAGTCTGGTGGGGCTGGTCTCGCGGTTCGAGAGCGGCGGGTTCCGTGCGCGTGACGTGGCGCGGCTGCTGCTGGCCGGTCTGCGGGGCGGGGGATGGACCGGCGATGCCGGAACGCTGCTCGCGGCGGAGATCGATGGCGGACCGGTGGAAGCGACGCGGGTCGCCGCACTTCTTCTGGGGCGGGCGTTCGCGCTGCCGGGCCGATGAGCGAGGCACCGTTCGACTGGCCCGCCCTCATGAGGGTGGGCCTGCGGGGGCTGGGTCTGCGGCCTGCGGAGTTCTGGGCCCTGACACCAGCGGAACTGGCGTTTCTGCTCGGGCACGGCGACGGGCGGCTGCCGATGGATCGCGTGGGGCTCGAAGCGCTGGTGGCGCGGTTCCCCGATGGAAAGGACGATGGCGATGGATGACGAATTCGGCGGGAACCTGGACGAGAAGATGGATGCGCTGGAGGCGCGGCTGGGAGGATCGGAGGCGGTGGTGACCCGCTTTACCGCAGCACTCGGCACGCTCGAGGGGCAGATGACGTTCACGCAACAGGAGGTGCAGGGGCTGTCGCGGACGTTCGGCGGATCGCTGAAGCGCGCCTTCGACGGCGTCGTTTTCGATGGGCAGAAGCTGTCGGATGCGCTGGGCGGGTTGGCGAGGTCGATGATCAACGCGTCCTACAATGCCGCGACCAAACCGATCGGCCAGGCGCTGGGCGGTGCGCTGGCGAATGGACTGAACGGCCTGCTTCCGTTCGCAGATGGGGGAAGCTTCGCGCAGGGCCGGGTGATGCCCTTCGCGCGGGGCGGGATCGTCAGTTCGGCCACGGCCTTCCCGATGCGCGGTGGCACCGGCCTCATGGGGGAGGCGGGGCCGGAGGCGATCATGCCGTTGCGGCGTGGCCCGGACGGCAGCCTCGGCGTGGCGGCGCAGGGCGGCGGCGGCGCGGTCACGGTGAACATGAACATCTCGTCCCCAGACGTACAGGGCTTTCGGCAATCCCGCAGCCAGGTCGCCGCAGAGATGTCTCGCGCGCTCTCGCGCGGAACGCGCAATCGCTAGAGGAGACGTCCGATGTCCTTCCATGAAATCCGATTTCCCGCCGGTCTGTCGCAAGGGTCCGTCGGCGGCCCGGAGCGGCTGACCGAGATCGTCACTCTGGCCAACGGGCACGAGGAGCGGAACACGCCATGGGCTCATTCGCGGCGGCGTTACGATGCGGGTGTCGGCATGCGGTCTTTGGACGACGTCGGCGAATTGATCGCCTTCTTCGAGGCACGACGTGGACAGTTGCACGGGTTCCGCTGGAAGGATTGGGCCGACTACCGGTCCGGCAGACCCTCCGAGGAAGTGTCGTTCGATGATCAGCTGATCGGCCTCGGCGATGGGGTGCGGACCGAGTATCCGTTGGCCAAGACCTACGTCTCCGGGGAGCAGAGCTATGTGCGTCCCATTACGAAGCCGGTTGCCGGGACGGTAGCGATCGGGGTCGCTGGCGCACCTCTGCCTACGGACGTCGGCTACGATGTCGACATGGCGACTGGCCTGATCACCTTCGCCGCGCCGCCGGCGATTGGGGCGCGGGTGACGGCGGGTTTCGAGTTCGATGTGCCCGTGCGGTTCGATACGGACATCATCCTCACCTCCGTCACGACGTTCCAGGCGGGTGAGGTTCCGGACGTTCCGGTCGTGGAGGTTCGGACGTGAGTGCGCTCGGGGAGCATATGGCCGGCGGTGCAGCGACCGTCTGCAGGGCCTGGATCGTGCGGCGGGTCGATGGGTTCGTACTGGGCTTCACGGATCACGACGTCGATCTACGGGTCGAGGAGGTGACATGCCATGCGGCGTCGGGACTGACGGCCGGGGCGCTGCAAGCCGGCACAGGGCTGGCGGTGGACAACGGGGAGGCCACGGGTGCGTTGCGCCACGATGCGATCCGCGCGGAGGATCTCAGGGCGGGTCTCTGGGATGGTGCGGAGGTGACGAGCTACCTGCTGAACTGGGCGGATACCTCGGTCCGGGAGATCGTGTTCCGGGGGTCCCTGGGCGAGATCGCCTGGGGAGGAGGGACGTTCTCCGCGGAGTTGCGCGGGCTTTCCGAGGCGCTGAACCAGACGCGGGGGCGGGTCTATCAGAAACGCTGCGACGCTGTGCTGGGGGATCAACGCTGTGGCGTGGATCTGGGCCCGGCATACGCGGTGGAGGTCGAGGTGCTCGGCGTAGAGGATGGGCAGACACTCCTGGTGCCGGTTCTCGAAACCTATGAGCAGAAGTGGTTCGAGAGCGGACGGCTGATCGTGCTGACCGGGGCGGCCGCGGGAACGGACGGCAGGATCAAGACGGATCGCGCACGGGCCGCGACGCGGGACATCGGGCTCTGGCAGTCATTGCGCCGATCGGTGGTCGCAGGCGACCGGGTTCGTTTGGAGGCGGGATGCGACAAGCGCATGAGCACTTGCCAGGGGAAGTTCAGGAATGTTCTGAACTTCCGCGGGTTCCCGCACATTCCGGGGGAGGATTGGCTGCTGGCCTACCCGACGTCGGACGGACGCAACGACGGTGGCCGGTTGTGAGCGCGGTGGTGGCGGAGGCGCGCCGGTGGATCGGGACGAGATATGTCCACCAGGCATCGGTCCGACAGGTCGGGACGGATTGCCTCGGCCTCGTGCGGGGTGTGTGGCGGGAGCTCTACGGGCGGGAGCCGGAGCTGGTGCCGCCGTACACGAGGGACTGGGCGGAGCCACAGGGTGAGGAGGTTCTGAGTGCTGCAGCGCGACGGCACCTGCTACCGGTCGATCCCGGTCGGTATCATCTGAGGGGCGAGCTTCTGCTGTTCCGGATGCGGGATGGTTCGGTCGCCAAGCACCTCGGTATCATTGGGGAGGGCGCGGCGCGGCCGACCTTCATCCATGCCTACGACGGTCATGGCGTGGTGGAGACGAGTCTTTCCGCCCCATGGCGACGGCGCATCGTCGCGCGCTTCGATTTTCCGGATCAAGCCAACGAGGAGAACTGATCATGGCGACACTCGTATTGGGAGCGGTCGGGGCGGCCGTCGGCGGTAGTTTCGGCGGGTCGGTGCTGGGGCTGAGCGGGGCCGTCATCGGACGGGCCGTGGGGGCCACGGTGGGTCGTGCCGTCGATCAGGCGATCCTGGGAACCGGTGCGGAAGCCGTCGAGGTGGGTCGCATGGATCGCCTGCGGCTGACCAGCGCATCGGAAGGCGCACCGGTCGCACGGGCCATGGGGCGGGTGAGGTTATCGGGACAGGTGATCTGGGCCAGCCGGTTCAAGGAGCATCGAGAGCGTTCGGGCGGCGGCGGTGGCAAGGGCGGTCCGAAGGCCCCGGAACAGACGACCTTCAGCTATTCGGTCTCCCTCGCGATCGCCCTTTGCGAAGGGGAGATACGGCGGATCGGGCGGGTCTGGGCCGATGGTGCGGAGATCGCCAAGAGTTCCGTGCAGATGCGGATCTATTCCGGCACCGGGGATCAGATGCCGGACGCGCTGATCGAGGCGATAGAGGGCGTGGAGGCGGCACCGGCGTATCGCGGTCTGGCCTACGTGGTTTTCGAGGATCTCGACCTGACGCCCTTCGGAAACCGCGTCCCGCAACTGTCATTCGAGGTCGTCCGCGTGGTCGATGCGGTCGGGGAGGTGCCGGCACCCGCCGACCTGATCGAGGGCGTCGCCATCGTCCCCGGGACGGGGGAGTACGCGCTGGCCACCACTTCGGTCCACTACGATCACGGCGGCGAGAAACAGTCCGCGAACGTGAACAGCGCGCAGGGCAAATCGGACTTCCTGGTCGCGACGGACGATCTGCTCGAGGAGCTTCCGAACCTGAAATCAGCGTCCCTCGTCGTCTCATGGTTCGGCGACGACCTCCGATGCGGGCATTGCAGCGTGCGGCCGCGGGTAGAGCAGACCGGAACGGAGGGAAAAGGTCAGCGCTGGAACGTCTCGGGGGCGACCCGATCCACGGCCGGGACCGTGCCGATGCGTGAGGGACGGCCGCTCTACGGTGGCACGCCGAGCGATGCGTCGGTGATCGAGGCGATCCGTGACCTGAACCGTCGTCGCGTGGCTGTTACATTCTATCCGTTCATCCTCATGGACCAGGTCGCCGGGAACGGGCTGCCCGATCCCTATGGGTCCGCAGAACAACCCGCGCTGCCTTGGCGCGGGCGCATAACCACGTCGCAGGCCCCCGGTCGGCCCGGCACGACGGACAGGACATCGGCGGCGGATGGAGAGGTCGCGCGATTCTTCGGGACGACGCGCGTGTCGGACTTCTCGACGTCCGAGACCGTGTCCGGCCCTGCGGGAGACTGGAGCTATCGCCGGTTCATCCTACATTACGCGACGCTTTGCGCAAAGGCGGGCGGCGTCGAAGCCTTTTGCGTTGGATCGGAAATGCGGGGTCTGACCCAGATCCGCGGGGCCGGTGATGCCTTTCCGTCGGTCGCGGCACTCGTCCGGTTGGCGTCGGACGTACGGACCATCTTGCCGAATGCGAAGATATCCTACGCCGCCGACTGGTCGGAGTACTTCGGGTACCATCCAGAAGGTTCGACCGACGTCCGTTTCCATCTTGACCCGTTCTGGGCGTCGCCGGACGTGGATTTCATCGGGATCGACAACTACATGCCGTTGTCCGACTGGCGTGACGGCGACGATCATGTCGACGCGGGGGCCGGGTCGATCCTGGATATCGATTATCTGCGTTCGAACATCGAGGGTGGAGAGGGCTACGACTGGTACTATGGGGACGCCGTAGCGCGGACGGAACAGCGAGCGGCTGCCGATCGAGGACGGCACGTACGGGGAGCCATGGGTCTTTCGATACAAGGACATCGCCAACTGGTGGGCAAAGGCGCACCACGACCGCATCGGTGGCTACCGCAATGCCCAACCGAGCGCATGGGTGCCGAAGTCCAAACCGATCCGCTTCACCGAGTACGGCTGCGCGGCGATCGACAAAGGGGCGAACCAGCCCAACAAGTTCCTCGACCCGAAATCGTCCGAGTCGAGCTTGCCGTTCTTTTCGAACGGTCGCCGGGACGATGCGATGCAGATGCAGTATCACCGGGCGTTGCTTTCGCATTGGAGCGATCCTGTGCGGAACCCCGTCTCTCCGGTCTACGGCGGCCGAATGCTCGATCTCCCTGGCAGTCTGGCGTGGGCATGGGACGCGCGTCCGTGGCCCTATTTTCCGGAGTTGTCGGATTTCTGGACGGATGCGGAGAACTATGGTCGCGGTCATTGGCTCTCCGGCCGGACCGGTAACCTACCGCTTGCAAGTGTTATCGCGTCGATCTGTCGGAGTGTGGGGATGGATGCGATCGATGTATCCCGCGTCAGGGGAGTCCTGCGCGGATACATCCTGCCGAACGTCCAGTCCGCGCGGGCGGATCTGCAACCTCTGATGCTCGCTTACGGGATCGAGGCAGCCGAGCGGGACGGAAAGATCGAGTTCTTCATGCGCGCCGAGGCTCAAGAGATCGGAGTCGATCCGGAGGCACTCGTCCGGCGCGACGGGCCAGTGATCGGGCGGCAGCGTGCCCCTTCCGCGGAGACGGCGCGACGGATGGTGATCACGCATATGGACGCGGCCGGCGATTTCGAGATACGCAGCGCGGATGCGAGATTGCCGGGTGCTGCGCCCTATCCTGTGTCGCAGTCGGAGATACCGTTGAGCCTTACGCAGGCAGAGGGCCATGGGATGGCGGAGCGGTTTCTGACGGAGATCAACATCGCCCGAGATGTCCTGGAACTGGAATTGCCAGCGTCGCACCGGAGTTCGAAAGCCGGGCAATTGCTGCGGATCGACGGCACCGGCGATCTCTGGCGGATCGATCGCATCGAGGAGGCTGCCGGACGCAAGGTACAGGCGATCCGGACCGAACGGGCACAGTACGAACCGAGCGATCTGACGGAGAGCGGATCCAGACGGCTCCGACCTTCAGCACCTTTGCCAGTCGACGTGACGTTCCTCGATCTACCGCTGCTGACCGGCGAGGAGGTTCCCTACGCGCCATACGTCGCCGTCTACGGGCGGCCATGGCAGGGCTCGGTTGCGGTGCTCTCCTCACCGACCGACGCGAACTATCGATTGAACACGATCGTGCCGGCACCGGCGCGGGTCGGGTCTACCTTGAGCGTCCTCGGGCGGGCCGACCCGGGCGTCTTCGACAACGGGCCGGAGTTGCTGGTTCGACTGCCGAGCGAGGATCTCGCCTCCGTGTCCGAGGCCGCCTTGTTGTCGGGGGCGAATGCCGTGGCGATCGGCGACGGCGGTCTGACAGGCTGGGAGATATTCCAGTTTCGAGACGCCCGCCTGGTCGCGCCGCAGACATGGGCGCTGTCGCGCAGGCTCCGAGGGCAGAGGGGAACCGATCGCAGGCTCCGAGAGCCATGGCCAGCGGGGAGTCGGCTCGTCTTCCTCGATGCCGATCTCCCGCAAGTCGGGTTACCGCGTGAGGCAGTCGGTATCGAGCGGTTCTACCGCATCGGTCCGGCGGGTCTGCCGGTCGATAGCGACGTCTATGTCGGAGCGCGAGTCGTTGGGACGGGGGAGGGGCTCAGGCCCTATGCGCCCGTGCATCTGCGGGCGGAATGGATGGGCACGATGTTGAACCTCGCCTGGACCAGACGGTCCCGCATTGCCGGAGACGGTTGGGGTATCGCGGACGTACCGCTCGGGGAAACACGGGAGGCTTACCTCGTGCGAGTGCTCGATGCGGACGAGACGGTGCTCCATGAGCTGGAGGTCGACCGGCCGCGAGCGACGGTTTCGGTCGATGTCTTCGGCGTCGCGGCCGAAGGGAGCCTCTCCATCGTGGTGGCACAACTTTCGGACGAGATGGGACCCGGGGGGACGGCTCGGCTGACCGTGAGATGAGGAGGTTTGCTAACCGACCGGGGTTCTCCTAGACCTCATTCAGCTTGGAGATGCCCATGACGATATCGACCGCCCCTCTCCATGCGATCGATCCCGTATGGGATCGGATCGTAAGCGAAGCGCGCGATGCCGTTTCCGTCGAGCCGATCGTGAACGGGTTCGTCCAGTCCGTGGTTCTGCAGCATGATTCGCTCGAGGCTGCTCTTGCGCATCGGTTCGCACGCAGCCTGGCGTCCTCCGGAATGTGCGAGCAGGGCCTGCGGGAGGTCGCCGATGGCACGCTGCGGGAGTGTCCGGGGATCTCCGCGGCGGCACGCGCGGATATCGTTGCCACGTTCGAACGCGATCCGGCCTGTGACAGGTTCCTGCAGCCGCTGGCTTACTTCAAGGGATTTCAAGCTGTCCAAGCGCATCGAATCGCCCATCGGGTCTGGATGCAGGGGCGACGCGATCTGGCCTACTTCATCCAGATGCGCGTTTCGGAGCTCTATGGCATTGATATTCATCCGGGTGCCCGGATTGGCCGGGGTATCATGATCGATCACGCTCATTCCATCGTCATCGGGGAGACGGCCGTCGTCGGGGACAACGTATCGATGCTGCACTCGGTCACGCTTGGCGGAACCGGGAAGGAAGACGACCGGCGACATCCGAAGATCGGTGACGGCGTCCTGATCGGTGCCGGTGCGAAGGTTCTCGGGAACATCACGATCGGTGCCTGCTCCCGTATCGCAGCGGGGTCGGTGGTTCTCGCGGATGTTCCACCAAAGACGACCGTCGCGGGCGTTCCGGCGCGGGTCGTGGGGGAGGCGGGCTGCGCCCAGCCTTCCGTCATGATGGATCAGCTGATCGGGATCCGCGACGACGATTGCTGATCCGGATCTCGAGGTCGTCATAGCTCCTCAGAGTTGCCCCGGTATCAGGCCAGCATGACGATCGGGTTTTCGAGGTTCGTCGCGATCGCTTTCAGGAAATCGGCCCCGAGGGCACCGTCGATCACGCGGTGATCGACGCTCAGCGTCACGGACATGACGGTTGCGGCCGTGATCTCACCGTCCGACCCGATCACCGGTTTCTTCACGCCGGCCCCGACGGCGAGGATGGACCCGTGGGGCGGATTGATGACGGCATCGAAGCTGTCGATGCCGAACATACCAAGGTTCGAGATCGCGAAGCTGCCACCCTGATACTCGTGCGGAGCGAGCTTGCGCGACCGGGCGCGGCTGGCAAGGTCCTTCATCTCCGCAGACAGGGCGGAGAGGGGTTTCAAGTGTGCGTCCTTCAACACCGGGGTGAACAGGCCCCCCTCGATCGCCACGGCGACCGCGATGTCCGACGGCTTCAGCCGGATCATCCTGTCCCCGGCCCAGACGACGTTCGCATCCGGCACGGTCTGCAATCCGAGCGCGCAGGCCTTGATGATGAAGTCGTTCACCGAAAGCTTGACGTTCCGGCTCTCCAGCTGCTTGTTGAGCTGGCTCCTGAACTTCAGCAGAGCGTCGAGCTGAATGTCGCGGCGCAGATAGAAATGGGGGATCGTCTGCTTCGCCTCGGTCAGGCGCGCGGCGACGATCTTGCGCATTCCGTCGAGCTTGACCTCCTCGAACTCCCGTCCCTCGAACATCTTGCTGACCTGATCGAAACCCATGCCCGTGGGCATGGTGGGCTTCTGTCCCGCGGTATCGACCTTGGGTGCCTCGTTCTCGACCGGCGCCGTCGCGGTCTTCGCCGACTCCGGCCGAGCATTCTCGACATCCGCCTTGACGATGCGGCCGCGCGGGCCAGACCCCTTGATTTGCGCAAGGTCGAGGTTGCGGTCCTTCGCGATACGCCGCGCAAGCGGAGTCGCGAAGACGCGATCCGATTTCGTGGAACCGGCAGACGAAGATCCTTCCGGCTCGGCGGCCGCGGCGCCGTCCCTTCCGTATCCCTTCGCCGGTTGCAGGCTTTCGTCGGCGACCGCCGGGGCCATGTGGGACGAGTCGTCCGCATCCGGCTTCGCCTCCCGCACGGCGGACGCATCCTCTCCCTCCTCGAGCAGAACGGCGATAGGTGAGTTCACCTTCACACCCTCCGTCCCCTCCGCGACCAGGATCTTGCCGATGGTTCCCTCGTCGACGGCCTCGAATTCCATCGTCGCCTTGTCGGTCTCGATCTCGGCGAGCAGATCGCCGGAGGAGACCGTATCCCCCTCCTTCACGAGCCATTTCGCCAACGTCCCTTCCTCCATCGTCGGGGACAGGGCGGGCATCAGGATTTCGGTTGCCATGTCGCGGACCCCTAGCGGTAGGTGACGTTTTTGACGGCTTCCACCACTTCGTCGGTGGTCACCAGCGCGAGTTTCTCGAGGTTCGCCGCATAGGGCATCGGCACGTCCTTGCCGGTGCACGTGATCACGGGCGCATCCAGATGGTCGAACGCGCGCTGCATGATCGTGCTGGCCAGATGGTCGCTGAAGGAGGCGACGGGATACCCCTCCTCCACGATGACGCATCGGTTCGTCTTCTCGACGGAGGCCAGCACGGTCTCGTAATCCACCGGCCGAAGTGTTCTCAGATCCACGATCTCCGTTTCGACGCCGTCCTCGGCCAGCTTCTCGGCCGCGGCCAGCGCGTAGGTCATGCCGATACCCCAGGTGACGATCGTCACGTCCGACCCCTCGCGCCAGATCTTCGCCTTGCCGAACGGCACGGTGAAATCTTCCATCTTCGGCACTTCGAAGGATTTGCCGTAGAGTATCTCGTTCTCGAGGAAGATCACCGGGTTCGGATCGCGGATCGCCGACTTCATCAGGCCCTTCGCGTCCGCGGCGGAATACGGCATGACGACCTTCAGGCCGGGGATGCTGGCGTACCAGGCCGCGAAATCCTGGCTGTGCTGCGCACCGACCCGCGCCGCAGCCCCGTTCGCGCCGCGGAACACCATCGGCGCCCCCATCTGGCCGCCGGACATGTAGAGCGTCTTGGCCGCCGAGTTGATGATCTGATCGATGGCCTGCATCGCGAAGTTGAACGTCATGAACTCGACGATCGGCTTCAAGCCCCCGAACGCGGCACCCACGGCGATGCCTGTGAACCCATGCTCCGTGATCGGCGTGTCGATCACGCGCTTGTCGCCGAACTCGGCCAGCATGCCCTGGCTGATCTTGTAGGCGCCCTCGTACTCCGCGACCTCCTCGCCCATCAGGAAGACGGTCTCGTCGCGCCGCATTTCCTCGGACATGGCCGCGCGGATCGCCTCGCGAACGGTCATCGTCTCCATCTCCGTTCCCTCGGGCCAGTCGGGCGTCGAGACGGGCTTCGCCTTCACCTGCACGGGGGCAGGGGTCTCCGCCGGCGTCGGATCGGCCCGTCCCTCCTCGCCCTTCAGCGGCTCCGGGATGGGCGTGCTCTTCGCCTCCACCGCGGCATCGGCATCCTCGCCCTCCTCCAGCAGGATCGCGATGGGCGAATTCACCTTCACCCCTTCGGTCCCCTCCGCGACGATGATCTTGCCGATGGTTCCTTCGTCGACGGCCTCGAACTCCATCGTCGCCTTGTCGGTCTCGATCTCCGCGAGGATGTCGCCGGACGCGACGGTGTCGCCCTCCTTGACGAGCCATTTGGCGAGCGTCCCCTCCTCCATCGTCGGGGACAGGGCGGGCATCAGGATCTCGGTCGCCATCTACACGGCCTCCTGCGGGATTTCATCGGCGTAGATATCGGTCCAGAGCTCCTCGACACCCGGCTCCGGGCTCTCCTTGGCGAACTCGGCGGCCGCGTTGACGATCTGCTTGATCTCCTTGTCGATCGCCTTGAGATCGTCCTCGGAGGCATGCTTGCCCGTCAGCAGCACCTGCCGCACCTGCTCGATGCAGTCGCGCTTCTCGCGCATCTCCTGCACCTCGTCGCGGGTCCGGTACTTGGCAGGGTCCGACATCGAGTGGCCGCGGTAGCGGTACGTCTTGATCTCGAGGATGTACGGCCCCTTGCCGGCGCGGCAGTAGGCGACGGCCTTCTCGCCCGCGGCCTTCACCGCCAGCACGTCCATCCCGTCGACCTCCTCGCCTTCGATCCCGTAGGCCGCTCCGCGCTCCCAGTAGGAGTTCGACTTGGTCGACCGCTTGGTCGAGGTCCCCATCGCGTACTGGTTGTTCTCGATCACGAAGATGCAGGGCAGATCCCAGAGCTCGGCCATGTTGTAGGCCTCGTAGACCTGCCCCTGGTTCGCGGCGCCGTCTCCGAAATAGGTGAAGGTCACGTTGTCGTTGCCGCGGTACTTGTCGGAGAAGGCCAGCCCCGCGCCGATCGGCACCTGCGCCGCGACGATGCCGTGCCCGCCGTAGAAGTGCTTCTCCTTGGAGAACATGTGCATGCTCCCGCCCTTGCCCTTGGAGTAGCCGCCCTCGCGCCCCGTCAGCTCCGCCATCACGCCCTTGGGGTCCATCCCGCACGCCAGCATGTGACCGTGGTCGCGGTAGGAGGTGATGCGCTTGTCGCCCTCCTTGGCCGTCGCCTCCAGCCCGACGACGACCGCCTCCTGCCCGATGTAGAGGTGGCAGAACCCGCCGATGAGCCCCATGCCATAGAGCTGCCCGGCCTTTTCCTCGAACCGCCGGATCAGCAGCATGTCGCGGTAGTACCGAAGCAGCTCGTCGGTCGAAACGTTCGGCTTCGCGTCTTCGGCAGGCTTGCGGTTGGCCATCGTGGTCGTCCTCCGGTCGGCAGATCGTTCAACGTTGAACGATTACTTATCCGAAAGGTTTCGGAGGGGGAAGCCCGGCCCGCGTCGGCGGGCCGGGATCCCGACCGGACCGGATCACTCCACCACCACCTCGTCCGCCCGCGCGAGGCCCAGCACCATCCGCGCCCGTTCGTCCAGCAGATCGAGGTCCAGGAAATCGTCCGACAGCCGCCGCGTCCGGTCGCGCATCCGGTCCGTCTGCTGTGTCAGCATGGCGAGTTCCTCCGACAGCGTGTCCCGCTCGGCATTCAGCTCCACCCGGCGCAGAACGCCGTACTCGCCCTGCACGGCGGCGAACACGAAATAGCCGCCGAACACCAGCAACCCGATGGGAAGGATCAGACCGTAAGCCGTGCCGCCGCGCCGTGCCGCCATCATCCCGCCCCGTCCCGCTTCCGTTCGAGGCGGAGCATTGCACGGCTCCACCTTCGAAGGAATCCCCCGCGCGTCGCTCACCGCGCGACGGAGGCGGCGTGGATGCTGTCGATGGTCCGTCCGATCTGCGCGTCGAAGGCCGCGTCGTCCTGCGCGTCCGACAGCCCCTCGGTCAACGCCCGGCTGAAGCTCGCGACGATCTTCGGGTTCTGCGCCAGCCGCGCGTTCGCCTCTTCGCGCGAATACCCGCCGGAGAGCGCCACGACCCGCATCACCTTGGGATGGTCGACCAGCGGGGCGTAGAATCCCGCCTCCTCCGGCAGCGTCAGCTTGAGCATGATCTCCTGCCCCTCCGGCAGCTTTTCGAGCCGTCGAAGGATGACATCGCGCAGGATCATCTCGGCCTGCGCCTTGTCGGGGATACTGATCGTGATCTCCGGCTCCAGGATCGGCATCATGTCGTGGGAGAGAACCTGCTCCGCCACCTCGAACTGCTGCTCGACGATCGCCTGGATCCCGTCCGGGTTCGCCGCGTCGATGACCGAGCGCTCCTTCGTGCCGAAGACGCCGAGCCCGTGGGCGCGCTTCAAGGTCGCCTCCAGATCCGGCATCGGCTTCATCATCTGGACGCCGTCCCGCGCCGCCTCCAGCCCCTTGTCGATCTTCAGGAACGGCACCACGCCGCGCTTCTCCCACAGGTAGGCCGGGGCGGGGGTGCCGTCGAACGTCCGGTCCATCGTCTGCTCGAACAGGATGGCACCGATGACCTTGTCGCCCGTGAAGGCGGGGGCCTTCACGATCCGTTCGCGCATCGCGTGGATCAGGTCGAACATCTCCGCGTCGGAGGCGTAGCGATCCTCGTCCACGCCGTAGAGTTTCAAGGCCTTCGGGGTGGATCCGCCCGATTGGTCGAGCGCGGCCATGAACCCCTGTCCGGCACGGATCTTGTCCGCTTTCTCTTGGTCGATCATGGAGGCCTCCGGGGCGTGATTGCGTCGCACCGTCGATAGGCTCCCGCTCCGCGCGCCGCAACCTCGGTTGCGCTAACGGATCAGTCGGAAAGCGCCGCGACGCCCGGCAGTTCCCTGCCCTCCATCCATTCCAGGAACGCACCGCCCGCAGTCGAGATGTAGGTGAAGTCATCGGCCACGCCCGCGTGCTTCAACGCCGCGACCGTATCTCCGCCGCCCGCGACCGACACCAGCTTGCCGGCCCGCGTCAGCTCCGCCGCGTAGCGCGCCGCGGCGACCGTCGCCGCGTCGAACGGCTCCATCTCGAAGGCGCCCAGCGGCCCGTTCCAGACCAGCGTCGCGCAGCCGTCCAGCACCGTCCGGATATGCGCGACGGAATCCGGCCCGGCGTCCAGGATCATCCCGTCCGCCGGCACGTCCTCCACCTTCACGACCCGGCTCGGCGCATTCGCCCGGAACGCCTCGGCCACCACCACGTCGCGCGGCAGCAGGATCGTGCAGCCCGCGGCCTCCGCCTTTCCGACGATCTCCCGCGCGGTCTCCAGCAGATCGTGCTCGCAGAGCGACGTGCCCACGTCATGGCCCTGCGCGGCGAGGAAGGTGTTCGCCATCCCGCCGCCGATGATGAGGTGCTGCACCCGCCCGACCAGATTGCCCAGCAGATCGAGCTTCGACGAGACCTTCGCCCCGCCCACGAGGGCCGCCACCGGAGGCTTCGGGTCGCCGAGCGCCGCTTCCAGCGCCTTCAGCTCCGCCTCCATCGAGCGCCCGGCGCAGGCCGGCAGCAGCTTCGCCAGCGCATGCGTCGTGGCATGCGCCCGGTGCGCGGCGGAGAAGGCGTCGTTGCAATAGACGTCGCCCAAGCTCGCCAGACGCCGCGCGAAGCCTTCGTCGTCGCTCTCCTCGCCCGGATTGAACCGGACGTTCTCGAACAGCACCACGTCGCCGCCGCATCATCTCGCCGACGGCCGCGCCATAGCCGCCGTCCACGAACCCGACCTCCACGCCAAGGGCCTCCGACAGCGCCGGCACCACCTGCCGCAGCGACATCTCGGGCACGACCTTCCCCTTCGGACGCCCGAAATGCGCCAGCAGCACGACCTTCGCCCCCGCCGCACGCAGGTCGTTCACCGTCGGCACGATCCGGTCGATCCGCGTCGCGTCCGTCACCCGCCCGTCCTCGACCGGCACGTTGATGTCCACGCGGGTCAGCACGACCTTGCCGGCCAGATCCATGTCGTCGAGCGTCTTGAAGGTCATGATGTCCCCCGGGAGGTTAAATAACTGTTACCATTGGCGAATGTTTCGCGCGCGAAACATCCCGGCCGCTCAGATCAGCTTGCCCATCGCCACGGCCGTATCCGCCATCCGGTTCGAGAAGCCCCATTCGTTGTCGTACCACGACAGGATGCGGCAGAGCTTGCCGCCGTCCATCACCTTGGTCTGATCCGTGGCGAAGACGCTGGAATGCGGGTCGTGGTTGAAGTCCGACGACACCAGCTTCTTGTCGGTGTACCCCAGAACGCCCTTCAGCTTGCCGTCGGCGGCCGAGCGGATCGCATCGTTGATCTCCTCCACCGTGGTCTCGCGCGAGGCGGTGAACGTCAGGTCCACGACCGAGACGTTCGGCGTCGGCACCCGGATCGCCACCCCGTCGAGCTTGCCGTTGAGCCCCGGCAGCACCAGCCCCACGGCCTTCGCCGCGCCGGTCGAGGTCGGGATCATGGAGAGCGCGGCGGCGCGCGCCCGGTAGAGGTCGGAGTGCATCGTGTCGAGCGTCGGCTGGTCGCCGGTGTAGCTGTGGATCGTGGTCATGAACCCGCGCTCGATCCCGATCGCGTCGTCGAGAACATGCGCGACGGGGGCCAGGCAGTTCGTCGTGCAGGACGCGTTCGACACGATCAGGTCGTCCGCCGTCAGCACCTCGTGGTTCACGCCGTAGACGATGGTCTTGTCCGCGTCCGATGCCGGGCGCGGAGATCAGGACGCGGGAGGCGCCGTTGTCCAGATGCGCCTGGCACTTCGCCTTCGACGTGAAGATGCCCGTGCATTCCAGCACCACGTCCACGTCCGACCACGGCAACTCCGCCGGGTCGCGCATCGCCGTCACCCGGATGCGTCCGCGGCCCGACGTCGATCCAGTCCTCGCCCACCGTCACCTCCTGCGGGAAGCGGCCGTGGACGCTGTCGTACTGGAGCAGGTGGGCGTTCGTCTCGACGGGGCCGAGGTCGTTGATCGCCAGCACCTCCACGTCGGTGCGGCCTGAACTCGATGATGCCGCGCAGCACGTTCCGCCCGATCCGGCCGAAACCGTTGATTGCCACCTTGACCATGTCGTCACCTCCGAGGGATGCGCCGCACATCGCGGGCGCGCATGTGGAATGGACGGGCACGGATCGTCCCCGCCGACGGCCCCGGCGCTATCATGGCCCGCGCGGGCGCCGCAAGACGGGGCGGCAGCCGCGTTGACGGCGGCGGCCGGGCGTTGGATCGTGGCGCGGAACAGACGGGAATCGAATGACATGAGCGGACTACTCGCACTCCTCGACGACGTGGCGGCCATCGCCAAGGTCGCCTCCGCCTCGATCGACGACATCGCCAGCCAGGCGGCGAAGGCCGGAGCGAAGGCCGCGGGGGCCGTGATCGACGATGCCGCCGTGACGCCCAAGTACGTCCACGGTTTCGCGGCGGCCCGCGAACTGCCCATCGTCTGGAAGATCGCGCGGGCGAGCATCTTCAACAAGCTCGTCATCCTGCTGCCGATCGCGATGCTGCTGTCGCAGTTCGCGCCCTGGCTGATCCCGTATTTCCTCCTCCTCGGCGGGCTCTACCTCTGCTTCGAAGGGGCCGAAAAGGTCTATCACTGGCTCGTCCCGCACGACACCCTGTCGAAGATCGACCCGGAAACGGCGACCCTCGATTCCGTGGCGTCTGGAGGAGAAGCGCGTGAAGGGCGCGATCAAGACCGACTTCATCCTGTCGGCCGAGATCATGACCATCATCCTGTCCAACATCGACGCCGGCAGCGAATGGTATTTCGAGGCTGCCGTCCTGGGCCTCGCCGCGCTGGTGATCACGCTCGTCGTCTACGGGGCGGTGGCGCTCATCGTGAAGGCCGACGACGTCGGTCTCGCCATGGCCGAGAGTGGCCGCTTGTCCGCCACCCGCGCCGTCGGGGCGGCCGTGGTCAAGGGCATGCCTGGATTCCTGCTGCTGCTGACGATCGTCGGGACGGCGGCGATGATCTGGGTCGGCGGCAACATCCTCGTCCACGCGCTGGCCGAGATCGTCTGGCACGCGCCCTACGATCTGATCCATGCGCTCGCCGTCGGGGCCGCGGATGCCGTCGGGGCGGCGCGGGGCTTCGTCGAATGGTTCGTCACGGCCCTGCTCGACGGGATCATCGGGCTCGCGGTGGGGTTCGTCATCGTGATGGTCTTCAGCACCATTCGTCGGGAGGAGGGTCATTGACCGGTTTGTCTTCGTTGCCCGATCCCTCACAAGCGCTGCAGTCCACGGACAAGGGAGCGCATTCCGGCGACGGCCGGGCGCTACGGAATGCCGATCACGTCCTGATGCTCGGCGGAGCGCGGACGATCGGCGCGGGTCTCCGGCGGACGGTTTATCTCCATCCCCTCGACGATCCGCGATCATCAAGGTCGACAAGCGTCGTTGGCCGCCGGAGGCACCGGGTATGATCCGGCGCCTGAAGCGGCGCATCGTTCCCTCGATGCCCGAACGCGACAAGTTCGTGGAGGCGGGGGAGGCGATGCGCGTGACGATGCGCGCGCAGACGGGCGGCCTGCGGCTTCCATTGCCGGAGTTCCGCGGCTTCGTCAACACGGATCACGGTCTGGCGACCATGTCACGAGCGTGTCCGCGAACACGGATGGAACCACCGCGCGGGCCCTCAGGTCCGCGGCGAGACCCGTTGACCCGATAAGGGACGACGAACGAATTGCCGTTGCAGGACCTGATGCGCAGATTGATCCTGTTGAATGTCGTCATCCGCGATCTTCATTCCAATAACGTCGTCATCTCGGCCACCGGTTCCGGGCCGCTCTGCACGCTCGTCGATGGCTATGGCGACTGGGCAACGATAAGAGTGCGCTCGATGTCACCGCGGATCGAATGCAGCCAAGACGATTTCCTCGCTTCGGTGTCCTCGCCGCGGACCTGGGCTGCATCTGGAACCCGGACCGCCACGAAGCTCACGAGCGCTCATCTGATCTAGAGCAACCCCCGCGCCGCCTTCGCCACGGCCTTCGCCGTGATGCCGAAATGCTCGAACAGATCCTCGGCCGGGGCGGAAGCGCCGAAGCTGTCCATGCCGACGAAGGCACCCTTCTCGCGGCGGCCGCGCTCGCCGTAGATCCACCGGTCCCAGCCCATGCGCGCCGCAGCTTCGACGGCGACGCGGACGGGACCGGCGGGCAGCACCTTCTTGCGGTACTTCTCGTCCTGCTCCTCGAACAGCTCCCAGCAGGGCATGGACACGACCCGCGTGCCGATCCCGTCGCGCTGCAGGATCTCGCGGGCCTCCATCGCGATCTCCACCTCGGAGCCGGTCGCCATCAGGATCACCATCCGCTTGGCCCCCTCGGCGTCGGCGAGGACGTAGGCTCCCTGCGAGACGAGGTTCTTGGGCGTGAACGTCGTGCGCAGCGTCGGCAGCCCCTGACGCGTGAGCGCCAGCACCGAGGGCGTGCGCTTCGACGTCAGCGCCAGCTCCCAGGCCTCCGCCGTCTCGACGGTGTCGCAGGGGCGGTAGACGTGGGTGTTCGGCGTCGCGCGGCAGATCGCGAGATGCTCGACCGGCTGGTGCGTCGGCCCGTCCTCGCCCAGCCCGATGGAGTCGTGCGTCATGACGTAGGTGACGGGGATGCCCATCAGCGCCGACAGCCGCATCGCGGGGCGCGCGTAGTCGGTGAAGCAGAAGAACGTGCCGCCGTAGGGCCGCGCGCCGCCGTGCAGCGCCATGCCGTTCATCGCCGCCGCCATCCCGTGCTCGCGGATGCCGTAGTAGACGTAGCGCCCCGCCCGGCTCTCGGGCGTGAAGATGCCCATGCCCTCGGTCAGCGTGTTGTTCGACCCGGTCAGGTCCGCCGAGCCGCCGATGGTCTCCGCCATGATCGGATTGACCACCTCCAGCACCGTCTCCGACGACTTGCGCGTGGCCATCTTCGGGCTGGCTCTCGGCCATCTGACGCTTCAGCGCCTTGATCGTCGCCGAGAGCTTGCGCGGCGGCTCGCCCGCGAGCGCGCGCTGGAACTCGCCGCGCTTGCCCGGAGCCCATCGCCGCCAGACGCCCTTCCCAGGCCTCGCGCGCCTCCGCGCCCCGCGCCCCGATGGCCTCCCATTCGGACTTCAGATCGACGGGGATCTCGAACGGCGCATGCTCCCAGCCGTAGGCGCGCTTGGTGTCCGCGATCAGCTTCTCGTCGGTCAGCGCCCCGTGGCCCTTCGACGTGTCCTGCGCGCTCGACCCGATGGCGATATGCGTGCGGCAGGCGACCATCGTCGGCCGGTCGTTCTTCGCCGCCTGCGTCAGCGCCGCGTCGATCTCCTCCGGATCGTGCCCGTCGATCTCGATCACGTCCCAGTTGGCCGCCCGGAACCGCATCGCCTGGTCGGTGCTGTCCGAAAGCGAAAGCTTGCCGTCGATGGTGATCCGGTTGTCGTCCCAGAGCACGACGAGCTTCGAGAGCCGCAGGTGCCCGGCCAGCGCGATGGCTTCCTGACTGACACCCTCCATCAGGCAGCCGTCGCCGGCGATGACCCAGGTGCGGTGGTCGACGATCTTGGCACCGTAGCGCGCGCGCTGGATCTCCTCGGCGATGGCGAGCCCGACGGAGGTGGCGATCCCCTGGCCCAGCGGGCCGGTGGTGACCTCGATGCCGGGCGCGTATTCGTACTCCGGGTGGCCGGCGGTGATCGCGCCCAGCTGCCGGAAGTTGCGGATCTGCTGCATCGTCATCTTCGGATAGCCCGTCAGATGCAGCAGCGAATAGAGCAGCATCGACCCGTGCCCGGCCGACAGCACGAACCTGTCCCGGTCGGGCCATTCGGGGTGGGAGGCGTCGAACTTCAGGTGCTTCTCCCACAGGACGGCGGCGACGTCGGCCATGCCCATCGGCATCCCCGAGTGCCCCGAATTGGCCGCCGCCACCGCGTCCAGCGTCAGCGTCCGGATCGCCGTCGCCCGTCGCCAGTGCGCGGGATCGGCAGCGCGAAGGGCGTCCAGATCGGGGCTGCGGTCGTCCATGGCGGTGTCTCCCTTGGTTCGGTCCCGTCTCCTAGCAGGCTCCCGCCGGGGTGCAAGATCGAGCCTCCCCGCGCCTTTGACACCGGCGCGGATTTGCGATCCCTATGGGCGAAACACGCGGCGTACGGGGGCAGGGATGGCGGAACAGGCGGAACTGGAGGACCGGATCGCCCGGCTGGACGCGGCGATCTCGGCGACGGCCGACGCGCTGGCGCGGGTGCTGGCGGATCGGGACGCGGCCGGGGCCAGCGGGACCGGCGCGGCGGAGGAACTCGCCACCGCGCGGGAACGGATCGGGACGCTGGAGAGCGCGGTGCGCGACTCGGAGGCCGCGACCGAGGTCGCCGTGGCGCGCGCGGAGGCGGCGGAGGCGAAGCTCACGTCCCGGCCTCAGGCATCCGCCGGCGGAGACGACACGGAGGCGCTGCACGCCCGGATCGCGGATCTGGAGGCCGCCCGCGCACAGGACCTCGCGGAGATGAAGTCCCTCCTCGCCGACCTCGAACCCCTGCTGGAGACCGCGGATGCCTGACATGACCATCACCATCGGGGGCAAGCCCTTCACCGTGGCCTGTCAGGAGGGGGAGGAGGCGTTCCTGCAATCCGCCGCCGACCTGCTCGACAAGGAGGCGCAGGTGCTGGTCCAGGGCGGCGCGCGGCTCACGCAGGAGCGGATGCTGCTGATGGCCGGCCTGATGCTGGCCGACAAGAACATCTCCGCCGACGAGGAGCTGCGCGCCCTCGACCGGCGGCTGGCGCAGCAGACCAAGGTGATCGACGACATCAAGTCGAAGCCCGCGCCCGAGCCGGAGGTGCGCGAGGTCGAGGTGGTCCGGGAAGTGGTCCCCGACGGTGCCGTCACCAGGCTGGACGCGCTGGCCGAACGGATCGAGGCGCTCGCGCGGAAGGCCGGCGCGCCGGCCTGACCGTCAGAGCCCGATCAGCCCCAGGAGCCGCGCCGCCTCCGAATGCGTGGTCGCGAGCGCCGCCCGGTCCTCGCCGGGATGGAACCGCGCGCGCACCGCCGTCGGCATCGGGCGCGGCGTCAGCAGGTGGACGCAGGGGGCGCGCGCCGTCGTCGCCTCCGCCTGCCAGGCCTCCACCAGCGCGTTCTGCGCGGCCTTCGTCGCCAGATAGGCCCCGGCGAACTTAAGCGGCCGGGCGTCGTCGAAGAACACCGCCTGCGCGGCCTCGTGCGCGCGCAGCAGGGGCGAGACGTAGGGGATCAGCCGTTGCAGCGCCGTCACGTTGGTCTCGACGGATTTGGCGAAGTCCCCCTCGTCGGCCATGTCGACCGGGGAGAGGGGCGGCGCGTGCACGGCCGTATGGACCCAGAGCGCCAGCGCGCCCCAGCGGTCGTGGATGCCGCGGCACAGGTGCTGCATCGCGGCCCCGTCGCGGATGTCCATGGGGGCCAGCGTCGCGGCTCCGCCGGCCGCCTTGATCCGGTCGTCCAGCTCCTCCAGCCCGCCCTGCGTGCGGGCGACGGCGACGACGTGCATCCCGTTCGAGGCGAGGCGTTCGGCGATTGCGGCGCCCAGCCCGCGGGAGGCGCCGGTGACGAGGACGGGATGCGATTGTTCGGTCATGCGGGGCTGCGTGCCACTTCGCGCGGCAGGGATCAAGTTGACAGCCCGCCGCGCCGGCCGGAAAAGGAACGGGACGCGAAATCCCACGGAGATCGAGATGACACAGACAGCCACGGCCCCCGCCCGCCGGACTTTCCCTCGCCCGACACTGGCCCGACAGGCGGCCCTCGTCCTCGGCGGGACCGGCGTGCTCGCGGTGGCCAGCCAGGTCGCCGTGCCGTTCTATCCGGTGCCGATGACGCTGCAGACGCTCGCCGTCCTCGCCATCGGCCTGGCGCTCGGGCCCCGGCTCGGGGCGATCACCGTGATGGTCTGGCTGGGGCAGGCCGCGCTGGGCGCGCCGGTGCTGTCGAACTTCGGCAACGGCGCGGCGTTCTTCGGCCCGACCGCCGGCTTCCTCGCGGGCTTCGTCGCGATGGCCTGGATCGCCGGTCTGGCGAAGGGCAGGGGGCTGGCGACCATGGCCGGCCTGGCCTTGCTGGCGTCGGCCGCGCTCTACGTCCCCGGCCTCGCCTGGCCGCTGGGCGTCGCGGAATTCGCGGGGGTGTCGGTCTGGGGATCGGATCTCGCCTTCGGCGCGCTGCTCGACGCCTTCGTCTGGCCCTTCGTGATCGGCGACATCCTCAAGGCGCTGCTCGCGGTCCTTCTCGTCGCCGGGGGCGGCGCGCTTCTCGCCCGGCGCGGCTGACCCGGACGCTCCCCCGCAAACGCCGACGCCGCGTCTCCGGACGCGGCGTTTCCTCGCTCAGCTTTCGGCGAGCCTGCCCACGGCCGCCTTGCAGGCTCCCATCTCGAGCCAGCCGCATCCGGCGCAGAGCGTGTCGAGATCGTCCGGCAGGGTCCGGTCGCGCACCCGGTCGAGGCAATCGCCCCAGGTCAGCAGGTCCCCGTCCGTCAGCCCCAGATGCGCCGCGTGCCGTCCGTCGAGCGCGTCCACCTGCGCCTGATGCTCGCAGCCCTGCCCGATCCGGCTGGGGCAGGGCGCGCAGATCGAGTCGGCCCGCGTCGAGATCCGGACGGTGATGTCGCGCCCCCCGACCGCGCGCAGCTGACCGCGCACGATATGGGACATGTTGGCGATGAAGGCGTCGTCGTA
Source organism: uncultured Alphaproteobacteria bacterium (assembly GCA_963757495.1). Lineage (GTDB taxonomy): Bacteria > Pseudomonadota > Alphaproteobacteria > Rhodobacterales > Rhodobacteraceae > Jannaschia. Next base: position 112,460 of record CAVWRZ010000003.1, read on the forward strand.
TCCCGCACCGATGAAGCCGATCGAGCACATGACATGATGGGGACGCAGGCGGACGGACATCGACCAATCGTGTAACAGCATCGTAACACATGGCAACCACACATCCGGAGAGGCCCCGCACATTCATGTCATCCGGATGGATCGCCCGACCGCATCATTCGGCAGCCTTCAATCGGAATCCCTTGCGCAGCTGGTCCTGCGGCACGACGGGATAGTCGCCCGAGAAGCAGGCGTCGCAATACTGCGGCGAGGCATCGTCGCGCCCGCCCGGTGCGCCCACGGCGCGGTAGAGACCGTCGAGCGAGATGAACCTGAGACTGTCCACGCCCAGATGCACGCGCATCTCCTCCGCCGTCATCGTCGCCGCCAGCAGCTTCTCGCGCTGCGGGGTGTCGACGCCGTAGAAGCAGGGCCAGGCGGTCGGGGGCGAGGCGATGCGGAAGTGGACCTCCGCCGCCCCCGCCTCCAGCACCATCTCCTTTATCTTGCGGCTCGTCGTCCCGCGCACCACCGAATCGTCCACCAGGATGATCCGCTTGCCGCGCACCAGCGCCCGGTTGACGTTCAGCTTGAGCCGCACGCCCATGTTGCGGATCTGCTCGGACGGCTCGATGAAGGTCCGGCCCATGTACTGGTTGCGGATGATGCCCATGGCGTAGGGGATGCCCGATTCCAGCGAGTATCCGATCGCCGCGGGCGTGCCCGAGTCCGGCACCGGGCAGACCATGTCGGCGTCCACCGGTGCCTCCTTGGCCAGTTCGCGCCCGATCGCCTCGCGGGTGGAATAGACGGAGCGGCCGCCGAGGATGCTGTCGGGGCGGCTGAAATAGACGTGCTCGAAGATGCAGAACCGGGGCTTCTTCGGCTCGAACGGGCGGTGCGAGACGACGCCGTCCGCCTGGCTGATCACGACCATCTCGCCCGGCTCCACCTCCCGGACGAACTCCGCCCCGATGATGTCGAGCGCGCAGGTCTCCGACGAGAGCACCCATCCGTCCCCGTCGGCCGCCGCGACGCGCCCCAGGACCAGCGGGCGCACGCCGAGCGGGTCGCGCACGCCGATGATCTTGGTGGTGGTCATGGCGACGATGGAGAACGCGCCTTCGACCCGGCGCAGCGCGTCCTTCATCCGCTCGGGGATGTCGCGTTGCAGCGACCGCGCCATCAGGTGGATGATGCATTCGGAATCGCTGCTGGACTGGAAGATCGAGCCCGACTGGATCAGCTCCCGGCGCAGCTCGTCGGCGTTGGTGATGTTGCCGTTGTGCGCGATGGCGGCCCCGCCCATGGCGAACTCGCCGAAGAAGGGCTGCACGTCGCGGATCGCCGTCGCGCCCCTGGAACCGGAGGTCGAGTAGCGGACGTGGCCGATGCCGATGGGGCCGGGCAGCGTGTCCATCACGGACTGGTCGGTGAAGGTGTCGCGCACGTAGCCGAAGCGGCGGACGGAGTTGAACCCATGCTCGGGGTCGTGGACGACGATGCCGCCCGCCTCCTGCCCGCGGTGCTGGAGCGCGTGCAGGCCGAGCGCGGTGAAGTTGGCGGCGGAGCTGACGCCGACGACGCCGTAGACGCCGCATTCCTCCCGCAGCTTGTCGTCGCCTGCATCGAACGGGGTGCTGCGCCAGTCGGTCATGGTCGCGGAATCCTCATGGGGGTGCGCGTGCCCTCCCCTACGGCGGCGACGGTCCGCTGTCACCCCGCCGCCGCGTCGCGTCTCACTGCGTCGGCACGGTCGCCTCCACCGGCGTCACGGGCACGCCGCATTCGCCCACCAGCGCCTCGTAGCGCGACAGGATCCAGCCCGGCGCGTCCTCCGGGATCTGGCGTCTCGATCCCGCCCTGCATCCGCGCGAAGACGGCCGCCGACCGGCTCTGCTCCACCGACGGGACGCCCTCGTTCACGACCACCCGGTCGTAGACGACGAAGGCCACCGCCACCAGCAGCACGCCGCGCAACACGCCGAAGAGGAACCCGAGACCCTGATCCACCGGCCCGAGCGCCGACCCCCGGATCGCGCTCGACAGCAGCGGCGTGAAGAAGGACACCAGCAGGAGTGCGAGCGCGAAGACGAGCGCGAAGGCCGCGATCACCGCGAGTTCGCAGCTGTCGCCGAGGATGTCGCCGACATAGGGGATCTCGCGCACCAGCGGCTCCACCGTGCCCGCGAAGGTGAAGGCGAGGATGGCGGCCGCGATCCAGCCGAGGATGGCCATCGCCTCGCGCACCAGCCCGCGCGCATAGGCCAGGATGGCGGAGATCACGATGATGCCCGCGACCGCGCCGTCCACGATGGTGAAACCTTCCATGCCTGCCCCTTGCGTCCCCGGGAGGGTTCAACCCGCGCCGAAGACTTCCGACACGAGCGTGGCGACGTCCGGCAGCAGGCGCAGGGCCATTCCGCCCGCATCCCCCGTCTTGCACCCCTTGGGTGCCATGGCGGCCGTGAAACCAAGTTTCGCGGCCTCCTTCAACCTGTTTTCGGCCTGTGCGACGGGCCGCAGCGCCCCCGACAGCGACAGCTCGCCGAAAACCACCGTCTCGGGCGGGATCGACGTGTCCTCGCGCGCCGAGAGCAGGGCGCAGGCCACGGCGAGGTCGGCCGCCGGCTCCGAGATGCGGATGCCGCCGGCGACGTTGAGATAGACGTCGAGCCCGCCGAACCCCACGCCCGTCCGCGCCTCCAGCACGGCCAGGATCATCGAGAGCCGCGCCCCGTCCCAGCCGACGACGGCGCGGCGCGGCTGGCTGAGCTGGGAGGGGGCCACGAGCGCCTGGATCTCCACCAGCACCGGCCGCGTGCCCTCGATGCCCGCGAAGACGACGGAGCCGGGCGCGGGCGCGTCCCGGTCGCCGAGGAACAGCGCGGAGGGGTTGGAGACCTCCGCCAGCCCCATCCCCGTCATCTCGAACACGCCGATCTCGTCGGCCGGCCCGAAGCGGTTCTTGACCGCGCGCAGGATGCGGAACTGGTGCCCGCGCTCCCCCTCGAAATAGAGGACCGTATCGACCATGTGCTCGACCACGCGGGGGCCCGCGATCTGCCCCTCCTTGGTGACGTGGCCCACCAGCACGACGGAGGTGCCGAACCGCTTGGCGAAGCTGGTCAGCTCCTGCGAGCAGGCGCGGACCTGCGCGACCGATCCGGGCGCGCTGTCCACGGTATCCACCCACATCGTCTGGATCGAGTCGATGACGCAGAGGTCCGGCTTCTCCGCCTCCAGCGTCGTCAGCACGTCGCGCAGGTTCGTCTCGGAGGCCAGCCGCACGGTGGATTTGCCCAGCCCCAGCCGGCGCGCGCGCATCCGCACCTGCGCCGTCGCCTCCTCGCCCGAGACGTAGACGACGCCGTGCCCGGCGTCCGCGAAGGCCGCCGCCGCCTGCAGCATCAGCGTCGACTTCCCGATCCCCGGATCGCCGCCGACCAGCGTGGCCGACGCCGGCACCAGCCCGCCGCCCAGCACCCGGTCGAGCTCGGAGATGCCCGAGAGCGTGCGCGGCGGCGGCGCCTCTTCGGTGTCGAGGTCGATCAGCGCCATGCGCCGGCCCTTCGCCGTCCCCAGCGTCTTCTTCGACGGCCCCTGGGAGAGCGGAACCTCCTCCTGGATGGAGTTCCAGGCCCCGCAGCCGTCGCAGCGGCCGGTCCATTTCTTGTAGGTCATGCCGCATGCGGAGCAGGCGAACTGGGTCACGGGTCTGGCCATGTTCGCCTTTTGGTCCAATGCCGCGGGAGAGGCAAGCCGGGTGCTCATCCCCGCAGGAAGCGAAATCCCGTTAACCAGTCCGTAATGACAACGTGACCTAAGGGGGTTCATTCGACATGCGGGGCGCGTTCCATCGGTGCCCGGCATGCCGAACGGTGGAACGGAGGCTCCCATGGCCCGATACGACGCGGCGCTGGCGGCAGTCGCGCTCACGCTGGCCAGCGCTGGTCCCATCAGCGCTCAGGACAGCTTCACGCTCAGCGGCGACGTCACGTTCGCGGAGACGGAGGCCCGTGAGCCCAGGCTCGACATCAATGTCTTCGAGGCGACGGACATCTACAGGATCGTGGTGACCGACCGGACCGCCCTGTCCTACTCGGCCCTGCGGTCTCGCGGAACGCCTCGAGGTTCGACGAACGAGGCTGCGCGGAGACTGTGGCTCCACTTCTTCGCTCCGGCCGCGGCGGAGGACGGCATCCTCGACAGCAGGTTTTCGGGTGCCGTGGCGGATCGTGAGGTGATTGCGCGGCAGGGGATCGAGGAGGGCGAGTCCAGCACGATCGAAGTCCTGTCGGGCGTGGAGGATTTCGTCGACGCCGGGCAATACCTCATGGTCGTCGCGCTTCATGGATACGACGTGGAGGGCAGCTACGAGTTCACCCTCACCGGCGCGACCCTCGGTTGGGGGCCCTCTGCGGAAGAACTCGCGGCGGCGGAGGCGCAGCGCCGGGCGGAGGAACTCGCGGCGGCGGAGGCCGCGCGCGCGGCGGAGGATCTCGCGGCGGAGGCGGCACGCGCGGCGATACGGACGGCCTCGGACCTCGCCGCCGCAGACGCGGAGCGCGCGGCGACCCGCACCGCGGCTCTCTCGCAGGCCACAGTCTTTCTCTCCCGCGGAATCGTCTCGCAGGCGGGCGGCGTGGCGGCGGCGCAGGCGAACCGCGGACGGGCCGGCGGCGCGACACGCACGACGGCCTCCTCCCGCGGCGAAACGCGCCGGCCCGTCCACACCTGGATCGAGTTCACCCGGTTCGCTGCCGACGGCGACGACCTGCGGCAGCACGCGACCGGTTTCCAGCTCGGCGGCGACGTCCACGTCACGCCTCAGCTCGCGCTCGGCCTCTCGATCGGTCACAACCGGGTCGGTTCGAGCCTCGCCGGGTTCGATCTGTCGGGCGATCTGACGTTCGTGCAGCCCTACGCGGCCTTCGCTCGCGGGCCGATGCGGGGCGAGGTCTCGCTGATCTACGGACGCGGCGCGTTCGATCAGACCTCGGCGGACGGCAATGGCTCCTCCAGGATAAGGCTCATGGCCGCAACCCTCTCGGGTGCGTACGATATCTCGATGAAGGGCGGGTGGACCGTCTCGCCGATGGTGTCCCTCTCCCATGGCGCCCAGGAAAGCCGCGGCACCGGGGGCACGCTTGCCGGTGCCGACACGAAGCGCACGACCTTCGGGCGCGCCTCCGTCGGCACCCGCCTGACGATGCCGCTCGAGACAGGCACGGTCTTCGCCGGGCTCCATGCGGACTACGACTATGGCAACGGCGACAGCGAGCCGATCGCGGGGTTCGTCGACGATACCGGACCGTCGGGCCGGGTCGAGCTTGGCATCTCCACGATCATCACGGACCGGCTGGACCTGCGCGCCTCGGTCACCACGGGCGGACTGGGCACCCGAAGGAGAGACACGACGGCCTCCCTCCGATTCGGCATCACCTTCTGACGGGCGTCGGCACGTCGGCCGTTCCGCCGCGATACATCCGCCGGTAGCGTCGCCCGAGCGAGGTCAGCACCTCGTAGCCGATCGTCCCCGCCCGGGCGGCCAGCGCATCGACGCCATGCCCGTCTCCGATCAGCCGCAGCATGTCGGGGTCGGCATCCAGATGCGAGATGTCCACGGTCATCAGGTCCATCGAAACGCGCCCCACCACCGGGCAGGCGACCGGCCCGGCCATGAGCTGCGCGCCCGGAGCCACGGCGCGGTGGATCCCGTCGGCGTAGCCGCCCGCCACCGTGGCGAGCCGCGCGTCCCCCCGCACCGTCCAGGTGCCGCCGTAGCCGACCGTTTCGCCCGCGGCGGCATCGAAGCAGGCCACCACCGGCAGGTCGAGCGTCACCACCGGCTCGGCGTCGGCGAAGGGCGCGCCGCCGTAGAGCCCGATGCCGGGGCGCACCATGTCGAAGTGGTAATCGGCTCCGAGCAACGAGCCGCCGGTCGCCGCGAGGCTGCGCGGCACGTCGATGCCGTCGGTCATCTCGTGGAAACGGGCAAGCTCCGCCGCGTTCGCCGGCGCCTCCGGGTCGTCGGCGCACGACAGATGCGCCATCACCAGCACCGGCCGCGCGCGCAGCGCCAGTTCCGCGACGGCGGCCCATTCCTCGAGCTTCAGTCCGAGCCGGTTCATGCCGACGTCGAGTGCCAGCCCGAACGGATGCCGGGGCAGGGCGTCGAGGTGGCGCTCCAGCTGCGCGACGGAGCAGAGCAGCGGAACGGTGTCGCCCCGCTTCAGCGCACCCGCATCGCCGGCCATGTGCCCGTAGTAGGCGTAGATCCGCGGCTCCGGCCCCAGCAGGCCGCGCAGCTCCAGCCCCTCCGCGGCCGTGGCCACGAAGAACGCGCGGCACCCTTCGGCGTAGAGCCGCGGGCCGACCTGCGCGACGCCGAGCCCGTAGGCATCCGCCTTCACCGTCGCCGCCGTCTCGCAGGCAGGCCCCGTCAGCGCATCCAGCGCGCGCCAGTTGGCCGCTACGGCCTCGAGGTCGATGTGGAGGGTTCCGGTGGGCATGGAGGCGGTGATGAGCGGCGACGGCGGAGGCGTCAAGCCGGTGCCGTCACTTGCGCCCCTCCTGCCAGGGCTTCACCAGATTGCCGAAGCGCGTGAAGCGCCCCTCGAACGACAGCTCCACGGTGCCGATCGGTCCGTGCCGCTGCTTGCCGATGACGATCTCGGCCTTGCCGTGAACCGCCTCCATCGCGGCCTGCCACTCGGCCATCTTGTCGAGCTGATGGTCTCCGGGCTTCTCGCGCTCCTTGTAGTACTCCTCGCGGTACACGAACATCACCACGTCCGCGTCCTGCTCGATGGAGCCGGATTCGCGCAGGTCCGACAGTTGCGGTCGCTTGTCCTCGCGGTTCTCCACCTGACGGCTGAGCTGCGACAGCGCGATCACGGGGATGTCGAGTTCCTTGGCGATGGCCTTCAGCCCTTGCGTGATCTGCGAGACCTCGTTGACCCGGTTGTCCCCCGAACCCGGAGCCTTCACCAGTTGCAGGTAGTCCACGATCAGCAGGTCCAGACCATGCGTCCGCTTCTGGCGCCGGGCGCGGGCGGCGAGCTGCGCGATGGGCAGGGCGGGGGTGTCGTCGATGTAGAGCGGGCAGGATTCGAGCGCCTTGGCCGCCTCCACGAAACGGCGGAACTCGGCTTCCGTCATGTCGCCGCGCCGGATCTGCTCGGAGGGCACCTCGGAGGCTTCGGACAGCACCCGCGCCGCCAGCTGCTCGGCCGACATCTCCAGGGAGTAGAAGCCGACGACGCCGCCCTCGACCGCGCCGTCGCGCCCGTCGAAGGTCTTGCCGCGCTTGTAGGCCTTGGCCACGTTGAACGCGATGTTGGTGGCCAGCGCCGTCTTGCCCATCGAGGGGCGCCCGGCCAGGATCAGCAGGTCCGAGCGGTGCAGCCCGCCCAGCTTCTTGTCGATGTCGATGAGCCCGGTCGACGTGCCGGCCAACCCGCCGTCGCGCTGATAGGCGGCGTTCGCGACGTCCACCGCCTGTTTGATGGCCGAAAGGAAGGACTGGAAGCCACGCTCCGTCTTCCCCTGTTCGGCCAGCTTGTAGAGCTTGGCCTCCGCGTCCACGATCTGGTCCGAGGGCTCCTTGTCGACGTTCACGTCGCTCGCCTGCGCCTCGATGTCCCGCCCGAGCGCGATGAGTTCGCGGCGAATGGCCAGGTCGTAGATGAGCTGCGCGTAGTCGCGCACGCCGTAGGCCGCGACGGCGGAAGCGGCGAGCGTGACGAGGTACCTGGTCCCGCCGAGCGCCTTCAGCCCTTCGTCCTCCTCCAGGAAAGGCTTGAGCGTCACCGGGGAGGCGAGCGCGTTCTTCTGGATCCGGGCGGCGGCGATCTCGTAGATGCGGGCGTGGATCGGATCGTAGAAATGCTCCGCCCGGATGATGGAGGCAGCCCGGTCGTAGAGATCGTTGTCGGTCAGAAGCGCGCCCAGCAGCTGCTGTTCGGCCTCGATGTTGTGCGGCATCGGCGAATCGCCGCCGCCCAAGGTCGCCGGCAGGCCCGTCTCCATCCGCGCGATCTCGTTCATGCGATTCCCCCGCCGGTCGCCTGCGCGTCCGGCCAATTCGACGGCTCACGTCAGGTCTGGAGGGGATACAGTCTGCCGCGGGCCCCGGCAACGTGGATATCCTGTGGAAAACCTTGAGTATCTTTCCCGCCCGAAATCAGGGCGTTACCCGGGTCGATCGGCTGGAGCACCGCTACGGCGAGCCGTTTCCGGGAAAGGTTGTCGCGACCACGGCGAGGTGCAGGGGCGGGTGCGGCGACGCGATGGGGCGCGACACGGCATCGTTGTCGCCTCCGCGCCCCATCGCATAAGATTAACAACTCGTTAACTTGCTTCGTCCTTACCGCGAACTTCCGCCGAGTAGCGAGGTTTATTTTGCGCATTCATGCAGGATCGCCTTTGCGCGCCGCCTGCCACGCCCGCGGATCGTTCAGGAAGGCCTCCACACCGGCGAGCGTTTCGGGGTCGAAATGCCCTTGCAGCCTGGCTTCGGCCAGCACATCCCACCAGGTCGCGAGAGCATGGAGCTTCACGCCCGCGTCCCCCAGCGTGTCCGAGATCTCGGGAAAGATCCCGTAGCTGAAGACGACCGCGGTGTGCGCGCAGGTCGCTCCGGTCTCGCGGATCGCCTCGACGAAGGAGAGCTTGGAGCCGCCGTCGGTCGTCATGTCCTCCACCAGCAGGACCCGCTGCCCTTCGGTCATCACGCCCTCGATCCGCGCGTTGCGCCCGTAGCCCTTCGGCTTCTTGCGCACGTAGGTCATCGGCAGCGCCAGCCGTTCCGCCACCAGCGCACCGAAGGGAATGCCCGCCGTCTCGCCGCCGGCGACGTTGTCGAACGCCTCGAACCCCGCGTCGCGCATCACGGTGACGACGAGGAAATCCATCAGCATCGAACGGATGCGCGGGTAGGAGATGAGCTTGCGGCAGTCGACGTAGGTCGGGCTGGGCAGGCCGGAGGCGAGGACGAAGGGGTCGCGGGCGTTGAAGTGCACGGCCCCGACTTCGAGCAGCGCGCGGGCCGTGAGGCGGGCGATCTCCTCGCGGGGCGGGAAGGAACTGGGGATCATCGGGGCCTCCGGATCGGCTTCCCCGCGGGGAATATACGCTTCGTTCATGCGGTTTAAGGGTCGGTAAGGTTAATGCTCCGTCACGCGCCACGCGATGCGATGACCCGGGTCGAACAGGGTGATGGATTGCCCGTGCGCCTCGATCCGGTTCGGAACGTCCTGCGGATCGCCCTTCGTCAGCCGCAGGTGGCCATCGTTCGGTGGCAGGCCGTAATGCGCGGCACCGTGCACGGAGACGAAGCCTTCCAGCCGTTCGAGCGCGTCCTCCTCCTCGAAGACATGCGCCAGAAGCGGCAGGGCGTGGGGCGCGGTGAAGCAGCCGGCGGAGCAGCAGGCGCTTTCCTTGGCGTGGGTCGGATGCGGCGCGGAATCGGTGCCGAGGAAGAACTGCCCTTCGCCGGAGGTCGCCGCCGCGCGCAGCGCCTGCTGGTGGGTCGAGCGCTTGAGGATCGGCAGGCAGTAGAAATGCGGGCGCAACCCGCCCGCGAGCATGTCGTTGCGGTTCGCCATCAGGTGCTGGACGGTGATGGTCGCGCCGGTGCCGGGGTGGGCGCGGACCCAGTCGACGGCCTGCGAGGTGGTGACGTGCTCCAACGTCAGCTTGAGCGCCGGGTGCGCCGCGTGCAGCGGCGTGAGGATGCGGTCGAGGAACGCCGCCTCCCGGTCGAAGATGTCGATGGCGGGGTCCGTGACCTCGCCGTGCAGGCAGAGCGGCACGCCGGCCTCCTCCATCGCGGCGAGCACCGGGCGCACGGCATCGAAGTCGCGCACGCCGGACGCGGAGTTCGTGGTGGCCCCTGCGGGGTAGAGCTTGACGGCGGCGATGGTGCCGTCCGCATGGGCGCGCACCACGTCGGCGGGGTCGGTCGTCTCGGTCAGGTAGAGCGTCATCAGCGGATGCGCGAAGCCGGCCGCGACGATGCGTTCGCGGTAGGCCGCGGCCTGCGCGCCGGTCACGACGGGGGGGACGAGGTTCGGCATCACGATGGCGCGGGCGAAGTGGCGGCTCTCGGGGGCGACCGCGCGCAGCATGTCGCCGTCGCGCAGGTGCAGGTGCCAGTCGTCGGGGCGGCGGATCGTCAGACTGTCCATGCGACGCGGCGTAACGACCTTGCGGCCATTTTGCCAGAGGGCCAGGGTGCGCGGATGCTCGACCGGCCAGCCATGCAGCGCGTCCGCGGGGAGGCGCGGGTCGCGCTCGGCCGCGCCGGACTGCGCGACCTGCGGCAGGCGGGGTCGGCCAAGGCGATGCTTCCGCGGGTGGACGGCGACGTGCCGGAGGTGGTGTTCCTGAACACGGCGGGGGGCGTGACCTCGGGCGATCGCCTGGACTACGCCTCGCGATCGGGGCGCGCGCACGCGTCACCGGGGCGACGCAGACGGCGGAGCGGGCGTACCGCGCGACGGACGGGCCGGGGCGCATCGTGACGCGGATCGATCTGGGAGGTGGCGCGCGGCTGGACTGGCTGCCGCAGGAGACGATCCTCTTCGAGGGGTCGCATCTGTCGCGGGTGACCGAGGTGGATCTGGCCCCGGACGCGCTCGTTTCTCGGGGTGGATGCGGTGATCCTCGGGCGACCCGCCCATGGGGAGGTCGTGCGGACGGCCCGGCTGGACGACATCCGCACGATCCGGCGGGACGGGGTGCTGCTGCACAGGAGCATCTGGCGCTGGGGCCCGATGCGCTCGGCGACCGGGCTGCACTGGGCGACGCGCGGGCCTTCGCGACGCTCGTCCTCGCCGCCGCGGATGCCGGCGACGCGCTCGCCCCGATGCGCGCTCTGCCCTCCATCGACGGCGTGCGCCGCGCCGTCTCCGCCTGGGACGGGCGGCTGGTGATGCGCTTCATGGCGCGCGATCCGGCCCCGTTGCGCCGTGCGCTCATCTGCGCCATCGTCGCCCTGCGCGGTTTCCCGATGCCGCGCGTCTGGCAATCCGAAACCTGAGGCGCCGCGATGAACCTGACCCCCCGCGAGAAGGACAAGCTGCTGGTCAGCATGGCCGCGATGGTCGCCCGCGGGCGGCTGGAGCGGGGCGTGCAGGCTGAACCATCCGGAGGCCATCGCGCTCATCACCGATTTCGTGGTCGAGGGCGCGCGCGACGGGCGCTCCGTCGCCGACCTGATGCAGGCGGGCGCGCATGTGATCACCGAGGATCAGTGCATGGAGGGGATCGCCTCGATGATCCACGACGTGCAGGTCGAGGCGACGTTCCCGGACGGCACCAAGCTCGTGACCGTCCACCATCCGATCCGGGTGCGGGAGGCGGCGGAATGAGCGGGCTGGTGCCGGGGGAGGTGCTGACGGTGGCGGGCGATATCGTGCTCAACGAGGGTGCCGAGGCGGTGACGCTGGAGGTGGCGAACACCGGCGACCGGCCGGTGCAGGTGGGCCGCATTACCATTTCGCGGAGACGAACGCGGGGCTGGCCTTCGACCGGGAGGCGGCGCGGGGTCGGCGGCTCGACATCGCGGCGGGCACGGCGATCCGCTTCGAGCCGGGTCAGACGCGGCGGGTGAACCTGGTGCCGCTGTCGGGCGACCGGCGGGTGTTCGGGTTCAACGGCGCGGTGCAGGGGGATCTGGGATGATGCAGCTCCTCGCGCTTCAGATGCGCACGGCGCGGATGATGATGGAGGCGCAGACCGTGATCGGGATGCGCATGATGGGGATGGCCGGGATGATTCCGGCCCGCCCCGACGAGACGTCGCGGATGGTGCGCGAGAAGCAGGCGGCCTTCGCCAGGGCGGCGATGGCGGGCACGGGTGCGTTCGTGACCGGCGGCACGCCCGCGCAGGCCTACGGCAGAGCGCTCGCGCCCATCGGACGGGTGACGCGGGCGAACGCGAAGCGGCTGACGAAGCGGGGCTGACGGGCGGAGGAGGTTGACAGACGCCACCCCGATGGGCGGCTATGGCGCATCCACCACTCCGAAAGGACGCCCCATGTGCGATATCTGCGTGATGACCACGGTCAAGGACCGGATGCTGAACCGACGCGACCTGTTCCGGGGCGGGCTCGCCGCCGGGGCCGCGGGGCTCGTCGCCGGGGTCGCGGCGACGCCCGCGATGGCGCAGGCGAACGGGTCCGTCGTGGACATGACACATACCTACGGGCCGGATTTCCCGACCTATTTCGGGGAGCCGGGTTTCTCGATGGAGCAGGCCGCCGCTTTCGCGGACAGACGGGTTCAACCTGTGGAACCTGAGCGATCAACGAGCACACCGGCACGCATGTCGACGCGCCGCTGCACTTCTCGGCGGACGGCACGTCGGTGGACCAGATCGAGGTCGGCGATCTGGTGGTCCCGCTTTGCGTCGTCGACATCCGGGAGAAGGCAGCGTCGGACGCGGACGCGCAGGTCACGCCCGACGATCTGGCCGCGTGGATCGCGGCGAACGGCGACATCCCGGACCGGGCCTGCGTGGCGATGCTGTCCGGCTGGGCGGAGAAGGTCGGCACGGCCGGGTTCCGCGGGGCCGACGCGGACGGCGGGCTGCACTTCCCCGGCTTCCACCCGGAGGCGACGGCGATGCTGCTGGAGACCTCCGCCGGGGCCATCGCCGTCGACACGCTGTCGCTGGATCATGGGCCCTCGGCTGATTTCGCCACGCATTACGCCTGGCTGCCGGCGGGGCGCTACGGGATCGAGTGCATCGCGGGGCTGGACCGGGTGCCCGTGGCGGGGGCGACGCTCTTCGTCGGCGCGCCCAAGCACGCGGGCGGGTCGGGCGGCCCGGCGCGGATCTTCGCGGTGGGCTGAGCCGCGTTCGCGGGGTGCCTCGATTTCGGGCACTCCGCTTCGGTGGGCATGGACGCGCCGGGGTTCGGTTTGACAACGCGGGGCCTTCGGGAAACGCTGCGGCACCGAGCCGAGGAGCCGCCGATGCCCGCCACGATCTCCCGCCGATCCTACGCCGCGATGTACGGGCCCACGACCGGGGACCGCGTGCGGCTGGCGGACACGGAGCTTTTCATCGAGGTGGAGCGCGACCTGACCGGCCCGCCGGGCGAGGAGGTCAAGTTCGGCGGCGGCAAGGTCATCCGCGACGGCATGGGCCAGTCGCAGCGCACCCGGGCCGAGGGGCGGTGGACACCGTCATCACCAACGCGCTGATCGTGGATGCGACGGGGATCTACAAGGCGGACGTCGGGCTGCGCGACGGGCGGATCGCGGCCATCGGCAAGGCCGGCAACCCGGACACGCAGCCGGGCGTCACCATCGTGATCGGCCCGGGGACGGAGGCCATCGCGGGCGAGGGGCGCATCCTGACGGCGGGGGGCTTCGACTGCCACATCCACTTCATCTGCCCGCAGCAGATCGAGGACGCGCTGCATTCGGGCGTCACCACGATGCTGGGCGGCGGCACCGGCCCCGCGCACGGCACGCTCGCCACCACCTGCACGCCCGGGCCGTGGCATATCGGGCGGATGATCCAGGCGTTCGACGCCTTCCCGATGAACCTCGCCATCGCCGGCAAGGGCAACGCCTCGCGGCCCGATGCGCTCCACGAGATGATCGACGCGGGGGCCTGCGCGCTCAAGCTCCACGAGGACTGGGGGACGACGCCGCAGGCCATCGACACCTGCCTGACGGTGGCCGACGCGCGCGACGTGCAGGTGATGATCCATACCGACACGCTCAACGAGAGCGGCTTCGTGGAGAACACGATCGCCGCCATGAAGGGCCGCACGATCCATGCCTTCCACACCGAAGGCGCGGGCGGGGGCCATGCGCCCGACATCATCAAGGTCTGCGGACTGGAGCACGTGATCCCGTCCTCCACCAACCCGACGCGGCCCTACACGGTGAACACGCTGGAGGAGCATCTCGACATGCTCATGGTGTGCCACCACCTCGACAAGTCGATCCCCGAGGACGTGGCCTTCGCCGAGAGCCGCATCCGCAAGGAGACCATCGCCGCCGAGGACATCCTGCACGACATGGGGGCGATGAGTATCATCGCGTCCGACAGCCAGGCGATGGGGCGCGTGGGCGAGGTGCTGATCCGCACCTGGCAGACGGCGGACAAGATGAAGCGGCAGCGCGGGCGGCTGGCGGAGGAGACGGGCGACAACGACAACCTGCGCGTCCGCCGCTACATCGCCAAGTACACGATCAACCCGGCCATCGCGCATGGCATGTCGCGGGAAATCGGCTCGGTGGAGGTGGGCAAGCGCGCGGACCTCGTGCTCTGGAACCCCGCGTTCTTCGGCGTGAAGCCCGAGATGTCGCTGATCGGCGGCACCATCGTCATGGCGCAGATGGGCGACCCGAACGCATCGATCCCGACGCCGCAGCCGGTCCATTCGCGGCCCATGTGGGGGGCGATGGGCAAGTCCGTCGAGCGCGGCGCGGTCGTCTTCGCCAGTGCCTCGGCGGTCGAGGCGGGGATGGCGGAGCGGCTGGGGACGGCGAAGGATCTCGTCGCGGTGAGCGGCACGCGCGGCATCGGCAAGCGCGACATGGTGCTCAACGACGCGCTGCCGCAGATCGAGGTGGACCCGGAGACATACGAGGTGCGCGCCGACGGGGAGCTGCTGACCTGCGAGCCGGCGGAGGTGCTGCCGATGGCGCAGCGGTATTTCCTGTTTTGAGGATGGATGACCGTCATTCTGAGGCTTCCGACGCCCGTGGCAGCGATATACGCTGCTGTACTCGAACTGGAGACGGGATTATCCGGGACGGAAGTTCACTCCTGATGGACATCTCGTCGGTTCGATTGGAGAAGTCATCGCTGCCGAGGCTCTGGATTTCAAACTGCTTCCAGCATCCGCTCCGGGACACGACGCAAAGGATGCTGCCGGGCGTGGAGTTCAGATCAAGATGGACGGCGACCCGCGGTTTATCTATGAACGCAACATGCGATCGGCTGGTCGTTCTTCGCGTCGTTTCGCCCGAATACGCGGAGATCGTCTTCGACGGCGATGGAGAACCGGTCTGGGCCGCAGCTGGGCGAATGCAAAAGAACGGACAACGACGTATCTCGTTTACTCGTATGATGTCTCTGCCCGGATGGGTCGGATCGTGAGGGTCGCAGAACCGACCTTCGTCAATCTCGATGGCTGCGAGATCGATGACGCATCCCCAAAGGCGCGGGATGATCACTTTCCTCTCCCACCTTCACGCCCCAGCCGACGTCATCCGTCTCGACTACGACTGCGCGGCTGGTGCGGCGGAAGCGGCTCGTCACCGAGGGCGGCAGGGAGGTGATGCTCGACCTGCCGGCTCTCACCGACCTCTCCCGCCATGCGGGGTTGCGCCTGCCGGACGGGACGGAGATCGCGCTGGAAGCGGCGGCCGAGGCGGTGCTCGTCGTCACGCGGCGACCTGCCGCGACTGGCCTGGCACATCGGCAACCGGCATACGCCCTGCGAGGTGACGAAGGATGCGCTCGTCATCCGCGACGATCACGTGCTGCGGGGGATGCTCGAAGGGTTGGGCGCCGAGGTGACGGCGCGGACGCGGCCGTTCCATCCGGAGGGCGGTGCCTACGGACACGGGCGCACCATGGGCCACGATCATTCCCATGACTGACCTGTTGAAGTCTGACGCAATGGCTGTCGCCCGCGTTCCCGATCTCCGGCTATGCCTATTCGCACGGGTTGGAGACGGCCATGGCCGGGGGGCGGGTGGTCGACGCCGCCACCACGCGCGACTGGGTGCGGGGCGTGTTGCGACACGGGTCGGGGCCGCTGGACGTCTGGGCGATCCGGCGGGTGATGGCGGGGGCGGAGCCGGGCGCGGTGGCCGGCGTGCTGCGCGCCCGGGCGGGGTGCTCGGAACGGTGGTCGGAGACGCGGGACCAGGGCAGGGCGTTCGGCGACGTGACGACCGCGATGGGCGCGCCCGCGATGGCGGACCTGCCGTTGCCGGTCGCGCTGGGCGTGCGGGCGCTCGGGATGGAGGCGGGCGTGGTGGCTTTGCTCTTTCTTCAGACTTTTGCGGCACAGATGGTTTCCGCAGCGGCACGGTTCGTGCCGCTCGGGCAGAATGACGCGCAGATGCTCCTGCGCGATCTACATCCGGTGATCGCGCGGATCGCCGGGCGCGACGAAGCGGCGGCCCCGGGGTCGGGCGCGATGATGGCGGAGATGGACGCGATGGACCACGAGACCCTTCAGCCGCGGCTGTTCCGCACATGAACGCCGCAGGATACCCAACGGGAAGAGAGACATGACCTCACCGAATGGCCCCCTCCGCGTCGGCATCGGCGGCCCCGTGGGTGCCGGCAAGACCACGTTGACGGAGCATCTGGCGCGGGCGTTCGCGGCCGACCATTCCGTCGCCGTCGTCACGAACGACATCTATTCGCAGGAGGATGCGGAGGCGCTGATGCGCGCGCAGGTGCTGCCGATGTCGCGCATCCGGGGGGTGGAGACGGGGGGCTGCCCGCATACCGCGATCCGGGAGGACGCGTCGATCAACCTCGCGGCGATCGCCGAGTTGCGGGCCGAGCATCCGGACCTCGACGTGATCCTGATCGAGAGCGGCGGGGACAATCTGGCGGCGACGTTCAGCCCGGAGCTGGCGGACCTCACGCTCTACGTCATCGACACGGCCGCCGGGCAGGACATTCCGCGCAAGCGGGGGCCGGGGGTGACGCGGTCGGACCTGCTGGTGATGAACAAGACCGACCTCGCCCCCCATGTCGGCGTCGACCTGGACCGCGCGCGCGACGATCTGACGGCGGCGCGGGGCGTTCGTCCCTTCGTGATGGCGTCGCTCCGGCAGGGCAACGGGGTGGAGGAGATCGTCGCGTTCATCCGCCGGGCCGGCGGGCTCTAGAGCCGCGCCCTGGCGAACAGCCGGTCGAAGTTGGCCTCCGTGGCGGCGGCGAAACCGGCGTAATCCATGCCGAATGCCTCCGCGCCCGCCTTCGCGGTGTGGGCGACGTGCGCCGGCTCGTTGCGCCGGCCCCGGTGCGGCGGCGGGGCGAGGTAGGGCGCGTCGGTTTCCACGAGGATGCGGTCGAGGGGGGCCGCGGCGAAGATGTCGCGCAGGGCCTGCGACTTCGGGAAGGCGGCGATGCCGGACATGGAGAGATAGAAGCCGAGGCCCAGTGCCGCCTCGGCCAGCGCCGGACCGCTGGAGAAGCAATGCATGACGCAGGTGAAGGGAGCGGCGCGATGTTCCCCGGCCAGGATGCGGGCCATGTCGTCGTCCGCGTCGCGCGCGTGGATGATGAGCGGCAGGCCGGTGCGTCGGGCGGCCTCGATGTGGACGCGGAGGCTCTCCTGCTGCGCGGCCTTGGTCCCGGCGGTGTAGTGGTAGTCCAGCCCGGTCTCTCCGATGCCCACCATCTTCGGATGCGCGGCCAGGTCCACCAGCTCCTCCACCGTCGCGAGGGGCTCTTCGGCGGCGGACATCGGGTGGGTTCCGGCGGCCCAGAAGACGGGAGCATGGGCTTCGGCCAGGGCGCGGACGGCGGGGGCGGTGCGCAGCCTGGTGCAGATCGTGACCATCCGGTGGACGCCGGCGTCGCCGGCGCGGCTCAGCAGGTCGGGAAGCTCGCCCTCGAACTGCGGAAAGTCGAGATGACAGTGACTGTCGGTGATGCGCGGGTTCATGGGCGCGGGTTAGGCCGCCTGCGCACAGGCCGCAAGTCAGATGCGGCGGGCCTGCGCGTCGATGCGGGCGAGGGCGTCCCAGACGATGGCGGCGGGGTCGACGTTGACGGCCCGGGCATGGGCGGCGCGGTCGCCGATCTCCTGCGCGAGCTTCGCCCAGGCCCGGGCGGCGGCATCGTGCGGGGCGAGGCGGACGAGCGTCGCCGCCTCCGCCTCCGGCGCATCCGAGGGGGGGCCGAGCAGGCCGGCGCGGGCGGCGCGGTGCAGCAGGCGGTCGATGCCCGAAAGCGTCGCGTCGAGGTGCGCGGCACCTCCCTTGCCCGCGCAGGCGTCGGCCATCGCACGGGCGCGGGCCCGGTCGAGGGTTGGGCGGGCGAAGAGATCGAGCAGCGCGTCGTAGATGTCCGCCCCGCCCTCCGCCAGTTCGAGCGCCGCTCCGACGGAACCCTCGGCGAGCGCGGTCGCGGCGGACGGAGGGCCGCCCGCCTGTTCCACCGCGGCTTCCAGCGCAGCCCGAGAGAGCGGCGCGAGACGCAGGACGCGGCAGCGCGACCGGATCGTCGGGAGCAGCCGGGCGGGCTGGTGCGCGACGAGGAGGAGCGTGGCGCGGGCGGGCGGTTCCTCCAGCAGCTTGAGGATCGCGTTCGCCGCCGACGGGTTCAGGTCGTCCGCCGGGTCGACGATCACCACGCGGCGGCTGCCGGCGGAGAGGCCGAAGAACCCGCCGAGCCGGCGCACCTCGTCCACCGTGATCTGCGTGCGCAGCTTCTTCGCCTTCTCGTCCCAGGGGCGGCGCAGGAGCATCAACCCCGGTTCGGACAGCGCGCGGATGCGGGGCAGGGCGGGGTGACCGGCGGGCGGATCGAGGGTCTGCGCCCGGGCGGGCGGGTCGGTCAGCAGGAAGCGCGCGATGCGCCAGGCCAGCGTCGCCTTGCCGATGCCGCGCGCGCCGGTCAGGAGCCATCCGTGATGGGCGCGACCCGAGTTCCAGGCGTCGAGGAAGGCCGCCTCCGCCACGTCCTGCCCGAAGAGGCGGGCGACCCCGCGAGGGTGCGGGGCTTCCCCGGCGCGGTCCGGTTCGGGGATGTCGTTCACGTCAGGTGGGCGCGGACGCGCGCTGCGACCACGTCGGGTTCCGCGTCGCCATCCACGAGGCGGATGCGGTCGGGGAAATCGGTGACGAGGGCGGCATAGCCCGCGCGGACGATGCGCTGGAACGGCAGGCCCAGACGCTCGAAGCGATCCTCGTCTCCGGGGCGGGCGAGGCCCCGGCGCAGGGCCGTCTCCGGGTCCATGTCGATCACGATCGTGAGGTCCGGCTCCCGCCCGATGGAAAGCGCGTGCAGTGCGTCGACGGCGGCGCGGTTCCCCCCGCGCGTGCTCTGATAGACGCGGGTGCTGTCCGTCCAGCGGTCGGTCACCACCCAGTCGCCGCGGGCGAGCGCGGGTTCGATGCGCCGCTCCAGATTGTCCCGCCGGGCCGCGAGATACAGCAGCAGCTCCGTCATCGGGGACCAGCGGTCGGGGTCTCCTTCCACGAGCAACGCGCGGATCGCCTCGGCCCCCGGGCTGCCGCCGGGCTCCCGGGTGCGCAGGACGGTGCGGCCGCGCGCTTCCAGATGGTCGGCCAGCAGGCGGGCCTGCGTCGACTTGCCGGAGCCGTCGATGCCTTCGAGGGAGATGAACATCGCCGAGCCCTAGCAGGGGGCGGGGCGCGGGAAAACGCCCAACCGCGCTATTCGAACCGTTCCATCGCCGAGCCCAGCAGATCGCCCGCCACGCGCCCGCCGGCGATCTGGATGCGACGCAGGGGACCGGCGCGGGCGACGTCCGCCCCAGCCATCAGCGGGACCGAGATGGGTGGCATGCCGGGATGCGTGAGCGTCAGCATGGCCAGCCGGGTGCCCGCGGAGACGGGGGCCGCGACCGGGCCGTCGAAGGTGATCTCGCCCGCGACGGCTTCGCGTCCGGTCACGGGCAACAGGAGCGTGACTCCGCCCTCCGGGACCAGCGCCACGGTCGGTGTCGCCCCCATGAAGACCTCCGCCTCCATCCGCGGGGTGTCGCCCGCCAGCAGATCGACCTCCGCGAACTGGCGGAACGCCCAGTTGACGATGCGTTCGCTCTCCTCCGCGCGGGCGGCCTCCGTATCGACGCCCGAGACGACGAATGTGACGCGCCGGTCGCCCTGCACGGCGGAGCCGACGAGGCCGTAGCCCGCCTCCATCGTATGCCCGGTCTTGAGCCCGTCCGCCCCGATGCCGAGCCGCAGGAGCGGGTTGCGGTTGAACCTGTTGGCCGGGGACCGACCGTCGAAGGCGAACTCGGTCTCGGCGAAGTAGGGGTAGTATTCGGCGTGCTCCGTCACCAGCCGTTCGGCGAGGATGGCGAGGTCCATCATCGACATGACGTGACCCGGTTCCGGCCATCCGTTGGAATTGAGGAACGTCGACTGCGCCATGCCCAGCTCGCGCGCGCGGGCGGTCATCATGCGGGAGAAGCCATCCTCCGTCCCGTCCGGGGAAAGCGCCTCCGCCAGGACGGTGGTCGCGTCGTTCCCCGAAAGCACGACGATGCCCCGGATCAGATCCTCCACCGATACCCGGTCGCGGGAATCGAGGAACATCGTGGAGCCGCCGTAGCTCGCCGCGTGTTCGGACACCGGGAGGATCGTATCGAGCGCCAGCCGGCCATCGGCCAGCGCCTCGAACGTCATGTTGAGCGTCATCAGCTTGGACATGGACGCGGGCGGCAGCGGCACCTCGGCGTTCTTCGACAGCAGGACCTGCCCGGTGTTGTGATCGATGACGACGGCGGATCCGGCGCTGGTCTGGAACTCCTGTGCCGTGGCGGGCGCGGCGAGCAGGAGGGCGACGAGCAGCGGGAGATGGAATGTACGGAGCATGGGCGGGACCCTTCTGACCGGGAGTGTCGGGCCCATCATGCGCCCCGGCGGGCCCGAGCGAAAGCGGTACGGGCATCGCGGATGCGGATTGTCGCCGGCCCCCGGGTCATCGCCCGAGGTCGGAGGGGATCGTGTCGAGTATGTCCGGAATCCGTTTGCGCAGGCGGAAGAACCCGGCCGTCGCATGGGGCCAGGCGGCCGCGTCCCAGTCGCGCAGGGGGCGGTGGGTCGCGATCCCGCTGCGGTCGAGCGTGTCGCGCAGCCAGCCCGTGGGCGCGTAGGGCGTGACGATGTGGTCGAACCCGGCGGCCCATCGGGCGATCTCCGCGGTGTCGTCGGTGACCGGCCCCGGATGCGGCGCGCGGGAGACGGCGTCTTCGGCCAGGGCGGTGGTGAAGGCGGCGACCTTGGGCGCGACGGTGAGGGGCGTCCGGGCGGCAGGAGCCACGAGCGCGGCCGTGCCGGCGGGCTCCAACCCGCGCGCGAAGAGAAAGTCCGGATGCAGGTCGTCGTCATGCAGCAGGAGCCCGATGCGACCGCTCGGCAGGGGCACGTCCTCGGGCACCGCGATCGGGTCGGGGTGTGGGGGGCCGTCGAGCGCCTCGATCTCGCCCACCGGGGTCAGGCGGTGGCCAAGCTCCCGCGCATCGTAGCGGTCACCCGTGAACTTCGCGATGTTGGACGCCTTCGCGGGGTAGGGCCGTCCGCGGGTGTGCAGCCCCGCGACCCATCGCCAGGACAGCGTATTGGACGCGGCGTCGCCGTCGAGCAGATGGCGCAGGAAGAAGTCCGCGCCGAGCTCCCACGGCAGTCGCAGCGTGTGCATCCAGATCGAGGCGAACCACATGCGGGCGTGATTGTGGAGGTAGCCCGTCTCGACCAGATCCGCGGCCCAGGCGTCGAAGGGGGCGATGCCGGTGGCGCCGTCGCAGGCTTCCTCCCACCCGTGTCGCAGGCCGGAGGAGGTGGCGAGCCTGTCGCGCGCGGCCTTCAATCCGCGCCGGTAGTCCACCCAGACGGAGGGGCGACGTTCCAGCCAACCCTTGAAATAGGCGCGCCAGGCGATCTCGGACAGCATCTTCTCGGCCGTGCCCGCGCCGAACCGATCGAGGACGCGCCCCGCCATCTCGGCCTCCGTCACCGCGCGGTGCGACAGCCAGGGCGACATCGTGGAGACATGGGGGTGCCCGGGGAGGTCGTGGTTCCGCCCCTCCGCATAGGCACGGCCCGCGCGCGGCAGGAAGGCGTCGAGCCGGGCGAGGCCGGCGGCGCGGGTGGGAGTGGCGATGGGCCTGGCGATCGGGGTGCTCTCGTTCATGCCCGGGAGGATAGGTCGGCGGGGCGACAAGGCGAGGTAGGGGCTCGGAAAAGCTCCGCCGTCGATGCGTCAGCTCGCCGTCGCCGCCTCCTTCTTGTCCTTCGAGTGGATCAGGAGCGGCTTGACCTCCCGGCGCACGGCTTCCTCGTTCACGACGACCTCCTCGACGGTGTCCAGGCCGGGCAGTTCGAACATCGTGTCGAGCAGGATGTCCTCCATGATCGACCGCAGGCCCCGCGCACCGGTCTTGCGCTCGATGGCGCGCTTGCCGATGGCCTGCAGCGCGTCGTCGGTGAAGGTGAGCTGCACGTCCTCCAACTCGAACAGGCGCTGATACTGCTTGACCAGCGCGTTCTTGGGTTGCGTGAGGATCGTGACGAGCGCGTCGAGGTCGAGATCGGTCAGCGTGGCGATGACGGGCAGGCGGCCGACGAACTCGGGGATCAGGCCGAACTTGAGCAGGTCCTCGGGTTCGAGATCCTTGAAGTACTCGCCCACGGTCTTCTCGTCGGGGGCCTTCACGTCGGCCCCGAACCCCATCGAGGAGCCCTTGCCGCGCTGCGCGATGATCTTGTCGAGCCCGGCGAAGGCCCCGCCGCAGACGAAGAGGATGTTGGTGGTGTCGACCTGCAGGAACTCCTGCTGCGGATGCTTGCGCCCGCCCTGCGGCGGCACGGAGGCGACGGTGCCCTCCATGATCTTGAGCAGCGCCTGCTGCACGCCCTCGCCGGAGACGTCGCGGGTGATCGACGGGTTGTCGGACTTCCGGGTGATCTTGTCGACCTCGTCGATGTAGACGATGCCGCGCTGCGCCCGCTCGACGTTGTACTCGGAGGCCTGCAACAGCTTGAGGATGATGTTCTCGACATCCTCGCCGACGTAGCCGGCCTCGGTCAGCGTGGTCGCGTCGGCCATGGTGAAGGGCACGTCGAGGATGCGCGCGAGCGTCTGCGCAAGCAGCGTCTTGCCGCAGCCCGTCGGGCCGATCAGCATGATGTTGGACTTGGCCAGCTCGATGTCGGATTTCGACGCGTTGTCGAGACGCTTGTAGTGGTTGTGGACCGCGACGGCGAGGACGCGCTTGGCGTGCTCCTGCCCGATGACGTAGTCGTCGAGCACGGCGGCGATGTCGCGCGGCGTGGGCGTGCCCTCGGAGGACTTGAGCCCTGCAGCCTTCGTTTCCTCGCGGATGATGTCCATGCAGAGCTCGACGCATTCGTCGCAGATGAAGACCGTCGGACCCGCGATGAGCTTGCGCACCTCATGCTGGGACTTGCCGCAGAAGCTGCAATAGAGGGTGTTCTTCCCGTCGCCGGAACTGGAATTGTTCGCCATCGTCGATTCCTCCGCCGCATGACCCCAGGGGCCGGGCCACCGACAGCGGGGCCGAACCCCGCCTGTATTTCGGACAGTCCGGAAAGACTATTGGCATCGGTCCGGGGCCACAATGCCAAAATCCGCACACCCCGGGACGCGAGGACGACCGGGACCTCTCGGCAACGTCCTGCCAATGAGGACCGGGGAATATCCCCCCGGCCCATGTTCATCAATGCCTTAGGACGCGACGTTCACTTCGCGTCGTCGGGCTTCGCATCGCCACGGCTCTCCACGATCTCGTCGATGTGCCCCCAGTCCTTCGCCTCCTGCGGCGTCATCCACAGATCCCGGTCGAGCGCCTTCTGGACCGTGTCGTAGTCCTGTCCGGTATGCTTCACGTAGGTCTGGTAGAGCCGTTCGCGCGTCCGCTCGATCGACTTGGCCGAGATCAGGATGTCGGCCGCGGTGCCCTGCATCCCGCCGGAGGGCTGGTGCATCATCACCTCCGAATTGGGCAGAGCGAAGCGCATCCCCTTCTCGCCGCCGACCGCGATCACGGACCCCATCGAGGCCGCCATGCCGCAGATCAGCGTCGAGACCTTGGGCCGGATGTACTGCATCGTGTCGTAGATCGAGATGCCCGCCACGACCGAACCGCCCGGCGAGTTGATGTACATGCTGATCTCCTTGGACGGATTCTCCGACTCCAGATGGAGAAGCTGCGCCACGACGAGCTGGCTCATGCCGTCGTGGACGGGGCCGTTCACGAAGACGATCCTCTCCTTGAGCAGGCGCGAGAAGATATCGTAGGCCCGCTCGCCGCGGCTGGTCTGCTCGACCACCATCGGCACGAGGTTGTTCTGAAACTGGTCGACCGGATCGATCATGGCACTGCCCCTTCTGCCGTCCCGCCGCGCCTGCCGCGGGTGGGGATCGGGGGCGAACCTATGCCCGGGCGGCGGGCGCTTCAAGGCGATGCGGCGGCGGTCATCAGTCGAGTTGCCGCAGGCTGTCCAATGCCGCCTGCACCGCGTCCCGCTCGGCGGTGCGGGCGGTCATGTTCGCGCGGGTCTCCTCCACCACTTCCGGCGGGGCGCTGTCGGCGAACTTCGGATTGTTCACCCTGCCCGATATCCCCTTGATTTCCTTGTCGAGCTTTCCGATCTGCTTTTCCAGCCGTGCCCGTTCCGCGGCGACGTCGATGATGCCGTCGAGTGGCAGCGCGAAGCGGCCACCGCCGGCGGTGACGGCGATCGAGCCCTTCGGCGCGGTCCCTTCCGTCAGGCCGTCGATGCGGGCAAGCGTGTGGATCATCAAGGCATTGGCGGCATAGGCTCCCTTCGCCGCCGCATCCCAGTCGACGGCGACGACCGGGATCGTCGCACCGGCGGGGACGTTCATCTGCGCGCGGGCGGAGCGGACGGACTCGATGAAGGCGATGGTCCAGCGAATTTCGGACTCCGCTTCCGGATCAATGGCTTCCAGGCCGACGTTCTCGGGCCAGGTGCCGTGGACGAGCATACCATCATGGCCCGTCTGGGCCCAGAGCTCCTCGGTGATGAAGGGCATGAAGGGGTGCATCATCGTCATGCACCGCTCCAGCACCCAGCCCATCACGGCCTGGGTTTCGGCTTTCGCATCAGAGGCTTCGCCCTGCAGGACGGGCTTGGAGAACTCGACGTACCAGTCGCAGACGACGTTCCAGACGAAGCGGTAGAGCACGTTGGCAGCGTCGTCGAAGCGGTAGGCGTCGAGGGCCGCGTCGACGTCCAGCCGGGTCCGCGCGGTCTCTCCGACGATCCAGCGGTTCACCGTCGTACGTGGGGCATACGTCGGCATGACGTCGGTGGTACCGATCTGCGCGAAGGTCACGTCGTACATCTGCGCGAAGCGGACCGCGTTCCAGAGCTTGGTGCCGAAGTTCCGGTAGCCGGCGATGCGCTGCGTGTCGAGCTTGAGCGCGCCGCCGAGGGAGGCCATCGCGGCGTTGGTGAAACGCAGCGCGTCGGCCCCGTATTCGTCGATCAGGTCGAGCGGGTCGACGACGTTGCCGACGCTCTTGGACATCTTCTTGCCCTTCGCGTCGCGCACGAGGCCGTGGAGGTAAACCTTTCTGAAAGGAATGCGCTCTATGGTCGGAATGGTGTCGGGCAGGACGGCGAGTTGCATCATGACCATGCGGGCGACCCAGAAGAACAGGATGTCGGTGCCGGTGATCAGCGTGGAGGTGGGATAGTACTTTCGCAGTTCCTCGGTGTCCTCGGGCCAGCCGAGGGTGCCCAGCGGCCAGAGGCCGGAGGAGAACCAGGTGTCGAGGACGTCGGGGTCGCGGTAGAGGGGAATGGTACAAGTCAGAGTACTGCGCGAGATCCGACGTGTCGTCACGCTGCTTGCGACGTATGTCCTCCCACTCTGCCTCGCGCAGATCCATCAAGGTGTCATGTGCCTCGGCGGCATCGTCCACGATCGCGCAATCGGCGTCGAATTCGGCGAGGCGACGATACTCCTGCGTTGCCTCGGCGAGCGCATCCGCCTCTGTCGTTCCGCAGATCGGAAATCGAACTTTCCGGTAACGCGACCGAGGCCGTCGACGCCCGGACCATACCAGACCGGAACCTGATGGCCCCACCAGAGCTGGCGCGAGATGCACCACGGCTCGATGTTCTCGAGCCAGTGGAAATAGACCTTGCGGTCGCTCTCCGGGATGATCTCGATGGTGCCGTCGCGGACGACGTCGATGGCGGGCTGGACGATCTGCGCGGTGTCGACGAACCACTGGTCGGTGAGCATCGGCTCGATGACCGTGCCGGAGCGGTCGCCATGGGGTTGCATGATGGGTTTGGGTTCGACCAGGGGGACGAGTTCGTCCGCGTCGGTGCGGGGCGCGCCACCCTCCTCGGGGGACAGCGGCGGCTCTCCGGTCGCGGCCTGCCCGGCGGAGGCGGCACCGGCACCCAGCCGCGGGTCGGTTGCGGGGACCATGACGGCGAGGCCCTCGGCGGTGATGTCGGCGACGACGGCGGCGCGCGCCTCGAACCGGTCCATCCCGCGGTAGGCTTCGGGGACGAGGTTGATCGCGTCGATCTCGGCCTCCGACATCTGCGTCGCCGTCGAGGATCGCCTGCGCCTTCGCGGCCTCCTCGGCATACGGGGCACCGTCGGCGCGCAGCGCGGCCCGGGTGTCCATCAGGCGGAAGCAGGGGATGTTCGCGCGCTTGGCCACGGCGTAGTCGTTGAAGTCATGCGCGCCGGTGATCTTGACCGCGCCGGAGCCGAAGGTCGTGTCCGGGTATTCGTCGGTGATGATCGGGATCAGGCGGCGGCTCTCCTTCGGGCCCGACGGGGATCTCGCAGAGCTGGCCGACGATGGGAGCGTATCGCGCGTCCGACGGATGCACCGCGACGGCGCCGTCGCCGAGCATCGTCTCGGGGCGGGTCGTGGCGATGGAGATGTAGTCGCGCGTCTCCGTGAACAGGACCGCGCCCTCCTCGTCGCGCTCGACGTACTCGTAGGTCGCCCCGCCGGCGAGCGGGTACTTGAAGTGCCACATATGGCCGGGCGTCTCGCGGTTCTCGACCTCCAGATCGGAGATCGCGGTCTCGAAATGCGGGTCCCAGTTCACGAGGCGCTTGCCGCGGTAGATCAGGCCTTGTCGTACATCTCCACGAAGACCTTGATGACGGCGTCGTGGAAATTCTGCTGCGTCCCATCGGGATCGCCGGGTGCGCCCGCCATCGTGAAAGCCTCGCGTTCCCAGTCGCAGCTCGCCCCGAGCCGCTGGAGCTGGCCGATGATCGTGCCGCGGGACGTCTCCTTCTGCTGCCAGACGCGCTCGACGAATTTCTCGCGGCCCATCGTCTGCCGGGAGGGCTCCTGCCGTTCGCGGCCATGTCGCGTTCGGTCACCATCTGCGTGGCGATGCCGGCGTGGTCCGTGCCCGGCTGCCAGAGCGTGTCGAAGCCGCGCATCCGGTGCCAGCGCACGAGGATGTCCTGCAGCGTGTTGTTGAACGCGTGGCCCATGTGCAGGTCGCCGGTGACGTTGGGCGGCGGGATGAGGACGCTGAAGGTCCCGGCACCCGGCTTCGCGTTGGCCCCGGCGCGGAAGTAACCGCCGTCGATCCAGGCGCGGCTGATGCGGGCCTCGGCCGTCTTGGCGTCGAACGTCTTGTCCATCGGGAAGTCCTCGGGCTGCGGGCGGGGTCTGCGGTCGGGGCGTGTTAGCGCGGCGTTCTGCGGAGGGGAAGGCGGGTGGACGGGCGCGCGCGGACCGCTAGTGTCCGGGTCGACGTTTCCCCGCCCGGAGTTGCCCAGATGACCGACATGACACCGTCCGCCCGCGCGACCTTCGGCCTGACCCGCTCCGTGCGCCGGGCGGAGGACCCGCGGCTGCTGACCGGGGGCGGGGCCTATGTGGACGACACCGCCCCGGCGGGCGCGCTGCACGCCTGCGTCCTGCGCTCGATGATGGCGCACGCCGGGATCACGGTGGATGCGGCCACGGCGCGGGAGGCCCGGGGCGTGGCGCTGGTGCTGACGGGAGCGGACATCGAGGCGGCGGGGGTGGAGAACCACATCCCGACGACGCTGGTGGCGACGCGCGACGGGGGCAAGGGGGCCGATCCGCGGCGGCCGCTGCTGGCGGTGGGCCGGGTGCGCTTCGTGGGAGAGGCGATCGCGATGGTGTTTGCCGACACGGCCGCGCGGGCGCGCGACGCGGCGGAGGCGATCGAGGTCGACTACGACGAGCTGGACGTGAAGCTGGACGTGGCCCCGGGCGGCGCGGCGGTGCATGGCGAGGCCCCCGACAACGTGGCCTACGACTATGCCAAGGGCGACGAGGCGGGCTGTGCTGCGGCGATGGCGGGGGCCGCGCGGGTGGTGGAGCTGACGGTGGAGGACAACCGGATCATCTGCGCCTCGCTGGAGCCGCGCGGGGTCTGGGCGGATATGGAGGACGGACGGCTGCACGTCTGCGTCAACGGGCAGGGGGTCTGGGGGCCGAAGCGGACGCTGGCGCGGGCGCTGCGGATGGAGGCGGAGGAGATCCGGGTGACGAACCCGGACGTCGGCGGCGGCTTCGGGATGAAGGCGATGCCCTATCCGGAGATGATCCTCGCGGCGCACGCGGCGCGGGTACTGGGGCGCCCCGTGCGCTGGATGGCCGACCGGTCGGAATCGATGCTGTCCGACAATGCGGGGCGGGATCTGACCTGCCACGCGACGCTGGGGTTCGATGCGGATCACCGGCTCGTCGCCTACCGGATGGACAACGTGGCGAACCTGGGGGCGTACAACTCGGGCTTCGCGCAGAACATCCAGTCGGAGCTGTTCTCCAAGGTGATGCCGGGCTGCTACGACGTGCAGGCCTGCTACATGACGTCGAAGGGCATCTTCACCAACACGACGCAGGTGGATGCCTACCGGGGGGCGGGGCGGCCCGAGGCGATCTACGTGCTGGAACGGGCGATGGATCACGCGGCGCGCGAGCTGGGCGTGGACCGGTTCGAGCTGCGGCGGAAGTGCTTCATCCAGCCGGACCAGTTCCCCTACGAGACCGCCATGGGGGAGACCTACGACGTCGGCGATTTCCCCCGCGTGATGGATCGGGCGATGGCCGAAGGGGACGTCGCGGGCTTCGCGGACCGGCGTCGGGCGAGCGAGGGGCGCGGTCGGCTGCGGGGGCTCGGGGTCTGCTACTACATCGAGAGCATCCTCGGGAACCCGTCGGAGAGCGCGGAGATCGAGTTCACCGGGGACGGGCGCGTCACGCTCTACGTCGGGACGCAGTCGAACGGGCAGGGGCACGAGACGGTCTACAGGCAGTTCCTGGCAGAGGATCTCGGGATCGGGCCGGACATGATCGACGTCGTGCAGGGCGACAGCGACCGGATCGCGACGGGCGGCGGCACCGGGGGCTCGCGGTCGGTCACGACGCAGGGCACGGCGAACAAGGCGGCGTCGGCCCGGGTGATCGAGCGGTTCGCGCCCTTCGTCGCGCGGCTGCTGGAGGTGGAGGCGGTAGACTTCGACGGGGCGGCGTTCCGCGCGGAGGGCTCCAACCGGGTCGTGACGGTGCTGGAGGCGGCGGAGGCGGCGCGCGCGGCGGGGGAGACGGATCTGCTGCGGACGCGGGAGACGACGACGCTGCCGGGGCGCAGCTACCCCAACGGGTGCCACCTGTGCGAGGTGGAGATCGACCGGGAGACGGGACTGCTCGAGGTCGTGCGCTACACCGTGGTGGACGATTTCGGCACGCTGATGAACCCGATGCTGGCGGAGGGGCAGGTGCATGGCGGCGTGGTGCAGGGCATCGGGCAGGCCACGACGGAGCGCGTCGTCTACGACGAGAGCGGCCAGCTGCTGACGGCGTCCTTCATGGACTACGGGATGCCGATCGCGCAGTCGCTGCCGATGATCGCGTTCCACTCGGAGCCGGTGCCCTCCACGCAGAACATCCTCGGCATGAAGGGCTGCGGGGAGGCCGGAACGGTGGGCGCAATGGCGGCCGTCGGCAACGCGGCGCTGGACGCGCTCTGGGATCTGGGTCTGAGGCGGGTGGACATGCCGTTCACGCCGGGCCGGGTCTGGGAGATGATGCGGGAGGCGGAGGGAGTGCTCGCGGCGGAGTGAGCGGGCGTGGTTCCGGACGCAATTCGATCTTGACAGAAGCGCCTTCCCCGCTGTCATCCTAACGTATCGTCAACTGTCTCAACCATTCGTTAGGAAGTGCTCCGTGAAAAGCTTAGCCACCCTTGCCGCCGTCGCTACGTTGTCCACCGGTGCCGCCGGCGCGGCGACCGTGGAGTTTACTGCGACGGTCGTCACCGCTCCTTTCACCGGGTTCTTCGGAACCGGAACGCTTACGTATGATGAGACGCTCGTGCCGGCATCCGGTTTCGTCGAACTGGCACCGAACGGTTCGACATCATCGGGCGTCATCATCGATCCGACGCTGGCCATCTTCGTGGACACCGGGGAGGGGTTCTTCACGCGGGAGAATGACGCCAATTGGCCAGACTTTCCGCGGTTCGACTTCGTAGACGGCATCCTCGTCGCCGTGGACTATATTCTCATCGCTGGAGTGAACGGGGTCGATTTCGGCGAAAGCAGCGTGCTCGAAGCGTTCTTCGACACCCTCGTCCTGAACGCTGACGGATCGGCCAGCATCGACGTCGAGCTCGAACTCACCCCCATTCCTCTGCCGGCGGGCCTGCCGCTGCTGCTCACCGGCCTGGCGGCCTTCGGGTTGGCACGCCGCCGCCGGGGCTGACGGTGCCGGAGGGTCGGGGCGCGGGCTTCGCGGTCGCTCCGGACGCGCCCTCGGTCGGCAACTCGGCCGGGTTCGGCGCGCGCTTCTGACCCGCGGGTGGCGGGCGGTCTGGGTGGATGCGAGCGAACAGGTGCATCCGGTGCGGTGGGTATGCGAAGGGCGGAGGGGCTGGAAGTATGGGAGGCCCGGAAGGGCGAGGCGGCGGCGGATAGGGGCGCAGGGGACCTGCGTCGGCGGGCGGTGAAGGAGGCCCTTTGGACCCGCGGAGGCGATGGGACGCGGGATCGGGCCGCGCCGTGTGACGCCCGTGCGCGGGATGTCCGGTGATGCGGGGCGACCGCGGGACCGGCGGGCGGACGGGTCATGGCAAAGCTTCGATCCCATCGCGAGCCTGCCCGCCTTGGCACCAGGTCGACGCGGACTGAGCCCGCACTGCGTTCGAAACCCAGTTCGGGAAACGAGCATGAAGATCACCGCCGCCGCAGCCCTTGCCTCGTTTCTCGCGATACCGTCCATCGCCGCGACCATCGGTTTCGCGGCCGTCGTCGTCTCCGATCCGCCGCTCGCCGGGGCGACCGGGCAGGGGATCCTGACCTGCGACGATGCCTTCGTCGGGAGCAGAGCGCCGGTCAGACCGACCCGGACTGGAGGTTCACGGACACGACGGCGCAATGGTGCCTCGCCTTCTCGCTCGCCCTTGGAGCTGTCGGCGGCGTGGCCGCGAGCATCGAAAACGACCCCGTAAGCCCCGACCATACGATCGACACGCGCGCGGATGGCGGGTCGATGGAGATCAACGAACAGCTGCTGGGCAACGAGAACAGCGTCAACTCCTGCGATATCGGCATCACGGCCGTCTTCCTCGGCGAGGTCACCAGAAAAGATGCCGGGGCGTCGTTCGTCGACGCCCGGGTTTCTCAGGTCCAGCCTGTCCCGCTCTCCGCCGGGATGTCGCTCCGGCTCGTGGCGGTGGCTGCCTTCGGGGTCGTGGGGCGGCGCATGGCGCGCGCGGCCTGATCGCGGACGGGCCGATGGCGCGCCCTGGCCCGCGCCCCGTCACCCCAGCGGCCGGATCCGCAACTGGGTGATCCGGTTGGCTTCCCGCGCGGCGACCTCGAAGCGGAAGCCGTGGAAGCTGAAGACCTGGCCCCGGGTCGGGATCGTCTGCGCCTCGTGGATGACGAGGCCCGCGACGGTGTTCGCCTCCTCGTCCGGCAGGCCCCAGTCGGTCATGCGGTTCAGGTCGCGGATCGTCATCGCGCCGTCGATGATGAAGGTGCCGTCGGCTTCCGCCTCCAGCACCGGCTCCTCGGGGCGGTCGAACTCGTCGGTGATCTCGCCCACGATCTCCTCCAGTATGTCCTCGAGCGTGATGAGCCCCTGCAGCGCGCCGTATTCGTCCACCACCAGCGCGAAATGCGTGTGGCGGCGCAGGAACTGGCGCATCTGGTCGTCGAGCGTGGTGGTCTCGGGGACGAAATAGGGCTCGTTCATCACCTCGGTCACGTCGAGCTTCTCCATCGCGGCGATCCCGCCCGCCTCGGTGCGCACGAGCTTGTCGACGGCCCGCAGCAGATCCTTGGAGTGGAGCATTCCGATGACGTTCTCGGGCTCGTCGCGGTAGACGGGCAGGCGGGTGTGGCGCGAGTGGAGCACCTGATCGAGGATGTCGGCGGGCGGGCTGTCGACGTTGACCATCTCGATGCCCGAGCGGTGGAGCATGATCTCCTCGACGAAGCGGTCCGCGAGGTCGAGCGCGCCCAGCAGGCGGTCCCGGTCCTCCTTCTGGACGCCGCCTTCGGTGTGGCCTTGGGTGATGACGCCGACGATCTCCTCGTGGGCGGACATGATGGCCGCGTTCGGGTCGATGTCGACGCCCATCAGCCGCAGGATGCCGCGCACGAGAGCGCGCACGGCGCCGACGACCGGGTTGAACACGCGCACGACGATGGCGATGGCGGGGGCCACGCGGGCGGCGGCCGTCTCGGGGTTGGAGATGGCGTAGGTCTTGGGCAGGACTTCCGCGAAGATCAGCACGAGCGCCGTCATCACGAGGGTCGCCAGCGCCACGCCCTGCTGCCCGAAGAGCGTGGTGAAGAGCGCGGTGGCCAGCGATGCGGCGAGGATGTTGACGATGTTGTTGCCCAGCAGCACCGAGCCGATCAGGCGCTCGTTGTCCTCGGTGATGGCGAGCGCGCGGGCGGCGCCGGTGCTGCCCTTGTCGGACTGGCTGCGCAGCTTGCCGCGGCTGGCCGCCGTCAGCGCGGTCTCGGAGCCCGAGAAGAAGGCGGAGAGGGCGAGCAGGAAGACGATGGCTCCGCGCCGTGCCCAGGGTCGCGCCCCAGTTGATCGTCTCGATGGTGTCCATGGCCGGGTTATGGGGCGCGCCGCGGGAGCCGGCAAGGCGTCATGCGGGCAGCGTGCCGTCGAGGACGTAGGTCAGGATCTGCACCACCTGCGCGGGCGTCTCGACCACGGCGAGGGCGGCGGCGTCGATCTCCTTGAGCGGGTGCTGGTGCTCGGCCCCGTGCATCACGACAGCGACTTGCCGAGCGCGGAGGCGACGCCGGCGTCGAAGGCGGCGTTCCACTGCTTGTACTGCTCCCCGAAGCGGACGACGACGATGTCGGCCTGCGCGATGCCCCGGCGCGTGCGGATGGCGTTCAGGTTCGCGCCGAGCCGGTCGTGCCAGACCTTGTCGGGCTGTGCGCCCAGGATGGCCACGCCGCAATCGTCGGAGGCGGCGTGGTCGGTGACGGGGGCGGCGAAGGCGACGTCGAGATGCGCGCAGGCGGCGGTGATCTCCTCGCGCCAGCCGGTGTGGATTTCGCCGGAGAGGTAGACGGAGAGGGTCATGGGTTTCCTTCGGAGGGGTCGCCGGCCAGCGGATGATGCGTCAGCACCAGATCGCGCAGGCGGGTTTCGAGGACGTGGGTGTAGATCTCGGTGGTGGAGATGTCGGCATGGCCCAGCATCGTCTGGATCGCGCGCAGGTCTGCCCCGCCGGCGAGCAGATGCGTGGCGAAGGCGTGGCGCAGGACGTGGGGGCTGACGGTGGCGGGGTCGAGCCCGGCGAAGGCGGCGAGGGTCTTGAGCCGACCGTGGAACCAGACGCGGGTGACGTGCCCGGCCTTGCCGCGGGACGGGAAGAGACGGGCGGAGGGCGGGGTGCCTTTGGCCGTGCGTGCCGCCTCCTGCGCGGCGTCGCGGTGGGCGAGCCAGCGGGCCATGGCGTCGCGGGCGGCGGGCGAGAGGGGGACCATCCGCTCCCGCCCGCCCTTGCCGCGCACCAGCAGCATCCGCGGATCGCCGCGCGCCGCCGCCACCGGGAGCGAGACGAGCTCGCTGACGCGCATGCCCGTGGCGTAGAGGAGTTGCATCAGGCAGGTGTCGCGCAGGACTTCGGCAAGCGTCGCGCCCATGTCCTCGGCGGCGGTCAGGAGGGCATCGACCTGGGGTTCCGAAAGCGTCTTGGGCAGCGACTTGCGCTTCTGCGGGCCGGTGATGCGGATGGCGGGATCGTCCTCGCGCAGGCCCTCCTCGTGGGCGAAGCGGTAGAGGCCGCGGATGGCCGAGAGGCGGCGGGCGCGGGTCGAGGCGGCGAGCCCCTCGGCCTCGCAGGCGACGAGGAAGCCCTCGATCTGCGCGCGGGAGGCCGTCTCGACGGACAGGTCGCGGGAGGCGAGGTGCGCGGCGTAGGCGTCCAGATCGCGGCGATAGGCGTAGAGCGAGTTCAGCGCCGCCCCGCGCTCCCCGGCCTGCGCTTCGAGGAAGAGGTCGATCCAGCTCACTCGAGCAGCAGTTGCAGCGCCGTGCGGCGGGCGACGTCGAGCAGCCCGACGGACCGCAGGAAGGCCAGTGCGTCGGCGACGTCCTGCGGATCGGCGCGGGGGCCTTCGGCCAGCAGGATCGCCGCCTCGAACAGAGCCTCGCCGAGGCGGTCCTCCGCGGCGAGGCGGCTCAGGCGTTCGGGTGCGGGGCCGGTCAGGCCGTCGACGATGGCCTGCGCCAGCGCGTCCGAAGCGAAGGCCCCGTCCGGCGCGCCGAGGGCCACGGAGACGGCGAAGGTGCCCTCCGGGTCCTGCGGCGTGGCGGTGGCGGCGATGGATCCGTAGGCCGGAGAGAGGAGACCGATATGGAGCGCTCCCGCTGCCGCCGGACCGTCCAGTTCGAGATGCGACAGCCGCTCGCCGTAGAGGTCCGCGAATGGCGCGAGAAGGTCCGCTTCCCGCATGCGCTCGATGGCTTCGGGCAGCGTGGCGGAGACGGCGGCGGCATCCTGCGCCAGCAGCGCCATGTCGAGCGCCTGCACAGCGGCGACCCGGTCCCAGACCCCGCCCGAGGCCGAGGGGCGGCCTTCGGTGTAGAGCGCGAGCAGGCGGTTCACGTCGAGCGCGCGGGCGCGGGCGAGCCGTTCCGCCGCCTCGATCCTGCTCTTCCAGCCGGTCGTCGGGCGCAGGTCCGCGGCGGCGAAGGCAAGCGGCAGGCCCGCGATGGAGGGCGTCTCCCCGATGCCGTCGAGCAGACGGAAGGCGAGCGGCGTCATCGGCCGGGGCGGCGTGGGCGGGGGCAGATCCTCGAACATCTCCGGTTCGAGGAAATGCGCCAGCAGCAGGTCGTCCTCCTGCGAGATGAGGTCAAGCGCGCGGCCCGTCTCCAGCGTCAGCATCGCCGCGGCCCAGTCGCCGGTGCGCGTCAGGCAGAAGATGCGGGCGGGCAGGGTGGGGGCGACGCCGGGGTTTGCCGTCATCGCATCGCAGGCGCGGGTGTCGAAGCCGGTGAGCAGCGACGTGTCCCACCAGCGGCGGAAGGCCTTCGGATCGGTCGCCCCGGCCCGTTCCAGCAGCGCCTGCGCCTGGTCGAGAGCACCGAAGCGCAGCAGCCCGTCGACCCGCGCGAAGAACAGCGCGTCGGGGTCGGCGGCGGTGCGCGGCGGGTCCAGTTCGGCCAGCAGGAGCATCAGGGCGAGGTCCTGCATGGCCGGCAGCGCATCCATCGGCAGGGCGGCGATCAGGCTTGCGAGACGGGCGGGGTCGGAGCCCGCGAAGGTGTCCGCCGGCAGCCCGGTGAGGCGGCCGGAGAGCAGGCCGACGGCGTCGCGCCGGGTCTGCCCCAGCGGCATGGTGCTGACCTGCGTGCCGGTCAGCGGAGTGGCGGCTGGCTCGTCCGGGCGGGCGGGGGCCGGCGTGACGGCGAGGCTGTCGGACAGCCAGGGGATCGCGGAGGCCGGGGCGTCCTGCGCCTGCGCCGGCAGCGCGAGACCGGCCGCCGCCAGGACGGCACGCGCGAGGCTACCCGGCATCGAGTTCGATCGTGACGGGGGCGGGCGTCGGGTCCGGCTCCAGCAGATAGGAGTAGCCGAACAGGCCGATCGTCCCGAGAATCACCAGGATCGAAAGGTATTTCAAGATCCGAAACATGCCTGCCCTGTCCGCCCGCGTTGCGCGTTGTCGTTGCAACCATACTGGCGGGCGCAGATATAGATGGCAATGGCGGCAGGGCGGGAGCGGCGGATGCAGGCGATGCGCGACAAGATCCCCGGGCGGGGCCCCGGCCGCGCGCGGGGCCTGCACCTGTCGGTTCCGGTGGTGCTGGTCGGCATGATGGGCTGCGGCAAGACCGCCGTCGGAACCGCGCTCGCCGCCCGCCTGGGCGTGCCGTTCCGCGATACCGACGAAGCGCTGACGGCGGCGGCGCGGATGACGATTGCGGAGATCTTCGCGCGCGACGGGGAGCCGTTCTTCCGGGCCCGCGAGAGCGAGGTGCTGGCGCGCCTGCTGGCGCAGGGGCCGGGGATCGTCTCGACCGGGGGCGGCGCGTTCCTGCTCGCGTCCAACCGCGCGCTGATCGCGCGGCTGGGCGTGTCGGTCTGGCTCAAGGCGGATGCGGAGCTGCTCTGGAGCCGGGTGCGGCACCGCAATACCCGACCGCTGCTGATGACCGACGATCCGAAGGGTACGCTGATCGAGCTGCTGGCCGCCCGCACGCCCGCCTACGAGGCGGCGCGGGTGGTTGCGGAAGGCGCGCCGGACCTGCCGATCCCGCAGATGGTGGACCGCGTCGTGGCCAAGCTGCGCGATGCGGGCATCCTGACGTGAGCGAGGTCGTTCACGTGGCCCTGGGCGACCGCGCCTATGACGTGCACGTCGGGCAGGGGCTGTTCGCGCGGGCCGGAGAGCTGATCGCGCCGTTCCTGCGCCGCCCGCGGGTCTTCGTCGTCACGGAGCGACGGGTGGCGGAGCTGCATCTGTCGCGTCTGCGCGACGGGATGCCGGGCGTGGAGGCCCCCGCGCTGCTGCTGGAACCGGGGGAAGCCACGAAAGGCTGGGCCGGGCTGACGCAGACGGTGGAATGGCTGCTCGACCAGCGCTGCGAGCGGGGCGACGTCGTCCTGGCGCTGGGCGGGGGCGTGATCGGCGATCTGGCGGGGTTCGCCGCCGCGATCCTGCGTCGCGGCGTGCGCTTCGTGCAGGTGCCGACCTCGCTCCTGGCGCAGGTGGATTCCTCCGTGGGCGGCAAGACCGGAATCAACACGCGCCACGGCAAGAACCTCGTCGGGGCCTTCCATCAGCCGGTCCTCGTGCTCGCGGACGTCGACGTGCTCGACACGCTCACGCCGCGGGACTTCCGGGCGGGCTACGGCGAGGTCGTGAAATACGGGCTGCTCGGGGATGCGACGTTCTTCGGCTGGCTGGAGGAGAACGCGGTGCGGCTGGCGGACGACCCGGCGCTCAGGGCCGAGGCCGTGCGCCATTCGGTGCGGATGAAGGCCGACATCGTGGTGCGCGACGAGACGGAGCAGGGGGACCGCGCGCTCCTCAACCTCGGTCACACGTTCTGCCACGCATTGGAGGCGGCGACGGGCTATTCCGACCGGCTGCTGCACGGGGAAGGGCGTGGCGATCGGCTGCGCGCTGGCGTTCGACCTTTCGGCGCGGCTTGGGCTCTGTTCGCAGGAGGAGCCGGGCCGGGTGCGGGCGCATCTGGAGGCGATGGGCCTGTCGAAGGACCTGCGCGACGTGCCGGGCGACCTGCCGCCGGCGGAGACGCTCCTAGAGCTGATGGGGCAGGACAAGAAGGTCGTGGACGGTCGGCTGCGCTTCGTCCTCGCGCGCGGCGTGGGGGAGGCATTCGTCTCGGGCGACGTGCCAGCGGAGGACGTGCTCGCGGTGCTGCGCGCCTCCGCTGCCTGAGCTCCGCCGATGGACCGGATCACCGGATTGCCAGACCACGTCGCGCGCTGGCGCGACGCGATGCCGCCGGTGCTGGAATCGCTGATGCTGCTGGCGTTGGCCATCGGCGTGGCGCTGCTCCTGCATCGGTTCGTCTTCGCGCGGCTGCTCGGTCGGCGGATGCTGCGCCGCACGGTGGGCGGCATCCTGCTGCGTCGGTCGCGGCGGCCGCTGCGGCTGGTGGTGGTGCTCGCCGCCATCGCCATCGTGGCGCCGGGCCTGACGCTGCCGGATGCTGTCGCGGGCGCGTTGCGGCAGGCGGCGGCGGTGGCGGTGGTGACGCTGGTCGGCTGGGCCATCCTGATCGCCATCGACGTGGTGACCGAGCGCGCGTTCCGCCGCTACCGGATCGATTCCGCCGACAACCTGATGGCGCGCAAATACGTCACGCAACTCCGGATCCTGCGCCGCACCGCCAAGATCGTGGTGGTGATGCTGACACTTGGCGCGGTGCTCACCACCTTTGAGGGGGTGCGCGACTACGGAGTGTCGCTCTTCGCATCCGCGGGGGCGGCGGGACTGGTGCTGGGCATCGCGGCGCGGCCAGTTCTGTCGAACCTGATCGCGGGCATCCAGATCGCGCTGACCCAGCCGATCCGGATCGACGACGTGGTGGTGATCGAGGGCGAGTGGGGCCGGATCGAGGAGATCTTCGCGACCTTCGTGGTGGTGAAGATCTGGGACTGGCGGCGGCTGGTGGTGCCGCTGAGCTACTTCATCGAGCAGCCGTTCCAGAACTGGACCCGGCAGGACGCGCAGGTCCTCGGCTCGGTCTACTGGTATGTGGACTACACGATGCCGGTGGCGGAGATGCGCGCCAAAGCGCTGGAGCTGATCGCGGGCAATCCCCGCTGGGACGGCGTGGCCAGCGGGGTGCAGGTGACCGATACGGACAAGGACGGGATGCAGGTCCGCGCGGTTATGTCATCGCACGATTCGGGGACGAATTTCGACCTGCGCTGCGACGTCCGCGAGGGGATGTTGGCCTGGCTGCAGGAGGCGCATCCGGGGGCGCTGCCGCGGATGCGCGGCGAGCTTGCCGTGGCCGAGGGCGGCACTCAGGTCCCGTCGCGGGCCTGAAGGTCGCGCAGCACCGCAACACGGATCGCGGACGCAAGGCCCGCGGTGACGCCGCGCTCGCGGTCGATCTTGGCGGCGAGCGCGTTGACCGACAGACCGCGCGCCCGGGCCATCTCGACGAAGGCGATCCAGAACGCCTCCTCCAGCGAGACGGAGGTGCGGTGGCCGTGCAGCGTCAGCGAGCGCTTGCGGGGGCGGGCATCGGTCATTCCAGCGCGTGTCCGTCGTGATCGCGCGGCGCCTTCCCGGCGCGTGCCGGCGTCCGCCGCGCGTTCCGACTTGCGTGCGCCCGAAGCGGGCGGACGTTCTCCTTGCGCCCGCGCCGTCTTCGCGTCCCGCGCCGTCGCCTTGCGGACGCGGTTCAGGTTGACGATCTTTCCGCTCATCTGGGTCCGATCATCAGCTTGGGATCGACCACCCGGTCGAAGGTCTCCGCGTCGACGAGCCCCATGCCCACCGCCTCCTCCTTCAGCGTCGTGCCGTTCCGATGCGCCGTCTTGGCGACCTTCGTCGCGTTGTCGTAGCCGATGGTGGGGGCCAGCGCCGTGACCAGCATCAGGCTCTCCTTCATCAGCTTGTCGATCCGCTCGACGTTGGCCTGCGTGCCGGCCACCATGTTGTCGGTGAAGCTGGTGGCGGCGTCGCCAAGAAGCTGCATCGACTGGAGCACGTTGTAGCTCATCATCGGGTTGTAGACGTTGAGCTCGAAATGCCCCTGCGAGCCGGCGAAGCCCACGGCGGCGTCGTTGCCCATGACCTGCGCGCAGACCATCGTGAGCGCCTCGGCCTGCGTCGGGTTGACCTTGCCCGGCATGATGGAGGAGCCCGGCTCGTTCTCCGGCAGGATCAGCTCGCCCAGGCCCGAGCGCGGCCCGGAGCCGAGGAAGCGCATGTCGTTGGCGATCTTGAACAGGCTGGCGGCGACCGTCTTCAGCGCACCGGAAAACATGACCATCGCGTCGTGCGCGGCAAGCGCCTCGAACTTGTTGGGCGCGGTGACGAAGGGCAGGCCGGTGATCTTCGCGATCTCCGCGGCGACGTTTTCCGCGAAGCCGACGCGCGTGTTCAGCCCGGTGCCGACCGCCGTGCCGCCCTGCGCCAGCTCGTAGATGTCGGGCAGGCACATCTCGACCCGCTCGATCCCCTTGGCGACCTGATGCGCGTAGCCGCCGAACTCCTGCCCCAGCGTGAGCGGCGTGGCGTCCTGCGTGTGGGTACGGCCGATCTTGATGATGTCGGCGAACTCGTCGGATTTGGCGGCGAGGGCGGCGTGCAGGTGGCGCAGGCCGGGCAGCAGCGTGTCGCGCGCGACCATGCCGATGGCCACGTGCATCGCGGTCGGGAAGGTATCGTTGGACGACTGGCCCATGTTGCAGTGGTCGTTCGGGTGCACCGGATCCTTGGAGCCGACGGTGCCGCCGAGGATCTCGATCGCGCGGTTCGAGATGACCTCGTTGGCGTTCATGTTGGACTGCGTGCCCGAGCCGGTCTGCCAGACGACGAGGGG
The DNA here is from genome assembly GCA_963757495.1 of uncultured Alphaproteobacteria bacterium. Taxonomy (GTDB): domain Bacteria; phylum Pseudomonadota; class Alphaproteobacteria; order Rhodobacterales; family Rhodobacteraceae; genus Jannaschia. Next base: position 152,742 of record CAVWRZ010000003.1, read on the forward strand.
GAAGTTGCCGTCGAACTTCCCGTCGATCACCTCCTGCGCGGCGGCCGAGATGGCCCCGGCGCGCTTGGCGTCGAGATCCTGGAAGCCGAAGTTGACGGTGGCCGCGGCCTTCTTGATCACGCCGAGCGCGCGGACGATTGCGACGGGCTGACGCTCCCAGCCGATGGGGAAGTTGCGGATCGACCGCTGCGTCTGCGCGCCCCAGTACTTGTCGGACGGCACCTCGAGGGGGCCGAAGCTGTCGGTTTCCGTCCGGGTGTCGCTCATGGGGTCGCTCCGCGCAGGCAGGTTTCGCAGTTCACTAGCGGCGCGAACAGGCTGCGTCCATCGCGCGGCACCCGATACCCGCCTTTGCGCCGTTACTTGCGGAACTTGTCGAGGCTCACGACCTCCGCGTCGCGGCGGGAGGGCGGTTCGGGCGCGTCCTCCTCCTCGATGGACTCGAACGGAGCCTCTTCGATTTCGGACATCTCCTCGTCGTCCTGCCGCTCGAAACGAAAGCCGAACTCGACGGATGGGTCGACGAAGGTCTTCATGGCCGCCCAGGGCACGACCAGCGGCTCCTGGCTCTCGCCGAAGTTCAGCACCACGGAGAAACCGTCGTCGCGCACGTCGAGCGCGTCGAACCAGTGCTGCAGGACGATCGTCATGTCCTCCGGGTAGCGGTCGTGGAGCCAGGGGGCGATGTCCACGCCGGGGTGGTTGGTGTCGAAGGAGATGAAGAAGTGATGCTCGCCCGGCAGCCCGTTCCGCGCGACGCCTTCCAGCACTTGCCGGATCAGGCCGCGCATCGCCTGATGCATGAGGGCCCCGTAGTCGATGGTCGTCTTGGCGTCCGTCATGATGTCCCCCCGAGGGTGCCCCAGGGGCCCGGCGATGCGCCCGATTGTAGACCAGAGGCCCCGGAGGCCGGCAAGCAGGTTGTGGAGGCGGTGCCTTGCAACGAGGAGGAGAGGGAGAAAGTGCAGGCTTCTGTTGCCAGGTGCCTGCGAACCCCGCCTTACACTGCTAGGCGCAAGGACTTAGGTTTCGATCTCGACGCAGCTTACGCTGCGACGGCGACCGGAGCACTGTTGTTGTTGGCAACTGTACATTTTGTACCGATAACGGTGGTAACTCACCGGGCAAAAGCATTACCCCTTTAGACGTCCGTCGATCCTGTTTCGACCCCATGGTCCCCCAACAAGGGATGTATGGTGGAGTCGCCGGGTACCGCCCCCGGGTCCGATCCGCGTATTACGAGCGCGTTTATTGCCATAGTTCCCTTGCGGGCACGTCCCTGACATAGCGTCTGCGAACCCGTTTCGCAAGATGCTTCCGTCTCCGACCCATATGTTCTGATCGCGGCGATCACGACGCGGGAACCGCTCGAAGCGTTCCGCCGTTGGCATCGAGGCAACCGGAATAAATCAGGGAGAACATCATGTTGAGACGTCATTTGCTGACCGCGGGCATGGCGGTCGCCATCGCGCCGATGTTGTCCACGCGCGCATCGGCGCAGGCCCCCGCCTCGGGCAAGCTGGCCATCCTGCAGGCCGGTGCCTATTCGAAGCTGCTGAGCGTCGTCGCCTTCGAGCGGACCGACGATCCGATGATCAAGGAATTCGCCTCGCTGGAGATATCGGAGCAGGACGCCCTCGCCGCCGCGTTCGGCATGACGGATGCCGAGCCGGACGTGACGCCGCTCCAGTCCGACAGGCTCGGGGCGATGCAGTCGGGCGACGAGCCGGCGTTCGAGGCCACCTACATCGAGGAGCAGCTCCTCGGCCACGCCTCGCTGCTGCCGCTGATGCAGGACTACGCCGCCAACGCGGAGGACCCGATGGCGCAGGGTGCGGCGCTCGTCGCGATCCCCGCGATCCAGTCGCACATCGTGATGCTGACCAACATCAAGAACGGCCTGGCCTGAGCCGCCCCGGGGAGCCGCCGGCGATCCGGCGGCTCCGTCGGCGGGCCCTAGAACCCGGCCTTGATCCGCTCGAAGGTTTCCGCCTGCCGTTGCCGCAGCTGTCCGTCCATCGGAAGCTGGGCCAGCACCGGAGCGTCGATCTCGCCCAGACCCGCGGCGATCAGGGCCTCCTCGCCCTGACCCTCCATCGCGACCTGATTGGATTGTCCGTAGCCCGACTCCAGAAGCGGCACGGTCGCGCTCTCGTGCAGCATGGCGTTCAGGAAATCGTAGGCCAGGTCCTCGTCGGAGGTGCTCTCGGCCATGTTCATGTAGCCGCAGAGCCAGAGCGAGGACCCTTCGGTCGCCTCGCGCTGGAAGCCGATGGGGAAGCCCTCGTCCACCATCGTCGGCAGCGTCTCGTTCCAGGCCCAGCTGACCAGCACCTCGCCGGAGGACAGCAACTGCGACAGCTCCGCCGGGTCCGTCCAGTAGGTCCGCAGGTTCTGATGCGCCTGCCGCAGCCAGTCGTTCGCGGCCTCGAACTGCGCGTCGGTGGCGGTGGACCAGTCGGTCGTGCCGGTGGCGAGATAGGCCAGCGCATAGGCATCGTCGACGTTGTCGGGCAGCGACATGCGGCCCGCGTACTCCGGGTCGAGGAAGACGTCGAGCGAGGCGACCGCCTCCTCCGGGACTTCCTCGGTGTTGTAGGCGATGGCCGTGGAGCCGTAGTCGACGGGGACGAAGTAGACCTCGGCATCGTCGGCGTTGATGTCCTGCCCGGTCAAGCTCCGGCTCAGGTCGTCCCAGTTCTCGATGCGCGACAGGTCCCAGGGTTCCACGAGGCCGGATTGGATGAACTTGTTGACCGATCCCGCGCAGACATGCGTGACGCCCGGTTCGTTGTAGCCCGAGGAAAGCTTCTGGAACGCCTCCTCCTCGTCGCCGAAGAAGGCGAAGTCGGGGCTGCTCCCGTGCTTCTCCACGTAGGTAGCGTGGAACTCGGGGTTCTCGAAGCCGGAGTAGTCGAACACCGTGAGCGTCTGGGCCGCGGCGGGCAGGGCGAGGGCGGTGGAGGCGAGAAGGGCGAGGCGGAACGTCATGGCGGATCTCCCGTTGGTGGATTTCGGTTTTTCGCGCAAGGTGCGTCGCGGGGCGGCGAATGTCTAGCCGGATGCAGGCCGGCCGGGAGCGGGCGGATTTGGAATTGTCCGACGTCCGCATGTCTGCCACTCATGGCGGCGGAACGACGACAGAACGGGCGGCGGGAGGGTCGGAAATGAAGCACCTGTCCCGCATGGCCGCGCCGCACTGGCTGGCGCTCTATGCCGGGCTCGGTGCGGCCTGGATCGCCGTCTTCGCGATGACCACGGATACCGGTCTGGCGACGGCGCTGCGCGACATCTGCCGGCTGCCGGTCGCCGCGGTCGGGCCCGGCGGCGCGCTCGCCATGTGGCTGGTGATGTCGGCGGCGATGATGCTGCCGACCGCGCTTCCGGCCTTCGCGACCCATGACGAGATAGCGGACGCCCACGGGACGGGCGGCGGCGGATGGCTGGTCGCCGGATACGTCACGGTCTGGATCGGGTTCTCGACCGTTGCCGCCCTCGTGCAGACATCGATGGGGCCGCCCGACGGTCCGTGGCTCGCCGCCGGGCTGCTGATCCTCGCGGGGGCGTATCAGTTCAGCGCCCTCAAGGACGCATGCCTGTCGAAATGCCGCCGCCCGCTGACGTTCTTCATGGGTCACTGGGACGAGGGCCCGTGGCGGATGGGGCTGCGGCTCGGCGCGGTCTGCCTCGGCTGCTGCTGGGCGCTGATGGCGCTCGGGCTCATCGGCGGGGCCATGAGCCTGGGGTTCATGGCGCTTGCCACGATGCTGATGACGCTGGAGAAACTGTCGCGCGGGGCGTTCGTGCCGCGCGCGATCGGCCTCGCCTGCCTGACGGGCGCGGGCTACCTGATCGGAGGAACGATATGAACGTGAAGATCGCCGCACCCGTCGTCTCGAGCCGGATGTCGCCCGCCCCATCGGGTCCGATGACGCCCTGGGCCATCCGGGGCGAGCTCATCCTGAACTGCAACTGCACGGTCTTCTGCCCCTGCGTCGTCAGCCTGGGCAAGCACGCGCCGACGGAAGGCTACTGCCAGGCCTGGTCGGGCATCCGGATCGACGCGGGGCATTACGGCGATACGGATCTGTCCGGGCTCAACGTCGGCCTGCTGCTGGAGATTCCGGGGCTGATGGCGCGGGGCAACTGGAAGGCGGCGGCCTTCATCGACGACCGCGCGGAGCAGGCGGCGTATCTGGGGCTGATCGAGATCTTCTCGGGGCGCGCGAAGGGCACGACGGGGCTGTTCAAGCTGCTGGTCAGCGAGTTCCTCGGGGCCGAGCGCGCGACGATCACCTACGAGACGGAAGGCAAGACGCGCCGGCTGATGGTCGGCAAGAAGATCCAGGGGGAGGTCGTTCCGGTGCAGGGCAAGGACCCCGAGCGCGACATCGTGGCGACCAATACCGAATACTGGATGGGGTCGGACATCACCGTGGCCACGGCGACGAAGGGCCGGGTGCGGGCGTTCGGGCGCGTCTGGGACTTCGAGGGGCGCAGCGCGGAGATCTGCCAGATCGACTGGTCCGGGCCGGAGGTGGCGCGGTGATCACGCCCGACTGGGTGCGGATGATGGCCGGCTACAACGCCTGGCAGAACCGTGGCCTGATCACTGCGGTCGGATCGCTGGAGGAGGGGGAAGCGGCGAAGGACCGCGGCGCGTTCTTCGGGTCGATCCTGCGGACGGCGAGCCATCTGCTCTGGGCGGACGAAGTCTGGCTCTCCCGCTTCGAGGATGCGCCGATCGACGGGGGCGGAATTGCGGCGTCGGTGGACTGGGTATCGGACGTCGAGACTTGGATGGAGCGGCGCAGGCTGGCTGACGCGGCGAATCATCGCCTGGGCGGAGGGTCTCCGCGATTGCGAGGGCGACGTCACGTGGTTCTCGGGTGCCGCCGGTCGCGAGATGACGCAGGACAGGTCGCGGCTCTACACCCACTTCTTCAACCACCAGACGCACCATCGCGGGCAGATGCACGCCATGCTCACCGCCGCCGGCGTGACCACGACCGACACCGACCTGCCATTCATGCCCGGGGCCGCATGACCGCGCTCGCCCGCTCGAACCGGGTGCGCCGGACATGGTGGACGGATGCGGTCGATGCAGCCGGCTGCACGGCCTACACCGTCTACAACCGCATGATGCTGCCCGCGTCGTTCCGGGGCGCGGCGGAGGATTGCGCGCATCTGAAGCGCTCGGTGCAGGTCTGGGACGTGGCCTGCGAACGGCAGGTGGTGATCACCGGGCACGACGCCGACGCGCTGATGCAGCGGCTGACCCCGCGCGACCTGTCGGGGCTGAAGCCCGGCCGCTGCGCCTACGTGCCGATCTGCAAGGCGGACGGCGGGATGCTCAACGACCCGGTCGCGATGCGCGTGGCGGAGGACGAGTGGTGGGTCTCGCTCGCGGACGGCGAATTGCGGCTCTGGATCGAGGGGATGGCGGCGGCAGGCGGCTACTTCGTGCGCGTGTTCGAGGCGGCGACGCAGCCGCTGGCGATCCAGGGGCCGCTGGCCGACGATCTGGCGGCTCGGGTCTTCGGGGAGGCGGTGCGCGACCTGAAGTTCTTCGGTTTCGGGCGCTTCGCGTTCGAGGGCGACGGAGATGATCGTCAGCCGGACGGGATATTCCAAGCAGGGCGGCTTCGAGATCTACGTGGAGGAGGAGCGGCTGGCGATGCCGCTCTGGGACGCGCTCTTCGCCGCCGGGGCGGATCTGGACGTGCGCGCCGGCTGCCCGAACCTCGTGGAGCGGATCGAGGGCGGGATGCTGAGCTACGGGAACGACATGACCGACGCGGACACGCCCTTCGAGGTGGGCCTGGGCAAATACGTGCAGCGCTACGATTGCATCGGCGGGGCGGCGCTCAAGCGGCATGTCTCGACCCGCCGGCTGATGGCGGTGGAGATGGAAGCGCCGGTGCCCGCGTGCGACCGTCGCTGGCCGGTGATGGACGGCGACCGGCAAGCCGGGCACGTGACCTCGGCCGCCGACAGCGCGACCTACGGCTGCGGCGTGGCGATCGGCATGATCGACCGGGGGTGGGACGCTGGCGCAAGCGTGACGGTGCTGACGCAGGACGGGCCGCGCAAGGCTGTTCTGCGCGAGAAATTCTGGGCGTGACGCCTGCAATATCAAGGGGATCGGCGATGACGTTCAGGGCATTGGTGGTGGACAAGGACGACGGCGGAACGCGGGCGGCGGTCAGGGATCTGACGCTCGCGGACCTGCCGGAGGCGGAGGTGACGGTCGCGGTCGAGTACTCGACGGTGAACTACAAGGACGGGCTCTGCATCGGGCCGGGGGGCGGGCTGGTGCGCAAGTATCCCCACGTTCCGGGCATCGATTTCGCCGGCACGGTCGAGGAGAGCTCGGACGATCGCTACGCGCCCGGCGACAAGGTCGTGCTGACCGGCTGGCGCGTGGGCGAGGCCCATTGGGGTGGCCATGCGCAGAAGGCACGGGTCCGGGCGGACTGGCTGGTGCCGCTACCCGAGGGGCTGACCACCCGGCAGGCGATGGCGGTGGGCACCGCCGGGTTCACGGCGATGCTGGCCGTGCAGGCGCTCGTGGATCACGGGATCAAGGCGCGGGCCGGTGCTGGTGACGGGGGCGGCGGGCGGCGTGGGCTCGGTCGCCGTCGCGATCCTGTCGGCGATGGGCCACGAGGTGGCCGCCGTGACGGGGCGCCCGGAGCAGGCGGACTACCTGACGTCGCTCGGGGCCACGCGGATCGTGCCCCGCGAGGAGCTGGCGGAGACCGTCAAGCGCCCGCTGGAGGCGGAGACCTGGGGCGGCTGCGTCGATGCGGTCGGCGGTGCGATGCTGGCGCGGGTGCTGGGGCAGATGGAATACGGGGCGAGCGTCGCCGCCGTCGGGCTGGCCGGGGGTGCGACCTTGCCCGCCACCGTGATCCCGTTCCTGCTGCGCGGCGTGAACCTGCTCGGCATCGACAGCGTGATGCAGCCCTACGAGAACCGGGTCCGTGCCTGGGCGAAACTCGCCGAGGTGCTGCCGATGGAGAAGCTGGAGGCGATGATCGTGCCCGCCACGCTGGCCGATCTGCCGAAGCTCGGGGCGGACATCCTCGCGGGGCAGGTGCGCGGCCGCGTCGTGGTGGACGTCAACGCCTGACACGCGGCATCCGCGCTCTATCTGGACCGCTCTGATGGAGGGCACGATGGCCGAAGACGCGAGACCGATCATCCTGTGGCTGCGGCGCGATCTGCGGCTTGCCGACAATCCGGCGCTGGACTGGGCGGCGGCGCAGGGGCGACCCGTCGTGCCGGTCTTCCTCCGCGACGAGGTCGTCGAGGGGTGGGGCGCGGCCCCGACCTGGCGGATCGGCCTGGGGCTGGAGCATTTCGCGGGGTCGCTGGACGGGATCGGATCGAAGCTCGTCCTGCGGCGCGGAGCGGCGCTGGAGACGTTGCGCGCGTTGGTCGTGGAGACGGGGGCCGACACGGTCGTCTGGAACCGGCTCTACGTCGCGGACGAGCGGGCGCGGGACACGGGCGTGAAGGAGGGGCTGCGCGGCGACGGGCTCGACGTCGAGTCGTTCCACGCCCACGTCCTGTTCGAACCCTGGTCGGTCGAGACGAAGACGGGTGGGTTCTACAAAGTCTTCACGCCGTTCTGGAAGGAGGTCCGCGGGCGGGACGTCGCTCGGCCGCTTGCGGCGCCGACGGAGTTGACGACCCCGCAGGTCTGGCCCGCTTCGGATGCACTCGCGGAGTGGGACATGGGCCGCGCGATGCGGCGCGGCGCGCAGGTCGTGGCGCGGCACGTCCACGTGGGAGAGGCGAAGGCCCGTGCGCGGCTCGACGCCTTCCTCGAGGATCGCGTCGATGCCTACGCGACCGCCCGCGACATGCTCGCCGTCGACGGCACCAGCGGCTTGAGCGAGAACCTGACCTACGGGGAGATTTCGGCGCGCACCTGCTGGCACGCCGGGCAGAGGTCGATGGAGGAGGGGCGCGCGGGCGCGGAGACCTTCCTGAAGGAAGTCGCCTGGCGCGATTTCGCCCACCACCTCGCCTATCACACGCCAAGGCTCACGACGGAGAACTGGAAGCCCGACTGGGACGCTTTCCCGTGGCAGGGCGACAATCCGCAGGCGGAAGCCTGGCGGCGCGGCCGCACCGGTGTCGATGTGGTGGATGCCGCGATGCGGGAGATCTACGTGACCGGGCGGATGCACAACCGCGCGCGGATGCTGACGGGGAGCTATCTCACCAAGCATCTGATGACGCACTGGAGGGTCGGCTGCGACTGGTTCGCGGACGTGCTGATCGACTGGGACCCCGCGTCGAACGCGATGGGCTGGCAATGGGTCGCCGGATCGGGCCCCGACGCCAGCCCGTTCTTCCGCATCTTCAACCCGGAGACGCAGGCGGAGAAGTTCGACCCGGACGGGGCCTACCGGGACCGCTGGCTCGGGTCCGAGGCGTTCCACGAGGCCATCCCGGAGAGCTGGGACATCAACGCCGGGGATGCACGGCCCGACGCGCCCATCGTCGGCTTGTCGGAGGGCCGGACCCGTGCGCTGGACGCCTACCGCGATCGGGACGCGGGATAGCGCCGGTCGATGAGCCGCTACTTTCTCTTCGGTACGCTTCTGTGGCCCGATCTGCTGCGGGATGTCGCCGGGCAGCCGGTCTCGGTCGTGCCGGCGCGGCTGCCCGGCGCGTCGGTGGAGCGCGCGGCGGCGGGCGACTGGCCGGTGCTCGTCACGGGCGGGGGGGCCGGAGGGCATCTGACGGATGCGCTGGACGCCGCGGCCCGCGCCCGGCTCGACTGGTACGAGCGCGCCTTCGGATACGTCCCCGAGGCGGTGACGGTCGAGGGCCCGGACGGGGCCGTTGCCGCGCTCGTCTACCGCGAGGACGGCGGCGCGGGCGGGTCGGGGGAGTCGTGGAGCCTGCCCGGTTGGATCCTGCGACACGGGGAGCGGACGCGCCTGGCGGCGGCGGAGGTGATGCGCGGGATGGGGCGGACGACAGCCGAGGAGATGATGGCCCGGCGGGCCATCCTGCAGTCGCGCGCGCAGGGCATCGTCACCGCCCGGGCCCATCGCCGTCCGACGACGGTGGGGTGCCGCACGGAAGCCGCGGAGGTGCGGGTGGGGGGCGTGGACTATCCCTACGAGGGGTTCCACCGGGTCGAGGAATGGACGCTGGACCATCCCCGGTTCGACGGCACGCGGTCCGGCACGATCCGCCGGGCCATCAGCCATGTGACCGACGCCGCCACCCTGCTGCCCTACGACCCGGTCCGCGACCGCGTGCTGCTGGTGGAGCAGATCCGCATCGGGGCGCTGGCCAAGGGCGATCCGTTGCCGTGGATGCTGGAACCCGTCGCCGGGCTGATCGACGCGGGCGAGACGCCGGAAGACACGGCACGGCGCGAGGCCAAGGAGGAGGCCGGGCTCGACATCCGCGCGGGGGATCTGCATTTCGTCGCGCGATACTATCCCAGCCCCGGCGGGCTGGCGCAGATCCTGCAGTCCTACGTCGGCCTGTGCGATCTGCCGGACGGCAGCGACGGGTTGCACGGGCTGGCGGCGGAGCATGAGGATATCCGCGCGCATCTGGTGCCGCTGGACGACCTGCTCGAGATGATCGCCACCGGGGAGGCGGCGAACGGCCCGCTGATCCTCTCGGCGCAATGGCTGGCGTCGAACCGGGATCGCCTGCGCGGTTGAAGCCCCTGCACCGCGGGCATAGATCGAAACGATACCGCCCGGAGGCCCCCCATGACCCATCGAAACCTGGCCGAGGCCATCGGGAACACGCCGCTCATCCGCCTGAACCGCGTCAGCGATGCGACCGGATGCGAGATCCTGGGCAAGGCGGAGTTCCTGAACCCCGGCCAGTCGGTCAAGGACCGCGCCGCGCTCTACATCATCCGCGCCGCCATCGCGTCCGGCGCGCTCAGGCCCGGCGGCACCATCGTGGAGGGGACGGCCGGGAACACAGGGATCGGGCTGGCGCTGGTCGGCGCTTCGATGGGCTACAAGTCGGTGATCGTCATCCCCGACAGCCAATCCCGGGAGAAGAAGGACATGCTGCGGCTGGCCGGCGCGACACTGGTGGAAGTGCCGCCGAAGCCGTACCGGGACGACGACAATTACATCAAATACGCCGCACGGCTGGCCGAGGCGCTGAACGAGACCGAGCCGCACGGCGCGATCTTCGCCAACCAGTTCGACAACACCGCCAACCGGCAGGCCCACGTCGAGACGACCGCGCCGGAGATATGGGCGCAGACCGATGGCAAGGTTGACGGCTTCATCTGCGCCGCGGGCTCCGGCGGGACGGTGGCGGGCGTGGCGCAGGTGTTGCAGCCGCGCGGCGTGAAGGTCGGGCTGGCGGACCCGATGGGGGCGGCGCTGTATAATTTCTACGAATACGGCGCGTTGAAGTCCGAAGGCTCCAGCATCTCCGAAGGCATCGGGCAGGGGCGCATCACCGCCAACCTCGAAGGCTTCGCGCCCGATTTCGCCTGTCAGGTCACGGACGAGGAGGCGCTGCCCATCGTCTTCGACCTGCTGGAGCACGAGGGGCTCTGCATGGGCGGCTCGACCGGCGTGAACATCGGCGGGGCGGTGAAGATGGCGCGGCACATGGGTCCGGGGCACACGATCGTGACGATCCTGTGCGACTACGGATCGCGCTATCAGTCGAAGCTCTGGAACCCGGCGTTCCTGCGCGACAAGGGCCTGCCGGTGCCGCATTGGCTCGACGGGGCGGCGCGGGAGGTGCCGTCGGTCTTCGCATGACGCGGCTGCTGACGTCTCTCCTGCTCTGGCTGGCGCTCGCGCTGCCGGTGACGGCGCAGGTCGCGGACCTTGCCGACCCCCCGGTTGCACCCGCCGTCTACGAGCTTCCCGAGGAGTGGGCGGCCATGGTCGCCCGGGCGGAGGCCGCCATCGCGTCCGAGGCCGTTTCCCAGCCAGCGCTCGAAGCCGTGCGGACCGACCTGCTGGGCTTCCGCGGCGGGTTCGAGACCGCCACCCAGATAGACAAGGCGCGCATCGACACGTTGCGGGCACAGATAGCCAACCTCGGTCCGATACCGGCGGAGGGGGAGACGGAACCCGCGGATGTCGCGGCGCGGCGCGGGCAACTGGAGGACCGGCTGGAGACGCTGATGGCCCCGGGCCGCGTGGCGGAGGCAGCGTTCACCGAGGCGAACGGCCTGATCTCCGAGATCGACCGCCGGATCGAGGCGGAGCGGGCCAGCGAAGTGCTGCGCGCGGGTCCGACGCCGCTGAACCCGGCGAACTGGCCGGTGGCCATCGCTGCCGTCGGCACCTGGATCGCGGCATTAGGACGAGAGCTGGCGCAGCCCTTCGCAACGCCCACCGCCCGCGCCGTCTGGCAGGGGCGCGGCGTGGAACTGGGGCTGCTCGCCTTCGCCGCCGTCGTGCTGCTGTGGCGTTCGGGCGTCTGGCTCGGCCATCTGCGCGACCGGATCGCCCGCGACGAGGCGGACCGGGCGGTGGTGCGCGTGACGCTGCTGGGCATCTCGCTGGCGCGGCTGATCCTCCCGATCATCGGGCTGATCGCGGTGACGCGCATGTTCCAGCTCATGGGTGCGTCCGGGGTACGGGTCGAAAAGGCGACGACGCTGCTGCCCGCGATGGGCGCGGTGATCCTGCTGTCACGCTGGCTCGCGCTACAGGCGCTTCCGATCCGAGAGACCGCCGCGGCCTTCCTCCCCGTGGCCCCCGCACGGCGCCGGGAGGCGCGGCGCTACGCCCTGTCGCTCGGCATCCTGATGGCCGGGGCCTTCGCCGTGGAGGTCATCGCGCCATCGTCGGTAGAGCCCGAGGTCAGCCGGACCATCTCCCACTTCATCCTCCTGCTCCTCGCCGGCTTCACCCTGATCCGGCTGGGGCAACTCTTCCTGTCGGAGGGCGAGGCGGCCAAGCGCGACGAGAGCGACGGCCTCTGGGGACAGGTGCTGCGCCTGCTCGGGCGCGCGCTGATGGTGGTAGGTGCCGTGGCACCACTGGCGGCGACGGCGGGCTACGTCAACCTCGCCAACGCGGTCCTCTGGCCGTCGGTCCTGTCGCTCGCCCTCATCATGGGGATCGGCATCCTGCAGGGGTTCGTCTTCGACCTCTACGCCACCGTCACGCGCCGGGCGGACGCCGGTCGCGACGCGCTCACGCCCACGCTCGTGGGCCTCGCGCTCGCGCTCGCGGCGCTCCCCGTCCTCGCCCTGATCTGGGGCATCCGTCCCGCGACGCTCTCCGAATGGTGGAGCAGCTTCCTGCGCGGTTTCAGCATCGGCGGAACGGAAATCTCGCCGTCCAATTTCCTGACCTTCGCGCTGGTCTTCCTCGTGGGCTACATGGCCGTCCGGCTGCTCAAGGGCGTGCTGCGGACCAGCATCCTGCCCAAGACGAGCATGGATTCCGGAGGGACCAACGCCATCCTCTCGGGCACCGGCTACGTGGGGATCGTGCTCGCCGGGCTCGTCGCGATCACCGCCGCCGGCATCGATCTGAGCGGACTCGCCATCGTCGCCGGCGCGCTGTCGGTCGGCATCGGTTTCGGCCTCCAGACCATCGTGCAGAACTTCGTCTCCGGCATCATCCTGCTGGTCGAACGTCCGATCAAGCTGGGCGACTGGGTCAACGTCGGCGGCGTGGAAGGCTTCGTGCGCCAGATCTCCGTGCGCTCCACCCGGATCGAGACCTTCGACCGGCAGGATGTCATCGTACCCAACGCGGACCTGATCTCCGGCGTGGTCACGAACTACACGCTGGCGAACTCCGCCGGTCGCGTGGTGCTCCGTGTCGGCGCGCCCTACGGTTGCGACACGAGGGAGGTAGAGGCGATCCTGACGGAGGTGGCGCGGGCGAACCCGCGGGTGGTGCTGGACCCGCCGCCCTTCGTCACCTTCGACGGGTTCGGGGCGGACAGCCTCGACTTCACGGTGCGCGTCGTGCTGCGGGACATCCTGTTCAAACCGCTCGTGACGTCCGAATTGAACCACGCCATCTACGAGCGGTTCGCGGCCGAGGGACTGGAGCATCCGTTCCCGCAGCGCGACATCTGGCTGCGCAACCCGGAGGCGCTGCGTGCGCCCGCCGACGGTTGATCGGGACGCGCGCGCGGGCGTTGTCTCTTCTTTAAGGCTTTGGACCTAGACGGAAACCGATCCGAAGGCGGAGCTCGACACCATGCGATACAGTTTCGGAAGTCACGCCGACGCGTCGTCGCCCTCCCTGGGCCCGGCTGCGGGGGACGGGCCCGTGAACCTGCGCCGCCTGCTGGTGCTCTACCTGCTGGCCATCGCCATCGTGATCGGCGGGGTCTTCGTCTCCCTCGTCGCCACGCAGATCGAGGCGGCGCAGATCGCCCGCGCGGCGCAGGCCATCAACGTCAACGGGCGGCAACGCATGCTGACGCAGCGGATCGCCTACCTCGCGCAGGGGGCGACGCTCGGACGGATCGGGGCGTCGGGCGATTTGGAGGATGTCGTCACGCAGTTCGAGATGGCACACGCCGACCTGACGGGGTCGGAGATGCTGTCCGATGCGACGCGTAACCTCTATTTCAGCGGCACCGCGCCCACGTTGGACGACCGCATCCTCGCCTACGCCGCCGCCGCTCGTGACGTCATCGCAGACCCTGCCGGAGATGGCGCCTTCGCCCGGCTCAGCTCGCTCGAGCAGGGCGGACTGCTGGAAAGCCTGGAAGCCGTCGTCGCGGCCATCGAAGCCGAATCCGTGGCCCGTGTCCTTTTCCTGCGGAACCTCGAGGCCTATTCACTGATCCTCGCCGTCGTCGTCGTTCTGCTCGAAGTTGCCTACATCTTCATCCCAGGCCACCGTCTCATCCGGAGCACGCTGGAGGATCTCGAGGGTCGCAACACGAGGCTCATCGCGGCTCAGACCGCCCTGACGACATCATTCGCGGCGTTGGAGGAGGAGTTGGCGACCCGGGGACCGCCACCGGAGAATGCCTGACATCGACCAGCGCCACCTCTGGCAGAAGCGGTGGGATTCGAACCCACGAGACGCTCTCGCGTCTGCCGGTTTTCAAGACCGGTGCCTTCGACCGCTCGGCCACGCTTCCCTGCGGCGGGGCTACACCTTGCCGGTGGTCGTTGGAAGGGCTCTCGATTCCGGATGCTGCTCCATCGGGATCGGTGAAGGGCCATCAGACCCGTCCCCATCCACTGCTCCGGGGGTGCATTCCGCCTTTGACCGGCGGTCCTCCTCCGCCGACGATAGCCTCCTGGTGCAGTGCGTCCCAAACGCACCCTCCGCCAGCCTTCGCCGCGATCGAGCCTGCCCATCACGTCCCTGTGCCTTGCGTCGCGATCCGGCAGCGGGCAGGAAGCGGGCGTCCGAACCCTGTCGGGAGGCCCGATGCTCGACCGTTTCGCCCGTCCGCTGATCGATCCGCCGCTCGACCGAATGGGAGGGCGTCTGGCCGCCATGGGGGCCACCGCCGACGGGGTCACGCTCGCGGGCTTCGGCTTCGGCATGCTGGCCGCCGGAACGATCGCGTTCGGCGTGCCGGCCTGGGCCCTGTTGCCGCTGCTTGCCTCGCGCCTGCTGGACGGGCTCGACGGAGCGGTCGCGCGCGCGACACGCCCGACGGACTTCGGCGGCTACCTCGACATCTGGTGCGACTTCGCCTTCTACGGCGCGGTACCCTTCGCCTTCGCCTTCCTCGACCCCGCCAACGCCCTCGCCGCCGCCTTCCTGCTGTTGTCGTTCTATGTCAACGGCACGAGCTTTCTCGGCTACTCCGCCGTGGCCGAACGGCGCGGCCTGTCGACGCAAGCACAGGGGGTCAAGTCGCTCTACTACTCGGCCGGGCTGCTGGAGGGCACGGAGACGATCGCCTTCTTCGTTCTTCTCTGCCTCCTTCCCCAGTACTTCGTCCCGCTGGCCTGGGGCTTCGGCGGCCTATGCCTGCTCACCGCCCTGGCCCGGGTGGCAAACGCCCGCACGTCCCTGACATGAGGTCCCCCCGATGCGTCTCGCCCTGACTCTCGCCGCCGCGCTGGCCCTTCCCGCCACCGCGCAGACGCCCGACCCTTCCGACTGGCCCGCCGTGGAGGCGGCCGCGCAAGGGCAGACCGTCTATTGGCACGCATGGGGCGGATCCACCGCGACGAACGATTTCATCGCCTGGGTCGGGGAGCGCGTGGCCGAGCGCGGCGTCTCCCTGCGCCACGTCAAGCTGACCGATACTGCCGATGCGGTGGGGACCGTCCTCAACGAGGTGCGGGCTGGCGTCGACGCGGGGTCCGTGGACCTCATCTGGATCAACGGGGCGAATTTCGCGTCCATGAAGGAGGCCGACCTCCTGTTCGGACCTTTCGCCGAGCAACTGCCGAACTGGCGCCACGTCGATCTTGAAAAGGGCGTGCAGACCGACTTCACGGTGCCGACGGAGGGCTACGAAAGCCCCTGGGCCATGGCGCAACTCGTCTTCGTCCACGATGCCGCCCGCGTCGCCGAACCGCCGAAGTCCGCCCCGGAGCTTCTCGCCTGGGCCGAGCGGAACCCCGGCCGGTTCACCTATCCGCAGCCGCCGGACTTTCTCGGCACCACCTTCCTCAAGCAGATGCTGATCGAACTCGCGGACGACCCCGCCCGGCTGCAGGAGCCCGCAGGTGAGACCTATGACGAGGTTGCGGCACCGCTCTGGGCCTATCTCGACAGGCTGCAACCGCTCCTCTGGCGCAGCGGACGCGCCTTCCCGGAAACCGGCCCGCGCCAGTTCCAGCTCATCAACGACGGGGAAGTCGACATCGCCATCAGCTTCTCTCCCGGGGAGGCCACGACCGCCATCGCCAATTTCGAGCTCCCGGAAACGGTTCGCACCTACGTCCTCGACGGGGGGACCATCGGCAACGCGAGCTTCCTCGCCATACCGGTGAACGCGAATGCCACCGCGGGCGCGATGGTGGTGGCCGATACGATCCTGTCGCCCGAGGTGCAGGCCCGCGCTCAGGATCCGGCGATCCTGGGCTATGGCACGGTCCTCGACCTCGGTACGCTCTCGCCCGGGCAACGGGCCGCATTCGACGCGCTCGACCTCGGCGTGGCGACGCTTTCGCCCGAGCAACTCGGCCGCGCCCTGCCCGAGCCGCACCCGACCTGGGCGACCCGCCTCGCCGAAGGCTGGGTCGCGCGCTACGGCGTCTCCGACTGACACCCACAGGTTGCTCCGGCCGCTTCCGTTCCTGACGATGCTGGTGCTCGCCGGCCCGGTGCTGATTGGCCTGATGGGAGCGACCCTTCCGGCGTTGGGCTACCTGGTGCCCGGGGCCGATGCGCCGTTCCGGACGGCGTGGGACTGGCCCGGGCTGTCGCCGGCGCTGCGGGTTTCGATGCTGTCCGGCGTGCTCTCCACGCTGGGCGCACTCGGAATCGCATGTCTGATCACCGCCGGCTGGCACGGCACCCGCGCCTTCGCCTGGCTCGAACGCGTCCTGTCGCCTCTGCTCGCCGTGCCGCACGCGGCGGCGGCGCTCGGTCTCGCCTTCCTGATCGCGCCCTCGGGCTGGCTGTTCCGCACTCCCGCGCTGATCCTCGGCTGGGACCGGGCCCCGGATCTGCTGATCCTGGGCGACCCGCTCGGCCTGTCGCTGACCGCCGGGCTGATCGCGAAGGAAATGCCGTTCCTCCTCCTGATGATGCTCGCCGCCATGCCGCAGGTGGACGCCGCGCGCCGCCTCTCCGTCGCCCGCAGCCTGGGGCAGGGGCGTGTGACCGGCTGGACGAAGGCCGTCTTCCCGTCGCTCTACGCGCAGATCCGTCTCCCGGTCCTCGTCGTCCTCGTCTTCGGCATGACGAACGTGGACGTCGCCCTCATCCTCGGGCCGTCCACGCCGACGACGCTCGCGGTGCAGGTCACGCGCTGGATGACCGACCCGGATCTCGCATCGCGGGCCGTCGCCGCGGCGGGCGGGCTGATGCTCCTCGCCGCGACACTCCTCGTCCTCGCGGGCTGGTGGGGAGCAGAGCGCTGCGTCGCCGGGTTCGGCCGCCGGTGGATCCGTGCCGGCGGATCGCTGCCGGAAGCGCCCGCCCGCGCGACCGGGCTGGCGCTCGCGACCGTATCGGCCGGGATGGTGCTGGCGGGGCTGGTGAGCCTCGCGGTCTGGTCCGTCGCCGCCCGCTGGAGCTTCCCGGACCTCGTCCCGGAGGCGTTGACGTGGCGAAGCTGGAGCCGTTTCGGACCGGACATGATCGGCACCGCCGGAGACACGGTCGCGCTCGCGCTCGCGGCCACGGCCATCTCCCTGCTGCTGGTCGTCGGCTGCCTGGAGGCGGAGGTGCGCCATGGCCTCACCCTCGGCCAGCGCGCGCTCTGGCTCCTCTACCTCCCGCTTCTCGTGCCGCAGGTGACCTTCCTCCCGGGTCTCCAGCTGCTTGCGCTGTCGCTCGGCCTGCGCCCGTCGATCTGGCTGGTCCTCGCGGGTCACATCGTCTTCGTGCTGCCCTACGTCTTCCTTTCGCTCCAAGGCCCCTTCCGCGCCTGGGATCCGCGGCTCGCGCGCGTCGCGGCCGGGCTCGGCACCTCCCCGAACGCCGTCCTCTGGCGGCTGCGGCTGCCGATGCTCACGGGGCCGATCCTCACCGCCGTCGCCGTCGGGATCGCCGTCTCGATAGGGCAGTATCTGACCACGCTGCTGCTCGGCGGCGGCCGCGTCGTGACGCTCACGACAGAGGCGCTGGCACTCTCCTCGGGCGGGGACCGGCGCGCCATCGGCATCTGGGGCCTCGGGCAGGCGGTGGCCGCCCTGCTGCCCTTCGCCATCGCCCTCGGCCTGCCGGCGCTTGTCTGGCGCAACCGGCGAGGCATGCGCCATGGGTGAGGGGCTGCGGTTCGACGCCGTGTCCGTCTTCCGCGGCGTGACCCGGCTGCTGACGGTCGATGCGACGATAGCGGCGGGGACAGTGCTGACGCTCATGGGGCCGTCCGGTTCGGGCAAATCCACGCTGCTCGCCTTTGCGATGGGAGACCTGGCCCCGGCGTTCCGGGGGGCGGGGCGGGTGGCCCTCGACGGGCGGGACCTTACCGGATTGCCCCCCGAAGCGCGCCGGCTGGGCATCCTCTACCAGGATCCGCTCCTTTTCCCGCATCTCGATGTCGCGACCAACCTCGCCTTCGGCCTGCCGCGCGGTGGAACCCGGCACGCCCGGCGCGATGCCGTGGCGCGGGCCCTCGAAGAGATCGGCCTGCCAAGCTTCGGCCCGCGGGATCCGGCGACGCTCTCGGGCGGGCAGGCGGCCCGGGTCGCGCTCATGCGCACGCTGCTGTCCCGCCCGGCCGCGCTGCTGCTCGACGAACCCTTCGGCAAGCTCGACGCCGACCTGCGTGCCCAGATGAGGACGCTCGTGTTCCAGCGCGCCAGTGCCGCCGGCATTCCCGTTCTGATGGTCACCCACGACGCGGCGGACGCGCAGGCCGCCGGGGGCCCGATCGTCACGCTCGGTTAACGTCTGCGCCGCCGTCCTTCGGACGCGACGTTCCAGCTGACGTCGGGCAGGCTCACCGCATCGAGAAGATGCGGGAAGGGTGCCGTCGCATGGGGGATCGCGTTCGCGGCGACGAAATGTTCCTGGAAGCGCGGGGCCACGGCCGTCTCGATCTTCTCGATCCGCCGCACCAGCCCTTCGATATGGAGCCGCGCCGCCCGGTTGCAGAGGGCCATGCGGGCCCCGTGCCCGGCGGCGTTTCCGGCGCTCGTCACATGGGCAAGCGCCGCGTCGGGGATCATCCCCAGCACCATCGCGTGCTTCGGGGAGATATGCGCCCCGAAGGCCCCCGCCAGCGTGATCCTGTCCAGCGTCTCCACTCCGGCTTCGTCCATCAGCAACCGCGCCCCGGCGTAGAGCGCGGATTTCGCCAGCTGGATGGCGCGGATATCGCCCTGCGTGACGTGGATGCGGCGCTCGCCGTCCTCCCACAAGCAGATAGGAATGCGTCCGCCCGACGAGTTCGCAGCGCGGCGTGCCCACCTGCGCCGGGGACCCGATCAGCCCCTTCGCGTCCACGATGCCGGCCATCCGCATCTCGGCCACCGCCTCGATGATGCCGGACCCGCAGATGCCGGTGACGCCGGTCCTGCCGACCGCCTCCGCGAAGCCCGGATCGTCGGACCACAGGTCGCTGCCGATCACCTTGAACCGCGGCTCCTTGGTGACCGCGTCGATCTCCACGCGCTCGATGGCCCCCGGGGCCGCGCGCTGCCCCGCGCTGATCTGCGCGCCCTCGAAGGCGGGCCCGGTGGGGGAGGAGCAGGCGAGCAGGCGGTGGCGGTTGCCGAGCAGGATCTCGGCGTTGGTGCCGACGTCCACGATGAGCGTCATCGGGTCGTCCCGGTCCGGAGCTTCCGCCAGCGCCACGGCCGCCGCATCCGCGCCGACATGCCCCGCGATGCAGGGCAGGATGTAGACCCGCGCGCCCGCCGCCGTGGACGCGAGCCCGACGTCCGTCGCCGCCAGCCGCAGCGCGTTCGACGTGGCGAGCGCGAAGGGGGCCTGACCCAGCTCGACGGGGTCGATGCCGAGGAGCAGGTGGTGCATGACCGGGTTGCAGACGATCACCGCCTCGACGATGTCGCCAGCCTCCGCCCCGGCCTCCGCGGCGAGGTCCACCGCGAGCGCGTCCAGCGCGATGCGGACGGCACCCGTCATCTCCGCATCCCCGCCCGGGTTCATCATCGCGTAGCTGACCCGGCTCATCAGATCCTCTCCGAAGCGGATCTGGGGGTTCATGACGCCACCCGAAGCGCGGACCTCTCCGGTCGACAGGTCGCACAGATGCGCCGCGATGGTGGTCGAGCCGAGGTCGATGGCGAGGCCAAGCACCGGGACCTCCCGCAGCCCCGGATAGATCGCGGCGATGCGCCCTTCGTCGTGATTGACCGCGACGGTCACCTGCCATTTGCCCCGCCGCAGCACGGGCTGCAGCTGGCGCAGGACGGGCAGGGGGAGGGCGAGTGACGGCAGCTTCCACTGTTCCGTCGAACGCCGCCTGCAGCCGTTCCGCGTCGCCGGAGGGCGCGTCCATGTCCGGCTCCTCGACGCTGACGAAATGCAGCCGCGTCGCCGGGTCCATCACGATCGGCACGCCGCTCGCCGCCTTGCGCACGACCTGCCGGTGGACCTGGCTGGTCGCGGGCACGTCGATCACCACATCGCCCTGCACCGTCGCCTGGCAGCCGAGCCGCCGCCCGGGCGCGAGCCCGCGGATCTCGTCGTAGCGCTGTTCCACGGCGTTGACGTCCGACAGCGCGCCCGGCGCGACGGTGATCCCCAGCTTGCCGAACGCACCGGCCCCGGGCTGCACCTGACAGCGCGAGCAGATCCCGCGCCCGCCGCAGACCGAGTCGAGGTCAACCCCCAGCCGCCGCGCCGCCGTCAGAACGGGCGTGCCGACGGGGAAGGTGCCGCGCTTGCCGGAGGGCATGAAGACGACCGTCGGATCCTGTGCCATCGCATCGTCCCTTCCGTCAGCCGCTCCTCTGTCCTACCGGCGGCGAACACGGCGTCCAACACGAAAAACGGCGGCACCCGAAGATGCCGCCGCTTGTTCATTCAGGATATGACGCGAAGCGTCAGGCCGTCTTGCGACGCTTCCGACCGACCGCCGCACCCGCAAGGACGACACCGCCGAGCAGGAAGCCCGCGGCCGGAAGCGGCACGACGTTCACGCCGATGCTGCGGATGCCGGCGTCAAGATCTTCAACGCCCTGCCCACCGGCCACGAACTGTAGCGCGCCCAGGTTGGAAAGGTCGGCGTCGCCGGAGAAGTCGGAGAAAGACCCACTGAAGACACCCGACGTGAGGGCCGGGAAGGCTTGGCTGAACTCCGAGAAACCGCCAACCATATCCCACGCCCTGACCGTCAGGAGCAGGTTGAAGTCAGTCGCTATCACATCGAAGACGAACCCCGTACCTTTCTTGCCAAAGTTCAGGTCAAGCCCACCAAGACCCGTGGTGTTGACTGACGTCGGGCTGTCGTCGCCATCGTAGGTTAGCGTCCCCGACCCTGAATTTCCGAACGTGTTGGAGAACGCGAGCGTCCCTCCACCAACGACGACCTGAGTCGCATTATCGTTCCCTTGGTCATTCGACACGGACAAATCGCGAAATCCGCCAAAAACGCTTGCGTCAGCAAGCTGTGAATTGTTGACTTGGCCCCCGGTGGGCCTGTCAACCACAACCTGCGTTGAATCGAAGGAGTCGAGGACGACAGTCGCGGCGCTTGCGCCGGTCGTGGTAAGCCCGAGGGCCATGATCGTAGAAAGAACACGCATCGTGTTTCCCCTCTGGATGAAACTAACATTACAGAAACTTCGGTTAACTGGTCTGGTTCCACGGTAGCGCGAAAAAACGATGCGCTTTCGTATTTGAAGTCAGACCCTTACATATTCCCGTCAGCAGCCTTACGCCGCTAGGAGATAAGCTACGGATAGAGCGGAATTAACCCTTTCGCAAGACGATTCCGTCACGATCCCGAAAATTTCCTTAACGATCCGAAAGGGCTATCACGTCCGGCGTCGCCCGCCCCGCCGTCCACCCGTCCGCGCGCCCGATGCAGCCGCCGCACGCGCCGCTTCCGCGAAGTCGGCTCCGCCCCTCACGGCTTCGAGGATCCGCGCGAAACCGATCCAGGTCCCGCCGTTCGGATCGTGGTCCATGAGCATGTTCGCGGCGTTCACCGCCTCCATCTCCACGGCGCGGACGGGGTTCATGATCGCGCTGGTCATCCCCGCCCCGATCGCCATCGGCAGAAAGGCGGCGTTCACGCCGTGCCGGTTCGGCAGCCCGAAGCTGATGTTGGATGCGCCGCAGGTCGTGTTCACGCCCAGCTCGTCGCGCAGCCGCCGCACGAGCGTGAACACCTGCCGCCCCGCGGTCGCCATCGCGCCGACGGGCATGACGAGCGGGTCCACCACGATGTCATGCGCGGGGATGCCGAAGTCCGCCGCGCGCTCCACGATCTTGCGCGCCACGGCGAAGCGGACGTCCGGGTCCTCGCTGATGCCCGTATCGTCGTTGGAGATCGCCACGACCGGCACGTTGTACTTCCTGACCAGTGGCAGGACGAGCTCCAGCCGCTCCTCCTCCCCGGTGACCGAGTTCAGCAGCGGCCGCCCCTCGGCCGTCTCCAGCCCCCGTTCGAGCGCGCCCGGCACCGAGGAATCGATGCAGAGCGGCACGTCGACGATCCCCTGCACCCGCTCGATCAACGCCTTCATCAGCGCGGGCTCCACGAAGTTGTTGTCGGCGTAGCGCGGATCTGCCGCCATCCGGTTGGTGAAGACGGCCCCCGAATTGATGTCGAGCACCATCGCCCCGCAGGCGACCTGCTCCAGCGCGTCGCGTTCCACGGTGGAGAAATCGTCCATCTCCAACTCGGCGGCCAGCTTCTTGCGCCCCGTCGGATTGATCCGTTCCCCGATGACGCAGAACGGCTCGTCGAACCCGATGACCACCGTCTTCGTCTTGGATTCCAGTACGGTACGGGTCATCCTTCATCCTTCGAATGCGCGTCGAGCCAGTCCGCCGACGCCGTGATCCCGCCCAGCGGGAAGATGTGGACCGATGCGACCGCGAAGTCCGGGTCCGCGGCCTTGCGGGCGGCCAGCGCGGTCAGGATCTCCGTCGGCTCGTAGGGCAGCAGCAGCTTGGTGACGTCCATCGCGCGCTTCTGCAACACCTTCAGCGAAGGGCCGACGCCGCAGGCGATGGCGAACTTGATGAGCGTCTGCAACTTGGCCGGCCCCGCGATCCCGATATGCACCGGCAGGTCCACACCCGCCGCGCGGATCGCCTCCGCCCAGTCGATCACCGGTGTCGCATCGAAGCAGAACTGCGTGGCGATCGCCATCTTCGCATCGGTGCGCTCCGAGAATTTCTGTTTCCAGTCAAGCGCATCCGAGACGTTCTTCGTGTCCCCATCCATGTCGATGTCCCGGTTGCCCTCGGGGTGGCCGGCGACGTGCAGCCGCGCGAATCCATCGAAGGCCCCGGATTCCAGCAGCTGCATCGAATTGTCGAACGCCCCCGACGCACCTGCCACGCCCCCGGCGAGGATCAGCCCCTGCGCCACGTCCGCCTCGCCGCGGTACCGGGCGATCCAATCGTCGAGCGTCGCCCTGTCGGGAATGATGCGCGCGGGGAAATGCGGCATCGGCTCCATCCCTTCGCGGCGCAGACGGGCGGCGGTGGCGACCATCGCCTCGATCGGCGTGCCGTCGATGTGGGCCACGTAGACGCGGGTGCCGCGGGGCAGGATCGCCGAGAAGTCCTCCACCTTCTCCGCCGTACGCGGCATCACTTCGACGGAGGCACCCCGCAGGAAAGCCGCCAGCCGCGCATCCCGCGGTGCGGCGACCTCCGCGCGGCGGAACCCGAGCGGGCTCACGCTTCCCGCCCGCCGGCCAGCGCGACCGACTTCAGCCGGTCCGGCGTCCACTCCGCTTCCAGCTGCCGGGCGCGGACCTCGGCGGCCTCCGCCTCCGCGGCCTCCACATCCTCCGGCACCTTGCGCCAGTCGGCGAGGTAGTCGTCGGTCCCGGCGGCACCCGAGCGCATCGCGGCGCGGTCGATGGCCTGCTCGAACCGTTCGGACAGTTGCACCTTGGCCGCGCGCCGGCCCTTGCCGGCGATGACCTGCGCGGGGATGTCCCGCCAGTAGACGACCGTGACGCTGCTCATCCCATGACCCTCCTCGACCTGACCGATCCCTAGTCCGCCCCCGGACCGCCGAACGGGCCGATGGCGACTTGGCACCTTCCGATGACGACACGCGTAGCGCAGGAGGGAGCCGGCCGTCGAATCCCCCGGCGGGGCGGGATGGCATCTTGCCGGCGAGTCCCACCGGAGATAGCGTCGGGGCAACCATTCATGCGGAGGCGGCGATGCCACCGGAAGATCCGGCCGAAGTGCCAGGGTCCGGCGGCGGTGCCTCGCGCATCGCCGGGCCGACCCCCGTGATGCGTCCCGCGCCCCGGGTGCGGGCGGCGGGCGTGCGTCCCGATCCGGCGGAGCTCTATGCGGCGCTCGACCTCGGGACCAACTCCTGCCGCATGCTGATCGCCCAGCCCAAGGGCAGCCAGCTCCATGTCGTGGACAGCTTCTCCAAGTCCGTCCAGCTGGGGACCGGGTTGGAGCAGTCCGGCCGGCTGTCGCGCACCTCCATGGCGCGCACGATCGGCGCCCTCAAGATCTGCCGGCGCAAGCTGGAGACGCACGATGTTCGCCGCATGCGGCTCGTGGCGACGGAGGCCTGCCGCCGCGCCAGCAACGCCGCGGAGTTCATCGACCTCGTCCACCGCGAGACCGAGCTGCCGCTGGAGATCATCGAGCCGGAGGAAGAGGCGCGGCTCGCCGTCGTCTCCTGCGCCCCGCTGGTCAGCGCCAAGACGGAGCAGTTGCTGGTGGTGGACATCGGCGGCGGGTCCACCGAACTGGTCTGGATCGACCTGACCCGCGTGCCCCGCCACGACCGGGCGCGCGCCATCATGCGCCTGCACGCTGGGCTTCAAGGGCAGCGCGGACGATCCGTTCCCCCGCGCCAAGGTGGTCGACTGGATCTCCATCCCGCTCGGCGTCGCCACGCTCAAGGACCAGTTCCGCGATGTGACCGACGATGCCGCCCGCTTCGCGCTGATGTCCTGGCATTTCGAGGAATGCCTCGCCGAGTTCTCCCCCTATGCCGACGCCGCGGGCGACAGCGACCCCGGCTTCCAGATCGTCGGCACCTCCGGCACCGTCACCACGGTGGCCGCGACGCACCTCAACCTGCGCCGCTACGACCGCAACAAGGTCGACGGGCTGCGGATGACGACGCAGCAGATCGACCGGGTGATCCGCGGCTACCTCGAACAGGGGCCGGAGGGGCGCCGAAACGACCCGCGCATCGGGCGCGACCGGCACTCCCTGATCATGTCGGGGGCCGCGATCCTCCAGGCGCTGCTGCGCGTCTGGCCCACGGACCGGCTCTCGGTGGCGGACCGGGGCCTGCGCGAGGGGCTGCTCTACGCGCAGATGTCGGCCGACGGCGTGCTCGACGACGGGCCGTTCTAGCCGGGCCTTCCGATCCGCGGCGAAGGGGGCTAGGGCAGGGCATGGTGAAGAAACCCGTCAAAGGCCTCGGCGCAGGCAACCCCTCGGGGCGCGGCTACCGCGATCTCACCGTGAAGGTGAAGACCGCGCGCGGCCGCAAGATGTCCTCGAAACTCTGGCTGGAGCGTCAGCTCAACGACCCCTACGTCGCTCGCGCCAAGGCCGAGGGCTACCGGGGGCGAGCCGCTTTCAAGATCATGGATCTGGACGACAAGTACGGGTTCCTCGTTCCCGGGGCCCGCGTGGTCGACCTCGGCGCGGCACCCGGCGGCTGGGTCCAGGTCGCCGTGCCGCGGATCAATTCGCTGGGGACGGCACCGCGCAAGAAGGTCGGCCGCATCATCGGCATCGATCTGCAGGAGATGGAGCCGATCGCGGGCGCCGAACTGCACGTTCTCGATTTCCTGTCGGAGGGCGCGGACACCGCGATCGAGAGCTGGCTGGACGGGGAGGCCGACGTCGTCATGTCCGACATGGCCGCCTCCAGTTCGGGACACAAGCAGACGGACCATCTGCGCATCATCGCGCTGTGCGAAGCGGCCGCCGAACTCGCGTTCGACGTTCTGGCACCCGGCGGCACCTTCGTCGCCAAGGTGCTGGCGGGGGGAGCCGAGGGCGATCTGCAGAAGCAGCTCAAGAACAACTTCGCACGCGTCGCCAACTTCAAGCCGGGGGCCAGCAGGTCCGACAGCTCCGAGAAGTTCGTCGTGGCGCAGGGATTCAAGGGTCGCGCCGACCCCTAGGGCATCGGGCGGATCGGCCACGTCCTTGGGGGCCTCGTTGCCGCGGATATCCTTGTCGCGCCCCTCGTCGATGGCGAAGTCGTCGGCTCCCTCGGCGGGCTTGTCGTACTTCGTCCGCCCCCCCTCGGGCCGCTCCTCGGCCCTGCTTTCGCCGTAGGGGTTCTCCTTGACGTCGCCGGGCGCGTGCGGCCGCTCCGGGATCGGCTGCTGCGGGGCGTCTCGGTCGTCGTGCGGCTTGCCATCGGTCATCAGGGTGCTCCAGATTGCTCGCCCCACAACGCGCAGGACGCCGCCCGGTTGCGCGCCGCCCTGCGGCAAGATCGCCCGCGCCGTTTGCGCCGGCATCCCGGCGGCGCTAGGGCAGGGGCCGAAGGGAACACCCATGCAGATCGTCTCCCGCGACGGCAACGCCCTCGCCTACCGCCACACCCCCGGCACCGGGCCGGGCATCGTCTTCCTCGGCGGTTTTCGCTCCGACATGGAGGGGACGAAGGCGCTCGATCTCGAAGCCTGGAGCACGGGGCAGGGGCGGTCGTTCCTGCGCCTCGACTACTCCGGCCACGGCCGCTCCGGCGGGCGCTTCGAGGACGGCACCATCGGCGGCTGGCTCCTCGACGCCGTGGCCGTGATCGACGCCGCCACCACCGGCCCGCAGGTTCTCGTCGGCTCCTCCATGGGCGGCTGGATCGCGCTGTTGATCGCGCGGCACCGGCCCGACCGCCTCGCCGGAATGGTCACGATCGCCGCCGCCCCGGACTTCACCGAGGACGGCTTCTGGGCCGGGTTCGACGACGCCCAGAGGGCAGCCCTCATGGAGCGGGGGCGGACGGAGATGCCGTCGGACCATGGCGACCCCTACGTCGTCACCCGCCGCCTGATCGAGGACGGGCGCGACCGCCTGGTCCTGCGCGACCCACTTGCACTGCCGTTCCCCACCCGCATGCTGCAGGGCACCGACGATGCATCCGTTCCCACCGCGACCGCCCTGCGCCTGCTCTCCCACGCGACCGGCGACGACATCCGCCTGACCCTCGTGCAGGGGTCCGACCATCGCTTCTCGGGTCCGGACGACCTCGCATTGATCCGTTCCACCGTCGCGGACGTCCTCTCCCGCGCCTGACGCTTGCATCCGTATGCAGATCGCGGTTCACTTCGCCAAATCATCCCCGGAGACGTCCCATGGCCGAACACCTCAAGACCGCGCGCTCCGCCTCCGACCGGGCCGATGACGACGCCAAGGTCCGCACCTCCGTCGAGGGGATCCTCGCCGACATCGAGGCGCGGGGCGACGCGGCCGTGCGCGATCTGTCGGAGAAGTTCGACAAGTATTCCCCCGAGTCCTTCCGTCTGACGCAGACACAGATCGACGCGCTCATCGCGGAACTCACCGACCGCGAACTCGCCGATCTCAAGTTCGCGCAGGCCCAGGTCCGCACCTTCGCTCAGGCCCAACGCGACTCGATGCTCGACGTCGAGGTCGAGACGATGCCCGGCGTGATCCTCGGCCACCGCAACATCCCCGTCCAATCCGTCGGCTGCTACGTCCCCGGCGGCAAGTTTCCGATGGTCGCCTCCGCCCACATGTCCGTCGCCACCGCCTCCGTCGCAGGCGTGCCGCGCATCATCGCCTGCACGCCGCCGTTCAAGGGCCGGCCCAACGCCGCCGTCATCGCCGCGATCCATCTGGGCGGTGCGCACGAGATCTACGTCATGGGCGGGATCCAGGCCGTCGGTGCCATGGCCATCGGCACCGAGACGATCGACCCCGTCGACATGCTCGTCGGCCCCGGCAACGCCTACGTCGCCGAGGCCAAGCGACAGCTCTACGGCCGCGTCGGCATCGACCTCTTCGCCGGTCCGACCGAGACCATGGTCATCGCCGACGACACCGTCGACGGGGAGCTCTGCGCCACCGATCTGCTGGGGCAGGCGGAGCATGGCTACAATTCGCCCGCCGTCCTGCTCACGACGTCGCGCAGGCTGGCCGACGACACCCTGCGCGAGATCGACCGGCTGCTGACGATCCTGCCCACCGCCGACACCGCCCGCACCTCCTGGGAGGAGTACGGCGAGGTGATCCTCTGCGACGATCACGACGAGATGCTGGCGCAAGCCAACGACATCGCCTCCGAGCACGTGCAGGTGATGACCGACCGCGACGACTGGTATCTGGAGCACATGCACAGCTACGGCGCGCTGTTCCTGGGCGCGCGCACCAACGTGGCCAACGGCGACAAGGTGATCGGCACGAACCACACGCTGCCCACGAAGAAGGCCGGGCGCTACACCGGCGGGCTCTGGGTCGGCAAGTTCCTCAAGACGCACAGCTACCAGCGGATCACCACGGACGAGGCGGCGGCCACCATCGGGGCCTACGGCTCGCGCCTGTGCATGCTCGAAGGGCTTCGTCGGCCATGCAGAGCAGTGCAATATCCGCGTGCGCCGCTACGGCGGCGTCAACGTCCCCTACGGCGAGGGCGCGCCCTACCGGGACGCGGCGGAGTAGGTCACGGCCAGAGCGTCCAGACACCCCAGAGCGCCGCTGCGAAGGCCAGCCAGGCCAGCGCCATCACCCGCCCGTCGCGCACCACCATCGCCAGCCCGAAGAGCAGGATCGTCCCGGTCGGGATGGACGACGCGAAAGGCACGATCTCCAGCGGCGGCACCGTCGCGCAGAGCATCAGGACGGCAAGCGCGGCGATGCGCGGCGCGGGCGGGTGCACCAGCCATGTGAGGTGCTCCCCCAGATGCCGGTCGCTCCACCGGGCCGCAGGGCGCAGGAAGTCCACGGCGCGGCGCACCTTCTCCGCTCCCGTTCCGCGCCTGGAAAGCAGGCTCGGGAGCCACATCCTCTGGCGTCCGACCGCGATCTGCACGGCGAAGAGCGCGATCACCGCCGCCAGCACGTCGGCACGCCCGGGATGCCCCCCACCGGCGTCAGCTCCACCGCCGCCGGCACCATCAGCAGCGCACCCGTCCCGCGATGCCCCAGATGCGCATTCACGGCGGCGACGGTCACCCGTTCTCCCTCCGCGGCGGCGGCGTCCAACTCGTCCAGAATGTCCGTCGCCGTCGTCATGATACGATCCCTTCCGGTCCCCAATGCATCTAATGCCGGCGCGGTTCACCCCATTTCCGCTTGCCCGCGCGACGCGGGGGGTGTTTGCATACCTATGCACGCCGCCGGAGCCCCCATGTCACTCCCCCGCACGCCCAGTTTCCGCCTCGACGGCCGCCGCGCTCTCGTGCCGGGCGGGTCGCGCGGGATCGGTCTGGCCTGCGCGACGGCGCTCGCGGAGGCCGGCGCGCATGTCGTGATCGTGGCCCGCGGGCAGGCGGGCGTGGAAGAGGCGGTCACGGCGCTCCGGGCGGAAGGTTTCTCCGCCGAGGGCTACTGCGCTCGACGTCGCCGACCTCGACGCCCTCACCGCGTTCCTCGGCACCCAAGACCCCTTCGACATCCTGTGCAACTCCGCCGGTCTCGCCCGCCACTCCCCCGCGCTCGACACCACCCCCGCGGATTTCGACGCCGTCGTCGGCCTCAACCTGCGCGCCGCATACTTCCTCGCCGCGAGGGTCGCCGGACGCATGGAGAACGGTGGCTGCATCCTCCAGATCTCAAGCCAGATGGGCCACGTCGGCGGCATCGATCGCGCGGTCTACTGCGCCACCAAGCACGGGGTGGAGGGCATGACCAAGGCGATGGCGATCGAATGGGGCCCGCGCGACATCCGCGTCAACACCATCTGCCCCACCTTCGTGCGCACCCCTCTGACGGAGGCGACCTTCGCCGACCCCGCCCGCCGCGCCTGGATCGAGGAGAAGATCAAGCTGTCCCGCGTGGCCGAGGTCGAGGATCTGATGGGCGCCGTCGCCTTCCTCGCCTCCGATGCCGCCGCCATGGTCACCGGCACCTCGCTGCTGGTCGACGGCGGCTGGACGGCCGGATGAAGAAGGTCACCTCATCCGACGTCGCCCGCCTCGCCGGCGTCAGCCAGTCCGCCGTCAGCCGCGTCTTCACCAAGGGCGCCTCCGTCAGCCCCG
Source organism: uncultured Alphaproteobacteria bacterium (assembly GCA_963757495.1). Classification (GTDB taxonomy): domain Bacteria; phylum Pseudomonadota; class Alphaproteobacteria; order Rhodobacterales; family Rhodobacteraceae; genus Jannaschia. The sequence continues at coordinate 182,656 of CAVWRZ010000003.1, forward strand.
ACATGGCCACGCGCGTGCGCACCGCCGCCGACAGTCTCGGCTATCGCCCCAACGCCCTGGCGCGCGGGCTCATCACCGGGCGCACGCCGCATCATCGGCTTCGTCGTCGCCTATCTCGACAACCCGTTCTACCCCGACGCCATCGAGAAGCTCTCGACCGCGTTGCAGACGCTCGACTACCACCTGCTGATCTTCACCACCGGCAAGCACGGGCTGGACGCCGACCGCGTCATCTCCGATCTGCTCGACTATCAGGTCGACGGCATCATCACCGCCTCCATCAACCTCTCGGGCGAGCTGACGAAGCGCTGCGCCGCCGCCGGCATCCCCGTCGTCCTGTTCAACCGCGGCATCCCCGGCTCCGGGCTCTCCGCCGTCACCTCCGACAACCTCGCCGGCGGGCGCAAGGCGGCGGAGTTCCTCCTCGCCGGCGGCCACGCCCGCATTGCCCACATCTCCGGTTTCCACGACGCCTCTACCAGCCGCGACCGGCGCGCCGGCTTCACCGCCGCGCTGGAGGCCGCCGGCTCCGGCGTCCACGCCATCGAGGACGGGCGCTACGACCGCGCCTCCGCCGCCGAGGCCGCCCGCCGCCTGATGACGCGCCCCGATCCGCCCGACGCGATCTTCGTCGCCAACGACCACATGGCGCTCGCGGTGATGGACGTGCTGCGCCACGACATGGGCGTGCGCGTGCCCCTCGATGTCAGCATCGTCGGCTACGACGACGTGCCCATGGCCGCTTGGGCTCCCTATGATCTCACCACACTGCGCCAGCCGACCCGCCGCATGGTGCAGGCCACCGTGGAGCAGCTGATGGGGCAACTCGCCAACCCCGCCCGCCCCGCGCGCCGCATCGAGATCGACGGCCCGCTCGTCATCCGCTCCTCCGCCCGCCTTCCCGCCGGACCGCCGCAAGGACCGACCCCATGAGATTCAACAACCGCTGGTCCGACTTCCCCGATTACATCATCGGCATCACCAAGGAGATCTGGGAGGATCGCGGCATCGCCACGCTGCACGACTACTACGCCCCCGACATCGTGGTCCGCTCGCCGGCTTCCGTCGTGGTCGGCAACCAGTCCGTCATCGGCGCGACCATGGCGACGCTGGCCGAGTTTCCAGACCGCACGCTGCTGGCCGAGGACGTCATCTGGTCGGGCGATACGTCCGAGGCCGGCATGCTCTCCTCGCACCGCCTCCTGAGCCAGGCCACGCACATGGGCGACGGCGTCTATGGCCGCGCGACGGGCAAGAAGCTCACCTACCGCATCATGGCCGACTGCCATGCCCGCGGCATAATGATCGACGACGAATGGCTGATCCGCGATCAGGGTGCCATCGTCCGCCAGCTCGGCTGGACGCCGGAGGCCTACGCCGCCGACCTCATCGCGCGGGAGGGCGGGCCGGAGCGCGCCGTGAAGCCTCTCACTCCCGACACCGACCGTGCAGGCCCCTACCTCGGCAGGGGCAACGACGACGAATGGGGCGCGCGGCTGGCGGAAACCCTGAGCCGCATCATGGCCGCCGACATGCGCGCCATCCCCGAGAACTACGACCGCGCGGCGCATCTGGAACATCCCGGCGGCGTTCCCGGCCACAGCCATGCCGCCGCCGACCGCTTCTGGATCCAGCTGCGCGCGGCCTTCCCGGACTCCGCCTTCGAGATCCAGCACGTCATCGGGCGCGACGATCCGATGATGCCGCCCCGCGCCGCCGTGCGCTGGTCGCTCTGGGGTAGGCACTCCGGTTGGGGCGGTTTCGGCACGCCGACGGGCACGATGGTCTACGTCATGGGAATCACCCATGCGGAGTTCGGCCCCTGGGGCAAGAACGGCTGGGCCATCCGTCGCGAATGGACGGTCTACGACGAGACGGCTATCTGGAAGCAGATTCACCTCGGAGGCGCCTGATGCCGCATTTCACCGTCACCCGCTCCCGCGCCTTCGACCACTCCGCCGACAAGGTCTTCGCCGCCTGGCTCGACCCCGACACGCGCCTGCGGTTCGAGACGCCGGAGGGGTCGGGCATGTCCCACGTCACCTTCGCCACCCGCCCCGGAGAGACCGGGGAGGTGGCGGTGTCCCCCGGCGGCATCCCCGTGGGCTCCATGTTCGACACGATCCGCGTCCTCCACCCCGGCCGGCTCGCCATCGTGCAGGTCTGGGGCGTCTTCGGCGGTGAGACCACGATGGCGATGCAGAATACCTTCGAAGTCGTCCCGGACGGGTCGGGCTGCACCTTCACCGGCTCCACCCAGATGGCGAGCACCACGCCCGAGCCGACCCCCGCGCAGGTCGGGCGCGGCTGGGAGGACATGCTGGACCGTTTCGCCACCGTCCTCGCCGAACCCCGTCAGGAGAGATCATGACCACCCAACCCATCACCGTCCGCTACGGCGAACTGCGGCCCTGCAGGACCGCCTTCATCGACGCGCACACGCCCGGCTCGAACCAGAAGGAAAACTTCACGATCATCGGTGGCGGCGTCTCCGAATCGGCCGACCAGCACGTTCACATCGCCGTCCCGCACGGGTTCAACATCGGGGCCGCCGGCCAGCCGCCGCGCTGCCGCAACTCGCTGCACTGCCACCGCACGGCGGAGGTGTTCTTCGTCCTCTCCGGGCGCTGGCGCTTCTTCTGGGGCCGCCATGGCGACGCCGGCGAAGTGGTGCTGGAGGAGGGGGACATCATCGACATCCCCACCGGCATCTTCCGTGGGTTCGAGAACATCGGAACGGACTACGGGATGGTCATGGCCATCCTGGGCGGCGACGACGCCGGCGGCGGCGTGATCTGGGCCCCGCAGGTGATCGAGGACGCCGCCGCTCACGGGCTCGTCCTGGCCGAGACGGGCAAGCTCTACGACACCAAGGCGGGGCAGGTGTTGCCCGACGGGGTCGCCCCGATGAAGGTGCTGACCGAGGAGCAGATGGCCGGCTACCCCGAGATGACGCCGGACCAGGTCGTCGGCTGGGGGGTGCGCCGCTACAACGACATGATGGCGCTGGCCGGCCGCAAGCCCTGCAAGGTCATCGGCGAGGACGGGCTGATCCGCGACAGACCCGGCTTCGAGGTCGACCTCATCACCCGCGCCTCCGCGACAGACGCGAAGCATCGGCACGACCGCCCGTCGGTCCTGATGCCGATGCGCGGTCACTGGCGGGTGGAATACGACGGCGGCGCGGAGATCCTGGCCCCCGGCGACACGATGTCGGTGCCCGCCGGGCTCGACCATTCCGCCGTCCCCTCGATGACCGGAGAGGCCAGCCTCTACCACATCGTCGGCACCGACGACGCGCCGGGGCCAAGCTGGCTTCAGTAGCACCGGAGCGTACGACACGGATAACACATCCGTAATACAGCCTGAATACGCCGTGATACGGCCGTCGAACCCCGAGGAAGTCACCATGCCCATCCGCGTCACCCATGTCGGCTCGCTCCCCCGCACGCAGGAGACGGTGGACATGATCTTCGCCCGCGAACGCGAAGAGCCCTACGAGCCCAAGGCCTTCGCCGCCCAGATGACCTCCGCCTGCGACGAGGTCGTCCGCCGGCAGGTGGAGGCCGGGATCGAGATCGTCTCCGACGGGGAGACCTCCAAGATCAGCTACGCCACCTACGTCAAGGACCGCTACACCGGCTTCTCCGGTGACTCGCCCCGCAACCCCCCGGCAGACCTCATAAAGTTCCCGAGTTTCCTCAAGCGACTGGCTGCCGAAGGGGGCACCCCGAAATACGCCCGCCCGATGTGCACCGGCCCGGTGAAGTCCAAGGGACAGGGGGAGTTGCGGACCGACATTCACAATCTGAAGGCTGCGATGGCGAACCATGGGGCGGCGGAGGGCTTCATGAACGCCGCATCCCCGGGCGTCATCTCCCTGTTCCTGCAAAACGATTTTTACCCAAGCCGCGACGAGTACCTCGCCGCGCTCAGCGATGCGATGGCGGAGGAATACCGCACCATCGTCGACTCCGGCCTCTATCTTCAGCTCGACTGCCCCGATCTGGCCTTGTCCCGCCATATGCTCTTCGCCGACCTGACGGACGAGGAGTTTCTCAAGATCGCGCAGACCCATGTCGAGGCCCTGAACGCCGCGCTGCAAGGTATTGATCCGTCACGCATTCGCGTGCACATCTGCTGGGGAAACTACGAGGGCCCGCACGTCTGCGACATACCGATGGACACGGTCTTCTCGACTTTCCTCGGCGTGAACGCCTCGCATCTCCTGTTCGAGACGTCGAACCCCCGCCATGCCCACGAATGGCAGGTGTTCCGCGACCGGAAGGCGGAGATTCCGGACGACAAGATCCTCGTGCCGGGCGTCGTCGACACGACGTCGAATTTCGTCGAGCATCCCGAGGTCGTCGCCGAACGGCTGATGCACTTCGCCGATATCGTCGGCCCGGACCGCGTCATCGCGAGCAGCGACTGCGGGTTCGGCACCTTTGCGGGGTTCGGCGCGGTGGACCCCGAGATCGCCTACGCAAAGCTCGGAGCCCTCGCCGACGGAGCGGCACTCGCCAATGGTCGCTTGAAGGTCGCCTGATACTGTATTGTCTTGATTACATTATCGGCTGATCGACCGCCGGTTTGCCAGCCCCTGCACCACGATCGTCCTTACGCCAGCCAGATCCTGCGCGGAATAGAACCCGCCGACGAGCACCTCCCGCGAGGGCTGCGTCCCGACGGGTTGGGCCGTGAGCGGGGGCAGCAGGCCGAAGTCGAGGACGAGGATCGAAGGGTCCGGCGAGGGTACCCGCACGAGTTCCGCCTCCCAGAACCCCTGCGTCGGAGGCAGACCCACCGCTGCGACGATGACGCCGCCAGACGTCTGCTCCGCGGAGAGCGAGACGACCTGCTGCACCATCGGGCGCAACGGCGCGTCCGCCACGCGTTCGATCCGCTCCGACCGGTCGGGGCCGAACCAGTTCAAAGGGTTCAACCGCGTCTGCCCGACCCCGCATCCCGCCACGACCGCGACCGCAAGACCCGCTGTGATGCGTGCGAACATGATGGCGACCCCCTTCGTTTCCTCGCCCATCGGGCTAGCCCATCGGGTCGCGCTTGGGAAGCCGCTGGACGCGAGGGGAGCGCGCCCCTACCTCTGCCGGGATTGGAGGACGAGGCATGGCGCAGGAGAAGTTCGAGGATCTGGTCGAGACCTTCGCGTTCCTCGACGACTGGGAGGATCGCTATCGCCATGTGATCGACATGGGGCGGGCGTTCCCGCCGCTCGACGCCGCGCTCAAGGTCGACGCGACGAAGGTCGACGGCTGCGCCAGTCAGGTCTGGCTGCACCCGAGGATCGAGGAGGGTGCCGCCGGCGCACGGTTCGACTTTGCCGGAGAGTCCGACGCGATGATCGTGCGGGGCCTCATCGCGGTCCTCCACGATCTCTACGCCGGGGTGCCCGTGGGCGAGGTCGGAGGGATCGATGCGCCCGCCGAACTGGCCCGGCTCGGTCTGAACGACCACCTTTCGGCACAGCGCTCCAACGGGTTGCGGGCGATGGTAGATCGGATCCGGGCAACCGCCGCCGCACGCACCGGATGAAAAAAGGCCGAGCGCGAGGCTCGGCCGAAGTCCAACAGGGAGATGAGGGCGACACCGGGTGCCGTTCCTCGACAGCCCAGATATTGGGCGAACTGCATTCGGGCAAGGCACGAACGGGTCAACTCCGTCATGCGTCTGCGGCATGGGTCCGATCAGGTCGGACGGCGCGCCTTGCGATAGGTCACCACCTCCTCGACGACGAAATCCCGGAACGCCTCGATCCTCTTGTTCCCGCGCAGCTCCTCCGGGAAGGCGAGGAACACCGGCACCTCATTCGATTCGACCTCGGGCAGCACCCGGACGAGTTGGGGGAAATCATGGCTGAGATAGTCGGGCAGCACCCCGATGCCGAGATCGGACAGCACGCCCTGCAGCACGCCGAAGTAGTTGTTCACCTTGAGAGTCCGTCCGACGTCGTAGGTCATCAACTCGCGCACCAGCGTCGCCCCGGCGCTCACCTGCGTGACGTCGAGTGACTGGCAGAGCAGCCTGTGACGCGAAAGGTCCCGCAGCGCCGCGGGCGTGCCGTTCGCCTTCAGATAGGCCGGAGAGGCGAAGAGCTGCATCCGGATGTCCATGAGCCGCTTGCGCACGAGATCGGCCTGGCTCGGCTCCTTCATGCGGATCGCGACGTCCGCCTCCCGCATCGGCAGGTCGAGCACGCGCTCCTCCAGCATGAGGTCGAGGCTGAGGTCGGGGTATTTCGCGTAGAGCTTGGACAGGCGCGGTGCCAGCCAGATGGAGCCGAAGCCGATGGTGGTGGTGACGCGAAGGTTGCCGAAGACCTCCTGCTCGGAGTCCCGGATCCGCGCGCTGGCGGTGTCCAGCCGCCGGGTCATCGCCTCTGTGGCGTCGAACAGAAGCTCCCCCTGTTCGGTCAGGATCAACCCGCGTGCGTGCCGGTGGAAGAGCGTCGTGCCGAGGCTGTCCTCCAGCGCCCGGATCTGCCGGCTGACGGCGGATTGCGACAGGTGCAGCACGTCGCCGGCATGGGTCAGCGACCCCGCGTCGGCGACCGCGTGGAAGATCCGCAGCTTGTCCCAATCCATTCGTTCACCCAAAGTCGAGGAGCCTCCCACGGGGACCTATAGGGCAATGGTCTGGGGAAGGGTGAAGATTTCGCTTTATAGGTCACATAGACTGACCTATAATCGGATCAAAGGGAGACTGACATGCGCCATGACGTATCGCTTTCCGACCGCTTCGACCTGACCCGGACGAACGTCCTGCTGAACGGGACGCAGGCGCTCGTGCGCCTCATGCTGATGCAAAAGGAGCGCGACCGCCGGGCGGGGCTCGACACAGCGGGCTACTGCACCGGGTATCGTGGCTCGCCGCTGGGAGCGGTCGATCTGAACATGGCGAAAGCGTCGAAGGTGCTGAAGGCCAACGACATCACCTTCCAGCCGGGGCTCAACGAGGATCTCGCCGCGACGGCGATGTGGGGCGCGCAGCAGGCGGAGCTTCGGGGCGAGGGCACGCATGACGGCGTCTTCGGCCTCTGGTACGGCAAGGGTCCAGGGCATCGACCGCTCCGGCGATGCGATGCGGCACGCGAACATGGCCGGCACGGCGAAGCATGGCGGCGTGCTGATGGCGATGGGCGACGATCACACCGGCGAATCCTCGACGACGTGCCACCAGACGGATTGGGCGCTGGTGGACGTGCACATGCCGGTGCTGGCCCCGGCAGGGCGTGCAGGAGATCCTGGACTACGGGCTCTACGGCTGGGCGCTGTCGCGCTACGCCGGCGTCTGGGTCGGGCTGAAGACGATGAAGGACACGGTGGAGGTGACGTCGGTGGTCGATGGGCGGCCGGACCGGATGTCCTTCGTGACGCCCGATTTCGACATGCCGGAGGGTGGGCTCAACATCCGGCTCAACGACCACTGGATCCCGCAGGAGGACCGCCTGCTCGGCTACAAGCGGTGGGCGGCCGAGGCGTTCAGCCACGCCAACCGGATGGACAAGCGGATGCATGGCGAGGCCGGCGCGAAGATCGGGTTCGTGGCGGCCGGCAAGAACTGGCTCGATCTGGTCCATGCCTTCAGCCTGCTCGGGCTGGACGAGGCGGAATGCGAGCGTTCGGGGATCACGACCTACAAGGTCGGGCAGGTCTGGCCGATGGACATGAAGGGGCTGCACGACTGGGCCGAGGGGCTCGATCTGATCGTCTGCGTCGAGGAGAAGCGCAAGCTGATCGAGGTGCAGGTCAAGGAGGCGATCTTCGACGACCGCGAGGGGCGGCGCGTCTGGGGCTATCGCAAGGGCTCCAACGGGCCGATCCTGTTCCAGCAGGCCTATGCGCTGGACCCCACGGACATCGCGCAGAAGATCGGCGGCATCCTGCAGGACGAGGGCTGCGGGACGGAGCGGCTGCAGGCGGGGCTGACCCGCATCTCGGACGCCAAGCGCGCCGACAATGCCCCCGATATCGCGAAGCGGACGCCCTGGTTCTGCTCGGGCTGCCCGCACAACACGTCGACGAAGGTGCCCGAAGGCTCGCGGGCAGGGGCCGGGATCGGGTGCCATGTCATGGCGCTCTGGATGGATCGCTCGACGGAAGGCTATACCCATATGGGGGCCGAAGGCGTGAACTGGGTCGGCGAGTCGCAGTTCTCCAAGCGCAGCCACGTGTTCCAGAACCTGGGCGAGGGCACGTACAACCACTCCGGCATCCTCGCGATCCGCGCCGCCTTGGCCGCGAAGACGAACATCACCTACAAGATCCTCTACAACGATGCGGTCGCCATGACCGGCGGGCAGCACAACGAGGGCGACCTTGCCCCGGAACAGATCGCGCGAGAACTTCAGGCCATGGGCGTGAAGCAGATCGCGGTCGTCTATGACGAGAAGGAGGACGTGCAGAGGTCGCGTTTCCCCTCGGGTCTGGACTGGCACGAGCGCGAGGAGCTGGAAAGCGTGCAGCTGCGGATGCGGGAGGTGGAGGGCGTCTCCGCGATCCTGTTCATCCAGACCTGCGCCGCCGAGAAGCGCCGCCGTCGCAAGCGGGGGCTGTTCCCCGACCCGGACCGGCGGATCTTCATCAACACCGACGTCTGCGAGGGCTGCGGCGATTGCGGGGTGCAGTCGAACTGCGTCTCGCTCGTCCCCGTGGAGACCGAGTTCGGGACCAAGCGGGCGATCGACCAGTCGTCGTGCAACAAGGATTTCAGTTGCGTGAAGGGTTTCTGCCCCAGCTTCGTCTCCGTCGAGGGCGCGCAGCTGAAGAAGACGGCGACGCGGGACGTGGAGATCGGCGATCTGCCGGAGCCTGCGCTGCCGACCATCGACGGGACCTGGAACACGGTCATCACCGGCGTCGGGGGCACCGGCGTCGTGACCATCGGGGCCGTCATGGCGATGGCCGCGCATCTCGATGGCCTCGGCGCGGGCCTGATGGAGATGGCGGGGCTTGCGCAGAAGGGCGGTGCCGTGGCGCTGCATTGCCGATTGGCGAACGCGCCCTCCGACATCAGCGCGATCCGGGTGGCGCTCGGGGAGGCGGACGCGCTCATCGGCGGAGATCTGGTGGTTTCGGCCGACACCAAGACCCTTGCGCTGACGGCGCAGGGACGCACCGGCGCGGTGGTGAACAGCCACGAGATCGTCACCGGCGACTTCACCCGGAACGCCGACTTCAAGCTGCCGGCGGACCGTCTGACCGTGTCGCTGCAAGCGCGGCTGCGGGATCGGCTGACGCTGTTCGACGCCTCCGCGCTGGCCGAACGGCTGCTGGGGGACACGATCTTCTCGAACATGATGATCATGGGCGCGGCCTGGCAGAACGGGCTGATCCCGCTGTCGCACGAGGCGATCCTGAAGGCCGTCGAGCTGAATGGAGCGGCGGTCGAGAAGAACCAGCGGGCCTTCGAGCTGGGTCGCTGGGCGGTCGTGAATGCGGCGGAGGCGGAGGCGATGCTGGCCGATACGGTGACGAAGCTGCCGGACACGCCGGAACGCAGGGTCGCCGTTCGGGTGGCCCATCTGACGGCCTACCAGTCGGCGCGCTACGCCGAGCGCTATACCCGTCGACTCGACGCGATTCCGGATGCGGAGGTTCGCGCGGCCGTCGCCCGGGGGTATCACAAGCTGCTGGCCTACAAGGACGAGTACGAGGTCGCCCGGCTTCTGCGCTCGACGCGGGAGAAAGCGCGCGAGGCCTTCGATGGCGACCTCAAGCTGACGTATCACCTCGCCCCGCCGGTGATCTCGCAGGAAGGTTCGGACGGGCGACCGAAGAAGCGGGCTTTCGGGGCGTGGATCGAGCGGTTCTACCCGCTGCTCGCCCGCGGCAAGGTGCTGCGCGGCACGCCCTTCGACCCGTTCGGGCGGACGGCGGAGCGGCGGATGGAGCGGGAGCTGATCGCGGAATACGAGCGCGATCTCGATGCGGTCCTGCCGGCCGCTGACCGAGGGGACACGGGACGCCGTGATCGCGCTGGCCGAACTGCCGCTGACGATCCGCGGGTTCGGCCCCGTGAAGGAGGCGAACCAGCGGCAGGCGGCGAAGCGGCGGGAGGAATTGCTCGCCTCGATCCGCGCCGGCGGGCCGGACATGGCGCGCGCGGCGGAATAGCGGCGCGCGTCAGCCCTTGCGCAGCGTGAACGCCGTGCCGGTCACGTCGAGGAGCGCGTGTCCGGCTTCGGCGCAGAAATGCGGCACGTCGACATGGGCGGCGGGATCGTCGGCGAGGAGCCGGACGGTCGCGCCGCTGGGAAGCGCTTGCATCCGCTTGCGCAGGCGCAGGACGGGCAGGGGGCAGAGGAGGCCGAGTGCGTCGACTTCAAGGTCCGGGGATGGCTCGTCCATCGAGGCTCAGTCCCGCCCGCGATAGGGTTCGACGTATTGCAGCGCCATGTCCCAGGGGAAGAAGATCCAGGTGTCCTGACTGACGCCGGTGATGAAGGTGTCGACCAGCGGCTCGCCCTTCGGCTTGGCATAGACGGTGGCGAAATGCGCCTTGGGATAGAGGGCGCGGACGACCTCCAGCGTCTTGCCGGTGTCCACGAGGTCGTCGATGACGAGGACGCCGGTCCCGTCACCCACCACGTCCGGGTCGGGGCGGGAGAGGACCTCCGCCTCGCCCTGTGCCTGATGGTCGTAGGACTTCACTGAGATCGTATCGACCAGCCGGATGCCCAGCTCGCGCGCGGCGATCATCGCGGGGGCCATGCCGCCCCGGGTGATGGCGACGATGGCCTTCCAGGCACCTCCCTCGCCGGGGCCGCGACCGTCCAGCCGCCAGGCGAGCGCCCGGCTGTCGCGGTGGATCTGGTCCCAGCTGATGTGGAACCCCTTTTCGTGGGGAAGCTGGTTGGACATGCGCGGTCTCCTAGGGCAGGGCCAGACGCACGCCGAGGAGCCCGAGTGCCACCCCCAGCGTCCGGTCCAGCGTCGTCTTGAAACGGGCGTAGGCGGCCCGGGGGCGGGGGAGGGAGAAGAGGCGGGCGACGAAGGCGTACCAGGCCGCCTCCACCCAGAAGATGTTGACGACGATGATCGCCTTTGCTGCGGCCGGCGCGTCTGCGGGCACGAAGCCGAGGAAGACGGCCCCGAAGAAGATCGCGGGCTTGGGGTTGGCGAACATCGTCAGGATGCCGAGGCGCACGGCGGCGAACGTGCCGCGTGGCGGGCTCTGTCCGGGCGGCGGCAGGGGGTCTGGCGCTTGCCGCCACATCGACACGGCGATCCAGACGAGAAACAGCGCGCCGACGACCTTCAGGACGGTGAACAGCACGGGCACGACCTCGAACAGGACGGAGAGCCCGAGGAGCGCCATCGCGGCCCAGATCGCCGCGCCGATGCCGAAGCCCACGGCCAGCCCGGTCGCGGAGGCGAATCCCTCGGTCGCGGCCGTCCGGATCGACAGGACGAAGGACGGCCCGGGCGAGACGGCCGCCAGCAGATGGACCAGCGCCACGGATGCGAAGGCCAGGAGCGTCACCGGGGGGCCGCGCCTGTCGCGGGGGAAAGTGATGTCGTCATCGGGCGGACCTTCGGCGCGGCATGTCCCGGCAGGCTAGACCATGGCGGACGGGCGCGGGTCAAGAAACCGATCACCCCCAGAGCAGCAGCCGCAGCCCGAGCGCGGCGAGCACGACGGCCATGATCCGCAGGACGGTCGGCTTCGCGGCGATATAGCGCGCACGAATGGCGGGGCGGTTCAGGGCCCAGGCGAGAGCGGAGTAGACGACGAACTCCAGCACGATGTGGTTCACCGTGATTAGGGCGATGTCCGCGCCGTTCAGGCCGGACGGAAAGATGACGAGCAGCACGCCCGCGGCGAAGATGATGCTCTTGGGGTTGGCGAGGTTCAGCGCCGCGCCCTGCAGCACGGCACGGCGGGACGAGATCCGCGGCACCGCCCCCAGCGGCGCATCCGCCGTCCGCCAGGCCACGACGGCGAAGAGCAGCACGAGCGCCGCGCCGCCGCGCTTCATCGCCTCGAAAGCTTCGGGAACGGCCTCGAACAGCGCGTCGAGCCCGAGGAGCGCGGCCAGCGTCCAGAGCCCGGCGACGACCGCGAGCCCGAGGCCGGTCATCACGCCCGCGCGCACGCCGCCGAGAAGGCTCGTCTGGGTGCAGACGAGGAAGGCGGGGCCGGGGGCGGCGACCGCGAAGAAGAGCGCGACATTGAACGCCGCGAGATGGGCGAACGTCAGCGACCCGCTCAATGGACGCGGCAGCCCGTGTCGCGGGGAGGCACCATATCAGCCGGGTTTCTTGTCCAGCGTGATGTCGGGCGCGTCCACGTTCTTCATGCCGACGACATGGTAGCCCGCATCGACGTGGTGGATCGTGCCCGTCACGGCGGAGGAGAGGTCGGAGAGCAGGTACATCGCGGACGCGCCGACCTCGTCGGTGGTGACGGTGCGGCGCAGGGGCGAATTGTACTCGTTCCACTTCATGATGTAGCGGAAATCTCCGATGCCCGATGCGGCCAGCGTCTTGATCGTGCCGGCGGAGATCGCGTTCACCCGGATGCCGTCGCGGCCCAGATCCTCGGCGAGATACTGGACGGAGGATTCGAGCGCCGCCTTGGCCAGCCCCATGACGTTGTAATGCGGCATGACCTTCTCGGCCCCGTAATAGGTGAGCGTGAGCGCCGATCCGCCGTTCGTCATCATCTTCTCCGCCCGCTGCATGACGGCGGTGAAGGAATAGACGGAGATGTTCATCGTCATCAGGAAGTTGTCGAGCGACGTGTCGAGATAGCGGCCCCGCAGCTCGTTCTTGTCGGAGAAGCCGATGGCGTGAACGACGAAGTCGAGCCTGTCCCAGTGGTCGCGCAGCCCGTCGAACAACGCGTCGATGGACGCTCCATCCCCCACGTCGCAGGGCAGCACGATGTCGGAGCCGATCGAGGCGGCGAGCGGGCCGACGCGCTTCTTGAGCGCCTCCCCCTGATAGCTGAAAGCAAGCTCCGCCCCCTGCGCGGCGCAGGCCTTGGCGATGCCCCAGGCGATCGACTTGTCGTTCGCCAGCCCCATGATGAGCCCGCGCTTGCCTGCCATGATACCGGTCATGCATCCCCCCTGACTTGCCTTGCTCCCGGCTTTAGGCGAAAGGCCCCTATGCGGCAAGCAGGCGCGGGGGCGGTCCAGAATGGACGACGGACGGGACGGCATATTCGCGGGCGACGACCCGGTTCGCATCGCGCGTCGGTGGCTCTCGGAGGCGGAGGCCAGCGAGCCCGAGGATGCGAATGCCATCGCGCTTGCGACGGTCGACGCGGCCGGTGCGCCGAACGTGCGGATGGTGCTTCTCAAGGAGATCGAGGTGGGCGCGCCCGACCCGATGGAGGGGGCGTTCGTCTTCTATACGAACTTCGAGGGCCGAAAGGGACGTGAACTCGCCGAACGTCCGCAGGCGGCCTTCGTGCTGCACTGGAAGTCCCTGCGCCGGCAAGTGAGGGTCCGCGGCCCGGTCGAGAGGGTGTCCGACGCGCAGGCCGATGCCTACTACGACTCCCGCTCGCTCCAGTCCCGGCTCGGCGCATGGGCCTCGGATCAGTCCCGCCCGCTGGAGAGCCGGTCTGCGCTGATGGCGAAGGTGGCGCAGGTCACGGCGACGAAGGGGCCCCGCCCGGCGCGACCCCCGCACTGGGGCGGCTTCCGCATCCGTCCGGTGGAGATCGAGCTCTGGGCGGACGGCGCGTTCCGCCTGCACGACCGGTTCCGGTTCGAGCGGATGGACGGGGGCTGGACCGTCGACCGGCTGTATCCTTGACGATGACGCGGGGACTTCGGAAATGATGCTTGTGATGGGAATGTGTTACAATAACGCCGGGGCGGGGCTACGGTTCGGCCGGTGCCACCCGAACGCGGGGGCGACCCTCGGGTACTGCGAGGGCAGCGCGGCGACCGCAGGAGGACGAGATGTCTGAGACCGACGGCAAGACGGAGGACGGCAGAGCCAACCCCGCGACCGGCCCCGACGCGGCGGAGGTCTCCGAGCGCGTGACGGGTGTGGTGAAGTGGTTCGACGCGACGCGCGGCTTCGGCTTCGTGCTCTGCGAGGGGCTCGACCGGGACATCCTGCTTCATGCCAACGTCCTGCGCGCGTTCGGGCAGGGCTCGGTCGCGGACGGGACGCGGATCACTCTGGACTACGTGCGCACCGAGCGGGGGCTTCAGGCCGTGGCGGTCGTTGCCATCGTGCCGCCCGAGATCGATCCGGACAGGATAGTGCCCGAGTATCTGCGCGACGCACCCGACGATGCGCCGTACCTGCCGGCGCGGGTGAAGTGGTTCGACCCGGGCAAGGGGTTCGGCTTCGTCAACGTGTTCGGGGAGGAGGACGACATCTTCCTGCACGTCGAGGTCCTGCGCCGGTTCGGCCTCGCCGAGGTCTCGACCGGGGAGGCGCTCTGTGTCCGCGTCACGCAGGGCACGCGGGGACGGCTGGCGGTGGAGGTGCGGCGGTGGGACTACAGCGCCTCCTGATCCGTGCGGCGGCCGTCTGCGCCTTGGCACTGGCCACGGCGACGGGGGTCGCTGCGCAGGGGTGCTCACCGGACCGGGTCGACCTGCGGGGCGACTTCGGCACGGTGCGGTTCTCGGTCGAGCTGGCACGCACGCCCGAGGAACACTCGCGCGGCCTGATGTTCCGGGAGTCGATGCCGCGCATGGCGGGGATGCTGTTCGTCTATCCGCGCGAGGCACCGGTCTCCTTCTGGATGCGCAACACGCTGATTCCGCTGGACATGATATTCGCCGACGACACCGGAACGATCGTCCGGGTCCATGCGAACGCCGTGCCGCGCGACGAGACCCCGATCCCCTCGGGCGAACCCGTCTTGACCGTGCTGGAGATCAACGGCGGGCTGGCGGCACGGCTGGGGATCGACGCGGGCGACGAGCTGCGCAGCCCGGCGCTGCCGCAGGATCTCGCGGCCTGGCCCTGCGGCTAGGCCTTTCCTCCGCATCGGACGGCTGTTATGCGCAACGCAGGTCGGGGCGTGGCGCAGCCTGGTAGCGCACCTGTTTTGGGTACAGGGGGTCGGAAGTTCGAATCTTCTCGCCCCGACCAGATCGCCGGTCCGCGCGGCGATCCCCGGTGCTTCCGTCAAGATCCGTGCGGAACGTCTCGTCCGACATTCCCGTTGCCGTGTCTCTTCTGCCACTGACGGTCCGGGTGGGGGAGGCGGTGGACGTTTGCAATCTTGGCATGCTTCGCCCGAACAATCGGCGCGTTCGCCGATGCGGCAGGCGAGGATGCGGCAGGCGAGGGTGCGGACCGCCGTCGATTCCGTCCCCGAAAGATCCCCGGAGTTATCCCCACAACCTTCGTCAAGGTAACACTCGAATCGTTGCCGCCTCTCCGTCGGCGGCCTAGTTAGTGGGTCTGCCGGCGTCCGATACCACATCTGGGGCCGTGAGAACGAAGACCGATGCAGTTCAACGCTCCCCCAAGGGAGATCGCAACCCGTCCCCATCGGACGGAACGCGGACGGGAACGGCGCGACATCGGCTCAAACCGAACTCTACAGGGGACGATCACATGCGGCTCGAGCGGAAATTCACCACGACCGGACAGGACGCCTACGCGGCGCTCACATTCACCTCGACCACGTCGGAAATCCGCAACCCGGACGGGACGACGGTGTTCAAGCTGGACGCGGTGGAGGTCCCGAAGGGGTGGAGCCAGGTCGCCTCCGACGTGATCGCGCAGAAGTATTTCCGCAAGGCGGGCGTTCCGGCGGCTCTCAAGACCGTGCGCGAGAAGGACGTCCCCGAATTCCTCTGGCGCTCGGTGCCCGACGAGGAGGCGCTGGCCGACGATGCCGGAGGAGGAGCGCTTCGGCGGGGAGATCTCCTCCAAGCAGGTGTTCGACCGGCTGGCCGGGGCCTGGACCTACTGGGGCTGGAAGGGCGGCTACTTCACCACCGAGGACGACGCGCGGACCTACTTCGACGAGATGCGCGTGATGCTCGCCCGCCAGATGGCCGCGCCGAACTCGCCGCAGTGGTTCAACACCGGGCTGCACTGGGCCTACGGCATCGACGGCCCGGCGCAGGGGCACCATTACGTCGACTTCAAGACCGGGAAGCTGACCCGCTCGAAGTCCTCCTACGAGCATCCGCAGCCGCACGCCTGCTTCATCCAGTCGGTCGCCGACGATCTGGTGAACGACGGCGGCATCATGGATCTCTGGGTGCGCGAGGCACGGCTGTTCAAATACGGCTCGGGCACGGGCACGAACTTCAGCCACCTGCGCGGTGCCGGCGAGAAGCTCTCGGGCGGCGGCAAGTCGTCGGGCCTCATGGGCTTCCTCAAGATCGGCGACCGGGCGGCGGGCGCGATCAAGTCGGGCGGCACGACGCGGCGCGCGGCCAAGATGGTCATCGTCGACATGGACCACCCGGACATCGAGGACTTCATCGACTGGAAGGTGATCGAGGAGCAGAAGGTCGCGGCCATCGTCGCCGGCAGCAAGGCGCATCAGGCGCAGTTGACGCTGGTGATGGAGGCGGTGCGCGCCTGGGACGGATCGCTGGAGGACGCGACCGATCCGGCGGTGAACGACACGCTCAAGGGCGTGATCCGCGCGGCCAAGAAGCACATGATCCCCGAGGCCTACATCCTGCGCGTGCTGCAATACGCCAGGCAGGGCTACGACAGCATCGAGTTCCCGGTCTACGACACCGACTGGGATTCGGAGGCCTACAACTCCGTCTCCGGTCAGAACTCCAACAATTCGGTGCGCGTCACGAACGCCTTCCTGCACGCCGTCGAGAAGGATGCCGACTGGCAACTGACGAACCGGCGCGACGGCAAGGTCGCCAAGACGGTCAAGGCGCGCGATCTGTGGGACAAGGTGGGCCACGCCGCCTGGGCCTGCGCCGATCCCGGCATCCAGTTCCACGACACGGTCAACGACTGGCACACCTGCCCCGAAGACGGCGCGATCCGCGGCTCCAATCCTTGCTCCGAATACATGTTCCTCGACGACACGGCCTGCAACCTCGCGTCGATGAACCTGCTGAAGTTCCTGAACGAAGACGGCAGCTTCGATCACGACGGCTACATGCACGCCGCGCGATTCTGGACCATCACGCTGGAGATCAGCGTCGCCATGGCGCAGTTCCCCTCCAGGGAGATCGCGCAGCGCAGCTACGATTTCCGCACGCTCGGCCTCGGCTATGCCAACATCGGCGGTCTGCTGATGAACATGGGGCTCGGCTACGACAGCCGCGAGGGCCGTGCGCTCTGCGGCGCGTTGACGGCGGTGATGACGGGCGTGTCCTACGCGACCTCCGCCGAGATGGCCGGCGAGCTCGGGCCGTTCCCGGGCTACGCCAGGAACGCCGCGCACATGAGCCGGGTGATGCGCAACCACCGGCAGGCGGCTCTGGGCAAGACCGACGGCTACGAGAAGCTGGCGGTGAAGCCCGTCGCGCTCGACATCGACGGCTGCCCGGACAAGCGCCTGACCGATCTGGCGGCGAGCATCTGGAACGACGTGGTGGAGCAGGGGGAGGCGCACGGGTTCCGCAACGCGCAATCCACCGTCCTCGCGCCCACGGGCACCATCGGTCTCGTCATGGACTGTGACACCACGGGCATCGAGCCGGACTTCGCGTTGGTGAAGTTCAAGAAGCTGGCCGGCGGCGGCTACTTCAAGATCATCAACCAATCCGTGCCCGCCGCCCTGCGCAAGCTGGGCTACGGGGAGGCGCAGATCGGCGAGATCATCAGCTACGCCGTCGGCCATGGGTCGCTCGGAAACGCGCCCGGCATCAACCACACCTCGCTGATCGGGCACGGGTTCACCAAGGCGGAACTCGACAAGATCGAGGCGGCGTTGCCCTCGGCCTTCGACATCCGCTTCGTGTTCAACCAGTGGACGCTGGGAGAGGACTTCTGCACCCAGACGCTGGGCATCCCTGTGGCGAAGTTGAACGACCCGTCGTTCGACCTGCTGCGGCACCTGGGCTACTCGAAGCGCGAGATCGAGGCGGCGAACGACCATGTCTGCGGAACGATGACGCTGGAAGGCGCGCCGGATCTCGAGGACGCGCATCTGACGGTCTTCGACTGCGCCAACCCCTGCGGCAAGAAGGGGAAGCGCTTCCTGTCGGTCGAGAGCCACATCCACATGATGGCTGCGGCGCAGTCGTTCATCTCGGGTGCGATCTCCAAGACGATCAACATGCCCAACGGGGCCACGATCGAGGATTGCAAGGCGTCCTACGAGCTGTCCTGGTCGCTCGGGGTGAAGGCCAACGCACTCTACCGCGACGGCTCCAAGCTGAGCCAGCCGCTCGCCGCCTCCCTGGTGGAGGACGACGACGATGCGGCGGAGGTCCTCGAGACGGGAACGCCCCACGCCAAGGCGGAGGTTCTGGCGGAGAAGATCATCGAGAAGATCATCGTCAAGGAGTACATGAAGGCCGCGCGCGAGAAGCTGCCGGAACGTCGCAAGGGCTACACCCAGAAGGCCGTGGTCGGCGGGCACAAGGTCTACCTGCGCACCGGCGAATACCACGACGGCAACCTGGGCGAGATCTTCATCGACATGCACAAGGAGGGGGCCGGCTTCCGCGCGATGATGAACAACTTCGCCATCGCGATCAGCGTCGGGCTCCAGTACGGCGTGCCGCTGGAGGAGTTCGTCGACGCCTTCACCTTCACCAAGTTCGAGCCCGCCGGCATGGTGCAGGGCAACGACAGCATCAAGAACGCGACATCGGTGCTGGACTACATCTTCCGGGAGCTTGCCGTGAGCTACCTGGACCGGGAGGACCTCGCCCACGTGAAGCCGCAAGGGACCACCTTCGACTCCATCGGCGAAGCGGAGGCCCCCGTGAGCGAGGATGGCAACGTCACTCCGGTCGGCCAGTCCAGCGCATCGAAATCGCTGGAAGTCATCAAGTCTGTGACGTCCTCGGGCTATCTGCGCAAGCGTCTGCCGCTCGATCTCGTCGCGCTGCGCGGCGGGGTCGACAGGGTGGCTGCGGAGCTTGCCGGATCGGGTCTGCAGGTCAGTCCGGCAGCGGCAACCGCCGCGGCTCCGGCGATGCGGATGGATGCGAGGGTCAAGGCCAAGATGCAGGGCTACGAAGGCGAGGCCTGTGGCGAATGCGGCAACTACACGCTGGTGCGGAATGGGACCTGCATGAAATGCAACACCTGCGGGGGGACGTCCGGCTGCAGCTGAGGTGGTCGGAGCGAGGTGTCTGGCTTGTCGGTTCCCGTAATCATTCACGAGTCCCACAATTCTGACTGAAAAGCCTGTCAAGATGAGACTTGGTCGCCGGGCCTCTTATCTGATGAAGTAGAGCCAACATTGCCCCGGTGTGAGACCCACACACCGGGGCAATGCTTGTATCGAGATCTGCAAGAACGACGTCGACCATCGGTGCAGCCTCGTCTGACCGGAGACCCATTCAGGACGCCGGAGGGTCGGATTGGATCGGCTAGGAGAGCAGAAGGCTCGTTTGAAAGTCGGCGAACTCTCGAGACCTTGCGTCTAATGAAGAGCAGGGTGAATGTTTGCAATAGGGTACCTTAAATGTCGAGGCTCCTCCGAACAGGACTGCCGATGCTACCGGTCGAGACGACGTTCCATGCTGACGAACTGCTCGTGTCTTACGCATGGCGGCTGGCGGCCGCCAATGGCTTGTCGTCGATGCAGGATCTTTTGCGGGACTTTCAGATAAACACGCCGGCTTTCCTGACGGCGGCCTCCGAAGCACTGACGGCCTTCTCACAGTACACGAACGGTGATCTGCAATCGGCTCGCTGGCGGAGCTTCTCGGTTGCCCCGGAAAACTACATACTGCTTGCTGGCCAGACCCTAGAGCGGACGAGGCTCCTACGTGGGAACTTTCGGGTCTGTCTTGGCTGTCTGCGGGACGATGTCGGCGAGGTTCTCGACATCAGGAAAGCGGTTAACGCCTATGCGCGCATCGTCTGGTACCGGCGATCCGCTCGCGTCTGTCCGATTCATGGTCTCCTACTGGTTTTGCCGCCGGAGGAGGGGCCACTTCACGATTTCTGGGGAACATGGTCGCCGTGGATGACGGATGTCTTCGATGGCGACCTCGATCGGAGGGTAGATGGAAGATTCGAGAAGTATGCAATGGGCGTATTTCTGGGGAAAGCCGATCCCATAGGATGGGCAGACCAGTTCGATCCCGGCACCCTCGGCATGGCCAGCGAGATGCTCGGGCGGGCCAATAATGTGCCTTATCGGCAGACAGGACGACGATTTCGACCTGGCCCGTGCGACAGAAGAGGGCCTTACCCTGATGGCTGGCGGGCTGGATCAAGTGAAGCCGCGCTCATGGAGTTGGAGTTCCCCCGGTTCTGTGGACACAAATCGGCTTTCATAGGAAGGTGTCCACATGCCTAGAACGAGGAACCCGTACCCTGCGGACTTCAGGGGTCGAATCATCGCGTTGGCCCGCGCAGGTCGCAGCGTCGAGAGCCTGGCACGGGAGTTCGAGCCCTGCGCCGCGACCATCGCGGGCTGGATCAAGCAAGCCGGGATTAATGGCGGTGTCCGAGATGACGGCCCGACCAGCCTTGAGCGCGAGGAGCTGACGCGCTTGCGCCGTGAGAACCGCCAGCTTCGGATGGAGCGCGATATCCTCTCAAAGGCTGCGGCATGGTTCGCTCGGAACGACGTGACGTCGTCGAGGTTTTCGAGTTCATGACCGCGATACTCTCGACCGGCAGGGTATTGCGCAGCAATGTCCCGAGAGGTCAGGCCGTTTACCCCGTGCAAACGATGGCGAGACTGATGGGCGTGTCGCGTAGCGGCTTCTATGCGTGGCAGCAGCGCACGCCGTCCGACCGGGCCGTCGCCGATGCGGCGCTGAGCGCACGGATTGCCAAGATCCACGGCATGTCCAAACAGACCTATGGCGCGCCTCGGATCCACGCAGAGTTGGCTGACGTTGGTATCAATGTTGGCTGTTTGATCCCACGGTTTGATGGTGCGATCCTTTCGATGGAATGGAAGGAAGCATTATGGGACAGGTTCGTCACGGGAGCGCCACGACCACGCACGCCGTCAGAGCTGCAATACAGCGATCCACTGCCCGACAGGGTCATGCGAAGCATGATCCCGAGAGGGGCAAGCTTCGCTCTCGCAGCTGAGCGAGGAACTTGGGATCAACCCGAAGACGGTCGCGAAGTGGCGCAAGCGCGCGACGGTCGAGGATATGAAGACCGGTCCGACAGAGCCGCGCTCGACGGTTCTGACCGAGGCCGGGGAAGCGGCGATCGTTGCCTTTCGACGCCATACCCTGCTGCCGCTGGACGATTGCCTCTACGCCCTGCAGCCGTCGATCCCGCACCTGACGCGGTCGGCGCTGCACCGGTGCCTGCAGCGACATGGCATTTCCCGCCTGCCGGACGTCGAGGGGGACAAACCGAAGCGACAACGGTTCAAGCGCTATCCGATCGGGTTCTTCCACATCCACTGCCCCCCTCCCGGGATCATGCTTCGCATGACCCTGCCGGGCAGCGGGACAGGCGATTGCGAAGCAATCTGCCGAGAGGGGACATCGCCGAGGTACAGACTACTGAAGGCAAGCTCTACCTCTTCGTGGGCATCGACCGCACCAGCAAGTTTGCGGTCACCCAGCTCGTCGAGAAGGCCGACCGGCGCACGGCGTGGGAGTTCCTGCAGCACATGCTCGAGGCCGTGCCGTATCTGGTCCATGCGATCCTCACCCCCCTCTCGGGATATTTCCTTCGGAAATACCCTGCCGGGCAATGGACAACGGCATCCAGTTCGCCGAGCAGCCGCGGAACAGGAACACGATCCTCTCCCGACCCATGCGCTTCGACATGATCTGCGACGCCAACGGGATCGAGCACCGGCTGACCAAGCCCAACCACCCGTGGACCAACGGCCAGGTCGAGCGGACGAGGCGCACGATCAAGGAGGGTGAGGCCTAAAGCCGATCCGGGGGATCGGCGACGGCTGAACGTCAGACGTTACCATTACGACAGCCACGATCAGCTGCGCACCCACCTTGGCGACTTCATGGCGGCCTATAACTTCGCCCGCAGGCTCAAGACCCTCGGCGGCCTCACGCCCTACGAACACATCTGCAAAATCTGGACATCAGAGCCGGATCGATTCATCCTCAATCCGATCCACCAAATGCCGGGACTGAACACCTAACGTCTATTCGAGACGACCGGGATCCGAGCGCTGCGTCTTCCTGCGTCGTCGGAACAACCCAAACCCCAAGAGGCCACCCGCCAGCAGCAGGCCCGTCGCCGGGAGGGGCACTACGGCAGTTGCATCGGCGAAGGCGATGTCGATGGAGTCGAAGCCACCGCCCATCTGTTCGGCCTCCCAACGAAACAGTCCGCTCGCGCCGGGCGCACCGATCAATGCCAACAGCCCCGCCACGTCGAGACTGTCGGGATCGACCACCTGCGGGCCGGCGTAGGTGAACCGCAAGCTGTGCAGCCCTTGGTCGAAGAACGACGAGCCGTTCGGTTGCAGAACGCTCGTCGGGCCATAGGCGCTCCCAAAGAAGAAGCCGTCCGGCTGCAAGTTCAGGGCCTGCAAGCCGCTGTCGCTCGATCCGAAAGGCAGATCACCGAAGATGAAGCCCGGTACCGAAACGAAGGCCGCGATGATGGGTCCCGATTGCCCCATGCCATCGAAGACGGGCAGTGACGGATCGGACCCATCGAGGTCGATCGTCACCGTCGCGGCTCCGCCGACGGCGGGGTAGGTCGCATCGCTGGAAGAACGTACCGACGCGATGACGGCATCGTAGGTGAACGTCGCCGCCTGAGCGGGCAGGGCCGCCAACACAGCGACCGGGAGGGCGCGTAGCGAGCGCCTGAGCATGAGGTTGAAGGACGATGTGATGCGCATGTTAGGCCTCTCAAAAGGATGCCGGGCAGGGCTTCGCCCCAACTGATCATACCATGATTCCGCGAAAAGAGCAGCTTTCATGAAACGTACCTTCGAAACGATGCGGAGAGCCTGATCGGACAGAAGGTCTTCGAGCGTGAACGACCTCCGGGCAGGAGGCGTTTCGGGCTTCGCCGGCCCAATTTCACGAAGCTCTTCTGCCGTGAAACGTCCGAGGTCCAGTTCGAACGATTGCCGATCGGCAGAAGCTTACCGAGGGGTTCCTGGGCTCTCCCTGTGGAGGGGGCCTCCGTCGGTTCCCGTTCGTGCGAAGACAATGGTATTGCTCAGAGTGAAGTTCACGAGGAACGCTGCGCCGATCCCGATCACCTTGGCCAGTATGGGCGAAACGAATAGCGACATCAGCACCGTCGTCACTGCGTTCACGGTCAGTCCCGCCATCTGCGACGCGAGGAACTTGCCGAAGCGTCGCAAGCTGGGGGCGGTTCGGAAGACGAACGCGGCACTAACCAGGAAGTTTAAGATCATGGCCAGCCCGAAACTACCCGTCGCCGCAACGAGAATGCCCACGCCGAACTTCGACAGGAGGATGAATCCTCCCAGATCGACGATCGCCGCCAAACCGCCGACGACGAGATAGCGGGACAGGCGGCCCGCCAGACCGTCCGACTTCAGGAACCGCTCGAAACCCGTCCTCGACATCAGGCTGCCTTCGATCGGGCGATGCCGAATGCGTCGAACGAGCGGAAGACATCCGCTCCGATCCTCTTGTCGGATCGTATGAGGACGTCCACTCCGCATCGCCGCGCCGCGGCCCCATCGCGATCGAGGCGGTCACCGATGAGCAATGTCTGTGCCGGCAGCACGCCGACGTGTCCCATCAGATGCGCCAGCCCAGCTGGATGCGGCTTCTGAAACTCGATGCCCGGATCGCCGGCGGCGGCCACGAGGTCCGGCTCGAGTTCCATGGCACGAAGCTTTGCCCAGGCCGGATAGTCGGACAGAACGCCCACCACCGTCCCGCGCCTCCGAAGCTCGGCGAAGAGTTCCGCCACGCCCGGATAGCGATGACGCGAAATCAGCGGGAGGGGTCGACGATGCATCCATTCCTCCACCACCGTCCGAGCCCGGTCTTCGGTGATGCCCCCGTCGCGGGCCGCGGACGCCAGCGCCGTGGCTTCGAAGTCGCCGTCCTCCGCATCCGCCGTGGCCTCCCTCGCACGGCGATACGCGCGCAGTGTCCGCACCGTCGAGATCTTTCCCGTGCCGAGCAGATGTCGCATCAATAGGGCCGCCATCGATCTTCGCACCTTGCGCTGGTCGTAGAGCGTCCCGTCGACGTCGAAGACGACCAGACGCCGACCTTCGAGACGCGATGCGAGGAAGGCCTCGGTCATTGCAGGACATCGCGTACGGGCAAGGTGATAAAGTGCTGGTCCGTCAACAATCCCAGCATGGGAATGTTGATGAGCGACGCGACGACGAACAGCCCTGTCGTGACCGCGACGAACCCCATCATCCGCCGCGCCTTGAACAGATGTTCGGGCCTGCGGGCGACCGAATCCTCCTTCAGCGCGAGAATGAAATATTCGGCGAACAGGAACGACAGGGATGGAAAGATCAGCACGTACTCTACCCTGTACTTGACAAGGAAGACGGCGAGAAAGAAGATCGAGAACAGCGCGTAGAGAAGCAATGCCACGAGCAGCCGGCGTTCGGTATAGGCGCGAAAGGAGCGCCGGTAGAGCCCCAGGAGTTCCTGTCCCTGTTCGGCGACGATATCGCGGAACTCCGCCAGCCGCTTGGCATTCATCAGGAACGCTCCGCCGAACCAGTAGGACAGCAGGACACTCACCGGCGGCAGGGTCGTCGGATCGACCATTGCCCACCCCAGCATCAGCCTGAGCGGGTTGTTGATCGATTCCGTCAGAACGTCGAGGAACACGACATCCTTGGTACGCAGGGGCATCACGTTGTACGTGAGCCCCGACACGAGGAACAATACGGCGATCCAGAAGAACGTTGCGTTTACGATCCAGGCCAGCGTCAGCCCAATGATGACGAGGGCCACATATTCGAGATAGACCAGCCGCGGCGAGAGGATCTTCCGAACGGCAGCACGCTGCGATTTCTCGGGGTGGTAGCGGTCGAACTCCCGGTCGAGCCACTCGTTGATCACGTAGTTTGCGGAAGCCAGCGCGATGGCTGCGGCGAGACCGACGACGATCGCCGCGATGTCGAACCGGGCCACGTCAGGGCGCAGCAGCAGCGCCAGCACGATACCGGGTACGATGAAGACATGTTTCGTGAAATGGTCCAGACGCGCCAGCCGGATATAGTCCGCAGGCCCGCCGCGCTCGGACGGCATGACATGATCTGAATAATCATTAAGAGACACAGGCACTTCCTCGAAGGGTAGTATCGTCCTTGTTCGAGACTATTCAAGGTCATTTTCGTTGCCTTCGCGAGACCTTACTGCGGACAGGGCCAGCGCGACGAGGGGGAGGAGCCAGATCACCCGGGCTTGAAACCGATCATAGGGCGAGGCGAGAATGCCGCAGATGGCGGCGTTGAGAAGCATACCGCAGACAACGAAGAGGACGAGATCACCCCGGCCGCGCAACGGTTCCTCACCGCCGCGCCGGCACGCCATCGCAGCCAGCCCGATAGCGGAGCCGATCAGCAAGACCATATTGGTCACGGAGATCGCCTGATACAGCCAGCCTTCCTCGAACAGCCGCCCCATCCTCACAGCCACCGCCATCTGATCGTTCGACTTGCGCACGACGCCGCTCTCTCCGATGTCGCCCCTGATCGGGACGGACTCCAGATCGAACATCGTGGTCTGTCGAATTGCGCCGTGCAGCGCGAAGTTCAGTACGCCGATCGGATCATGTCTGATAGTGGCGAGCGCGAAGCGGGTATCCTGTGCCGCGAGACTCCGTTCCAATGCTTCCGTCGTCGTCGATGTCACGAAGAGGAACCGTCGCCATTCGACGGGAAGGTCATCGGCGAGATCGCATACCGCGAAATCTGCACCAGGGCATTCGTCTCGGATGAAAGGGATGCCCGGCCCGTCGTCGACGAGATGTGCGGTGAGATGCGGCAAACGCACGAGAGGTGCGCCGGCGGCCCTTTCGATGATGGCGTTCGATGCCGACCCGAGGGCCAGGACGACCGCGACAGAGCCGCATAACGTCCCGACCCATGTCCAGGGCAGCGAATTGATGCCCGTAAGTCGTCCTGTGACACACAGGAGGGCCACCACCGCGAGGACCGCAAGATGGGACGAATGGGACAGCGCGGCGAATACGGCGAAAGTCCAGAGGACCACTGCATCGAAGCGACCGATCCGGGGGCTCGCCGTCAGCAGGATGGCCAACGACAGGATCCCCACCCCTGCCCATACATCGGGCATCGCGAGGGGGGAGAACATTCCCAGGGTGGTGAGAAGGCCGAGTACGGCGATTGCCACGAAGTAGATCGCGTCGATCCTTCCCACCACCGCCCGCCAGAAGAAGGCGATCGCAAGGGCAACGCAGTATCCTTGAAGAAGGATTCCGGTCCATGGTCGCAGGAATGGTCCGGGGATCGTTACGAAGACACTATAGAAGATCGACCGGCCGGCAAGCGGGGACCAGGGCTCGTCCGGTAGCAGGGATGCTCCTTCCGTCCCGAATGCGGGTGGCCCTCCCCCCGCCGGGACGGTGGCGTTGCCGAACCACCCCTCGAGAAGTGTGCCCACCCTCTGCCATGCGGTATCTCCATAGGCGATATAGACGAACGCATCTGGATAAACGAAGGGAACGCCGTTTACGATGGCATAGATCGACAGCAGGACCACCGCAGGAATCGCCGCGAGATAGGGGGACAAGCCAGTGTCCATGTTCGACGATCTCGTCACTTCCCGTCAGCTCCAACTCGATACTCGACCACACTACCCATCCGTCATACCAGACATTGGCGCTCGCGGCGGCAGCATTCTTCGCGCTGAGGGTCGACTTAATCCAATGAAGCGCCTGAGATCACGTAGGATGCCGGCGCTCGCGCATCTTTCGCACAGCCTGCGAGCTCCTGGACGATACCCACTTCCGGTCGAGGCGATCGTGCTGCTCCGAAACATTTGGCTGCACGCATCCGCGATGTTTAGCTGAGTATTGCCATGTTCGATCCATTCAACGACCGATGTCTCAACAGAACGATCTCGAGGTATCTGGGACGTCACTGACACATGCGCTCA
>CAVWRZ010000004.1:0-89384 GCA_963757495.1 uncultured Alphaproteobacteria bacterium
ATGATATCACGCCGAAGCTGCCACCGCCCGCCGCGTCAGGAACCCGCCCGACTGCCGGGACCAGAGGCGGGCGTAGAGGCCGTCCCGTGCAAGCAGGTCGTCATGCGTGCCCTGTTCGACGATGTGACCTGCGTCCATGACCACGATACGGTCCATGGCCGCGATGGTAGACAGGCGGTGTGCGATGGCGAGCGTCGTCTTCCCGGCCATCAACCGGTCCAGGTTCTCCTGGATCGCAGCTTCCGCCTCGCTGTCGAGCGCGCTGGTGGCCTCGTCCAGAACCAGGATCGGCGCGTCCTTGAGCAGGGCGCGTGCTATGGTGATCCTCTGACGCTGTCCGCCGGACAGTTTGATGCCGCGATCGCCGACGAATGCGTCGAGACCCACGCGGCCCTTGTCGTCACGCAGATTGCGAACGAAATCCATCGCTTCCGCGGCTTCGGCTGCGGCCTCGACCTCGGCGTCCGTTGCGTCCGGGCGGCCGTAGCGGATGTTGTCGCGGATGGATCGATGCAGCAGGCCGACATCCTGCGTCACGACACCGATCTGTCCCCGGAGGGAGGCCTGCGTGACAGTGCGGACGTTCTGACCGTCGACCATGACCCGGCCCGCATCGACATCGCGCAGGCGCATCAGAAGCGCCACGAGGGTCGACTTCCCGGCACCGGACAAGCCGACCAGCGCGACCCTCTCGCCGGCAGCGACTTCGAACGACAGATCCCGCACGACCGTATCCGCACTCCCATACCCGAAGGTCACCTTGTCGAACTCGATCCGCCCCGCGGTCAGATCGAGATCGCGGGCACCCGGAGCGTCGATCAGCGTCGGCGGTGTGGTCAGGATCGGCATCGCATCCGCGATCGTGCCGTAGGCGCGGCTGATCGACTGACCCAATCCGATGAACATTCCGGACGAGGCCGAAAGGGTCCGCGAGATCGCGACCGCCGCCACGAAGTCGCCGAGACTGACGAAACCGGCGACCAGACCCCACAGACCGATGGCGAAGATCGAAACGACCAGCGACACGTTCAGCAGGTGCACCAGCGCATCCGTCGAGACATAGGCGCGGTTCTCGCGATGCTGGGTGTCGATGGTCTCGCCTATGACCTGCCGGATCGCACCCGCCTCGCTGTCCTCGGCCGCGAAGAGCTTGACCATCGCGATATTCGAATAGACGTCCGTCATCGCACCCGTGGCCCGGCTGGTGGCCGCCGCCACCTTGCGGGACCGCGCGGCGTAGACCGGGATCGCGAACCAGGCCAGCACGATGTTGAGCGCGATCCAGACCACGACCGGCAAGGCCATCATCGGCGACAGAGCCGCCAGGAGCACCGCCGCGCCGCCAAAGGAGATTATGACGCGCGGCACCATCTGCATGGCGATCATCAACGACCGCTGCACGGCGCCGGTGACCTGCCCGATACGGCTCGCGACCTGACCGGCGAACACATCCTCGAAGAAGGCGACGTCCTGACCCTCGACCGCCTTGTGGGACTGCCACTGCATCGCCGCGGGCAACAGAACCTGAACCGTCTGGGCCATGAAGGCCCCGCGTACGAAGGTCACGATCGGGTCGACGACGGCGAAAAGGACGACCAATGCGACCAGTGTCCAGGTTTCCGTCGTCACGAAGGTCGCCGCACCTTGCGCCGTGACGCCGTCGACCACGAAAGCGAGTGCCCAGACCATCGCCAGTCCGATGCCCGCCGAGACTACCGACAACCCGGCAACTGCTGTCAGGACACCGCGGAAGAACTGCGCGAAGTGCCAGACGAGGCTCCAGACCCCGGTATCGGGCATGCCGCGCAGCGGGAGGTCGAAGGGGCGGACGAGGTCCTCGAACGGGCGGAAGATAAGGTCTGACAATCTCATCGAACGGCACATAGAGTTGGCTGGTCTGAACGACAACGAGGATCGGGTGACCGGTGTCATGCGATACTGGAAACCGACCGGTTTCGGGCCGGAGCCGAAGATCACCTGCGGACCGGTTCTTCCCTGGTCGATCGGTTTGCCGGATTCAGCGGCTAACCCTTCGGACCGCAGGTACCGGGACCACCGAGCAATGCCGCGAAGATCCGTTCGGAACCGAGACATGCAATGTCAACGCCGGGGATGGATCGAACCTAGCCCCTTGCGTGAAATGGGCCTGCTTCACCGGAATCTTCGGGGCAGGCGACCGGGGCGTGAAGAGTATCTGGGCTTGGCCTTGGCCAAAATCGGGAGTTGGTCGGTATCGACGCCGGGCTGCCAACGGGAGGGAGGACCGGCCGGTCCTGATCCCGGGCCGCCGCCGTTCGTCCCCGGCGTCGTCAGGTGCCCTCTGTCAGCGCGCTGGGAATCCCATTAGGATTCAACTGACAGATCCGGTTTCACCTGATGCTTCCAATGATGAACGAACCGAAGGGGACTCAACATGGCGACCACCGGCAGACAACTCTTCACGACTCTGGAAGCGGACGGAACTCTGAGCGTTGCGATCGAAGACGTGACGTTTCCGGATCCGACCGGCAATCAGGTGCTCGTCAAGATGGAAGCAGCACCGATCAATCCTTCGGACCTCGCCATTCTGGTCGGTGCAGCCGATATGGAGACTGCCAGCTACTCGCAGGGCAAATTCGTCGCGACTGTCCCCGAGCCGTTCAACGCCGCGTCGAAATCGCGCCACGGGATCAAACTGCCTGCCGGAAACGAAGGTGCAGGCCTGGTCGTCGCAGCCGGAGACGGTGACAGTGCCAAGGCACTCGTCGGGCAACGCGTCTCCTGCGTCCCGGGCAATGCCTACAGCCAGTACTGCATCGCAGATGCCGCCATGTGCCTGGCGTTGGGCGACCATTCGGCACAGGACGGCGCAAGCGCCTTCGTGAACCCCATGACCGCTCTGGGGTTCGTCGAGACGGCCCGGATGGACGGGCAGGGCGCGATCCTGCACACGGTCGGGGCATCGAACCTGGGACAGATGCTGACCCGCATCTGCCGCGAGGACGGCATCGGCCTGGTGAACATCGTCCGGAGGGAAAGTCAGGTCGACTTGCTCTCTGAACTCGGGGCCACGCATGTCGTGGACTCGTCGGACGACGATTTCATGCAACGGTTGAGCTCGGCGATCGAGGACACCGGCGCATTCTACGGGTTCGACCCGATCGGTGGCGGACAGATGGTCGACCATGTCTTCAAGGCGATGGAGCAGGTCGCGGTCGGCAAGATGACGGAATATTCCCGTTACGGGTCGAGCCAGCCCAAACGCATGTTCATCTACGGGCGTCTGGATACGGGCAAAACGACGTTGTCTCCGAGCTACGGCTTCGGCTGGACGCTTTCCGGGTGGCTGCTGTTTCCGTTCCTCCAATCGGCGGGACGCGAAACCGTCGGCCGAATGCGCAAACGCGTGCTCGACACTCTCACGACGACCTTCGCCAGCAGTTACAGCAGGCGTGTCGATCTCGACGGGATGCTGACCAGGGAGGCGGTGACCGGTTATCGTGCGATGAGGACGGGCGAGAAGTATCTCGTAACGCCCTGGGGGTGAGGCTCGGCCTCGATGCGGATGTCGTACGTCGGGCGAGGGGGACAGACCCCGGGCCCGCCGCCAAGGGACCGAGATGGCCATAATGGCGGGCGCGGGGAAGGAACGCGGCGACGGGCCCATCATACCGCGGTCCCGTCCCGCCGGTCGGTCGAACGCCCGGACATGATCTCGATCCGGACGCCTGCCCCGGGCGTGGCTCATCGCATCCGATCCATGCGCACCCCTCACCGCATCCCTCCGGTCCAGGGGCTCGACCCTGGGCAAGCCGACAGGGGGACTTCATTCCGTGAGCCCGGGTCGCAGGAGCGTCTCGGGATCGATGCCGCGGCGTTCGGCACTCGCACGAACGGCGTCGCGGATCACCGGGCTGCGCGCGAGGAGGGAGCGGAACCGTGCGTCGTCGAGGACGAGGAGGGTCGAAGGGGAGATCGCCGTCACCTCGATCCGGGGTGCCTTTCGCGCCAGGAGCGCGATCTGACCGAACATCTCGCCCCGTCCCAACCGCCAGGTCTGCCCCGCGCTTTCCAGCTCGACCGCCCCCGAGGCGATGAAGAAGACACGATGGGCCGCTCCTTCCTTCCCCACGACGACCCGGCCGGCGTCCACGTACTTCGTCGTCAGCGACCTTCCGAACTCTTCGAGTGCCTCTTCGCCGAGGTCCGCGAAGAGGGGAAATTGCCGGACGAGCTGGGTCCACTGCACGGCCACGTCCAGATGCGGGCGCGCTTCCGCCGCGGCCCGACGCGCAGTCAGACCCTGCATCAGGGTAGTGTGGACCTCCGCGCCGATCAGGCCGTCTTCCCGGATGGCGGTGTATTCGCGTTCCTCCAGGCGAAGGGCCGTGCGGCGAATGAAGCGGCGTTCCAGTTCCTCGGCATAGCCCGGATACTGGAGCCGAAGGCCCTCCAGTGCCGTCTCGACGCTTTCTGTCCGGCGGGCAAGCAGCTCGTGCAGCAGATCGGCGACGCGACGGCCGTGGATGCGGCGGATCCGGCTGTCGATGAACGCGTCCAGATCGCGCAGGATCAATCGCTGCGACAGCAGGCGTTCGAAGCGGTCGGCGGTCATCCGCGCGAGGGGGGCCGACAGGCCGAGCCGGCCGTGCAGGATCACCGCCGCACGGAACGCCGTGCCGTAGGCGACGGACCGGCGGGCCGCGCGACGATACCCGCTGCGCCCGCCCGCACGGGTGCTCTCGATCAGCCGGTCGGCGTCCGACAGGACCTGCTCCGCCATCCGGGCCGAAATCGTCCGCTCGCGCACGCGCTCCAGGATCGTGTCGCGCTCGAACCCGGCCAGCGCGATCAGACCCAGCGTGATCCGGTCGCGGTCGAGGATGTCTTCGCTCTCCTCGGCGGACGTCACCGCCGCGTCGAGCCGCTCCCCGAACGCCTTGGCCTCCGTGCGGACGATGTCGTGCGTCAGGGCGTAGTCATCGGTGGTGCGCGCCACATCCTCGCGCACGGTCTGCAGCGCCACGGCGACGACCTGCCGGGACATCGCCTCGTCGATCGGCGAGAGCCGGTCGAGCCCGAGCCATCCGATGACGGATCGGAGCGTCGTTCCCTGGACGATCAGCGTGAAGAGCGTGAACCCGGTGGCGAGAATGCCGACCAGCCGTTTCGTCTCGAGGGGTACGCGGACACTTTCGGTCACGGCAAGCGCCAGCGCGAGCGTGACCGCGCCGCGCAGCCCGCCCCAGAGGATCGCCGTGCGGTAGGGACGCTCTACGTTCGGCGACACGCGGATGAGGGTAAGCAGCGGCAGCAGGCCGAACAGGATCATCGCGCGGGCCGCGACGGCGGCCACGATGACCACGCCGATCAGGGCAAAGTCGCCGATGCGGACATCCTCCAGCAGGCGCGGGATCAGCAGGGCGGCGAGGATGAAGATCAGCGCGCCCGACCAGTGCGCCAGCAGGTCCCAGACCTCCCGGAGGTTCGCCCAGGCCTGCGGCGGCAGACGGCCCGGCCCCGCGAGGTTCAGCGTCAGCCCGGCGGCCACGACGGCGATCACGCCGGAGGCGCCGACCAGTTGCTCCGCGCCGATGTAGGCGAGGTATGGAAGTGCCACGGATATCGATATGACCGCCAGCTCATGGCGTGAGAATGCCGACATGATCCAGACGGCGGCCTGCGCCGCGAGCCAGCCCGCGACGGCACCCCCGACGATCAGCACGGGGAACCGAGCGAGGGCGGCACCGACCTCGGGATCGGGGACGCCCAGCATCACGTAGCCCATGAAGAGGCCGAAGAGCGCGATCGCGGCGGCGTCGTTCAGGAGGCTCTCGCCCTCGATGATGCGCGCCAGCCGCTGCGGTGCCGAGATCGACCGGAAGATCGAGACCACGGCCGAAGGGTCCGTGGTCGAGACGATCGCCCCGATGAGCAGGCACGCCGCGAGCGGCAGCGTGCTGGCCCAGGAGAGCGCGAATCCGACGGTGAGCGTGGCCACGACCACCGCGACGACCGCGAGCACCAGGATCGGCACCCAATCGTCGAGCATCCGGCGCAGGTTCATGCCCAGCGTGACCTGGAACAACAGCGTCGGAAGGAAGACATACAGAAAGACGTTCGATCGTATCGGCAGGGCCAGGATCGCTTCGGCGATCGGGTTGAGCGCGTCCGTGAGCTCCGTGCGCAGGAAGAAGATCGCGCCCGCCCCGATCAGGATGCCGAGGAGCGCGAGGATCACGCTGTAGGGGAGCCGCAGACGGGCCGCCAGCGGCTCCGCCGCGCCGATGACGAGGAAGAGCGAGGCGATGATGGCGGTGACGAGGACGATGCTCATGCCCCGCCGTTAGCAGGTTCGCGGCAGTTTGGAACATCGCACCCTCGGCGCCGTCTTTCGGAACCGGCTATTGAATGTCCGGAGATGACCGAATGGATTGCGGCATGCCACGAGGGAGTACGCGGTGCGTCCGTGCCCGATACGAAATCGCAGGATCCCCCTCGCGAACCTGTGGAAGCACGGTGATCCGACCGCGGGTCAGAAACAGGTCGTCGCAATGCAGCCGGAACCCTCGGGGGATCGCCACCGATCCACCTGGCAGGGTAATCGACGTCATGGCAGGCAGCGTGACGACCGAAATCCCCCCGCACGCGACGCGCGAGGGATGCGATCATATGCTGGAGCATAATCAAGATCCTGCATTGGACGACGGCTGTCCCGGCTTCCCGGACTGGCAGGATTCCGGCGACGCGACGGGGCGTATCTTGAGGATGCTGGATCGAGACAGGGCCGCAGGCGGCAAATCGGATAGCCGGACTCCGGGTCCACGCGCCGGATCGGGCATGCCGGGTGATGGTTCCGCAGGGGCGTGGTCCGGCCGGGGGGCATCGCGCCGCGATATCCGATGGCGCATGCATCTGCGCGAGAAGACCCGCCCGCCGTCCGATCCGTGGCCCGACGGCGCGATACGACGCGCCCCCACGAGGCAATGGCGTATCGTGAGATGGGCGGATCCCGCCTTCGCCGTTGGATGACAGAGCCCTCGCGACCATGCCGCAGGAGCGGTGCCCAGCCCGGAAGATGCAGGGCCTGTCGACGTCCGATCGCAGGAGGACAGACGCGGAGGTGTTGCGATCGTGAGATCGCGGCGCTCGGCCGCGCGTGTGCGACTTTAGGCGACCCCGTTCCACGCGACCTCCGATGTCCGGGGATCGCCCTGCAACCGCCTGTCGGGCGGTGGGGGTGGATCCTGCGCCGAACGCGCCGCCCGGTGCCGCCCACTGCCCGGCAGGGCATCCCATGGCACGGCCCGGGAGTGGACCGGCAGGTGCGGCGGGCCCTCGGAGCCGCGGTGGGGGATCTCCCCCGACACCGCCGGATCTGCAAGATGTCTCCCCGACGGGGCCAGTGGGGCGAAGCCGACGAGGGCGGCCGGACCCCGTCCACCGTTCCGTTGGTTCAATTCGGGGAGGCAGCCGGGATCGTCGCTCTCGCTGGCCGATCCGACTATCCCTTCGGTCGACGACCATGGCGACGCGATCCAACTGCCCGGGTGAATCGCAGCGGCCGGCATCCTGCCGCACGCGTTGGACGTCGGAGCCGTGATGGGTGCCTTTGACCAGGATCGGTGGATTGTCCGGCGGCCTGACCACACGCGGACTGCACCCATCTTCGGGTCGCGACGATGGTCGGCAGGAGATCGTATGCATCGTCGCCGCTCCACGGGGGATGGCCGGAGCGATCGTCCGTGGCGGAGACCTGAACGGGTCGCGCAGGGCACCCGACATGCAGACGCCGCCCTCTGGCAGGACGATTGTTGCCCCCGGCCCATTCATTCACGTGGCCGGGCCAGCGGTCGCCGTCGATTCATCTCCAGTGGTCTTGCCGATCGATCTCGAGACGTTCGGCATAGTGCCGCGCAGACAAGCCGCGCGCAACTTGAACCCTCCGTCAATGCTGATGCGATCCTGACGCGCTCCCGAGCAGCAGAGGTCGGCCAGGTGCCGCTCGACACAAGAGCGATCGATAGAGGGATTGTACGGGCGTCGTCGCGCGACACCCTGCCGCTTGACGGATCAGACATCCGCGCTCCCTGCTTTTCCTCGATCGCAAGCTCGAAGCCGTGCGGCGCAGTCGGCTTTTCCATCAGTCCCAAAAGGGGTTTACCATCGGCGGCACGGAGCTGCTCGCGCGCTCCCTTCGAACCTTACGGGGGGCTTGCCGTCGCGGGCTGGAGTGCGGCGGCCCGGGTTGCCCCGGCCGTCGATGGACCCGGAGCAGGCCATTCGGGCCTCCGCCCTGGTGCGGAACTCGCGTTGGTCGAACGAGCCGCGTTCGAGCGTGGCGAAGAGGCTCTGGCAGGTAGCGTTCTTCAATCCCCCTCCCGGCATCCTCCTTGCGGCAGTCCCCTTTCGGCACTGGGCAGGGCATCGTATGGCGGTAGTCCCAAAAGGGGACATTGAACAATGCGATGTCGAATGCCGCTTAGGAATCATACCCCATCCATAAACCCTCGACCCGCCCCAGCGTGGCATCGGGCATGGCCGACAGGTAGAGTACGTCCGCCCGCGTCGGCGCATATATGGTGTCTGCCAACCGGCGCATGTTCCATAAGCCTGCCCGGACGTTCCGATCCATCGGATCGTTCGTGGGCCGAACCCGGTCGTCGCGGAACGTCGGTCGAGTCCCCTTCCGGCGACTGACGCCCGTCAAGGCTGCCGTCTCTCATCGGCCGTTGGACTCGCTTGTGACCGACGTTGGTGCCGTCATCCGAACGGGGGAACCGGCCTGACCTCCTAGGACATCGCGGACCATGGGGACCCTGCCCGTCGGGTGTACCGCGGTCTTGATCCCGACGACCCGGGCGAGCCAGGCTTTTCCATGGCGAACCAAGGTGGGACGGGCCAGTCGAGGCCCCGTTGGACCGTCGGGCCGGCCACCACCCGCGAAGGAATTGCACCTTAGTGCGACTTCCGGTTCCGCTCGCGCGGGCGTCCCAGTTCCAGGCGCTCAAGAGCGGGTGGACGATTCTCCCATGCACCGCCGGCAATCCCGGCCGATCCGGCCTCACCCGTGATGCTGGCAGTTCGAACTCCCGGGCAGGCTTCCGACGTCGCGCCCGACGCGGACCAACGCAGCGATCCGATCCCCGACGTATGCAGCCTATGGGCCTCGTTATCGGCGGGGGGACACCCTCGATGACAGTCGGATGTGTCGATGGAACACGGGGAACTTCGCCACCATGGTCTGGTTTATTGGAACTGTAACGGCGCAGGTGTGACCGGAAGACGTGGATCGAAACCGTCCGGGCGAGAGCCGTCGTCCACAGAAAACACGCGCCGCAGTCGTTGGGTCATCGCCAGGCCGGTCTGCGCTCCGGACGATGGGGGCCGGGTCGACGCCACCTGATGGGTCGGAGGGTCTACCCCAAGGCGCCGATCACGGTCGATTTCAGGGCCAGGCCCGCAACCGGCACGAACTCCAGCGTATCGGTTCCGAGGTAGCGAACCTGGTTCATGGCCGTCCAGCCGTTTGTGGCGAGGACATAGGTCGCCGCATCGTCGATCTCGATGTCGGCGGCATGGACGTAGTCGCCGGTGCGCGCGTCGAGGCTGGTGGCCTCGTCCTGGTTCGCCATCTCGAGAATGACGCGCAGCGTGGTGCCGTCCACCTCAGCCGTCTGGATATCGCCGTCGAACCGGATGTAGGCGTCGAAGTCGTACTTGCGCACGGGGCCCTGGGGCAGGCCGGTGCCGAAGGTGGTATGGCCGAGCACGGCGATGTCCGCGCCGGTGGCCGCGCGCACGGCTTCGGTTGCGAACAAGATAGCCTCCTTGAGGTCCATCGCCCGCGCGCTGATGCCGACTGGGGCGAGGTCCTCGGTCGTCAGATGCTCCGCCTCCAGTGCCGCGATCAGGTCGGCCAGCGCGGTATCGCCCGGCGCATCGGTTGTGACGTCGGCCTGCATCACGGTGACGTCGAGGCCGGCCGCGCCGGCGGTGACGTCGATCTGCGTGAGCAACCGCCCCCAGGCACCGCCGTGGACATAGGTGCGCGCGCCCTCGTCCGTGAGCGTCAGATGGTCGTGTCCGCCCACCGCGATGGATCCTTCGGGCAGGAGCGGCAGGATCGCCTTGTCGGCGACCACCCCGGCATGGGTCAGCAGGAGCATCGGGCCACCCGACAGCCGACCGATGAGCGCCTCTGCGTAATCCACGGGTGCCGGCACGGCCAACTGCGGTCGGATCGCCTCGGGATAGGTGAAGAGATTGTCGGTCGCGATGCCTGCGACGACGGTATCGGCGCCCGCGATCCGTGCGCGGGTGAGAACGGGGGCGTAGAGCCGTCCCGTGCGCGGATCGACGATATTGGAGATCGCGGTCGCTCCGGCTCCTTCGATCAGCGCGATGGCCTCGGCCATGTCGTCCACGAAGTCGGGCTCGTGATTGCCGATGTTGACGATCACCGGGGCAATCCCGTTCAGGGCCGAGAGGAAGGCCAGATCGGCCGCACCACGGCTGCGGGTGGCGACGGGATTGGCCAGCTCGAACAGATCGCCGTTGATCACGATCAGCACGTCTTCCGCTTCGGCCGCCCGCGCCCGCGCCCGCATCAGCGACAGCAGCTGTGGCAAGCGGCCGTAGGCGGAATGCAGGTCGGCAATCGACAGGACGCGGGTCGTGCCGGCCCGGGCCTCCTGCGCGGGGGCGGATCCGGGCAGGACGCCAAGGGTTGCGGCGGCGGCCGTGCCGGCGATCAGGGCGCGGCGTGACAGGGTGTGCGACAGGGCGAAGGTGCGGGCGGGGCGAACCATGGAGACATCCTTCTTCGGGTTGAAACGATGCTCCGAAGCATGCCCCTGGGCGAAGGCCGCGGCAATGCCGCGTTCGGCCGCCATGCGCCCCAGTCCTTCATATCGCCATCTCAGCTCAGCTTGGCCTTCATGCGGTTCGCAAGCGTGCTCGCACCGGACCCGTTGACCCGCGGGATGATCCGGTAGGCGGCGTTCACGAAGCAGAAGAAGGCGAACCCCAGCAGCCCGATGCAGACTGCCACGACGAGGAACTGGCCGAACGGCTGCGAGGAGAGCCAGTCGAAAGCCTTGCCCAAGCCGCCCGCCTGCTCCGGGTTGCCGTTCAGACCCGCGGCCACGAGGAAGCCGCCGACGATGGTGACGAGGACTCCCTGCGCCATGACGCCGGCGCGCAGCGCCCAGTCCCAGTTGGTGGTGAACCGGTTGGCGGACAGCTTCTCGCGGTACTTCGCCTTCCAGCCCTTTATGACATAGTAAAGGCCCGCGCCGATCGTCACCAGGCCGCCCAGACCGATGATCCACGCTCCTCCGGGCCAGCCGAGCACTGTGCCGACGAGGCCGGGGATGCCGCCGCCGCCACCGTCTCCCGACGACAGGCCGAGACCGAGCGCGAGGGAAAGGGCCAGCGCCCCGAGGGCACCGTGGATCAGGCCGGTCGCGATCATGCCGACCCGCGCCCCGATGCCCTTCGGCTCCGTTCCGTAATCCTCCAGATCCTCGGCGGCGTCGATGCCCCGCCATACGGCATAGGCGAGAAGGCCGATCGCGATGAGCCAGAGGACCACGACGCCCCAGGTACTGCCGGACAGGGATTCGAGCGCACCGGATGTCCCCTTGGCTTCGCCGCCTCGCCAGATCGCCCAGAGGGAGAGGCCCGCGACGGCGAGATAGGTCACGCCGCGCCCCGCGTAGCCCGCGCGCATGACAGGGATCGTCCAGCTGAGATCGGCCATTCGGGTCATCCAATGTTGGAGGCTTCGTCGGACAACGTGACGCCCCCCGGTGAAGGTTCCCTCAAGACATGGGGGAGTCCTCCCAAGCCGGCCTCAGAACGCCGTGACATCGACCCGCGTCCAGGCCGACATGCGCGCCCGGAACCAGGTCCTCTGCCGCTTGGCGTACCGCCGGGTCGAGGTGATCGCGGCAAGGCGCGCCTCCGCCAAAGTCGCCTCGCCCCGCAGATGGGATATGAGTTCGGGTCCGCCGATCGCCCGTGCAGCGTTCGACGCCTCGTCCCAGCGGGGCAGGAGGGCGCGGACCTCGTCGAGGAGGCCCTCCTCGAGCATCCCATCGAACCGCCGTTCGATGCGGGGGTCGAGCCAGTCCCTCGGCGCGTCGATCACCAGCGGCGTGACGGCATCGAGCGGGAGGATCGGCGGCGGCGTTTCCGCCTGCCAGTCGCGGATCGAACGCCCCGTGTGGCGCGCGACTTCCCATGCCCGCATGACGCGCATCGGGTTGGCCAGGTCCAGGTCCGCGCGCACCTCCGATGCTAGCTCCGCCGCGAGGCTGTCCGCCCCCTCGACCGCGACACGTGCGAGCGCCTCCGCTCGAACCTCCGGTGGGGTCGGCGGAATGTCGGCCAGGCCTTCGGTCAGGGCGCGGAAGAAGAGGCCGGTCCCGCCGACGACGATCGGACGCGGGCCGTGGAGACACGGCTCCACGTCGCGCAACCAGTCGCCGACGGAGTAGGGCACCGTCCAGCCGACATGCCCGTAGAGCGCGTGCGGAACCCGTGCCGCGTCGGCCGGGGAGGGCCGCGCGGTCAGCAGCCGCCAGTCCGCGAAGACCTGCATCGCGTCGGCGTTCACGATCCGCCCGCCGCCGTGCTCCGCGATGGCGAGGGCCAGCGCGGACTTGCCCGACGCCGTCGGCCCGGCGATGAGGACGGGCCTGTCGCGGGGGATGGCGTCGAGCGTTCTCAGCATTTCGAAATGCGACCTTCATCATCGGCCGGGAACGGGCCGAACCGGTTGCCGGTTCCCGCCCAATCCGCCATACCCGGCACCGCAGCGGACATGAAGGGCCACGCGATGCAGGATCACGAGACCGGCGGCGAGCGACCCCTCAAGCGCGTCATGCTCAAGATCTCCGGCGAGGCGCTGATGGGTCCGCAGGGCTACGGGCTTCATCCGCCCACCGTCGAACGGATCGCCCGCGAGGTGCAGAGCGTCCATGAGATGGGCGTGGAGATCTGCATGGTCATCGGCGGCGGGAACATCTTCCGCGGGTTGCAGGGTTCCGCGCAGGGGATGGAACGGACGACGGCAGACTACATGGGGATGCTGGCGACGGTCATGAACGCGCTGGCGATGCAGGGCGCGATGGAGGCGCTCGGCATCCACACCCGGGTGATCTCGGCCATTCCGATGGATCAGGTCTGCGAGCCCTACATCCGCCGCCGCGCGGTGCGGCATCTGGAGAAGAAGCGCGTCGTCATCTTCGCCGCCGGCACCGGCAACCCCTACTTCACGACCGATACGGCGGCCACCCTGCGCGCCTCCGAGATGTCCTGCGGCGCGATCTTCAAGGGCACGAAGGTCGACGGCGTCTACGACAAGGACCCGCAGGTGCACGCCGATGCGGTGCGCTACGACACGATCACCTATGACGAGGTGCTCCAGCAGCACCTGGAGGTGATGGACGCTTCCGCGATCGCGCTCGCCCGGGAAAACGGCCTGCCGATCATCGTGTTCTCGCTCGACGCCCCCGGCGGCTTCCGGTCCATCCTCGCCGGGACGGGCACCTGCACGCGGGTCGAGGACTGACGCGAACCCGCGTCCGACGGGTTCCCCTGCGACCCAAGCCCCGGTATACCCGCGGAAAGTCTGGCGGAGACACGACATGGCCGAAGAATTCGATCTCGACACCAAGGATCTGGAGCGCCGGATGGACGGCGCGATGGCCAGCCTGCGCACGGAGTTCGGCAGCCTGCGCACCGGGCGGGGCAGCGCCTCGATGCTCGACCCCATCATGGTGGACGCCTACGGCCAGCCGACCCCGATCAACCAGGTGGGCACGGTCAACGTGCCGGAGCCGCGGATGGTCACGGTGAACGTCTGGGACAAGGGGCTGGTCGGCAAGGTGGAGAAGGCGATCCGCGAATCGGGACTGGGAATCAACCCTCAGCTCAATGGCACCATCATCATGCTGCCGATCCCGGAACTCAACGAGGAGCGCCGTCGCGACCTCACCAAGGTCGCCGGGCAGTTCGCCGAAGGATGCCGGATCTCCATCCGCAATGTCCGCCGCGACGGGATGGACAAGATCAAGAGGGCCGACGGGCTGGCCGAGGACGAGGCCAAGATGTGGGAGACGGAGGTGCAGGATCTGACGAATGCCTACATAAAGAAGATCGATCAGGCCCTGGAGGCCAAGCAGGCCGAGATCATGCAGGTCTGATGCCGACGTCTGCGATGCCGACGTCGTGCCGCCCGATCACCGGGAGGATATCGAGATGACCGACCCCGCCGCCCGGACCGGGCCGCGCCACGTCGCCTTCATCATGGACGGCAACGGACGCTGGGCGCAGAAACGCGGGCGGCCGCGGCTGCTCGGACACAGGGCGGGGGCGCGCAGGGTCCGCGAGGTGGTGGAGGCCTGTCCCGACCTCGGGATCGAATACTGCACCATCTTCGCCTTCTCCACCGAGAACTGGAACCGCACGCAGGCGGAAGTCTCGGGGCTGATGTCGCTCTTCCGGCGCTACATCCAGAGCGAGGCGCAGGCTCTGCTGGATCACGGCATCCGCGTGCGTTTCATCGGCGACAGACCGCGGCTCGACGAGAAGCTGCGTGGGCTGATGGACATGATCGAGGCGCTGACGGCGCACAATACCCTCGTCCATCTCACCATCGCGCTGAACTATGGCGGGCGCGACGAGGTGGCCCGCGCGACCAAGCGGCTGGCCCGCGACGTGGCCGACGGGAAGCTCGACCCGGAGGCGATCACGGCGGAGACGCTGCCGCGCTACCTCGACACCCACGTGCTGCCCGACCCCGATCTCGTGGTGCGCACGAGCGGCGAGGCGCGGATATCCAACTTCCTGCTCTGGCAGTCGGCCTATGCCGAATACGAGTTCGTCGACACGCTCTGGCCCGACTTCACGCGCAGCCATCTCGAACAGATACTGTCCCGGTTCGGTCGCCGCGACCGGCGATACGGCGGGGTGGTGGCATGACCGATCGACGCGGGCCCGAAGAGGAGGAGCCGCCCCTCTTCGACTTCGCCGACCAGCCCTTCGTGGAGCCGCAGGCGGCCGGCCGGTTTCAGGACCTCGCCCCCCGGCTGGGCACGGCGATCTTCCTCGCGGCGATCGGGGCGGTGGCGATCTGGGGCGGCGGCTTCTGGTTCGTGGCGCTCATCGCGGTCTGCGTCGGCGTCATGCTCTGGGAGCTGGCGACGATGCTGCGCACGGGGCCCAAGAGGGCGA
This sequence comes from uncultured Alphaproteobacteria bacterium, assembly GCA_963757495.1. GTDB lineage: Bacteria > Pseudomonadota > Alphaproteobacteria > Rhodobacterales > Rhodobacteraceae > Jannaschia. The sequence continues at coordinate 15,223 of CAVWRZ010000004.1, forward strand.
TGCTCATGGCGGCCGTCGGCGGCGGCGCGCTCTTTGCGGCCAATATCCTGCCCATCGGCTTCGGGCTGCCGCTGCTGATGCTTGTCCCGATGACGGGCATCGCCTTCATCCGCAACCACCGCCGCATCATGGTCGGGTTCACCGCCGCCATCGTGCTCGCCGGACTGTCGCTGACGCAGCATCTGACGAACTTCGGACTGGTCTGGATGATCTGGCTGATCGCCGTCGTCGTGATGTCAGACGTCGCTCGGCTATTTCGCCGGCCGGATGCTGGGCGGGCCGAAGTTCTGGCCGCGCGTCAGCCCCAAGAAGACATGGTCCGGCACCATCGCCGGCTGGATCGGCGCGGCGCTCATCGGCTGGATCTGGGCCGTCTGGCAGGATGCCGGGTGGGAGACGATCGGCATCTCCGTCGCGCTCGCCATGATGGCGCAGATGGGCGACATCGCCGAGAGCGCCGTCAAGCGGAAGGTCGGCGTGAAGGACAGCTCGAACCTGCTGCCCGGCCACGGCGGGTTGTTCGACCGGTTCGACGCGATGCTGGGAGCCGCATTGATGCTGCTGGTGATCGAGAGCCTCTCCGAGTTCCCGCCGATCCCGGGCGTCTGATGCGGCGCATCTCCGTCTTCGGCGCCACGGGCAGCGTGGGGCAGAGCACGCTGGCGCTGCTGGTGCCGGGCACGGTCGACGTCGTCGCGCTCACCGGGGGCGGCAACATCGAGCGGCTCGCGGCGGATGCGGTGCGGTTCGGGGCGACCATCGCCGTCACGGCCTTCGACGACCGCCTCGATGACCTGCGCGCGGCACTCACCGGCAGCGGCGTGGAGGCGGCGGCCGGGGCAGGGGCCTTGGCCGAAGCGGCGGACCGGCCGGCAGACTGGATCATGTCGGCCATCGTGGGGTCCGCGGGGCTGGTGCCCGGCCTGCGCGCGTTGCGTCACGGGACCACTCTGGCACTCGCCAACAAGGAGAGCCTGGTCTGCGCCGGACCGCTGCTGCTGGCGGAGGCCGCGAAACACGGCGCGCGCATCCTGCCGGTGGACAGCGAACATTCGGCCGTGTTCCAGGCGCTGGTCGGCGAGGAGATGGAGGCGGTGGAGAAGATCGTCATCACCGCGTCGGGCGGGGGCCTGCGCGACGTGCCGCTGGCCGATCTGGACGATGCGACGCCGGAGCAGGCGGGCACCCATCCGAACTGGGACATGGGGCAGCGGATCACCATCGATTCCGCGTCGATGTTCAACAAGGCGATGGAGCTGATCGAGACGAAGGAGTTCTTCGGCCTGCCCGCCTCGCGGATCGAGACGATCATTCACCCCCAGAGCCTGATCCATGCGCTGGTGCAGTTCCGCGACGGCGCTCTGATGGCGCACATGGGCGCGCCCGACATGCGCCACGCCATCGGCTATGCCCTCAATTGGCCCGAGCGGCGCGACCTGCCGGTGGCGCGGCTCGATCTGGCGGAGGTGGCCCGGCTCGATTTCCATGCCCCCGATCCCGGGCGCTACCCGGCGTTGGCGATCGCGCGCGACGTCATGGAGCGGGGCGGGCTGGCCGGGGCGGTGTTCAACGCCGCCAAGGAGGCCGCGCTGGATCTCTTTCTCGACCGGCGCATCCGATTCACCGACATGGCCCCCATCGTGGCGAAGACGCTGGCGCGGATGGATGCGACCGGATGCCTTGATGCGCCGACGCCGGCACTCGATATGATACTCGATACGGACCTGCGGGCCCGCGACGTCGCGCGTCACGTGGCGACCACGCTCTGACGCGGAAGGACGACGCCCCATGACGGATCTCGCAACCCAGTTCGGCGGCTTCGCCTGGATGATCCTCGCCTTCGTGGTGGCGCTCTCGATCATCGTGGCGATCCATGAATACGGCCACTACATCGTCGGCCGCTGGTGCGGGATCAAGGCGGACGTGTTCTCCATCGGCTTCGGTCCGGTCGTCGCCTCGACGGTCGACCGGCACGGCACCCGCTGGCAGATCGCCGCCCTCCCGCTGGGCGGCTACGTCAAATTCCGCGGCGATGCGGACCCGACCTCGGTGGCCGGCGACGGCACGGCGCGCGCCGCGACCCCGGCGCAGCGGGCGGAGACGATGACAGGGGCCGCCCTCTGGCGCCGCGCGGCGACGGTCGCGGCGGGCCCTGCGTTCAACTTCATCCTGTCGATCCTGCTCTTCGCCGGCATCGCCATGGTCCTGGGCCGCGCGGTCGACACGCCCACCGTCGGCGCGCCCGTGCCGCTGCCGGCGGAGATGCGGACGCTGGCCCCGGGCGACGAGATCCTCTCGATCGCGGGCAACGACGTGACCGACATCGCCGACCTCGGCGAACGATCGTGGCCGATCTGCCGTCCGCGCCGACGTTGCCCTACGTCGTGCGCCGCGACGGCGTCGAGATGCGAGGTGGAGGCCATCTCGCCGATGCCCGCCCGCGCCGCCTCCGTGCAGCCCCGCTCGGCCGCCTGGGACATCGGAATGCGCCCCGGAGACGTGGTGCTGACGGCCGATGGGGTGGCGCTGAACGCATTCGCCGACCTGCAGGCGGCCGTCGCCGCGGTGGGCGACGGGACGGTGGCGCTGACGGTCTGGCGCGACGACGGGGCCGACGGCGAGATCCTGGAGTTCGCGCTGCAGCCCCGGATGCGGGATATCCCCCTGGCCGACGGCGGGTTCGAGACGCGGCCCCTCATCGGCATCACCTCCAGCCTTGCCTTCGAGTCCGCCACCCGCCGCACCGGGCCGGTGGAGGCGGTGACCTTCGGGGCGACGCAGGTCTGGACGATCCTCGGACGCTCGATCACGACGCTCGGAGCCATCGCCACCGGTGCCATCAGCAGCTGCAACATGTCCGGCCCCATCGGCATCGCGCAGACCAGCGCGGTGGCCGCGAGCCACGGGTTGACCAGCTTCGTCGCCTTCATCGCCGTGCTCTCTGCCGGGGTGGGGCTCCTGAACCTGTTCCCGATCCCCGTGCTCGACGGCGGGCACCTCGTCTTCCACGCCTATGAGGCGGTGCGCGGCAAACCCCCGTCGGACGGGGCGGTGCGCGTGCTGATGACCTTCGGACTGGCGCTGATGCTGACGCTCATGCTCTTCGTGGTCTTCAACGACGTGACCTGCGCCTGACGCGGTCCGGCACGGCCGTGTCCGCAATGCTCCACTCCCCCGTCGGACCCCCCGCGTGCTTTGACATGCCACGGGGCGTTCGATACTGAACGGAAAAGACGATCGAGCGGGGCGTATGACATGACGGATCACCACGGCACGGGGGCGGGTCGGACGGCCCGGTCCTATCTCTCGGCCGGCTTGATAAGTCTCGGACTTACCGCAACCGCCGGCGCGCTGGTCCTCACCACCACGGCCGCCTTCGCCCAGAGCTTCCAGTTCCAGACCTTCGAGGTCCAGGGCAACACCCGGATCGAGACGGCCACCATCCTGTCGACGCTGGGCGTCACCCGCGGCGAGACGATCAGCGCGGGGCAGCTCAACGACGGTTTCCAGCGTCTCCAGGCCTCCGGGCTCTTCGAGACCGTCGAGATCGTCCCGCAGGGCGGCAAGCTGCTGATCGTGGTCAACGAGTTCCCGACGATCAACCGCATCTCCATCGAGGGCAACGCGCGCATCGACGACACCAGCCTGCTGACCGTCGTCGAGAGCCAGGTCCGCCGCGTCTACTCCCCCCGCCAGGCGGAGCGGGACGCCGCCGCGATCACGGAGGCCTATGCGACGCAGGGGCGTCTTTCCGCCACGGTCCAGCCCAAGATCATCCGGCGCAGCGACAACCGCGTGGACCTGATCTTCGAGATCGGGGAGGGGCGCGTGTCGGAGGTGGAACGTCTCAGCTTCACCGGCAACCGCGCCTTCTCCGACCGTCGCCTGCGCCGCGTGCTGGAGACCAAGCAGGCGGGTCTGTTCCGCGCGGTCGTCGGGGCCGACACCTTCATCGCGGACCGGGTCGGGCTCGACACGCAGCTGCTGCGCGACTTCTACCTCTCGCGCGGCTACGCCGACATGCAGATCCTGTCCGTCACGCCGGAGTTGTCGCCCAACCGGGACGCCTATTTCCTGACGTTTCAGATTCAGGAGGGGCAGAAGTTCCGCTTCGGCCAGGTGAACGTCACCTCCGACCTGCCCGAGATCGACGTCGCCCGCTACCGGTCCGAGATCCGGGTGGACCGGGGCGACATCTTCAACCCGCAATCCGTCGAGCGGCAGATCCAGCGGCTCGAGCTTCTGGCGACGCAGCAGGGGCTGACCTTCATCCGCGTCGTCCCGCAGGTGCGCCGCAACGACGCCGCTCTCACGCTTGACGTCGATTTCGTCGTGGAACGCGGCGAGCGGCAGTTCGTCGAGCGCATCGACGTGGAGGGCAACGCGACGACGCTCGACCGGGTGATCCGCCGGGAGTTCGAGACCGTGGAGGGCGACCCGTTCAACCCCCGCGAGATCCGCGCCGCCGCCGAACGCATCCGCGCGCTCGGCTACTTCAGCGAGGCGGAGGTCACGGCGCGGGAGGGCTCCTCCCCCGAGCAGATCATCGTCGACGTCGACGTGGAGGAGCAGCCGACGGGCTCGCTGGGCTTCGGCGTCAACTACTCGGTGCAGAGCGGCGTCGGCGTGTCGTTCAACTTCGCGGAGACGAACTTCCTCGGGCGCGGGCAGACGCTGAACTTCGGGGTCGACACCGCTTCCGACAGCGGCTCCACCAACCTGGCCTTCGTGGAGCCGTTCTTCCTGAACCGCGACCTCGCGCTGTCGTTCGCTGTGGGCTACTCGGAGAACTCGGAGGATACGTTCACCTTCAACACCGAGACGATCAGCTTTCGCACCGGGCTGACCTTCCCGGCCGGCGAGTTCAGCCGGCTCGGCGTCTACTACGGCGTCAACCAGGACCGGCTCAGGGCGCGGGACGACACCGTCCTGTCGCCGATCCTCCTCGCCGACGAGGGCAAGGCGATCACCTCCTTCGTGGGTTATACCTACACCTACGGGACCATCGGGCGGGGCCTCGACCCGACGCGCGGGTTGCGCCTGTCCTTCGGGCAGCAGTTCGCCGGCGTCGGAGGAGACGAGCAGTTCGTTAAGACGACCTTCGCGGCCACCGCGCAGCGCACCGTCCGCAACGACGAGGTCGTGCTGAACGCGACGTTCGAAGGCGGGGTCATCAACATGCTCAACGACGAGTCCTCGCGGCAGTCGAACCGCTTCTTCAACAACCCGAACATCATCCGCGGATTCGAGACCGGCGGCATCGGCCCGCGAGACCTGAACTTCGACGACGCGTCGCTCGGCGGCAACTACTTCGTCGCCGCCCGGTTCGAGACCCAGTTCCCGCTGGGGTTCATTCCGGACGAATACGGGATCTCGGCCGCGGCCTTCCTCGACGTGGGCTCCGTCTGGGGGCTGGACGACACCGGCAGCCTCACCGGTCCGGGCGGGACAGCTCAACGCAGGTCGATGACGACTTCTACCTGAACTCGGCCGCCGGCGTCGGCTTCCTCTGGGACACCGCCATCGGACCGCTGCGGTTCAACTTCACCCGCGCCATCAGCAAGCGGGATTTCGATCGCGAGCAGACGTTCGACCTGACGATCCAGACACGCTTCTGATGCGGCACCTCGCGCCGGCGCTCTGCCTCGCGCTGGCGCTTGCCGTTCCGGCCGGTGCGCAGTCGCCGCCGGCCGTCGGTGTGCCCGTCACCGCCGTCGTCGTCCTCGACCGGGACGCGCTCTTCTCGCGAAGCCGGTTCGGCCAGCGCATCCTGCGCGACATCGACGTCGCCGCGGATGCGCTCGCGGCCGAGAACCGCCGGATCGAGGCAGAGCTCGAGGCGGAGGAGCTGGCGCTGACGGAAAGGCGCGACGCGATGGAACTGGAGGCCTTCCGCGCGCTCGCCGACGCCTTCGACGCCCGCGTGACCGCCATCCGCCAGGCTCAGGATGCGAAGGCCCGCGCGCTCACGCAGCGCACGGACCGTGCGCAGCAGATCTTCCTCGAGGAGGTGAACCCCGTGCTGGTGCAGCTGGCGCAGGACACCGGCGCTCTGGTGATCCTGGACCGCCGCTTCGTGATCGCCTCCGCCGACCAGGTGGACATCACCGTCGTGGCGGTCGAGCGGATCGACGCCGCCCTGGGAGAGGGCGAGACGCTGCTGGGCCCCGACTCCGTGCCCGCGACGGCACCGGTCTCGGAGTAGGCTCGCTTGAACGGTCCCGCCGCCCACGGTAGTCCGGGATCGAGCCGAGGGGGACCACCATGCAGACAGACGCCGACATCGACCTGATCCAGCGGATCATCCCGCACCGCTACCCGTTCCTGCTGATCGACAAGGTGCGCGACATCGTGGCGAACACGGCGGCCACGGGCATCAAGAACGTCACCTTCAACGAACCGCACTTCCAGGGTCATTTTCCGGGTGCCCCGATCATGCCCGGCGTGACCATCGTGGAGGCGATGGCGCAGACGGCGGCGGTGATGGTCGGCGTGTCGAACGACCTCGCCGACAAGCGGTTCCTCGTCTATTTCATGGCCATCGAGGGTGCCAAGTTCCGGCGCAAGGTCGTGCCCGGCGACGTTCTGGAGTTGCGGGTGACGGCGACGCGCGGCAAGCCCGGAGCGAAGGTCTGGAAGTTCCACGGGGTCGCATCGGTCGAGGGCGAGACGGCGGCGGAGGCCGATTTCACCGCGATGATGGACCTTCCGAAGGCCGTGGAGTGAGCATCGATCCGTCCGCGTCGATCCACCCCTCGGCCGTGGTGGAGGCGGGGGCCACTGTCGGCCCCGGCGTGTCGGTCGGCGCGTTCTCGCTCGTCGGACCCGAGGTGACGCTCGCCGCGGGCGTGGACGTGCGCAGCCATGTCGTCCTCACCGGCCGCACGACCGTGGGGGAGGGGACGGCGATCTTCCCGTTCTCCTCCATCGGGGAGGTCCCGCAGGACCTGAAGTTCGGCGGCGAGCGCACCTCGCTTGCCATCGGCGCGCGCAACCGGATCCGCGAGCACGTCACGATGAACGCCGGCACCGCGCAGGGCGGCGGGGAGACGGTGGTGGGCGACGACGGGCTCTTCATGGCCGGCTGCCACATCGCCCACGACTGCCGCATCGGGGACCGCGTGATCGTGGTGAACCAGTCGGCCATCGCCGGGCACTGCCATCTGGAGGACGACGTCATCGTCGGCGGGCTCTCGGGCATCCACCAATGGGTGCGGATCGGGCAGGGGGCCATCATCGGCGCGCTGTCGATGGTGACGAACGACGTCGTGCCCTATGGATTGGTCACCGGGCCACGGGCGGAGCTGGACGGGCTCAACCTGGTGGGGCTCAAGCGCAAGGGCGTGGCGCGCGCCGACATCCAGGCGCTGCGCGTGGCGCTCCTGACGCTCAAGCAGGGCGAAGGGACGTTCCTCGAACGCGCCCGCCGGCTGGGGGAGGAGAGCGACAGCGCCTACGTCCACCGGATGGTCACCTTCATCACCGCCGCCTCCGACCGCAATTTCCTGGTCCCCAAGTGACCCTCGCCCTGATCGCGGGGCGGGGTGGCTTGCCGCGCGCGGTGGCGGAAGGTCTGATCGGAACGCTCCCCTGCCACCATCTCGAAGGGTTCGCGCCGGAGGGAGTCTCGTCCACGCCGTTCCGGGTGGAGCGGCTCGGTACGTTTATCGCCGGTCTGAAGGATATGGGCGTGACGGAGGTCTGTTTCGCGGGTGCCATCGCCCGCCCGAGGCTCGACCCCGCGACCATCGACGCCGCGACGCTGCCGCTCGTCCCGCGCATGATGCGGGCGCTCGACGTCGGTGACGACGCCGCCCTGCGCCTCGTGCTGTCCTTCTTCGAGGAGGCCGGTCTGCGCATCGTCGCTGCGCAGGACGTCGTCCCCGCGCTGCTGGACATCCCGACCCACGGCACGCCCGCGCAGGGCGACCTGCGCGACATCGACCGCGCCGGGACGATCCATGCGGCGCTGGCGGACCTCGACATCGGGCAGGGTTGCGTCGTCGCCGGCGGCCAGGTCCTCGCCGTGGAGGCCACCCCGGGAACGGACTGGATGCTGCGGAGCCTCGTCGCACCGTTCTCCCGGCCGGAAGGTGGCGTGCTCTTCAAGGCGGCGAAACCGTCGCAGGATCGGCGGATCGACATGGCGACCATCGGGCCGGACACGGTGCGCGCCGCGGCTGCCGCGGGCTTGTCGGGGATCGCGGTGGTGCGGGGCGACGTGATCGTGCTGGAACGGGAGGCGATGCGCGAATGTCTTGCCGAGACGGGGCTTTTCCTGACCGCCCTTCCGGCATGACGCGACTGTTCCTCATCGCCGGGGAGCCCTCCGGCGACAGGCTCGGAGCGGCCCTGATGCGCGGGTTGCGGACGCTGGACCCGGACGTGGAGATCGCCGGCATCGGCGGAGCGGCGATGACGGCGGAGGGTCTCGACAGCCTGTTCCCGATGGAGGTGCTGTCGGTGATGGGGCTGACCGAGGTGCTGCCGCGGTTGCCTGCCCTGCTGCGCCGCCGCGACCGGGCGGCGGAGGCCATCGTCGGCATGCGACCCGATGCCCTCGTCACGATCGACAGCCCCGACTTCTGCCTTCGCGTGGCCGCGAAGGCGCGCCGGGCGGTGCCGGATCTGCGCACGATCCACTACGTCGCGCCCTCCGTCTGGGCCTGGCGGGAGGGGCGGGCGGCGAAGATGGCGCGCAGCATCGACCACGTGCTGGCCCTCCTGCCGTTCGAGCCGCCCTATATGGAGGCGGCGGGCATGACCTGCGATTTCATCGGCCACCCCGTCGTCGCCGAACCGCAGGCGACCGAGGCGGAGGTGTCGGCCTTCCGCGCGACCCACGGCCCGAAGATCGCCCTCGTCCTCCCCGGATCGCGCAGGGGCGAGGTCTCCCGTCTGGCCCCGGTGTTCGGAGAGGCGCTGCAGGCGATCCCCCGGGACGTCCGCGTCGTGGTGCCCGCGGTCCCGCATCTGGCGGAGACGCTGCGAGACCTCGTCGCGGGCTGGCCGGGCAATCCGGTCGTGATCACCGAAGCGGAGGAGAAGCGCGCGGCCTTCGGCGCGGCCACGGCGGCGCTCGCGGCTTCCGGCACCGTCAGCCTGGAGCTCGCGGCGGCGGGCGTGCCGATGGTGATCGCCTACGACATGAGCTGGCTCAGCTGGCAGATCGTCAGCCGCATGATGAAGGTCGACACCGTCACGCTGGTCAACCTCGTCGCGCAGGAGCGGGCCGTGCCCGAGTTCCTCGGCCCCGCCTGCCGCCCCGGTCCCGTCGGCGCGGCGTTCGCCCGGCTCCTGACCGTCCCGTCGGCACGCGACCGGCAAGCGGCGGCGCTCGACCGCACGATGGAGCGGCTCGGGCGGGGCGGGGAGGAGCCGGGGCTGCGCGCCGCCCGCTCGGTGGTGGCGCAGCTGACGAAGTGACTTGTGCCCGTCCGTCCCCGCGTCTATCCCGACCACGAGGCACCCATAGCTCAGCTGGATAGAGCGCTGCCCTCCGAAGGCAGAGGTCATAGGTTCGAATCCTATTGGGTGCACCACGCCCCGCCGCATCCCCGCATTGCCGCTCGACCGCGGTGTCGGTATCCTCCGCCCGAGCGACCGCCGGAGGAGCCGATGAATACCCGACCCCAGTCCGCGCCGATGATCCAGGCCCCGTCCATCCCCGGTCCGAACGAGGGCTACATGCCCGGCTTCGGCAACGACTTCGAGACGGAAGCGCTGCCCGGCGCACTGCCTCAGGGGCGCAATTCCCCGCAGAAGGTGAATTACGGCCTCTATGGGGAGCAGCTTTCGGGCACCGCCTTCACCGCGCCCGGGCACGCCAACGAGCGGACCTGGTGCTACCGGATCCGCCCCTCGGTCAAGCACACGCACCGGTTCACGAAGGTCGACCTGCCCCATTGGCGCTCCGCCCCACTGGTGGATCCGGACGTGATCTCGCTCGGTCAGTACAGATGGGATCCGATCGCCCGAAGCCGAGGGGACGACATGGCTCACCGGCATGCGCACGATGACGACGGCCGGCGACGTGAACACCCAATTGGGCATGGCAGCGCATGTCTACGGCGTGACCGACAGCATGGTCGATTCCTACTTCTACTCGGCGGACTCCGAACTGCTGGTCGTGCCGCAGCAGGGGCGGCTGCGGTTCTGCACCGAACTCGGCATCATAGACCTCGCCCCGCAGGAGATCGCAGTGCTGCCGCGCGGCCTCGTCTACCGGGTGGAGGTGATCGAGGGGCCCTGCCGCGGCTTCGTCTGCGAGAACTACGGCCAGAAATTCGTCCTTCCCGAACGCGGCCCCATCGGCGCGAACTGCATGGCGAACCGCCGCGATTTCCGCACCCCCGTCGCCGCCTTCGAGGACCGGGAGGTGCCCTCCACCGTTACGATCAAATGGGGCGGCACCTTCCACGAGACGCGGATCGGGCAGTCGCCGCTGGACGTCGTCGCCTGGCACGGGAACTACGCGCCGGTGAAGTACGACCTGAACGCCTACTGCCCCATCGGCGCGATCCTGTTCGACCATCCCGACCCGTCGATCTTCACCGTGCTGACCGCACCGTCGGGCATCGCGGGCACCGCGAACATCGACTTCGTCCTGTTCCGCGACCGCTGGATGGTGGCGGAGGACACGTTCCGCCCGCCCTGGTACCACAAGAACGTCATGTCCGAACTCATGGGCAACATCCATGGACAGTACGACGCCAAGCCCAAGGGGTTCGTGCCGGGCGGCATCTCGCTGCACAACATGATGCTGCCGCACGGGCCGGACCGGCAGGCGTTCGAGGGAGCGTCGAACGCGGAGCTGGCCCCCCGCAAGCTCTCCGACACGATGTCCTTCATGTTCGAGACCCGCTTCCCGCAGCACCTGACCCCCTTCGCCGCGAAGGAGGCCCCGTTGCAGGACGACTACATCGACTGCTGGGCGGACATGCCGAAGCTCTTCGACGGCACGCCGGGGCCGAAAGGATGAGCGGGTGAGGATCGCCACGCTGGCCGACGGTCGCGGCGGCGCGGTCGAGGACGACGCGATCCGGCCCTTCGCCTGCGGGACGGTCGCCGCGATGCTCGCCGGCGGCGACGCGACGCTGGGCCCCGCGGAACCGCTGACCGCGGTGCTCGCCCCGCTGCCCTCCACCCACACCTTCCTCGACGGCTCCGCCTACGTGAACCACGTCGACCTCGTGCGCCGCGCACGGGGCGCGGAGATGCCGGCGCGGTTCTGGACCGATCCGCTGATGTATCAGGGCTGCGCCGTGTTCGACGCCGCCGACGCGCCGATCACCGGCGATCCGGCCTGGGGCAGGGACTTCGAGGCGGAGGTGGCGGTCATCACCGGCGGCGTGCCCCGGGGCGCATCGCCGGAGCAGGGGGCCGCGGCGATCCGGTTCGTGATGCTTCTGAACGACGTCTCCCTGCGCGCGCTGATCCCGGACGAGATTTCGAAGGGCTTCGGTTTCGTCCAGTCGAAGCCCCCATCCGCCTGCTCGCGGTTCGCGGTCGCGCCCGAGGACCTGCCGGGGTGGGACGGCAGCCGGCTGCACGGCACGATGTGCGTGGATCTGAACGGGGAGCCTTTCGGACGCGCCGATGCGGGCGTCGACATGACCTTCGACTTCGGACGGCTGATCGCCCACGCCGCCCGGACCCGTGACCTGCCGGCGGGCACGGTGATCGGTTCGGGAACCGTGTCCAACCGGGGGCAGGGCGGCGACCCGGGCAAGCCGGTGTCCCGCGGCGGGGCGGGCTACTCGTGCATCGCAGAGCAGCGCATGATCGAGACCCTGACGTCCGGGGAAGCGACGACGCCGTTCCTGCGCGCCGGCGACCACGTGCGCATCTGGATGGAACGGGAGGGGCGCGACATCTTCGGGGCCATCGACCAGATCGTGCGGGACTAGATCGCCGGTAAGGCCGGGCCGTCCGGAGGCATCACTGGCGGAGAGACAGGGATTCGAACCCTGGGTAGACTTTCATCCACAACGGTTTTCGAAACCGTCCCGTTCGACCACTCCGGCACCTCTCCGCACCCGTGGTGGCGCGTGCTTAGGGAATGGCCGCGCGGGCCGCAAGACGCCCCGTCGCTTTTCGCTCCCGACCGTGCCGGGCCACTCCGCCATCGCTTGACAGGCCCGCACCCCCATGCGAATGGCCGCCGGTGTTGCCGACCTCGTCGGTGGCGACGATATCTTGTCTGTCCCGCCTGCGGGACGCGCCGTCCGAGGTGGCCGGGGTCCGCAGGACCCTGCCGCGAACGCCCCGCCCGGGGGACCGCAGGACGCGGAACCATGAAGGAGACGGTATGTTTGCCGTTCTGAAGACCGGTGGGAAGCAGTACCGGGTCGCCGAGGGCGACGTGCTTCGCGTGGAGCGCCTCGCCGCAGAGGCCGGTGAGGCGATCCAGTTCAACGACGTGCTGATGCTGGGCGGCGATACCGTCACCGTCGGCGCGCCGATGATCGCGGGCGCGGCCGTGCAGGCCGACGTGATCGACCAGATCAAGGGCGAGAAGCTCATCCATTTCGTCAAGCGGCGCCGCAAGCACTCCTCGCAGCGCACGAAGGGGCACCGCCAGAAGCTGACGCTGCTGCGGATCACCTCGATCCTCGCCTCCGGCGGCGACGCCTCGGGCGTGAAGGCCGCGATGGGAGCCGGCTCGATGACCGTGGCCGAGCGCGCCGCCGCCACGCCCGCGTCCAACAAGCCCAAGCGCAAGGAAGTCGCCAAGCAGGCGGCCAAGCCGCAGAAGCTGGGCGGCAAGAAGGCCCCGGCGCAGGAGGCCGCCGCCACGCAGGTCGCCGCGGAGCAGACGGAGCCCGCCACCGAGCCTCAAGAGGAGGGCACGTCGACGCTGGCCAAGGTCGCCATCGCCGCAGGGGCGGTCGCCGCCACCGGGGCCGCCGTCGCCGCGGGCGTCGCCGCGTCCAAGAAGTCCGACGCGACGACCGGAACGGAGCCGGGCAACCTCCTGACCGAGGCCCGGGGCGGCAAGGCCGACGATCTCAAGAAGATCGCTGGCGTCGGGCCGAAGCTCGAGGGCGTGCTGCACCAGAACGGCGTGTTCCACTTCGATCAGATCGCCGCCTGGGGATCGGACGAGGTCGCCTACATGGACGACAAGCTGTCGTTCAAGGGTCGCATCGAGCGCGACGGCTGGATCGAACAGGCGAAGACCTTCGCCGCAGAACAGGAGTAAGGACGGATGGCACACAAGAAAGCCGGTGGTTCCTCCCGCAACGGCCGCGATTCCGCGGGGCGCCGCCTCGGCGTCAAGCTCTTCGGCGGCCAGCAGGCCATCGCGGGCAACATCATCGTGCGCCAGCGCGGCACCAAATGGTGGCCGGGCGAGGGCGTTGGGCTCGGCCGGGATCATACGATCTTCGCCACGACGGATGGTGCCGTGACCTTCCGCAAGGGCTTCAAGGGCCGGACCTTCATCAGCGTCCTGTCGCAGGCCGAAGCCGCCGAGTAACGCCGCATCGGCAAGGAAATGGAGGGAGGGCCGGGGCGACCGGTCCTCCTTTCGCGTTTCGAGCCACATGCTGTAGGCTAATGCGTGCGACCGTCGGGGAGGGATGGATATGCGAGAAGGTCCGATCGCCGTCGAGCTGCTGCCGCTGTCGGGCGCGCGCGTTCACCTGCGCGGCCCGGTCGATGCCGATGCCGCCGCCCGCGCCGCCCTCGGACACGATCCGGAAATCCTGCGCGCCTATGGCCGCGACGCCGCCTCCATGGCCCCGTTCACCAAGATGCGGGCCCGGTCGTGGCTGACGGAGCAGCGACGCGCCACCGCCTGGATGATCTGCCGCGACGATGCGCTCGTCGGCACGGTGCGCCTGCACTCGATGGTCGAGGCGGACCGCCGCGCGCAGATCGCCATCGGGCTGCTCGACGGGCGGTTCCTGGGGCAGGGGCTCGGCACCGAAGCGCTGCGCCTCGTGATCGACCACGCCTTCGACGGCCTCGGTCTCCACCGTCTCTCGCTCCGCGTCCTCGTCGACAACGACCGCGCCATCCGCTGCTACGCCCGGCTCGGCTTCGTCGAGGAGGGGCGGGAACGGCAGGCCGCCCGTGTCCCCGACGGCTGGCGGGACGATCTGATCATGGGGTTGCTGGCCGACGAGTGGAACGGCTGACCGGACGCACCCCGTCTTGAGGCCGCGGCCAAACGCGTCTATCGCACGGATCACCCCCGCAATCGGACGTCCCCGCCATGAAGTTCCTCGATCTCGCCCGCGTTCACATCCGCTCCGGCGGCGGCGGCTCGGGTGCAGTCTCGTTCCGGCGCGAGAAGTACATCGAGTTCGGCGGCCCCGACGGCGGCAACGGCGGGCGCGGCGGCGACGTCGTGGTGGAGACGGTGCCCGGCCTGAATACCCTCATCGACTTCCGCTACCAGCAGCACTTCTTCGCACGCTCCGGGCAGGGCGGCATGGGCAAGCAGCGCACCGGCAAGGACGGCGCGGGCATCGTGCTGCGCGTCCCCGTCGGCACCGAGATCCTCGACGCGGATCAGGAGACGGTGATCGCCGACCTCTCGGAGCCCGATCAGAGCATCGTTCTCGCCCGGGGCGGCAATGGCGGCTTCGGCAACATGCATTTCAAGTCCGCCACCAACCAGGCCCCGCGCCGCGCCAATCCCGGGCAGGAGGGCGTGGAGCGCGAGATCTGGTTGCGTCTCAAGCTCATCGCCGACGTCGGGCTCCTCGGCCTGCCCAACGCAGGCAAGTCCACGTTCCTCGCCGCTACCTCCAACGCGCGCCCCAAGATCGCGGACTATCCGTTCACCACACTCGTGCCGAACCTCGGCGTCGTCGGCGTGGACGGCGTGGAGTTCGTCGTGGCCGACATTCCCGGGCTCATCGCCGGCGCGCACGAGGGCCGCGGGCATCGGCGACCGGTTCCTCGGCCATGTCGAACGCTCCGGCGCGCTGCTGCATCTGGTGGACGGCACCTCCGAGGACGTCGTCGCGGACTACCGGACCATCATCACGGAGCTGGAGATGTACGGCGAGGGACTGGTCGACAAGCCGCGCCTGACGGTGCTCAACAAGATCGACGCGCTCGCCCCGGACGACGTCGAGACCCGCCGCAGGGCCCTCGCGAAGGCCGCCGGGGCGGAGGTCATGACCATGTCCGGCGTCGCCGGGATCGGCACGGTGGAGGTGCTGCGCGCGCTGCGCCGGATGATCGGGCTGAAGCCGCACGACGCCCCCGTGGAACCCGAGGACGGGGACGCGCCGTGGTCGCCCGTCTAGAAGACGCCCGGCGGATCGTCGTCAAGATCGGCTCCGCGCTGCTGGTCGATGCCGGGAGCGGTCTGCCCCGCACCGAGTGGCTCACGGGCCTGATGGCGGATGTCGCGGAGCTGCGCGCCGAAGGCCGCGACGTGATTCTCGTGTCCTCGGGGGCCATCGCCCTCGGCCGGCGCGTCCTCGGCATCGCCCCATCGCTGACGCTGGAGCAATCGCAGGCCGCCGCCGCCGTCGGCCAGATCCGCCTCGCCGCCGCCTATGAAGCGACGCTGCGCCCCATCCCCTGCGCCCAGATCCTGCTGACGCTGGACGACAGCGAGGACCGGCGGCGCTACCTCAATCTGCGCAACACCTTCAAGGCCCTCCTTGCCCTGGGCGTCGTCCCCATCGTCAACGAGAACGACGCCGTCGCTACCGACGAGATCCGCTACGGCGACAACGACCGGCTGGCCGCGCAGGTCGCCGCGATCACCGGCGCGGACCTGTGCATCCTGCTCTCGGACGTCGACGGTCTCTACACCGCGAACCCGGGGCTGGACCCGGACGCCCGCCATCTGCCAAAGGTCGACGAGATCACGCCGGAGATCGCCGCCATGGCAGGCGAGGGCATATCGGGCCTCTCCAAGGGCGGGATGATCACCAAGATCATGGCCGCCCGCACGGCGACCGAGGCCGGCTGCGCCCTCGTCATCGCCCTTGGATGCGACCGCCCCGTGAGCGCGCTGCGCGACGGAGCCCGCGCCACCTGGTTCACCGCCCATGGCGACCCGCGCCGCGCCCGCAAGCTCTGGATCGGCGCGATGAAACCGCGCGGCAGCGTCACGGTGGACGACGGCGCGGCGGAGGCGCTGCGCGGTGGCAAGTCGCTGCTCCCGGCCGGCGTGCGCGCGGTCGATGGCCCGTTCGGACGCGGCGACCCGATTTCCATCTGCGGGCCCGCGGGCGAAACGCTCGCCCTGGGCCTGACGAGCTATACCGCGGCCGAGGTCGAGGTGATCCGTGGCCTCAAGTCCGGTGCGGTCGAGGCGGCCCTGGGCTACCCTGGCCGCACGGCGCTGGTGCACCGCGACGACATGGCCATCTGAGGAGCGCGCGATGGAGACGACCGACGACATCCCCGGCATGATGCGCGACATCGGCATCGCCGCCCGCGCCGCCAGCGTGGAATTGGCGACCGCGACGGCCGAGCGCAAGCACGCCGCCCTGATCGGCGCGGCGGAGGCGCTTTGGGATAGCCGTGCCGAAATCCTCGACGCGAACGCCCGCGATCTGGACTATGGTCGCGCCAAGGGCCTCACGGACGCGATGATGGACCGGCTGACCCTGGACGAGACCCGCATCGGCGACATCGAGGGCAGCCTGCGCGCCATTGCCGAGCAGCCAGATCCGGTCGGCCGCGTGCTCGCCGAATGGGACCGGCCGAACGGGCTGCACATTCGGAGGGTCGCCACGCCGCTGGGCGTCGTCGGCGTGATCTACGAAAGCCGGCCCAACGTCACCGCCGATGCCGGCGCACTCTGCCTGAAGTCCGGGAACGCCGTCATCCTGCGCGGCGGGTCCGAGAGCTTCCATTCCTCCCGCGCGATCCATGCCGCGATGATCGCCGGCCTGCGCTCCGCAAAGCTGCCCGAGACGGCGATCCAGCTCGTCCCTACCCGCGACCGCGCTGCCGTCACCGCGATGCTCACGGCCACCGACCATATCGACGTCATCGTCCCGCGCGGCGGGCGCGGCCTGGTGGGACTGGTGCAACGGGAGGCGCGGGTGCCCGTCTTCGCGCATCTGGAGGGGATCTGTCACACCTACGTCGGTGCCACGGCCGATCCCGAGATGGCCGTGCGGATCGTGGTGAATGCCAAGAGCCGGCGCACGGGCATCTGCGGCGCGATGGAATGCGTCCTCATCGACTGGCGCTTTCACACGCAGCACGGTCCCATCCTGATCGAGGCGCTGATGCGCGCCGGGGTGGAGGTCCGCGCCGAAGGGGAGCTCGCGAAGACCGTCGGGACCGTCGCCGCCACCGAGGACGATTTCGGGCACGAGTTCCTGGACATGACCTGCGCCGCCCGGCTGGTGGACGGGGTGGACGAGGCCATCGCCCACATCCGCCGCCACGGCTCGAACCACACCGACGCCATCGTGACCGAGGATGCGCAGGCGGCGACGCATTTCATGGCCTCGCTCGATTCCGCGATCCTGATGCACAACGCCTCGACCCAGTTCGCGGACGGCGGCGAGTTCGGCATGGGGGCGGAGATCGGGATCGCCACCGGCAAGATGCACGCCCGCGGGCCGGTCGGGGCGGAGCAGCTCACCAGCTTCAAGTACCTCGTTACCGGCAACGGCGCGATCCGCACCTGACAGCGGACCGTGCGACGTATATCCGACGTGGATAGCCCGTCCCTCACCCGTGGATCCCGCCCATGCCAGACCGCCCGAACGTGATCCGCCGCACCCCCTTCCCGACATCGGTCAGCCGCGCGGTCACGACACCCCTGCAACCCTCCGTCGTCTATTCCTCCCCCGATCCCGACGCGCTCGACGACCAGTACGAGGGCCGCGCGCGGGGCTATACCTACGGGCGGGAGGGGCATCCGAACGCGGACGTGCTGGCCGCGATGATCGACCGGCTGGAAGGCGCGGAACTGCCTGCTGGACAAGGCGGAATCATCACCGGCTCCGGCATGTCGGCCGTTACCGCGACGATGCTCGGCCTGCTGTCGCCGGGCGACCACATCGTCGGCGGCAACCAGCTCTACGGGCGCAGCCTGCGGATGATGACGCAGGACCTCCCCCGCTGGGGCATCACCTCCACGCTCGCCGATCCGACCGATGTGGCGGCGATGGAAGCGGCGATCACGCCTGCGACGAAGCTGCTGCTGGTCGAGGTCGTCTCCAATCCCACACTTCGCATTGCGGATATGGAGGGAATTGAAGAGCTTGCGCGGCGACGTGGCCTGATCCTCGTCGTCGACAACACCTTCACCACGCCCTATGGCTTCCCCGCCTACACCCGCGGCGCGGATGTCGTGATCCACTCGGTGACGAAGCTGCTGGCCGGCCATTCGGACGTCACCTTGGGCTACGTGCTGGCCCGCGACGCCGCCCACCGGAAGGCGATCTACGATACGAACGTCACCCTTGGCCTGACGCCGAGCCCGTGGGACTGCTGGATGGCGGAGCGCGGGCTCTACACCTTCGACATGCGCTTCGAGCGCGCGCAGGCGAACGCCGGACGGCTGGCGGAGGTGTTCGCGGATCATTCGGCGGTGGAGGCGGTGCTCTACCCCGGGCGATCCGATCATCCGGACCATAACCGAGCCGCCTCCGTTCTCGACGGGGTCTGGGGCAACATGGTCAGCTTCCGTCTGCATGGCGGGCGGGCGCAGGCCAACGCGCTGACCCGCGCCGCGCCGCGGATCGCCTTCGCGCCGACGCTCGGCGACGTCGGCACGACGCTCTCGCATCCCGCGTCGAGCAGCCACCGCGCGCTCACCCCCGATGCCCGCGCCATCCTTGGAATCACGGAAGGGTTCTTCCGGGTCTCCGTCGGTTGCGAGCCGATCGAACTGCTGGAGCGCGACTTCGGCGCGGCGCTGGACGCCGCGGTGATCTGAGGGCGGCGATGCTCCATGCGATCCTCGACGCCCTGATCGAACCCGCCCTGCTGCTCGACCGAGGCGGCCGGATCGCCCACGCCAACCCCGCCGCGCAGGAGCGTCTGGGCGTATGGGTCGTCGGACGATCCTACGTCAGCGTGCTGCGTCAGCCCGCGTTGCTGGAGCCGGTGGAGGATGCCTACGCCATGGGCCGTGCGGGGCAGGCGCGGTTCGTGCACGGCACGGGCGAGGTCGATACGCCGTTCGACGTGCAGGTGTCGCCGTTGGAGGGCGAGACGGGGCGGCAGGTCCTGCTCGTGTTCCGCGACACCTCCGAGCTTCGGGCCGGCGAATCCATGCGCCGC
This sequence comes from uncultured Alphaproteobacteria bacterium, assembly GCA_963757495.1. Lineage (GTDB taxonomy): Bacteria > Pseudomonadota > Alphaproteobacteria > Rhodobacterales > Rhodobacteraceae > Jannaschia. Next base: position 34,450 of record CAVWRZ010000004.1, read on the forward strand.
GACTTCGTGGCCAACGTCAGCCACGAACTGAAGACCCCACTCACCGCCATCTCCGGCTTCATCGAGACGTTGCAGGGGCCCGCACGGGACGATCCCACCGCCCGAGCCCGCTTTCTCGGATTGATGGCGCAGGAGACGGCGCGGATGAACCGGCTGGTCGGGGCGCTCCTGTCGCTCGGTCGAGTGGAAGGGCAATCGCGGCGGCGGCCGACCGCGGTGATCGACCTCGTCCCGGCGATCCGCGAGACGCTCGACATGCTGCGCGCCGACACAGCGGGCGGTGCCGACGACATGGCCATCGAGGTCGATCTGCCTTCCGAGGCCCACGCGCCGGCGGATCGGGACCAGATCGTTCAGATCGTGTCGAACCTGATCGAGAACGGACGGAAGTACAGTCTCCGGCCCGGTACGCTGCATGTCGCGCTCCGGCTGGTGGCGCACGAACCCGCCATCCGCGGACCGGCATGGCGGCTCTCGGTCCGCGACGAGGGGCCGGGAATCGCGCCGGAGCACATCCCGCGCCTGACGGAGCGGTTCTACCGGGTGGATCCTGGCCGATCGCGGGTGCAAGGCGGCACCGGGCTCGGACTCGCCATCGTCAAGCACATCGTCAACCGCCATCGCGGGCGCCTGCGGATCGAAAGTACCCCCGGGCAGGGGACGGAGGTCTCCATCATGCTGCCGCAGGGTCCGCTTGCGACGTCTTGAAACCGTTACCTCACCGTCACGGAACTTCGACCTCGTGCCTCTAGCCGGGCGACGAGCGGGATCCGTCTGGGAGCCCGCCCGTCGTTCGATCAACCCGGGAGCATGTCCATGTCCATCCACACGGCCGCCGCCAAGGCCACCGTCTCCGCCCTCGCCATCCTCGCAGTCTCCGCCACCGCCGCGTCCGCGCGCGACCAGGTGCAGATCGCCGGGTCCTCGACCGTGCTGCCCTACGCCTCCATCGTGGCGGAGGCCTTCGGGGAGAACTTCGACTTCCCGACCCCGGTGGTCGAATCGGGCGGATCGTCTGCCGGGCTCAAGCGCTTCTGCGAGGGCGTGGGCGAGAACACGATCGACATCGCCAATGCCAGCCGCGCGATCCGCGACAGCGAGCGCGAGGTCTGCGCCGCGAACGGCGTGACCGAGATCATCGAAGTCCGGTTGGGCTATGACGGCATCGTCTTCGCCAGTCAGCAGTCCGGCCCGGCCTTCAATGAGTTCACCCCGTCGCAGTGGTACCAGGCCCTCGCCGCCGAGATCCCGGGCGAGGATGGAACGCTGGTCGCCAATTCGACCGAGACCTGGACCGACGTGGACCCGTCGCTGCCCGACGCGCCGATCCTCGCCTTCATCCCGGGCACCAAGCACGGCACGCGGGAGGTCTTCGAGGAGAAGGTCATCCTGCAGGGCTGCGAGGACACCGGCGCGATGGAGCGGATGGTTTCCGCCGGGATGGACGAGGATGCGGTCGAAGGAGCCTGCATGGACATCCGCGCCGACGGCCGCAGTGTCGACATCGACGGCGACTACACCGAGACGCTGGCCCGCATCGAGAGCGATGCGAACGGCGTCGGGGTGTTCGGGCTTTCGTTCTACGAGAACAACACCGACAAGCTGAAGGTCGCGACCATGGGCGGCGTGATGCCCTCGACCGAGACCATCTCCTCGGGCGAGTATCCCGTGTCCCGCCCGCTCTACTTCTACATCAAGAAGGCGCATCTCGCGGCGATCCCCGGGTTGAAGGAGTTCGCGGAGTTCTTCATCTCCGACGACATCGCCGGGCCCGACGGGCCGCTGTCGGACTACGGCCTCGTCGCCGATCCGGAGCTGGCCGCCACGCAGGCCGCGGTTTCCGACGAAGCCACGATGCAGTAGGCGGAGCGGGCCGGGGGGGGCGATTCCCCTCCGGCCCGATCCGACGACGTCCGGGACGACGGGAGAGACCGCCTCATGCCGACCACCTGGATCCTCCTGATCCTCGCCCTGCTCGGTGCGCTGGCCTTCGTCGCCGCGCGCCGGCGGGCGGTGGCGTCCGTGGACGGGGATGCGCGGGGGCTGCATTCCCTGCCGGTCTACTACGGCCTGCATGGCGCGATGATGGCGCTCGCTCCGGCCCTGCTGCTGCTCGCGATCTGGCTCGTGGTGCAGCCGATGCTGCTCGACCGGTCGATCTCCGCCACGCTGCCGCCCTCCGCCATCCCCGAGGGCGGCACCGCCGGGCTCGTGATGTCCGACGTGCGCCGCGTGGCGGACGGGATCGCCGAAGGCTTCGCCGATGGCACCTTTGCCGCCGGTGACATGACCGGGCTGACCACCGATGCGGTCGGCACGATCCTCTCCGCCGGCGGCACCGCCCTCGGCACACCGCTTTCGGCGGACATCCTGCGCGTCGCCGCCGACTACTGGCAGGCGCGACTGACGCTCTCCTGGATCATGGCGGTGGCGGTGATCGGCGTGGCCCTGATCGGCGCGGTCTGGGCCCTGCGCCGGTCCGACGCCGCATTCCGCGCGCGCAACGCGGTGGAGCGGGGCCTCCTCGTCCTGCTGATCGCCGCCGCCTCCATCGCGGTGCTGACGACGCTGGGCATCGTCGCGTCGATGCTGTTCGAGACGACGAACTTCTTCCGTCAGTACGACTGGACGCGCTTCTTCTTCAACACCACCTGGTCGCCCAGCTTCTCGGGGCGGGGCGGCGGCTCGGAGCTGGGCATCCTGCCGCTGCTCTGGGGCACGCTCTACATCTCCTTCATCGCGCTCGTCGTGGCCGTCCCCATCGGGCTCTTCGCCGCGATCTACCTGTCGGAGTACGCCGGCCCGCGCTTCCGGAGCATCGCCAAGCCGCTGATCGAGATCCTCGCCGGCATCCCGACCATCGTCTACGGTCTCTTCGCGCTCGTCACCGTCGGCCCGCTGCTGCGCGACGCCTTCGCCTCGCCGCTGGGTCTGGGCAATTCCGCATCCTCGGTGATGACGGCGGGCCTCGTCATGGGCATCATGCTGATCCCCTTCGTCTCCTCGCTGTCGGACGACATCATCAACGCGGTTCCGCAGTCGATGCGCGACGGCTCGCTCGGCCTCGGTGCGACGCAGTCGGAGACGATCCGTCAGGTCGTCGTCCCGGCCGCGTTGCCGGGCATCGTCGGGGCCGTGCTGCTGGCCGCGTCGCGCGCCATCGGGGAGACGATGATCGTGGTGCTGGGGGCAGGGGCCGCGGCCCGGCTGGACCTGAATCCCTTCGAGGCGATGACCACCGTGACCGTGAAGATCGTCAGCCAACTTACGGGCGACACTGACTTCGCCTCCCCCGAGACCCTGGTCGCCTTCGCGCTCGGGCTCACGCTCTTCGTCATCACGCTTGCGCTCAACGTCCTCGCGCTCTTCATCGTGCGCCGCTACCGGGAGCAGTACGAATGACCGATGCGACGGCAGACATGGCCGGGGCGGGCAAGGGCAGCCTGCTCGCGAAGGACGACCGCACCGCCAAGCGCAACGCGGCGGAGAAGCGGTTCCGGATCTACGGGCTCGCCGCCGTCTGCATCGGGATCGCGGCGCTGGCGATGCTGCTGACGTCGATCCTGTCGAACGGGCTGTCGGCCTTCCAGCAGACGACCCTCCGGATCGAAGTCGCGCTGCCCGAGGACAAGCTCGACAAGTCCGGCGTGCGCGATCCGGAGGTGATGGCCAAGGTCACGACCTTCGGCTACGCGCCGCTGCTGCGCGATGGGCTGGTGGCGACCATCGCCGCGGCCGGGATCGAGACGGAGGTCTCCGCCAAGGACGCGGCGGATCTGATCTCCGACGAAAGCGTGGCGCAACTGCGGGCCCGCGTGCTGGCGAACCCGAACCTCGTCGGCACGACCATCACCGTCGACGCGCTCGCCTCCGGCCGGATCGACGGCTACTACAAGGGCAGGGTTACGATGGATTCCGCCGCGCTCGACAACAATATCAGTCCTGCGCAGCTGGATCTCGCCGACGATCTGAAGGATGCGGGGCTGCTGGGCACCTCGTTCAACTGGCTCTTCTTCACCGCGCCCGATGCGTCGGACACCCGGCCGGAGGCGGCCGGTCTGGGCGTGGCGATCCTCGGCTCGCTCTACATGATGCTGATCGTGCTGGTCCTGTCGCTGCCCATCGGCGTCGCCGCGTCGATCTATCTGGAGGAGTTCGCGCCGCAGAACCGCTGGACCGATCTGATCGAGGTGAACATCTCCAATCTCGCGGCCGTCCCGTCCATCGTCTACGGCATCCTCGGCCTCGCCATCTTCATCAACTTCGCCGGGCTGCCGCAGTCCGCTCCCATCGTCGGCGGTCTGGTCCTGACGCTCATGACGCTGCCCACGATCATCATCGCCACCCGCGCCGCCCTCAAGGCCGTGCCGCCCTCGATCCGCGATGCAGCGCTCGGCCTCGGCGCCTCCAAGATGCAGAGCGTCTTCCATCACGTCCTCCCGCTCGCCATGCCCGGCATCCTCACCGGCACGATCCTGGGCCTGGCGCAGGCCCTGGGCGAGACGGCACCGCTGCTGCTGATCGGCATGGTCGCCTTCGTGCGCGAATACCCCGACAGTCCGCTCGACGGCGGCTTCTTCGATCCGGCGACCGCGCTGCCGGTGCAGATCTACAACTGGACGCAGCGCTCGGACCCTGCGTTCGTGGAGCGCGCGAGCGGGGCGATCATCGTGTTGCTGCTGTTCCTTCTTGTGATGAACCTGACCGCGATCTTCCTGCGCCGGAAGTTCGAGCGGCGGTGGTAGGGGAACGGACATGAGGGACACAACGACGGAGACGGCCGTGGACATCGAGACACCGAAGATCACGGCGCACGGCGTGCAGGTCTGGTACGGGGAGACGCATGCAATCAAGGACGTGAGCGTGGAGATTGCGCCCAACACCGTCACCGCCTTCATCGGCCCGTCGGGATGCGGCAAGTCGACGTTCCTGCGTTGCATCAACCGCATGAACGACACGATCGCCACCGCGCGGGTCGAAGGCGACATCCGCATCGACGGGGAAGACATCTACGACCGGCGCGTCGATCCGGTGCAGCTGCGCGCAAAGGTCGGGATGGTGTTCCAGAAGCCGAACCCGTTCCCGAAGTCGATCTACGACAACGTGGCCTACGGGCCCCGCATCCATGGATTGTCACGCAACAAGTCCGAGTTGGACGACATCGTGGAGCAGGCGCTGCGTCGCGCGGCACTCTGGGACGAGGCGAAGGACCGGCTGCAGCAGCCGGGCACCGGGCTTTCCGGCGGACAGCAGCAGCGGCTCTGCATCGCGCGGGCCGTGGCCACCGCGCCCGAGATCCTGCTGATGGACGAGCCCTGTTCCGCCCTCGACCCGATCGCCACGGCTCAGGTGGAGGAGCTGATCGACGAGCTGCGGCGGAACTACGCCGTCGTCATCGTCACGCACTCCATGCAGCAGGCCGCGCGGGTGAGCCAGAAGACGGCGTTCTTCCACCTCGGGCATCTGGTGGAATACGGCGAGACGGGGCGGATCTTCACGTCGCCCGAGGATCCTCGAACCGAAAGCTACATCTCCGGCCGGATCGGATGAGGAGACGGACATGATCGGAAATACCCACATCGTCACCGCCTTCGACCGTGACCTCGAAGCGATCCAGGCCCGGATCATGAAGATGGGCGGCATGGTCGAGGCGGCCATCGACGCCGCCACCCGCGCCCTGCTCGATGGGGACATGGAACTCGCCGATGCGACCCGGCGGGGCGACAAGGCGATCGACGCGATGGAGCTCATGGTGAACGAAGACGCGGCCCGGCTGATCGCGCTGCGCCAGCCCATCGCCACCGACCTGCGCACGGTGCTGACGGTGTTCCGCATATCCGCGGGGCTGGAGCGGGTCGGAGATTACGCGAAGAACATCGCGAAACGTACTGAAATCCTTGCCGATCTGCATCCGGTGGAAGGGGGCACCGCGTCGCTCAAGCGGATGTCCAGGGCGGTGCAGATCATGCTTCGGGATGTGCTCGACGCCTACATCCAACGCGATGCCGCCCTGGCCTGGGACGTGCGCGCGCGCGACGAGGAGGTGGACCAGATGTACAACGGTCTGTTCCGTGAGTACCTCACCCACATGATGGAGGACCCGCGCAATATCACGGCCTGCATGCACCTGCACTTCATGGCCAAGAACATCGAGCGGATGGGCGATCTGGTGACGGGCATCGCGGAGCAGGTGATCTATCTGGTCGAGGGCGAACTGCCGGACGAGGACCGCGCGAAGGCCGACATCACCAGCACCGTGCGGGGCGGCACCGCGGGATGAGCCGGCCTTCCGTCCTGGTGGTGGAGGACGAGGCTCCGCAGCGCGAGATCCTCGTCTACAACCTGGAGGCCGAGGGGTTCGACGTCGCTCAGGCCACGTCCGGCGACGCGGCGCTCGCCATGGCGGCGGAGGACTTGCCGGACCTGGTGCTGCTCGACTGGATGCTGCCCGGGGTTTCCGGTATCGAGGTCTGCCGCAGGCTGAAAGCGACCGCCGCGACGCGGCTCATCCCCGTCATCATGATCTCCGCGCGCTCCGAGGAGCTGGACCGGGTGAGGGGGCTGGAGACCGGGGCGGACGACTACGTGGTGAAACCCTATTCGATCATCGAGCTGGTGGCTCGCATCAGAACGCAGCTGCGGCGCACGCGACCATCCGCCGTGGGCGACCGGCTGCAGTTCGGTGACGTCGTGCTGGATGCGACGGAGCACCGGGTTTTCCGCGACGGCGTCGAGCTGCACCTCGGCCCGACCGAGTTCCGCCTGCTGACCACCTTGCTGGAACGGCCGGGCCGGGTCTGGTCCCGCGACCAGCTGCTCGACCGTGTCTGGGGCCGTGACATCTATGTGGACACCCGGACCGTGGATGTCCATGTCGGTCGGCTGCGCAAGGCGCTGCGCGGTGCCACGGGCGAGCCCGATCCGATCCGAACGGTCCGCGGGGCAGGGTACGCCTTGGGGTGACGATGTCGCAATCATCAGAGCAGGCGCAGGGCGCGACATCTGAGGGCGGCCGGACAGGGCGGAGGCGTCATGGATCGGAGCCCTGACCGGCTGCCTGTGCGGCCTTGGTTTTGGCGACCCGGGCGGCGGCGGAGTTCCATCCATCGTTACGTCGGCCGGTCGGCGTATAGCGGATGCGCGGTTTGCCGGCGGGGCGGGTCCTTGGGGCGGCCTTCTCCTGCTCTGCCTCGATGAACTCCAGGATCGTGCCGAGGTGCTCGTTCCCGGTGATCGCCGCATGGGTCACGCGCTGGTCCTTGCCGAACGTCCGATAGGGGAAGGGGAGGCCCCTCCATCCGATGTCGAGCCGATCGTCCCTTGCCCGGCAGGGTATTGCGCGGCAATGTCCCGAGAGGGAGGGAAGGCATAGGTATCGACGCATTTGCCCGCCCGCCCGCAGGTCATGTCGTTCTCCTCGAGGATGATCCGCCTGCGCTCGAACCGGAACGACAGCTGCGCGCCGACATGGCGATGCGTGCGCAAGCACACGATCGCCTGCAGCCGGTCCGGGCCGACGTTGAGCAAACGGTGCAGATCCTCCGGGTGGTAGGGCTCCTTTGCCAAGCGCCGGTCGAAGCGCTCCACGAAGCCGGGAAGGAACGCGTTGGCCGCGTCCATGTCCGAGACTCCCTCCAGCCGCATCTCCCCGACCGGCCGGTCCTGGAGCGTCCGGTTCGCGCGCAGGGCGCGGCCCTTGGCCTGCGAGCTGTCGGCGCAGAGGATCTCGACGTCCAGCTCGTTGAGAGCACGGCCGAACTGCGTCACACCATGACCGGTATTCCGTGCCTTGCTCACCGGCCGTAACACGGAATGCTTGTCGGAGTGGAACGCCACCGGACGGCCGCGCTTGGCGAGACAGCCTTCCAAGGGCGGCGTAGTAGGTAAACGTCGGGTGAGCGCTCTACTTCGAAGTGCGACATTCGCTGCTTTGGTACGATAGGTCTGCTCGACCGCCGTCATCTCCATGTGCCATCTTTTCGCGGCGAAGACCTCGGCGGGGTGTCGTCCATCCGAGGCACTTGCGGGGGGTCGCGTTCAGGCGGTCGCAGATCGACTTCACGTCTCGGTTGAAAGTCGCGCCACGGACGTATCTCGGGGCAGATAGCGCCGACGCCCGCTTGTTCAGGTTCTCGACCGATGCCCTTCTGCTAAGGGACCTGAGGATCGCAGAACCAGACCTCCGTGTCGGTCGCCGGCGTCAGGTTGCGCCAGTGCCGGAACTCGAGCCCACGGTCGAAGGTGACGGGCGACGCGCGTCGGTTGAGGCAAAGGCGCAGAGCAGCCCACCAGCCGGTTCATCAGATCCGGCGTGCTACGGTCGTTGTTGCGGATACGACGGCGAACATGGCGGGTCTTGCTCTCCACAAGGGAGGCCACGTTGGCCTTGCCATGGGCGCGCTCGAAGATCATCAGATCGCCCTCCCATTCGCCGAACGTCTCGCGGGTCCTGACATGGTCGGGGCGTTCATGGATCGAGCGGTCCGGTAGCGCTTCGTCGCGTTCTTGAGCAGCACGGTGAAGCGGCTCACACGTTACCATCAGAAGGTCACGTGGGCCTGGCAGGAACGCGCTAGGTCTTGATCAAGGTCGAGGGCGCCGGCCGGGTGGGCCGGAACTCGGACCGCTGCGGCCCCGCCTCGGCGCGGAACAGGGATGGAGACCTCGCGCGCGAAACTGGATGCGCGGCGCCGGCGGGCGCGCGTCGGCCGCCGGCTCACGCGGTTCGACATACTTGCCCACCAGCCCGCGCGTGATCTCTGTCTCGTCCAGGATCACATGGTTGCGCTCAAACCGGAACGACAGCTGCGCACCGACATAGCGGTGCTCGCGCAGGCACAGGATCGTTCGAAGTCCATCAGGCCCGACGCCCCGCGGGCGGTGCAGATCGTCCGGGCGAAAGGGGGTCTTGGCGAACCGAATGTCGAAGCGCTCGACGAAGGACGGCAGGAACGCGTGGCCCGCCTCCATGTCCGAGATGCCCTCCAGGCGCAGCGCCTTCACCAGGCGATCCTGCAAGGTGCGGTTGGCGCGCTCCACACGGCCCTTGGCCTGACTGCTATCCGCGCAGATGATCTCGATCCCAAGCTCTTCCAGAGCCCAGCCGAACTGCGTGATGCCATGGCCGGTCTTCGGCGTCTTGCGCCCGACGCGGAACACGGAGTGCTTGTCGAAATAGAACGCCACCGGGCGGCCATGCTTGGCGAGATAGGCCTCGAGCGCCGCGAAGTAGGAGAACGTCGACTCCGTCCGCACGAAGCTCAGATGCAGTAGCTTGCTCGTCGCGTCGTCCACGAAGACCAGCAGCGTGCAGGCCGGACCGCGATCCTCGAACCAGCGATGATCGGACCCGTCGATCCGCTGACCGGCAGAGTATTGCGCAGCAATGTCCCGAGAGGTTGGATCAGCTCGCCCAAGCTCTCCCGGCGCAGACGGCACCGGTGGAAGCTCCGCCGGTCCTTGCGCGTCAGCCACGACCCGTCCTCGACCATCCAGCACCGCAGTGTCTCTTGCGATATCGACATGCCATGCCGGTCGAACAGCGTCTCCGCCACCAGCGTCGGGCTGAAATCGCGGTAGTTCTCCCGGATCAGATCCAGCGCCATCTCCCGAACCGCATCGTCGATCCGGTTGTTGGCCGTTCGGCCGCGCGCCCGGTGCGCCAAGGCCGATGGACCTTCTTCCCGAAACCGTCGCAATAGCCGGAACACCTGCCGCCGGCTCACCGCCAGCACATGCGCCGCCGATGTCGCGTCGATCCCGCCATCATCAGCTGCGCCAGAACCTCGACACGCCGAAGCTCGTGTTCACTCATCCACCGGTCGACAGGCGATCTGCAAAGCAAATCTGCGAGAGGCACCCCCATCCCATGCCGCGCTCCCATCCACCAAAACGGACAGGGTGACAGTCCTGATTTGCTCATGGGTGACATTCTAGCTTTGCGGCAACACACCTAAGTAGTATAATTAGGATTATGTAATCTCTAAATTGTGCTCAGACGTCTGCGCCGTTTCCAAGCGCCGCGAGCACGCCGGCGATCCTCTCGTCAGACAATCCGTAGACTTCCCGTGCCGTCCTTTCCGAAATGTACCCGCGCGCAAGGTCGCGACATACGGCAGCCTCCGTGCGGTCTGCCGGATCGCCGTAGCCTCCACCCCCCGGGAACGCCATCCGGACCCGGATGCCGTGCGGCACGAATTGCTTTCCCTTCACCTTCATCGCGATCCCGTCGTCGCGCGTGATCATCGTAGAAGCCCCCTGTTCGCCGCCGCGACGTCCGCGCGCAGGATGCTCCGCGCGGTCGAACATCGCCGAAAGGTCGAACTCGTGGCCCGGCATCGCGCCGATCTCCATCACCTGACCCAGGCCGCCCCGCATGGCACCTGCGCCGCCGGAATCCGGACGCAGTTCCTTGCGCCAGACGATGACCGGCCCAGCGTGCTCGGACACCTCCACCGGCATCGTCATCACGCCGGACGGGAAAGCCGTGGCGTTCAGCCCGTCCAATGTCGGCCGCGCGCCGGAACCACCCGAGTTGAACGTCAGCACCTCCGCCCGCCGCGCACCGTCCGGAGGTGGTGCATCCGAACGGGGCCGCAAGGAGACCTGGAAGTTGCACAGGCAGCCGGCACCTTCCGCCGGAACCAGCCCCGGCACGATGCCATCGAACGCGCCGAACACGACATCCGGGACGAAGTGCCCGATGATGTGGCGCAGCGCGACCGGGGCCGGATGCGCCGCATTCACGATGGTGCCCTCCGGCGCGGTCACGACGAAGGGTTCCAACGACGCCGCATTGTTCGGAATGTCCGGGGCAACGGCGATCTTCAGCGCGTAGCAGGCATAGGCCTTGGTGTAGACCATCGGGCAGTTGATGCCCTTCGGGTCCACCCCTGACGTGCCCGCGAAGTCGGTGACGATGCGGTCCGCCTCGACGGTGACGCGGGCCTTGAGAGTGATCGGCGCGTCGAACCCGTCGATCGTCATCTCGCCCTCGGCAGAGGTGCGCGGCAGCGCGGCGATCCGTTCGAGCGTGGCGCGGCGGGAGTTGTCGAGGATAAAGCTCGCGATGCCCGCCAGATCGTCCAGCCCGAACTCCTCCATCATCTCCAGCAATCGTCTGCGCCCGATCCCGTTGCAGGTGGCGAGCGCGAAGACGTCACCCACCAGTTGGTCCGGTTCGCGCACGTTGCTCCGCATGATCCGCAGCAGCGTCTCGTCCACGGCACCGGCATCGGCGAAACGCATGATCGGGATGTGCAGCCCTTCCTCGTAGACGCTCGCCGCGTCCGCCCCGAAGCCGCGGCCGCCGATATCGACCACATGCGCGGTGCAGGCGAAGAACCCGACCAGCGCACCGCCCCGGAACACCGGCGTCACCATGGTGATGTCGTGCAGGTGACCGGTGCCCTCCCACGGGTCGTTGGTGATGTAGACGTCGCCGTCCTCCATCGTACTCCGGCCGATGCGGCGGATGAAATGGGGCACCGCATCGGCCATCGCGTTCACGTGCCCCGGCGTGCCGGTGACGGCCTGCGCCAGCATCCTGCCTTCGGCGTCGTAGACCCCGGCGGACAGATCCCCCGCCTCACGCACCGAGGTGGAGAAGGCGGTGCGCACGAGGGCGCGCGCCTGTTCCTCCACCACGGAGATCAGACGGTTCCACATCACCTGATAGGCGACCTGCGATGGCGTCGGTCGGTCGATCATGGCTCAGCCTCGCACGGTGATGTCGATGCAGCCGTCGGATCGGCAGATCGCGGTGGTGCCGCCGGGCAGGATGATGGTCGTCTCCTCCTCGATGATCGCGGCCGGACCGGTGACGCGGTGGCCGGGGTCGAGCGAGGCACGGTCCACCAGCCCCGCCTCGACGAAGGCACCCGAGGCCGCGTCGAAGATCGCCCGGTGGCCCGCCGCCGTTGCGGACGACGGATCCGGGGTGGGAGCCAGCGGCGACACCGGGAGCTCCGGCGTCGCGGCATTGACCGACCAGACCGTGACCTCGACCGGGAGGCCCGAGACCGTTCGACCGAAGAGGCGCGCGTACTCCGCCTCGAACCGCAACTGCATGGTGTCCGCCTCCGGGGAGCCGGCCTCCGCCGCAGTCAGGGAAACCGGGATCTCCCACCCCTGCCCCGCATACCGCATGTAGGCCCGGTGCTCCGCCATGATCTCAACCTCCGCGTCGCAGGTCCGCACGAACGCGGTCGCCTCCGCCGCCAGATCGGCCAGCAGATCGCGCACCGCACCCGCGTCGAACGCATCCAGCCGCATATAGACGGAGCGGGTCGCCTCGAAACTGAACGGCGCGCGCAGAAAGCCGATGGCCGATCCGACGCCCGCCCCCGGCGGCACGATCAGCCGCGCGATCCCGAGCTTCTCGCAAAGCCGCGCGGCGTGCAGCGGGGCGGCACCCCCGAAGGCGATCATCGTGTAGCCCGACAGGTCCTCTCCGTTCTCGACGGCGTGGACGCGCGCGGCATTGGCCATCGTCTCGTCAACGACCTCGACCACGCCGAATGCGGCCTCCGCGGCCTCCATGCCGAGCGGACCGCCGACATGCAGCCCGAGCGCCGTCTCCGCGGCCGATGCGTCGAGCGCGATGGACCCGCCGGCGAAGGCCCCGGGATCGAGCTTGCCCAGCACGAGGTCCGCGTCCGTCACCGCCGGGCGCGCGCCGCCGCGTCCGAAGCAGGCCGGTCCCGGTTCCGATCCCGCACTTTCCGGCCCGACGCGGATCTGGCGCAGCGTGTCGACCTGCGCGAGGGAGCCGCCGCCCGCGCCGATCTCCACCATGTCGATGACCGGGATCGAGATCGGCATGCCAGAGCCCTTCTTGAACCGATAGGTCCGCGCCACCTCGAACACCCGAGAGGTGCGGGGCGCGCAATCCCGGATCAGGCAGATCTTCGCCGTCGTCCCGCCCATGTCGAACGACAGCACCCTGTCCAACCCGTGGCGGCGCGCGATATGCGCCGCGAAGATCGCCCCGCCGGCCGGCCCGGATTCGACCAGACGGACGGGGAAACGCGCCGCGCTCTGCAGCGAGACGATTCCCCCGCCGGAGTGCATCAGGAAGATCGGGCAGGTCGTGCCCTCCGCCGCCAGCCGTCCGGCGAGCCGACCCAGATAGGACGCCATTCGCGGCTTGATGTAGGCGTTGGCGACGGTGGTGTTGAACCGCTCGTACTCCCGCATCTGCGGGCTGACCTCGCAGGACAGGGATACCGCCGCGTCCGGCATCCGTTCCGCCAGCACCTGCGCCACCAGCCGTTCGTGGGAGGGGTTCAGGTAGGAGTGCAGAAAGCCCACGGCGATGGAGGTGGCCCCCGTGGCGGCGATGCGGTCCACGACGTCCTCCACCTCCGCGCGGTCGAGCGGGACCGCCACAGCCCCGTCCGCCGTCACCCGCTCCGACACGGTGAAGCGCCTGTAGCGCGGCAGCAGCGGCTCCGGCAGGACGAGGTTCAGGTCGTATTGCTCGAACCGGCTCTCCGTCCGCATCTCGATCACGTCCCGGAAGCCCTCCGTCGTGATCAGCGCGGTCCTCGCCCCGCGCCGCTCGATCAGCGCGTTGGTGGCGAGTGTGGTCCCGTGGACGATCTGCGCGATGTCGGACGGGGCGATACCGGCCCGGGCGCAGACCTCGTGCAGGCCTTCGACGATCGCCTCCTCCGGGGCCGCGTAGGTCGTGAGGACCTTCGTGGAAACCGAGCCATCCGCGGATTCGAGGAACAGGTCGGTGAAGGTGCCGCCGATGTCCACGCCCAGACGGGCCGATGCCGTTCTCATGTGACCCCCGAATTGCCTTGCGGACCTTGGGCACAACGGACGCGACATTCAAACGGGAATCGGAATCGGCAGCATCGTCCAAGGTTCGGCTGCCGGGGGCGTGTCATTCGGCGGCGAGAGACCTGACGAGCAGGAAGGCGCGGGCCGTGTTCGCTGCTATGGGGATCGTATCTCGGATCTTCATCGGTGGGCGGCCGAACCGTGGGTTCCATGCAGGCGAGTGTCGCAGGTCCTTCGAGCCTTTGCGGTTCGATGTCGCGGATCGGGATGGATGTCCTTCGTCGTGAGCCCGTCGCGGCGCAGGTTCTGACGGATCGGCCGCACGGGTGGCTCCGGGGCCTCGGGGTCGCAGGGCCGGACATGATGGGGGATCATAGGGCAAGCTGCTGTTGCGGCGCGCGGGACTGCGAGTTGTGGCCATGGGTGAAGGTCTCGACGACGCGCATCGCACGACCGCCTCATGGCCATGTTCGGTGCGGATCTGGTCCATCGGGATCGGCGCTCCCATCTTGGCCAGTCCTCCGCTCCGGCTCTCGCCCGGTGTCCATCGGACGCCTGATCGCCTCGATCCTGTCGCGGCGGATACTCCCTCTCGGTAGATCTGCGATGCAAGTGGCCTGTCGAGCAGTAGTCGGCGAAGAAGGCCGTCGTGGCGGATACGGTGGAAGCCGGGGGGGGGAGGACGTGGACCAGGAACCGGCGGATGGACTCGAACCATTGCCGGCCAGTGGGTGGGTGTAGCGGCTGAGATAGGCGAGAACCGCCTCCGGGCCGCCGAAGGGCGATCTGGCGCAGACCATTCACGCGATCTTGCGCAGCCGGGCAAGATGGGTCGCGAACGTGTCCGCGTCCGCCAGAATGGGGAGGGCACCGAAGGAGGCCGGCTCGCCCACCTTCTGCAACCTGTCCGAGCTTTCAAGGAACAGGTGCCGGAACAGCCTCGACAGGACCTCCACCGGTAGCAGGAAACCCCGGGTGCCAGGCGATCCACCGGGTGCCGTCCGGCGACAGCCCGCCACTCGACACGATGACGGACACATGCGGGTGATGGGTCGTCGCCGATCCCGTCGCGTCGCAGACGCGCCTCTGCACGATGGTCGCAGCGTGCCTCTGCACGATGTCGCACGCCTCCGGGGCGATCCGTGCGGCACGTCGATCATGCCGATCCGGTCACCGGGATGTCTGAATGAGGGGGACCGTGGCCCCGGTGGGGCGCGCAAGCTCCCGAACGCCGTCATGGTCAGAAGCGTCTGGGACGACTCCAAGAACAGCCGACCTTGGAGCGCCACGTTCGCCAATGTCGCTCGGACCGTTGGCGTTCCATTGGCTCGCCCTGGTATGTCATTCCGGAGGCACGCTTCCAGCGAGACGGGCAGTGCCGGTTCCGGCACGGGTCATCGGCATCTCGTAACCCTCCGGTCTCGCCGCTCTGCCGCCCGTGGAGTGTGACCGCTAGTGTCCGCTTGAGGGAGTGGACACCAGGGGGCGGTCGATGGCGCGTCGGACGAGGCGGCTGTGGAGGGACGAGGAGGAGCGGTCGGTCTGTTTTCGGACGGCGGCACCGGGCGTGTCGGTGGCGCAGGTCGCGCGCCACCACGCAATGAACGCCGACATGATCTTCACGTGTATTTGCGACCCGCGTCAGGCGCCCGAGGCCGAACCGGCGGTCGAGGCGTGCGTGCCGGATACCGTTGGCTTCTTGCCGGTGGGGATCGTCGATCGGCTGCGGAGCGAGGAGCATCTGGCGGCGGTGGATCCGAGGGCCGCGCCCGGCACGATCGAGATCGACGTCGCGGGCGGGCACCGGCTGCGTGTCGTCGGGGCCTGCGATCCCGAGGTGCCGACCCGGCCGATCCGGGGCCTGTCGCCATGATCCCGGTCCCGGCGACCATGCGGGTCCGGCCCCCTCCCGGGTGATCGAGAGGCAATCGGCTGGAGGTCTTCGGGAGGGCGGGCGTGACCGACGTGCGGCGCGGGTCCACGACGCTGGCGGCGCAGGCCGGGCAGACGCTGGAGCAGGACCCGTTCGCCGGCCACATGATCGACGTCCGCGGCCGGCGCGGCGATCCGGTCGAGATCGTCCCCCTCTGGGGACAGTGCTGCGCGATACCCTGTCCCACCGCCCGGCAGGGCTTTGCGCAGCACCGTTCCGGAAGGGGGCCAGGGGGGGCCGGCCCGGGGCGCGTGCCCGTTCTCCAGGTGCCCGGAGAAGGGCGTTCGGCGGGTGGTCCTTCCACCGGATGGCCCACCCGTCCGCCGCGCCGTCCGGCCCGCGGCCGAGGAGGGCAAGGTCTCCCCGACGGCCGCACGGTCGGCGATGCTGCCGGAGGGTGAGGAGGGAACGGGAGAGGCCCCGGTGGGGCGTTTCCCCCCGACGCAGGACTGGCGGGCCCCGCAGCGCGATGGGGCGCCGCTCGAGGCGGGATAGATCGGTTCCGAAGGCGCATCCGGGAGCCCCGTGGAGCCCATGTTTCGCCATGCTCCGGCCTGCTGGACCCGCGCCCGATCCCTGCCGCCCTCTCGGCAGATCGCCGCGCGATCGCCCGCCGGGCAATGGACGACCCGGACGATCTGCGCCGGTTCACGGCCCTCCTGCCGGCGGCAGGTGAAGTCGCAGGCGATGCTGATCCACTGCCCGGGAGGGGAGAGGCTGCGGCACCAGCCGGCGGGCCGTCGCGGCCATCGGTCCGGCACGTCTTCGCAGACCATCGGGCAGCTCCAGCCGGCGCTGGACGTCAGCGGGATCCCGGTCGCCGGGACGACCGCGCGGCTGCGCCGTCCCGAGGTGCCCGAGGACGTGCCCAGGCGCCGGCCGATCCCCGATCATGTCCCGCGGATGGAAGTCGGGCCGACCACCGGCGACGACGGCGCGGCGCGGCTCCGGGCGTACGGCCGGGACGCGCGGTGAGCCATGTGGTCGCCATCGGTGCGAGACCCATGGCGAACGGGGCGGTTCCCCGACCGCCGGCCGGCATCGCTCCGCGCCCGCCCGTCGTGCTGCGTGGCGCGCGGGGCTCGCCCGCGCGCCCGGGCCGGCGGGGCTCCCTCCTTGCGGGCATCGCCGCGCGGATACCCTGCCCGCTGCCATGCCGGGTTCGGGCACCTCTCCCGCCCCGGCGACATCCGCGAGGGTCCGGAGACGGGCGCGCAGCGATCGATCGGTCCGGGGGCCGGTCGAGGAGGACGGGACGCAGGGCCCCTCCCGTAACATCGCCTCGCAATGGACCGCCGGGCGCGGCATGTGCGCCGCAGGTCCGTTCGCCACGGGTCCCGGACCGGTGGTGCCACAGGGCTCCCCGTCCACAGGGCCCCCCGTCCACAGGGCCCCTCCCGTGACATCGCCTCGCGATGGACCGCCGGGCGCGGCATGTGCGCCGCAGGTCCGTTCGCCACGGGTCCCGGACCGGTGGTGCCACAGGGCTCCCCGTCCACAGGGCCCCCCGTCCACAGGGCCCCCCGTCCACAGGGCCCCCCGTCCACAGGGCGAGGGTCGGCCATGCCCCCTCCCGGGCATGCGGACCTGCACGGCCGGGCAGGGGACGAGGCCATCGCGCGCATCGCGCAGCTCCACGCGGTCGAGAAGGACGCGCGGGGCTCGCCGCCGGACGGGCGGGTGGGGATCCGGCAGGCGAATGCCGCGCCTGTCTTCGACGACCTCCAGGCCCGGCTCCACGCCCGGCTTCCCGGCATCTCCGGCCTCTCGCCGTCACGATCCGCTGCGCCCCGGCCCGCATGAAGCGGCTCCGGCCCTGTCCCGACCACGCCTCCCTCGAGATCGACGACGACATGGCCGAACGTGCCGTGCGCTCCGTCTCCGTCGGGATCGGAAGGACTACCTCTCCGCAGGCTCGCTCACCGGCGGCCGCGCCGCCGCCATCGCCTACACCCTCATCGAAACCGCCAAGCTCGACGGCGTCGACCCTCAAGCCTGGCTCGCCGATACCCTCGCCCGCATCCCCGACTACAAGATCACCCACGTCGAGGATCTCCTCGCGTGGAATGGCGCGAAGTAGGGGCAGTCAGCCCGGAGGCTTGCGGAACCGTGCTCAATCCCCATGTGCAGGCATGTGTCGCGACTCAGCGAATGGCCGCATCTGGTGCAGGCCGCGACATGCCAGGCGCGCGCAGCGGTCCGGCACGTCTCGATGGCTCCCTTCCGGAACATCGTTGCGTGATGCTCTGCCCGCTGCGCGAAAGGGTCCCGCCGCGGGCAGGATCCCAAGAGGGGGCAGTGGGCTGCAACCTTGGTATGAGGCGGGGTGATCTTCAGCTTGGCACGACCCAGCAGCATTTGCCTTCCCATCGTTGCGCGCAGCGACTGCCAGCTGTTGGATCACCCGGATGTCGGCCCCGCCCTCCAGACGATGCGTGACGAAGCTGCGCCGCACCGTGCCGATGGCGCCT
Organism: uncultured Alphaproteobacteria bacterium; assembly: GCA_963757495.1. Classification (GTDB taxonomy): domain Bacteria; phylum Pseudomonadota; class Alphaproteobacteria; order Rhodobacterales; family Rhodobacteraceae; genus Jannaschia. The sequence goes on from CAVWRZ010000004.1 coordinate 52,645, forward strand.
CATCGGTATGACGTGTGGGGCGAGGCTGTCTGTCCGACGCCCGCAACGTCGCAGGCGATCTCGAAGGCCCGGTCGAACGGCCGGGCCGGGATGGGATCGATCTGGTTGCGGCGGGGAAAGAGCCAGCCCCCGGGACGGGCTTCCCCGCAGCAGTCGCGCAGCAAGCATCAGCACGCCGACCGACGGCCTCACATCCCGGTCCTTGCGGCCCTTTTCTGGTCGACGCAGGGAAGCATCCACTGCCCCCTCTCGGGATCCTGCTTGCGGCAGGACGCTGTCGGGCAGCGGGCAAGGGTATCGCCCAAGACCGCCTCGGTAAGGGGAAACCGCCGGCGCGGAGCGCGATAACAAGGGTCGGACATGGTAAGCCTCCTGTCATCGGATCGAAAAGGGTTCAATCGTCCGAAAGGCATGCCCATCCACCAAACCACGCCCCCCGCATCAGCCTGAATCAACCGCCACGAGCGCCCCTGCCGCGAAAGCAGTTTCGTCCCCATCCGCAACGCGGCCGTCGGGTTCTGCTATCGGTGGATGCCGGTCAGCCCTTGCCGACGGCGGCGACCTCGGCGGCGAAATCCTCCTTCACCACCTCGATCCCCTCGCCCACCTCCAGCCGGACGTAGCCAGTGATCTCGACGCCCGCATCCTTGGCGGCCTGCGCCACGGTGACGTCGGGGTTCACGACGAACTGCTGGTTCAGAAGCGTGACCTCGGCCATGTACTTCTTCATCCGCCCCTCGATCATCTTCTCGATGACCTGCTCGGGCTTGCCGCTCTCGCGCGCGATGTCGATCTGGACCTGACGCTCCTTCTCGACGATCGATGCGTCCAATTCGGCCTCGTTCAACGCGGCCGGGTTCGTGGCGGCGACGTGCATCGCGACCTGCTTGCCGAAAGCGGCGTCGGACCCGGACATGGCGACGAGGACGCCGATCTTGCCCATGCCGGGGGCCGCGGCGTTGTGCACGTAAGACACGACGGATGCGCCCGAAAGCTTCGCCATGCGCCGGACCGACATGTTCTCGCCGATCGTGGCGATCTTGTCGGTCAGCATGTCGGAGATCGCCTTGCCGCCGACCCTCGCGGCCTTCAGCGCCTCGACATCGTCCACCGTCACCGCGGCCGCGGCGATGGAGGCGACCATCGACTGGAACTCGGCGTTCTTGGCGACGAAGTCCGTCTCCGAGTTGACCTCGACGGCGACGGCCGTGTCGCCCTCGACAGCCACGGCGACCAGCCCTTCGGCGGCGGTGCGGCCGGACTTCTTGGCGGCCTTGGCGAGGCCCTTGGTGCGCAGCCAGTCGACCGCCGCGTCCATGTCGCCGTCGTTCTCGGTGAGCGCCTTCTTGGCGTCCATCATCCCTGCGCCGGTGCTCGCACGCAGGTCCTTAACCATGCTCGCGGTAATCGCCATGATCCTGTCTCCTTCCCTCGGTGGGGTATCGTCATCGAAAAATGAGGTCAGGCGCGGCCATCGCGGCCACGCCATCGAAAGCGCGCGTCGTCCGGGGCTTACGCCTCGGCGGGCGCTTCGGCCTTCACTGCATCGGCCTTGGGCTCTTCTGCTTTCGGCTCATCCGCGGGCGCATCCACTTCCGGATCGACGGCCTCGCCCGGATCGACGGTCTCGCCCGCCTCCTCCATCTCGCCGATGTCGACACCGGCGGCACCGAGCTGCGCGGACATGCCGTCCAGCGCGGCGCGGGCGATCAGGTCGCAATAGAGAGCGATGGCGCGGGCCGCGTCGTCGTTGCCCGGGATGATGTGGTCGACGCCGTCGGGCGAACAGTTGGTGTCCACGACCGCGACCACCGGAATGCCGAGCTTCTTGGCCTCGGCGATGGCAAGGTCTTCCTTGTTCACGTCGATGATGAAGATCAGATCCGGCAAGCCACCCATCTCGCGGATACCGCCCAGGCTCGCCTGAAGCTTGCCCTGGTCGCGCTCCATGCCGAGACGCTCCTTCTTCGTCAGGCCCTCGAACCCGGTCTCCATCGCTTCGTCGATCGATTTCAGACGGTTGATCGAGTTCGACACCGTCTTCCAGTTGGTCAGCGTCCCGCCCAGCCAGCGGTGGTTCATGTAGTACTGCGCGCAACGTTCTGCCGCATCCGCGACGGGCTTCTGCGCCTGGCGCTTGGTGCCGACGAAGAGGATGCGGCCGCCGCGGGCGACGGTGTCGCGAACGGCCTGCAGGGCCTGGTCGAGCAGGGGGACGGTCTGTGTCAGATCCATGATGTGGATCCCGTTCTTGGCACCGTAGATGTACGGCCCCATGCGGGGATTCCAGCGTTGGGTCTGGTGACCAAAGTGGACGCCGGCTTCGAGCAGCTGACGCAGAGAGAAATCAGGCAAAGCCATGTTTCATATACCTTTCCGGTTTGAACCTGAGCGGGGGATCAGAGCTCGCGCTCAACCGGTGGACCATCGGGGATGTCTCCCCCGAGAGCCCGCCCCCGCCTGTGACGTGCGTGCGACCTATGGGATGGGACGGGGCGGTGCAAGGACAGATCCGACTGTGGGACAGGTGTATTTCGGCTGTATGACGACCGTATTGTCCCCGTGATACGGCGCTCGTAGCCGTCAGGGCAGGATACGGTTGTATTTCGCACCCTGAAGCGTGGCCCCCGCAAGCAGTCCCGCCTGTCCGAAGACGACCGCGATCACCGGGGTTAGCAGTTCGGTCGTGTCGGTCGACAGATTCCCGGCATTCGCCTGGACCACGTATTCGAGGTCGGCCCCGGCGGTCCAGCCGGGGGAGGCGCGGAAGTTGGCGAGCGCGGGGGCCGTCATGAAGAAGAGCGCGTGGCTGTACTGCTGTCCGCCGATCTGGAGCCCGACGGAAGCGGCGGTGGTCGAGTAATAGTCCACCGTCGCGCCGTTCACCCGCAGCGCGCCGCGTCCGTAGGCCCCGCCGATGCCGAAGCCGGCTTCTGTGACGACCGGCATCATCAGGATGCCCACGGCCTTTTCGGCCAGCACGCGGGCATCGGGCAGCGTGGCATACATGAAGTTGAAGGCGGAATCGACGCGACCGTCGATGCGCCGGCCACCGTCGCTGCCGACGCCGTTGCCGCAGGCGGCGAGGGCCAGCGGGGCGGTGGCGGACGCGAGGAAGCTGCGTCGCGTGAATGCGGTCATGAGGATGTCCTGTCCAATGTCTGCTCTGCCGGGACGGGGTCTGACGCCCCGCTATCGACGCGTTCTACCAGTTCCGTCGGCCGCTGTCACGTCCGAGGAGGGTTGGGTCGGCGCAGACCGGCGCTTGTCGTCCGCGCATCGGGGCCGTCGGCATTCGGCGGCCCGCCCCGCCCCATACCTCCTTTGCGCATCTTCAACGTATGTTCATATTTGCGCCCTAGGGTTCTCGAAGTGTTGCGTAACGAGGCTGAACCTTTGAAAATCAGAAAACTGATCGCGGAAAAGAAGATCGTGCCTGTGGTGACGGTTCTCCCCACCACCACCCTGCAGGACACGGCCAGGGTGCTAATCGAACACAGGATAGGGGCGCTCGTCGTAACGGATGACACGGATGGGTTGCTGGGGATCGTTTCCGAGCGCGACTTGCTTCAGGTCGTCGCCGGCGACGGCCCCGTTCTGGGCAGCAAGCACGTGTCGGACGTGATGACGCGTTCGGTGATAACCTGCGGACCGGACGATGAGATCGCCGACATTCTTCGCCTGATGAACCACAACGCGATCCGCCATATGCCCGTACTGGAGGGGGGTAAGCTCTTGAGCATGGTCAGTATCCGTGAACTCACGACGGCATACGATCTCCTTCAGAAGGAGGCCGACACCGATCCCCTGACCGAACTTTCGAACCGGCGACCGTTCCTTCGTGCATTGGAAACGGAGTTCACCCGCGCGAAGCGCTTCAAGCACCCTCTATCGGTTGCCATGATCGACATCGATCACTTCAAGAAGGTCAACGATACGTACGGTCACGATGCGGGCGACAGGGTTCTCCGGGCAACGGCGGGCATGTTCCTGAGCGAGTTTCGCACGATCGATTTCATTGGTCGACTGGGTGGCGAGGAGTTTGCCGTCGTGTTCCCGGAAACCGACCTTGCGGGGGCCAAGGTTTCCTGTGCCCGCCTCCTCTCGACCATCGAAGCCGCTATCATACCGGTCAACGGCAAGAAGATCCGCATCACGGTCAGTATCGGCCTGGCCGGCACCTCCCCCGAAAAGCTGGGAGGGAACGATATACTCAAACGCGCGGACGAACTCCTGTACGATGCGAAGAATGCCGGAAGAAATCGCATCATGGTGGAAGACGAGCTCGAGGTTTCCCCCTTGGTGCACGAGGTCGGAAAGACGAGCTGTTCGATTCCGGCGGATGCTGGACTGGATCGGTGCTGAGGCGATACGACTCTGACGTCCGGATCGTGCAGATGTATCAGGAGGGCGGGAGGCCGCCGAGGGCTGCGGGCTGCGGGCCGGGTTGCAATCTGCCGGTAAGTCACCGAAGCGCCTGCGCAGTTGGTCGTGGTTGTTCTGGTGATGGCGTTTGACGTTCAGCCGTTGCCGATCGCCAGGATCGGCCCTGAGCCCCACCCTCCCCGATCGTGCGCCCCGTCCGCTCGACTTGGCTATTCACGCTGTTGCAAGAACGGCCTGTTTTCCCTGGTTCGCCGACGGTCTTCTGCTTCGCTCCCGGCGTGTTCCTGTGATGGAGGGTGGACGGATGATGGGACGGCGGGTTGGTCGGGGAGCGTCGTTCCACGAGGTCCGGCTGAAGGACCGCATCCCGGCCGGCCATCGGCTCCGCCGGGTCGACGCGATCCTCGGTCTGTCCTTCGTCCGGGAGCAGATGGCGTCGCATCACGCCCGCGGCGGTCGGCGCTCGGTCGATGCCGAGCCGATGGTGCGGATGCTGCTCGTCGGCTGTCTGTACGGCGTCCGATCCGGGCGGCGGCTCTGCGGGGACATCGACCCGAACCCTGCCTATCGCTGGCTCGGACCGGCTCGGGCCCGATGGGCGGGTCCCGGACCATTCGACCTTCACCGGGAACCGTCCTCTCGGCAGACTGCTTCGCAATCGCCTGTCGGCAATGCATGGCCGCCTTCGCGACAGCGACATCATGCGCGAGGTGTTCGGGCGGACGGTGGAGGCGTGCTCTGCCCGCGGACCGGCCGATACCGCACCGGTGGCCGTGGACGGCACGCATGTCGGCGCGAGCGCGTCGGGCAGCCGGCATGTGAAGACCGTCGATGATCTCCTCCGGATGGGCGGGACGCGCGGCAAGGTGAAGGTGGACCGGATCACCGCTCCGTCTCCTGCTGCGCCTCCCGTCGGGACTGCGGACCCTGTCCTGACAGGGAGAACTGCCCGCCCTCCGGCGTCCGGACGCCTGGCCGGTCGATCCACGAACCCGCCCGCGAGCGGGCCGCGGCTCGTGCGCAAACGCGTGTCTCCCGGCGGGCGCAGGCCGTCCGGCTTCGCGCCCGACGCCTCCTCGCACATATCAGGCACACCGACGGCCTGCATCGCGTCCGATCGCGGGGACTGCGCGGGGCCGCCGAGCCGTTCGCCCTCGCCGCCGCAGCCCGGAACCCGAAGCCGCCGGCGAAGAAGCCGACCCCACAGGCCGCGCCCCAGGTCCTGCACCGCATGACGAGGCCCGGAACCGTCGCCTTGCCATCCGAGGAAATCGCCAGACAATCGTCACGATCGATCAGGTCCGCCCCACCCCCATCCGGTCCGACAGAGAGACGTCTTCCAACAGGCTCGATTGGTCGGAGAAACGCTCCCCCGAATCGTTTTCAGACCCTTCACTCTACGGTTCGGCGGGTTTGGTCGCGCGATGCCCGATCCCGCTCCACCGGCGTCCTCGAACCGGTTCCGGTAGTGCGCGGCCCACTGGTGCATCCACCGGCATCGGAAGGAGAACTCGCCCTTGCAGATCATGTCGAGCGCACCGGCTGGGACGAGATGGTGTGCTTTCACAGGATGCTCGGCGAACTGGATGCCGTTGTCCCCTGACCGGCCGTGCAGTGCGTCCGCGGTGTCACGGAAGGGCCCTCGACATCGGGTGGGCGCGATATGCAACCGCTATCGCGCCTGAACCGATGGCACCCCGTGGCTTACCGGTAGAGGCATCGACGAGGTGCCGAGCGCGTCGGGGGCGGGACCGGTGGCTGCAAAGCATGGAGGCCGGCGTCCAGCGGCAGCACGGAATGGGATCGGACCGCCACGATCGCCGCTCCCGCGACCTCGGTCGGGAGTGTCGGGCACGGCTCTCTCGGTCCGGTCCTCAAACCCTCGACCGCTGCCCGCTTCCGCCACTCCGCGACCGTCTTGGGATCGATCACCAGCACGCCGAACAGTTGCCCGAGCGAAGCTTGCCCCCCCCAAGGGGATCTCGCCGCGAATGATCCTGCCGGGCAGTGGAACACCTTGGTGAAGCGCTGATGGCGAACGACGTTGCGGCGCTCCCGTGCCGATCCTGTCCCATGTCGCTTCGTTCCATTCCCGAGAAAGGATCGAACCATCGAACCGTGGGATGAGAGGCATGGAGGATCATGACTCTGGATCAGGGACGCCACCTGTCGGGGCTTCCCACTAGCTTGCGATTTCCTGAAGATCGCAGGCCGAGAGAGCCCCGAGCCGTACCTGGTCTGAACAGATCAGGCAGACATTCGAGTTTTATCTATTGCTCGGATCCGAACCGCGCGCGTCGAAAGCACTATCATGGCAGCCTTCATTATGGCTGCCAGCCCGTCCCGCCGACCGGATCCTCGTTGCGCTCAGGCTCCTCCGGCGCGTCGGCGTGTTCCGGAAACGCCACCGCGAAACGACTGGCCTGCCGCGCGGTCCAACGGAGCGAAAGTTCGGTGCCGGCTTCGGTCGCGGTCTCGGATTGCACCGCCCCCTCCTCGTGGAGCCAGGCCCGGGGTCTGCCGGCGGCGAAGGGGAGCGTGAGGGTGATCTCCTCGAGGGTTTCCGTGACCTCGGACGCGATCCGCTCGAGCAGGCGGGGAAGACCCTGTCCGGTGAGCGCGGAGCCGAGGTAGACGTCGTCTCGCCGCGTGGCGAAGTTCGCGGTGGCCTGCATCGCGTCCATGTCGAGCGCGTCGGCCTTGTTCCACATCTCCAGCCGGGGAATGTCGGCAGAGGTGCCGAGGGCTTCCAGGATGGTCTCCACGTCGCGGGCCTGCAACTCGGTGTCCGGGTGGCTGATGTCGCGGACGTGGACGATGAGGTCGGCGTCCAGCACCTCCTCCAGCGTGGCGCGGAAAGCGGCGACGAGCTGCGTCGGCAGGTCGGAGATGAAGCCGACGGTGTCGGACAGGATGGCCTTCGTATCGTGCGGCAGGTCGACGGCGCGCATCGTCGGGTCGAGGGTGGCGAAGAGCATGTCCTTGGCCATGACGTCGGCCCCGGTGAGCCGGTTGAAGAGCGTGGACTTGCCGGCGTTGGTATAGCCGACGAGGGCCACGACCGGGTACGGGACCTTGGCACGGGCGGCGCGGTGCAGCTCGCGGGTGCGCACCACCTTCTCCAACTGTCGACGCAGGGAGATCATCTGCGCGTCGATCGCGCGGCGGTCCGCCTCGATCTGCGTCTCGCCGGGGCCGCCGACGAAGCCGAGCCCGCCACGCTGCCGCTCGAGGTGGGTCCACGCGCGGACGAGGCGGGTGCGCTGGTAGGTGAGCGCGGCCAGCTCGACCTGGAGGACGCCCTCGCGCGTGGCGGCGCGGTCGGCGAAGATTTCGAGGATGAGGCCGGTGCGGTCGAGCAGCTTGGTGCCCCAGGCCTTCTCCAGATTGCGCTGCTGCACCGGGGTCACGATGCCGTCGATCAGGACGAGTCCGATCTCTTCCAGCTCGATCCGGTGGCGCAGCTCCTCCACCTTGCCCTTGCCGAAGAGCATCCCGGGATGGGGCTTGGGCAGCCGCACGGTATCGCCGCCCAGCACCTCGAGCCCCGGCAGCGCGTGGGCGAGCGAGATGCATTCGGCGAGGGCATGGGCCGGCTCGCGGCCCGAACGGTCGCCGCCGCGGGTATCGGGGTGCAGGACGAGGGCGCGGGTGGCCAGCGTCTCGGTCGAATGGGTCGTGTCAGGAGGGTTCGGCAGCGGAGTCGTCCTCGCCATTGTAGAGGCTGATGGGCTGGGCGGGCATCACGGTGGAGATCGCGTGCTTGTACACCAGTTGCGACTGCCCGTCGCGGCGCAGCAGCATGCAGAAGTTGTCGAACCAGGTGATGACGCCCTGCAGCTTGACACCGTTGATGAGGAAGATCGTCACCGGGACCTTCGCCTTGCGCACGTGGTTGAGGAAGGCGTCCTGAAGGTTCTGTCTGCTCTCGGCCATGTCGATCCGGTCCTTTTTCGCACCCTTGCAGCGGGCGTCTGTTCATCAATCCGATAGGTTATGCGGGGATCGTTTCCGGGAATCCACCCCCAGCGAGTCGATTGGCGACGTGACGCGTCAATGGCTTGGCCGACGCGGGTCAGTCGCGCCAGAACGCGGGGTTGAGGAGCGCGATCACGGCGAGCGCCTCCAGCCGACCGAGGACCATCGTCGCGGCGGCCACGATCTTGGCCGCGTCGGGCATCGCCATGAGCGCGCCGGGCCCGCCCAGCAGCAGGTCGATGAGCGGACCGGTGGTGGTGAGGCAGGCGATGGTGACGGTGATCGCAGTCTCGAAGTCGAGACCCGCAAGGCTGAGCGCGAGGGAGACGGCGGCGATGGAGGTGGCGAAGAGCATGAAGAATATCCAGGCGGCCTCGATCCCGCCCGGAGGGATGGAGCGGATGGCACCGCCCGCACCGACGACCGAACTGGGGTGGACCAGGAGGTTCATCTCCCGGCGGCCGTGGGCGTAGAGGGCGTAGATCCGCAGCAGTTTCACGCCGCCGGCCGTGGTCGCCACGCCCCCGCCGAAGATCGCGAGGCCGAGCAGCAGGACGGACGGCGCACCGAGGCCCGACCACGCGCGCGCTTCCTGCCAATGGGCGGATTCGAAGCCGGCGGTGGTGAGGAACGACAGGGCCGTGAAGGCCGAGCCCCAGAGCGCGCCCACCGCCGCGGTCCCGTCGGCGAGTGCTCCGACCTCCAGTGCGCCGACCCAGTGGCGGGCGAAGAGCAGCAAGGTGACGGCACCGACGAGGGCGAGGGCGATCCGAAGCTCCGGATCGCGGACGAGGTCGCGGACGTGGTCGCGGCTCATGTCGGTGGCGAAGGCCTGACGGGTGACGGCGAAGAGGAGGAACACGGCGATGGCGACCTCCCCGCCGAGGCCCGCGGCGCTGCCGGCGACGGTGGTCCCATCGCTGATGCCGGAGGTCGAGAGGGTGGACATGGCGTGGATCGCGGCGGTGGTCGCGTCCTCCCCTGCGAAGACGAGCAGGCCCCAGAGCGTGGCGGTGAGCCCCGCATAGACGGGGAGCAGGACCTGGATCGCGCGGAGCAGGCGGGCGTCGGGGTCGCCGCTCCGACGGCGGTCGATCCGCCGCCCGGGGCCACCGCCGGCAACCTCGTAGCCGCCGAGGTTGAGGGGTGCCAGGATCGCTATGGCGGCGACCCAGACCATCGCGCCGCCCTGCCAGGCCACGAGCGCCCGCCAGAGGTGGACGGTGTCCGACAGCCGATCCGGCGCGAAGAGGCTGCCGCCCGTCGTGGTGACCGCGGCGACCATCTCCACGTAGAGATTCAGCAGGCGGGTGTCGGGGACGATCTGCAGGAGTGGCAGGAGCGCCATCGCGGGCAGGATCGTGAAAGCTCCGAACAGCGCGACGAGGTGGCTGCGGGTGATGTCGCGGGTGGCATCGCGCGCGGTGGCGACGGCGATGGCACCGAGCGCGGCGAGCAGGAGCGTGCCCGTGTAGAAGAAGGCCTGCGCCTCCCGGTGGGCATCGCGGGCCAGCGCGTGGAGGGCGGGGACGTACATGCTGCCCGCGAAGACCAGCGCCAGCAGGACCAGCAACGGCACCCGGCGCGTCGACGGAATCATCGCGCGCGGAGCATCAGAAGAAGTCCACCTGCACCTGCAAGAGCCGCTCCACCTCCGGCACGTCGGCGGAGAGCGCGAAGATGACGACCACGTCCCCCTCCTCGATCCGGGTGGAGCCCTCGGGGCGGATGTACTTGCCGTTCGTCTTGCGGATCGCCCCGACGAGGGCTCCTTCGGGGAAGTCCAGATCCCTCAGGATGGCCCCGGTGAGCGGCGAGGTGGACATCACCTGCGCCTCTATCACCTCGGCTTCGGCGTCGCCGACGGAGTAGACGTTGCGCACCCGGCCGTGGCGGACGTGGCGCAGGATGGAGCTGACGGTGGTCTGCCGCGGATTGACGTAGGCATCGATCCCCAGCGGACCGAGCAGCGGCACCAGCGTCGGGTCGTTGATGAGCGCGATCGTCTTCGAGCAGCCCAGGGCCTTGGCGCGCACGGCGGCGAGCATATTGGTCTTGTCGTCGTCCGTGACCGTCAATACGGCGTCGGCGCGGTCGATGTTCGCCTCGCGCAGCAGGTCGATGTCGAGCCCGTCGCCCGAGAGCACGATGGTCCGCTCCAGCGCTTCGGCCGCCCGCTCGGCGCAGTGTCGGTTGCGCTCGATCATCTTGGTGCGCAGGCGTTCGGGGGCGGCCTCCAGCGCCTGCGCGACGGCCAGGCCGACGTTGCCGCCGCCGATGATGATGATGCGCTCCTGCTTGCGGACCTTGTGGCCGAAGATCTCCTGCGTGCGGGTGAGGTCGTCGGAATGGGTCAGGACGTAGATGTCGTCCCCGGCCTTGAGCTGGTCGGCCGGATCGGGCGCGAAGAGACGCCCGTTGGTGCGGCGCACGCCGACGACGACGGCGCGCAGGGTGCTGAAGAGCTCCGAGAGCTGGCGCAGCGGCGTGTCGAGCACGGGGCAGTCGGCCGCCAGGCGCAGGCCGATGAACTGCGCCGTGCCGTCCATGAACTCCTCCACGTCGAAGGCCTCGGGGGCGCGCAACCGGCGCAACGCGGCCTCGGCGACCTCGCGCTCCGGAGAGATGACGACGTCGATGGGCAGGTGATCGCGGCGGTAGAGGTCGGAGCGCACGGCGGCCAGGTAGCTCTGCGCCCGCAGACGGGCGATCTTGCGCGGGACGGTGAAGATGGAATGCGCGACCTGGCAGGTGACCATGTTCACCTCGTCGGAGTGCGTGGCCGCGATGATCATGTCGGCGTCCTCCGCGCCCGCGCGCTCCAGCACGTCGGGGTAGGAGGCGAAGCCGGTGATGCCCTGCACGTCCAAGTGCATCGGTCGCGCGATTGACGAGTTCGCGGTCGTTGTCGACCACGGTGACGTCGTTGCGCTCCCCGGAGAGGTGGCGCGCGATCTGCCAGCCGACCTGGCCGGCCCCGCAGATGATGACCTTCATCGGATGCCCCCCGGGCCGTGGCAGAGCCGAGGGATACGCCCCGCACGGGGGCCGGTCAACGGGGCGGACCCGGGCGGCGACGGCACGTCTTGCCCCGGCCGGTGCGGCTGCTATCGTCGGGGAATGAAACTTCGCCTCCTCGCCCTGCCCCTGCTGCTGGCCGCCTGCGCCGCCGGAGGCCAGACCGTCTGGCTGAGCCCGGGCGCGCCGGCCCTGCGCGCGGAGCAGGAGTTCCTCGACTGCGCCGCCAGGGCGCGACGGGACTTCCCGCCAAACATCCGGATCGCCACGGCCCCGCGCATCACGCTAGGCACCGGGATCTGCCGGAACCGGTTCTGCGTGGGTGCGAATACGGCACCCGACATCTACGACACCGACAGGGACGACCCGCTGCGCGCCCGCGCGCTGGACGCCTGCATGCAGGCGAAGGGCTACCGGGAGGCGACGCTGCCCGCCTGCCCCGCCGGCACGCCGGTGACGGTGCTGCAGAGCCAGCCCTTCGACACCCGTGGCACCTGCGTGGCGAACGGTCGGCTGGCCGCGCCACGGCCCTGATCGCTAGTCGTCCACGCGGGCGACCCGCGCGCCGCCCCGCGACGCCGTGACCACGCCCAGCGATTTCAGCTTGCGGTGCAGCGCGCTGCGCTCCATGCCGACGAAGCTGGCCGTGCGGGAGATGTTGCCGCCGAAACGGTTGATCTGCGTCATCAGGTACTGCCGCTCGAACAATTCCCGCGCGTCGCGCAGCGGCAGGCTGGCAAGGCTGCCGGACAGTGTCAGCTCGCCCGTGTCGCCGCCGCCGTCGGTCGGGCCGGGCAGTTCGGACGGCTCGATCGGGCCGGTCCCCTCTCCCAGGATCAGGATCCGCTCGATCACGTTGCGAAGCTGTCGAACGTTGCCCGGCCAGCGCATCGTCTGCAGCAGCGCCTTCGTCTCGTCGGCCAACACGCGCAGCGGCAGGCCCTGCGCCTTGTTGAGCATGGAAATGAAATAATCGGCCAGCAGAGGGATGTCGTCGCGCCGGTCCTCCAGGCTGGGCACCGCGATGGGGACGACGTTGAGCCGGTGGAACAGTTCCTCGCGGAACCGGCCGGCCCGAATCTCCTGACCCAGGTCGCGGTTGGTGGAGCTGATGACCCGCAGGTCCACGCGGACCTTCTCGGAGCCGCCGACCCGGGTGAAGGCCTGCTCGACCAGCACACGCAGGATCTTTGACTGGGTGCCCATCGGCATGTCGGCGATCTCGTCGAAGTAGAGCACGCCCTCGTGCGCCTGCTCCAGCAGGCCCGGCTCCACGCCCTTTTCCGTGCTCTCGCGGCCGAAGAGCGTTATCTCCATCCGTTCGGGTTCCACGGAGGCCGACGACACGGTGACGAAGGGTGCCGAGCCGCGGTTCGAGTTCGCGTGGACGTAGCGCGCGGCCACCTCCTTGCCGGAGCCGGCGGGCCCCGTGAGCATGACGCGGCCATTGGACCCCGTGACCTTTTTGAGGTTCGACAGCAGGCCCTTGTAGGCCACCGACTGCCCCAGCATCTCGGCCGAGGAGGCATCCTTGCGGCGCAGGTCGCTGTTCTCGCGGCGCAGGCGTGCCGTCTCGCTGGCGCGGGCCACGACGACCATCAGCTGGTCGATGTTGAACGGCTTCTCGATGTAGTCGTAGGCACCCTGCTTGATCGCGGCGACCGCGATCTCGATGTTGCCGTGTCCCGAGATGATGATGATCGGGATGTCGGGGTGGCTGCGGCGCACGGACTTCAGGATGTCGATCCCGTCCATGTCGCTGTCCTTCAGCCAGATGTCGAGGATCATCACGCCCGGTGCGTCCGCCTCGATGGCGGACATGCAGGCGTCGGCCGTGCCCGCCGTGCGGCAGCCGTATCCCTCGTCTTCCAGGATGTCGGAGATGAGGCTGCGGATGTCCGCCTCGTCGTCGGTGATCAGGATGTCGCCCATGCTCTATGTCTCCTCGATGCGGGGGAGCCTTATGACGGCCCGTGCCCCTCGGTGTCCGTCGGCGGCCGGCTCGGCGTCGATCAGATCGAGCGTGCCGCCGTGTTCCTCGATGATCTTCTTCACGATCGGCAGGCCGAGCCCGGTGCCCTTCTCGCGGGTGGTGACGTAGGGCTCGAACAGGCGTACGCGGTCCTGCGGCAGGCCGGTGCCGGTGTCGGTGATGCGGATCACGAGGTGCGCGGGATCGGTCTCGTCGAGGGAGACGAAGACGATGCGCTCGAAGGCGCCGCCCGATTTCTCGATCCGGCTCTCGATCGCTTCGCCGGCGTTCTTGATGAGATTGGTGAAGGCCTGCCCCATCATCGTCGGGTCGAATTCCGCCATCACGCGGCCTTCGGGGATGTCGGCCACGATCTCCGTGGGCTCCAGCCCGGCCGTCTGCAGCGTGACCGTCTCGCGCAGCAGCTTGGCCAGGTCGCCGCGCTGGCGCTCCGGCTGGGGCATCCGGGCGAAGCGACTGAACTCGTCGACGATGCGCCGCAGGTCGTTCGTCTGCCGGACGATCACGTCGGTCAGCTCGCCCAGCTTGGCGGCGCTCTCGGGTTCGAGTTCGCGGGAGAAGCGGCGTTTGAGGCGTTCGGCGGAGAGCTGGATCGGGGTGAGCGGGTTCTTGATCTCATGGGCGATACGCTGCGCGACGTCGCCCCAGGCGGCCATGCGCTGCGCCGCGACCAGCTCCGTCACGTCGTCGAAAGCCACCACGTAGCCCTCCGCCGTGCCGTCGCTGGCCGTGCGGGTCGCGATGCGGACGAGGAGGTTCTCGATCCGGCCGCCGCGGGCGATGCGGATCTCCTCCTGCACCGTCTGCGCGCGGCTCTCCCGCAATCGGTCGAAGAGGTCGGCGTATTCGGGCACGACCCGGCCCAGCGGCGCGCCGTAGCGGTCCCCCTCGATCTGGAGCAGGCGCTGGGCGGAGCGGTTGAGGAAGTCCACCTTGCCCTCCGCATCCAGCCCGACGACGCCCGCCGTGACGGAGCCGAGCACGCTGTCGAAGAGCCGCCGGCGACGCTCCGTCTGGGCGTTGGTGTCGACGAGGGCGTCGCGCTGGCCCTTCAGCTGCCGTGTCATCTGGTTGAAGATGCGACCCAGCATGGCGATCTCGTCGTCGCCCTCCTCCTCGCGGACGCGGACGTCGAGGTCGCCCTGCCCCACGCGCTGCGCCGCCCCGGCCAGCCGGCCGACGGGACGGGAGAGGCGTTCCGCGAACCACAGGCCCGCCCAGGTCGCGGCGAGGATCAGGATGAGCGCGAAGCCGAGATAGAGGAGGCCGAACTCGAAGAGGAGGCGGCCGCGGTCCTCCTCGAGCTGGCGGTAGAGCCGGGCGGTGGACCGCGTCTCGTCGAGCAGCTCCAGGATATCCCCGTCGACCTCACGGGTCACGTAGAGATAGCGGTCGGCGAAGGCATCCAACCGCAGCAGGGCGCGGAATTCATTGATGTCCTCGTCCTCGATCAGCACGACGGACCCTTCGGCGGCGCTCGCCAGCGACGTGGCGGCCACCGGAACGAAATCGAACAGATAGGAGCCTTCGCCCCGCGCCCGGATCTCCCCCGCCCCGTCGATCACGAAGGCCTCCTCGAGCCCGCGCTGCACCAGCTCCTGTCCCTGCCCCAGCAGCAGCCGCAGATCGCCGTCGGACATGAGGAACAGGGAGCGCCGGGCTCCGTCGAGATAGCCCGCGAGCGCCCGCGCGTCCTCCGTCAGCCCGTCGCGGTGCTCCTGCGTGTAGGCCTGCGCGGCTTCGACCGAATTGCCCAGGGCAAGGCGCACGCGGTCGGAAAACCAGCCTTCCAGTCCGATGTTGATCGTCACCGTGGCGAAGACGGCCGTCAACACCGTCGGAATGAGCGCGATGCCGGTGAAGACGCCGGTCAGGCGAAGATGCAGTTGTGAGCCGGCGGAGCGCTGCCGCCGCGCGGTGATCATCCCCGTGAGGCGGCGGACGACGAGCGTGGCGATCGTGAGGATATAGACGAGGTCGGCGAGCAGGACGACGCGCAGCCACGTCGGGTTGCCTTCGGGTCCGCGCAGGCCCAACGACAGGAACGTCAGCACCACGAGCACGGGGCCAAGCGCGACGAGTGCCGCGGTCAGCATCGCCTGCATCCGTCTTCGGCCGCTCCACAGGAAAGGCCTGGCGAAGACGCCCCATTGCCGCGCTGCAACTCGCAAGATCGCCTCTTCTCAATGCCCTACCGCGCGTCGCTCCGCCGGGTTGTTCCCGATCTGCAACGCTGTGACCGGTTTACATCAATTTGCGCCGCCGTGTCACGAGGATATCGAGGTCGGTGATCTTCTTGCGCAGCGTGTTGCGGTTGATTCCGAGAAGGTCGGCGCAGCGGGCCTGATTACCATGGGTGGCGTCCAGCGCGATTTCGATCAGCGGTGCCTCGACCTCCCGCAGCACGCGCTGGTAGAGGCCCGGCGGCGGCAGTTGCCCGCCTTGCAGGTCGAAGTAGCGGCGCAGGTGCTTCTCGACGCTCTGGCTGAGCCGGTCGGACCCGGTCACGACACGGGGGCCCCTGGCAATGGTGCCCAGTACGCCTTCGACCTCCGCCCGGGTGATCTCGGCCGCCGGGGAGGTGAGAACGAGGCGGCGGACGATGTTTTCCAGCTGCCGGACGTTGCCGGGCCAGGGATGGGACCGGATCAGGCCCATCGCCTCGGCGGAGAAGCGACGGACGGGCGCGCCGTCGCGCTCCGCCCGGTTGAGGAAGTGGGCGGCGAGCAGCGGGATGTCGTCCACCCGTTCGCGCAGGCCCGGCACGTCGATCTGCGCCCCGGCAAGGCGATAGTAGAGGTCCGAGCGGAACGTGTCGCCAAGCCCGGGGGCCAGATCGTGCTGCGCGGTGGCGAGGATGCGCGGGCCGGAGCCGCCGAGCCCGTCGAGCAGGCGGACGACCCGGGCCTGAATTTCGGGGGAAAGATCGCCGACCTCGTCGAACAGGATCGTGCCGCCCCGCGCCCGGGACAGCAGGTCCCCGGGGCCGTCGAAGCCGGTCAGGTCGGCGGCGGTGGCGGTCACGAACGGCAGAGCCCGACGATCTCCGAAATCGTGCAGCGCGCGGGCGATGAGCGACTTGCCCGTCCCGGATTCGCCGCAGATCAGGACCGGCAGGTCGGTGTTCATGACGCGCGCCACGAGCCGGTAGAGACCCTGCATCCCCGGCGTGCGCCCGACCAGGGGAAGCTCGTCCGCCTGCGAAGGCTCCGCGGGCATCGGGGCGGAGACGCTGGTGCGGTGTTCGAGCGCGCGGGCGGATCGCTTCATGAGATCCGGCAGATCGAACGGCTTGGGCAGGTAGTCGTAGGCCTCGGCCTCGGCCGCCTGGATCGCCGTCATGATCGTGTTCTGCGCGGAGATCACGATGACTGGCAGACCGGGGCGTTCCTGCGCGATCTTCGGCAGCATTTCCAGCCCGTTGCCGTCGGGCATGACCACGTCGGTGATGACGAGGTCGCCCTTGCCCTCCTCTACCCACCGCAGCAGCGTCGTCAGCGAAGAGGTCGCATGGACCTTGCAGCCGGCCCGCGTGAGCGCCTGCGTCAGGACCGTGCGGATCGTGCGGTCGTCGTCGGCGACGAGTATCGTTCCATCCATCTCTATACCTCAGTGGCTTGCGGGGCGTTCTTGATGTGATCGGGGGGGAGCGGGAGCGAGAGGCGGAACACGGTGCGGCCGGGCTCGCTCTCCACCGTGATCAGCCCGTCGTGGTCCCCGACGATCTTGGAGACGAGTGCGAGACCCAGACCCGTGCCGTTCTCGCGTCCGGAGACGAAAGGTTCGAACAGGTTGCCGAGCAGGTCGGGCGGGATGCCCGGGCCATCGTCCATCACCTCCACCTGGAGCGGCACCGCCGCGTCCGTGCCATCTGCCCGACGCAGGCGCAGGGACAGTTCGTAGAACGTGCGGATCGTGATCAATCCTTCGGATCCAAGAACTTGCGCGGCGTTCTTCAGAAGGTTTAGAAAGACCTGCAGTAGTTGATCGGGGTCCGCCCAAGCGGGCGGAAGCGAGGGATCGTAGGCCTCCCGGACGGTGACGTGGGAGGCGAATCCAACCAATGCGGAGCGGCGGGCGCGGTCGAGGACGTCGTGGAGGTTCACCGCGCGACGCTCCGGCGGGCGCAGGTTCCCGAACTGCTCCACCTGCTCCAGCAACTTCACGATCCGCCGGCTCTCGGCAACGATCAGGTCGGTGAGCTCCACGTCCTCCCCGGTCAGGTTCATGCCGAGCAATTGCGCCGCACCCGTGATGCCGGCGAGGGGATTCTTGATCTCGTGTGCGAGCATCTCGGCCATGCCGATCGCGGATTGCGCGGCCTGTCGGGATTTGCCTGCACGGTCAAGGCGATCCGCGATGTCCTGCGGCGCGACGAGGAGGATGACACCCTCCTCCATGGGCGCCATGTGGACATCGCAGCGGATCGCCGGGGCCGGGCCGACCCGAAGGGCGGTATCGTGCAGCGTCAGCGGAGCCCGTGTCCGGCGGACCCGTGCGGTGGCGATCGCCAGGTCTGCGTCGAGCGTCACGAAGGTACCGAGATCGCGGCCGGTGATCGACTTGACGGAGCGGTTCAGCAACCCCTCCGCCGGGCCGTTCGCGTCCATGATCCGATCCTTTGCGTCCAGAGCCAGCGCCGGCACCGGGAGGCATTGCCAGAGGACCGCGCCGTTCATGCCGCCTCGGCCGGGAGCAGAGCGAGGGCATCGGGCAGCAGGTCCCGCACGGCGGAGGGTGCGGCGGTGAGGACCGCACGGCGAAGCGGAGCCGGCGTGCCGGCATGGTCCATGTACCATCCCAGATGCTTGCGCGCGACCCGCCCGCCGAGTTCGGGCCCGTAGAAATCGACGAGAGCGGCATGGTGGCGGGCGACGAGCATGGTCAAGGCCGCGCCGGACGGGGGCTGGACGGCGGGGCCGGCACCGAGGGCATGGGCGATCTCGGCAAGCACCCAGGGCCGTCCCCGCATCCCGCGACCGATCATGATGCCGGCGGCGCCGGAGCGGGCGAGCGCCTCCCGCGCGGTGGCGGCATCGGTCACGTCCCCATTTGCGAGGACGGGGATGCTCACGGCGGCGACGATGTCCGCGATCGCGTCCCAGTCGGCGCGGCCGCGGTAGAACTGGCACCGGGTGCGGCCGTGGATGGTCAGCATCCGAATGCCGGCGTCCACGGCGCGGCGCGCGAGGGCCCGGGTATCGCGGCTGTCGTCGTCCCAGCCGAGCCGCGTCTTCAGCGTGACGGGGAGATGGGTCGCGCCGACGACGGCCTCGATCAGGCGGAGCGCGCGGTCGTGATCGCGGAGCAGCGCCGACCCCGAGTGGCCCCCCGTCACTTTCTTTGCGGGGCAGCCCATGTTGATGTCGATGATCCGGGCCCCCTGATCGGTCAGCAGGCGGGCGGCCAGCGCCATCCAATGCCCGTCGCGGCCGGCAATCTGCACCGACGTGCCCTCGACCCGCGCGCCGAGTTCGGCCCGGTCGCGGACGGATGGTTTGGCTTCCACCATCTCCCGGCTGGCGACCATCTCGGACACGACGAGGCCCGCGCCGAAGCCGCGGACGATCTCGCGTGTGGGCAGGTCCGTGATCCCGGCCATCGGCGCGAGCGCGACCGGCGTTTCCAAGCCGAGCGCCGCCAGGCGAGGATCGAGGGAGAGTGCGGTATTTCCGGGCACGTGATTAATCTCTGGGCAGGATCATTGTTGCTAGGCAGGTGGGGGCCGGGCCGGCAGGGGTGTGACCCCGGTATGGACGGCAATCGAGGCGGATGCACAAGAAAAAGGCAGCGGTTCCGCCGGATGCCCATCGTTGCGCCGCCGTCTTGCCGCCAGCCCCCCGTGCCAGCTAGGACGGAGGGAGCCATTGGATGCCGCCATGCCGATCTCAGACGATACCACCCTCCTGGTCGTGGCCGCCGGCCGGGGGCTGCGCGCCGGGGGCGGGGTGCCCAAGCAGTTTCGCGAAATCGGCGGCCGGAGCGTGCTGGAATACGCGGTCGCGGCGTTCGACGGACGGGTGGCACGGGTGATCGTCGTCGTGCATCGCGACGATGTCGCTCGGGTCTCGGCAGTCCTGCCCGATGCGCTAGTGGTTATCGGTGGTGAGACGCGGCGGGCGTCGGTGGTCGCCGGGCTCGCGGCGGTGGAGACGGACTACGTTGCAATCCACGACGCGGCGCGCCCCTGCGTATCGCGCGAGGTGATCGAGGCGGTCCTGATCGGGCTGGAGACGGCGGAAGCCGTGGCACCCGCCCTGCCCGTCACGGATGCGCTCTGGCGGGGTGCGGCGCTGGTGACGGGCGTGCAGGACCGCACCGGGCTGCTGCGGGCGCAGACACCACAGGGGTTCCGCACCGAGACCCTTCGCGCCGCACATGGAGCGTTCGGGGGCGAGGCGGCGGACGATGTGGAGGTGGTGCTGGCGGCCGGTCTGGACGTTGCGGTCGTGCCGGGGCACGAGGACAACCTGAAGATCACCGGCCCCGCCGACTTCGCGCGCGCGGCCCGCATACTGGGGATGCGAGCGATGGACGTCAGGCTGGGCAACGGGTTCGACGTGCATCGGTTCGGACCAGGGGATCACGTCGTGCTCTGCGGCGTGACGGTGCCGCACGGACGGGGGCTGCAGGGCCATTCGGACGCCGACGTCGGGCTTCATACGATCACGGATGCGATCTACGGCGCGCTGGCGGAGGGGGATATCGGCCGGCACTTTCCGCCGTCGGACCCGCAGTGGAAGGGCGCGGACAGCGCGGTCTTCCTCGCGCATGCGGTCGAATCTGGCGCGCACGCGCGGGTTCGGAGTGGGGAACGTGGACGCGACGCTGATCTGCGAGGAGCCGAAGATCGGGCCGTACGCGGCGGCGATGCGGGCGCGCGTCGGCGAGATCATGGGGCTGGAGATCGGGCGCATCTCGGTGAAGGCGACGACGACGGAACGGCTTGGCTTCGCGGGGCGCGGCGAGGGGATCGCCTGCCTTGCCACGGTGACGTTGGTGGCGACGTGATCGCGCGGGCGGTCGCCACGGTCGGATACGTCGGGCTGCTGCGTCCCGCGCCGGGAACCTGGGGGTCGCTTGTCGCGCTGCCGCTGGCGTGGCTGGCGATGCAGGGCGGGCCGCTGCTCTTCACGGCGCTCACGGTCGCACTGTTGCCGCTCGGATGGTGGGTGACCACGGTGGCGACACGTGGGGCGGCGGACCACGATCCCGGGGAGATCGTGATCGACGAGGTTCTGGGGCAGTGGATCGCGCTCTTGCCGCTCGCCTGGGGCGCTGCGCAGGCCGGGGTGCCGGTGGCCGCGCTTTGGCCGGGCTGGATCGCGGCGTTTCTCCTGTTCCGGCTCTTCGACATCTGGAAGCCCGGACCCGTGGGATGGATGGACCGGCGCGACGATGCGGCGGGCGTGATGCTGGACGATGCGGTGGCCGGTATGCTCGCTGCGATCTGCGTGATCGTGCTCGCCGGGATCGCACATGGGGCGATGCGATGAGCGCGGCGGCGGTGCTCGAAGTCTGTCGCGCCAGAGGCCTGACAGTGGCGACGGCGGAGAGCTGCACGGGGGGAATGGTGGCGGCGGCGCTGACCGACCTGCCCGGCGCATCCGCGGTGTTCCTCTGGGGGGCGGTGACCTATTCCAATGCGGCGAAGCGGTCGATGCTCGGCGTGACGCAGATGGCGCTGGTGACGCATGGCGCGGTGTCCGAACCGGTCGCGCGGGAGATGGCGGCCGGCGCACGCGTGCGCTCCGGAGCCGACATCGCCGTGGCGGTCACCGGGATCGCGGGGCCCGGCGGGTCCGAGTTCAAGCCGGAGGGGCGGGTCTGCTTCGCGGTCGCAACGGTGGGCGACGTGACGACGGAGACCTTCGACTTCGGCGCGCTCGGACGCGACGAGGTCCGGATCGCCGCGCGGGATCACGCCCTGGGCCTGCTCCTCGCGGTGGCTCAGGCGTAGAGCTTGCGGGCCCGCGTCTCGAAGGCGTGGACGATCCGTTGCATGGCCTGATTGAAGACGGAGCCCACGACGCGGCCGATCAGGGCGTTTCGGAACTCGTAGTCGATCCAGAAGTGGACGCGACACCCTTTCTCCATCGGCTCGAACCGCCATTCGGACTGCAGGTGCCGAAACGGGCCGTCGAGGTATTCCGTCTCTATCCGGTGCTCTTCGGGCCAGAGCGTGACCTTGGATCCGAAACTCTCCCTGAAGACCTTGAAGCTGACGACGAGGTCGGCGAGCAGGATTTCCGGATGCTCGCCCTCCCGCGACCTGATGCGGGCGGCGGCCGTCCAGGGCAGGAACTCGGGGTAGCGGGCGACATCGGCGACGAGGTCGTACATCTGCCCGGGCGTGTAGGGCAGCTCTCGGGTTTCGGTGTGTCGGGGCATCGGACCTCTGGCTCTGCTTGGTTCCGGGGGGCATCGCGTGCTAACGCCCCCGTGTGACCGATAGGTCCGGGAGGGACAATATGACCGAGACCTACGTGATCGATCAGATGATCAGCGCGAAGTCCATCGCGGCGCGGATAGAGACGCTGGCGCGCGAGATCGAGGCGCGGTTCGCAGGCACCGACAAGCTGGTGGTGGTCGGGCTGCTGCGCGGGTCCTTCGTGTTCATCGCGGACCTCGTGCGGGAGCTGGACCTGCCGGTGGAGGTGGATTTCCTGGAGGCGTCGTCGTACGGCGACGCGATGGTGTCGAGCCGGGAAGTGCGTATCCTCAAAGACTTGCGAGGCGAAATTCATGGGCGCGACGTGTTGGTGGTGGAGGACATCGTCGATACCGGACACACCCTCCACCACGTCACGCGACTGCTGGCATCGCGGGAGCCGAAGACGCTGGCCACCATCGCGCTGCTCGACAAGCCGACACGGCGGGAGGTGGACATCCGGGCGACCTGGACGGGGTTCGAGATCCCGGATGCCTTCGTCGTGGGCTATGGCATCGACTACGCGCAGCGGAACCGGAACCTGCCCTACATCGGAACGGTGCGGATCACGGGAGACGACGCGTGATCCGCGACGACCCGCTCAGCGATAGAGCAGCGAGACGCCGTTCCGGAAGATATGGACTTTCGCGGGGTCGGCGGTGAGCCGCATCGTCTTGCCGCGCAGGTCGGTGTGGATGCCCGGGAGCTTGGCGATCACCGGGTCGAAGTCCGGCCCCGCGCGCTTGAAGTAGATCAAGGTGACCTCGCCGAGGGATTCGCGGATCTCGATCTCCCCCTCGTAGGCGAAGTGCTCGCCCTCGGTCTGCTTCACGTCTTCGGGGCGGAAGCCGACGTTGACCTGCGCGCCCATGTCCTCCGGCAGGGAGGGGACGGCGGAAGTGATCGTGCCGCCGCCGTCGTGGACCTTCAGGGTCGTGACCTCGCCGGTTCCGACGATCTCCCCGGCGACGAGGTTCATGGCGGGCGAGCCGATGAACTGGGCGACGAACTCGGAGTTGGGGCGTTCGTAGAGGTCGAGCGGGGAGCCGACCTGCGCGATGCCCTTGTTGGCGAGCACGACGATGCGGGTGGCCAGCGTCATCGCCTCCACCTGGTCGTGGGTCACGTAGATCATCGTCGAGTCGGGCATCTGCTCCTTGAGCTGCGCGATCTCGATCCGCGTGGCGACGCGCAGGGCGGCGTCGAGGTTGGAGAGCGGCTCGTCGAAGAGATAGACCTTCGGCGACCGGACCACGGCGCGGCCGATGGCGACGCGCTGCCGCTGGCCGCCGGAGAGGGCCTTCGGCAGGCGGTCGAGGTATTCGGTGAGCTGCAGCTTCTTGGCGGCGGCGTCGACGGCGGCGTCGATCTCCTCCTTCGGGAGCTTCGCGATCTTGAGGGCGAAGGCCATGTTGTCGCGTACGGTCATGTGCGGATAGAGCGCGTAGGACTGGAACACCATCGCGATGCCGCGTTGCGACGGCGGGATGTCGTTGACGACTTGTCCGTCGATCTCCAGCACGCCGCCGGAGATCTTCTCGAGCCCCGCGATCATGCGCAGGAGCGTGGACTTCCCGCAGCCCGAGGGGCCGACGAACACCACCAGTTCTCCGGTCTTGATGTCCAGGTCGATGTCCTTGAGCACCTCGACCTGACCGCCGTAGACCTTCGCCACATCGGTCAACTTCACGTTCGCCATGGGTCTCCCCTCCCTGTTCTCGTTCAGACCGCGCGCAGCAGCGCGTAGCCCCAGCCATTCAGCGTCAGACCGCCCTGCCCCGGCCCGGTCGCGCCGACACCCTCGACCGCCGTCCAGTCCCCCAGCGGAAGCGTCACCTCCGCCGGATCGCCGCCCATGTTGAAGGCGCAGAACACCCGGACCGATCCGTCCGTCCGCATGAACGTCAGCAGGTCGCCGGTGGCGGCGAGCTCCGTCTGCTCCCCCTTGCGCAGGACCGGCAGCGCGTCACGCAGCGCGATCACCGCGCGGTAGTGATGCAGGAGCGCGTCGTCCGTCCGCTCCTGGGTGGCGACGGATTGTTCGAGGTGTTCGGCCGCGATCGGCAGCCAGGGCTTCGCTTCGGAGAAGCCGGCGGATTGGTTCGACGCCTCCCAGACCATCGGCGTGCGGCACCCGTCGCGGCCCTTGAACTCGGGCCAGAATTCTATGCCGTAGGGGTCCTGTATGTCCTCGTAGGCGACGTCGACTTCCGTAAGGCCCAAGCTCCTCGCCCTGGTAGAAACAGATCGAGCCGCGCAGGCAGCAGATCAGCGCCGCGTACATCCGTGCGCCGGCCTCCGTGAGGTGCCAGCGGGTGACGTGGCGGGTCACGTCGTGGTTCGAGAACGCCCAGCAGGGCCAGCCGTCGGGGGCGGCGCGCTGCAGGTGATCGAAGACGTCCACCACGTGGTTCGCCGTGAGCCTGTCGGGCGCAAGGAAGTCGAAGGCGTAGCACATCTGCACGCCCTGCCCGGCGCGGGTGTACTGACCCATGAGTTCCATCCCCATATGCGCGTCGCCGATCTCGCCCACGGCGGCGGAGCCGGGGTACTCATCGAGCAGGTCGCGGAAGCGCTTCAGGAAGGCGAGGTTCTCGGAGCGATTCTTCGAATAGATGTGTTCCTGATGATTGTAGGGATTCACGCTGGGCGCGATCTTGGCGTTGCGCCGCTCCGGGGGGAGGGCCGGATTGTCGCGCAGGAGCGCATCGGCGAAGTAGAAGTTGATCGTGTCGAGCCGGAAGCCGTCGACGCCCTTGTCGAGCCAGAAACGGGTCGCGTCGAGCATCGCGTCCTGCACGGCGGGGGTGTGGAAGTTCAGGTCGGGCTGCGAGGCGAGGAAGTTGTGCAGGTAGTATTGCTGCCGCTTCGCATCCCAGTGCCAGGCAGGGCCGCCGAAGATCGACAGCCAGTTGTTCGGAACCGTGCCGTCGGGCTTGGGATCGGCCCAGACGTACCAGTCGGCCTTGTCGTTGGTCCGGCTGCTGCGGCTTTCGGCGAACCAGTCGTGGGCATTGGAGGAGTGGGACAGGACGAGGTCGATCATCACGCGCAGCCCGTGGCCATGGGCGGCGTCGATCATGCGGTCGAAGTCGTCCATCGTGCCGAACATCGGATCGATGCCGCGGTAGTCGCTGACGTCGTAGCCGAAGTCCTTCATCGGCGAGGTGAAGAACGGCGAGATCCAGATCGCGTCCACGCCCAACGACGCGACGTAGGGCAGCCGTTCGGTGATGCCGGCGAGATCGCCGATGCCGTCGCCGGTGCTGTCCTGGAACGAGCGGGGATAGATCTGGTAGATCACGCCCCCGCGCCACCAGTCGGTATCGGTCGCGGGCACGGCGGCCTGGGCCGGTTCGGTGGCAGTCGCGGTCATGTCGTGTCCTATTTCACGGAGCCGGCCAGCAGGCCGCGCACCAGATACCGTTGCAGCGCGAAGAACACCACAAGCGGCACCGCGATGGAGATGAATGCGGAGGTCGCGAGGATCTCCCATTCGCCGCCGCGCGACCCCAGCAAGTTCACCAGCCGGCCCGTCAGCACGAGGGATTCGTCGTCGGCCCCGAGGAAGACGAGCGCGATCAGCAGGTCGTTCCACGTCCAGAGGAACTGGAAGATGGCGAAGCTGGCGAGGGCCGGGAAGGAGAGCGGCAGGATGATCTTGACGAAGATCTGGAAGTCGCTGGCACCGTCGACCTTCGCGTTCTCGATGATGTCGCGCGGCAGGCCGACCATGTAGTTCCGCAGCAGGTAGATGGCCAGGGGGAGGCCGAAGCCGGTGTGGGCCATCCAGACGCCGAGGTAGCCCTTCCCGATGCCGATGGTGTTGTGGAACTGCAACAGCGGGATCAGCGCCAGCTGCAACGGCACGACGAGCAGGCCGACCACCGCGGCGACGAGAAGCGCGCGACCGGGAAACTCCATCCAGGCGAGCGCGTAGGCCGCGAAGGCCGCGATCAGGATCGGGATGATCGTCGCAGGGATCGAGACGGTGAGCGTGTTGATGAAGGATTGCAGGATGCCCGCGCCCGCCGTGCTGGAGGTCAGCACTTCGCGGTAGTTGGCGAGCGTGAACTCCGGCGGGGAGGTGGCGGTGAGGAAGACGCGCGGCAGACGGCTGCCTTCGGTGGAGACGCTCGAGGTCAGTGCGAAGGAGGCGTCCTCGGCGACGGTGAGGGTCTGCCCGTCGCCCAGATCGACCGTCGCGCCGGCGTCGTAGGCCTCGGGCTCGCGCGAGGAGATACCCCAGGCGCTGACGGTGTTGTCGCCCGACAGCAGCTCGCCCTCGATCACATAGCCGCCGTCGAGCGGGGTCTCGTTCCCCTCGATGCGGATCGCGGGAAGCTGCGCCTCCTGAGTGGAGAGCGCGGCCCACCAGCCGGAGCTGGAGATCTGGTCGCCGGTCCGGAACGACGACACGAAGAGGCCGACGGTGGGGAAGAGCCAGAGCGCGACGAGGACGAAGACCGAGATGTGGACCGCCCAGGTGAGCGAGGATTTGGTACCGGCAATGCTATCCATGGGTCGCTCCTCGGAAAAGGCGGGCCATCAGCGCATCTCCTTGCGGGCGGTGTAGACGTTCCAGATCAGGATCGGGCTGACGAGGAGCATGATGATCATCGCCGCCGCCGAGCCGACGCCCCAGTCGAAGGAGCGGAACAGCTTGTCGTACATGTAGTTCGCGAGCACCTGCGTCTCCCACTGGCCGTTGGTCATGGCGAGCACGATGTCGAAGACCTTGAGCACGACGAGGGTGATCGTGGTCCAGACGACGACGATCGTGGGCATGATCTGCGGCACCTTGATCTTGAAGAAGACCTGCCAGGGGGAGGCGCCGTCGAGGATCGCGGCTTCGACCGTCTCCTCGGGGATGCCCCGCAGAGCCGCGCCGAGGATGACCATCGCGAAGCCGGTCTGGATCCAGATCAGGACGATCATCAGCATGAAGCTGTTCCAGGGCTGGATCGTGAGCCACTGCTGCGGCTCCCCGCCGAACCAGGTGACGACGGCGTTGAGCACGCCGATCTGTCCGGTGCCTTCGGGTCGGGCGTCGTAGATGAGTTTCCAGATGACGGAGGCGCCGACGAAGGAGATCGCCATCGGCATGAAGATGAGCGACTTGGCGATGTTCCCCCAGGAGATCCGGTCGGTCAGCTGCGCGGCCAGCAGCCCGAAGGCGGTGGAGGCACCGGGCACGACGATCAGCCAGAGCATGTTGTTGAGGATGGCCTCGCGGAACTTCGCCTCCGCGAACATCTGCGCGTAGTTGTCGAAGCCGACGAACTCGAGGCCGCCGGGGACCCGCGTGTGGATCGAGTACCAGAACGTCGCCACGACCGGATAGGCCAGGTAGAGGCCGAGCGCGAGGATGGCGGGGGCGAGGAAGAGCCAGGGGCGGATGGCGTTCGCGGCGTTGATGTTGCGACCGGCGTTGGGGCCCCGCGGCGGGAAGATGTAGCGGTCGAGCACGAAGTTCGATGCCCAGAAATATCCGATGCAGCCCCCGACCCCGAGGATGATGGTGATCAGTCCGAGAACGGCGGGGTTCATCGCGTTACCTCAGGTCGAAGATTTCGGGGGAAGCGGACAGGTTCGGGGCCGCCCGATGTGGGCGGCCCCGAAGGCGGTGCGATCAGTCGGCCGGCCAGCTCGACTGGATCTGCTCGGCGACCTCGGCGGCGGGCGTGCCGCCGGCGTAGTCGACCATCCCGGTCCAGAAGCTGCCGGCACCGACCGCGCCCGGCATCAGGTCGGAGGCGTCGAAGCGGAACGTCGTCGCGTCCAGCAGGATGTCGCCCTGCTTGCGCAGCGTCTCGTTGCCGTAGGTCGCCGTGTTGACGCCCTTGTGCGGCGTCAGGAAGCCGGACTGCGCCATCCAGACCTCATGGGCGATCGGCGTCTTGAGGAACTCGAGCAGGGCCTTGCCGGCCTCGTTCTCCGTCATCATGAACGCCAGCGTGCCCGCCCCGAGGACAGGGTTGCCCAGATCCTTGCTGTCGTAGGACGGCATGTAGAAGAAGTCCGCGTCGAGCCCCAGTTCTGTGCCTTCGGGGAAGAAGGTGGGGATGAAGCTCGCCTGCTTGTGCATGTAGCACTGGGGCGGCGAGGCGAAGAGACCCTTGGGGCTGTCGCGGAAATCGGTCGAGGCGACGGCCCCGGCACCGCCGGCGACGAAGGCATCGTTGCCCGCGAAGAAGCCGAACTCCTCGATCGCTTCGATCACGGCCGGATCGTCGAACGGGATCTCGTTCGTGACCCAGGCGTCGTAGGTCTCGGGCGGCTGCGTGCGCAGCATCATGTCCTCGACCCAGTCGGTCGCGGGCCAGCCGGTCGCGCCGCCCGAGCCCAGCCCGATGCACCACGGCGTCTCGCCGTCGTCGGCGATCTGCTGCGTCAGCGCCTTGAGGTCCTCCATCGAGGTCGGGATCTCGTAGCCCGCGTCCTCGAAGTTCTCGGGCGAGTACCAGACCAGGGACTTCACGTCGATCTTGTAGGGGAAGGCGTAGAGGCGATCCTCGCCGTCGGGCCCGGCATAGGTGCCCAGCGAGACCCAGCTGTCGCCGGCGGCGTAGTTCTCGAGCAGCCAGCTTTCGGTCTCCTCGCCCAGGGGCTGGATGAAGCCGCGGCTGGCGAGGTTCGCGATCAGGCCGGGCTGCGGCAGGACGGCCACGTCGGGCGGGCTGCCGGCCTCGGCGTCGATCACGATCTGCTGCTCGAAGTTCTCCGAGGAGGTGTACTCGACGTTGGCCCCGGTCGCGTCCTCGAAGTAGCTCAGGATGCTCTCGGCCAGCGTCTGGTCGTCGCCGCGCCATGGGCCGAAGACGGTGACGGTCTGCCCGGAGAGGTCGTTCGCCTCCCCGAAGGCGGTCAGGCTGTCCCAGTTGAAGTCGCCCTCTCCCGGTGCGAATGGCATATGCGCATCCGCCATCGCCGACCCGGTGGTCAGCAGGACGATCGCGGTTCCCGTCAACAGATTCTTCATTCTTCCTCCCGAGCGGATCGCTCCGCCGTTGTTGCGTCGCGGCATTTTCCAAACCGCTTTGATCGTTTCAGCGTCGTTGAAAAGATTTGCTGTGTCAATCGCGGTGACCGTTCGGGCATTGTTTATCTGGCAGTTTCGCCGCCCATGATTTCATCGTTCGGGTCGCCAAGATTGACCGTCAGTGTACTGTGTGCGATTTTCCGACACCATTCCTGTTGCGGGGTCTCATTGAATCTACGAGAGTTCTCCAAGTTGCTGGCCCTGTCTCCGACGACCGTCAGCCGGGCCCTCGGGGGATATCCGGAGGTGCGCGAGGAAACCCGCAAACGGGTACGGGAGGCTGCGACGGCCCACGGCTACCATCCGAACCGGCGGGCGGCCTCGCTTGCCACCGGTCGCTCGATGGCGATCGGCCACGTGATTTCGACGGCGCTGAACCACGAGCTGGTGAACCCGATCTTCGCCGACTTCATCGCCGGGGCCGGAGAGGTCTATGCGCGGGCGGGTTACGACATGCTGCTGTCGGTGGTACCGGACGGAGACGAGGGGCGCGCCTATCGCCGGATGGCGGACACCGGCAGCGTCGATGGCCTGATCCTGCACGGTCCCCGGGACGACGATCCGCGGATCGCCTTGCTGCGGGAGACGGGCCTGCCCTTCGTCGTCCACGGTCGGGCGATTTCGGGACCGGGGGAGTACGACTACGTGGACATCGACAACGCCGGTGCCTTCCGGCGCGCGACGGATCTGCTGCTGGACCTGGGGCACCGCCGTATCGGGTTCCTGAACGGGTTGGAGGGGATGGATTTCGCCCGCAGACGCAGGATCGGGTTCGACGGCGCGCTCGCCGCGCGGGGTCTGCAGCTCCTCCCCGGCCATGCCACGTCGACGGAGATGACGGAGCAGGAGGGATATGCGGGTGCCGCGCGGATGCTGGACGCCCCTGCCCCGCCGACGGCGTTCCTGGTCTCGTCCCTCATCATGGCCATCGGGGTGCGGCGGGCGCTTGAGGCGCGTGGCCTTCGGATGGGGCGGGACGTGTCCGTCGCGATCCACGACGACATGATCAGCTATCTCATGAACGGGGACGAGGTGCCGATCTTCTCCGGCACGCGCTCCTCCGTCCGCAGTGCCGGAAGACGCTGCGCCGAAGTCCTGCTGGATCGGATCGGATCGGGGGCTGCGGAACCGGTGCAGGAAGTCTGGGACTGCGATCTGGTGATCGGCGGCTCCACCGGACCGGCCCCGGAAAGCGCCGCCGCATGAGGGAATTCGGCTTCCGGCGGCGGGATTTCCCGGACGGCTTCCTCTTCGCGGCAGCGACCTCCGCCTATCAGATCGAGGGCCATGCATTCGGCGGAGCCGGTCGCACGCATTGGGACAGCTTCGCGGCCGTATCGGGAAACGTGGTGAACCGAGAGGACGGCAGGACCGCCTGCGACCACTACCACCGCTGGCCGGCCGATCTCGACCTGGTACGGGAAGCAGGGTTCGACGCCTATCGGTTTTCAACGTCCTGGGCTCGGGTTATGCCGAATGGGGTGAAGGTCAACCGGGAAGGCATTGATTTCTATGACCGACTGGTCGACGGGATGCTTTCGCGCGGCCTGAAGCCGATGGCGACGCTGTATCACTGGGAGTTGCCGGATGCCCTCGCGCGGCGCGGCGGCTGGACCGTTCGCGAAACCCCGGAGCGGTTCGCCGAGTTCGCGCATCTGATCGGACGCAGGCTCGGAGATCGCCTGTATTCCTGCGCGCCCGTAAACGAACCGTGGTGCGTGGCCTGGCTTGGGCACTACATCGGCCACCACGCACCCGGGCTGACCGATATCGGAGCGGCGGCGAAGGCGATGCATCATGTCGCGCTGGCGCATGGGCTGGCGTTGGAGGCGCTGCGGGATACGGCGGCGACGAACATCGGGGCGGTCTGCAATCTCGAGTACGCGATCCCGGCCAGCGACACGCGCTGAGGATGTGGCGGCCGCCGAGCGCTACGACGGCCTCTACAATCGCTGGTTCGCCGGCGCGTTCCTGCACGGGGCGTACCCGAAGGACACGTTGGAGGGGCTCTCGCCGCACATGCCGGAAGGCTGGCAGGACGACATGGAGGTCATCTCGCGGCCGATCGACTGGTTCGGAGTGAACTACTATACATGTCAGCGGATTGCGGCGACGAACGGCTCCTGGCCGGCACTCGCCCCGGTGCCCGGCCCCGGTCCGAAGACGGACATGGGATGGGAGATCTGCCCCGAAGGGTTCGATCGGTTGGTCCGGCGGCTGGTCGAGGAGTACACCGGCGACCTGCCGCTCTTCGTGACGGAGAACGGGATGGCCCATGCGGAGCGGCCAGGGCAACCGGACACGGCGCGTATCGCGTATCTCGATGCTCACCTCGAAGTGGCCCGGGGCTGGGTCAGGGACGACCTGCCGTTGCGGGGCTACACCGTCTGGTCGCTTCTCGACAACTACGAGTGGGCGTTCGGGTACGGGAAGCGCTTCGGCCTCGTTCATGTCGATTTCGACACTCAGGTCCGCACGCCCAAGGCCAGCTACCATGCGCTTGCCCGGGCGCTGCACGATTGATACGAAACCTCCCATGAGCGAGCCCTCCTATCTTGTCGCCGATGTCGGCGGAACGAACACGCGCGTGGCGATGGCATTCGGCGGAACGGTAAGTCCGGAGACCATAAGGCGTTATGCGAACCGCGATTTCGCCAACCTGGCTCCCGTGCTCCGCCAGTACCGCTCGGACCTTCCCGGACCGGCTCCGGTCGGGGCCTGCGTCGCGGTGGCTGGTCCGGTGGCGGATGGGCGGGCGGAGCTGACGAACCTCGACTGGTCGATCGACGCCACCCGCCTGATCGAGGCGACGGGCGCGCGCCACGCTGCAATACTCAACGATCTGCAGGCGCAGGGGTACGCTCTCGGCCACATCCCCGCCGACCGCTCGCGCACCGTGATCGATGTGCCCGGACGGCCCGGCGCGCCGCGGCTGGTCATCGGCGTGGGAACGGGATTCAACGCGGCCCCCGTGCACGAGACGGCGTTCGGGCGCTACGTCCCGCCGTCGGAGGCAGGCCATGCGAGCCTTCCGGTTCGCACGGAAGCGGAGCTGAGCCTGTGCAACTTCGTCTCCACGACGCACGGTTTTCCCGCTATCGAAGACGTGCTGTCCGGTCGGGGCTTGGAACAGGTGTATCGGTGGCTGTGCAGCGAAGCCGGAGCCCCCTACGACCTGCGGGCGTCCGAGATCATGGCGTCGATGGAAACGGACCCGCGGGCATTGGCAGCCGTGCAGCAGTTCGTCCGCATTCTCGGCGCAGTGGCGGGGAACCTCGCGCTGATTCACCTGCCGCTCGATGGGGTTTTCCTCGTCGGCGGCGTGGCGCGCGCGGTAGGCCCACACCTGCAGGAGATGGGCTTCGTCGAGGCGTTCAGGGACAAGGGCAGGTTCGCAGGTTTCATGGGCAACTTCCCCGTTCATCTGATCGAAGACGATTACGCGGCGCTCTCCGGAGGAGCCGCTCATCTTGCAGAGATCGTCGCGCGGGCCGACTGACATTTCGAACGGGTCGTCGCCGGATCTCCGGCCTGTATCGGTTCGTCGGTAACGCTTTCTTAGCGACCTTTCGGTTAGCCAATCGCATCGAACGACACACGCCGATGTAGATTGGGGACCTAGGACCGATGACGGAACACGCCGATATCGACGAGGTGATCCATCTCAAGGGGCGTATGGATCTGATGGTGGCCACGTCTCTTCGGCTTCGGATCCTGGAGAGCGTACGCGATATCCGGGTCGACGCGAGCGGAGTCGAGGTTCTCACGTCCTCCGTTCTCCAAGTTCTGTTGGCCGCGGCAACTCATCAACGGAACAACGGCGTCAGGCTCGTCATCGATCCCGTATCCGAAGGGTTCGCAGCTTCCGTCAAGATGCTTGGTACGACGCTCAGTCGCATGCAGGTATTGGAACCGGAGGCATGAGGGTTCTCGCCGTCGACGATAGCAGGACGATCCGCGAGATGGTCCGACTTACTCTGGAGCGGGAGGGCATCCAGATCATCCTGGCCGAGGATGGGATGCACGGGCTCGAGGTACTGGACCAACTCGACCCTTGCCCGGACGCTATCCTTACCGATGTGAACATGCCAAGATTGGACGGGTTTGGCTTCATAGATCGGGTTCGACGACAGGCGCGCTACACGTCTGTCCCAATTCTCGTACTGACCACTGAAAGCGCACGGGAGATGAAGCAGAAGGCCCGGGCAGCAGGCGCGACAGGCTGGATCGTGAAGCCGTTCGACCCTGGAAGACTCGTCGGGGCGCTGAGAACGGTGACTGGTGCATCGTGACTCATCCTTACGAAGAACTTCACGCGACCTTTTTCGAAGAATGCAGCGAACTGCTGGACATACTCGAAGAGGGGCTTCTACGTCTGAAGATTGGCGATAACGATACTGAAACGATCCACGAAATATTTCGAGCCGTGCACTCGATCAAAGGAGGTGCCTCTGCATTCGGATTCGAAGGACTTGTACACTACGCGCACACGTTCGAAAGCGTACTTGATCGCCTTCGATCCGGACAAATCGATCTCGATAGTGATACCGTAGCGACTCTCCTTCGTGCGCGCGATACGCTTGCGGATTTGACAGAGAGCGCTAGGACCGGAATTGTCTCGGGGAACGAGAATACCGACGAGCTAGTCGCACTGATTGGACGAGACACGACAATCGGACCGCAACGGCGCATGGACGTCGGTGGCTCAACTGGTGACACGACGGATAGAGTCGACGAAACCCATCACTCAGAGGCAGATGGTTCTTGTAACGTCATTGAGCAGAGGATTAGTTCGCAATTACTGTTTTCGCCGTCATCTGACTCCCTCCAGACTGGACAGGATCCAATCTTCATCTTCCGTTGTTTGGGGTACTTCGGAGCCGCCGAAACATCCTTGTTAGCCGACACCCTTCCGCCTATCGCCGAACTGGATCCTGCAGTACTCAATCTAAAATGGATGGTATCTTTAGAAGATCGTATCGGGTCCGTAATGCATGCGCGTTCTGACGGTTGCCTCTTCCTGGATGCGCAGTTTTGTGGGCTAGATTCTTTTAGCATAGAGAAGGGCGAGCTGGTCGAAGAAGGTCTAGCGGGTCGTAGTCCTCAGCATACTCCCAGTTCAAGACTGTCTGGTCTGCCGCAAGAGAACCAAGAGGATGCGCAAGACAAGGATCATACCCCTTGCGATACTTCCTGCGCTGACAATTTGAGAGAAACAGGATCTTCGTCGTTCGGAGATACTCCATCAAGCCTCACGAAACAGATATCCTCATCGGGACCGAAGTCTTCGATAAGAGTGGAGACCAGCCGGGTCGATGAGTTGATGGATCTCGTCGGCGAACTTGCTATAGCGCAATCTATGTTATCGCAGAGTGCGCAGCTCTTGGGAGGGCTGCATAGCTCGCCCTTCTTTAACTGCGTAGCCAGTATAGATCAGCTAGCCCATAACATTCAGATGAGCGTGATGAACATTCGTGCGCAGCCTGTACAGTATCTGTTTCGTCGAATGACGCGGGTGATACGGGAGTCAATGCAACAAACAGGGAAGGATGTAGTATTAAGTTTCGAGGGAGAGAATATCGAAGTAGATAAGGTTGTCGTGGATAGACTGTTAGAACCACTTACGCACCTCATTAGAAACGCTGTCGACCACGGAATTGAGAGGCCCGCTGAAAGACAGAAGCTAGGTAAGCCACCGTTAGCTCAGATAAGACTATCGGCAAAGCAGGACTCTGACCGTATACAGATAACCGTATCTGACGATGGGGCTGGTATTAACGTCGATAAGGTTCGCATGGTAGCGGTGGAGAAAGGCATCATCGGCGAACACGAAGCGCCTTCGTCTAGCGATCTGTATCAGTTGGTATTTCTCCCCGGCTTTTCTACGAACTGCGCCGTTACGCCGATTTCCGGTCGAGGCGTTGGTCTCGACGTGGTGCATCGTCAGATCAAGAATTTACGCGGATCCGTCCATGTGAATTCTAAATCAGGAAACGGCTGTGAGTTCACGGTCACTGTTCCGCTATCGCTCTTCGCAATTGAGGGTATGATAGTCCGTAGCAATGAAAAAGTTGTAGTGATCCCTTCTTCCGTCGTATCAGAAGCAGGGCGCGTAGAACTTGAAATAATCCCTCACTCTGACGGTAAGAGAAAATTAATAGTACAAAGAGGGGTCTGCACGCCGGTTTATCGGTTAGGGGCCTTGCTAGATTGGATGGACGAGGCCCAACAGATCGCGGGTCAGGATACCGCAGTTCTATATTTAAAAGATAGTTTAGGTAATACTGTTGCCCTTATAGTAGATGAAATACTCGGTCAGCGCCAGGTGATCGTGAAAGGAAGCGCAAGTCTCTCAGAAATTGTCGGGGTATCTGGAGCAACGATAGCGGGTGATGGCAGGATAATGCTTATAATTGATCCGATAGAGATGATCCATACTTACGAGTCCAACAGCAGCATAGAAGTGGGATCGGACGCGAGACTATAGCTATGGAATCTAAAGTGAATCAAGAACAGGACGTTCGCCCTGCCGCAGAGGTGGGCTTGAACGTCCTTACCTTTCAGTCCGCAGGAAGATTTTTCGCATTCTCAGTTCTGAATGTTCGTGAGATAAGGCGTTGGAGCAAGCCGACACCGGTGCCTCGTACACCAGATTACTTTATTGGTGTTATAAACGTCAGAGGAGAAATCACTCCGGTTGTAGATCTTACAGCGATGTTAGACGACGTAATCGTATCGACAACGTCGAATTCAACTATTATTATCGTCCATGCAGATGGGAAGAACCTTGGGATTTCAGTCGATGCTGTTCTCGATATAGAAGACACAGCTAAATTTAACTTGCTAGACCGAGGAGTTCTCTGCGAAGTCAGTCAGCTATCTGCGGTTGAGAACTACTATACAGATGGTGATCGGCTTATTAATCTTCTATCGTTAGAGTTATTGGTAAGAGGCTTTCGTTTAAACGGCTAAGTGTTCTGTCCCGGCATTTAGTGAATCGGATTGAGGACGGATGTATCCAGCTTTGATGTCCAGATCTTGGAGAGTCTTCGTAGGGGGTGAGGCCGCTGAGTGATTGGGTCTGCGGGGCCTTGTTGCACAGATATTGACCGGGGTTCATCTTGTGGATCCGGCGTGGTGGCGGTGGTGCATGGGCAGACCCACACCGCCGAGCTTCGGACCGGGACCTGGCCGACCTGCAACAGAGCGCTGAGCAGCGCGGGTTCCCTGCGATCCACGGACCGGCAGGGCATTGCACGGCAATGTCCCAAGAGGTCGGTTCGATGCGGAAATGGTCCGGGTGCCGCCACCGACCGGCAAGCGCGGTCGGCAGCCTGCAGCCGGTGACGCGGCGATCCGGACAGGCCTGACCGCTGCCCGGCAGGGTATCGAGAAGCAATATCCCGAGAGGGATGAAGGTCCTTTCCGGCATGGCCCTTCGCCAGACGTCCGGCTTCGTCGAGCGCCTCCTGCGTCTGGTCGGCCCGGACCGGGCCGTGCCGGACTTCGGCATCATGGCCGACGCCGGAAGACCCCGGCCGTGAACGTCCCCCGTCGGGGTTCGCAGGGCCCGCTGCACCTTCCGATCCCCTCTCGGGCATTGCTTCGCGATACCCTGCCGGGCGGTGGACGGCACCGGCATCGAGGCCGAGGGCGAAGGCGAATGGAACGCCCGCGGACACGGCGGCCCGAAACGCCGACCATGGCGCAAGATCCACATCGGCATCGACGGGCAGAGGCCGCAGATCCGGGCCATCCATTGCCGACAGGTAATTGCGACGCGATCACCGGGAGGGAGATTGCCGGAAGCCACGTCGGCGATGCGCCGATGCCGCCCGAACCGCTCGACCGGATCCCCGCCGACGAGGAGATCGGATCGGATCGGTCACCGC
>CAVWRZ010000005.1:0-21365 GCA_963757495.1 uncultured Alphaproteobacteria bacterium
GCAGAAGAGAACCTTCGACAACTCATCGGATTCTGAACGGGTTGTCGGCGCTGCCGGCCTTGTTGCACGAAGCGTGCGTGGGACTCACATTGCGGGTCCAGCGGCAGAGCCGGGCGGCCTGTCCAAGCCCGCGCCCACCCGCTACGGCACCCTGAACGGGTCCGCTTACGACGCCGCGCTGTGCAAGCGCGGGTCGCTGACGGTCCACTGACCGGCAGGGTATCGCGCAGCGATGTCCCGAGAGGTTGGTTCGACTCGTCGACGCCGTGGCATGGGGCACCGTCGGGCAAGCGGGGCGGCCAAGCCGGTCCATGGCGACGCCGCGATCCAGGCCTGCCTGACCGCTGCCCGGCAGGGCATCACGCAGTGATGTCCCGAGAGGGATCGAGGTGCTCTTCGGCCTGCCGCTTCGGCAAGCGACGGGCTTCGTTGCGAGCCTTCTGAAGTTCGCGGGGCTCGACTGGCCGGTCCCGGACGTCTCGACGCTCTGCCGACGCCGGAAGACGCTGGCCGTGCAGTTGCCTTACCGGGGGAGCGGCGGCCCGCTGCATCTGCTGATCCCCTTTCGGGACATTGCCTTTGGCAATTCGATGGAATGGAAGGAAGCATTATGGGACAGGTTCGTCACGGGAGCGCCACGACCACGCACGCCGTCAGAGCTGCAATACAGCGATCCACTGCCCGACAGGGTCATGCGAAGCATGATCCCGAGAGGGGCAAGCTTCGCTCTCGCAGCTGAGCGAGGAACTTGGGATCAACCCGAAGACGGTCGCGAAGTGGCGCAAGCGCGCGACGGTCGAGGATATGAAGACCGGTCCGACAGAGCCGCGCTCGACGGTTCTGACCGAGGCCGGGGAAGCGGCGATCGTTGCCTTTCGACGCCATACCCTGCTGCCGCTGGACGATTGCCTCTACGCCCTGCAGCCGTCGATCCCGCACCTGACGCGGTCGGCGCTGCACCGGTGCCTGCAGCGACATGGCATTTCCCGCCTGCCGGACGTCGAGGGGGACAAACCGAAGCGACAACGGTTCAAGCGCTACCCGATCGGGTTCTTCCACATCCACTGCCCCCCTCCCGGGATCATGCTTCGCATGACCCTGCCGGGCAGCGGGACAGGCGATTGCGAAGCAATCTGCCGAGAGGGGACATCGCCGAGGTACAGACTACTGAAGGCAAGCTCTACCTCTTCGTGGGCATCGACCGCACCAGCAAGTTTGCGGTCACCCAGCTCGTCGAGAAGGCCGACCGGCGCACGGCGTGGGAGTTCCTGCAGCACATGCTCGAGGCCGTGCCGTATCTGGTCCATACGATCCTCACCCCCCTCTCGGGATATTTCCTTCGGAAATACCCTGCCGGGCAATGGACAACGGCATCCAGTTCGCCGAGCAGCCGCGGAACAGGAACACGATCCTCTCCCGACCCATGCGCTTCGACATGATCTGCGACGCCAACGGGATCGAGCACCGGCTGACCAAGCCCAACCACCCGTGGACCAACGGCCAGGTCGAGCGGACGAGGCGCACGATCAAGGAGGGTGAGGCCTAAAGCCGATCCGGGGGATCGGCGACGGCTGAACGTCAAACGTTACCATTACGACAGCCACGATCAGCTGCGCACCCACCTTGGCGACTTCATGGCGGCCTATAACTTCGCCCGCAGGCTCAAGACCCTCGGCGGCCTCACGCCCTACGAACACATCTGCAAAATCTGGACATCAGAGCCGGATCGATTCATCCTCAATCCGATCCACCAAATGCCGGGACTGAACATCTAACGATCACACTCTATGCACGGCAGAGCAGCGAGACCGGACGGTTACGATGAAGAGGTTCTGATCGATCGAGGCGCGGCCCGTATGGCTTTAAGACGGTGCCGGATGCCGCACGGATCGACGAAGCGGTCGATGCACCGCGGCCGGTAATCCTGGGGGACGTGATCCACGATGGCAAATTCGTAGATCAGAGCCGCCTGCTCCGATCCCGACATCCCAGATCCCTCCCTTCACAACCGAAAGCAGGTCGGCGACTCAGCTTCAAACTGATACCAGTTTTCAGCAGAACAAGAACAAACTCGATCTTCAATTCAGCTAGCCATCTCCGGTTCGGCGAGCCGGTCGGCGAACCTCTCCGTTAGCAACTAACTGAATTCTCTACATTAGAACCCGACAGTCAGACCACCATATGGTGCATACCCGAGGAGCCTGTAAGCACTTTTAAGAAATCCTCTTATCGTATACCATGAGCGAGCAAACTACAGGACCGTGTGTTATGAGTCGAACTTCTGCCGCTGCGAAGGGTCATCTGCAACCGATCAGGATCGACGTAACCAGACGTGATAGTCCAGGGCGCGTCGAGTTCACCTTGACATATTCGGATGAACGCGAACCATCGGTGGTTTACTATGAAAGTAATTCTCCCAGATTTGCGGAGAGTGCTACATGTGACAGTATTTTGTGTGCGATCGTCCACCTTGCGATGCGTGAGGCGGATAGGCTGCACATACACGGATCTGTATCGACGAAGGCGCTCCTTAATCTCAAGGAGTATCAGAAAGCCTGGGTGCGTTGGTTGCCCAATCGATATTCGGAGACCCCGATAACCGCCGACGAAATCGTGAACGACAAACATAGCGACGGCGAAGCCATATCGGCCTATTCAGGTGGCGTAGACGCGATGTTCTCCCTCCTGCAGAACACTTCGAAAGAGGAACAGGATACGGTATCGCACAACCTGACTGCGTGCCTTCTTGTCCACGGTTTCGACATTCCGCTTTCGGACCGTGCTGCGTTCGATACTGTCCGCGAGCAAGCTGCCGATCTTCATGTCCACCACGGCGTGGATACATTCTGGATCCGTACCAACAGCAAGGATATCGTCGAGGACTGGGAGTTTTCGTTCGCAGCCCAGTTGATGGCATGTCTCCATTTGTTCTCGGGCCGCTTCGACACAGCCCTCATCGGCAGCTCGGAACCCTATGACGAATTGGTCATCCCCTGGGGTTCGTCTCCGATCACAGACCATCTTCTATCGGGAGGAGGGATGAACGCCATCCACTATGGTGCCGGTTATTCTCGAACGGAGAAAGTGGCTTACCTGTCCAAGTTTCCCTCGGCGGTCGGAAAGCTGCGCGTTTGCTGGCAGGGTTCGGACAGGACGAGGAACTGCGGGACTTGCGAGAAGTGTATCAGGACGCGGATCAATTTCGAAGCGGTAGGGTTCTCAGACCCAGAGTGCTTTACGCAGCCTTTCGATCCTTCGATGATAAATGGGTTGAAGGTCAACAATTGAGCTCAACTGCAGGAGTTGGTATCTATATCGAAGTTCATGAAGCAGCGAGGTGCTGACGCAGAATGGGTTGAGACGCTCGATACCTACATCAATACCTGGAAACCCAACAGGGTAAGGGCTGTATCAATTAGAACCCTGAAAAAACTAGGTCTTTTCGAGTCGGCTCGGTATATAAGATCATTGGTTAAGTCGTCCTGAACTATCGGTAGACGACGATCCTGAGGGCTAATCAACTAGCCTAGAGCATCGGCTCGATCGTCGGTCTCGGTGGTTATGGAAGTTTCTTTGCTGCAATGGCCCTGTTGCACGGATCGCCTGGAGGCCGAGCTCCCGCTTTACCCCCGAGCGGCTCAGATGACGGGTGCTGTGACGGGGATCCCGAGGGTAAGGAAGCGGTTCGGGATGGCCCCTCTGGGGATCATGCCATGCATGACCCTGCCCATTGCCCGACAGGGTTCTGCCGCAGGCAGGATCCCGAAAGGGGGCAGTGGATGCGGACTTGAATCCCGGCGGTCTTGCGATCGAAGGGGAGGCATCGAGCCGCTATCGGTCCGAGGCCGATGCCGAACGGCCAGGAGCTTTTGCCCGAGCAGCTTCATGCAGTTCATCCATTGTCCG
The DNA here is from genome assembly GCA_963757495.1 of uncultured Alphaproteobacteria bacterium. Lineage (GTDB taxonomy): Bacteria > Pseudomonadota > Alphaproteobacteria > Rhodobacterales > Rhodobacteraceae > Jannaschia. The sequence continues at coordinate 3,907 of CAVWRZ010000005.1, forward strand.
GCAGGGCATTGCGAAGCAATGTCCCCAGAGGGTTGGTCTCGGCGCGGCTTGGGCGGTGATGGCCGCTCCAGTGTCGCCAGACAGTCCTGCCGGGGCGCTCGATGGCGCGCAAAGCCTCGTTCCTGCCCGCCGCCCCGGGACTGTCCTTCTTGCGTGGCTTGGCGTTGCGCCCGGGCGGGAGCGAGCCTTGTGCGCCATTGGTTCAGGCACAATGGCGAGCGCGTCTGCGCCTCGGTTCGTGACGGCGTCGCGGCAGCCGCGGGTGTCGTAGGTGCCATCCATTGCCCCCTTTCGGGATCCTGCCTGCGGCAGAACCCTGTCGGGCAATGGGCAGGGCATTGCGAAGCATGATCCCGAGAGGGGGCAGTGACGGATGCGATGGGTTCGTCCACAGGGACTTGGCCGGGCAAGTCAGGCGACACGGGCGCGTCCATTGCCCGGCAGGCGATTGCGAAGCGATCTGCCCAGAGGGGCCCACGCTGCTACCGGTGATCTCGACTGCACGGACTTCCCTGTTCGTCGGGGAAACGCCCCACCGGGGCCTTTCCTGATCCTCCTCACCCTCGTCCATGGCCGGATGGACCTTGCGCCAAACCCGGGTGCGCGCCCCACCATGCCTGCGCGCATGCCATTCGCCGATCCCGCGGACCTCGATGCCGGTGCCGTCCACTGCCCGGCAGGGCATTGCCAAGGGCAATGTCCCGAAAGGGGATCAGCAGATGCAGCGGGCCGCCGCTCCCCCGGTAAGGCAACTGCACGGCCAGCGTCTTCCGGCGTCGGCAGAGCGTCGAGACGTCCGGGACCGGCCAGTCGAGCCCCGCGAACTTCAGAAGGCTCGCAACGAAGCCCGTCGCTTGCCGAAGCGGCAGGCCGAAGAGCACCTCGATCCCTCTCGGGACATCACTGCGTGATGCCCTGCCGGGCAGCGGTCAGGCAGGCCTGGATCGCGGCGTCGCCATGGACCGGCTTGGCCGCCCCGCTTGCCCGACGGTGCCCCATGCCACGGCGTCGACGCGTCGAACCAACCTCTCGGGACATCGCTGCGCGATACCCTGCCGGTCAGTGGACCGTCAGCGACCCGCGCTTGCACAGCGCGGCGTCGTAAGCGGACCCGTTCAGCGTGCCGTAGCGGGTGGGCGCGGGCTTGGACAGGCCGCCCGGCTCTGCCGCTGGACCCGCAATGTGAATCCCACGCACGCTTCGTGCGACAAGGCCGTTGCTCCCTATCAAAACTACCGGATCGAAGAGGGTAATAAAGCCTTGGAAAATAACATGTGGTGGGTTCAACCGGTCAGCGCAACGGCTTGGTTGAGAGTATCAGCGGGCGTTTTGTATCCAAGTGTTTTTCTTGGACGCGTATTCAGGCGTAGCGCGACTTGGTCGAGGTCGTCCTGACTGTGTGCGGAGAGATTGGTGCCGCGGGGGAAATACTGGCGCAGGAGGCCATTCGTGTTCTCGTTGCTGCCGCGCTGCTATGCACTGCCCGACAGGCGATTGCCTTGGCAATCTGCCGAGAGGGGACTTTGCGGATCGCAGAAGTAGACGGAGACGTCAGTGGCGACGGTGAACTTGCGATGGTACGCGAGCTCCGTCCCACGGTCCCAGGTCAGCGATGCCATCAGGCCGTCCGGAAGTTGGCGAACCTGCCGGATCAAGGCGCCGACGACGGTATCGCTGTCCTTGCCGTCCAGCTTTACGAGCATGACAAAGCGCGATGAGCGTTCGACGATGGTCGCGATGTGGCTGTTCTTCGACCCGCTGAGAAGATCGCCCTCCCAGTGCCCGGGCACTGCGCGGTCCTCGATCTCTGCCGGCCGGTCCCGGATCGAGATGGCATCGATGATCTGTCCACGCGTCTGCCCCGATGTGCTGGCCGTCTTGCCGCGCCGCATGATCCGTCGGCTGCGCAGATGCTTGAGAAGTTCCTTCTTCAGGACGCCTCGGGCCTGGATGAACAGGCTCTTGTAGATCGTCTCATGGGAGACCTGCATCGCCATCTCCCCGGGATACGCAGCCTTGAGCCAGCCCGAGATCTGCTGAGGCGACCATTGCTCTTGCAGTCTCGCAGCGATCAGGTCGCGCAAGTCTCCATTCATCGCAAGGCGGCAGGGTTTGGGCCGCATCGCAGCTGGTCCATGCCCGTTCGTCAGCCCGCAGCGCCCTGTATTTCGTCCGTCCGCCATTCCGAGCAACTTCCCGGCTGATCGTAGATGGAGCCCGGCCCAAACCTTGCGCGATCTGACGCTGCGATCGCCCGGCGCTCAAGCCGCGGGAGATCTCCTCGCGGTCCGTCTGCGTCAGGGATCTATTCCGGCGGGACCGAGGTGCCGGTGCGATCCCACCCTTGGCGATCACAACGCCGAAGATCGATGCCGCGTGCTTACCCAACGCCCGCCCGATATCGCTCAGTGTCTCGCCCGCCTTCCATCGACGCCAAAGCTCGGACTTCTGCGCGGCAGACATGCCGGGGCGACCAGTATGGGACATCAGCGAACCTCTCAGTGCTTCAAGAAACTACCCCCGTTGCGCTGACCGGTTGAACCCACCGTATCTTCTTTTCCAGGAGACTGAGATTCAACGCGATGGTGAAACTTCAGCCGCAGCTGGCGGGATCCTTAAGCCGCTGTTTCAGGGGGCGCAGTGCTTCAGTACGCCCCGTGGCAGTGCTTGAACTTCTTGCCCGAGCCGCAGGGGCAGAGGTCGTTGCGACCGGGCTTGCCCCAGGTCGTCGGATCGCTCTCCACGAAACCGGGCATCGCTTCCAGCACCTCCCCGTCGGGCTGCGCCGCGGCGGAGGCGGCGGCCTCGCGCGCGCCGGCGTCCGCGGGTCCGGCGGCGGCGCGCTGCTGGGCGATCATCTGCTGCATCATCTGCGCGCGCTCCGCCTCCGACAGGGGACGCACCTTCGACAGCTTCTTGGTGACCTCGACGCGCAGGCTGTCGAGCATCGTCTCGAACAGCTGGAATCCTTCGGTCTTGTATTCGTTCAGCGGATCGCGCTGCGCGTAGCCGCGAAAACCCACGACGGAGCGCAGGTGCTCCAGCGTCATCAGGTGCTCGCGCCACTTCGCATCGATGGTCTGCAGCAGGAACTGCTTCTCGATCTGGCGCATCTGCTCGTCGCCGAACGCTTCCTGCTTGCCCGCCATCAGCGCGGCGCTTGCCGCGTAGAGGCGTTCGCGCACGACTTCCTGATCCACGCCGTCCTCCTCCGCCCAGGCCGAGATCGGCACCTCGACGTTCAGCGTCTCCGTCACCGCCTCCGAGAGCCCGTCGACGTCCCACTGGTCGGCGTAGGACTTGGGAGGCAGATGGGTGTCCACCAGGTCGTCGATCACCTGCTGGCGCATGTCTTCGGCGATCTCCCCGATGTCCTCCGCGTCCATGATCTCGAGGCGCTGCTCGAAGACGGCCTTGCGCTGGTCGTTCATCACGTCGTCGAACTTCAGGAGTTGCTTGCGCGTATCGAAGTTGCGCCCCTCGACCTTGGCCTGGGCGCGCTCCAGCGACTTGTTCACCCAAGGGTGCACGATCGCCTCGCCCTCCTTCATGCCCAGCGTGTTGAGCACCTTCTCCAGCCGCTCGGACCCGAAGATCCGCATCAGGTCGTCGTCGAGCGACAGGAAGAACACCGACCGCCCCGGATCGCCCTGACGGCCCGACCGGCCGCGCAGCTGGTTGTCGATGCGCCGGCTCTCGTGCCGCTCGGTCGCCAGCACGTAGAGCCCGCCCGCGTCCTTCACCTGCCGCTCGTTGGTGTCGTGCTCGGCCTCGACGGCGGCGCGGATCGCGTCCGGATCGGCCTGCGGATCGGCGGCGATGGCTTCCATGATCTTGAACTCGGCGTTCCCGCCCAGCTTGATGTCGGTGCCCCGCCCCGCCATGTTCGTGGCGATGGTGACGGCTCCGAACTTGCCGGCGTCGGCCACGATCTGCGCCTCCTGCTCGTGCTGCCGCGCGTTGAGGACATTGTGCGTGATCCCGGCGTCCGTCAGCAGCTTCGAGAGCTGCTCCGACTTCTCGATGGAGGTCGTGCCGACGAGGACGGGCTGGCCCTTCTCGTGCGCGGTGCGGATCTCGGCGACGACGGCTTCGTACTTCTCGCGCCCGGTCCGATAGACCTGATCGTGCTCGTCGGCCCGTGCGATGGGGCGGTTCGTCGGCACGGCGACGACGCCCAGCCCGTAGATCGAACCGAACTCCTCGGCCTCGGTCACGGCCGTTCCCGTCATGCCGGACAGCTTCTTGTAGAGCCGGAAGTAGTTCTGGAACGTCACGCTGGCCAGGGTCACGTTCTCGGGCTGGATCGAGACGCCCTCCTTGGCCTCGATGGCCTGATGCAGCCCGTCCGACAGGCGCCGTCCGGCCATCATCCGGCCGGTGAACTCGTCGATCAGCACGACATCGTCGCCGCGCACGATGTAGTTCTGATCCTTGGCGAAGAGCTTGTGCGCGCGCAGGCCCTGGTTGACGTGGTGGACGATGGTGGTCGATTCCGGATCGTAGAGCGACTGCCCCTCCGGCAGGATCCCGGCCTCCAGCAGGCGTGTCTCCAGCCATTCGTTGCCCTCGTCGGTGAAGTTCACCGAACGCAGCTTCTCGTCCTTGGTGAAAGTATTCGTCCGTGATCTCGGGGATCAGCTTGTCGACCCGCAGGTAGAGGTCGCTGCGATCTTCCGAAGGGCCGGAGATGATGAGCGGCGTGCGCGCCTCGTCGATGAGGATCGAATCCACCTCGTCCACGATCGCGAAGTTGTGCCCGCGCTGCGCCATGTCCGCCTTGGTGGAGCGCATGTTGTCGCGCAGGTAGTCGAACCCCAGCTCGTTGTTCGTCGCGTAGGTGATGTCGGACTTATAGCCCGCGCGCTTCTCCGCGTCGGTCTGCCCGGGAACGACGACGCCGGTGGTCATGCCCAGCGCGGTATAGACGTTCGCCATCCATTCGGCGTCGCGCCGCACGAGGTAGTCGTTCACGGTGACGACGTGCACGCCCAGCCCCGTGAGCGCATTGAGGTAGGCGGGGAAGGTCGCCGTCAGGGTCTTGCCCTCGCCGGTCTTCTGCTCGGCGATGTTGCCCTGGTGCATGAAGATGCCGCCCAGCAGCTGCGTGTCGAAGGCGCGCAGGCCCAGCGCGCGGCGCGCGGCTTCCCGGCAGTTGGCGAAGGCCTCGGGCAGCAGGTCGTCCAGGCTCTCGCCCGCCCTGGCCCGCGCCGCCAGCGCCGTGGTCCGCTCCACGATTCCCGCGTCCGTCAGCGCCCCGAACTCGGGCTCCAGCGCGTTGATCCGCTCCACGGTCTTCAGCGTCGCCTTGACCTTGCGATCGTTCGGCGTGCCGAAAACCTTCTTCGCGATAGCACCGAGTCCCAGCATGTTCCGCCCTCAAGTCGCGCCCTTGCCGACCGTTCCATGGCCTCATAGACACAAGGGGAAATCACGGGCGGGCGCGGTGAAAATAAACCTGCACCGCACTTAAGACCCGCCCCCGCGGGTGTCAACGAACGCCCCGTGGACGCCTTGAAACCAACGGCCGCCGGGCCCGAGAGGATCACGATGAACTACCTGATGATCGGGGCCGCCGCCCTCGCCTTCGCCACCCCCGCGCTCGCTCAAGGCGACGCCCTCGTGACCGCCGACACCGTGCTCGCCACCGTCAACGGCACCGATATCACGCTGGGTCATCTGATCGCGATGCGCGAGCGGCTGCCGGCGGAGTACCGGAACATTCCGGACGCGCAGCTCTACGACGGCATGCTCCAGCAGATCATCCAGCAGCAGATCCTCGCGGACGCTACGACCCGCGACCGGGCGACGGAGTTCGGCCTCGCCAACGAGACCCGCGCTTTCGTCGCCGGACGCGCCGTCACCGAACTGTCGGAGCGCCCCGTCGACGAGGCCGTGGTGCAGGCGGCCTACGACGCGCGGTTCGCCGAGGCACCGACGGGACCGGAGTACAATGCCAGTCACATCCTGGTGGAGACGGAGGAGGCGGCGCAGGCGCTGATCGCGGAACTGGAGGCCGGAGCGGATTTCGTGGAACTCGCGCGCGAGAATTCCACCGGCCCGTCGGGCCCCAATGGCGGGCAACTCGGTTGGTTCGGCGCGGGAATGATGGTCCCGCCGTTCGAAGCGGCGGTCGCCGGGATGGAGCCTGGAACCGTCTCCGCGCCGGTGCAGACGGACTTCGGCTGGCACGTCATCCGGCTGAACGAGACGCGCGAGCAGATGGCGCCCCCGCTGGACGAGGTGCGTGCGCAGATCGAGGGCGAAGTCCGCAACGCCGCCGTGCAGGCGGAGCTCGAGCGCCTGACCGGCGAGGCGGAGGTCACCCGGGCGGAGGTCGAAGTGGACCCGGCGCTGATCCGGGATCTTGGCCTCCTGGAGGACTGAGACCATGGGCAAGGATGGCAAGACGGACAAGAAGAAGGGCCAGAAGAAGAAGCATCTGCGAGCCCGCATCGCGGAGCTGGAGGCGCTGATGGTCGCGCTGAAGGGCCCGCTCGTCTCGCCACTGGCCCCCGAGTTCCCCGACCTGCCCGCCATCGACGGCGTCCGCTTCTCCGCCGCGCACGCCGGGGTCAAGGGCGGGCCGAAGCCGGGCGGGCGCACCGACGTCACCCTGATCGAGATCGCCGCCGGATCCTCCGTTGCCGGCGTCTTCACCACATCCGCCACCCGCTCGGGCGCGGTGCGGGACTGTCAGGCCAAGCTGAAGGCGCGGGCCGCGTCCGGCGGCTGGGCGATCCTGGTGAACTCCGGCAATTCCAATGCCTTCACGGGCGCGGCAGGCGACGCCTCGGTCGATGCGATCAGCACCGGGGTCAGCCACGCGCTCGGCCTGCCGGGAAGCCGCGTGCTGACCGCCTCCACCGGCGTGATCGGGGAGCCCCTGCCCCACGAGCGCATCACCGGCATCCTGGGCGATCTCGCCGCCTCGCTCTCCGCCGATGGCATGGGCGAGGCTGCGCGCGCGATCATGACGACCGACACCTTCCCCAAGGGCGCGGCCCGTACGGTGGAGCTGGACGGCCGCACCGTCACCATCGCCGGCATCGCCAAGGGGTCGGGCATGATCGCGCCCGACATGGCGACGATGCTGGCCTACGTCTTCACCGACGCGAGGATCGGCGACCGGCCGCTTCAGACCATGCTGTCGGAGCTGACGAAATCCACGTTCAACGCCGTCACGGTCGACGGCGACACCTCCACCTCCGACACGCTGATCGTCGCCGCCACCGGCACGGCCGGCAACGCCGAGGTCGCATCGTCCCGGACCCGCGACGGCAAGGCGTTCAGGGCGGCGCTGCACGAGGTGCTGCACGATCTGGCGCTGCAACTCGCGATGGACGGCGAGGGGGCGACCAAGCTGGTGGAAGTGGAGGTCACCGGGGCGGCCAACGCGCTGGACGCCCGCCGCGTCGCCGCCGCCATCGCGAACTCCCCGCTGGTGAAGACCGCCATCGCCGGGGAGGACCCGAACTGGGGCCGCGTCGTGATGGCCGTGGGAAAATCCGGCGCGCGCGCGGACCGCGACAAACTCACGATCCGGTTCGGTGACATCGTCGTGGCCGAGGGCGGGATGCGCAGCCCAGAGTATACCGAGGCTGCGGGGGCGAAATACATGAAGCGCGACCGCATCCATCTGTCCGTCGATCTCGGGCTGGGCACGGCCTCCGACCGGATGTGGACCTGCGATCTGACGCAGCGCTACGTGGAGATCAACGCGGACTATCGGTCTTGAGCGACCGATGAGGCTCGTCCTCGTCTCGGCCGCTGCGCTGATCGACGTCGACGGGCGGGTGCTTCTGGCGCAGCGACCGGCGGGCAAGGCGATGGCCGGGCTGTGGGAATTCCCGGGGGGCAAGGTCGAGGCGGGCGAGACTCCGGAGCGGGCCCTGGTGCGGGAGCTGCACGAGGAGCTCGGCATCGACACCTGGGCGAGCTGCCTGGCCCCGTTGACCTTCGCCTCCCATGCCTACGACGATTTCCACCTGCTGATGCCGCTCTTCGCCTGCCGCAAATGGGATGGGCAGGCGCGGGGTCGGGAGGGGCAGATGCTGAAATGGGTCCGGCCCGGTGAAATGCGGGACTATCCGATGCCCGCCGCGGACCTGCCGCTCATCACGATCCTGCGGGACTGGCTCTGATCGGGACACAGGGCACCGATTATTTTTTCGAAATGCCTATTTTTTTACTTTTCGTTAGGTATTCATGCCGTAGAATTGTTACAATGCTGCACGTCATAGGAGGATCCGACATGCTCAGAACGATCGTGATAGGAAACCATCTGTCGATCCAAGGCACGCTGGTCGAAATGCTGAAGGACGGCCTCTGCCGGGTGCGGGTCGGGACGCAGACGTTTACGGGGCGCCTCGTCTGAGCCTGACCGCTCCCCATTCCCTAGGTTTTCCAGAGCCCCGACGGTTCGACCGCCGGGGCTTTTCCGTGCCATGGGATGGCCGATGACGCTCCCTAAACCCAGCCCCTCAGATTGTCGTCGAGGATCGAGCAGAGCGCCTCGATGTGTTCCGCCTCGTCGTTCAGGCAGGGAATGTAGTGGAACTGCTCTCCGCCCGCCTCCTCGAAGCTCTCCTTGATCTCCTCGTTGATCTCCTCGAGCGTCTCGATGCAGTCGGCGGAGAAGGCGGGCGCGCAGACGGCGATGTTCTTGAGGCCATCCTCTTCCGCCAGTCGCGCGACTTCCTCGACGGTATAGGGCTTGAGCCATTCCTCCGGGCCGAACTTCGACTGGAAGGTCGTCTTAATCCTGTGTTCCGGCCAGCCGAGCTTCTCGCGCAGCAGGCGCGTCGTCTTCTGGCATTGGCAATGGTACGGATCGCCCTGCATCAGGTACCGCTTGGGCACGCCGTGGTAGGAGCAGACCAGGATGTCCGGCTCCACCACCATCGCGTCGTAGGCCCGCCGGATCGATCCGGCCAGCGCGGTGATGTAGCGGTCGTCGTTGTAGTAGGGCGCGACCGTTCGGGCGTTCGGTTGCCACGTCAGCTTCATCAGGGACCGGTAGAACTGGTCGATGGCGGTGGCGGAGGTGGCACCGGCGTAATGCGGATAGAGCGGAAAGAACACGATCCGGTCGCAGCCCGCGGCCTGCATCGCCTCCACCTTGGAGACGGTCGACGGATTGCCGTAGCGCATGCAGTAGTCGACCACGACGTCCGGCCCGTAGGTCCGCCGCATCCGCTCGGCCACCGCGGCCGTCTGCGCCTTGGTGATCGTGGCGAGCGGGCTCTCCCCGTCCTCGTGGTTCCAGATCGACTTGTAGGCCGCGCCCGACCGGAACGGCCGCGATGTCAGGATCACGCCCTGCAGCAGCGGCTGCCAGAGGAACGGCGAATAATCGATCACGCGACGGTCCGACAGGAACTCCGACAGGTAGCGCCGCATCGACCAGTAGTCGTAGCCGTCCGGCGTGCCGAGATTCGCCAGCAGGATGCCCACCTTGCCCATGCGCACCGGCGGGTGCCCGGTCGGCGCATGCGGCAGCGGTCGGAAACCCATGTCGTTCATCGAAACGCTCCTTTGTCTGCGTCGATCTCCGGCACGCCAAGCGCATCGGCCAGCCGGCCCCGCGCCGACCCCGGGCGCAGCGGTTTCTGTTGCGTCTCCGACGGGGCCCAGCCGGTCAGGAAGACGGTCTCGAAGGTCGCCCGGATCCCGTCGCCATCGGCAAAGGCATCACGGTAGAGGGCGTCGGCCCGCGCGAACAGGGCGCGCGGCGGGGTGCGGCGATGGCGCGCAGCGAGCGCGTTCGTCTCCCCCATCGCGCGCAGGTCGCCGGCGAGGTGGCCGATATCGCGGTAACGCACGCGGAGCGGCACCCGATCCGCCACCGGCAGAGCGAGCCCGGCGCGGCCCAGGAGCGCGCCCAGATCGCGGATCTCCCCCATGGGTGCCACGCGCGGCGACAACCCACCCGATATCTCCGTCTCCGCCTGTCCAAGGGCGGCGCGCAACTCGCTCAGCGTCTCGCCGCCGAGCATCGCCACCAGCAGCAGCCCGTCGGGGCGCAGCGCGCGACGGCACTGGATCAGCTGCCCCACTGGGTCGTCGGCCCAGTGCAGGTGCATCGCGTGGACCACGAGATCATGCGCCTCCGGTTCCAGCGCGAGGATCTCTCCGGCGGGAACGAGCCGCGCGCCGGGCACCGCGTCCCTCCAGACGTCCGGATGCGCAGTCACCACGGCCGCCGCCGTAAACCTCCTGTTAACGTCTTTGAGTCTCTCCTGGATCTCGTCGATCGCCGCCTCGTGCAGGAACGGGGCGGAACCGTCGGCGCGGGCGCGGTGCAGCGCCAGGGCGGCGGCGTCGGTCAGGGGCGGTCGGGACATGGGGGGGGAGGTAGGTCATGCAGGCAGCGTTGCAAAGGGTCGGCGGACGGGTCGCCGCCGTGCTGCGCGACGCGCTCTATCCGGTGAGCTGCATGATGTGCGACGCGCGGGTGGAGGAGGAGGGCGCGCTCTGCCCCGTCTGCTGGGCGGATACGCCGTTCCTGTCGGGGGCCTGCTGCGACCTCTGCGGGCTGAGCCTGCCGGGGGAGCAGGACGGGACCGCGCAGTGCGACGAATGCCTGACGCGCGGCCGCCCCTGGGACGAGGGGCGCGCGGCGCTGGCCTACGGCGGCACCGCCAGGCGGCTCGTGCTGTCGTTCAAGCACGGGGACCGGACCGAACTCGCCACCGGGGCCGCCCGCTGGATGCATCGTCGGGCGCGTGACCTGCTGACGGCGGAGACGCTTCTCGTGCCCGTCCCCGTCCATCGCTGGCGGCTCCTGAAGCGGCGCTACAACCAGGCGGCGCTGCTGGCGCAGGCGCTCGCCCTGCGCACCGGCGGACAGTGCGATCCGATGGCCCTGACGCGGTATCGCTGGACGCCGAGCCAGGAGCGCCGCTCCGTCGCCGACAAATTCGCCAACGTCGCCGACGCGATCGACGCGAACCCGAAGGCCGATCTCGCCGGGCGGCACGTCGCGCTCGTCGACGACGTGCTGACCTCCGGCGCGACGCTGGCCGCCTGCGCGCAGGCTCTGCGCCGGGCCGGGGCCGCCCGGATCACCGTGCTCGTGCTGGCGCGCGTTGCGAAGGAGCCCTGAGCGCCTATATGCAGGACCGACCCATTCAGGAGCCGGCCCAATGAAATCCGTCGTGATCTACACGCAGCCGCGCTGCGGCTTCTGCACCGCCGCGATCCGGATGCTGACGCAGAAGGGCGCGCTCATCACGGAGATCGACGTCGCCCGCACCCCCGGCAAGCGCGCCGAGATGATGCAGCGCGCGAAGGGCCGGCACACCACGCCGCAGATCTTCATAGGCGAAACCCATGTCGGCGGCTGCGACGAACTCTTCGCGATGCAGGACGCGGGCAAGCTCGACCCCCTGCTGCGGGACTGATGCCGGGCGGGCCCCGCTCCGACGTTCGGCGGTCCCACGGGCATTGTGGCGCATGAGCGCGGAGTCGGACAAGCTGGCCGTCGCGCTCTTCAGCGAGATGCTGATCGCGGATCAGCTCGTGCGCGCGCGCCTCTCCCGCGCGCTGCCCAAGGGGATGGAGCTGTCGCACTTCATCGTCCTGAACTACCTCGCGCAGGCGCAGGTGGAACGCACCCCTGCCGAGCTCGCGCGCACGTTCCACCTGACCCGCGGTGCCATGACGAACACGCTGACCAAGCTGGAGTGGGCCGGCCATGTCCACGTCCGCCCCGACTGGGACGATGCGCGTCGCAAGCGCGTCGCCATCAGCCCGGCGGGGCTCGCCGCCCGGGAGACTGCGCTGGCGGCGATCCTGCCGATCATGTCGCAGGCGGTCGACGGCATCGGCGCGACCCGCACGCGCGTCGCGATTCCCGTCTTGCGCGCGATCCGGCAGACGTTCGAGGTCGGCTGAGCCTCAGTCCCGTCGGCGGACCATCAGCTGGTTGCCCTCCTTGCGCGTCTCCAGCCGCTTGATGTCGCCGATCAGCTCGCTGAGCTTGCGCTTGCCGTAGGTGCGCGTGTCGAAGTCGGGCACGGCCGCGACGATGGTGGAGCCGAGCGCGCCCAGCGCCACCCAGTCGTCCTCCTGCTCCATCTTCTCCATTGCGCTCAGGATCAGCGGCAGGGCGTCCTGCGGCTTGCGCTTGGTGGAGGGGGCGGGAGTGGCGGCCGGATTGTCGGAGGTGGCCGCGATGGGTTCGTCCACCAGGTTCTCGATCAGGATGAACCGGTTGCAGACGTTGCGGATCGACTCCGGAGCCTTGCCCTCGCCGATTCCGAAGACGTCCAGCCCCTCCTCGCGGATGCGGGACGCCAGCCGGGTGAAATCGCTGTCCGACGACACGAGCACGAAACCGTCGAAGCGGCCGGCGTGCAGGATGTCCATCGCGTCGATGACGAGCCCGATGTCGGAGGCGTTCTTGCCCTTGGTGTTCGCCGTTTCCTGATGCGCGACGAGGCCGAGCTCCAGCACCTTGTCGGCCCAGTGCCGCAGATGCCCGCCCGACCAGTCGCCGTAGACCCGGCGCAGCGCGGGTTCGCCCAGCCCCGTGATCTCCTTGAGGATGGCCTCCGCGAACTTGGCGGGGATATTGTCGGCGTCGATCAGGACGGCGAGGAGGGGGCGGTCGCGCTGGGCCATTCGGGGGCTCCTTGATTGCGTCTGTCGGAAGGGGACCGGCATGGGGTCAGTAGACCACGACGGAGCGGATGCTCTCGCCGGCGTGCATGAGGTCGAAGCCGCGGTTTATGTCGGCGAGCGGCATCGTGTGGGTGATCATCGGGTCGATCTCGATCTTGCCGTCCATGTACCAGTCGACGATCCGCGGCACATCCGTCCGGCCGCGGGCTCCGCCGAAGGCCGTGCCGCGCCAGACGCGGCCGGTGACGAGCTGGAACGGACGGGTTGCGATCTCCGCGCCGGCGGGGGCGACGCCGATGATGATGCTCTCGCCCCAGCCTTTATGTGCCGATTCAAGAGCTTGACGCATGACGCGGACGTTTCCCGTCGCGTCGAACGTGTAGTCCGCCCCGCCGCCTGTGAGATCGACGAGATGGGGGACGAGATCACCACCGACCTCTGCCGGGTTCACGAAGTCGGTCATGCCGAAGCGGGTGGCCATCGTGCGGCGCTCGGGATTCAGGTCGACGCCGACGATCCGGTCCGCCCCGGCGAGGCGCAGGCCCTGCACGACGTTGAGCCCGATGCCGCCCAGTCCGAAGACGATGGCGGTGCTGCTGATCTCCACCTTGGCGGTGTTGATGACCGCGCCGATGCCGGTGGTGACGCCGCAGCCGATGTAGCAGATCTTGTCGAAAGGCGCGTCTTTCCTGACCTTTGCGAGCGCGATTTCGGGGACGACGGAGTGGTTGGCGAAGGTCGAGCAGCCCATGTAGTGCAGGATCGGGGTGCCATCGAGCATCCGGAAGCGGGACGTGCCGTCGGGCATGACGCCGCGGCCTTGGGTCGTGCGGATCGCCTGGCAGAGGTTGGTCTTAGGGTTGAGGCAGTATTCGCAGGTCCGGCACTCCGGGGTGTAGAGCGGGATGACGTGGTCCCCGACCTCCAGCGTGGTGACGCCCTCCCCGATTTCAACAACGATTCCAGCGCCTTCATGGCCGAGGATCGCGGGAAACAGCCCTTCGGGATCGTCCCCCGAGAGGGTGAACTGATCGGTGTGGCAGATGCCGGTGGCCTTCATCTCGACGAGCACTTCGCCCGCCTTCGGGCCGTCCAGCTCGACGTCCATGATCTCGAGAGGGTGCCCTGCCCGGAGGGCGACGGCGGCTGTGGTGCGCATGGAAGTCTCCTGTTCGGCGACAGGGTGGAGGAGACGGGCGGGGGGCACAAGGCGGGACCCGGACCCGCATCACGAGTGTATTGCGCGTGTATTAAGGCCGTATCATTCGCGTCACTCGGCGTCGCGCCCCGATCTTGCCATCGGCCGGCCGGCGCGGGCATGATCGAGCGATGCCCCGGGCCGTCCCGATCCTGTTCGTCCTCGCCCTCCTTCCCGCCTGCCGGGAGGAGGCGGAGGACACCTGCGGAGCGGAGGGCTACCGCGCGCTCGAAGGCGCGGCGCTGGCGGCGGTGACGCTGCCGGCGGACCTGGACGCGCGGATCACCGGGCCGGACATCGCGGCGACGCTGGACCACCGGCCCGACCGGCTCAACCTCTGGGTGAACGCGGCGGGGGTGATCGAGCGGCTCTACTGCGGCTAGTCCGGAAGCGGGCCGCCGGCCGCCGCCATCTCCAGATGCAGCGCGGCGAGCTCGGCGTCGCGGCCGGCGGTGAGCGCGGCCAGCACCTTACCGTCCTTCACATAGCGGGCCAGGAACGGGCCGGAGGGGTCGCCATCCATGCGGATCTCGTCCCAGCCCTCCGCGTGGCCGAGATAGCGGTACTGTCGGGCGAGCGCGGTCCAGAAGAACGGGATGTCCGTCCCGGCCCCCTGCCCGAGATAGCTGCGCGCGGCGGCGCGGCCGTGCTGGCAGGCGACGCGCCAGTGCTCGATCCGGGCGGTGCCGAAGGGGGTGGGTGCCGCCGCGCAGTCGCCGGCGACATAGGCCCCGGGCAAGCCGGGGACGGAGAGGTCCGCGCCGACCGCCACGCCGCCATCCTTCGCCGTCGGCAGCCCGTCGATCCCTGCGGTCGCCGGGGTGACGCCGACTGCGAGGACCACGAGGTCGGCGTCGAGCGTCCGCCCGTCCTCCAGCGTGACGCCGGTGGCCGCGGTCTCGCCGGCGATGGACGTGACCTCGGCCCCGGTGACGAAACTGACGCCGGCGGCCTCGTGCTCGGCCATGATGGCGCGGCCCACCTCCTCGCCGACGACGTTGGCAAGGGGGACGTCGTGCCGCATCACCACGGTGACGGAGAGGCCGCGCTTCGTGAGCGACAGCGCGCCCTCCATCCCGATGAAGCCGGCTCCGACGAAGATGGCGGAGGTCGCATCGCCGGCGGCGTCGCTCAGCGCGGTGGCATCGGCGGCGGAGCGCAGGACGTGGACGCCCGGCAGGTCCGCCCCGGTCCAGTCGGGGCGGTTCGGAACGCCGCCGGGGGCGAGGAGCAGCCCGTCCCAAGCGTGGCGACCGCCGCCGGCGAGGACGACTTGGCCGGGTTCGACCGACACCACCTCCCCGTCGATCAGGGTGACGTCGAGGTCGGCGAGGGCGGCGGCATCGGTCAGGATCAGGTCGGCGGGAACCTTGTCGCCCGTAAGTACGGCCTTCGACAGCATCGTGCGGTCGAGCGGGAGCCCGGTCGGGGCGATCATCTCGATGGCGCCCTCGAACCCGCCCTCGCGAAGCGCGTGGGCGCAGGCGTCCCCCGCCGCCCCGGACCCGACGATCACGAAGCGCCGGGGGTCGGTCCCGGCGCGGGCGTGGTCGGGCAGGACGTGGGGAGAGGCGTCGGGGAGGTCGACGGCCACCATACCGCCCTGCACCGTCACGTCGTAGCGGCGCAGGTCGCCGCGGCCCGGCGGCTGCGTCTGCGCGCCGGTACGCGCGTCGAAGCAGGCGTGGTGGAACGCGCAGATGAGGGTGCCATCGCGCACGACCCCCTTGGCGAGCGGCAGGCCGAGGTGCGGGCAGGTGGGGGCCATGGCGGACACCTCGTTCCCGTAGCGGATCAGCAGGACGTCCGCGCCTTCGGGCTGGAACGGCGTGGCCTCGGGGATGTCGGCGAGAGGGATCTGGACGGTCGGCATGGCGGGCTCCTGACTGGCTCGGGGTGATACCTGACGCGGCGCTTGCATGTTTCCAGACCTCCCCCTATATCGCCTTGGACAGCGGCGACCTTCGGGTCCCACCGGATAAGACAACGGGCCGCGCGCCCGTTTTTTTGTGACCCGCCGCACGCGAACCGAGACCTGCGAGCCGAAGGAAGCCATGTCCGACCTGATCGCCAAATCCGCGCTCGACAAGCGCATCGCCGAGATCGTCACGAGCGCCATCGAACACATGGGGTTCGAGCTGGTGCGCATCCGGCTGATGTCGGGGCGCAACGCGCTGCTGCAGATCATGGTGGACCGGCCCGAGGGCGGGATCGAGGTGGACGAGCTGGCGCAGGTCAGCACGCAGCTTTCGGCCTTGCTGGATGTCGAGGATCCCATTTCGGACGAGTACCGGCTGGAGATCAGCAGCCCGGGCATCGACCGGCCGCTGACGCGGCTCAAGGATTTCGACGTCTGGGCCGACTACGAGGCGCGGGTCGAGACCGAGGAGCTGATCGACGGGCAGCGGCGGTTCAAGGGCTGGCTGCGCGGGACGGAGGGCGACGAGGTGCTCATCGAGATCGAGCAGGGCAATGAGAAACCCACGATCGGGTTGAAATTCGAATGGCTGTCGGATGCCAAGCTGATCCTGACGGACGAGCTGATCCGGGACGTGCTCAAGACGCGCAAGGACAAGGGTCAGATCGACGAGACCCAGTTCGACGAAGTAGAAACGCTCATGGACGGCGAGGAAGACTAATGGCCATCACATCCGCCAATCAGCTGGAGCTTCTCCAGATCGCCGACGCGGTCGCCCGCGAGAAGATGATCGACCCCGGCCTGGTGATCGAGGCGATGGAGGAATCGCTCGCCCGGGCGGCTAAGTCCCGCTACGGCACCGAGATGGACATCCGCGTCGCCATCGACCGCAAGTCGGGCCGCGCGACCTTCACCCGGGTCCGCACGGTGGTCGAGGACGAGTTGCTGGAGAACGAGAAGGCCGAGTTCACGGTCGCGCTCGCCAAGCAGTACATCGACGACCCCAAGGTGGGCGATACCTTCGTGGAGGAGGTGCCTCCGGTCGACATGGGTCGAATCGCCGCGCAATCGGCCAAGCAGGTCATCATCCAGAAGGTCCGCGAGGCCGAGCGCGAGCGCCAGTACGAGGAGTTCAAGGACCGCGCCGGCACGATCATCAACGGCGTCGTCAAGCGCGAGGAGTACGGCAACGTCATCGTCGACATCGGCGCGGGCGAGGCGAGCCTGCGGCGCAACGACAAGATCGGGCGCGAGAGCTATCGCCCCGGCGACCGCATCCGCGTCTACATCAAGGACGTGCGCCGCGAGGAGCGTGGCCCGCAGATCTTCCTGTCGCGCACCGCGCCGGAGTTCATGATCGAGCTGTTCCGCATGGAGGTGCCGGAGATCTACGACGGCGTGATCGAGATCAAGGCCTGCGCCCGCGATCCGGGGAGCCGCGCGAAGATCGCGGTGATCTCGTATGACAGCAGCATCGATCCCGTAGGGGCCTGCGTGGGGATGCGGGGGTCCCGCGTGCAGGCCGTGGTCAACGAGTTGCAGGGCGAGAAGATCGACATCATTCCGTGGACGGACGACGCGGCGACCTTCCTCGTGAACGCGTTGCAGCCGGCCGAGGTCACCAAGGTCGTGATCGACGAGGAGGCCGAACGGATCGAGGTCGTGGTGCCCGAGGAGCAGCTGTCGCTGGCCATCGGGCGGCGCGGGCAGAACGTG
>CAVWRZ010000006.1:0-82793 GCA_963757495.1 uncultured Alphaproteobacteria bacterium
TTGACGATCTCGACGTCCCGTCCGCCATTGTCTGGGACATTCTGCAAGACATCGAAGGTTGGTCTGTCTGGTCTCCGACGATTATCGCTGCCCGCGCTCTGGACGGTCCCGACCTCGCGCCGGGGCATCGGTTCGCGCTGCGCCAGCCCCTGCAACCCGAAACGATCTGGCGAATCACGACTGTCGAACCTGATCGCGCGTTCCGATGGCAGACCGACCGCCGTATAGGTTTCGAGGCCGGGCATCGCATCGAGCCCATCGGGCACGGCTGCCGCGTCCAGGCGGATCTACGCCCCTTGGGTCGTACGATGCCCGCAATCTGGTCGCTACTGTGTCCGCTCTTCCGCCGCGCCCTCGCCGCCGAAGCAGAAGGTTTGGCCCGGGCCGGCAGGGAGCGGGTTGCATCGACAGGCGGGCGAATACCATGATTTCCGTCCTCACCCGCATAATTGGCAGATGCATGGTCGCGGTCGATTTGAAGCAGACCGCATGGCTCCATCGCCCTCTCGTTCCGGTCCCCGGGCCAGGATCGCCAACGCTTGCACGAACAACATGCCATCGGAGTATGGCCCGCGGATAATACTATGAAGAGACAGCATCGACTGGAGAGAACAGGATGACAGACTTCGTCCACGGGCCGGCAACCCTTCGACCTTTCAAGCAAACCGATGCGGGGGCACTTCCCGTTATCTACCGGGAAGCCGTTCGCACTTTGGGAGCCGAACACTACGACGCGGCGGAGATTGCCGCATGGTTGACACTCGCGCCGACGTCAGAGGACTACGCACGTCGCGCCTTCGGCAGTCACACCATCTGGGTAGCGGAGATCGGCGGCCATCCAATCGCCTATGCCGATCTCGAACCGGATGGTCACATCGACCATCTCTATTGTGTCCCGATGGCCGCCGGCCGAGGGATCGCCGCCGCGCTCGTGCTGACGCTGGAGGCTATCGCGCACGACCGCGGTATCGACACATTGCATGTCGAAGCCAGCGAGACCGCCAGACCATTGTTCGAACGCCTCGGTTGGACGACTGTACAGCGGCGCGATCTGCGCCGGGGCGATGTGCTGGTTCAGAATTACGCGATGCGCCGGGATCTCCCGTCACCAGCCACATCTTCACGATCGGATAGCGATACGTTCTTCGAGTCCTACCGTTGTGCGACCGGGGCGACTGGACGTCATCAGGTCGTGGCTTTCGGGGATAGCGGTGCGATGAAGGATGAGCTTGCCGCGCTTGCCCTAAACGGAACCAAACGCGCGACGGCGGCACTCCTTCGCGAGTTCGTTTCTGACGAACCCATACCCTTCGTCGGCGCGCATGTGGTCCTGCTCGATGGTCATGACCGGCCCTGTGCCGTGTGGCGGACCACCGAGGTCCGCGTCGGCCGGCTCGACGATGTCGACGAGGCCTTCGCTTGGGACGAGGGTGAAGGGGAGCGAACCCGCGCCGACTGGCTCCAGATGCATCGTCGCTACTTCGGCCGAATGGCCATTCGCGAAGTGTTCGAGATGAACGACGCCATACCTACCGTTTTCGAGCGCTTCGAGATCGTCTGGCCGCCGCAGGCCGTTGATCCAGACGCTCCATAGCCTATCGCGATGGTGGCCGGAAACGCCGGCCGATGCGCCCTCTCCCCCTTCCGCATGCCCTCACACTCCGACGCCACCGCGGCGCATGTTCTCGGTCGACAGGGACGTGCGTGCTGCAGGCCTGTCGTGCCCGAAGTCGCGTCGATCGTGTCCAACCGGTCGCCCGCGGGGATCTCGCACGCGGATGGGTCACGGACCGTCCTGACGCGCGTCGATCACCGCGCCGCGCAGCTCGGCCAGCATGGCGTCGGCACCCTCGTAGTCGAAGCGGTTCTGGACGAGTGCGATCACGACGCCCTGCTCGGGGATCAGCATCAGCATCGCGTACCACAGCGTGTTCGAGCCGTTGTGCCAGACGACCGTACCCCCTTCCGGCCCCGGCCGGCCGATCAGCCAGCCGAGGCCCGCATGTCCCGCGACGGGGCGGCGCATTTCCAGGCAGCTGTCGCGCGTCAGGATCGCGCCCGGCCGCCCGGCGCAGGCGTCCAGATGCGCGCGACCCCAGGCGGCGAGGTCGCCCAGCGACATGTGGAACCGCCCCGCGGGGTCCATCCAGACGGGGTTGTCGGCGAAGCGCGACCCGGGCTCGACGGCGTAGGACAGGCCCAGCACATCTCGCCGTCCCCAGATCGCATCGGGCCCGGCAGGCGCCCCGTAGCCCAGGCTATCCAAGGCCAACGGCCGGGCGATCTCATCCGCCACGAGGTCGCGCCAGGGCCGTCCGGCGGCCGCCTCGATGACGTGCGCGGCCAGCATGTAGCCGAGGTTCGAATATGAGAACACGCCCCGCTCGTCCTCGATCGGGTCGTCCCAGAGCCGGGCAAGCTCATCCTTCAGCGCAGCCGAAGGATCGCCCCCGTGCCCGCGCAACCACGCGAAGGGCGAGGGGTTGGCCGGCAAGCCGGCACTGTGGCTGAGCAGCGCCCTGAGGGTCAGCGCCCGCCAGTCGGGGTGCATCCCCTCGGCCGCAAGATAGCTTCCAATCGGCGCGTCGAGGTCGAGGACGCCCCGCTCGGTCAGCTTCACGGCCAGCGTCGCGGTGAAGGACTTGGCGACCGAGCCGATATGCCAGGGCCCGTCCGCCGTCGCCATCCGCGCGGCACCCGGTCGCACGGGCCCCGCGGCGAAGGTTCGGGCACCGCGCCGGGGCGCGACACCGTCAAGGCGACCGCGAGGTCCGGATGCGCCGCCGCGTAGCGGGCGAAGGCGTCCTCGATCCGGTCCTGCGCCGCGCCGGGCGTCGCCATGGCCAGCCCGCATAGGAGAGCGAGGACAGACAGGGCCCGTCCGGCGATCCATCGTGCCGTCATCTGCCTTCCCTCCATGCGACGTTCTCGATCAACGCGCGGGCGAACGTCCCTCGCTGCGCCCCCGGCCATCCGTGACCCCCACCCTCGACGATCTGCGCCCTTCCATGCGGAACGCTATCTGATAGGACCGGCAGGGCCTCGAGGATCGTGGCGTTCTCTCGGCTGCCCGCCATGAAAAGGCACCGCGCCTCGACCCGCTCCAGCCCCGCGGGTAGCGCGCAACGCACGACGTCGTTCGTGGCCCTCCGGAAGGCCGAGGCACGCGTCCGCCCCGCAGCGCGCACGAGGTCGTCGACCTCGTCGCCCTTCGCGCCGAACATCGCGACGGTCCTGCGAGCGAAGAAGGGCCGCGGCGCGACCGGGGCCATCAGGGCGGACAGGACATGCATCATCCGGCGGTTCGGCATCGCGCCCGCGTGCATCCCGCTCAGAAGCGCCGAGCGGAACGCCGACGGGTGCGCGGCAAGGGCGAGAAGGCCGACATAGCTGCCCAGTGACAGCGCCGCGAGATGTGCCCCCTGCGGTGCGACGGCGCGGGCGACCTGCGCGACGAGGTCCGCCGTCCGCTCCAGCGAGACCCAGGGCACGTCCCGGCTCGCCCCCGTGGCCCGGCAGGTCGATCAGGACGACCGCGCACGCCCGGCAGCAGGGGCAGGAACGGACGCCACATCGACGCGTCGATCCCCACGGCGTGCAGGAACAGGACCGTCTCGCCCTCCGGTGGCCCTTCGATGGAATGGTGCAGCATCGTCTTCTCCGACCTCCTCATCCGAGCGCCTCGATCGCCGGGCCGAACGCCCCGGTGCCGCCGTCCCCGTTGGTCATGACGGCCGTCGCCTCGCCCCGTGAAGGGTCGAGCAGCACCACGCAACGATAGCCCGCGTTCGCCCCGTCATGCCACATCCGACCGCCATGGACGAAGAGACCCAGGGCCGCCCCGCGGGACAGGGGCCGCACCATGCGGCGCGCCAGGGCCCGAGGCAGGATCGCGCCAGGCCGTCCGTCCAGCGCATCGAGCAGGCCGCGTCCCATCCGCGCGAGCCCTTCGGCGGTGATCCAGAGACCCGCGGCGGCCGCCTCGGGGTGGCGCATCCATCCGCCCGTCATGGGCGTCCCGTCGGGGCCGTGCCCATGGGCGAGGGTGACGCCGCGCGGCTCCGGTGCGGCAGTGGCCTGCGCGATGCCCAGAGGGTCGAGGATGCGGGCGCGCAGCAGGTCGCCCCAAGGCGCGCCAGCGACTTCCTCCGTCAGCATCTGCGTCGCCATCGTGCCGCCGCCCGCATAGGTCCAGTCCCGCATTTCGCACGCCTCGACAACCGGCTTGCGCAGCAGGTCCGGCTGCCTGCACCCTGCGAGGCGCAGAAGGACGAGCATGGCGGCGCTCCGGCGCATCGTTCGCCGCGTCCCTACCCGCACGGGGGCACATCCACCCCGGCCGCGCGCATCGCGTCTAGCGCATCCGCCCGGCGGGTCAGTGGCGCGTAAGGCACGGACGGGTCGGTGCGCAGCCAGGTCGTGACGGGCAACGCATCGAGCGCGGCACCGGTACGGCAGCCGCCGACGACGGTGATCGATAACGTACCCTCGCCCTCGGTCCCCGCAGCGCGCAGGGCCCGAATCTCCGCCTGCGCGGCCGCCACGGTCGCGGCCTCGGCCGGCGCGAGGGTGACGGCATAGAGGACCTCCCCCGGCAGGGACGGGACCTGCGCGTCCGGCAGTCCACGGCGAACCGAGAGGGGAACCCGGGTATCGACCAGCATTTCGCCGTCCCGGGCGAAGGCGAGCCGCAGCACGGCATCCCCATCGCGCAATGCGACCGCGTTCGGGACGCCGAGCGCGAGGCCGAGCGCGGCGGGCGGCGTGTTCAGGGGATCGAGACGGGCCATGTCGACGAGGCCAAGGGGAGAGCAGGCGGCCGCGAGGGCCAAAGCGCCCAGCGAGAGGGCGGTGCGAATGGGGTTCACTTGGAGACTCCTAAATGATATGATTCGGATAATAGGTATAACCCCAAACATGAAAGATTGACCGTTGGCAATGATGACCGTGAACACTGAACCGCTTCGACGCTCCGCGCGCCGCTTCCATCTGGGCTTCCGGGCCGCCATGGCCCTGACGGTCACGGCGGCGCTTGCGCTCGTCTGCGCCGTGCTGCTTTGGCCCGAGGAAGTCGGGGCGATTCTGGCCGACCTGACCGGCCACGCGCTCGCGCCGCGGCCCTGGCAGGGCCTCGCGCTCGCCGGGATCGTGCTCGTGGGTCTCGGCCTCTACGCCGCGACCTTCGCCGCTGCTGCACGGGTCTGCGGCGTATTGGTGCGGGGCGAGGTGGCGACGGCCGGACCCGCGGCGCAGCGGCTGTCGCGCTGGCTCTGGGCGGTCCTCGGCTGGAGCATCGCGGCGCATACGCTGGCGGTCCTGGTGATCACCGCGCATGCCGGTCCGGGCGCGAGGGCGTTGACCCTCGCCATCGGCACCCCGCAGATCTCCATCGCGATTGCGGCGCTGATCGCGGCGTTCCTCGCCCATGCGCTCACGCTCGGGGCGGCATTGTGGCAAGATCACCGCGAGATCGTCTGACGTGGCCATCGTAGTGCGGCTCGACGTCATGCTCGCCCGGCGCAAGATGACCTCGCGCGAGCTTGCGGGACGCATCGGCATCGCCGAGCAGAACCTGTCCACCCTGAGATCGGGCCGGGCACGCGGCGTTCGCTTCGGCACGCTCGAAGCCATCTGCCGCGCGCTCGACTGCCAGCCGGGCGACCTCCTGGAGTTCGTCGATGGCGACGGGAAGGGGTGATTCAGGAAGCGTGGCAACCGTGGCCCCAAGCGGCGAGCGTCCAGCAGGCCATACGCGCAGACTGCGCTGGCCAGTGACTCCAACTACAAGGCTGAGGGTCCGCAATAATATCCAAATGATGCGACACCGTACCCTATGAGTTGCTGCTTTCCAGAACGGTCCCGCAGAACGGGTTGCCCGTATTAACAGGCTTGGTTCTACAGTTTGGAACGGAGCAGGTGTGGGGCGTAGAACCATATGAGACACCCAGGGCGGCCATTTGTGCGCATTGCAGCATAGGTCGAGGAGGGCTCGGTCCCGCCGTCCGTCGCGCACCTTTCGAACGGCTGGTCTGAGGCAAGTTGCCGTTCGCTGCGCCGTGCCGGAACGGGTGCGATGCGGGATTTCCGGTCATTCCGGGGCCAGAGACCGAACGTCCGCTACGCCCTTCGCGAGTGGTTCCGCAGCAGATCGACTGCCAGCCTGACCTTGGCGGGAAGGTAGGTCCGGCTCGGATAGAGCAGCCAGGCCGCGCTCTCGAACGTGGTCGCGGTCGCTTCGAGATCGGGGAACAGATCGACGAGCGTGCCGACCTCGCGCGCGTCGGCAGTGCCCCAGTCGGCAAGAAGCGCTGGACCCAGGCCCGCGCAGGCTGCGTCGTGCAGGGCCAGCGCATTCGAGATCAGAAGCGGCCCGTGGATCGGGACACGCCGGGTCGGTCCATCCGGTCCGGGGCGGAAGGTCCAGGCATCGTCATGGCCGGACAGGGCCAGTCGAAGGCAGTCAATGTGCGCGAGGTCGTCCGGCGATAGCGGTGCGCCGTGATCCTCTACCCAGATGGGCGAGGCCACGACGCGGTAGCGCATGTCGTGCAGGCGCGACGAGATCAGCTCACCCTCGGGGGCCGGAGCGAGGCGCACGGCGAGGTCGACCCGCTCGGCCACCATGTCGAGGTTGGCGTCGGTGAGGATCAACTCGACCTCGAGGTCCGGGGCGGCGGCGCGGAGTGCTGCGAGCATCGGCACGATCCGCCGTGTGCCGTAGGCGACGGAGGCGGTCAGCCGCAGCCGGCCGGTCGGGCGCAGGCGATCGGCGCGCGCGTCCTGCCGGGCCTCCTCCATCTGCTCCACGAGCGGCGCGACGCGGCGCAGGTAGGCCTCGCCCTCGGACGTCAGCGACAGGGTCCGCGAGGTGCGCTGGAACAGGCGCAGCCCGAGCCGGTCTTCCACGGCCGCCACGGCGCGTGAGACCGAGGAGGGATTGAGATCGGCCTCGCGGGCGACTGCCGAGAAGCTGCCGAGATCGGCGACGCGCAGCACGAGGGCGAGGTTGGCGAGGTCCATCCGTGCAGTTTGCGCACGGACCCTCTGCGCCGCAACCCGTTCTTCGCACAGGCCCTGTGTGCCATCTCCGGGGGGACCCCAGAAGGACCACACCCCATGCCCCACCTCCTCCGCATCGACTCCAGCTCGCGCCACGCGGGCAGCCACAGCCGCGCGCTGGCCGACGCCGCCGAGGCGGCCTGGCGCACCGCCCATCCGGGCGGCACCATCACCACCCGCGACGTGACCGACGGCACGATCCCGGTGATCGCGCAGGACACCATCGCCGGGTTCTACACGGCCCCCGAGGCGATGACGCTGGAGCTGAGCGCGGCGACGGCGCTCTCGGATCGGCTCATCGCCGAGGTGCAGGCGGCCGACATTCTGCTGATCTCGGCACCCATCTACATCTTCGGCGTGCCCGCCGCGCTCAAGCTCTGGATCGACCAGGTAGTCCGCATCGAGCACACCTTCTCCTACGACGGCAGCGCCTTCGCCGGGCTGGTCCAAGCCGACCGCGCGATCCTGTGCTGCGCCTACGGCGCGTCCGGCTACGCCAAGGGGCAGCCGTTCAAGGCCGCGAACTTCGTCGATTCCTACCTGACGTTCCTCCTGGGCTTCCTCGGCATCGGCGACGTCCGGACCGTTACCGTGGAGGCGACCACCGCCGACGAGGCGACCGTGCAGGCGGCGGTCGACGCGGCGCTGACGGATGCCGCACGCATCGCCGCCTGACCCCCCATAACCCCCATCCATATCGGAGACCCTCATGAAGACGTTTCTTGCCTCTGCCCTGCTCGTCCCTCTCGCCCTGCCGGTTGCCGCCGAGCCGAGGGAATAGACGCTCGATCTCGGCTACGCCCATCTGGGCTGGGAGGTCGACCACATGGACCTCGCCCGCACCGCCGGCCGGTTCGACGCCTTCGACGGCACGTTCCTCATTAACGCCGATGAGCCGGCGAACTCGCAGATCACCATCACCGTGGACGCGTCTTCGGTGAACTCGAACCACGTCGGCCGCGACAACCACGTGCGCAGCGTGGACTACCTGAACGTCGATGGCTTCCCGGCCATCACCTACCGCTCGACCGAGATCGAGATGCTGACGCCCACGGGCGGCAAGATGCACGGCGAGCTGGAGATGCTCGGGCGCACCGCGCCGCTGACGCTCGACTTCGAGCTGGTGTCGAACCGGACCTACCCCGACTTCATCCCGAACTACGACGAGATCCCGGTCGTCTCCTTCGAGGCGACCGGCGAGCTGCTGCGCCTCGATCACGACATGGCCTTCATCGCCTTCCCGGGCTCGCCCACGGGGCTCTCGATCGACCTCGACATCCATGTCGATCTTGTCGACTGCGCGGGCGCGTCCGAGACGAACGTGCCCTGTAATTGGGGCCGGGTGGAGGGCTTCGTCGGTCCGAGCGAGAGCTGACCGCATCCATCCGTCCGACCGTACCGCCAGATTCGGCGGCGCAGTCGTCGCTTCTCGTTCTAAAGGACGTCTCCGATGACCGATCCGACCCGGCCCGACCTCACGGGCACCACCGCCATCGTCACCGGCGCATCGCGCGGGATCGGCGAGGCCACCGCCCGCCACCTCGCCGCCCTCGGCGCCCACGTCGTCCTCGCCGCCCGGAGCGAGGACGCTATCGAACGGATCGCAGGCGAAATCGGGCAGGCCGGCGGCGCAGCGACCGCCATGGCGACCGACATGGCTGATCACCGCGCCGTCCCGGTGCTCGTCGCGGCGGCGACCGACGCCACCGGCCGGCTCGACCTGCTGGTCAACAACGCGGGGCTGATCGACCCGATCGCGCGCATCGCCGACAGCGATCCAGACGCTTGGGGCTACGCGATCGACGTCAACGTGAAGGGCGTGTACCACGGGCTCCGCTACGCCCTGCCCGTGATGGAGGCGCAGGGCTCGGGCACGATCGTCAACATCTCCTCGGGGGCCGCGAACTCCGCGCTGGAAGGCTGGTCCCACTACTGCGCCAGCAAGGCCGCCGTGCTCCGTCTGACCGGCGTGGCGCAGAAGGAGGCCTCGACGTCTGGCGTTCGTGTCATAGGTCTCTCCCCCGGCACGGTCGCGACGTCGATGCAGGAGGAGATCCGCGCGTCCGGGATCAACCCGGTGAGCCAGATCCCTTAGGAGGCGCACATCTCAGCTGATTGGGTCGCCCGCACGGTCCCGTTCCTGACGACCCCTGCCGCCGATCCCTGGCTGGGGACAGACTTCTCGCTGAAGTCCGACGAGGGTCGGAAGGCCGTTGGGATGGAGTAGGGAAGCGGTTGGCATTTCTATCGACGCTGCGGATCGGAGGCTATTCCCTTGCCCATCACCAACCTGCCCGTCCCGTGGCCGAGCCCACCCGCTTGGAACCGTGGCCGCACCGTCGGCCAGAAGCGCGCGCTTCTGCCCCGGCACGTCTGGACGATCCGCGTCCGGCTTGAGCTGGCTGGGCTTGTGCGCGATCTCGCGCTGTTCAACATGGCCATCGACAGCAAGCTCAGGGGTTGCGACCTCGTGCGTTTGCAGGTCGCCGACATCTTCGCCGCCGGGCGGGTGAAGGAACGCGCCAGCGTCGTGCAGAGCAAGACGCAGCGCCCGGTGCGGTTCGAGATCACCGAGACGACGCGGGAGGCGGTCCATTCGTGGATCGCCAGCCCCGCGATGATCGGCCCCGCCCACCTATGGCCGAGCCGGTTCCACGACAGTCTGCACATCTCGACGCGGCAGTATGGCCGGATGCTCAAGGGGTGGGTCGCCGCCATCGGTCTGGAGCCGAGCGCCTACGGCACGCACTCGAAGCGCCGGACCAAGGCCGCTCAGATCTACAAGAAGACCGGCAACCTGCGCGCCGTCCAGCTCCAGCTCGGGCACACCAAGATGGACAGCACCGTCCGCTATCTCGGGGTCGAGCTGGAGGACGCGCTGGCGATCTCCGAGGACATCGACCTGTAGCCACCCGAACGAGAGACGTCGGCCGTCAGAAATAGCGGCCGACGTCCATGCTCCAAGGCACGATGCGGACGACCTCGATATCGTCGCCGTCCAGCCGGAAGCAGACCATGTGCGAGCCGCAGGCCGTCTTGCGGTAGCCGGGGCGGATGTCCTCTACCGAGAGGCTGGATACGCGACCCTCCGCGATGCCGGTGCAGGTCGCGTCGAGGTCCCGCACGTAGCGGACCGCCTGCGGCCGACCCCACCGTTCCTCGCTGTCGTCCCAGATCTCGTCGATGTCGGCTTCGGCCAAAGGCGACAGGCGCGCGACCGGCACCCCTCAGTCGCCGTTCTTCCGCGCGATGAAGGCCTCGACGTCGAACGACCGTGCAGGACCGGACTTCTCGCCCTCGACGAGCGCGGTCCGCAGGCGGTCGACCTTTCCCTCGTGCTCTTCGAGCAGGCGCAGCCCCGCCCGCACGACGTCGCTGGCGCTGCTGTAGCGGCCCGAGCCGAGGCGCTCGTCGATGAAGCCGGCGAAGTGGTCCCCGAGGGATACGGACGTGTTGCGTGGCATGGCGAGCCTCCTAGCTACGGGATACCAAGGATTGGTATCGTTATGCAAGGCTGCGGTAGCTGCTCCGAATGGGGAGAGCGGACCTTCATCGAAGGGGTAAGCACGTCGTAGAGGCAGACTTTGCTGCCGCTCGACACAACAACTCGAATGGCAGCTCTTGAGTTGAAGCCCCTCACGACCGCGACGACCCTCGCCGCGGCATGCTGCCCCGCAGCCAGTCGATGACCCACTGTCCCGCCGGGCCGGGCGGCGCGTCGGCCCGGTGGATGACGTAGAGGGGCACCCGCATCGCCTCGGGCGAACGCGAGCGCAGCGTGAGGGCCATGATCCGGCTCGCCCGCAGATCGTCGCGCGCGAGATAGGTCGGCACCGTGCCCCAGCCGTCAAGCTTTCGGTTCATAAAGCGCTAGTCCGGGAAAGTGCGAGGTGTAGTACGAGCCGCGACGGGCCATCGATCCTTGTGGACCAGGCGGTCTCGATATCGGTCTACATCCCTGGCCATCCATGGACCACGCGCGTTAGCCCCGAAAACACGACGTCGATCCATTTATTGATCCAAGAAGGGGAGCAAACTCTCAAAGGTCCCGTCTCGCCAAATTGAGACGACCCTCGCGAAGCCCACGGAACGGCACATCGATGGTTATCAGTCTGCCGTCATCTCCGGTCCCGTCCGAAGCACCGATGCTGGTTAGGTACAATGTGCCGAGATCCGGTCCGCCGAAACAGGGCTTGCTCGGACGCATGACTGGCACCTCGATACGCAGGTCGACATCGCCGCCCGGCGAGAGCCGCAAGACCTCGCCGCCACCGACGCCGGCCATCCAGTAGAAGCCATCGGCATCGATGCAGGCCCCGTCGGGGCGTCCGGCGGTGATCGCGGTGTCAAAATACGGGCGTCTACGAGTAAGATTGCCCGTTGCCGGATTGTGATCGTAGGCCCAGATTTTACGGACCTCCGGCCAGCTATCGGACAGATAGGCGGTCCGGTCGTCCGGCGAGAAGGCCAACCCGTTGGAGACGTGGAGCCCCCCGAACAGGCGGCGCACCCCGCGGTGCGGATCAAAGGCGTAAAGGACGCCGTCGGGCATGCTGCGATCAATCAGCGCGACGGTTCCGACATAGAACCGGCCGCTACGCGAGACGGCACCGTCGTTAGGGCGGTGCCCCAGGGGCATGTCCGGAAACGACGTGAGCAGGCGCAGGTCGCCGTTGGCCGGGTCCAGAAGGTGCAAACCGTCCGCCATGGCCACCACGACCTCGTCGCCCTCGGTCAACGCAAGACAGCCCGGCTTGTCCGGCATGTCCCAATGCGCCGTCACGCCAGTCGCGGGGGCATGGCTGTGAACGCGGGATGCGCCTATATCGACCCACCACAGCATCTGGCGCCGATCGCACCAGACGATCCCCTCGCCGACCTCGCAGGGCGGTAGGTCGAGCAGGCAGACTTCAGCCTTCGTCACGCCCGAACGCCGTCGTGCGCTGCCAGCGGGGCTGGACGTAGACGAACTCTTCCTGAGTGCCGTCCGCGTAGGATACCGTGTTCGGCACGGATGCGTTGCGCCCGCCGGGATGGCGCGCGATCTCGTCGAGGTTCAGATCGACGCCGATCCCCGGCGTGTCCGGGACGATCACGCGCCCGTCGCGCATCTGCGGTTCTTGGGTAACGACTTCGTACCGCCCCTCCCAGTCCACGGCGAAGCGTTCCAAGATCATTGCGTTCGGGATCGCGGCCATTGAGTGCAGTGCCGCGAATTCAGCCACCGGGCCCAGCGTCCCCGCATGGGGCGCCATCTGGACGAAATGGCTTTCGGCTAGGGCCGCGATCTTGCGGAAATGGGTAATGCCGCCGCACCGGCCCGTATCGGGCTGGGCCACATCGATCAGCCCGCGCTGGATCAGGGGCGCAGCGGACCATAGATTGCCGGCGTGACGTTCTCCTGCCGCCAGCGGCAAGGCCACGGCGTCACGGACGCGGGCGTAGCCCTCCAAATTCTCGGGTGACAGCGGTTCCTCGAGAAACATGAGGTCATAGGGTTCCAGCGCCCGGCCCATGGCGATGGCATCCGGGACAGTCAGCCAGGGCGGGCCGTGCAAGTCGACCATCAGGTCCGCCTCGGGGCCGAGTTCTGTGCGCAAGGCCGCGACCTTCTCGACGGTGCCTTTGACGTTACCGGACTTGAACGCACGGTACCCCATGTCCCAGGCGCGGCGTGCCTTTTCGGGAGTGGAGGCGTGGGCGTAGGCCGGCAGGCTGTCGCGGATCTTACCGCCCAGCAGTTCGTGGACCGGTACGCCCAGTGCCTTGCCCTTCAGGTCCCACAGCGCGATGTCGATCGCGCCGATGGCCCCGCCGCCCACGGTGCCGACCTGCCCATGGCTCATGGTGGCGAGGTGCATCTTGCCCCACAGCTTCTCGATCCGGCGTGCATCTTCGCCGACAAGCAGGGGGGCGAGGTCCTGCACGGCGGTCTCCACCACCCGGGGCCAGCCGGACCCCTCGCCGATCCCGTAGAGCCCGCCTTCGACCGTCACGCGCACGAACAGCCAGTGTCTCGTCGTGCCCATCGACATGCCGCCCCGGCCCGTACCAGTGTCGCCGGACCAGGCCGTCTCGCCCGGGGGGCCTGCATGGACGAGGAACGTCTCGATGGCTTCGATCTTCATGCGGGCACCTCGACGGTCAAATGTACTACGGCCTCGGCGATGCGGGCGGCGAGGGCCGGATCCGGCATCGAGTGCATCGGCGCGATCGCGCCCATATCCGCGATTCCGGAAGCTGTGACCGCGGCGTGAATCACCGGGATGGGGCCGTGGAACTGGCGCAGATCCTCCAGCGGGCGAAGCGGTGCGCATTCTTCCGTCGCGCCGGCCTCGTCGCCGGCCTGTAACGCCGCCAGTACCCGCATGGACCGGCGCGGGTCGATGCAGACGGCCCCGGCAGTGAACCCACACAGGTCGTAGGTCGTCATGTGC
The DNA here is from genome assembly GCA_963757495.1 of uncultured Alphaproteobacteria bacterium. GTDB lineage: Bacteria > Pseudomonadota > Alphaproteobacteria > Rhodobacterales > Rhodobacteraceae > Jannaschia. The sequence goes on from CAVWRZ010000006.1 coordinate 13,497, forward strand.
GGGATGGCTGCCAACTCGCCTATGCCCGAAACGATCTTGGATGCGGGCACCTCGGCCAGCAGGGCGTCGAGGTCAGGATCGGCGCGAGGGTCGTCCGGCTCGAGTGCATACTTCACGCCGACCGCGATCCCGTCGTCCAGCATCCGGGCCAGCTGATCGGGCCGCAGGTAGCCGGACCGGCGCAGATAGGGGATGACCGGAATCTCTGCGGTGTCGACGAATTGCCGCAGCGCGGCCTCGACGCCGTCCGGGTCGCACGCCCCACCGAACGGAAGGGCGAGCACTGTCGGGAACCCCGTCCCGCGCAGGATGCACGCATGGTCTTGTAGGCGCCCGTGATCCGGCCCCGCCGCGGGCACCGCCCATGTGTCGACGGCGACCCAGTCCGGGATGCGGGCGATCAGGTCGGCATATTCGTCCAGCGTCTGGTTGTAGACGTTGGCATTGCCGCCCCACAGAATCGTGGTCACCCCGCCCGCCTCGATATGGCGGGTCAGTTTGCGGTTCTCTGCATCGTCCGTTCGGCCCTCGTGTCGGGCCAGCGGGGGCACGGCCCAGACGGATCGGGCGAGATCGGAGGCGAAAACGGGATCGGTCTTCACGCGCGCAGGTCCTCGGGCAGCAGAGCGTCGGGCATGTTCTGGTAGCTGACGGGGCGCAGCCATCGGCGGATCGCCATAGTGCCCACGGACGTTGCCCCGAAATTGGTGGAGGCGGGATAGGGGCCGCCATGGACCATGGCGTCTGCCACCTCGACACCCGTGGGGAAGCCATTGGCCAAAATGCGTCCGGCCTTGCGTTCCAACACCGGCATCAACGACCGCGCGGCAGCGGTGTCGGCGTCGTCCAGGTGCAGGGTGCAAGTCAGCTGGCCCTGCAGCGCGTGGGCGACGGCCAGCCGTTCGTGGGCATCGCGTGCGACGACGACGATGCCCAGCGGGCCGAACACCTCGTGCGCCAGCGTCTCGTCAGCCAGCCATGCCGACGCGTCGACACGCAACAGGACGGGACCTGCCTCGCGCCCGCGCCCGGCATCCGAGGTAAGGACCTCGACCCCGTCGCGGCCCGATGCCCGTGCCGCCCCGTCGCGGTAGGTGTCGGCCATGGCGGGCGTGAGCATCACCTGCGGCGCGACCTGCGAAAGCGCGGCGCGCGCCGCCTCGACCAGCGCTTCCACTCCGTCGCCCACGGTTACGACCGCGATGCCGGGATTGGTGCAGAACTGCCCGCAGCTCATGGTCAGAGATCCTGCCCAGGCGGTGCCGATCTCGGCCCCCCGCGCGGCCTGCGCGGCGGGGAGGACGAACATCGGATTCACCGACCCAAGCTCTCCGAAGAAGGGAATTGGCTCTGGGCGCGCCGCGCACAGGTCGAACAGCGTGCGGCCGCCCCGCAGGGACCCGGTGAAGCCCACGGCCTTGATGCGCGGGTCTTCCACCAGCGCGCGACCTACCGCCTGACCGCCGTCCTGGACGAAGCCGAACGTGCCCGCGGGCATGTCGCAGGCCGTGCGCGCGGCCTCGATCGCCTGAGCGACGATGTCGCCGGTGCCGGGATGGGCCGGATGGCCCTTGACCACCACAGTACACCCGGCGGCAAGCGCGCTGGCCGTATCCCCGCCCGCGGTGCTGAACGCCAGAGGGAAGTTCGACGCGCCGAATACCGCCACTGGACCGACGGTCCGCTGCACCAGCTTGAGGTCCGGGCGCGGAAGCGGCGCGCGGTCGGGCAGCGCCGCGTCGTACCGGCGGTCGAGATATGCACCGTCTTCGATATGGTCCGCGAACAACCGCAATTGACCCGTCGTGCGCCCCAGTTCGCCGCCCAGCCGCGCGGCTGGCAGCCCCGTCTCGCACGTCCCGATGGCGGTCAGATCAGCGCCGCGCGCCTCGATTTCGTCGGCGATGCAGCGTAGGAACGCGGCGCGGTCGGCGCGGGAGGTGATGGCATAGGCCTCGAACGCGGTCTCGGCGGCGGCGCAGGCCTCGGCCACGTCCTCTGGCCGGCCTAGCGCGAAATCGTCCGGCGCACCGTCCACGGGATCGTTGCGATAGGTGTCCGGGCCGCCGGTCCAGCGGCCCGCGATGAGGTTCTTGCCTTGGAACAAGGTCTATCCTTTCTAAATCAGACGCCAAGGCCCATCAGCCGGGGCAGCCACAGCGAAATCGCGGGGATGTACGTCACCAAGAGCAGCACTAAGAACATCACCATGTAGAACGGCAGCATCGCGACGCTCAGCCGTTCAATGGATATCCGCGAGATGGCGCTGCCTACGAACAGCACCCCGCCCACCGGCGGCGTGATCAGGCCGATGCCCAGGTTCAGGATCATGATGACTCCGAAATGCACGTAGCTAATCTCGAACTTGTCGAGGAACGGGATAATGATCGGTGTCATGATGACGATGATCGACGTCATGGACGCCAGCAGGCCTAGGCCGATGAGCAAAAGGTTCACTGCCAGCAGGAACGCGTACTTGGAGCCGATGAAGCCGAAAACGTTGTTGGCAAGGTAGTCGGGCACGCGAAGGAAAGCGATGACCCAGCCAAAGGCGCCGGCGGCGCCGATGATGATCATGATCTGCGCCAGCGGCACGACCGTGCGGCCCATTGCGCGCCAGATGCCCCGCAGATCCGTCGCGCGATAGATGACAACTGCTACGAAGAACGCCCAGAGGACAGCGATAGCCGCGCTCTCGGTTGCAGTGAACACCCCCGTTAGGACTCCGGAGAGGATTATGAATATCGTCATCATCCCCCAGATTGCGTCAAGGAAGGCGGCGGTCAGCTCGGGCACGTCGAAGAGCGCGTCGACGGGATAGTTCCGTCTGCGTGAGACGACGTAGGACCAGACCATCAGCGCAGCGCCCAGGACGATCCCGGGCACGAGGCCGGCCATGAACAGCGCGCCGATCGAGACGCCCCCGCCGACGGCCAGCGCGTAGATGATCATGTTGTGGCTGGGCGGGATCAGCATACCCTGGACCGAGCTCGCCATCGTGACGGTGGTCGCGAAGTCCTTGTCGTAGCCGCCCTTGTGCATGGCCGGGATCAGGATGTTCCCGAGCGAGGACATGTCGGCGAGCGCCGACCCTGATATGCCGCCGAAAAACATCGAGGCCATGATATTCACCATGGCGAGGCCGCCACGCACCCAGCCGATGATCGCCCGGGCCAGTCGCAAGAGCCGGTCGGTGATACCGCCTTCCGACATGATGTCGCCCGCCAGGATGAAGAACGGCACCGCGAGCAAGGAGAACGACGACAGTCCCGACACGATACGCTGGAAGGTGATCTGCAGCGGCAGGTCGAGGTAAAGCATCGTCAGGATGGCCGAGACGGCCATCGAGAACGCGATGTTCGTGCCGATGATCAGCAGCACGAAGAACGACCCCAGCAGCAAAGAGACGGCGAGGGGATCGGTCATCGGGGCGCGCCCTCCACGGGCGTGTCCGGGCGGCGCGTCAGCGCGATCTCGGCCAGGACGATCACGATCAGCACGCCGGAGACGGGGACCGAAAGGTACTGCCAGAAGGCGGGGATCCCAAGGCCGGGCATCAGGTTGGAGAGATTCTGCTCGGCCACGACGGCGCCGAACCAGACGAAGAGGATTCCCATGACGAACGAGATCGCCCAGTTGACCGCTTCCAGCCCGCGGCGCCCCCTCTCGGGCAGCGCGCGGGACAGAAGGTCGAGGCGGATGTGCCAGCCGTTACGAAAGCCCAGCGGCACGGCCAAGAGCGAAAGCCAAACGATCAGCGTGAGCGCCAGCTCCTCTCCCCAACGGGGCGTCGCATTGAGGACGTAACGGCCGAAGGGTGCGCGCTACTTCCAACTGCGACTTTCTTTCTACGACAATGGCTTGTCGGATGGAAGGAGTTGAGGAATGGGGTCGAAGTACACACAGTTGAGCGTCGAGGAGCGCCGCAAGATCGAGCGCTGGCGGCATGCGAGGGTCTCGCCCACCGAGATGGCACGGGTGCTGGGGCGGCATCGCAGCACGATCTTCCGCGAGCTGCGGCGCAACCACTTCGTCGATCGGTGCCTGCCCAAGGTGGTTGGGTACTTCGCGATGGCGGCGCAACTGCAGACAGGGGACCGGCGCGCGCGGCAGCGCAAGCTGGTGCGCCATGACGCGCTGCGCTCAGTGGTCGAGGATCGCTTGAAGGCCGGTTGGACGCCCGAGCAGATCGCGGGCCGGATGCGGCGAGAGAATGCGCAGCCCCGGGTCTGCCAGGAGACGATCTACCGGCACGTCTACTCGAAGGACGGGAAACGCGCCGAGCTGTGGTGGCACCTGCCGAACCACCGAATGAGCCGGCGGCCGAGGCGCGCCCGCAAGCGCCGCGCATCCAGTTTCGCTCGCGAGGTCTCTATCCTGTTCCGCCCCGAGGCGGTGGCGCACCGGACCGAGTTCGGCCACTGGGAGGGCGACCTCGTCCTGTTCCAGCAGCGCTTCGGCCAGGCCAACGTGACCTCGCTGATGGAACGGGTGAGCCGCTTCACCGTGCTGCTCAAGAACACGACCAAGCGCTCCAAGCCGGTGATGGGCAAGATCGCGAAGGCCATCGGCGCCCTGCCCCTCGATGCCCGCCGCTCGATCACTTTCGACCGTGGCTCGGAGTTCGTGACCTGGCCGCACCTCCAGGCCGAGACCGGCACGCGGAGTTGGTTCTGCGATGCGCAGTCGCCCCACCAGAAGGGCGCGGTCGAGAATACCAACCGCCGCCTCCGCCGATACCTCCCCCGCGAGATCGACATGCGCCAGCTCACCGATGCGGACATCCGCGCCGTGACCGACCGGATGAACGCCACGCCCCGCAAATGCCTCGGATGGCGAACCCCAGCAGAGGTCTTCGCCGAGAAGATGGTGGAGATCGCAGGCCCGAGGGCCTACTCACGGACCACAGGGAAGTCGCACTTCATGTAGCGCTCACCGCTCCGATGACACCGTATGACATCATCCTCGCCTCCCGTAGCCCAGGTCCGCCGCCATGCCTACCGCCATGTTCACCACCCGTCTGGACGCGGAGCTGAAGGCCGAGCTCGAGCGCATCGCGCTGGCCGAGGATCGCTCTGCCTCCTGGGTGGCGAACCAGGCCATCCGCGCCTTCGTGGAGGAACGTCGAGCGGTGCGCGAACTGTTGGATGCGGGACTGGAGATGGTGGCGCAAGAGAGCCCCGGCGTGGCGCCTGAGGAGGTTCACGACTGGATGTTGGCCAACGACGACCGACCGTTCCCCGCCGCCCGCTGACCGCGGCCGGACTCTGGCATGTCGGACGTCCGATTACGCTACCTCGCCACGGCCGAGTCGGGACTACGTTGGATGCGGACCTATTATCGGCACAATCCGCAGCTCGCCGTGGCCCGCGCCGCGGATGCGCTGCGCCATGCCGAGGCCGTCCTGCGCGCTCACCCGGAGGCCGGGCACCGCTACGAGGGTCATGCGGACGTGCGCGAATGGAAGATCGCAGGAACGGCCTTCTCGCTGCTCTACGCGCAAGCGCGCGGCACCGTCTGGATCATCGACGTGCGCGACCAGCGCGGACTGCGCAGCGCCGAGACCCTGAGGGCCTTTACGGAGGAGCTACGCAAGCGGAAGGAGGACTGACGAGCCTCCCCCGTTCATGCAGCCCCCACGTATCTGCCGATCGGTCCCCAGGCAGGTCGTGACGTTGCAGCGCGTATAGCCAGAGCGGACGTTCGACGCAGGCGAGCCGGGGTCCGCAATGCGGGACGTTGCTGCCGTTCGATCGTCATGCGCGAATGGCCGCTCCCGGCAACCCACGGTCCGCAGACGCCGCCGGAAGACCACCGCTTACGCCCAAGGCGGTACCGCCAGCACAAGGTGCGTGACCGCCGCGTCGAATGCGTAGAACGACCAGTGCAACCCGTAGGCCCAGCGGAAGCCATGCCGCGTGCGCAGGTAGAGGACGGGGGCGAGGAGGCCGAACAGCGTCGCGGCGAGGGTGAAGCGGGCGACGTAGAGACTGGTAAAGCCGTCGAGTGCCAGCGTCAGGTGGAAGCCGCCGAAGAGCGCGGCCAGGAGGAGCGAGGTCGCGGCCAGCGAGAGGCCCGCGCGGTCGGCACGGCGGATGATGACGGCGACGAGGGTCTGCTGGAACAGGATGTCGAGCGACTTGGGCAGGTAGTACCAGGCCGAGGCGAACATGAACTCGGGCGGGTCGGACGGGGCGCGGAAGGTCGACACCGCGGGCAGCAGCGGCAGGACGAGGGTCACGAAGGCCGCGAAGGCGAGCAGGACCGGCGTCAGCGCGACCGTGTGCCCAAGGAGGCGAACGCGCGTGAGTTGCCCTACCAGCAGGTTCCGGAACAGAAACGCGGCGACGAATGTCCAGCCGAGGTAGTAGGCGGCGAAGAGGACCGGTGCCTCGTCGTAGCCGACGTCGAGGGCGAGTGCGGAGACGAGGGCGTAGTAGCCCCAGCTGGAGACGGACCAGAGCAGGGCCACCAGCGCCAGCGTCGGTGCCATCCGGGCGAGCCCGCCGACGACAGGTCCCCTCCGTCCGCTCCATGCTGGAAGGCTCTGATCCACCATCGTCATGCCCGTCTCCCGATACGTTCGCCGCCACCCCTTGCGGCCACCCGTAACTTAGCATACGAACTGTTAGCATGGCAACCGGCCCTTACACCCTGCATCACCTCCTGCACTCCGCCGACCTCGTGGAGGACGCGCTGCGCCAGCGGCTCGCCCTCATCGACCTGCGCCCCCGGCAGGCGCGGATCATCGACGCGCTCGCCCGCATGGAGCCCGCCTCGCAGGTGGCGCTGGCCCGCGCGTTCGACATCACGCCCGCGTCGATGAGCACGATGACCGCCCGGCTGATCGAGGCGGGGTTCGTCACCCGCGAGGTCGACCCCGAGGAGGCGCGCAGCAACCTGCTGCGGCTCACGCCGCGCGGGCGCGGGCTGCTGTCGGAGATCCACGCGGCCTGGCGCGACGTCGACCGGATGATCGCCGAGCGGATCGGCGCGGAGGAGGCGCAGACGCTGAGCCGCCTGACCCGCGCGTTGCGCGACGGCCTCGGCGGGCGGGTCCCCGGCGGGCGCGGGGCCGACACCGACGCACCAACGGAGACGACGCCATGATCGTCACGACCCGACGCCTGCCATCGCTTGCCCACATGCCCGCCCCTTCCGCCGCAGGGACCATGATCCCGCCGGTCCGCGCCGAGCAGGACACCGACAGGACCCGAGCCGCGCCGTCCGACGCCGCATCCCAGAAGGAGAAGACCATGACACCCACAGCCCGCCGCGGACCCGTCGCAGCCTCCGCCCTGATCGCCAGCACGGTGATCGGCGCCGCTTGCCTCCTCGGCATACTGCCTGCGACAGCCCACGAGACCGCCGTTAGCACAACGGTATCTGTCGACACGTCGGCCGCCGTCGCCGGCGCGGGCTGGAGCGACACCGTCACCATCACCCTGGACGAGGACGCGCGGACGTTCCGCTTCCAGTCCGATGGCATCCCCAGCCACGGCTTCGCCGAGCGGTATCTGATCCCCCTCGATCCCGGCGACCAGCCGTTCGCCGACAAGCCGGAGGACGCCTTCGCGGTCGTGACGTCCGCGGACACCTTCACGGTGTCGCCGGTCGACACCACCATCACCACGCGACCGGCCTATGCGGAGGAGGCGACGGACACGTCGCTCGGTCGCATCGGCGTGGCCCTGAGCGGCGCGCAGCTCTTCAACGACTACGAGAACATGGAGCGGACGGTCGTGGCGATGGACGACCAAGTCACGCACGACCACGTGTCCTTCCTCGACGCCTGCAACGGCCACACGCTCGCCGACGGCACGAACTACCACTACCACGGCGTGCCCGTCTGCATCACCCAAGGCCTCGACGCGGACGACGCGCATTCGGTAATGATCGGCGTTCTGGAGGACGGCTTTCCGGTCTATGGCAACCACGGCGAGAACGGCGCGATCGTCACCAACGCCGATCTCGACGCCTGCAGCGGCCATGTCGGTGCCACGCCGGAGTTCCCGGACGGGATCTATCACTACCACCTGACCGCGGACGAGGCCCCGTACATGGTGGACTGCTACCACGGCGAGATCGAGGATGCCGGGCCCCGGGGCGGCGGTGGTGGTGGCCCGGACTTCGGAGCCGCGGCGCAGGCTCTCGGCGTCGACGCGGCGAGCCTGATGCAGGCACTCGGCCAGTCCATGCCCCCCGACTTCGCGGCGGCCGCAGAAACCCTCGGCATCGACGTAGACGACCTGCGGGCTGCCCTTCCCGCGCCGCCTCAGTGACGGCCCGCGCGGGTACGGACGGGCGGCACGTCCGAAGTACGCGCCACCATCGCCGTGGACGCGGTCTTCGGCGACTTCAAATCGATCGGCGTGCCTCGACGTGATCCCCGCCAAGAACCATAGCCCGCTCGCGGGGGCAGCGGACTGACCTTCACTACCGGTAAGACCTTCGCGCCCCGACCGGCCCATCGAAAGGACCACCCATGAGACCCTCCCTCGCCGCCCTGGCCCTCCTCGGGCTCTCGCCCGCCGCGCTCCATGCGGAGACCTTCTCCGCCGACGTCTGGGCCGACAACTGGTTCGAGATGCGCATCGACGGCGCACAGGTCGCCGAAGACTCCGTCCCCATCACCACCGAGCGATCGTTCAACGCCGAGAGCTTCGCGTTCGAGGCGACGCGGCCCTTCGTGGTCGGCCTCGTCGCGATGGACTTCAAGGCGGACGACACCGGCCTCGAATACATCGGCACGCCCCGCCAGCAGATGGGCGACGGCGGCGTGATCGTGCAGATCAGGGACGCGGCGGGTGCCACCGTCGCCGTCAGCGATGCCGGCTGGCAGTGCCGCGTGATCCACACGGCACCGCTCGACAAGGCCTGCGAGGACGCGGTCGATCCGGTCGCCGGCGAGGGCGCCTGCGGCTTCGAGGCGTCGGACGAGCCCGAGGGCTGGGACCGCGCCGGCTTCGACGCCTTCGCTTGGCCGCAGGCCGACGTTTATTCCGAGCGCGAGGTGAGCCCCAAGGACGGCTACGACCGGATCGACTGGGTGGAGGATGCCCGCCTGATCTGGGGACCCGACCTCGAGCAGAGCAACACCGTCCTCTGCCGCCTCATCGTCGAGTGACGACCTCGACCACGAACGATCCCGAATCGAAAGGACACGCCATGCTCCGCCCCTCCCTCGCGACCCTGTTCCTGGTCGCCGCCCTGCCCGTCACGGCCCAGCAGGGCGCTACGCCGCCCGGGATCGACGCGGCCCGCGCTGCCGTGGAGGCGCGGGCGAAGCGAGCTGGACGCGAACGGTGACGGCCGGATCGACCGCGCCGAGATCGCCGCCGCCGCCGAGGCGGGGTTCCCCACCTTCGACGCCGACGGATCGGGCGACATCGACCCGCGCGAGTTCGAGGAATGGCCCTTCGGCTTCTACGAGATGGCCGCGCATCGCGACCGGGCCCAAGCCTACCATGCCGCCTTCGGCCTCGTCTTCGATCTCTTCGACCGGAGCGGCGACGCCCGGCTCGACCTCGCGGAGTACCGGACCGCCCTGGACCGCTCGCTCGACTTCGCCGACCGGGACGGCGACGGCGCGATGACCCATGACGAGTTCATGCGCGGCTTCGTCCCCAACGTCGCCCTGCGCCACGCCATGCAGGACTGAGGTCCGACCCCCCCACCATCGAGAGCAGGAGCACCGACATGCATCGCCCCATCCTCATCGCCGCGACCGCGATCCTCGCCCTGGGCGCCGCATCCGCCGCCTCGGCGCACGAGGACCACTGCGCGGCCGTCGCGGGCTCGGTCGTCGATGCCGGCTTCGAAGATAGCGTCGACGGTCACCTGCACGGACAGCCACGCGATCCTCCGATCGGACACCGATCCCGACCACGAGACGATGACGGGCATCGTCGGCACCAACGAGCAGATCCCCGTCCCGGCCGACTACGCCGCACCCATCCTCCTGGCACCGACCCTCGGCACGACGCCGATGACCCGCGATGCGGCCTTGGGCGTCGCCGTCAACGGCGTGCCGATCTACGACTACACCGGCGGCGGCGAGATGAGCCTCGCCGATCTGGCGCACCACCAGGCGGAGCACGACACGCTCCAGACCGGCCAGCTCGACGTCTGCGGCGGCCATGCCGGGCGCGGCGACGACTACCACTACCACGTCAAGCCGACCTGCATGATCGAGGCGATGGCGAATGCCGGCCCGGCCGCGATCATCGGCTGGGCCTTCGATGGGTACCCGATCTACGGCGACGACAACCCCGATGGGTCGGCGATCCCCCAGGGCGCGCTCGACGTCTGCAACGGGCAGGTCGACGCGACCTTCGGCTATCGCTACCACACCTCCGAAGACGCGCCCTACATCGTGCAGTGCCTCATGGGCGTCGTGGCCGACTTCGACGCGCTCCCCCGCGTGCGCCCTCTGACGGCCTCGGACGGACGTGGCGCCGCGCCCGGCACGCCGCCGCGCGGCGGGGTCGAGGACCTCGTCCTGACCCGCAACCCCGACGGGAGCCGGAGCATGGATTACAGCTACGAGGGGGAGGCCTACTACATCCGCTATGCGCCCGCCGCCACGCCCGGATGCTACGACTTCACGACGCTGACGGTGACGAACGGCGGCGAGGTGCGGACCGGCGAATACTGCCGATGACCTTGCCCGGCTACATGCCTCGAGGGTCTCTTATGGCCTCGATCAGCCGCGCGGCGTCCGGCCAGGGCTTGCGCGTGGGAAGGGCGGGCGGCACGCGCCGCCCGCCCGCCCGCTCCAATCATCAACCGCGGCGGCCGCGGTCCTGGAGGGTCAGCGCGCCGTCGCCGTCGCGGTCCATCCGCTCGACGATCCGCGCGATGCGGGCGTCCAGTTCGCCCGCGTCGATGCTGCCGTCGCCGTTCGCGTCGAGCGCCTGGAACGCGTCGACCATCCGCTCGCGGGTCGCCTCGGCATGGAGCGTCTCGAACTCGTCGATGGAGAGCGCGCCGTCGCCCGAGACGTCGGCCTCGCCGACCTTGGCCGTGCGGTAGGCGTCGATCTCGGCTTGCGTGAGCGCGCCGTCACCGTCCGCGTCGGCTTCCGCGAAGAGTGCGCCCAGCATCGCGGGGCCGCCGCGGCCGCCGCCGGCCCGGTCGCCGCCACGGCCGCCCCGGTCGCCGCGATCGCCCCGGTGCCCGTCGCGGTCGCCGGGCCCGTCGGCGCGCTGATCCTGGGCCGCGGGGGCGTCGGGCGCGGTCTGCGCCGTCACCATCGACGCGCCGGTGCCGGCGAGGGCCACCGCGAGCAGGGCGGCGGGGAGGAAGCTGTGCTTGGTCATGGTCTCGTCCTTCGGATGTGGGCGGAGACGATGTCGCCTCCGATGCACCCCATATGGACGGCCCCGGGCGGCCATGCGTGTCAGCCGGGGGCCCGTCTTGTCGCCGGAGGTCGCAGGATCGCGGCCTGACACGTCTCGCGACAAACGAAGTGCTCCCGCCAGCGGTGATCGAGGGCCGGTTCTGCGGTATCGACGGGCAGCGCCGCACGATGGAAGGACGACCCTTGGACCCGCCCGACCCGCAGATCCTGATCGTCGACGACGCCCGCGACATCCGCGAGCCGCTCGGGCAGTACCTGCGCCGGCAGGGCTACCGCACGCGGCTCGCCGCGAACGCGGGCGAGGCGCGGCGGGTGCTCGGCGAGGCGCGGATCGCGCTCGTCGTGCTCGACGTGATGATGCCGGGCGAGGACGGGCTCAGCCTCTGCCGCTGGCTGGCGGGGCGCGGCGGGCCGCCGGTGATCCTGCTGACCGCGATGGCCGACGAGACCGACCGCATCGTCGGGCTGGAACTCGGCGCCGACGACTACCTCGTCAAGCCGTTCAACCCGCGCGAGCTGCTGGCGCGGATCAAGGCGGTGCTGCGCCGCGCGCCGCCGCCGGAGCCGCGCGTGCCGTCCGGCAGGCGCCGCTTTGCCGGCTGGACGCACGATCCCGCCACCGCGGACACTGGCCCACGACGACGGCCGCGCCGTCGCGCTGACCTCGGGCGAGAACCGCCTGCTCGGCGTCCTGCTCGACAACCCCAACACCGTCCTGAGCCGGGATCGCCTGCTCGACCTGACCGCGGGGCGCGACGCCAAGGCCTACGACCGTGCCATCGACAACGCCGTCAGCCGCCTGCGCCGCAAGGTCGAGGCGGACCCGAAGGCACCGCGCCTGATCGTGACCGAATGGGGCGGCGGCTACCGGCTCGCGTCGGACGTGGAGGACGCGTGAGCGTCCTGAGCCGCCTGCGCCCCGACGGCCTCGCCGCCCGCGTTCGCGCTCCTGCTCGCCGCGGCGCTGATCGCGGCCAACCTCGTGGCGCTGGCGCTGCTGTCGGTCGAGCGCGACCGGTTCGACCGCGCCTCCCGCATCGAGCGCGAGGTCGAGCGCATCGCCTCCCTCGTCCCCGCCATCGAGGCCGCGGCCCCGGCCGCGCGCCGCGCCATCGCCGCGGCGTTCCTCCACGCGGGTCACGCGGCTCTCGGTCGGGCCGCGGCCGCTGGTGACGGAGAGCCCCGGCGATGCCCGCTCGGCGCGCGCTGACGGCGAACCTCGCCGACGTGCTGACGGGACGCGACGTGCGCGCGGCCATCGGCGCCGGCCCGCGCGGCGGCGAGACCGTCGCCGCCTCCATCGCGCTCGCCGTCCCCGAGGGCGCCGGCGCGCAGTGGCTCGACGTCGTCTCGCGCGGCGATCGCCTGCCGCCGCCGGGACGCGAGGACGGGCTGTCCCTCACCGTCCTCGGCCTCTCGCTCGCCGCGGTCCTCGAGCGCGGCGCTCCTGGCGCTCCGCCGCCTGACGCGGCCCCTCGCCGCCCTGGCCCATGCCGCCCGCGCCGCCGGAGCGCGGCGACCGCGACGCCCGCGTGCCCGAGGACGGCCCGCGCGAGATGCGCGCGGCCGCCGCCGCCTTCAACGACATGCAGGCCCGCATCGCCCGCTTCGACGCCGAGCGGATGCGCACGCTGGCCGCCGTGGGCCACGACCTGCGCACGCCGCTCACCTCCCTGCGCATCCGCGCCGAGATGCTCGACGAGGCCGACGCCGCGCCGATGATCCGCACGCTCGACGAGATGACCGTGATGGCCGACGGGCTGGTCGCCTACGCACGCGGCGTCGCGGAGGCCGAGCCGGTGCAGGATGTCGACCTCGCGGCCCTCCTTGCGCGCCTCTGCGAGGACCGCGGCGCCCCCCTCGCTGTCGACGCGCCGGCCATCGTCCGGGGCCGCCCCGTCGCGCTCGGTCGCGCCATCGGCAACCTCATCGACAACGCGCTCCGCTACGGCGGCGCGGCACGGGTCCGGCTGTCGCGCGACGACGGGCGAGGCCATCGTCACCGTCGAGGATGACGGCCCCGGCATCCCGCCGACCGTCTCGCCGCCGTCTTCGAGCCCTTCGTGCGCGGCGAGGACAGCCGCAGCACGGAGACGGGCGGCGCGGGCCTCGGCCTGTCCATCGCCCGCGGCATCGTCGCCGCGCATGGCGGGGACGTCGCGCTGGACAACCGCGCCGAGGGCGGCCTGCGCGCGACCGTGCGGCTGCCGGCGGTCGCGGAAGGGTGAGACGCGCTCGCTTGTTGCGTAACGTCGGATCGTGCCCCTCCACGGAAGAAAGCAGCCGTTCGGGTGTGGCGCAGCATTTGGTGAAAAGGGCTTGGACAAGACGTCTGCCATGCGGCCCAGGAACGGCCCGTCTAGAATGAGCCGCCGTTCGCTGCAGCGTGTGTGAATTCACGCAGTTCGGGCGGAGCGGGCTTTCGCGGCGCCGTGCGTAAAGGTCCTTTCCGGTCGGACATAGTGTTCGAACCGAGACATTGCCCTCGCAGGGGGCCTTGTTGCGCAAAGCCTGGCAGGGATTCACATCGGGAGTCCAGCGACATAGCTGAGCGGGATGTCCAAGCCTGCGCCCACCCGCTATCGCACCCTGAACTTCTCGTCCTACAACGCGTCGCTGCGTGAGCGGGGGTCGCTGACGGTCTGGTTCGATCCCGGCATGGCCTGGCACGCGGTGCCTTCGGGCAGGCGTGGGCGGCAGCAGACCTTCTCGGACGCCGCGATCCAGGCGTGCCTGGCAATCAAGGTCCTGTTTGGCCTGCCGCTCCGTCAGACGACCGGGTTCGTGGTGAGCTTGCTGAAGCTCGCGGGGCTCGACTGGCCGGTGCCGGACTACTCGACGCTCTGCCGCCGCTAGAAAACGCTGGCCGTGCAACTGCCCTACCGGGGTTCGGGCGGGCCGCTGCATCTTCTGGTCGACAGCACCGGCATCAAGGTCCGCGGCGAGGGCGAGTGGCATGCTCGTAAGTATGGCGGGGCCAAGCGGCGCGTCTGGCGCAAGGTCCACCTGGCCATCGACGAGGCGACTATGGAAGTGCGGGCGGTCGAGATTACCGAAAGCAGCATCGGGGACGCGCCGATGCTGCCCGGCCTGCTGTCGCAGATCCCCGCTGGTGAGCCGGTCGCCTCGGTCACCGCCGACGGCGCCTATGACGGCCGCACCTGCCGCGACGCCATCGCTTCGCGCGGCGCCGAGGCGATCATCCCGCCCCGCCGGAACGCAAAGCCCTGGAAGAAGGACAGCCCAGGGGCGGGGGCGAGGAACGAAGCCCTGCGCGCCATCAAGCGCTTCGGTAGAACGCTCTGGCGCCGATGGAGCGGCTACCACCGCCGAAGCCGCGTCGAGACGAAGATGAACTGCATGAAACTCCTCGGTCAGAAGCTCATGTCCCGAGACTTCGACCGCCAGACCGCCGAACTCCAGGTCCGCATCGCCATCCTCAACCGCTACACCGCACTCGGCATCCCCGTCACGCAACCCGTCGGATGACGTCAAACGGGGAAAGGGGAACTCCGGCCGTCAGACGATTTGCGCAACAACGCCGCTCTGAGCCTATGCAGCCATAGACACCATCATCTGCTCCGCCGGACTCTTCCCATCCAACGCCTTGAACACCGTTGCATAGACGTTGCCTGTTGCTTCAGCCCAGAGCCGCCCCACCCGGTCCTTGTCCTTGGTATCGTCGTTCGTCGAACGATCCTCTCCCTTGTATTCGATCACCATGAGCCGCCCGTCGGTCAGTTTCGCCACGAAGTCCGGGTAGAACCGTCCCTCCGCCTTGGGGAGCCAGAATGCATCCGGATGGCGTGCGATGTTGCGGCACCAGACCTCGACCGCTTCTAACGCGTCGAGTTGCACGGCGCACTGGAACTCTTCGCCTAGTGGCTTGCCATCCAGCCGATGCAGCCGGTTCGTTCCATAGAGGTGATGCGAGAAGCGCTGGCCACCGGGCAGCGGCTCTGTGGCCTGGTTCGCGAAGGCGGAGCCATCGAGACGAATGGTGCCAGTGGTAGCGCGCGGCAGCGCGTCTGCGCCGAATAGCATCGT
Source organism: uncultured Alphaproteobacteria bacterium (assembly GCA_963757495.1). Lineage (GTDB taxonomy): Bacteria > Pseudomonadota > Alphaproteobacteria > Rhodobacterales > Rhodobacteraceae > Jannaschia. The sequence goes on from CAVWRZ010000006.1 coordinate 28,906, forward strand.
CTCTCGGGTCCCCTGACGAGCCGCGGCGCGTAGGCGAGCGATCTTGCGGCGTAGCGCGATGCCGATCACGTCCTGCCAGTCGGCCAGCGCGTCCGGCGCAAGCCCCCGGTCGCGTTCGAGCGCAGCAACGGAAGTGCCGATCCAGGCCTCCAGCTCTGCCTCGACCAGCTCGGGCGACCGGCACTCGCGCGCGATATGGCGGACGATCTGGGTTCGCAACGCATCCGGGTCGCCTTCGGGCAAGCCCAGCCCAGGTGTCTCGGCCCGGTAAGCAAGCCGATGGACCACCTCCCCCGCCTCCACGTCCATGACCACCTCGCCTGCGTTCCGGGAGAGGCTTAGCTCCGCGTCCGACAGCACCGCCTCCGCTGCGGGTAGTCGCCAGTCGGATCGTTCCCACAGGCTGTCGGTGGAGGCGTCGATCACCTCCCCGTCGAGATCGAGCCCGAGCAGCGGCAGCTCGATCGCGGCTCCGAGGTCGGCGGGGCTGCGATGACGCTCCATCCGCAAGGCATGGGCGGCGAGCCGGGCGTCGACCTCGGCACGCTGCTCCGGGGATGCGACACGGCGCAGAACCTCGGCGATGCCCTCAGTCACTTCGCCCGCGACGGCCACTATCACGCGGTCTCCACGTTGCACGATCGTGGCCCCGGCCTGTACCAGGGCTTCGACCTCCTCGGGTGGCGGAGGCGCGGGCAGGTCGACCTCCACCACGGGGCGTGGATCGGGGCGCGGGTCGAAGAGCCGGCCTTGGTCGTCCGCCTGCGGGGCGTTGGCGACGATGCCGGCAGCGGCCTCCTCGTCGGTGAAGCCCATCGACAGAAGCTTGTCGCGCAGGGCCGCCGCCGTCGCGGTGAAGTCTCCCTCCACGATCTCCGCATAGGCTTCGTTCAGCCGTCGGCCTTTACGACGGGCCGCATAGGGCATCCGCAGGATGCGCCCGAGGATCTGCTCGACCGCCGTGGCCGACGACAGATTCTGCGTGGCGCAGAGCACGTAGGCCGACGGGCAGTCCCACCCCTCCTTGAGTGCATCGACCGTGATGACGTGGCGCACGCGAACGGTAGGATCGGTCAGATCCACGCCGTCGAGCCCGCGCTGGTCGCCCGTCGCCACAACCACATGCGCCTCGGGGATCATGCGCTCCTTCGTAAGGAACAGGCGGATGTCCTCGACCGTCGGCTCCGCGTTCCTCGGCCTCGCCTGATAGAGCGCCACGGGTCGAAGGTGCTCGACCTCCCGGTCCGCCGCCTCCTCCAGCCAGGCGCAGCGGGCGATCGTGGCGGAGACGGCGTCGCGCCACGAGGCGTGGATGCGCGCCCGGATGGGCAGCTTGATCATCTCCTCCTCCTTCAGCGCCGTCGCGGTGGCGGAAAAGAGGACGTTGTTGCTCCCCGTGGGCGTGGCGGTGAACTCGATCACCGCGCGCGGCGCGAGACGGGCCTGGGTAGTGCGCGCCGTGTCGGAAGTGACACGGTGCCCTTCGTCCACGATCATCAGCGGGCGGTGATGGCGCAGCAGGTTGGCGAAGGACCATTTCGGGCGGCCGGCCGTCAGCATGTCGTTGCCCGCCGCCTCCTCGTCCGACACCACCTCGAACCCGGCCGTATCCACCCCCCCGAAATGCGGCTCCATCGCCTCGTTGTGCGCGTAGACGTTCCGGTCGCCGGTATCCTTCACGTTGAACGCCGCCAGGGTGGAGACGATGATGCAGCAGCTCGACGCGATGTCCTGCGGCGTGATCGTCTCGAACGCGCTCACGTCGAAGACGCGCACCCGGCCTGCGAAGGCGGCGTGGAGGCGCTCGCGCAGCGGATGGCCCGCCTTCGTCAGCGCCTCTACCGTCTGCGCCACGATGATCTTCGTCGGCGCGAACCAGAGGACCAGCGGGCGCGCATCGCCCACGAAGGCGGTCGAGAGCGGGATCGTCTCGGCCGCGAGCAGCGTCTTGCCGCCGCCCGTGGGCAGGCGGATGCAGACGTAGGGCGTCGCCTCCATCCCCTGGAGCGGACGGTAGGGTTGATGGCTGACGACGCGGCCACGCTCCAGTGCGCGCGCCGCAGCGGCCTTCGTCGCCACGTCCCAGGCCTGCGCCGGATCGCCCGCGCGGGCGAGGTCGAGATAGTCGCGCAGGTCGTCGAGCGCCTCCTGCTGGTAGCTCTTGAGCTCCATCATGCATGCCCTCTCATAGCCGGTGCGCCACGGCGTAGGGGGTCTGCTTGAAGGTGATGCGCTCGGCCTTGAGCGTGGCGGGCGAGAGGCGCGTGGCGGCGGCGTAGACCGTCAGGGGGCCGTCATGGTCGGGGTGGCGCCTTGCGATGTCCGCGCGGATCATCCGCAGGACCGGGTGGACGAGGACGTTGCCGCCCGCGGCCGAACGGTCCTTCAGCACGCCGTTCCACAGCAGCGCCACCGCGCCGCCCTCGTGAACGCCGATCACGGGGCCGTCCGCCGCCGCGTTCCCGTCCGGCCGGGCGCGGCGGGTCTCGCTGAACCAGACATGGGCGGCGAGGTCCGACCAGGTGATGCTCGGGTCGATGCGACCGTCCGCGTCGAAGGCGGTCGCCCCGAGGGTCGCGAAGCGGAAGGCCCCGCCGCCCTGCCAGTCGACGTCCTTAGAAATGCCGCCCTGCTCGCCCTCGATGACCTTGACCATGCGCGCGGCGGCATGGGTACGGGCATGGTCCCCCATCTCGATCCCGATCCAGCGGCGGCCCATCTTGTGCGCCACGGCGGCCGTGGTGCCCGATCCGAGGAAGCTGTCGAGGACGAGATCGCCGGGGTTGGTGGCGATGTGCATGATGCGTTGCATGAGGCGTTCGGGCTTAGGAGTGGTAAAAGCCTCCTCTCCAAACAGCTCATTGATCTCAATCTTTGCTGTTCGGTTGCTGGCAGCAAAACCATGATGAAAGAGAGTTTCTGGTGGCGGCCCTGATCGCTCCTCGTCAATTATGCGATAATATACAGACCAACCATCTTTGCTTTTGATCCAATCAATCCTGTCGTTCTCTACTTCACATTTCTGTTTTCCCCACCGCCATCTTCCATCAGAACCGTCCTTTCGAATAGGCCACACTGCTGTCCCATCAGGCGCGGTGAGAGAAAACCACATTGTCGGTCGCGCTTCTGAGTATCGTCACCGCTACCCATAGCCCGTCAAGGTTTCAGATAGTATGCGCGTCCATCCGGTAAGCGTTTGTCATAGTGAGCTGGGGTCTCACCTGCATCTCGATTGACTGTAAAGCTTTCCTTCTTAAGCGAGTATACCATAATATGATCATGTCGAGACGAGAAAAGTCGGCTATCCATCTTAGGACTGTCTGACTTTTCCCAAACGACGTTCGCCACAAAGTTCCGCCGTCCGAACACTTCATCCATCACGACCTTGAGGTAATGCCCCTCGTTGTCGTCGATGCTCACCCAGATCGAGCCGTCCTCGGACAGGAACTCCCGCAGCAGCTGGAGCCGGGGCACGATCATGCCCAGCCATTTGGCGTGCTCCAGGTTGTCGTCGTAATGCGTGAAGGCCGAGCGCGTGTTGTAGGGCGGATCGATGTAGATGCAGCGCACCCGCCCGCCGTAGACCGGCAGCAGCGCCTTGAGCGCCTCCAGGTTGTCGCCCTGCACCAGCAGGCCAGTCGGCTCGCCCTCCCCGGCCGACAGGTCCGGCACCTCGTCGAGCAGGCGGTAGGGAACGCGCTCCGCCGCCGCCATGTCCGCATCGCGCGTGGCCCAGTCTAGCGTCGGCATCGGTTCGGCTCCCTCGGTATTCCTGCAGCTACACGACTGCCTCGCCGGACCGGGAGCGGCGATCCAGTCCTATCCATGCCCGGTCTCCATCGCTCCGAGCTCGACGACCTTGCCCTTCAGGTCTGGCCCCCCTGCTCGCTCGACCAGCCGCACGAACTTCCCGTCCGCCGTCACGAACAGTACATCGCGCTCCATCGCCAAGGCGAGGTAAGTACAGTCGTACGCCGCGTGCCCGAGATCGATCGCCAGCTTCAGCGCCCCCGGCATCAGTGCACGGGTCGGGTCCAGCTCGATGTCGGAGCGCATGAGAAGCTCCGCGGCGAGCATGGCCTCGTCGCGGGTCAGCTCCTTGCGGCGGACCTTCTTCCAAAAGATGTTCGCGCATTCCGGTATCAGCAGGTCGGGCGCGATCAGGGGCGGCCCGCCGATCAGGCGGACGGCCGCATCCGAGCCCTCCTCCTGCACCACCCATTTGATGACCACGCTTGCATCGACGACGAGCGCCGTCACCGTTCCGCCCGGCCCTCGTGCTGAAGCTGCTCGGACGGCGTGTGCGTCCGTCCCGCGGACATCGCCCTGAGCCGCGCCGCGAGATCGGCGAAGGACGGATCGACCTCGCTCGAGAGCGCATGCTGCAGGATCTCCCGATGCTCGGCCTCGGCCGATCGGCCATGCCGCGCCGCCCGCGCCTTGAGGCGGTGAATGATCTCGTCGTCGAGGTTGCGGACGTGCAGAGAGCGGGACATCGAGGGCTCCGGCTTGGGTGGTGGTCTGCGATAGCAGATATAGCAATCTCGCGCCGTAGGCGAGCGATCATCAAGGCCTTCTGATTAGGTTCGAACGACGGATGATGCTTACGCCTTCGCCTCCTCGACCCCCGCCCGCCGCCTCATCTCGCGGTGCAGCGTCGCCCGGTTCACTCCGAACGCCCGCGCCACCTCCGCCTTTGACCTACCCTGGGCCAGCGCGTCGGCGATCAGCTCCATCTTCTCGTCCGAGATCGCCCGGGAGCGGCCGCCGACCCGGCCCCGCTTGCGAGCGGCGGCGAGGCCCGCGTTCACCCGCTCGCGGATGAGCGAGCGCTCGAACTGTGCGAGCGAGGCGACGATGTCGAACAGCACCTCCCCGGACGGCGTCGTCGTGTCCATGCCCTCGGTCAGCGACTTGAACAGCACCCCCTCCCCCGCAGCTCTTCGAACAGCATCACCAGATGCGGCAGCGACCGGCCGAGGCGGTCCAGCTTCCAGACGACGAGGACGTCGCCCTCGGTCAGGTAAGCGAGGCACGCCTTCAGCCCCGGCCGGTCGACCTTGGCCCCGGATGCCACGTCGGAGTGGATGTTCCGCGGATCCACACCGGCGCAAACCAGCGCGTCACGCTGCAGGTCGGTCGACTGCCGGATCTCGGAGGTGGAGATACGCATGTAGCCGACGAGTATGGCCGAGAAACCTCCGTGGGAACTTCTGCAACGGGGCAGGTTACGGGCGGGGGTTTTGCAACGGTCGGGGTGGCCGTGGGGGCTAGGCCACCACGTTGAGACACAGAAGGTGCTCGAAAAGAGGACCTCCCGCCACTCCTTGAGGAGTGCGCTCGCTTACCGCGCCTCCCGCGCGAGGACGAGTTCGAGACCGAGTTCGGCTGCGAGCGGCTGCCATGCCTGCTCGGCATGAACGACCGGAAGGCCGAGCCGGCGGCCGAGCGCCAGGCAGCATCTGTCGCCCGCGCCGAGGCCGTGCGACCGCTGCAGGGGTGCCCAGGCTCCTGCCTGAACGGCATCGTCGAGCGTGAGGTCCACGCTGTCGAGGACGAGACCCTCGAGGTTGGCCACCGCCCTGGCGAGTGCCTCGTCGGCGTCGGTTCCGTCGCGCACGGCCCGATCGACGAGTTCGGCGATCACCTCCTGCGCGTTGGCCGTCGAGATCGCGGCGCCCCGGTCCATCCACGCGGAGGCCACGCTCTCCCCCCGCTCCTGGAAGAGGAAGGACAGGACGGCGGACGTGTCGATCACGCAGGCGGTCACGCGCCGGTCACGCTCCGGGTGCCATCGACCTCGTTCTCGCGTTGTGCCTCGGCCCGCCGCTCGGCGAGGAACGCGTCGACCACGTCCGTCGCGTCGAGGAACTGCGCACGGATGCGAGCCTGCGTTCGTGCGCGCGACAGGCGGGCGGTCGTCATCTCGATCCGCTCGCCCAGGCGCTGCAGCACGACCCGGTCGCCCTTGCCGACCCCGAGTACCTGGCGAAGCTCGGCGGGCAGGATCATGCGGCCGTTCTCCTGAAGGGGCACCTCGTAGCGCTTCATGTCTCTGATCCTAACTTGGGTCCTGATCCCGGTTCCGTACCCATACGCACGATCAGGGTCGCCTGCGACGATGCCGACGTGTTCCCTCGTGCGTGGAATGTCCCCCGCCACCGTCCGTAAGGGGATCGTTCACCGGACGCTTGGAGGGCGGGCGGCGTCGACTGCTGGCTGACCTGTAAACATGGGACTGCGCGCAGTCTCACATGGATGGTACGACAACAGTATCGTTGACGGGGCCTCGTGCGTTACACGAAGCGGGCCCGAGGCTCGTCCGGGCGCCATCGCAGAGGAAACCACCCATGACCCGGATCGGCTACGCCCGGTGCTCGACCGACAAGCAGGATCTCGAGGCGCAGCGGGCGGCCCTGGTCGCGCTCGGCGTCGCGGAGGATCGCATCTACACCGACCACGGCCTGACCGGGACGAACCGGGAGCGGCCGGGTCTGGCCCAGGCCCTGGCGGCGGTGCGGGAGGGCGACACGTTCGTCGTGCCGAAGCTCGACCGCCTGGCGCGCTCCGTTCCTGACGCCCGCGCCATCGCGGCCGAGCTCGAGGCGCGCGACGTGAAGCTCGCCCTCGGAGCCAGCGTCCACGACCCGAGCGACCCGATGGGAAGGATGTTCTTCAACATCCTCGCCACCTTCGCCGAGTTCGAGGCCGACCTGATCCGGATGCGAACCCGAGAAGGCATGGCCGTCGCCCGCGCCAAGGGCAGGTTGAAGGGCAAGAAACCGAAGCTGTCGGACCGGCGCCAGGCGGAGCTGCGCCGGATGTACGACGCGGGCGACCATTCGATCAGCGATCTCGCCGAGGTCTTCGACGTCTCGCGCCCGACCGTCTACCGGGTTCTGCAACGCGTGTCCGGCCAGAGTGCTGGCAAGGACATCAAAGCCTGATAGCCGTCGTTCGCTACATGACGCTGGAAGGTCGGCAGTGCGGACGGGTCAGCATGGTGACCTACAGATGTTACCGTTCTGCCACATCGATGAGCGACATGTCCGAAGTCACCTATTATCGAAGCAGTCTTGATCAGAACGGGACAGCGTCGTGACCGGATCCATTTGAAAGGTCGATCCCCGTCCTAATGAAGGGAGCGTGACCGAATTCGGCAACCCTGAAGATCGTCGTCGTCGAGCCCGACCGCGATCGCGCCCTGATGATCGTGGACGCACTCCGCGCCGCGGGCTCGTTCGAGGTTGCCGTCGTCTCCGAGAACTCGGGCCTCGCGCGCCGCATCGCGCAAGCTGTGCCGGACCTCGTCCTGATCGACCTCTCCAGCCCCTCACGCGACGTCATCGAAGAGCTTGCTCTCGCCTCATCGCCTTTGGAGCGGCCCGTGGCCCTCTTCGTAGATGAGAGCGCGGACGGCATGGCCGAGGCCGCCATCGAGGCGGGACTGTCGGCCTACGTCGTGGCCGGTCTGACGGCCAAGCGGATCAAGCCGGTGCTCGAAGCGGCGACGGCACGCTTCGCCATGATCCAGAGGATGCGCGCCGAGCTGACGGCCACGCGCCGCGCCCTGGAGGAGCGCAAGGTGATCGACCGTGCCAAGGGCATCCTGATGACCGCGCGGGGGATCGGCGAGGACGAAGCCTACGCGCTCTTGCGCCGCACGGCCATGAGCCAGAACAAGCGCATCCCAGACGTGGCGCAGGCGCTCGTGACGGCGGCGGACCTGCTGGGATGACGGCCTCGCTGCGCGCCGCCCATCTGCGCCTCGTGGATGCGGCCCCTCTGATCGTGGCGCGCGATTTGGGGCTGGCGGAAGCCGAGGGCGTCGCGCTCGACCTCGTCGTGGCACCCAGTTGGTCGGCGCTGCGGGACATGCTGGGATCGCGGCGGGTGGACGTCGCGCAGATGCTCTCGCCGATGCCCGTCGCCATGATGCTGGGCCTGGGCGGCGCGCGGGGCGCGGTCGAGGCGTTGCAGGTGCTGTCGGTGAACGGCGACGTGATCGGCGTCTCGCCCGAGCTGGCCGCGCGGATGGCGGGCACGGCCTTCGGGGACGGTGCCTTCGGGGATGCGGGCGCGGCCGGGGCGGCGCTGCTGGCGGCGGCGGCCGAGGTGCCGCTGCGCGTCGGCGTGCCGTTCCCGTTCTCGATGCATGCGGAGCTGGTCGACTACTGGCTGGAGCGCGCCGGCCCGCCCGCCCCCGGTGCCATCGTCATCCGCACCGTACCGCCCTCGCTGATGCATGAGGCCCTGGAGGCCGGCGAGATCGACGCCTTCTGCGTAGGCGAGCCCTGGGGCTCGGAGGCGGCAGCGCGAGACGCGGGCCGGCTGCTCCTGCCGGGTCGCGCGATCTGGGCCTTCGCTCCCGAGAAGGTCCTCGCCGCGCGGACGGGCTGGGCCGAGGCCGAGCCTGCCCGAGCCGGCGGGCTGATGCGCGCCCTGCACCGCGCGGCCCGCTGGCTGTCGGATGCGGCGAACCTGCCGCTCGCCGCTGAGATGATGGCGCGCGATACCGGGCTGGCACTGTCCATTGATCTGATCGAACCTGCGCTCACGGGGCGCTTGTCATCGGGACCGTCGAGCGTGACGACGGTGCCCGGCTTCGTCGAATTCCATCGCGGTGCCGCCGCCTTTCCGTGGCGCAGCCAGGGTGCCTGGATCGCCGACCGACTGGCGTTGCGGCATGGCCTGGACCGGCGGGCCGCGCAGGCGGCCGGGAGGCGCGTCTTCCGCTCCGATCTCTATCGCCGCTTCGTGGGCGACCTCGCCCCCGATATGCCAGGCGCCTCCAGCAAGATCGAGGGGGCAATCTCGGTCCCCACGCCCGTCGCCTCGCGGCGGGGACGGCTTACGCTGGAGCCGGACAGGTTCTTCGATGGCGCAACCTTCGAGCCGTTTCCTGACGATTGACGCGTTTTTGTGCAGATGCGGCACGAATCCACGCCGCACTGCGAGAAACCGATGCGGCGACATGCGAGGAGGGTTGCGCGGTCTGGCCAGGGCATGCGAACGCCGCTTCAAGCCGGGTTCGCAACGATGCCTTTCCGGTCCTCGGGCCCCACGATGCGGGCCATCTCCTGAGCACAGCCGCTCGACCCTTCATTCGCCCGTTCCGGGCCGGATCGAAGTCGTCGCGCGGCTTTTTTCGTTTTCCGCCCCGTCCCCAACGGGGACCGCCCCCAACCGTCCCCGCCGGGGACCGATCACCCGAGGACCGTCATGATCCGCACATTCGCCACGACCCTGCTCTCCGCCACCGTCCTGGTGTCGCCCGCCTTCGCCGACCTGCTCGATCTGGAGGTCGACGAGCTACGGCTAGGCTTCATCAAGCTGACCGACATGGCACCGCTCGCGGTGGCCTACGAGCAGGGCTACTTCGTCGACGAGGGGCTGTTCGTCACGCTGGAGCCGCAGGCCAACTGGAAGGTGCTGCTCGACGGCGTCATCACGGGCGAGCTCGCACGGCGCGCACATGCTGGCCGGCCAGCCGCTCGCCGCCACGATCGGCTACGGCACCGAGGCGCATATCGTCACGCCGTTTTCGATGGACCTCAACGGCAACGGTATCACCGTGTCCAACGAGGTCTGGGCGATGATGAAGCCCGAGCATCCCCACGATGACGACGGCCGCCCCGGTCCACCCGATCGCGGCCGAGGCGCTGGCCCCCGTGGTCGAGGAGTTCAACGACCGGGGCGAGGCCTTCAACATGGGCATGGTGTTCCCCGTCTCCACCCACAATTACGAACTGCGCTACTGGCTCGCCGCCGGCGGCCTGCACCCCGGCTATCTATGGCGCCGACGACACGTCGGGCCAGATCGAGGCGGACGTCCTGCTGTCGGTGACGCCGCCGCCGCAGATGCCCGCCACGATGGAGGCCGGCACCATCCACGGCTATTGCGTGGGCGAGCCGTGGAACCAGCAGGCGGTGTTCAAGGGCATCGGCGTGCCGGTCATCACCGACTACGAGATCTGGAAGAACAACCCCGAGAAGGTCTTCGGCATGACCGCCGAGTTCGTCGAGGAGAACCCGAACACCGCGCTCGCCGTGACCAAGGCGCTGATCCGCGCGGCCATCTGGCTGGACGAGAACGACAATGCCAACCGGATGGAGGCGGTCGAGATGCTGTCGCCGGCCCGAATATGTGGGCGCGGATGCCGAGGTCATCGCCAACTCCATGACCGGGCACGTTCGAGTATGAGAAGGGCGACGTGCGCGAGGTGCCCGACTTCAACGTCTTCTTCCGCTACAACGCGACCTATCCCGTTCTATTCCGACGCGATCTGGTATCTGACGCAGATGCGCCGCTGGGGACAGATCGCCGAGCCGCAGTCCGACGCCTGGTACTTCGAGATCGCCGAGTCGGTCTATCGCCCCGACGTCTACCTGCAGGCCGCGCGCCTGGTGGTGGACGATGGCTTGGCCGACGAGGCGGATTTCCCTTGGGACACCGACGGCTACAAGGCGCCGACCCCGGCCGAGGACATCATCGACGGCATCGCCTACGACGGCCGCACGCCCAACGCCTACCTCGAAAGCCTGACCATCGGGCTCAAGGGCGAACAGGTCGTCGTCGGAACCGAGATCCAGGCTGACGCCGGTGCGGCGCGGGCCTCCGCGCCGCGATCCCCTCGACTCTTGCAGGAGATGCACGCCATGACCGCCGTCGACCCCGACATCATAGAAGCGCAACCACCGGGAGGCCCGCCGCGCCGTCTGGTTTACCCGCATCAACAGCGCCGACGCCTGGCTACCGTGTGCTGGGCCTTGGCTGGCTGCACCCCTCTCATGAGCGTCGCCGCCGGCGACAATCCGTGCGCACAAGCCCGCGAGATCTGGCGGCTGCTGGGCGTGCCGCTTCTGGCCATCGCGGCTTTCCTGACGATGTGGGCGTGCTGGCCCCGCAGGTGCAGACCTCGCTCGGCGCGATCCCCGGCCCCGCGCAGGTCTGGGAGCAGGTCGTGCGTCTTGCACAACGACGCGCAGCCAGAAGGCCGAGAGACGCGCGCTTCGACGACCGGTTGGACACGCGCAACGAGCGCCGGGTCGCGAACGGCAAGGAGGCCGATCGCAGCGCGCCTATACCGGCGCGCCGACCTACTACGCCCAGATCTGCACGAGCATCGTGCACGGTGTTCTTCGGCTTTCTGATCGCGACCGCGCTCGCCGTGCCCCTGGGCATCCTGCGGGCCTGTCGCGCACGTCCAATGCGGCGCTCAACCCGCTCATCCAGATCTTCAAGCCGGTCCGCCCGCTGGCCTGGCTGCCCATCGTCACGATGGTCGTCTCGGCGCTCTACACCACCCAGGAGGGCCGGTTCGAGAAGGCGTTCCTGATCTCGGCCATCACGGTGACGCTGTGCTCGCTGTGGCCGACGCTCATCAACACGGCGCTGGGCGTGGCCAGGTCGACAAGGATCTGGTGAATGTGTGCAGGGTGCTCAAGATGTCGACCGGCCGCGAAGATCCGGAAGCTGGTGCTGCCCTCGGCTCTGCCGCTGATCTTTACCGGCCTGCGGCTGTCGCTGGGCGTCGGCTGGATGGTCCTGATCGCCGCCGAGATGCTGGCGCAGAACCCCGGCCTGGGCAAGTTCGTCTGGGACGAATTCCAGAACGGATCGTCCGCAGAGCCTGGCCCGGATCATGGTCGCGGTGCTGACCATCGGGATCATCGGCTTCCTGCTGGACCGGGTGATGTTCGCGGTGCAGTCCGTGTTCACCTTCACGAAGGATCGTGACATGGGTATCCTGACGCTTGAAAACGTGCGCAGCTATGGCGACGCCGCCATCCTGAAGGACATCGACCTCGACGTGGCCGAGGGGGAGTTCGTCGCCGTGCTGGGCTTCTCCGGCACCGGCAAGACGACGCTGATCAACCTGCTGGCGGGGCTTCAGGCCCGACGAAGGGCGAGGCGCTGTTCAAGGGCGAGCCGATCACGGGCCGGGCCCCGAGCGCGGCGTGGTCTTCCAGTCCTACTCGCTGATGCCGTGGCTGACGGTGCGCGGGCAATGTCCGGCTGGCGGTCGATCGGCTCCCGACCTGTCGCGGGCCGACGACGGACGCGCGCGATCGCCCACTACATCGACATGGTCGGCCTGTCCCACGCGGCGACGCGCCGCCCGGCGGAGCTGTCGGGCGGAATGCGCCAGCGGGTGACCGTCGCGCGCGCGCTGTCGATGCAGCCCGAGGTGCTGCTGCTGGACGAGCCGCTCTCGGCGCTCGACGCGCTGACGCGCGCGAACTTGCAGGACGAGATCGAGGCGATTTCGCAGGCGGAGAAAAAGACCATCGTGCTGATCACCAACGACGTGGACGAGGCGATCCTGCTGGCCGACCGCATCGTCGCGCTGCGCCCCGACGGGACGCTGGGCGAGCAGTTCGCGGTGCGACATCCCCCGCCCGCGCGACCGCGGCGAGATGAACCACGATCGCGGCGTTCAAGCGCCTGCGCGCGCGGGTGACGCGCTACCTGATGGACGTCGGTCGAGGCCCAAGGCCGAGGACACGCGCACCCTGCCCGACGTGACGCCGCACCCATGACCCCCGAAGGCGCGGCCGAGGCCGCGGAGAGCCTGCTGGATGAGCGGTACCTGCACCTTCAGCCAGCTGCACAAGGTCTATCCCACGCCCAAGGGGCCGCTGACGGTGGTGGAGGATTTCGAGCTGACGCATGGACAAGGGCGAGTTCGTGTCGCTCATCGGCCATTCGGGCTGCGGCAAGTCCACGGTGCTGACCATGGCGGCGGGGCTGAACGCGATCTCCAAGGGGGCGATCAAGCTCGACGGACGCCACATGGTGGGCGCCGACCCGGAGCGGGCCGTGGTGTTCCAGTCGCCGTCGCTGTTCCCGTGGCTGACCGCGCGCGAAAACTGTCGCCGTCGGCGTGGACCGGGTCTATCCCGGTGCCCGCCGAGCGGAGCGCCAGGACGTCGTCGAGTACTACCTGGAGCGCGTGGGTCTTGGCGACGCGATGGACAAGCCCGCCGCGGATCTGTCGAACGGCATGAAGCAGCGGGTCGGTATCGCCCGCGCCTTCGCCCTCTCCCCCAAGCTGCTGCTGCTCGACGAGCCGTTCGGGATGCTCGACAGCCTGACCCGCTGGGAGTTGCAGGAGGTGCTGATGGAGGTCTGGGCGCGCACGAAGGTCACCGCGATCTGCGTGACGCACGACGTCGACGAGGCGATCCTGCTGGCCGACCGGGTCGTGATGATGACCAACGGGCCGCAGGCCACCATCGGCAAGATCATGGACGTGGACCTGCCGCGCCCGCGCACCCGCGCGGCGCTGCTGGATCATCCCGACTACTACGCCTACCGCGAGCAGGTGCTGTAATTCCTCGAGGAATACGAGCACGGGGCGACACCCAGGTCCGCCGTCCCCGATAGCAAGAAGGAGGCAGCGTGATGGATGCCATCGTGACGGCCCCCACCTTCGTCTCCGTCTCGGAGGTCTGGGTGCCCCGGGGCGACCGCCTGGTCCATCAGGCGGCGATTACGGCGACCTAACGGGCTTCGAGGCCGCCTCGCGGCGTGAGAGCTTCGCCCACGGAGAGGGTCTACCCGGCCGGGCCTGGACCGAGGCGCGGCCCCTGGTGCTCAAGGGCTTCGACGGCTCTTACCTCAAGCGGGTGGAGGCCGCGCGCGAGGCGGGGCTTTCGGCCGCCGTCGCCATCCCGGTCTTCGCGGCCGACGTGCTAAAGGCGGTGCTGGTCGTGCTCTGCGCCGGCGATGCCGAGCATGTCGGCGCGCTTGAGGTCTGGGCCGAGACGAATGGGAAGCTCTCGCTGGAGGACGGGTTCTACGGTGCCGCCGAGCATTTCGAATGGGTCTCGCGCCGCACCACCTTCCCGCGCGGGCAGGGGCTGCCGGGCGCGGTGCTGGCCGGGAACGCGCCGATCCTGATGCGCGACCTCGGCTCCGCCTACCGCTTCGTGCGGGCCGAGGCGGCGGGCAAGGCCGGGCTGACCACGGGGCTGGGCCTGCCGGTCGCATCCCCCTCGGGCCCGGCGCGCGTCGTCACGCTACTGTCGGCGCGGGGCACGCCCATCGCGCGGCGCTTCGAAATCTGGCGCGTCCGTGGCGATGCCGCCGAGCTGGTCGACGGGATCTGCGAGATCGAGGGCAAGCTCTGGCCGGATCAGAATCCCGACCCCGCCCCGCGCCGCGTGCGCGCCCATGCGGGCCCCATCGGCCGCGCACTCGGGACCGGCGTGCCGGTCGCGCAATCGGGCGCGGCGGGTCTGCCCGCCAGCTATCGGCGCATCGTCGCCCTTCCCATCCACTCCGCTGACGGGGCCCTCGGCCACGTCGTCGCCTGGTATCTGTGAGGCCCCCATGACCAAACTCGTCGTCATCGGAGCGGGAATGGCTACTGGCCGCCTGCTCGAACATCTCTTCGAGGCGGCCCCGGGCCGCTTCGAGGTCACGCTCTTCAACGCGGAAGGCAGGGGCAATTACAACCGCATCATGCTGTCCCCGGTGCTGTCGGGCGAGAAGACCTACGAGGAGATCGTCACCCATGACGCAGGCCTGGTACGACGAGCACGGCGTCACCTGCCGCTTCGGCGAGCGGGTCACGGCCATCGACCGCGACGCGTAAGGTCGTGATGGCCGCGAACGGGAGGATCCCTACGACGCGCTGATCCTGGCCACCGGCTCCGATCCGTTCATCATCCCGGTTCCCGGCGCCGACCTGCCCGGCGTAATGTCCTACCGCGATCTGGACGATACGGAACGCATGATCGAGGCCGCCCGCCCGGGCGCGCGAGGCCGTGGTGATCGGCGGCGGCCTGCTGGGGCTTGGAGGCGGCGGCGGGCCTGCGGCTGCGCGGGATGGAGGTGACGGTCATCCATCTGGGCGGCCATCTGATGGAGCGGCAGCTGGACGAAGCGGCGGGCTACCTGCTGCGCCGGGACCTGGAGAAGCGCGGAATCGAGGTGTCACCGATGCCCGACACGAAGGCGATCCTGGGCGGACGACCAGGTCGAGGGAATCCGCCTGAAGGATGGCACGCGAGATTCCGGCCGACCTGATTGTGATGGCCGTGGGCATCCGCCCCTCGGCCGGCGCTGGCGCGCGACGGCGGGTCTTGAAGTGGGACGTGCGGATCGATGGTGGACGATCACATGCTCACCTCGGATCCGGATATTCTGGCGCTGGGCGAATGCGTCGAGCATCGAGGGCGCGCTCTTCGGCCTCGTCGCACCGCTCTACGATCAGGCAAAGGTGCGCGGCGGCCACGCTGACGGAGGAGGCCGCCGCCTTCTCGGTGCCGCAGCTGTCGACCAAGCTGAAGGTCACGGGCTCGACCTGTTCTCCGCCGGGGACTTCGCCGAGCGGCGAGGACCGCGAGGACATCGTCTTCCGCGACGCCGCGCGGGGCATCTACAAGCGCCTCGTGATCGCAGGACGACCGGCTGGTCGGGCGCGGTGCATGTACGGCGACACCGCCGACGGGAACTGGTTCTTCGACCTCCTGCAAGGACGGACGACGTCTCGGAGATGCGCGACACGCTGATCTTCGGGCCGGCCTTTGCCGGGGGGGCGCCCAGTGGACCCTATTGGCGGCCGTTGCAGCCTTGCCGGATGACGCGGAAATCTGCGGCTGCAACGGCGTGTCCAAGGGAGCCATCGTCGCGGCCATCGACGGCGGGGCGGACACGCTCGATGCCGTGCGGGCCAGCTGACCAAGGCTTCAGCCCGTCTGCGGCATCGTGCACCGGTCTCGTCGAGCAGATCGTGGCCGCTGACGCTGGGCGACGAGTTCGAGGCACCGACGGCCAAGCACGATGTGCCCATGCACCGACCTCACCCATGACGACGTGCGCCGCCTGATCCTGGCGCAGACGCTGCAAGACCATCCCCGAGGTGATGCAGGAACTGCACTGGACGCACGCCCACTGGCTGCTCCACCTGCCGTCCGGCGCTCAACTTACTACCTGCTGTGCGCACTGGCCGCGGCGACTATCGGGACGACGACCAGAGCCGCTTCGTCAACGAACGGCTGCACGCCAACATCCAGAAGGACGGCACCTATTCCGTCGTGCCCGCGCATGTGGGGCGGGCTGACCACGCCCGACGAACTGCGCGCCATCGCGGATGCGGCGGACAAGTACGACGTGCCGATGGTCAAGGTCACGGGCGGCCAGCGGATCGACCTGTTGGGCGTCAAGAAGGAAGACCTGCCCGGCGATGTGGGCCGATCTGAACGCCGCCGGCATGGTCTCCGGTCACGCCTATGCCAAGGGTCTGCGCACGGTGAAGACCTGCGTCGGCACCGAATTCTGCCGCTTCGGCACGCAGGATTCGACCGGGCTGGGCGTCAAGCTCGAGAAGAGCGCTCTGGGGCGTCTGGACGCCGCACAAGTTCAAGCTGGGCGTGTCGCGGCTGCCCGCGCAATTGCGCCGAGGCGACGTGCAAGGACTTCGGCATCGATCTGCGTCGACAGCGGCTACGAGACTCGGCGTCGGCGGGGCCGCTGGTATGGAGGTCAAGGAGACCCAGCCGCTGTGCAAGGTCGAGACGGAGGCCGAGGCGATGGAGCTGATTCGCGGCCTTCATCCAGCTCTACCGCGAGGATGCGCATTATCTCGACCGGCCCTACAAGTGGATCGACAAGGTCGGCCTCGACTGGGTGGTCGAGCGCATCGTGCACGATCCGGACGAACGCCGCGCCCTGGCGACGCGGTTCTACCTCTCCCAGACAATCTTCCAGCACGATCCCTGGGCGGAGCGGGCCGCGGGCGACGTCGCGCGAACCTTCGCGCCCCTGGCGGACCTGAGCCTGGAGGCGGCGGAATGACCGGGTTCGTCGACATCGGCACGTTGGACGACATCCCGCCACGCGGCGCGCGCGTGGTCCGCACGGTGCGGGGCTGCGTCGCGCTCTTCCGCACCATGACGACCAGGTCTTCGCGCTCGACGACCGCTGCCCGCACAAGGGCGGCCCGCTCAGCGAGGGCATCGTGCACGGCCGCTCCGTGACCTGCCCGCTGCACAACCGGGTCATCTCGCTGGAGACCGGGCGAGCGGAGAGCCGGGCGAGGCCGCGGTCCCCACCTTCGAGGCGCGGGTCGAGGCAGGGCGCATCCTGCTGGACGGCACGCGCTGGCGCGCGGCCGCAGCGGCCGTCGCGTGCATCCGCACCACCTGCGCCTATTGCGGGGTCGGCTGCGGCGTGATCGCCACGCCCGAGGCGGGCGGGCTGCGCATCGTCGGCGACCCTGCTCATCCGGCGAATCACGGCCGCCTGTGCTCCAAGGGCACGGCACTGGGCGAAACGGTCGGGCTGAAGGACCGGCTGCTGCACCCGATGATCGGACGGCGCGCGCGCGACTTGGGACGCGGCGCTGGCGCGGGCGGCGGGCGGCTTTGCCGGCACCATCGCGGAGCACGGGCCGGACGCGGTCGCCTTCTACGTCTCGGGCCAGTTGCTGACCGAGGATTACTACGTCGTCAACAAGCTCGCCGAAGGGCTTCGTCGGTACCGCCAATATCGACACCAATTCGCGGCTCTGCATGGCGTCCACCGTCGCCGGCCATAACCGCGCCTTTGGCAAGGATATCGTGCCGGGGATCTACGAGGATCTGGAGCAGGCCGATCTGGTCGTGCTGGTCGGCTCCAACCTCGCCTGGTGCCACCCGGTCCTGTACCAGCGCATCGCCGCCGCCCGCGCCGCGCGCGCCGGTATGCGCATCGTGCATCGACCCACGCCGCACGGCCACCGCCGATATCGCCGATCTGCATCTGGCGCGTGGCACCGGGCAGCGATGTCGCGCTGTTCAACCGCCTGCTGGCCCATCTCCACGACGCGGGTGCCGTCGACACCGAATGGGTGCTGACCCATGTCGCAGGCTTCGACGACGGCGCTCGAACGGCGCGCACGGCACCCGGCGAGACGGGCCTGCCGCCCGCCGAGCTCAACGCCTTCCTGCGCATCTGGACCCGGACCGAGCAGGTCGTCACCGTCTTCAGCCAAGGCGTCAACCAGTCGAGTCAAGGGACCGACAAGGTCAACGCGATCCTCAACTGCCATCTCGCGACGGGCCGCATCGGGCGGTTGGGCATGGGCCCGTTCTCCGTCACCGGACAGCCCAACGCGATGGGCGGGCGCGAGGTGGGCGGGCTGGCCAACATGCTGGCCTGCCATCTGTCGCTGACCGAGCCCGACGCACCGCGCCGCCGTGCGCGATTTCTGGGACGCCCCAACCATGCCGCAGGCGGACGGCCCGAAGGCCGTCGATCTGTTCGAGGGGTGCGCCGACGGCCGGATCAAGGCGCTGTGGATCGCCTGCACCAACCCCGCCGTCGCCATGCCCGATTCCGATGCCGTGCGCGGGGCCCTCGCGGCGTGCCCCCTCGTGGTCATCCAGGACGTCACCGCGCGTACCGACACCGCGCGGCTGGCGCATGTCCTGCTGCCCGCGACGGGCTGGGGTGAGAAGGACGGCACCGTCACGAATTCCGAGCGCTGCATCTCGCGCCAGCGCGCCGTGCTGCCGCCGCCCGGCGAGGCGCGCGCGCGACTGGGCGATCTTTGCCGACCTCGCCACGCGGCTGGGGCACGGGGCTGCCTTCGACTATCGCAGCCCGGCCGAGATCTTCCGGGAGCATGCGACGCTTTCCGGGGTGGCGGCGCGCTTCGGGTCCGACTTCGACATTTCCGCCCTCGCCGACCTGACGGACGCCGCCTACGACGCGCTGGAGCCGGTCCGCTGGCCCGTCACCATGGCGCGCACCGGGGGGCGGTTCTTCGGCGACGGACGGTTCTTCACCCCCGACGGCCGCGCCCGGATGCAGGCGGTGCGCCCCGCCACGCGGGCCGCCGACGGCGCATTGCGCCTGAACACCGGCCGCGTGCGTGATCAATGGCACACAATGACGCGCAGCGGCTCCGCCGCGCGTCTGTCGGCCCACATGGCCGAGCCATATCTCGAGATCCATCCTGAGGACGCCGCCGCGCGCGGCATCGTCCCCGCCTCCATCGTCGAGGTGACGGCCTCCACCGGCACGGCCCTGCTGCGCGCGCTGGTTACCGACAGGGTGCGCCCGGGCGATGCCTTCGCACCGATTCACTGGTCCGGCGAGACGGCCGCCCGCGCCTGCGTCTCCGCTCTGGTTCCGCCCGTCGTCGACCCCGTCTCCGGGCAGCCCGCGTCGAAATCGGCCCGCGTCGCCGCGCGTGCATGGCCCGCCATGTGGTTCGCCTACGCCGTCTCGCTCGCGCGATCCGACATAGACGCTCTGCCCGACGAAATCTACTGGGCCCACGCCCGCGCCGGGATCGGCTGGCAGGTCGAGATGGCAGGGGCGGACCCCGTGCCCGACTGGGAGGCCGTCGCCCGCCGCCTGCTTGGCGTCCCCGAGGCCGAACTGGCCCATGTCGGCGACCCGGCGCAGGGCCGCCGCCGTCTGGCCTTCCGCACGGACGGATGCCTGGCCGGGGCCCTCTTCGTCGCGCCCACGCCCGTGGCCCTCCAGCGCGCGCATGTTGTCTCCCTGCTGGGCGAGGCGTCGAGCCCGCTGGCCGGGCGGCCCGCCGGAAACCGTCCCGACCCCGGCCCCACGGTCTGCGCCTGCCTGAGTGTGGGCGCGAACGAGATCACCGCCTGCGGTGCCGACAGCGTGGAGGCGGTGGGCGCAGCCACGGGCGCGGGCACCTCCTGCGGCTCCTGCCGTCCGGAGATCGCGACGCTCCTGGCGGGCGCGCGACTGGAGGCGGCGGAATGACGCTCGCCCCCCTTGTCGCCGCCCTTGCCCGCGGCCCGGGACGCGCGCGTCACCTGACCGAGGGCGAGGCGGAACGCGCCATGCGCCTGATCCTGACGGGTGAGGCCGAGCCCGAAGCGGTCGGGGCGCTGCTGATGCTGATGCGCTACCGGGGCGAGGACGCCGCCGAGGTCGCGGGACTGGTGCGAGGCCTGCGCGCCGCGCTGCCCGCCTGGCCCGGCCCCCCGCCCGCGCTCGACTGGCCCAGCTATGCCGCCGGGCGCACCCGCGGCGTACCATGGTTCCTGCTGTCCGCGCGGCTGGTGGCGCAGGCCGGGGCACCGGTGCTCCTCCATGGCTGGAACAGCCACCAAGCCGGGCGCGCCGACATCCGCGCGGCCCTTCCCCATGTGGGCTTGCGCGCCGCTCTTTGCGCCCAGCAGGCCGCCGCCGACCTCGCCCGCGACGGCATCGCCTATCTTCCCGTCGAGGTCGCCCTGCCGCAGCTGGTGGATCTCCTCCGGCTACGCGACGTCCTCGGGCTGCGCTCGCCCATGAACACTGCTGCTCGCGCGCTCAACCCCGGCGGCGCACCCGCCTCGGTGCAAGGCGTCTTCCACCCGCCCTACCGCGCGCTGGCCGCCGATGCCGCAGCACTGCTCGGCCTGCCCCGCCTGACCGTCCTCAAGGGCGGCGGCGGCGAGTTCGAGCGCCACCCCGGCAAGCCCGCCCAGATTGACGGGTGCCGCGACGGCGCGCCGTTCTGCGAAGATCTGCCGCCGCTGATCGCCGCCACCCGTCGCCTCGCCGAGGATACACACGATGCCTCCGCCCTGGCCGCGCTCTGGTCCGGCGCTCTGCGCAATCCCTTCGCCGAAGCGGTTGTGATCGGCACCGCCGACCTCGCCCTCGCCACCGCCGGCCTGCCCGCGACCGCCGCGAGACTCTGGGCCGACCGCCCCATCCCGGAGACCACCCGATGAAATCCTTCCCGATGTTCCTCACGCTTACGGGCCGCCGCGTCGTCATCGCAGGCGGAGGCGAGGGTGCCGCGCAGAAGATGCGGCTCATGCTCAAGACCGAAGCAGCCATCGAGGTCGCCGCTCCCCGGATCGACGAGGAGATCGCCGCCGCCGTTGCCTCCGGCCGCGTAACGCACCATCCCAGCCCCATCGCGCCCGCCACCTTCGCGGGTGCCGCGCTCGTCTTCATCGCGACCGGGTCGCCCGGTGCGGATGCCTGTCTGCATGCCCTTGCCAAGGAAGCGGGCGCGCTCGTCAACGTCGTCGACCGCCCCGCGCTCTGCGACGCGACCACGCCTAGCCTCGTAGATCGCGACCCGGTCGTTGTGGCCATCGGGACGGAAGGCACGGCCCCCGTCCTCGCCCGCCGGATCAAGACCGAGATCGAGGCGATGCTCGACCCGCGCCTCGGTGCCTTCGCCGCCCTCATAGGCCGGTTGCGCGATGCGACCGCGCGCCACGTCCCCCCCGCGCGCCGCCGCGCGTTGTGGGCATGGGCGCTGGACGGGCCGTGGCGACACTTCCGCGCGGGTGCCGAGCGCGAAGCGGCTGCCGCCCTCAAGGACGCCATTCGCGCGGGCGGACCGGGGACGGAGGCGGGCGGGCGCATCGACCTCGTCGGTGCCGGCCCCGGCGCGCGCGATCTCCTCACCCTGCGCGCCGTGCAGCGCCTGCAGGAAGCCGACGTGATCTTTTACGACCGCCTCGTCGATCCGGGCGTGCTGGAGCTGGCCCGCCGCGACGCGGAGCGGGTGTTCGCCGGCAAGGAGGTCGGTGCCTGCGCCTGGCCCCAGTCGCGCATCGATGCCGCCATCGTGGCCGAAGCTCGGAAGGGCCGCCGCGTCGTTCGCCTGAAATCCGGCGACCCGTCCATCTTCGGCCGCGCCGCCGAGGAGCTGGCTGCTGCCCGCGCCGCCGATATCCCCTGCGAGATCGTCCCCGGCATCACCGCCGCCTCCGCCGCGGCCGCGGCCATGGGCCGTCCGCTGACGATGCGCGGCGAGACCGACCGCCTGGTGCTCGCCACCGGGACCTGCAAGCCGGGCGACGCCGATCCCGACTGGGCCGACATGCTCCGCCCCGGCACGACGCTCGCTCTCTACATGGCAGCGGGACGCGCGGACGAGATCGCGGCACGGCTCCGGGCGGCGGGACTGTCGGGGGCGGTCGAGGTGGAAATCGCGGAAAGCGTCTCGACGCCGTGCGAGACCCTCCGCCGGACCGACCTTGCCTCGCTCCGTGACACG
This sequence comes from uncultured Alphaproteobacteria bacterium, assembly GCA_963757495.1. GTDB lineage: Bacteria > Pseudomonadota > Alphaproteobacteria > Rhodobacterales > Rhodobacteraceae > Jannaschia. The sequence continues at coordinate 50,889 of CAVWRZ010000006.1, forward strand.
GATGTGACCGCCCCCGCTCTCCTGATCCTCCGCCGCCCGAAGGTCGCGTTCTCGGGAGCGTCGAACGTCGCGGCATGACGCGTCTATCCTGACCCGAATGGGTGCGGACTCCCTGAACAACTCTACATAACAGGTTATCCGCCCCAACAGGGTCAGTCCTGCATCGAGGACGGACAAACGGACCTAGCTAGGCCCGACAGGAACGCACCTTGCTCCCCCAGAGCGGCCGTTCGTGCGCCTCGCAGCATTGGTCAAAATGGGCTCCTTCCGGCCGTTCGCCGCGGCGGGCACGAACGGCCGCTCTCGCGTCGCAGCATTATCCGATTGCGTTCAAGTCGGAAAAGCGTCTCAAGCGTCGACACCGCCTGACCGGACCTCCGATAGTCGGAGGCCTTCGGTCCGATCGGGCTCTCCGCGAGCTTTCAGACCTTGCGTTTCAAGACAGATGCTTCCCCCTCGATGCAGGACGCAGGCGGGCGCGTTGGCAGACCCGTGCTCATGAACCCCGCGCAGAGGACGGGTGAGATCGGCGATCCGCGCCGCGTCGAGCTCGCGTTCGCGCTCAAGCGCCCGCGCGATCTCCACCAGCGTGTCCTCGTGCGCCGCGAGAACCTCCGCCGCCCGACGTGCCGCGACGGCGAGGTGCCGTTCCACCCGGCGGCGCAGGCCCTCGGGCAGGCGCACCCGGCCCTGGGGCGGGATCGGCGCGTGGATCAGATGATCGCCGAGGCCCCATTCCACTTCGATCCGCAGGGCGATCGTCGTCGCGACCTCGAGATCGGAGACCGGACCGTAGCCGGCCGCATGACTGAGGCTGCCGAGGATCAGGTCTTCGGCCGCCCGACCGGCCAGGATAGCCGCCATGCGACGATCGAGAGCGTCCCGGGTCATCCGCGGCGGCAGATCGACCTCGACCACGCCGCCCTGCGCGGTGATCCGCGCGCCACGGGGTGGGGCCAGGCCCAGGGCGGCGGAGACGACGATGTGACCGGCCTCGTGCACCGCCGTCTCCCAGAGCAGGTCCGTGCTCGGCCGCGGCACGATGCGATCCGCGGCTGCGTCCAGATCCCCACAGGACAGGGAGGCACCGCGCTGCCGCGCCAGGCCCCGGGCCGCGCGGACCACGGCGGCGATGTCGGCACCGGTGCAACCGAGGAGCCGGTCGGCGATCGGTCGCAGATCGAACCTGGAGCCCTGCGTCCCCAAGTGTCCCTCGAGGATCGCTGCGACACCCGTCACGGTCGGGCAGGCCGAGCGCAGGTGCCGATCGAAGCGCCCGCTGCCGGACAATCGCCGGATCGACGCGGTTCGGGTGGTTGGTCGCGGCGATCACGATCACCCCCGGGGCCTCGGCCAGGCGGCTCAGGTCCGTCAGCAGCGCGTTGACGACGAGGCTGCTGTAGCGACTGTTGTAGCGATCGCCTTCGTCGCGACGGGGGAAGAGAATCGATCTCGTCCAGGAAGAACACCGACGGGGTCCGTTCGATGGCCTCGTCGACACGGGCCGTCATAGCCTTCAGGTAGTCTCCGAGATGCCCTGCGGCCTGGCACGCGCCGTAGGACGTGGAGACCAGATGGACGTCCGCCGATCCCGCCAGTGCAGCGGCGGTCATGGTCTTGCCCACCCCGGGCGGGCCGGTGAGCAGGAAGCTCGAGGTGACCTCGGACCAGTCGAGCTGCTCGGCCCGCCAGGCCTCCACGTCCTGCACGAGCGCCTCCAGCTCCGCGCGAACGGCGGGCTGGCCGTGGAGATCGGCGAGGGTCGGGCCCTTCGGCTTCGGACTTTCGGCGCAGAACGCGGCGAGCTGCCGCGCCACCCGGATCGGGGAGACCTCCGTCAGCGCCCGCTCCCAGAGGATCGTCGGAAGCGCCGCCGCCCGCTCGGCAGGTGGCAGGGCTGACCGGATCGCCGCCTCGGACAGGCACCCCGTCCGTGAATGCGTCACGCGCAGGATCTCGACGATGTCCCCGGCCGTCAGCTCCGGCCAGGGCTGGACGCGCACCGCCAGTCGCCGCGCGACGTCGGGCAGGGCGTCCGTCCCGCCGGCCAGGATCAGCATCGGCGCGTTCCGCCCGACTGCCACATCGACGTCCTGCCGGCGGCGATCCCCCTCGCGCCTCGCGGTGATCTGGCCATCGCGGCTGCCGGTCGTGACCGGATCGTCCAGCCGCAGAACCATCAGCGGCGGTTCGACGTCCGGCCGGCCGGCGAGATGCAGAATGGGTCGGGACGATGTCCTCCAGCGACTTGTGCAGCGCCTCCCGACGCGCCGCCGAGCGCACGGAGATCAAGCGTGATCGCGCCCGGGGGCCGTCAGGGCGTCGAGATCGGCTGCCTCCCCGAAGGCCTGCGCCAGACCGCAGGCGGCGAGCAGATCGCGGATCGGGACGATCTCGATCGGTCCCTCCGCCCCGCTCCCCGCGGCCCAGGGATCGTCACCGCGCTCCAGGAAGGCGAGGATCTCCTCGGGCGTCAGATCCTCGGCGACCGGCCGATCGAACGGCAGGCGGGCAAGTGCGGCCTTGAGGGACGTCTTCGCAGTTTTCGGCACATTTCCCCGGGCATCGGTATCGTTGGCCTCGGTCTCCGCGGGTGCTGTGGCAATCTCCACCGGACCGGACCCGCGGTCGCCTTCCGCGGATTTGGCGTTCGGGCTCAGCTTCGGATCCGGGTCCTGCCCCGCATCCGGGACCACCTCCCCGGTGACGTGGAAGCCCTCGGCGCGGCGGACGACCTCCCGCAGCAGGCGGCGTTGCAGATCGAGGACGGCAGGCGGAGCGCGCCCGCGGGCGCTTCGATGGAACTGGTCATGATATGGTCCTTCGGGCGGCGTCAGGCGGCGCAGGGGGTGACGGTCTCGGCGGCGTCGGCGGTCAGGTCGATCCCGAGGCCGAGCAGAGCCTGTTCGAGCGACGCGCGCGGATCGGCCCGCAGGCCGGGGATCGCGGAGACGAGGATGCGGAACGTCCGCGGTGTCCGGTGGGTGAACCACACGACGTTGTCCGCAAGGCCCACGAGGGCCAGGACGTCGAAGTCATCCACGTCGTACACCCGCGTCCCCTGCGGCGCGTTCCGGTATCCCCGCATCGCGTTGAACGCGTAGGCCCCGTCGCGCGGGATGGCGCAGGTCTTGACCTGTAGGCGCACGAGCCCGCCGGAGGTGTAGACCATACGGTCGGAGGCGAGCCCGCCGGGCACGCACATCGGCAGGAGCCCGTACCGCAGCAGCAGGCTGTCGACGAGCGCTTCGCCCGCGCTGCCGATCAGGACGGCGTGTTCGCAGATGACGGAGCCCGAGACCTGCGGGTAGTGCCAGAGGGGCCGCACGGCCTCGACGGATCGCGGAATGCGCGGCAGGTCGAGCCCCGCGAGGGAGAGTTGGACGGCCATGAGGGCCTCCTCGACTGGAATGACGAGGAGTGATCGATGCGCCCTGCCTCGCGACGGAAGCGGGCAGGGCGCGGGGACGCGGTCAGGCGGCCATCGGGGTCCGGTCGTCGACATCGTCGGGCAGGAGCACGGCCTGATGGATCGCGACCCGGGTGATCCAGGGCAGCGCGGCGGCGACCAGATCGTCGACGGGACTGCCGATGGGAAGACGCGACCGCATGACCATGACCTCCGTCACCTCGCCGAAGAGCGCATCCCGGGAGTCGATCCCCTTGAGCGACAGGACCGTATCGATCCGCTCGGCGACCGCGACCAGATCGGCGGATGCGGGTGCCGAATGGTTCGACCGGAGGAAGGCCGCGGTCGCGGCCTGCGCCCGGTCCCACGCGGACAATGTCTCGTCCTGCACGCGCTCGACGTCCACGCCGTCCTCGAGGGCCATATCCCCGAGGTACCGCTCGTGCGGGACGATGTCCGCCAGCGACAGGGTCACCGCGTGGAACGCGTTGGATGCGAAGATGCAGGGTTCAGTCCCGGCGGACCGGGTCGTATCGGTCGTAGTAGCCATGATGATCTCCTAACGATCGTTGTGGTCAGGGCGGTGTAGGAGTTACCGCTCCCGCATCGCCCGCTCTCCCTCAAACAATATTGCTTACTCTTCTCGAACGCGAGTGGCAATATCGTTTATTATTCGATAGAGCGGCATCGTCGGTCAGCGCGCCGCATTAATTTGACCGGGGAGGATAGATGGGCCGACCACCGAAAGATACGCGGCCTGTCCTAATCCGCCTTCATCAGAAGACCCTCGATGCGATCGACGGGATCTCGGCGGGTTCGGACGACACGCCCTCTCGCCCGGAAGTTGTCCGCAGGATCCTTCGACAGCATCTCACTGACCGTGGACACGACGTCGAAGAGTAGTCTTGGTTCTCGACGCCCCTTCCATCGGCGAATGGGCCGGATGAGCCGGATCTGCACCTTCCGCGATCGACGATCTTCCCTTCCGCATCCGGATTCCTGTGGACAACCTCGGACGGGTCCGCGCGGACGATATAGTAGGATGTAGTGCCCAACGCCTTACGACATCGGAAGGAAGACCCCCGTGCCCATTTCCCAGACCGACTTCGACGACGCCTGCGACGAGCTTCTTCTCGCGGGCGAGACGCCCACGATCGAGCGGATGCGCGCCGCCATCGGCGGTGGATCGCCCGGAACCGTCGGCCCGATGCTCAAGACGTGGAAGGCCAGACGCGCTGAGGAGGATGCGCTCCGCGATATTCCGATTCCCGCGTCCCTCTCCGACGACGCCGCCCTGACGCTCGCACGGCTCTGGACACGCGCCATGGCCGAAGCCACGGCCGGACACGACGCGATGCGTCGCGATCTGGTGACCGCCAAGGCGGAGATCGCAACGCTGCACGAGGATTACCTCGGGCAGCTTTGCCGGATGGAGGTCGATCTCGATCGTGTGCAGACGGAACGCGATGCGCATCGCGATCGCGTCGAGAGACCATGGAGGCCGCACGTTCGGCACTGTCCGATCGGATTGCGCGCGCGGAGGCGGACGCCGCGTGCGCGACTGCTCGCATGGACGCTGCGATTGCGGACGTTCGGCAAGCCCGATCGGATAGCATCGCCGCCGAGGGTCGGACTGACCGGATGCGCAGCGAACGCGACGCGGCCCGGCGGAGGGGGCGGAACTTGTCCGGTCTTCGGTCAGACCGCCGGCTGCTCCGCGGGAGATGGCTGTGCAAGGTGTGCGGGACGGGCGGCAGAGACGATCGCCGACAACGATCCGGGGTGTCACTTCCGGGAAACGCCAGAATCGCCACGCGGCACGCGCCCGATCGAAGCCTCGTTCGGGACCTGCTTTTCGCCGGAAGCAGCGCACCGCGGGGCACGGCAGTCTCGATGCGCATGAACGCGATCAGCAAACAGCTGACCAGCGTCGATGACTACGTTGCAATGGAAATGACCGGGTAGCAGCGACCTGCCGACGGGGGCGAGGGCGCGGAGTAGAACGTTCCCCGCCGTCCCTCCACCAATGCATAAAAACAGCGGCCTCGAGCTAGAATGGGTCCCTCGTCTAGGTTCTTGGAGAAGACCCTCGCGAAGAAGACGTCGTTCAATAATGAGAGAGCAGATTTACCCTCGTTCGATCTGCCAGACGCATTGCTAGAAAGGGCGAACACATATCAAAGGCAGCCGGGCATTCGTGATTGAAGGTTCACAAGGAAATGCCCGCTATCCACACTTAAGACTTCAGGCCCTATCGCTGGATCACGCTCCGCATTCTATCTTCAGCTCATCGCAAACAAGATGATGAAGACCAATGCCCATTTCAGAAGAACAACAAGATCGCGACGCTGGGGACGATCCCATCGTCAATGTGAAGGTCCGGATGACGCAAAGTCTTCGCGACCATCTCGACATGCTTCAAAGGACGGGCGGTTACCCCACACGCAATGCGCTGATCCTTCAAATGCTGACCCATGATCATGGACGTGGCGATCACGCCCTAGACGAACAACTTGGCAGAATTGAAGCCCGGCTTTCTAGTGCTTTGCGTCGCTCGCCAAAGGGCCTGCCGCTCACCAAGGTTCGTCGTCTTCAAAGACAGATCGAGCATGAACTCGGCAGTCGCATCGCCGATCAACAGGGCAACTCGGATAACTGATGCGCACGCATGTCCGCACATCCGTCGATCGGGATACGGTCGCCAAGTATGTTCGCAGAACCGGTGCGCGCGTGATCGGCGGCACACTTCCTGTTCGTAATGTCGGGGAGATCAGGGGCGAACTCGAACGACGTTTCGATGACGCCGACCTGATGCACCTGACGCTCTCGCTTCCGGCTAGTCGAACCGCGACCGACGACCTGCTGACCCAGCTCATCGCGACAGACCTGTCGGAACGTGGTGTCGACCCACTGATCCTGCCTTGGACGGTGGTCCGTCACACTGACGCGCGTTGCCAGCACGTCCACGCGATCGTCGTCTGCCAAACTTGGACCGGCCGTGCGCTCGTCCCGGCGGCGTCGCGCCGCCTCTCGGATCGCATCGAGCGCCACCTTTGTCGCCTGATGGGGCTGCCCCTGCCCCGGCACTTCGATCCGTCCGCTGCGCCGGTGCTCGATCCGCCAACCCCGGTTCGCAATCTGAGAGGCGATGCGAGCCGCCTCCACGAAGATCTTCGGCACTCAATCCGGATGGATCTACCCGGCACGTTGCCAGAGTTGTCCGCCTCAATGGTTCGACCAGGCGGGCGATACACCCTCGTCGAAGGATAATCGGTACGGGTCGCGACGACGATGGCGCAACGCAAACCACCAGATTTATGTCGGCGCCCTCGGGGAGGCTTGGCAGCCCCGCCATCTTAAGGCGCGCCTGGCCTTCGCCGGTATCGTCGCCAAGCTTCGCCCGCTTCTCCACCTAATGATCTTCGCACGTCACCTCGCGCGTACCGTCCGGTTCGACGATCCGGGTGTCTCGCCACCAAACAAAGAGATCATTTTCCACCTTTCGAAGGACAGACCCAAGATGCCGGATACCTTACTTCCCACCCCAATCAACAATTCTCCGAAGCCGACCAGATCCTGAGAGGCATCGACGAACTGCTCCGAGCGATCGTCCAGCTGCACCCGATCCTGGACCTGTTGGACCCGACGTCGGACCAAGACGGCCACGGCATGATCCTGCGCCTGTCCCGGCTCCTGACAAGCGTCGAGGACCTGTTGACGTCGGACGAGACCGAACGGACCGCACTGATCGAACGGCTGGACCGGCAGGAGAAGAAAGTTGCTTCCATGGCCGCGATGATCTCGGATCTCCACGGAATACTCACACTTCCCATCGAAGACTGACAGTAGGCCATCGGCTTGCCAAGATCCTCGCCAAGGGCGGTCGGCTCCGGCGTATCGAACGTGTTGAACCTCCCTGATCGCGCACGTCGATGAGGAGGGTGTCGGGGTTCGATACACGCTGACGCCGCCGGTCCACGGAGATCTCGACGCCCTGCCGGACCTCGAGGACCGCGGACCATCCAGTTGATGGAGCGAGGCTATCTCGCGTCAAACGGCCAAGCGGTCACAACCGGTCCGAGCGAACCGGGGTCCGACACCCAATCAAGGTGCCGAACTCTGCCGGGTAATCTCTGCTTCTCACAATTTTCCTCGTATCACCTTGACACGCGATTGTACTCCAGCTATCTCCATATCAGCTTGATACGGTGGCGACATGAGATACCTTGACCCACGGCATGATGCCACTCACCTTGAGACAACTCTCGGCTTTCCCGGGACTGTTGTTGAAATTGGCGGACAAGAGGCTTCTTGTCCGGGATGGCACAAGTGGCCCGAACGGCAGGTGGACCTATTCGGATAGCGACCTTTTAAAAATCGCATGTGCTCAAATCTTGTTGGCGGATGGCGCTACAAACGTCTCTCAAGCGATAATCTTGGCTTCGGTCATCGAGATCGATGTTCTTCTTAAACTATTTCCATCGATGAAGCGTCCACTTTTCTTCATGCCTGGAAGATGGATCGCAGTATCGATTGAGCCAGATGGCTCAAGGCAACGGTTACCAGCAGATGACCTCCGCGAGTTCCAGTTGGAACGCGGACGTTGCTTAGCTTAATTGACGTAAATCTCGTCAGCAAAAGGCTTCCGAGCGCCTTTTCGGGCGAACTTACCATGTTGTCAAAACAGGAAGTAGAACTCTTGTACACGACTCTGGCATGCGAACACGCTCCGACCTGCGAGCCCAGTTCTGAAGGAACGCCTCGTGGAACTTGAATACTACGCACAACAATTTGGAATTGGAGCCGTATCTGGGGACGAGCTTGCGCGCGCCTACGGCTATGCCGGCGCGACCGATGCATTTCGTAGTTGGTGCCGCACTCTCCGCATCAGTCACGTGCCGGGCCGCCCGGGTTACTTTGATCCGAAGCTCGTCAGGATAAGGCTAGACGCAGCGCAAGGAATGCTGGCGGTGAGCGCTTCAGTCGTACCGGCTGACGCCCGCTGGAGGCAAGGAGGGCGCGAAATGGCAGCTAAAGCTCCAAGTGGCGTACATCGTGTCGCTAAGCGTCTCGCTGATGGAACGCGTCGCTACTATTTCTATGCATGGCGTGGCCGACCAAGATTCTGGCAAGACAGTAGTCCACATCCTGGATGTTCTGAATTCTTCACGGCGTACGCGGCGGCTGTCACAACACCGAAGCCAGAGATTTACTCTACCCCAGAGATGGTGGACGACTTCCTTTCCAGCACAGCCATGCCAAAAGGGGAACGGACGCGCGCTGATTATCGGAAATGGGCTCTTCGGTTCGCTGAAGAATTCGCAGACTATCCAGCCGCGCTGTTCGCAATTCCAGGCTCGCGAGCCGAAATGAACAAGTGGAGGAAGAAGTGGGCTCATTCACCGCGCTTGCATGACTATGCAGGCACCGTAGCCGTTCGAATTTTGAACTGGGCCCGAGATGAAGGCCTGATCGAGGGCCATCATTGTGATCGGCTTCACAAGATCTACAAAGCAGAGCGGGCGGAAATCGTTTGGACCCCGGAAGATCGTGCCATGATTGAAAATGTGGCCCCCGACTGGGTTCGTAGGATCGTTGTAGCAGGATGTGAAACGGGGCTGCGTCCTCATGACCTGTCACAAATCCACAGAGGACAGGTCGAGCTTACGCTGCACGGACGGCGACTTAGGGTAAGGACAAGGAAGCGTAACAAGTATGCCTACATTCCGGTAACGGCCGAGCTGGGTACAGTCATCGACCAGACCCCGAGCAACCGAACTTTCATTCTTGCTTCAGCGTCCGGTAAAGCACTGACCGCACGCGCAGCCTCCAATGCAGTGATGTACTGGCGCGAAAGGGCTGGTGTTCCGAAGTCTGAAGACGGTCGGGAAAGAACCTTGCAGGACATGCGAGGGACGGCCGCGACGCGCCTGCTGAATGCAGGTCTGAGCCTGGGTGAAATCGCAACTCACATGGGGTGGAGCGTGCGTCATGCCGCCAACGTCATCGAGCACTATGCCATGGTCAGCACGACTGAAACTGATGGGATTTTGGTCAAGCTTCAGGCGTCGATGGCGAAGTGAACGACGCCAGTCTGTAAACCGGCATGTAAACCGAGACACCAGAAAGGAACGATGCAACAGCTAAGACACTGAAAGGCCCATTGAAAAAATTTGAAAAATTTGAAACTGAACCGGAATGCGTCGGTTTCAGATCAATGGCTTACCCGCGGAGGGTAAACCGACTCTGATGGGATAGAACGCCCGCAATCTCAGCTACAAGAATGGATACAATGTTGACCCACCCCTCCCCTCCCGCGCCGAGAGTACTAGGCTCAGAACTCATAGCCAGAAGAGTACGGTAGCGGCGAGGGCGATGGCCGAGAGGAACACTGTGGGGGACCTGTCATAGCGGGTTGCTACGCGTCTCCAGTCCTTTAAGCGGCCGAACATGATCTCGATCCGGTTGGGTTTCCGGTAGCGGCGCTTGTCGTATTTGACGGGTTTGCCGCGTGACGTTCGCCCGGGGATGCAGGGTACTATGTCCTTGTTTGCAAGGGCTTCGCGGAACCAGCCCGCGTCGTAACCGCGATCGCCTAGAAGCCAGTCGGCGGCAGGTAAGCTGCTCACCAATGCCCTTGCTCCGGTATAATCACTGACCTCCCCGGCAGTCATGAAGAACCTGAACGGCCGCCCGACTGCATCCGTGACGGCATGCAGCTTCGCTCCTCTCGGTGATGCAGGCATCACCTGCCGGGCAAGGATTCATCCCACCCTTCGTCCGCCCAATCAGACGGCCACGCCCCCCTTTTTTGACCGCAGACTGGAAGCCGTGCGATGTGCTTTGAGGTAGGTGGCGTCGATCGAGATCGTCCGGTTGTCAGGGGCTTCCGCTGCTAGTCCAGTCATGATCCGGGCGAACACCCCCATATCGCTCCACCGCTTCCAGCGGTTGTAGAGCGTCTTGTGCGGGCCGTACTCTTTGGGCGCATCACGTCAGCGCAAGCCGTTGCGGTTGATGAAGATAATCCCGCTCAGAACGCGACAGTCGTCCCTCTCGGAACATTACTTCGCGATACCCTGCCGGGCAACGGACGCGCGGCACCGCATGGCTCTTGGGGAAGTACGGTCGAAGCCGTGCCATCTGCGCTTCGCTCAGCCAGTACAAATTACTCATCGTCGGCCCCCGAGTTCGGGAGCTTGAATCAGCCGACCTCGGTCGCCGCAACCAAATCAGTGGGGCCTGAGCCTAAAGCAGTCACCCGCTCTAGAGGCAGCCAACGGGAATAGACGAGCCCATTTCGCACTTAGATGGCCGTCTTACTCGTTTTCTACAGGAAGTTCGTGTCTATCAAAAGTGATTCCAGTAGCTTCGTGAGGTCGCCAACACGGGGTTTCTACTAATGGAATGGTTCATCGGGTTTACCATGGGATTCGCCACTGACCTTTTCCGGTCAGTGTTCATGCCCGCAAGCACGGCATGGCTTAACAAGTTTCTTCCCGCGGCCCGAAAGAAGGCCAATGTCAAAGACAACATGCTTACACTTCAAGTGATGGAACGGCTTAAGTCTCTCGGCAAAGACCCCAACCTAGCGAAACACGCCCGCGACGACTCCGCGCAATTCATGAGCGTGCTTACAACCAAGCAAGAAGCGTTTGTTGAAAATGCTGTTGAAGTAATCGACAGCACTCACATGTCGCAGTTGGAAATGAATGTGGAAGCCGATAGACGTGTAAGCGTCGCACAACAACGGATGGAACGCGCGATAGCCGCACTTGAGCGGTCAGGGTGGATAGAGGAACGACAGATTGCGACCTTGAAGACTACGCCGAAATTAGGAAGAATACGCCAAGTCGCAGGCCGAATTTGCCGCGGCGGAGTTTGATGGAGGCTCTATGGCACCGCTGGTGTATTCCAGCGAACTTGAGTCAGTAACGATAAGTCGAACCGGCGAATTGAACCGAATGTTGCAAGAGATGCGCGAACGCTGCAGCGATGAAGTCGAAGCGTAGAAAGGCCAGGCCACTATAAACCATTCCGCGTCCTCGCAGTCTGGGTAGTGGAAAAAGGAAAAGTGCGCGTGTTCGAAAACTTCAAGAAAAGACGATCCGAGACCAAGGCGCGGAAGCGGAGAGAGTAATATGATCAAAACATAGAAAATCTCAGCCGTGGTCAGAGCGTCCCGAGCCGTTGCACGTCGAAATTACGTTCGACGCTTTTGTCGCTGACTTCGGTGGCAAGAAGATATCTGACTTGATCGAAAATAAATCACAGATGCCGCTAAATGCGGACTACTTATTGGGAAGAACACAATGTCATTGCTGAACTGAAGACATTGGAAGGTATCTTCTCCGGCCCTGACGCGATCAAGCAACTGACGCAAACCTACATCGACTCTGGATGTACGGGGTCTGATGTAATGGGGGTGTTTTGGCGTGGCGAACCAGTGCCGGAGGCTGCGGCAACACTCATGCGAAAGCTCGTGCGTCGCTCCATAGAACAACGAATAAAACAGGCTCGAAAGCAGCTTAAGAAGTCTAAAGCTACCTTCGGCAACAACGACACAAAGTCTCTGATCTTGATCGCGATGGATCAGCAGCCCTTGTTCGGTCACAAAACCATGCTGTTTAATTTAGCCAAGATCATGGGCGACAATTATGCGGACGAACATACGGAGGGCGTGGTCTATCTGAATCCCAACATGCCCACGAAAATTCGACCGGACAGCATGGAGTTTTCTGGGTGGTATTCATTCTACCGCGACGACGAAGTAAATGAAGAATTGAGTGCATTCGTCAATCTTTTTGGTAACAGATGGTTGACCTACTACGGAAAACAAATTCGCGAGACTAATCCAATTTTGGAACTTGGGACCTTTGCCGAGATGTCGGCGGCGCTTGAAGGAGATTAGTTAGACAGATGATGAGGCTTGGACAGATAACTACGGTCAGAACAGCCCCTTCCATCACGTTCGCTCGCATAGCTTTGCGAAGTTCGGTCCCCTGTGCATAGCTGACCTCGGTGCAACTTGCAGCATTTGTAATTGTGGGCTCGGAGCGGCCGTTCACTCGATGCATGGTATCATAGGTCGCCGACACTGAGTCGGCGCTGAGGTTGGTCGGTATGGCGGAGGATCAGTCATGGTCACCTCCAACCTTCCTGCGATCCGCGCTTGCCGCCCCGCCTGGAACAAGGGCCGCATCGTAGGCCAGAAGCGGCCGCTGAAGCCCAAGCACGTTTGGGCGATCCGCGTCCGTCTTGAGCTGGCCGAGAACCACCGCGACCTCGCGCTCTTCAACATGGCGATCGACAGCAAGCTGCGCGGCTGCGACCTCGTTCGCATGCGTGTGGCCGATGTAATGGCCTCGGGGCAGATCAGGGAGCGTGCGTCGATCCTACAGAGCAAGACGCAGAAGCCCGTCCGGTTCGAGATCACTGAAGGAATGCGCGCGGCCGTCGCCCGGTGGATGGAGGAGCCGCTGATGATCGGGTCCGAGTACCTCTGGCCCGGGCGCTTCCACGAGCGCCTGCACATCTCGACACGGCAGTACGCCCGGATCCTCCGGGAGTGGGTGACGTCCATCGGGCTGGAGCCGACGGCCTACGGCACGCATTCGATGCGACGGACGAAGGTGACACAGATCTACAAAAAGACCGGCAACCTGCGCGCCTGGCAGCTTCTCTTGGGCCATACGAAGATGGACAGCACTGTCCGCTACCTTGGGGTGGAGCTGGAGGACGCGCTGGTGATCGCCGAGGGGATCGAGATTTAGCCGAACCGGGCCACGGTAGGGCCGGCGGAGGACGTGTTCGTAGTCTTGAGCAATTAAAGCCGGCTTTACTTCGTGGCTTACTAAGCAAAGAGTTGGGCCAATATCTTTACTAGGACGCTATGCCCCGGAAGACAGGACACCATGTCGAGACCATCGCGGGCGGCGAGACCGTGCGGGCCTTCGTGCCCGCTCCCCTGCCACCCGATCCTCCCGTGGAGGCCGCGCCCCTCCTACGCCTTCTGAACGACGCGCAGCGGGCCTTGGGACGCCTCGACGGCGTGACCCTGCTCCTGCCGAGCCAAGAACTGTTCCTATACATGTACATCCGCAAGGAGGCCGTGCTCTCGTCCCAGATCGAGGGGACCCAGTCGACGCTGACCGATTTGCTGCTCTTCGAGGAGAACGCGAAGGCCGGCGTGCCGATCGACGACGTGCGGGAGGTCTCGAACTACGTCGACGCGATGATGCACGGGCTCGCCCGCATGAAGGAGCTGCCCCTGTCGCTGCGCCTGATCCGGGAGCTGCACGAGCGGCTTCTCGACTCAGGGCGCGGCGCGACGAAGGACCCCGGTGCCTTCCGCCGCTCGCAGAACTGGATCGGTGGCACGCGCCCGGGCAATGCGCTCTACGTGCCGCCGCCCGTGATCGAGATGGACGCCTGCCTGAGCGATCTCGAGGACTTCCTCCACGAGGACGCCTCCAACCTACCGCCCCTGATCAAGGCCGGCCTGATCCACGTCCAGTTCGAGTTGATCCACCCGTTCCTCGACGGCAACGGGCGGATCGGGCGCCTTCTGGTGACCCTTCATCTCTGCGTCTTCGACGGGATGGAGCATCCGCTCCTCTACTTAAGCCTCTATCTCAAGGAGAACCGCGCGACCTACTACCGGCTCCTCCAGGAGGTGCGCGAGAATGGCGCCTGGGAGGCGTGGCTCGAGTTCTTCCTGCTCGGCGTCACAGAGACGGCGAACCGGGCCTTCGATGCGGCCCGGCGGATTGCAGCGCTATTCGAAGCCGACCGCGCGCGGATTGCAGAGGGCGGGGCGGCTGCTCACTCGGCGCTGCGGATCCACGAACTCTTGCAGCGCAACCCCTTCGCCTCGGCGCCGCGGCTCGTGGCGGAGACGAAGCTGACGACCCCGACGGTGAATGCTGCGCTGCGCGAGCTGGAACGGGTCGGCATCGTCGAGGAGATCACGGGAAAGGCGAGAGGCCGCATCTACGCCTACGCGGCCTACATGCGGATCCTGGGAGAAGGCACGAGTCAGGTTGAGGAGGCGGAAGATGCCCGCAGCTCATAGAGCGCGGCCCATTCCTGCCATTAACGCCGCCACCAAGTGTCTACGTCCAGATTCTCCACTGCCGCCCTTTGGTTGCTCTTGATGTCGTGGCAATGACATTCAGCCGTCCACCTATCCTCCAAGGTTGTGACATTGCATTGCCTATACCCAGCGAAGCAGAGATACTACGATACAACATCTTGAGGTGCGGCACAGCTGCGTTGAAGTCGATTCTAGATAAGGAAAAGGATCTGCAATGCTAGAACAAGGATATTGGATCGCTGGAATTGTCGCAGCTATGGCGGTGGTCATAGGCCTTTTATTAAAGCCAAGACCAAAAGTTCATTACAAAACCGACAGAACGCGAAAGTGTCTGGTCAACACAACGCGGTAAATCAATCATCTGAAATTCAAAATGGCAAGCGAAAAGATAGTAAATGAGATTTGGCCTCCCGAACATAAGGTCTCTGTTTCAGTCCTCGAGCGTCAAGAATACTCAATCGGCACAAATTTCTGGTGACAACAACGTAGTGGACCAGCGTACGACGAATATTTTCATGGCGTCGTCTAACGACGAGTTGATGCAAGGGCTTCTTACAAATGAGAAGCCTTTATCGTCGGCTTTAGGTTACCAAAACTTGTCATCCGAAGACTCTGAAGGAGATGATCGAGAAGAGATCAAGCGAATTATTGAGTATCGTGGGCTGGCCATTAAAGGAGATAAGCGACTGCCTTATCCCTCCTTGCTAACCTAAAGGCAGACCCGCGTTACGCTTTTGGCTATTTTGCTTTTCGTCTTAATTTCAATATTGGTATCATTCAGCAAAACATAGGCGAACTGGAAGAAGCCAGTGCCTCCTTGAGAGTCGCACACGCCCATTGCCCCGAGGACGATAAGGCAAAGACCGGACTAGCTCTAGCGGAGCTGCTTGACGGAGCATCCGAACTGGCTGTGGAGCAAGCCTTCGCGGTGTTAGACTCTGAAGGAGATCACCGAGATCTCGCTGCATGTATTGTATTGACTGCGGCGAGGAGGTTGGGAAAAGATATAGATGCCAGAAAGGTTTGCGAAGCTTCGCATGCCTCTCCCGATGTCCAAGCAGCGTATTTGGAGTATCTTCGGGAGAATCGTCCGGAAGAATATGTCGATGATTTACGCCAAGCGTTCGACGACAACGCTGACAACGACGCAGTTGCTAGGATGTGGTCGTTGTCCATACTAGATGACATGAAGCGCAACCAAGCATTTCTGCTTGGTGCAAAGATGTCGGATGGATTTGAAGAGAACGTTACAAAAAGCGCTGAAATTCTTCGCTGCGACCTAGTAAAGTCGCTCGAACAGCGGCCGCCTAATAAACTGCTGTTACCGTCTGAAGCTAACAACGCCGCTGTTGCGCTTCGACTATCTGGTAATGTTGTGGAGGCAGCTCTCCTCGTTGACAGAGTACTGGAAAAGTTTCCAGAATCGACAATGGATCTTGCGCAAATTCGCGCAGTCCTTCTCCTCCAAGAGGACAAGGATAATGAGGCTCTAGAACTAATTCGTCCGTTGTCAGAATCTTGCGAACTTCAAGTGATGGCTTCGGAACTAGAAGCTCAAGCGGGGCGACAAGCTGAGGCCCTAGCTCGAATAAATTCCGCGCTAAAGATGAAGGTGCCCGAGGGGTTTTTGCCTCATGCGCTTGCCGCAAAGGCTAGGATTGGCATTAATAGCTTGAATCAAAATGCGGCAGATGAGGCATTTGAGGAATTAGTAACAGTTGCGCCAAAAGCACCTGAACTTGTTCTCTTGAAGTCTGCATACGATCGCGCTTTCGTGGTCAGCACAGAAAAGGAGGTTTTCGAACAGCTCCCTGTCAAGGACCCTGATCATTCGTCACAGGAAACGAAGTTGCTTGCCTCTCTAAAAGACGCAGATGGCTGGGATTTCTTTACGCTGCTGCAGACGGCAGATGAGCTGCTTGCACGCGGCTATTTTCGAGAGTGCACCGATCTGCTTAGGAAAAAGGTCAGTCTTTCGAAAGAGAGCCCGGCATTAAAAACCTTGTGTGACGCATGCTTGCGCGGTCATTTAGGTAGTTTGGCCAAAGAGCTCAGTGATGGGTTATCGCCAGAGGTCAAGAATTCAGTTTTCGGTTGGAAATTTGGCGCCAACGTAGCGTACTTGAGTGGGGAAGTCGCAAAAGCGGTTCCTCTCACAAGAAGGCTCTTTGAACGAAACCCTCACTCGATCAGTGCCCTCGAATGGCATGTGCAATCACTTTTGCGGACCAATGATCGGAATAGAATTCAGAGACTTGTTAAAGATTTAAACGATCGCGAGCTGTTCGGAACAATACAAGATCGACGAGGATATGTGAACCTGCTTGTGTTTTGTGGCGAGGTGGACAGAGCTCGCAGCTACGCCTATCGTCTGTTTTGCGAAAACCAGAATAATCATCAGGCTTGGATGGCGCTAAGTTCTAGTGTTCTAGCTTTTGGCCGACCTCCCGGAACTAACGATGACCTGGACGTTACATCGATTCAAGAGAATTCAACATTCGAAGTACTGAAGCCTGACGGTAGCAGGCAGGCCTTCACGATCGAGACCGACGAAGAGCTGTTCCCTCTTATGAATGGTAATATCGCGCCGGGCCATCCTGTTGCTCAGGCTGCATCACATATGACAACCGGTGAGGAATTTGATTGGCCGCTCAAGGGGGCGGGGCAAGCACGAATTTTAAGTGTCAAGCACAAGGCATTGGCTGCCTTCCACATGGTTATGGCGCAGTTCGAGGAACGGTTCCCCGAAGCTTCTGGTTTCAAATCAGTCTCCGTGAATTTTGAGCGGGAGGATGGCCTTGATGAAATGAAGGCAATGCTCAAGCAACGGGCTGAGTATTCGCAAGGCAAGGCAAGAGAGTATTACGAAGGTTCATACCCGATATATATTCTCGGGTATCATCTTGGAATTGATCCAATAGATGCATTTCTTGGCCTCAAAGCTGAGTGTGGCTTTTCTCCGAAGGTTTCTTCCTGTTCGCATGTAGATCAAGACAAAGCCAGAACTGCGCTTAAAGCGGCTGGGAAGCTGGGTGTGATTGCTGACGCCTTTGCGTGTTATCTCATGCGGCGATTGGATGTTTGCGCAGCCGTAGAGCAGGAATTCGGTCCAATCGGAGTAACGCAAGAGACAATCGATATTTTTGCGAGACGTCTTCAAGAGGTGGAAAACTCAAGCTTTTTTGAATCTGATACGGGCACTCGCAAAGCGGGGAGTATTGCGGTTCGCGATGGGCATCTCATCCTGTCCGATTTGACGGAGGACGAGGTTAATAAAAAAATCGATCTTATGCGAGCCGATCTCGAATGGTTGAGATCGGAGTGCGAACTGGTTTCCGCAGTTGCAAAGGTAGACCCAGACGACGCCATAATTCGTTTTCGCCGTGAGGAAGGCGGTGGGTTCTTCGACGATATATTTGCATCAGACGGTTCTGGCCGAGTCCTAATTTCTGACGATTTCCAACTTCGCCAATGGGCGGAGGGGCTATTTAAGAACAAAAGTACTTGGATACAGGCTCTTTTGTTTCATTTGGAAAAAGTCAACAAGTTGCCTATTCAGGTCGTGGTCACGAGCACCGTATACCTATGCGAATTGGGTGAAGAGGCACTGAGTACCAACACCGAAAGAGTCTTGGCAGCCGCCGAAATGCTCGCATCGGGCGAGCTGTCGGATGGCGAATTTGCGCTGTTCTGCTCACTTTTAGGACAGTCGGGTGCGGACATGCGATCCCACATTGAGGTGGCTGCAGGTGCGATTACCGGTTTGTGGAGTGTGGGTTCCCTGAAAACAGTCCGCCAAAAAGCAACCAGTGTAATCCTGCGGAACTTGATCCGGCATGAAGGGGAGAACGCACGGGTGGTGCTCGATACCGTACAAACCTTGGTACGACACAGTGATATTCGTCAGTATATCGTTGGCTGGCGCATTGGACACTTTTTGACATAAACGAGCCACTTTCTGCTTCCAAGCATCAAGATTTTTTCCAATTTTAACGAACGGCCACTTTTTGTCTGGGGCCATCAAGGCTCGTGGAAGCAACGAATGTCCGGAAGTCGCCAAAGTCTTCGTGGCTCCTAGACATCCTTAGGTGGATGTGGCGTAGCCGTCGGGTGTTTACCGGTAGACGCAATACTGACTAATCGATCGCTAGGTGCGGAGCGTCATCGAACGATCGCGCCCTGCCAACCCGCCACTAGTGCCCCTGCGATGCTCATCTTTGGATCGCCGACCTCCAACCTCGGGGAATGGCGATACTGCTTGTAGCGCACCCATCGCCTAGCATGCGGCGAACTCAGTCCTTGGGGGCCATCGTTCGCACTCGCAGCGAACGGCCGCTTTCGCCGTCCGTGTCGGGGGACGCGGCTCCACGTCGCCCCACTTGGCAGACCGATCAAAGATCCGCCGTCGCAGCCGCGTACGGCCGGCAAGACGCTTGAGAGTCGGGCATGGACGACGAGGCCATCCTCACCGCGCTCTTCATGCTCAATCAGGTCAGAGTGGCGACAAATGGAACAAAGAAGCCAGCAAACCGTCGAAAGCAGGAAATTGCACGATCTTGACCGAGGGTTGGCGTTAGCCTACCTAACACGAGACAACACCCCCTAGGCGCCCTTCGGGAGCTCAACATCGGGGGGTTACTCATTCGGGCCTTCCTGGAAATCGGGAAGGCCCTATGCATTTCGAGAAGCAGGCAACAGAGATCTACGACCAGATCGCACTGCTGCGGCAGCGCGGTATGACGATCAACTCCGAACCCCTCGCCCGTCGCTGGCTTCGAGACGGTGGGATACTACCGCCTCAGTGCCTACTGGCTGCCCTTCGAGACAACGCCTCCCCCCGGGCAGACTCGCTCCAAGCGGTGTCGCGACGAGACGACGTTAGAGCGGATCGTTGATCTTTATACATTCGACCGAAAACTTCGCCTGCTTGTCACCGAAGCCATCGAGCGCGTCGAGATCGCCATTCGCGCCCGTTGGACGAACCGTGTCGTCTTGGCCCACGGCGCGCACGCCCACCTCCAACCAGAACTGTTCGACCCATGGACCCATGCACGGCGCGTTGCCGCCCTGACGGACCGTGTCCGTGAGAGCCGGGAGGTCTTTGTCGAACACTACAAGAGCAAATACGACCGGCCTCACCTGCCCCCGCTCTGGATGGTGAGCGAACTGATGACATTCGGCGAGCTGTCGAAGTGGGTTGAGGCCACGGCGGATGTCCGCATTCGAAGCGCCCTAGCCCGGGATCTGGGATTTCCGACGCAAGATACGATGATCGGTACACTGCAGTTGTTAACTTACACGCGGAATATCTGTGCTCATCACGGACGCCTGTGGAACCGTCGGACGGTAAAGCGACTGTTGAATTTCAAGAGGTTCCGAGGCGATCTTCAACCCAGTGGCGATGCGACCGATGCGCAGAACCAGTTGTCGAACCGGATCTACAATGTCCTCGCGATCCTTGCCCTGCTTCTCCGCCATCAGGCGAGCGATACGACGTTTCCTGCGCGAACACGTGCGATGGTCGAAACGATCACCGACGAAGAGCGAACCGCAATGGGGTTTCCAGTCGATTGGCGCACACGGCCGGCTTGGTCAGATATCACCTGACAACGCCAAAATCGTGCCTGAGACTCGGGCATCTTGGTCTGCAGGCAAACTGATAGGCGGTTCTCCTTCGCCATGCGCGCGCTCTGTCTTCCCATTAGTCACGAAAAGCCGCTCCGCATTGTGTGCTAGAGCAAAGCCCCTTCGCCATGCCGACCTCGATAGAGCCCGGAAGCCGCCACCAATCGCTAAGAAGCCCTTTGCGAAGAACTTTCTCCGCATCCAGTCCGATCGAAAGTCATGATGGAAGGCATCGGATGTCCTCGACGTCTTATCCCATACAAAGCAAGCCCAAACCGCTGGATG
This sequence comes from uncultured Alphaproteobacteria bacterium, assembly GCA_963757495.1. Lineage (GTDB taxonomy): Bacteria > Pseudomonadota > Alphaproteobacteria > Rhodobacterales > Rhodobacteraceae > Jannaschia. The sequence goes on from CAVWRZ010000006.1 coordinate 71,303, forward strand.
ACCCGAGACAGTTCGAGCTCAAGCGCCGATGGTCTCAAGTTGCTACTTGTGGTGCCGTTCGACCTCCCGGACCCAAGGCGCATGGACATGGGTTCGGATCAGCCCGGCCGCCGCGGCACCGGCAAGGGCGCCAAAAAGATGCGCCTCCCATGACACGCCGGGCCGGCCGGGCAGGACGCCCCAAAGCATCGCGCCGTAGAGTAGCCCGACCAGCAGCGCCGCGCCCAGCGTGACGGGCGAGCGATCCACGAGGCCGCGGGCGATGAGGAAGCCGAACCATCCGAAGACGAGGCCGGAGGCACCGATATGGATGGCGGTGCTGCCGAAAAGCCAGACTAGCGCGCCACCAACCCCGACGATGACGGCATTCACCGCGACGAGCGCCCGGGTCGCGGTCGCCGCCAGGAGCGCGCCCATGACGAGGAGCGGTGGTGTGTTCGATGCAAGATGACCCAGGCTCCCGTGCAGCAGCGGCATGCCCATGATGCCGTCGAGGCCGTCCACCTGCCGCGGGATCAGCCCGAAGGCGGGGTTCAGGCGGTAGCCCACGACCCAGTTGACGGTCTGCACCGCCCAAAGCGCGCCAACGAAGGCGGCCAGTACGACGAGCCGCAGGAGGAGGACGCGCACGCGCCGGGGTTCGCTCATTACGGCGAAGCTAGTTGATCGGGGATGCCTTGCAAGGTCGGTCGGAGACTTGCCAAGATGATCTCGAAAAGCTCGGAGAGCCGGCATCTGATGTAGTGGAGCGTCTCACGGAGAAGCCGGTCACGGAGAGGTCGAAGACGGCAAGGAAGGGGGCGCGCTCCTCGGCGTTGAGATAAAGCCGGTTTCCGACGGGGTCGTGGAGGCGCATTTCACTCATGGTGAACAGGATACCCAAAAGGTGTTAAGCGGGGAAACCGGAACCGGCCCCCTGCCCGCCAATCGATGGAGAGCGGTGCTCGCACACTTAACACTATTGCCAATAGTGTTCACTGAGGCTTCCGGCCCATACTGAACACTCATAGCAGCCTTCGTTGCCGCAGGGCAGCCTCCCTAACCGGGTAACCTCGCTCGGTGATCTGCGCGACTGCATCCCGCTTGAATTCATCGCTGTAACTGCTCGTCCCCATGTCGGCCTCCTAGCCTCAAAGTTAGGGGGCAAAGCGTCTACAAATCTAGGGGCACCTCAGCCTCCCCACTTTGTGGTGGCAAGTGATCGATCGGAAGATCAGCAGTCCGCCAGCTGTGGTGAGTGGTCGATAGAACCTCCACCGCATCGCTGTTGACAGCTGGATTTTATCTAGCGATTGCAATACCGCTTCAACAGAACTTTTTTGGGGGCAGATTTACCAATGACATCGATCGAAAACGGCTTGAACCTCGGCATCGATGCCATAATCGCCCCAGCATACCGCACGGCGGTAAATCAGGACTGGACAGATGTGACGTTCATTTCAACTTACGTCGGGGTCTAAAATTGCAGAGTTTGCTTCACACATTCCTAGGCTCAGGACCCATTGATTTGGTTGCGGCTTCTGAGGTTGCCTGATTCAAGCTCCCGAACTTTGGGGGCACGACATGAGCGATTTGTACTGGCTGAGTGACGCTCAGATGGAGCGGCTTCGACCGTACTTTCCCAAGAGCCATGGGATGCCGCGGGTCGATGACCGTCGCGTTCTGAGCGGGATTATCTTCATCAACCGCAACGGCTTGCGCTGGCGCGATGCGCCCAAAGAGTACGGCCCGCACAAGACGCTTTACAACCGCTGGAAGCGGTGGAGCGACATGGGGGTCTTTGCACGGATCATGACGGGGCTCGCGGCAGAGGCCCCTGACAACAAGACGATCTCAATCGATGCCACCTACCTGAAGGCGCACCGCACGGCCTCCAGCCTGCGGTCGAAAAAGGGGGCGTGGTCGTCTGATAGGGCGGACGAAGGGCGGGATGAACACGAAGCTCCATGCCGTCACCGACGCGATCGGTCGTCCGATCCGGTTCTTCATGACCGCCGGGGAAGTCAGCGACTACACCGGTGCCAGGGCTTTGGTAAGCAGTCTGCCAGCTGCTGACTGGCTTCTCGGTGATCGCGGATATGATGCGGACTGGTTCCGCGATGCCCTTGTAGACAAGGGCATCGTGCCCTGCATCCCCGGGCGGAAGTCCCGCGAAAAGCCTGTCAAATACGACAAGCGTCGCTACAGGAAACGCAACCGGATCGAGATTGTGTTCGGACGTCTGAAAGACTGGAGGCGAGTCGCGACCCGCTACGACAGATCTCCTACCGTGTTCCTCTCGGTCATCGCTCTCGCCGCAACCGTGCTCTTCTGGTTATGAGTCCTGAGCCTAGATACCGTGTCAACCAGGAGGAGTGTCGACTTGAGCGAGACCGTCCGGACGACATCCCGACGACCCGGCACCGCCCGGCGCGACGCACTGATCGGTGCCGCCCGCCGATCCTTCGTGGATCTCGGCTTCGAGGGAACGTCGCTCGACGCGATCATCGCCGAGGTCGGCGGCTCACGTCGCAACATCTATGCTGAGTTCGGCGGCAAGGAGGGCTTGCTGCGCGCCGTCATGCACGAGATCATCGGTGAGATCGCGGCCTCTGCCGACAGGCCACCGGCGGAGGACGCGCAGCCCCGGGACTGGCTCCTCGACGTGGGGCTCGCGTTCACCCGGATGATGCTGCGCGCGGACGTGGTGGCGGTGTTCCGTCAGGTCATCGCGATCGGCGGCACCTCGAGCGAGGAGGTGGACCGGCTTTGGGAGCATGGTCCCGAACGGATGCGCGCCGCGCTCGCCCGCTGGCTCGTCGAGCAGGATCGCGCCGGAACGCTGCGCGTGCCCGATCCGGATTTCGCCGCACGGATGTTGCCCGAGATGCTGCGCGGCAGCCTTCAGATCGAGCTGCTTCTGGGGCGCCGGTCCGTCGTGCCAGACGATGAGGTCCAGGAGCACGTGGAGGCGTCCATCGACTTCTTCCTCGCCGGGCTGCAAACACTAGCGGTGAAGTAGGTGCGTCGCAGACCGCCGACCCAACCGCGCGCCCACCCTCGACCAAGACCCAGGAGGAAGTGGGCTTGCAGCATTTGCGGATGTCCGGACTAAGGCGATCCGTACGTCTGCAGCGTTCGATCTAGGTAAGGCGATGCTCAGGAACGGACATTCGTTCTCCGTGCAGCATCTGGTAAACCGGGCTCGCAGCAGATCTTCGTTGCAGCACGGACGAACAGTCGCTCCTGTCTATCGTGATATTTGACCCGCATGCGACGTCGGCCGACCAAGTGGATCCCTGGGCCCGTCCTTACCAATAACAGGCAGTCCTCACGGCGCGCGTCACCCCGATGTCGAGTAGCGGCTCCTCCACGAGCCACCTGGTGGCAATGTACCGGTCATCTTCCCGACCGGAGCCGTTCGAAGCAGATCCCGTATCGCGTGCGAGCGCTGCGAAGCGTCGAACGGCGGGTTCAGATTGCACCGCGTCATACTGACCGCCTTGCCAGCCAACACCATGTAATTCTTGATAGAAAATCTGCCCGTGTTAGAGCTTTGCAGAAGATCCGCGCGGCATACCGTCGTGGGGCTGGACGCAACGGGAGGTCAGACGTGGATCACGAAAGAGCAAACGGACGGTCGTTGAACCTCGACCTCTATGCCGAGTCGCACAGCTGGATCGGCGCGCTGAAGTCCCACCTGCCCGAAGATGCCGTGACGGGTCTTTCCAAGGAGGTCCTCCGAAGGCTGAAGGAACGCGGAAGCGTGGTGGTTCACCAGTCTCCTCTGGACGAGCAGATAGATCATCTCTGCGACGCTCTCCTGTCAGATGACGATCAAGCCGGGGCACGCATCATCGAAGCCGTTCGAACGGACGGGGCTTCTATGGAGCAGGTCTATCTGAGATATCTCGGACGAGCGGCGGAGGTTCTGGGCCAGCGATGGGAAGACGATCTCGTCTCCTTCACCAGGATGACGCTCGGCACCAACCGGATGTATGCGATCATCTGCACCCTTCGCCGCCAGCTTCGATCCCCGCCGCTCTTCTCCGAGAAGTCGGCCGTCTTCGTCGCCATCCCAGGCGAGACCCATACGCTCGGGATCCAGATGGCGACGGATCTGTTCCGTCAGGACGGTTGGGAGATCGACCTGCTGATCGACCGCTCACATGACGAGATCATGGCGAGGCTGTCGGACCACGAGAGTGACATCATCGGCATCTCCGCGAGTGGCGATCATGCGTTGGATGGCTTGTCCAGGCTGGTCATATCCATCCGCATCGTGAAGCCGCAGGCCTACATTTTCCTTAGCGGCAGCGTGTTGGACGAGGCGGCTGAGAAGATCGATCTGCTGAACCTGGACGGCGTGGCCAGGGACTTCGATGGGGCAATGGCTTTGATGGATCAACTCGGCGATGTGCGACCTCAGAACTGGCGATCGTAGATATCGCCGGTGTTCCAGCCGGCTGAGCTTCGGTTGTTCAGGATGAGGTGCCGTTCGCTGCGCCATGTCTGAACATGCGCAGCGCGGACAATCTCGGCATTCGATGCCGAGTGGTGAATGGCCGCTTCGGCCAAGAGGTATTGGCGAGACTGGCCGATCCCAGATCTGATAGATCCCACACATAGGAACATACCAAGGTCCGATTGTTGACAATCTTCAATAAACACGACAGCCTTATCGTATGATTATGATTATAACGTTTGCCCCGTGATTTCGTCGTCTCTCAGGCGCGAGACCATGAGCGCGCAGATCGCGGCCCTGCTACGTCGGGCGATCCTTACCGGGGAGATGCCCCCGGGATCACAGGTCGTCGAGTCGGCGATTGCGCTGCGGCTGGGAGCCAGCCGGGGGCCGCTCCGGGAAGCGATGCGTCACCTCTGCGACGAAGGACTTCTGGTTAGTATTCCGTTCACCGGAACACGCGTGGTCGACATCTCGGTGGGAGACATCAACGATATCTACGCAATGCGGACTTGTCTGGAACAGTTCGCCTTCCAACAGGTCTGGTCGCATCGAGACGCGAGCTTCGCTACCGAACTGATTGCCCGCAACCAGAGGCTTCAGGCAGCCATCGATAGCGCGGACGAGGTGGGTGCAATCGAGGCGGAACTGGACCTTCACGGCCTGGCTTACGAGGCATCGGGGAACCGGTTGCTGTTGGACACCTGGACCGGGTTGCGGGGCCGGTTGCAGCTTTATTGGGCCGCGCACCACCGTGCCCATGGCCTTCAGGGACCGAAGCGAGAAAGCCACGATGACTACATCCGCTTAGCCATCGGCGATGACCTGTCCGCGATGGAGGTCGAGATCGAGAAGCATATGCGGCGGGGGCTGGAAGCCACCAAAGCCTTCGTGGAGGCGGAGACAAAGACAGACACCTAATCAACATGGGAGACGATCATGAGAAGACGTATGATTCTGGCCGCCGTTGCGGCGACAATGATGACATGGGGCGCGACCGCGCAGGCGCAGGACAGCACGATGGCGCAAGTCCTCGAGAACGGTGTTCTGCGTGTCGGCGTGACCTAGGCCCCGCCCTGGTACTCCAAGGATATCAACACCGGAAACTGGACCGGCGGTCTGGGCGTGTCCATGGGGCAGGCGATGGCCGACAACCTTGGCGTCACCTTTGAGCCGGTCGAGGTGACCTGGGGCACAGCCGTCGCCGCATTGCAGGCGAACCGCATCGACCTGATCTACGTCCTCGACGCGACCGACGAGCGGCGTCAGGCCGTGGCATTCCCCGAGACCCCTCTGCTCTATTACTCGTTGGCCATTCTTGCGCGCGACGATCTGGAGGTGACGGACTGGGCCGATCTCAATGATCCGTCGATCCGGATTTCCGTCCCGCAGGCGACAAGCATGGACGCTTTCCTGACCGAGCATACGCCCGATCCGGATATCCAGCGGTTCCCCGGCAACGCCGAGGCCATCGCGGCATTTCAGGCCGGGCGCGTCGACGCAGTAACTCTGTTCCATCCGCCGCTCATCTCGGCCCGCAAGAGCCTCGGCACCGGAAAGCTCGTGGTGCCGAGCCCCATCGAGTCGCGGCCGTCGTCCGTCGCCGTGCGTCAGGAGGGCGACAGCGCCTTCGTGAATTGGGTGAACGAGCAGATCTTGGGCTACTACGAGTTCAGGCCAAACGCAGCAGTGGTACGAAGACTTCCTGACTGAGTTCGGCCTCGACCCGGCGACGGTACCGCCGATCGTGCGCAACGACTCCTGATCGGTCTGGCGGGGAACGACAACCATGTACCAGTGGGATTTCACCCCGATCCTGGAGAACTCCGGCCTGCTTTGGCAGGGACTTCTCGGGACGCTGGCGATCACCGGTACGGCCCTCGCCTTCGGTCTTCCCATCGGGCTGGGCCTTGCCCTGTCGCGGCTGTCGCCGCGGCGGTGGCTGGCCTGGCCCGCGGGCTTCGTGATCGAGTTCTTTCGAACGACCCCGCCGCTGGTCCAGCTGTTCTGGTTCTTCTTCGCGCTGCCGATCCTGATCGACGTGCGGATGACGCCGTTCTTGGCGGCGGCGATCACCTTCTCCATCCAGTCCTCGGCGTTCTTTGCCGAAGTGTTCCGCGCCGGCATCGTGTCTATCGAGCGGGGGCAGTGGGAGGCGGCACGGGCCATCGGGATGCAACGCCCTCAGGCGATGCGCCGGGTCATCCTGCCGCAGGCGGTGAAACGGATGATCCCCGCCTTCACCGAGCGTGCAATCGAGCTGATGAAGACCACCACTCTTGTCGCAACGGTTTCCTACGCGGATCTTCTCTACCAGGCGAATGAATTGGCGCAGAAGACATTCCGCCCGATCGAAGTCTTCACCGTCACGGCGCTCATCTACTTCGTCGTCATTTTCGGACTGAGCCTATGCGTACAGGTGATCGAGCGTCGCCTTGCCGTCGCGGGCGACAGTACGGTGCGTTGAGATGGGATACGAATGGGTTTTCGGATCGGTTCTGGAGTACCGCGGCGCGCTACTCATCGGACTTTACGGCACGCTGAAGATTTTCGCGATCTGCCTGGTAGCAGGGCTGTCCATGGGTCTGGCTATCGGGCTCGCGCGCTATTCTCAAAGGCGCGCGCTCCGTTGGCCCGCGGCCTGCTTCGTCGAGTTTTTCCGCAACACGCCGGTCCTCGTGCAGATCTTCTGGTTTTATTTCGCCTTTCCGATCCTGGTCCCGTTCCAGATTACGCCCCTTCTAGCCGCAGCCCTGGGGATCAGCCTGAACTCCGCTGCCTTCTCGGCCGACATCTTCCGCGGCGGAATCCAGTCCATCGACCCGGGTCAGTGGGAAGCCGGCCGCGCCATCGGGATGCGGTACGATGAGATCATGCGCCGCATCATCCTGCCGCAGGCGGTGCGCCGGATGCTGCCCGCGCTGACGAACCGGAGCATCGAGATCTTCAAGATGACGACGCTTGCCTCGGCCATCGCCTATGCCGACCTGCTGCATCAGGCGCGGTTGATCGCCTCGCTCAACTACAACCCGATCGAGGCCTATACCGTTGTAGCGCTGGCGTTCTTCTTGATCCTCTACCCGATCGTGCGCGCTACCTATGCCCTCGAACGCCGCCTGGCCAAAGGAGACTGAGACCATGAGCGACGACCCGATCCTGCGCATCCGCGGGCTTGAGAAGACATTTGGGAGCAACCACGTTCTGCGGGGCATGGACCTCGTCGTCAAGCAGGGCGACTGCATTGCCATCCTGGGTGCCTCGGGCTCGGGCCAGAGCACATTCCTGCGCTGCCTTAACTTCATGGAGATCCCCACGGACGGCGAGATCACCCACGCCGGTCAAACCATCGGAGAGGCGCGACCGGGCAAGCCCCGCCACTACCCCGAGGGGGAGTTGACGAAGGTGCGCCAGAAGTTCGGGATGGTCTTCCAGCAGTTCAATCTGTTCCCCCATATGACGGTCCTTGGAAACGTGATGGAGGGGTTGCGTGTCGTGCAGCGCATGGACAAGGCCGCTGCCGAAGAACGCGCGCGTGCCGAACTGGCGCGGGTCGGCCTGGCCGAGAAGGCGGACGAGTACCCCTCGCGGCTGTCGGGCGGACAGAAGCAGCGTGTCGCCATTGCCCGCGCCTTGGCATTGGCTCCGGATCTGATGCTCTTCGACGAGCCGACGTCGGCGCTCGACCCCGAGCTGGTGGGCGAGGTTCTGGGCGTCATTCGGGAGCTTGCCGACGAGGGGCGCACCATGCTGCTGGTCACCCACGAGGTCGGCTTTGCCTATCACGTCGCCAATCGCGTCATCTTCATGGCCGACGGCGTAATTCAGGAAGAGGGTCCGCCTGATCAGGTTCTCAAGAAGCCGCAAAACCCTAAGACGCAGGCGTTCCTCGCCCGTCACAAGCAATTCGAATTCTGACGCAGGACAGTCCAATGACCGACGCCACCAAAGACAGCTCCCAAAGCTACGCCCACGATCCGCGCAACGACACCGTGGAGGTTTATGTCAACGGCAGCTTCTTCCCACGCAACGAGGCCTCGGTGCCGGTCTTCGACGCAGGCTTCGTTCTGGGCGACGGCGTCTGGGAAGGGCTGCGGCTGGTCAGGGGCAAGCTGCTCGCCGTCGACGAGCACATGGTCCGGCTCTATGAGGGGGCCAAATCGATCCAGCTCAACATCGGGATGCCGCGCGACGCTCTCGTGGCCGAGATCGAGCGCACGCTCGCCCGCAACGACATGCACGACGGAGTGCACATCCGCCTGATGATCTCGGGCGGCGTGAAGTCCACACCCAATCAGGATCCGCGTTTTATCCTTGGCGGCGCGACCATCGTGATCGTCGCGGAGTTCAAGCAGCCCAACGCAGCGCTGAAAGAACGGGGTCTGAAGTTGATGACCTCTATCATCCGCTGCTCCACGCCGGATGTCTTCGACCTGCGGCTCAACTCCCACTCGCGGCTGAATTTCATCCAAGCCCTGATCCAAGCGATCAACATGGGTGCGGACGAAGCATTGATGCTGGACGATCGCGGCTTCGTGGCGAGCTGCAACTCGACCAACTTCTTCATTGTCCGGGGCCGGGATTTGTGGACCTCGACGGGGACGACCTGTTTCAATGGCATCACCCGGTCGAAGGTGATCAAGCTCTGGCGCGATGCCGGAAACCCGATGTTCGAGAAGGACTGCACCCTGTCCGAGGTCTATTCCGCGGACGAAGCCTTCGTGACCGGCACCCTCGGCGGCATCACCCCGGTTACCATGATCGATGGACGGAAAATCGGAACGGGTGCTCCGGGAGCAGTGACAGCTGAGATTGCTCAGCGCTACAGCGCTTACATCGGTGAGTAGGTCGATCGATGGCGACTTTCGTTCGCAAACCTAAGTCCTTCGGTGGCCTCATCGGCCACAGAGGTACGCGCAGAGGGTAGATAGTAGCCATTCGCTGCGACGTAGTCAGGGTCCGCAGTGCGGACGAAGCCGCCGTTCGGCGTAGATTATCGAAGGTCTGCTTTCCCATGATCCTGCCCCCGTTTCACCGGACACTCAGGCGGTTACGGTTTGTGCTGAGATGAACTCGCGTGGTGAGCGCATCTTCAGCCCCGAATGCGGGTGGTTTTCGTTGTAGTCCTCGAACCACCCGCCGATCAATCCGAGGACGGTCGCGGCGTCGGGCAACGGCGTGACGTTCACGTAGTCCCGCTTCAGGGTGTGGACGAAGGCCCCGGAGATGCCATTGCTTTGCGGGCTCTTCACCGGCGTGTAACAGGGCTTCAGGCCGAGTTGGCGGGTGAAGATGCGGGTGTCCCGGGCGATGTAGGGCGAGCCGTCGCCAATGGTTGCTCGGACCAGTGGCGCAATCATTGGCAACTCGCTGAGCATTTCGACGGAATGCGGTGCGCGATGCCCACCGAACCGCGCATCCACCGCCGCCAGCATCATGTCGCGCACGTCCGATCCGCTGATGCCAGCGTTCGCGACGGCGCACCAGGCAATGATCTCGCGGTCACGGGCGTCGATGATGAACGCACTGCGGATGACGTCGCCGTTCCAGCAGGTGAACTCGAAGCCGTCCGAGCAGCGAGCCGGTAGGCGCCACTGGTTCGAGCCCATCGGCGAGCGCAGGTTCGAGCGCAGGGTCACCACCTTGCCGTTGTGGGTGCGATCTGGCCGCTCCGTATAACGACGCGCCAGCAGCAGGTTCTGCGCCCGCATGATGCGATAGACGCGCTTGTGGTTTATCGGTTCTGCGTTCTCCGCCCGCAGCTTGCGGTTCAGCAATGCCGCGATACGTCGGTATCCGTAGGTCGACCGCGCCGCGACCAGCGCGGCGATCAGCGGCACCACCACCGCGTCCTGCGCCTTGTGGTAGCGCCGACGCGGCTTCCCGCTCCCGGCCAGGCGGGCGTGCAGGTTTGATCGAGAGACGTCCAGCGTCTCAGCCACGATCTTCATCGGGAACCTTCCGGCCGCTGCGACTGCGTATGCCAGGTCAGTTTTTTTGAGCGCGACTTGTCGAGGGCTTCCTTCAGGATCTCGACCTCCAGCGTCTTGCGCCCGAGATGCCGCTCCAGTTCGCGGATGCGGTCCTCCATCTGTCGCACAGCGCGATTGCTCGTGACGTCATCGTCTCCAGACACGGCCACGGCTCCCCCCTCCAGCATCAGACGCCGCCAGCGATACAGCAGGTTCGGCGCGACGCCATTCCGGCGAGCGACGACCGAAATGCTGGCGCTCTCATCCAATGTCTCCTCCACGATCCGCAGCTTCTCGGATGCAGGCCAGCGACGGCGGCGCCCACCATCGGTGATGATCTCATAGTCAGACATAAGCACGTGCCCAGGCATATCCCTAAGCCTCCATGGTTATGCCCAAGTGTCCGGTCGAAAGGGGGGCCAGTTCATCCCACATGTTCCAACTCTAAGATCCTACCGCGATTCCTAATTTAATAAACTTCTCTTTCATCCAGAATCTTTATCTCGCCAGCACTAATAGAATAGTGATGCAAGATAACTATCTAATCGCTAGCGGTGAGTGTTCGCCGATATTGGTCAGTTGAACAATGTAATACGGTTCCGCGGGTCTGTCTGAGTATATCCCTGCTGTTCGATTCACTCGGCAATCACTGAAACGATTCTTATAGGATCAGTAAGGGTTCTGCTTGATCAGGGAATCCGGCCGGTCAAAATCCGACCGATGGTGATAATCGAAGAGGGCCCCTTCCCCATGTTTTGGTGTATCGCATCAGGTCACCACTGACTTCGATCGCCTTGCTGTCGTCTCCGATATTCTCCCCGTCAATTTTTACCTTCTGAGAAATACCCTTCCCTCCAAACTCAAGGCCCTTAAATCTCTTCTCTTCGCGAGGTACCCGAGATTGTACCGTTCGAAAAGATGATGAACACAAGGCCATCACCGGTTAGATGCCGATCGGTGACATGGCGATGGAACGCTATCTCGGTCTCTATTGGCAGCCAGTCGATTCTATTCCTCATCTTATCCTCATTGCGATACTTTCGATCCCTCGGATCAGCCAGTCTCGATCCTCGGATGC
>CAVWRZ010000007.1:0-53538 GCA_963757495.1 uncultured Alphaproteobacteria bacterium
GGCGGTATTCGGCTGATTGCGGCCACATTGCTTCAATTCCGGGACATTCCTTCGGTATCCAGCACATGTTTTCGCGGCCAGTATGCCGACAAATGCCGCATTGTCGTCGGATCACGGCGTCGTCCTCACGGAGAGCCGCAATGACGAGACATGCCCGTCCGCCCGCCGCCAAGACCCCCGCCGTCCCGCCCTCGGGGCCCGCGCGCTGGCACCACGCGGTGCGCCGCATCGTGCCGGCCTTCGGGGCCGTGGGCGTGTTCAGCGCGGCGGTGAACGTGCTGATGCTCACCGGCTCGATCTACATGCTGCAGGTCTACGACCGGGTGCTCTCCTCGGGGTCCGTGCCCACGCTGGTCGCCCTCTTCTCCATCGTCGTGGCGCTCTTCGTCTTCCTCGGCCTCTTCGACGCGCTGCGCGGGCGGCTGCTGAGCCGCGCCGCGCACCGCTTCGACGCGGACCTCGGCCCCGGCGTCTGCGCCGCGTCTCTGGGCGCGGAGCCGGCCGGCCGGACCGCGCTCGCCGATCTCGACACGGTGCGCGGCTTCGTGGCGGGGGGTGCCATGCGCGGGCTCTTCGACATGCCCTTCATGCCGCTCTTCGTGGTGGTGCTCTTCGTGATCCACCCCTGGCTCGGCTGGCTGACGCTGGCGGGAGCCGGGGTCACGGCCCTGGCGGCCCTCGTCGGGCGCGTCGTCACGGCCGGTCCGCTGGCGCGCGGACAGGGCGGCATGGCCGAGGCGCGCGCCTTCGCCGACGGGTCGCGCCGCGCGGTGGAGACGACTTCTGCCATGGGCATGCAGGCGAGCCTCGTGGCCCGCTGGCACGGGATGCAGTCGCGCGGCCTCGCGCAGTCGCAGGTCGCCGGCGACCGCGCCGAGGGGATCGCCGCGATGTCCAAGGCGTTCCGGATGCTGCTGCAGTCGGCGATCCTGACGCTCGGGGCCTGGCTCGTCATCGGCGGGCAGATGTCCGCCGGCGGGATCATCGCCGCCTCCATCCTGTCGGGCCGCGCGCTGGCCCCCATCGACCAGGCGATCGGCCAGTGGAAGGCAATCGCCGGGGCGCGCGAGGCGTGGAGGCGTCTGTCGAAGGCGGTCTGCAACACGCGGGGCGGCGCGGCCCGGGTCACCGAGCTGCCGGCCCCCACCGGCCGGATCGAGGTCTGCGGCGTGACCAAGCTCGCCCCCGGCGACAGCGACCGCCAGCTGCTGAACCGCGTCGAGTTCGCGCTGGAGCCGGGCGACGGGCTGGGCGTGATCGGCAGTTCCGCCTGCGGCAAGTCCAGCCTCGCGCGCTGCCTCGTGGGGGCCTGGACGCCCGAAATCGGGGAGATCCGCCTCGACGGCGCCACGCTCGACCAGTGGGATCCGGCCGTGCGCGGCCGCCATGTCGGCTACCTGCCGCAGAGCGTGACGCTGCTGCCGGGCACGATCCGCGACAACATCGCCCGGATGGACCCCGACATCGACGACGAAGCGGTGATCGCCGCCGCCCGCCGCGCCGGCATCCACGAGATGATCCTGGGCCTGCCGCAGGGCTACGACACCGACCTCGGCCCCGACGCGCCGCCGCTTTCGGGCGGGCAGATGCAGCGGCTGGGGCTGGCCCGCGCGATGTGCGGCGACCCGAAGATCGTGGTCCTCGACGAGCCCAACGCCAACCTCGACGCGGATGGCGACGCGGCGCTCACCCGGGCCATCGTGGAGATGCGCGCCGCCGGCGCGACGGTGATCGTCATGGCGCACCGGCCGAGCGCCATCGCCGCGGTCAACAAGGTCATGGTGATGAAGGACGGGCGGGTCGCGCGCTTCGGCGACAAGGACGAGATCATGACCCCCGTGGCCGACACCGTGCGCACCGCGCCCAGGCCGAAGGTCGCCGCGGACCGCGCCGATGCGGCTCCTCCTGCGGCCGACCGCCGCCCGCCCCTCGTCCTGCGGCCCAGCCAGAGGGCCGCCTCGTGAGCCTCGCCCCGCCCAAGACAGCGACCGGCCGGACCGTCGCGGCGGGCCTCGCGGGTCTGGTCATCCTGTTCGGCGGCTTCGGCGGCTGGGCCTCGGTCGCGCAGATCGGCGGGGCCATCATCGCGCCCGGCCAGATCGCGGTGCGCGGCAAGCCGCAGGAGATCCAGCATCTCGACGGCGGGCTGATCGAGGAGATCCGCGTCGCCGACGGCGACCGGGTGGCCGCGGGCGACGTGCTGCTCACGCTCGATTCCACCGCTCTGGCCCTGCGCCGCGACACCGCCCGCGCCGAACTCGCCATCATGCTCGCCCGCGCCGCCCGCCTGCGCGCCGAGGAGGAGGGGCGCGGCTCCGTGATCTTCGCCTACCCCGATCTGCCGCTGTCGCTGCCCGACATGACCACCCCCGAGGCCGACGCCCGCCGGCTCTTCGCCGCCCGCGCCGAAAGCCGGGCCGGGCGCGCCGACCGGCTGCAGGCCACGCTCGACGATCAGGACGCGCGCATCGCCGGCACCGACCGGCAGCTCGAAGCGCTCGACGAGGCGCTGGCGCTGACCGAGGAGGACCTCGTCCGGCTGCGCGACCTGACCGGCCGGGGGCTGGCGCGGCAGGCGGAGCTGAGCACCGCGCTGCGCGAGCGGGCCGGCCTGACGGAACGGCGCGCGGGAATGATGACCGAGCGCGGCCGGCTGGCGGGCGCGCGCGCCGCGGCGCAGGTCGACGCGGGCCAGGTCGAGCGCACCCTGCGCGAGGAGATCGTGGCCGAGCGCGCCGCCGCCGAGGCCCGGGTCCGCGCCCTGGCGCTGGAGATCGTGGAGTTCGACGCCCGCTTCGCCCGGGTGGAGATCCGCGCGCCCTCGGGCGGAATCGTCCACGACATGCAGGTCTCCACCGCCGGCGGCGTCGTCACGCCCGGCACCACGCTGCTGCAGATCGTGCCGCAGGACCGTGGCGTCCTGTTCGAGATCCGCATCGATCCGCGCCAGGTCGATCAGGTGCTGCCCGGTCAGCCGGCGGAGGTGATCGTCGCCGCCTTCGATCCGCGCGCGACGCCGCGGCTGGAGGGCCGCGTGGCCTGGGTCTCGCCCGACACGGTGACCGACCCGCGCACCGGGATGGAGCATTTCCGCGCGACCCTGTCGATCCCCGAGGATCAGCTGGCCCTGCTGGGCGACGCCGTCCTGGTGCCCGGCATGCCGGTCGAGGCCTATCTCAAGACCACCGACCGCACCGTCATGTCCTACCTCGTTGATCCGCTCAGCCAGTCCCTGAACCGCGCGCTGCGCGAGTAGCGCGGCGCGCGACCGGTTCGTGCGGCGGTCCGCATGACGCCCGCCGGTCCCGGTCGGCACCACGCGCGGGCGGCCACCCCACACCCGGATGCGGCGCGCCTCGCCCGATGCAGCGGGCGATGGTCGGTCCTCGGCCGGATCGGGGGCCTCCCTCTCGCGACTTCGGGGCCGAGGATGTGTTCCGGGACATCGTCGGCCCGTGAGGCGAAGTCCCGTACATGGCCGCCGGAACATCGAAGGTCCCCGATGGAAACGGGGCCGGAACGGGTCCGCGAACATCCGAGCCGGGTGACAGGAGAAAGCTTGTCATCGCGGACCACTTCCTCCGGATCGAGGCACGGACCGTTCCGGTGCGATCCCGATGATCCCGGTCCCGGAAGTCCCTGACGTCGTCGTCGCGCGTTTCGGTTCTCGATCGATCCACTTTCCGGGAAACGGGCACCCCCTACAGATGCGCGCCGCCGTCGATGCAGAGCAGCTGGCCGGTGACGGCGTGGGCGTCGAGGAAGAAGTCCATCGCCTGCACGATGTCCTCCGCGTTGGCTCCGCGCCCCAGAGGCGCGCCGTCGCGGTGCGCGCGGAACTGCGCGTCGGGCTGCGCCGCGCCCTGCAGCGTCGTGCCGGGCCCGATGCCGTTGACCCGCACCTGCGGGGCCAGCGCCAGCGCGCTCGTCCGGGTGAACGCCCAGAGGCCCATCTTGCCGAGGGTGTAGCTCATGTATTCCCGGGTCGGCCTGCGCACCCGCTGGTCGATCATGTTCACGATGCAGGCGCGCGCGCGCAACTCCCCGTCCGCCTGCCGCACCGCTTGCGGCGCCTGCGCCGCGAACCCTTGGGTCAACACGACGGGCGCGCGCAGGTTGGTGCCGACGTTCTCGTCCCAGCTGGCCCGGTCGGCCGAGGCGATCGTGTCGTGGCGGAAGATCGAGGCCCCGTTGATCAGCACGTCGAGCGGCGTCTCCAGGGCCGCCGCCGCGCGTCCGACCAGCGCCTGCGCCGCGTCCTCGTCCAGCAGGTCCGCCCCCAGCGTCTCGCAGCGCACGCCCAGGGCGCGGATCTGGCGGGCCGTCGCCTCCGCCTCCGCCGCACTCGTGTGGTAGTGCAGCGCGACCGCCATGCCGCGCCGCGCCAGCCCCAGGGCCATCGCGCGTCCCAGCCGGCGCGCGCCCCCGGTCACGAGCGCCGCGGCGTAGGGGGCGTCGGGGTCCGGTCGGGCTGGCATGGGCGGTCCTCCGTCGGCTGCGCGGGGGCAGCCTAGGGGCCGGCCGCCGCCGGGGCCAGACCGCGCCGCGGCCCGGGAGAGCCCGCCGGCCGCTCGGGTTGTCGCGCGCGCGGGCGCGGGACATAGATGTGGGGCGGCATCGGGGGAGGCCGGCTTGCCCGCGGCCCCCGGCGGCCGCAGGTCAGGGAGGACCGAGGATGACCGACATGAACAGACTGACCCAGAGGTCGATGGTCTTCGTCCTCGCGGGCGGGCGCGGCAGCCGGCTGCGCGAGCTGACGAACAAGCGCGTCAAGCCCGCCGTGCCCTTCGGCGGCAAGGCCCGGATCGTGGACTTCGCCCTGTCGAACGCGCTCAACTCGGGCATCCGCAAGATGGCCATCGCCACCCAGTACAAGGCCCACAGCCTGATCCGCCACCTGCAGCGCGGCTGGACGTTCTTTCGCGCCGAGCGCAACGAATTCCTCGACATCCTCCCCGCCTCGCAGCGTACCGGCAACGAGAACTGGTACCAGGGCACCGCCGACGCGGTGACGCAGAACATCGACATCGTGGACAGCTACGACGTGGACTACGTGGTGATCCTGGCGGGCGACCACATCTACAAGATGGACTACGGCATCATGCTGCGCGAGCACGTGGAGAGCGGCGCGGACGTGACCGTGGGCTGCCTGACGGTGCCGCGGATGGAGGCCACGGCCTTCGGCGTCATGGCCACGGACGCGACCGGGCGCATCACCTCGTTCCTGGAGAAGCCCGCCGATCCGCCCGGCACCCCCGACGATCCGAGCGTCGCGCTGGCCTCGATGGGGATCTACGTCTTCAAGTGGACCTTCCTGCGCGACCTGCTGGAGCGGGACGCGGAGGACACGAACTCCAGCCACGACTTCGGCACCGACCTCATCCCCGCCATCGTGGCGCAGGGCAAGGCGATGGCGCACCGCTACGACGATTCCTGCGTGCGCGACGAGGGGGCGGGCGCCTACTGGCGCGACGTGGGCACGGTGGACGCCTTCTGGGAGGCGCATATCGACCTCACCACCTTCACGCCCGACCTCAACCTCTGGGACCGCAACTGGCCGCTGTGGACCTATTCCGAGAGCGTGCCGCCCGCCAAGTTCATCCACGACGAGCGCGACCGGCGCGGCATGGCGATCTCCTCGATGGTCTCGGGCGGCTGCATCATCTCGGGCACGGAGGTGCGCAACTCCTGCCTCTTCACCGGGGTGCACACGAACTCCTACGCCGTGCTCGACCACGCGGTCGTGCTGCCCGGCGTGGTGGTCAGCCGCTCGGCGCGGCTGCGGCAGGTGGTGATCGATGCGAACGTCGTCATCCCCGAGGGCCTCGTGGTGGGGGAGGATCCGACGGAGGACGCCCGCTGGTTCCGCGTCACCGAACGGGGCACGACGCTCATCACCCAGGACATGATCGACGCGCGGGCCGCGAAGGCATGATCCGCGTCCTCTCGGTCGCCTCCGAATGCGCGCCGCTGGTCAAGACCGGCGGGCTGGCCGACGTGGTCGGGGCGCTGCCGGCGGGGCTCGCGGGGCAGGGGGTGGAGATGCGGGTGCTGCTGCCGGGCTACCGCGGCGTGCCCACGGAGGGCCGCGCGGTCGCCGAATGGGACGACCTGATGGGCGGGCCGGCGCGGGTGGTGGAGCTGCGGGCCGGCGGGCTCGACCTGTTGGTGCTGGACGCGCCGCATCTCTTCGACCGGCCGGGCGGGCCCTATCTCGATCCCGCGGGGGCCGACTGGCCCGACAACGCCGAACGCTTCGCAGCACTCTGCATCGCCGCCGCCCGGATCGCGCGGGACGGGGCGGGCGACTGGCATCCGGACGTGGTGCACGGGCACGACTGGCAGGCGGGGCTGGTGCCGGAATACCTCATTGCCGACGGCACGCCCGTGCCCTTCGTCTTCACGGTGCACAACATCGCCTTCGCCGGGCTGGTGGCGGCGGAGCGCGGCGCGGCCCTCGGGCTCGACGCGGGCCGGATGCATGCCGATCACCATGAGTTCTGGGGCCGGATCTCTGCGCTCAAGGCCGGGCTCACCGGGGCCGCGCGCATCACCACCGTCTCGCGCACCTATGCCGAGGAGCTGATGACGCCGGCCTTCGGGATGGGGTTCGACGGGGTGATCCGCGCCCGCGCCCGCGACGTGACCGGCATCGTCAACGGCATCGACACGGAGGTCTGGGATCCGGCGACGGACCCCGCCATACCCTCCTACCGCAACCTGCGCGGCAAGCCCGCCTGCACCCGCGCCCTGCGCGCCGAGATGGGGCTGCCCGACGGCCCCCGGCCCGCTCTGCGTGCTGGTCTCGCGGCTGACGGAGCAGAAGGGGATCGACCTGCTGCTGGAGGCACTGCCGGCACTGCTGGAGCGCGGCGGGCAGCTCGCCGTGCTGGGCTCCGGCGATCCCGCGCTGGAGGCCGCGCTCATGGCACGGGCGAACGACCCGAACGTCGCGGTCCGCATCGGCTACGACGAGGCGCTGTCGCACCGCATGATCGCGGGGGGCGAGGCGATCCTGGTGCCGTCGCGGTTCGAGCCCTGCGGCCTGACGCAGCTCTACGGGCTGCGCTACGGCACCGTCCCGCTGGTGACGCTGACGGGCGGGCTGGCCGACACGGTCATCAACGCCTCGCCGGCGGCGCTCGCGCGCGGCGTGGCGACGGGCGTGCAGGTCTGGCCCATCGACGCGGGCGCGCTCGCCAACGGTCTCGCCCGCCTCTGCGAGTTGCATTCCGATGCGAAGGTCTGGCGCATGCTGCAGCGCAACGGCATGCTCCAGCCGGTCGGCTGGGACGCCTCCGCCGCCGCCTACCGCGACCTCTACGCGCAAGTCACCGCCCCCATCCAAGGACACCCAGATGCAGCCTGACCGGATCGCCACCACCCCCATCGACGGCCAGAAGCCCGGCACCTCGGGCCTGCGCCGCCGGACCTCCGTCTTCATGGAACCGGGGTTCCTGGAGAACTACGTCCAGGCGACGATCGACGGGATCGGCGGCGTGGAGGGCGCGACGCTGGTCGTGGGCGGGGACGGGCGGTTCTTCAACGCGGCCGCCATCCAGACGATCCTGCGGATGCTCGCCGCGAACGGGGCCGCGCGCGCCGTGGTGGGGCAGGGGGGGCTGCTCTCGACGCCCGCCGCCTCGCACCTGATCCGTCTGCGCGGGGCCGCCGGCGGGCTGATCCTCTCGGCCAGCCACAATCCCGGCGGGAAGGACGGCGACTTCGGGCTGAAGTTCAACGGCGCGAACGGCGGTCCCGCGCCGGAATCCGTGACCGACCGGATCCACGCCGCGACCAGATCCATCGAGAGCTACGGCATGATCGACACGCCCGACCTCGACCTGGGCACCACGGGCGAGCTGGCGCTCGGCACCATGACCGTGGAGATCGTGGACCCGGTCGCCGACTACGCGGCGCTCATGGAGACGCTCTTCGACTTCGACGCGATCCGCGCGCTCTTCGCGTCGGGCTTCCGGATGCGCTTCGACGCGATGCACGCCGTCACCGGCCCCTACGCGCATGCCATCCTGGAGGACCGGCTGGGCGCGGGTCCCGGCACGGTGGTCAACGGCACGCCCTCGCCCGATTTCGGCGGTGGCCATCCGGACCCGAACCCGATCTGGGCCAAGGCGCTGGTCGACGAGATGATGGGGGCGGGCGCGCCCGACTTCGGCGCCGCCTCCGACGGGGACGGGGACCGCAACATGATCCTCGGCGCGGGCTGCTACGTCACCCCGTCCGACAGCCTCGCCGTGCTGGCCGCCCACGCCCGCCGCGCCCCGGCCTACGCGGGCGGGCTGGCGGGCGTCGCGCGCTCCATGCCCACGTCGCGCGCGGTGGACCGGGTGGCGGAGCGGCTCGGGATCGAATGCCACGAGACGCCGACGGGCTGGAAGTACTTCGGCACGCTGCTCGACGCCGGCCGCGTCACGCTCTGCGGCGAGGAGAGTGCCGGCACCGGCTCCGACCACGTGCGCGAGAAGGACGGGCTCTGGGCGGTGCTGCTCTGGCTCAACATCCTGGCCGACACGGGGAAGTCGGTGGCCGACCTCATGGCCGCGTTCTGGGCCGACTACGGGCGCTGCTACTACGCGCGCCACGACTACGAGGACGTGGAGACGCCGCGGGCGGAGGCGGTGATGGCGGGCCTGCGCGACCGGCTGGACACCCTGCCCGGCACGGCCGCCGCGGGGCTGATGGTGGGATCGGCGGACGACTTCGCCTACGTCGATCCGGTGGACGGGGCCCGGGCGTCGCAACAGGGCATCCGCATCGGCTTCGAGGGCGGCGCGCGCGCGGTGTTCCGCCTGTCGGGAACGGGCACGGTGGGCGCCACGCTGCGGCTCTATCTGGAGCGCCCCGAGACGGACGCGGCGCGGCTGCACCTGGACCCCGCGGAGGTGCTGGCCCCGGTGTCGCGGGCCGCGCTGGAGCTGTCGGACCTCGCGGCCCTCACGGGACGCGATGCGCCGAACGTGGTGACCTGAAGGCTGGAGGGCGCGATGCGCCGAGCGTGGTGACCTGAAGGCTCGGATCGGCATGCCCGATGGGCATGCGGATCAGTCCCGGCAGCGTGTCGAAGGCGCGGTCCGAAGGGGCGACCTGAAATCGCGCGCCCGCGCCGCGATGGCCGGCGTGAGATCGAGACCGTCGATGCCACGCTCCGCACAGCCTTCAGGCTCCCGAGGGCCCGCTCCGCCCTCTCGACCCCCGGAGCTGGCTCGGGACGTTCGAGCCGTCGGGACAGGTGGGTTTTCGGTGCGGCGGTTGCAGGATGGCGCGCGCGGGGGGGATCCTGACGAGGCGGGCACGCGAGGTCCCGCGGCCAGCAGTCAGGGCGGGAGCGTCGGCGGCCGCGATCGGGAGCGGGAGGACCCTGATCGAGCCCGCGCAGGAGTGCGGTGTTCACCCGAACCGGATCACGCGACGGCGCGATCGGCTCCGCGACGGCACGATCGGAGCATTCGGTGCCGCAGCGAACAACCGGTCGAGGCCCATTTCGTCGAAGAGGTCCCTGTTGCGGTGGGGCAAGTCTCCTGGTTCGCTCGATTCCGGGGGGGCGGGGAGGATTCCGCGACGGCGATCTGCTGCGGCTGCTCTTCGGGGGCGTCGTGACGCGCTGCATCGAGGAGGGTCTGGTCGGCGGTGCCGGGGTCGCCGGCGATGCAAGCCTGATCCATTGCCCGGCGGGGCCCTGCGCCAGCGAGGTCCCGGGAGGGATGGCGGACGTGGACAGGCCTCGAGCCCGAGCGCCCGGGCGAGGTGGGATGCGGGTGCCATCGACCCCTATGAAGCACCGCGCGCGGTCCGCGGGTCTCTCGAGACCCTCGACGGTGAGCGCATGAACGCCATCGGCACGACAGAATGCGCGAACGCGTTCGGCGCGGCCGGCCCGGCCCAGGCCCAAGCCTAGGCCCAAGCCCAGGTCCAGGCCCGTATCGCACCCGGGTCCCGCCAGCCGACAGACGGCCGCCCGGAAGGGTCCGGCGGTGTTCACCTGCCCGCACGACTGCCTCGTCGACCCCGACGACGCCGTCATCGTGGACGTGGAGGCGACCCGGTCCATCCGGCAGGCCGGGATCGTCCCCTTCGTTCCGGTTTTCCATTGCCCAACAGGACATCGCGTGCCGCGATGCCCCGAGAGGGGACAAGTCCAAGCGAACCGACGGCACCCGGTCGCGGTCGGACTTCGAGTGGGACGAGCAGAACGACCGCGACCGTCTGCCCCGGAGGCCACGAGCTGCTTGGGTACCGGCGCAACCACTCCGATCCGACGACGGGAGGACCGTCGGCCGGGCGGCAGAAGTACCGGGCCCTCGCATCCGACTGCAGGGCGTGCCCCTCGAAGCCGTGCTGCTGCCCCAAGGCCGCCGCGAGGGACATCACCCGCGAGGAGCACGAGGACGTCCGGGGCGTCGCCCGGGAGTGCGTGGCCTCCGAGGTCTGCAGGAAGATCGCAGGCCCCGGGCGCAGACAGGTCGAGATGCTCTTCGGGCACCTCGCGCGCATCCTCGGGCTCGGCCGCCTGTGCTTGCGGGGGCCATGCGGTGCCGGGGACGAGTTCACCCTCGCCGCCACCGCCCGGAACCTCCGCAAACTCGCAAAGCTCAGGCGGCAGACGACTCGAGCGCCGACCGCGAGGTGATCCGAGAGGCCGCAAAGGGCGAAACGACCGACCTGGCCGGGCCCGGGCCCGAGGCCGAACCCGCGACGAGCCCCCAGATGGGCCAAACCGCCGCCTCGAGCAGCCGACTTTCTTTACGAGATGGGCCGGCGATCGAGGTGGAGACCTTGCCTGCGAGGATCGGGGCGCTGGTGCCGGAGAATGATCTCTCGTCCGGCGCGCGCGGCGAGGCGGGTCCGTCGGCGCGCGCAGAAAGACGATCGATTCCCCCTGCGAAGCCTGGCGTCAGCCGCCAGGCGAACGTGTCGGGACCGGCCGGGGCAGCGTCCGGTGCCGGCCGCGCCCGGTCCGGGATGCCGATCCCAGGGTGATGCGGCGGATCCGCTGCCCGGCCGGGCAACGGGCAGCCGGATGTCGCGGCGACTGCCGGTCCGGGAAGGGTTCAGGGCGGTGCCGCCGCACGTCGCCACGCTCCCTCTCGTGACATCGCCGCACGATGCACTGCCGGGCAGCGGATGAGACGGATGGGGATTGCAGGTGCCGTATCGCAGGTCGCGCGCAATCGTCCTCGGACCGATGGCGGACGAGGCCCGCCCTCGAAACCGACACCGGGGAACAAGATCCACGGATGTTTCGGCATGGAGGTATGCGACGCGACATGGGCTATCGGGTCTGGAGCAGCTTTTTTCCTGGTTCCTTGAGCGCTCCGTCGGCGTGGACGTAGTGGTAGAGGGTGGATGGGGGAATGTTGCCGAGTTCCTGGCAGATCGAGGGGATGGTGCGCTGGCGATCCGCCATCAGGTGCTGGGCGTAGCGCAGTTTCTCGGCGGTCATGATGCGTGGACGTCCGCCTTTGCGACCCCTGGCGCGGGCGGCTTTCAGTCCTTCCCTGACCCGCTGGCGGATGACGTTGCGCTCCATCTCGGCGAAGGCTGCCTGGATCTGGAGGAAGGCGCGTCCCGCGGGGGTGGTCGTGTCCATCGGCGAGTTGAGCGCCCTGAAGGCGACCCCGCGCTCGGCCAGGTGGTCGATGAGGGCGATGAGCTCGCCGGCCAGGCGGCCGAGCCGGTCGAGGTCGAGAACCACGAGGACGTCGCCGCGGCGCAGATGGTCGAGGCAGGCGGCGAGACCGGGGCGTCCGGCCTTGGCACCGGAGGCGCGGTCATCGAAGATGCGCTCGCATCCGATCCGGTCGAGCGCGTCGAGCTGGCGGTCGAGGATCTGTCTGTCTTCGGTGGTGGACACCCTGACGTAGCCGATCAATCCCATCGTCACCCCATCTTCGATCATCGCCGTGGCCGAAGATGCCATGTCCTCGATGCCACGACAAACGTATCGGGACCCATCGTTCCTGCATGGAGATTCCTTTGGGGTTTTCGTGTCGGGACCGGGCCCGGACGAGGGCCGATGGGACGCGGTGGCATGCGCCGCGACAATCACCTGTTTGTCGTGGTCCGGGTCGACCGTCTTGACGGGAGCGGCCGATGCCGAGACTGCGCCTTCCCGACGCCACCGGGCGCGAGGCGCACGACGAACCGTCCCCGCCGAACGCGGTCGAGCGTCGGCGGGCCTTCGACATGCCCTCGTCCCTCATGCCCTCATCCCTTCGTCCCCCGTCGATCCTGTCGCATCGGTTCGGGATCCGGCGCGGCGGATCGGTTCCGGGGTCAGTGCCGCCTGCGTCGCAGGGACCCGCCGCTTCCCTTCTCCCCCCGTGACCGCCACGAACGCGACGTGGCCCGCGCTGCCCGGCGGCTGCGTCTCCCACCGGGCCTGTCCGAGCCAAGTCCGTCCGAGCCAAGTCCGTCCGAGCCGGGTCTGTCCGGGCCGGGCCTGTCCGGGCCGGGCCTCCACGCCGCCCGCGCCCGGCAGCGCCACGGGCTCGCGATCCTCGAAGCCCACGGAATGCATCGGCTCCCCCGCGAGCGCGAAACCGGGCCGATCGTCGAGATCGACGCGATGGCCGCAACCCACCTGCGGCCGAAGCCGATCTTGGGGCGCTGCCTCGACCCATCGGCCCACGGACGCGTCCGGCTTCCCCGCGAACGCCGCCTGACGGCCCCGATCGCGTCCGCGACGGCGCGTCGCGAGCAGCGACCGGTCGGGCGTGTCGAGACGGCATCGACGCCGGACCTGCGTCTGGCCCTGCCGAAGGGACCGACGCCATCGACCGGAGCGAAGGGCGTGCGCAGGCCGTCACCTTCATGCCATCGCCTTCGTCGCACATCGGTTCGCCAGGCTTCGCGACACCCTGGTCGATACGCTGCCGGCGAGCGTGACGATGCCGGCCGGGGGCTCGCCGGACCCGATGACGCGCCGCACCGACAGGACGTGTCGACCGACGGACACGTCGCGGACGCCGCCGACCCGCTCCTGCGCCGCTCTGCCCGCCATCGCTTCACGATCCCCGCGCCCGGGAAGGAAGAAGACGGCGACGGGTCGGACGCGGAGCCGCTCCGGCCACTCCTGCCGGGTCGGCATGTCGTGCCACTGCCCGAGGTGCTCGCCATCGCGAACCGCCATGCGGCCTTCCCGGCCGAATGCCGCCCGTGGCGGCAGACCCGTCGGCACGCGGTCGGCGACCGGGCGATCCCCGCCGCGGTCATGGGCCCGGGCTGCGGCATCGGCGTGCCCCGCATGGCGCGCATTGCCCGGGGCGCGTCCGTGAAGCCGGACCCGGACGCGCGGCGAACCGGCACCTGTCGCCGGACGACGTGCAGGCCGCCGATGACCGCGTCATCCGCCTCTCCGCCAGCCCCGGCCTGCCGCAGATCCGTCGCCGCGATCCCGGGCGCCTCCATACCGCCAGAGACGGGCGGAAGTTCGCCGTGCGCAAGGCCTCGCTCGACGCCGACCACCCGTCCGGGCGTTTCGGCAACCCGCGTGAATTCGAGCAGACCGACGAGGCGGAACGGCAGGTCGCCGGGAGCTGCCGCCCCGTCGGGAACGCCATCGTCCGCTGGAGCCGCCTCTCCTTCGAGCACCGGCCCGGATCACGCGCCGACCCGGTCCGCAAGCGGGATCCCATCGCCACGATCGCCCGACACGCCACGATCGCCCGACACGCCACGATCGGCTGGCACGCCACGATCGGCTGGCGACACGTCGACATGCCGGGCAGATACGACGTCCCCGACGAACGCCTCGGCGACCCATCCCGACTCCACCCGCCAAAGATCGCCGCCCAACCCGCACCCCCGTCGCCTACCTGCGCATGTTCCGGAAATGGCTCGGTCATGCCCAGCCCGGTACGACGGCGACCTATGCCGATGCCGTCGGCAAGGAGGAGCAGGACATCGCCGCCAGAATGTGGGGGTCAGGGGTCAGAGCGTCTGCAGATCCGGGGCTCTGCACCGTTTCCGCCCCGCCGTCGGGAAACGGGACGGAAATCCCGTCCATTGCGGGATCTGTTCGCCAGAGCCGGCCGCGTGCTCAGCGATCTGCGAAGAAGTCCCAGGCCGCGAGGCCCAGCGTCACGGCGACCACGGCCCCCAGGTCGAGGCGCGGTACCCATACCACCAGCACGCCGAGGAACGCCGCCAGCGCCAGAAATGCCAGGATCGGCAGCAGCCGTGATCGGAACCGCCCCTCGGGCACGCGCCCCTCCGGCGCGTTCGTCGCCGCCGCCTCGCGTCGTATCGTGCTCATCGCGTCTCTCCCTCTCCTGCCCAGCGTTCCAGCCAGGCCGCCGCGCGCAGCAGCCGTCCGTCATCGCCGCGCCGTCCCATCACCTGCACCCCCATCGGCAGCGGCCCGGACGGCCCGTCCGCCTGCAACAGCGGCAGCGAGATCGCCGGCACCCCGGTGAACGAGGCCAGCGCGTTGAACACCGCATCTCCCGTCGATCCCAGCCCCTCGGGTGCCACCCCCGTCGCCGCCGGCATCAGCAGTGCGTCGCAGCGCGCGAGGATCGTCTCCAGCCCCGCGCGGGTGATGTCGGCCCAGTCGCGCGCCGCCAGGTAGTCGCGCGCCGTGATCTGCCGGCCGCGGTCCAGCGCCGACCGCATCTCGGGCGAGAGGGCGTCGCCGCCGGACCTGTCGTAAGGATAGAGGAATTTCGCCATTTCGGCCAGGTTGACCGTCTCGCGGTGCGCGGGTGCCGCAGCGAAGCTCTCGGGCAGGTCCGCCTCGAAACATTGCGCGCCGAGTGCGGCGGCCAACTCCTCGAGCCCCGCGCGCATGTCCTCGCAGGCCCGGTCCCACCAGGGCGGGCGGACCAGCGCGAAGACCGGCGTCACCGGCGGTGCGGACCCGGCGGCCTCCAGCAGGCGCGGCGCGGCCATGGGCGGGCGGGTCCCGTCGGGGTCGTGCACGGCCAGCGCGTCGGCCAGCAGAGCCGCCCCCGCCACGTCGCGCGCGAAGGTGCCCACCGTGTCGAGGCCCGGCGACTGCACCAGCGCGCCACGCGTGGGGATCAGTCCGAAGGACGGCTTGAAGCCCACGACGCCGCAATAGGAGGCCGGGCGCAGCACCGAGCCGCCGGTCTGCGTGCCGATGGCGAGCGGCACCATCCCCGCAGCCACCGCCGCCGCCGACCCCGCCGAGGAGCCCCCGGGGGTGCGTGCGGGATCGTGCGGGTTGCGGGTGCGGGCGGGGTGCAGGAAGGCCAGTTCCGTCGTCTCCGTCTTGCCGGCCAGCAGCGCGCCGGCCCCGCGCAGGGCGGCCACGGCCAGCGCGTCGCGCTCGGGGCGGCGACCGGCATCGAGCGGCGTGCCGTTGGCGGTCGGCATGTCGGCGGTGTCGAAGATGTCCTTGATGCCGACGGGCACGCCGTGGAGAGGGCCGAGAGCGCGCCCCATGCCGCGCAGCCGGTCGAGCCGGTCGGCCTGTGCCATGGCGTGGTCCGCATCGAAATGGGCCCAGGCGCCGATCTGCGGCTCCCGCTCCGCGATGCGGGCCGCCACCGCACGCACGATCTCGACGGCACGGACGGCGCCCGTCGCCAGCCGGTCGCGAAGCTCCACCGCCGGCAGGTCGAGCAGTTCGGGTCGGGGCGGGCCCTTGGCACCGGGCGCGGTCGGGATCGGATCAGCCGCCATAGAAGTAGTTCGGCAGCGCATAGACGAGAGCGGGGAAGTTGTAGAGCAGCACCATGGCCAGCAGCACCAGCCCGAGGAACGGCATCACGCCCTTGAAGATGTCCGTCAGCTTCACGTCGGGCGGCGCGATGCCCTTGAGGTAGTAGGCGCTCATGGCCATCGGCGGCGTCAGGAAGGACGTCTGCAGGTTGAGCGCCACGAGGATGCCGAAGAACAGGGGATCGACGTCGAAGATCGCGAGCAGCGGCAGGAAGATCGGGATGAAGATGATGATGATCTCCGACCATTCCAGCGGCCAGCCAAGCAGGAAGATGATGAGCTGCGCGAGGATGAGGAACTGGAGCGTCGTGAGGTCGAGCCCGGTGACGAACTCGGAGATGACGCTTTCGCCGCCCAGGTAGGAGAAGACCGAGGAGAAGATGTAGGAGCCCACGAAGAGCCAGCAGACCATCGCCGTCGTGCGCACGGTGAGATAGACGCTCTCGCGCAGTCGCTGGAAGGTCAGGGCGCGGTAGACGGCGGCCAGCACCAGCCCGCCGAGTGCCCCGATCGAGGCGGCCTCGGTGGGCGTGGCAAGGCCACCCAGGATAGAGCCCAGCACGGCGAGGATCAGGAAGGCGAGCGGAAGGAACGAGGTCAGCAGCAGCCAGACGAGCTGCCCCAGAGGCATCTCCGGCACCTCCTCCTTGGTGGGGTTCGGTGCCACCGAGGGCTGCAGGATCGAACGCGTGACGATATAGACCATGTAGAGCCCCGCCAGCATGAATCCCGGCAGCAGCGCGCCCGCATAGAGGCGCACGATCGAGACGCCCGAGGACGCGGCATAGACGATCAGCATGATCGAGGGCGGGATCAGGATGCCGAGCGTGCCGCCCGCGCAGATGATGCCGGCGGCGAAGGACTTGTCGTAGCGCGCCTTGAGCATCGCCGGCAGCGCCAGCAGCCCCATCAGCGTGACGACCGCGCCGACGATGCCCGTGGCGGTGGCGAAGAGCGCGCAGGTGACGAGTGCGGCCACCCCCATCGAGCCCGGCACGTTGCGCGACGCGATGTTGAGCGTGGTGAAGAGGCGGCTGACGATGTTGGCCCGCTCGACCACGTAGCCCATGAAGAGAAACAGCGGGATCGCCGTCAGCACCTCGTTGGACATGACGGTGTAGGTCTGGTTGATGAACAGGTCGAAGACGTTGTTGCTCAGATAGCCGTCGAACGTCGCCGTGAGCCGCTCCCAGGCGCCGGCTTCCTCGGCCAGGCGGTTGAGACCGCGGAACATCCGGCCCTCGTCGTAATAGGCGTAGTAGCCGAAACCGATGCCCATCGCCATCAGCGTGAAGGCGATCGGGAAGCCCGCGAAGACGAGCACGATGAACAGGCCCAGCATCACGAGGGCAATCTGCGGGTCCGTCACCTTGGATCTCCGGATGGGCGGGGGAGGACGCGCGCGGTCAAGAGACGCCGCCCGCGCGGGTCTCGGCCTTCGCGGCCTCCGCCATGAGCAGATCCTCCGTTTCCTGCACGTCGTCCGGAGGGACGGGCCAGGTGCCGGTCCGCATGCAGATGATGCAGCGGCAGACCTCGGCGATGCCCTGGATCAGCAGCAACAGGCCGGCGACCACGATCACGGCCTTGAACTGGAAGATCGGGATGCCCGCGGGCGAGTTGACCGACACCTCGGCGAACCCGAACGAGCGCGAGGCGTACTTGTAGCCCGCGAACACGAGCGCGAGCACGCCGGGGAAGAAGAACAGGAAATAGAGCGTGCAATCGACGGCCGCCTGCACCCGCGGCTTCCACAGCCGGTAGAGGAAGTCGCCCCGCACATGCCCGCCACGCGAGAGCGTGTAGGCCCCGCCCATCATGAAGAGCGTGCCGTACATGATGAAGGACACGTCGAGCGACCAGGGTGTCGGCGCATTGAGCGCGTAGCGCACCAGCACTTCGTAGGCGGTGCCGAAGGTCATCAGGATGATCAGCCAGGCGAAGGCCTTGCCGAACCAGGCGCTCAGGGCGTCGGCGAACCGCACATAGGTCAGCATGATGGGGTCCCATCGGTGAGGAATTGGCTCCCGCCCCGCGTTGGGAGGCGGGAGCCAACGTGGCGACCTCAGCCCGGCAGGCGGCCTGGGAAGAAATGGTTGTAGGCGAGCCTGTAGTCGGGCGCGTTCAGCAGCTCGTAGTAGGAGACCCGCTCGACCCAGGCGCGCTGGCTGTCGAGGACCTTCTTCATGAACGGGTCTTCCTCGAGATCGACGATCAGCGCCTCCCAGGCTTCGAGCTGCGCCTGCTGTATCTCCATCGGCGTGGTGCGGATCTCGACGCCGTCATTGTCGCGCAGCTCCTGGAGGTCGCGAGAATACTGGTCGAGCGCCAGCGCGGTGTTCGCCGTCGAGGCGGATTCGACGGCGTACATCATGATCGCGCGCAGATCGGGCTCGAGATCCTCGAGGAACAGCGAGTTGAAGAGGAACTCGAAGGATTCCGATGCCTGGTGATAGGAGCCGAGATAGTAGTTCTTGGCCACGTCCTGGGCACCGAAGCGGCGGTCGGAGGTGGGGTTGTTGAACTCGAAGGCATCGATCACGCCGCGCTCCATCGCGGGCACGATCTCGCCGCCGGGCAGCTGGGCCACGGACATGCCCATCGACTGCATCAGGTCCGCCGCGAGGCCGACCGTGCGGTACTTGAAGCCCGCGATGTCGGCCACGGTCTCGACCGGCTCCTTGAACCAGCCGAATGGCTGCGCGGGCATCGGAAAGCCCAGCATGCCCACGACCTCGAGGCCCATCACGTCCTGCGTCAGCTCCTGGTAGAGCTCGCGCCCGCCGCCCTGGTAGAACCACGACATCATCGTCGTCGGGTTGCCGCCGAAGACGGGGCCGGTGCCGAAGAGCGATGCGGCCTTGTTCTTGCCGTACCAGTAGGCCGAGACGGAGTGGGCGACGTCGAGCACGCCGTCGTTCACCGCGTCGAGCACCTGGAAGGCCGCGACGACTGCGCCCGCCGGCAGCAGGTCGACCTTGAGCCGCCCGCCCGACATCTCCTCGACGCGCGTGGCGTACTGACCGGCCATCTCCTGCCAGATGTCCGACGACGGCCAGGAGGTCTGCATCTTGACGGTCAGCGGGGCCTGCGCGAGCACGGCCGGCGCGGCAAGCACGCCGACGGCCGCGGCACCGCCGCCGAGCGCGCCGCGGCGCAGGAACGAACGGCGCGAGACCGGGGGCGCGGTACGGGGGCTGTCGGATTCATGTAACATGTGAACTCTCCTCCCAAATTATTCACCGGCGAATGCCATGACGGGACGATAGGACGCGGCACGAGCTCCAGCAAGCGGTTCCGGTCCGACGGTGCCCCCGACAGCGTGCCGCCGGGCCTCCGCTACAGACATCGGCGATACGGAAGGTCACCGCTCGGCCCGATACGGCATCCACTAAGGGCACCTCGAAAAATTGCTCTGACCTTGGCGCTGCGGTATTCTCGTCGGGATGACGCGACACTGGGGGTGTGACGATGGCGCAGATGGGTTTCTTTGATCTTTCCGACCGCTATGTGAGCCGGGATTCCAAGATGGACCTGTTGGTCGAGATCGATGCGGTCGTGTCGTGGGAGGAGTTTTGCCCGGTTCTTGAGCGGGCCTGGCGCAAGCCGGATGCGGATCGCAAGTCGCGCGCGGGGCGCAAGCCGATGGACGCGGTGCTGATGTTCAAGGCGCTGGTGCTGAGCGCGCTCTACAATCTGTCGGACGACCAGATCGAGTACCAGGTCCGCGACCGGCTATCCTTCATGAGGTTTCTTGGGTTCGGGCTCGAGGACCGGGTGCCCGATGCAAAGACGGTATGGCTGTATCGCGGTGCCTTGGTGCGGGCGGGCCAAGTGGAGAGGTGCCGTTTCGCCAGATCGACAGGCACCTCGCGCGGCAGGGCTACATTGCCCGCGGCGGTCAGATCCTGGACGCCTCCATTGTGCCGGTGCTGCGCAACCACAACACGCACGACAAGAACGCGGCCCTCAAGAAGGGTGAAGTGCCTGAGAGTTGGGAAAACAAGCCAGCAAGGCGATGCCAGAAAGACCTGGACGCGTGCTGGACGAAGAATCACGGCAAGTCGCATTACGGCTACAAGAACCACATGAATGTGGATCGAAAGCACAAGCTGGTGCGGCTCTAACCACGTCAGCGACGCGGCGCAGCACGACAGACTGGCGGTCGATACCCTCCTAATGCGGGGGAACACCGGCTCCGGCGTATGGGCGGATGCAGCCTATCGATCCGAGGAGATGGAGGCGAAGTTGCGTGCCCGGCAGCCGGAAAAGTTACATTCACCGCAAGGGCAAACGGGGCAAGCCGCTGACCGGACAAGGCAAGAGAAGCAACCGGACCAAATCCACCGTGTGGGTCCGGGTCGAACACGTCTTCGGCGCGCAGACCAGCGACATGGGTGGCACCCTGGTGCGCACGATCGGCCTGGTTCGGGCCCGCGCCAAGATCGGGATGAAGAACCTCGCCTACAACATGCGCCGGCTCGGCCAGCTGCGCCGCGTCTGGCGCAAGATCTACATCGGGATCGACGAGAAGACACTGGAGATCCGAGCTGCCGAGTTCACCACCAGCGATGTAGGCGACGCGCCAATGCTGCTCGAACTGCTCGACCAGATCCCGCCCGATGAAGAGATCGCTAGCGTCACCGCTGATGGCGCCTTCGACACCCGCAAGTGCCATGACGCCATCGCCGCCCGCGGCGCTCATGCGGTCATTCCGCCCCGCAAGACTGCCAAGCCGTGGAAGACCGACACCGCCGGAGCCATGGCCCGAAACGAAGCCCTGCGCGCCGCGAAATATCTGGGCCGCGCGCTGCGGCGACAATGGAGCGGATACCACCGCCAAAGCCGCGTCGAGACCAAGATGTATTGTGTCAAACTGCTGGGCTAGCGGCTCATGGCTCGGGACTTCGACTATCAGGTTCGCAGAGTTCCAAGTCCGCGTTGCCGTGCTGAACGGCTTCATCGCGCTCGGCATACCCCTCACCGAAGCCGTGGGATGAGTCCGTCCGGGGAAAGGGGACCCTCGACCATCAGGCCATTTGCGCAACAGAGCCCACAGCCGATAGAACACGCAGGCATCGATCCTACGGCCTTGTTACACGAAGCGTGCGTGGGATTCACATTGCGGGTCCATCGGCAGAGCCGGGCGGCCTGTCCAAGCCCGCGCCCACCCGCTACGGCACCCTGAACGGGTCCGCTTACGACGCCGCGCTGTGCAAGCGCGGGTCGCTGACGGTCCACTGACCGGCAGGGTATCGCGCAGCGATGTCCCGAGAGGTTGGTTCGACGCGTCGACGCCGTGGCATGGGGCACCGTCGGGCAAGCGGGGCGGCCAGCCGGTCCATGGCGACGCCGCGATCCAGGCCTGCCTGACCGCTGCCCGGCAGGGCATCACGCAGTGATGTCCCGAGAGGGATCGAGGTGCTCTTCGGCCTGCCGCTTCGGCAAGCGACGGGCTTCGTTGCGAGCCTTCTGAAGTTCGCGGGGCTCGACCGGCCGGTCCCGGATTTCTCGACGCTCTGCCGACGCCGGAAGACGCTGGCCGTGCAGTTGCCTTACCGGGGGAGCGGCGGCCCGCTGCATCTGCTGATCCCCTCTCGGGACATTGCTGCGCGATACCCTGCCGGGCAGTGGACGGCACCGGCATCGAGGTCCGCGGGATCGGCGAATGGCATGCGCGCAGGCATGGTGGGGCGCGCAGCCGGGTTTGGCGCAAGGTCCATCCGGCCATGGACGAGGGTGAGGAGGATCAGGAAAGGCCCCGGTGGGGCGTTTCCCCGACGAACAGGGAAGTCCGTGCAGTCGAGATCACCGGTAGCAGCGTGGGCCCCTCTGGGCAGATCGCTTCGCAACCGCCTGCCGGGCAATGGACGCGCCCGTGTTGCCTGACTTGCTCGGCCAAGTCCCTGTGGACGAACCCATCGCATCCGTCACTGCCCCCTCTCGGGATCATGCTTCGCATGACCCTGCCCATTGCCCGACAGGGTTCTGCCGCAGGCAGGATCCCGAAAGGGGGCAATGGATGGCACCTACGACACCCGCGGCTGCCGCGACGCCGTCGCGAACCGGGGCGCAGACGCGCTCGCCATCGTGCTCGAACCAATGGCGCACAAGGCTCGCTCCCGCCCGGGCGCAACGCCAAGCCACGCAAGAAGGATAGTCCCGGGGCGGCAGGCAGGAACGAGGCTTTGCGCGCCATCAAGCGCCCCGGCAGGACTGTCTGGCGACACTGGAGCGGCCATCACCGCCGAAGCCGCGCCGAGACCGGGATGAACCGCATGAAGCTGCCCGGGCAGAAGCTCATGGCCCGGGACACCGATCGCTGGACCGCCGAAATCCAGACCCGCATCCACTACCCGGCAGGATCATGCATGGCATGATCCCGAGAGGGGCCATCCCGAACCGCTTCCCCCCTCGGGATCCCCGTCACGGAACCCGTCGTCCGAGCCGCCTGGGGCAAGGGGAAGCCCAGCCTTCAGGCGATCCGTGCGACAGAGCCGAGAATACCGCTGGCGCGAGAAAACGTAGTTTCCCGCCCCCTCCTACAAACGACCCCAAGGCGGCCGCGGCCGAGATCGGCCAGGACAAGCAGGCGCGGGCGTTCGTGCGCGCCATCGACGACGCAAGCGTGAGGATCACCCGCTCCGACCCAGAAGATGCGCCGAACCCTTGCGGCCCTTATGCCGGTATTTTGCTCCGTTGCTATTCAGAGCCCCGGCCCAACGAGGCCGGCGCAATCGCAAGACGCTTAGCCTCCAGCGCCCGGCGGCTGGCCTAGGGCAATCTAGGCCAAGGCTTCTTGGTCCGAGCGGGCCATCATCTCGGCCAGCTCGCGCACCTCGATCTTGGGCGCCCAGTCCAGAACGGTCCTGGCCTTTGTCGCGTCGCCGATGAGCAGATCGACCTCGGCCGACCGGTAGTAGCGCGCATCGACGGCGAGCACCGTCCGGCCCGTCCGGCGGTCCATGGCCGTCTCCGAGAGCTCCTCGCCCTCGAAGGCGAGATCCATGCCCACTGCCTCGCCCGCCCACCGGACGAAGTCCCGGATTGGCGTGGTCACCCCCGTCGCCAGGACGCAGTCGTCGCCGGCATCCTTATGGAGCATGCGCCACATGCCCTCCAAGTATTCGCCGGCGAAGCCCCAATCGCGCCGGGTGTTCAAATTGCCCAAGCGCAGGATCTCGCCGGAGCCGTGCGCGACCGCGGTCAGCGCGAGGGTGATCTTGCGGGTCACGAACTCGGTCCAGCGCAGCGGGCTTTCATGATCGAAGAGGATCCCCGACGAGGCATGCATCTCGAAGCTCTCGCGGTAGTTGACGGTGATGTGGTGGCCATAGACCTTGGCGACGCCGTAGGGCGAGCGGGGATAGAACCGGGTGCGCTCGGATTGCGGCACCTCTTGAACCAGACCGAACATCTCGGACGTGGATGCCTGATAGAAGCGCGTCTCGGGCGAGAAGGTCCGTAGCGCGTCGAGGATCCGTACGCCCGCGACGCCGTTGACCTCCGCCACGTAGGTCGGCTGCTCCCGGGACGAGCCGACGAAGCCCTGCGCGGCGAGGTTGTAGAACTCGTCGAACCTGCGGGCGCGGATCAGGCGGATGATGTTGTTCGGCTCGCTTAAGGTCGAGGTGGTGCAGCGTCACCCGGCCGGCAATCCCGAGGCGTTCGAGCCGCACGCCCTCGGGCTGCGAGATCCGGCGCACGCCGCCATGCACCTATTAGCCCTTGTCGAGCAGGAACCGGGCCAGGTAGGCCCCATTCTGTCCAGTGATCCTCTTGATCATCGCCGTCGCCATGCCTCCATCCCCCGTGCCGCCTCCCGCCCGCCAAGACCCCATCGTTGGGCAGGACCCGTTCAGGCTTGCGGCGAACGGCGTCGGACCTGCCTATCCCTGGGAGATCGAGCAACAAGCCGACTGCCCGAGGCGGCGCAGAGCGTCCGGCGACCACCCCGGGCTCGGCCCCTGGGGCCCTCCGGGGCGCAGCCGGCGCGCGGCGGAGCAGGTGATGACGACCGCGTCGCCCGAGTGGCGGTCACGGCCACCCGAGCGTCCTCCTGAGGCTGCGAAACGCCCATCGGACCCGGCGCGGCACCGTCCGCTCGAGGCGCGCATCGAGTGCATATGCCCGGGCTTCGGCCGTCGCGAGGGCGCGCTCGGCGGCATCGCGCGCCGCCGCCGCCGCCGCCGCGTCCAGCCGGAGCGCGGCCGCCTCCCGCTGCGCCAAGGCGGCCTCTAGGTTCGCCGCGTCCGGATGCGCGCTCGGCTCGCGCCAGAAGTGCTTGCCGTCGTAGATCGGCAGGTTCCGGAGCCGCAGCGCCCGTTCGCCCGCCTCCGGATCGACGTCGGCGCGCGCGAAGAAGACGTTGACCTCGTTCGTCGCGGGGTCGTTCGGCTTGATCGCATAGGGCACGAAGCCGCGCTCGCGCAGAAACGTCAAGCCGTCGACGAGGGTGTCGTCCTCGCCGTCGTAGAGGCGCGCATGGGGCGTGGCGGACAGCTCCAGCATCCCGGCGCGGACCCGCGGCAGGAAGGGTCCGAGCGAGTCGAGCACGGCCAAGTCGAGCCCCTGCACGTCAATCTTAATGAACGCAATGTCCCGGAACCGGACGCCGCGCAGGACGCTTTCCAACCGCCGCGTCTGGACCTCGACGCGGCGGTCCTGATGCAGGTCGTCCCGGAGCGCCCAATACTCATCGCGCGCGCGGATATCGGGGGACAGCTCGAGCAGGCTGCTCACCCCCATGTCGCCGCCGGTTGCGACGTGCAGCGTCGCCTGCCCGTCCTTGCGGTCGATTGCCAGGGGGTGCACGACGTGGTTGGTCAGCCCGCGGGCCTCCGCGGACCGCAGGAGCGCGCGGGCCAGCCCCGGCTCCGGCTCGAAGGCGAGGACGCGCAGGCCCGGGTTCCGGGCGGCGACCTCGAGCGAGAACGCCCCGGCATTTGCGCCGGCGTCGATGATGATGTCCCCGTCGGCGAGCGTTCGGGGCGGGTCGGTCTCAGCCATTAAGGGTCGCGCTCCGGCAGGGCTTTGGCCCCGACCTTGCGACAGGCGCGGGGCCGCCGCAACCGCCCGCCATCCCGGCGCTCCGATCGCCCTGCCATCCGCTTTGGCCCCCCCGGCCGTCTTGACATCCTCCGCCCTGGCTTTCATTTCCGCCGAATATCTGGGATACGCACGCCATGACCGACCGCGCTACCCTCGACATCGTCATCCCCATGGCCGGGGCAGGCCGGCGCTTCGCCGAGGCCGGCTATCGCGACCCGAAGCCGTTGATCCCGCTGGACGGCGTGCCGCTCATCCGCCTGGTGATCGAAAACCTGCGGCCCCGGACGCCGCACCGCTTCATCTTCGTCTGCCAGGCGGCTCACCTTGATTCCTACGACCTGGAGCGGCGGCTGCGGGGATGGGTGCCCAGCTGCGAGGTCGTCGCCACGGATGGTCTGACCGGGGGGGCGCTCTGCACCGTCCTTCTGGCCCGCGACCTGCTCGGCCGGGCGCCGGTG
The DNA here is from genome assembly GCA_963757495.1 of uncultured Alphaproteobacteria bacterium. GTDB lineage: Bacteria > Pseudomonadota > Alphaproteobacteria > Rhodobacterales > Rhodobacteraceae > Jannaschia. The sequence goes on from CAVWRZ010000007.1 coordinate 25,215, forward strand.
ATGGTCGCGAACTCCGACCAGTTCGTGGACATCGACATCGACGGCTACCTCGCCGCCGCCGCCGCGCCGTCGCTCGACGGCCTGATCATGACGATGCCCGCGAGCGACCCGAAATGGTCCTTCGCCGCCGTCGACGGGTCTGGCTTGGTGACGGAGGTAGCCGAGAAGCGCCCGATCTCGGACCACGCGACGGTCGGCATCTACAGCTTCTCCGACCCGGCGGCGTTCTTAGGCGCCGCCGACCGGATGATCAGCCGCGGCGAGCGGGTGAACGGGGAATTCTATGTAGCGCCCGTCTACAACGAGCTGATTGCCCAAGGCGGGCGGATCGGGATCCACGACATCGGCGAGCGGATGCATGGGCTGGGCATCCCTGCCGACCTGATTGCGGCGCGAGAGACGCCGGCTCTCCAAGCGGCCGTCCGGCGCGCCGCTGCAGCGGGGGCCGGGGCGTGAGGGTCCTGTCGCATCGCGGCTACTGGCGGACCCGCGCGGAGCAGAACGGCGTCGTCGCCTTCGAGCGGTCCTTCGGCCTGGGCTTCGGGACGGAGACGGACGTGCGTGACCAGGACGGCAACCTCGTTGTCGCCCACGACATGCCCGCAGGCGGCGAGATCGCGCTCGACGACGTCCTGCGGATGGCGGCCGACGCCGCCGCGCCCATTACCCTCGCGCTTAATGTCAAGTCCTGCGGCCTGGCGCCCGAGATAGCGGCGGCGCTGGCCGCCCGTCCCGGGCTCGACGCGTTCGTCTTCGACCTCGCGGTGCCGGACATGCCGACCTTCTTCGAGGCGGGCATCCCCGTATTCACCCGGCTGAGCGACGTGGAGCGCGAGCCAGTCTGGGTCGACCGGGCGGCCGGGATCTGGTTGGATGGCTTCGGCTCGGACTGGTTCGACGCCGCCGAGGCCGGGCGCTGGCTCGACGCGGGCAAGCGCGTCTGCATCGTCTCGCCGGAGCTGCACGGACGCGCGGCCGAGCCAGTCTGGGAGCGGCTGCGCCCGCTTGCCGGCCGGGACGGCGCGATGATCTGCACCGACCGCCCCGAGGCGGCGCAGGCCCTGTTTGCGGGGACGCCATGAGCGTCGCGGCGATCCTCTTCGACATGGACGGCGTCCTAATCGACGCCAAGGATTGGCATTACGAGGCACTCAACAAGGCGCTGTCGCTGTTCGGGATGCCGATCTCGCGCTTCGACCACGTGACGACCTTCGACGGGCTGCCGACCCGCAAGAAGCTGGAGATGCTGAGCCTCGAGCACGACCTGCCGCGCGAGCTGCACGGCTTCATCAACGAGATGAAGCAGATATACACAATGGAGATCGTGCACCGGGCTTGCAAGCCGCAGTTCACCCACGAGATCGCGCTGGCGACGCTCAGGCGGCGCGGCTACCGGATCGCGGTCTGCTCGAACTCGGTGCGTGGGTCGGTGGAGGCCATGCTTGGGCGCGCGGGGCTCGACGCCTATGTTGACCTGATGGTGTCCAACGAGGACGTGGCCCAAGGCAAGCCGCACCCCGAGATGTACCTCAAGGCGATGGCGGCCTTCGGCCTGCCGCCCGAGCGCTGCCTGATCGTGGAGGACAACGAGAACGGCATCCGCGCCGCGCGGGCCTCGGGCGGGCACCTGATGATCGTGCGTGACGTCCTCGATACGAACCTGGCCAACATCGAGGCGCATCTTGCCCGAGTCGATGGCGGGTCCGCCGCGCCGGCCGCCCACGCCGCGCCGGTGCGGGACCGCGCGTCGTGACGGTGCTGGTGATGGCTGCGGGCCAGGTGGACTTCGAGATCGGCGACGGCGGCTACCCGCTCTGCCTGACCGAGGTAAACGGCCGGTCGGTGCTCGAAGGGATCGTCGACAACCTCGTCGGACTCCGGCCGGTCCGCTTTGCCTTCGCGCTGCAGGCGGGCGACATCCAGCGCTTCCACCTCGACGAGGTGGTGCGGCTTCTAGCCGAGGACGTGACGGTGATTAGCGTCCCGCTCAGCAGCGAGGGATCGGCCTGCACCGCCCTGCTGGCCGCGGCGCGCATGGACCCTGATGAGGATCTGCTGATCGTGAGCGCCAACGAGCTCGTCGAGGCCGACCTCTCCGAGCCGGTCCGGCGTTTCCGGGCGGAGGGCCTGGATGCGGGGACGCTCACCTTCCGGTCGATCCACCCGCGCTACTCCTACGTCCGGCTCGACGCGGCCGGCCATGTGACCGAAGCGGCGCAGCAGCGCCCGATCAGCCATCACGCGACCGCCGGTGTGTTCTGGTTCGCGCGGACCGGCGACTTCGTCGAGGCCACCAAGCGGATGATCCGCAAGGACGTGCGGGTCGACGGCAAGTTCTTCGTCGCGCCTGCCTTCAACGAAATGCTGCTACGCCAAGCGCGCATCGGCACCCACGAGATCGACGCGCAAGTCTACCACCCGCTCAAGTCGCGGCGCCAGGTCGAGACGCAGGAGGACCGGCACCCATGAGGCGCGCGCGGCTCGACGACATGGTCAAGGGCTGGTTCGTGGGTGACTTCGCGCCGTCGGCCCTGCGGACCCGCGCCTGCGAAGTTGCCGTCAAGCGCTACGCAGCCGGCACCGTCGAGGCGGCGCACGTGCACACGGTTGCCGTCGAGGTGACGCTCGTGCTTGAAGGCCAAGTGGAGATGGCGGGCACCCGCCTCGGGGTGGGCGACATCGCGGTGGTCGAGCCAGGCGAGCCGTCGTCGTTCCGCGCCCTAACCGACGCGGTGCTCGTGGTCGTCAAGGAGCCATCCGTGGCGGGCGACAAGCATGCAGCATGAGCGCCGCGCGGCATGATTGATGACGACGTCCTGCTCGGCCTCGTGCGCGCCGGCGGCCGGCAGCTTTGGCTCGGCCAGACCGCCCCGTTCGAGATGGACGCGGCCGATGCGCCCGGCAGCACGAACTTCCGGCTCGCCGCACATCATCACGGTGCCTACGACGTCGTGTGGGTCCACGAGCGGCCGCTCTCGGACTTCCCCGCCACGCAATGGCCGCTCCTACTCGACGAGGCGCTGCGCTGCCTGGGCCGGCGCGGCCGCCTCGTCCTGCGCTACCGGCAGGACGAACGCTTCTCGATCATCGCGCTCAAGGCCTGGCTCTTCGCACGGCCGACCATCCATGTCTCGATGGGCCACGACATCGACCGCAGGGGCGTCCTGACTTCGGTCTTCGAGGTCGAGCGCGAGAATCTGGAGGCCTATTCAGACGACCGCTGGTCCTTCGTCCTGCTGGCGCAGGGCAACCGAATGGCGAACGTGATGCGGTTCCTCGACGGGGTGGAGCGGCTCTCGGGCGGCCGAGCCGAGACGGTGATCGTGGGCCCGCGCTTCGCGGAGTACGACCGTGCGGGCGTCACGGTCCTCGACCGGCCCTACCGGAACGACCGCGCCGACATCGCGCTCAAGAAGAACGATGGTGCCGAGGCCGCGCGCCATTCCAACCTGTGCTTCCTGCACGACCGCTACGTGCTCGACGACGACTTCTTTGAGGGCTTCGAGAAGTTCGGCTACGACTTCGATTTCGTCGCCGTGCGCCAGCGCTACACGGGCGGCGAGCCCTATCCGTTCTACGCGGCCGGCAGCGGCGCGCCGCTCATGTGGACGCCCCCGATCGACTGCCGAAACTACCAGGTCCTGCGGCCCGGCCAGTACGTCAACGGCGGCTTCATGGTGTTCAAGAGGCCTGCCTTCCGGCAGATGCCCCTCAATCCGCTCTTGGCTTGGAACCAGGGCGAGGACGTTGAGGTTGCCGCGCGCTATGTCGCCGCGAGCCTGCCGCCCCGAGTAAACCTGCTCTCGGGCGCTACCACCAACGTCGACCCCTCGCACACCGCTGCATTCCGCGGCGAGCATGCCTACGACCGCGCCGCGGTGGCTGCCCTCGGCCGCGCAGGGCGATCGCTCGAGTTGCGGATCCGTTCGTCGCTGCGCAGGCTCGAGCGCGGCGTCCGCCATGCCCTGCGTGGCCAGAGCTGAGGATGCCGCGCGTCGGGCTCGTAGTCGAGCCGCAATTCCTCAACGTCCATCACGGGGTGCGCAACTATGTCCTGGCGCTCGCTGCCGCGCTGCGCCTGCGGGGCCACGCGGTCGACTTCCTGATCCCATCACGCAGTCTGGATATGTCGTTCCAATGGTACGACGTCACTCCCCTCCCCACCCTGTTGGAGCAGAGCCCGCTGCTCTCAGGGAGCCCGTCGCAGAGCCGCCGCCATTATTCCGGACGCGACCGCCGTGCCGCAGAGCCGGCACCCGCCGCCTTACACTGCATCGGCTCGGAGATCCCCGAGGCGCGCTACGCCGCGATCGTTGTCACCGCGGCGTGGATCGACCTGCCCGCCCGTCGCCTCCCGGCTCCACGCGTGGCCGGCCTTGTCTACGATGTGAACCCCAACACCTACGCGCTTACCCGGACGGCTGATGCCATGGACTTCGCCGGGGTGCACCGCCGGGGCTTTCGATACTATCGCGAGGCTTGCGACCTCGTCCTCGCGATCTCAGAGCGGACGCAGGCCGAGTTCCTGACCTATTTCGCGGCGCGCGAGGCCGTGGTGCTGCCGCCGTTCCCGCCAGCATCCTACCATGCCCTCGGGCCATCCGCGAGAGACGCGCCGCGCGAGCGCGCGGTCGTGCTGGCCGCGCCCTTCGACCACCGCAAGGGCATGGCCGAGATACCCGGGTTGCTCGGGGCGCTCGGGCCGGCGCTGGAGCGCCTCTACCTCTACGGCGGCACCGACCGCTGCACCCGTCAGGAGCGGCGCGACTTCCTCGCCGCGCTGCCCGCGCGCGACGTGACTTGGCTCCCCCAGGCTACGGACGCGGAGGTCCAGGACCTCTACGCGCGGTCCCGAGTACTCCTGTTCCCCAGCCATGATGAGGGGCTCGGCCTGCCGATCCTAGAGGCGCAGATGCTGGGCTGCCGCGTGGTCGTGCGCGACCGCATGCCAATGCGCGCGCTGGCCCGGAGCGGCGCGGTCCTGCTGCCGGCGCGGCCCGCCCCAGACGAGGCGGACCGATTCCGCGACGCGCTCCGATCCTGCCTCGACGACGGCTTCGATCACGCCGCGCTCGCGGCCGAGGCGCGGGCGGCCTTCGATGCCGGGCGGGCTGGTGAGGCGCTGGCCCAAGCCCTCGCCCTCTGAGACCCCGCGCGTGGGACCGTCTCTCAGACCGGCCTGTCGCATGATCCGCCCCTCGCCGCCGCGCAGATCGGGGAACTATCCGTTTTGCGCTTTCGGGCCCTGCCCGACTGTCCCGCGGCCCCGTCTCAGGTCTCGGCCAGGCCCAAGGCGGCCGGACGGCCAGACCTATGCAGCCGACGGTCCTTTGGAGGGGACATGGCCCCGTCCGCCGCCATTCTGGCCGCGAAACGCCATCGGGTCGGGCATTGTGCCTGATGGGGGGCCGGGGGGATTGGGCAGGTCGCCGGCACGGACGCCACCAACCTACACATCCTCTGGCGCTTGCAGGCCGACGATAGGCGATCCATGGTCTAACTCGGGGCGCGCGCAGGCCTCCCCGTCTCGGCCACGGGCAATCGCGTCCGAGGCCCGAACGACGCGGACATGATCACGGCCGGCAGGGCCGTCCGCTGATCACCCCACGCAGGGCTCGGCTTCCTTGTCTTCTCCGTGGACATCACGCCGCGCACCGACGAGCCTGCCTTTGCCCAAGGCGCTGTGCCGGCTGCCGGAGGTGCGGGAGGCCCATTACGTCACGGGCCCGCGCTCCTAGATGGTCCAAGCTGCGAGCGCGCGACGCCGCCCTTCCGAGCCGACCGCCTTGCCGTGTATCCGTCGCGCCCTCGCCGCGGGTCCTGCCGCGGACGCGCTCTGCGGGCCCGTCGCAAGTCTCGGCTCGGCATGTCGGCGTTCGCGCTGGTGGATCATGCGGCGGGCCTGCGCGCCTTAAGGCGGCCTCCTCCTCGCCCGGCCGCAGCCTCGGCGCGCGGCGACGGGCCTAGCCCGCGTCGCGGTCGGCTCCCTCCGCGCCGCACCGGATCGAGGGCGGCTCGGGTTCGGTGCCGGCCCTCCTCGCGGGCCGGGTCCGGGGGCGGCGACGTGGCCGGGCCGTAGCAGGACGGAGTCCGGGCGACCGGCACACGCCTCCTCGACCGCATGCCACCCGAGGCTGAGTTGACGCATGGCCCGCGCCTATCGGCCGCGCTCCTCGCCGCGGACTTCGCGGTCACCTATGCTCTGCTGGCCCCGTCGCCCCCGCGTCGGTCGGCTCCACGGCCACCGCCGTGGTGGCCTCGCTGAGTCCCCCCGAGCGCCGCGGCCGCGCGGTCGCCATGGCAAGCGCAGGCCTGCCGCTGGCCTTCACGCTCAGCGTGCCCATCGGGTCGGCGGTCGGCGGCGCCTTCGGGTGGCGCGCGACTTTCGTCCTCGCGGGGATCCTTCTACTGAAGGTCGCGGGCCTCATCCGGTTCGTCCTGCCTGCGGTGCCGGGCACCGACGGGTCCGGCCTTGCCACCTTGGCGATCGCGGCCCGCCCGGCTGGCCGTGACCATCGGGGCCTTCGCGGCCACCTTCTCTTCCATCGCCTATCTCGGCCCCATCGTGAACCGCGCCGCCCTCGTCGGAGGCGGAGCGGTCGGCGCATTCCAGGCCTGCATCGGGCTGGGGTCGATGCTGGGGATCTTGGCGGGCGCCTAGCCGACTGTCCTTGGCCGGAGCGTGTCCTGCCGATCCTTTCGGCCTCATCGCGCTGACGCAGATCGGGTTCGTCTTAGCCCCAAACCTGATCGCAGCCTCCATCACGGTGGGCACCGCGGCCGTTCTCGCCGTCATGCCCATTGTCCAGGTCCGCCCTGATCGCGGCCGCGCCGACGCACGGCGACGCTGTCCTGGCGCTGAACAGGTCGATGGTCTTCCTGGGTCCGGGCGACACGTCCTCGTCGGACGGGCAGTTCTTTCCTGCCGGAGGGTGGGGGGAAGGCCGCTCGGAATACAATGCCCGCCACGGCAAAGAGCCCGGGTCCGTCTTCTACGGCTTCATTTCCGACCGCTTCGCGTCCTGCTTCTCCAAGGTCATCCCCGCGGCCGCAAGCGAAGCGCCTTACGTCCTGGACGGGTTGATGCACAACGAGGCCGTGCTTCAGATCCGCGAGCATTCGACCGACACCGCCGGGGCCGCCCGGAGCCTCTTTGCCCTTTTTCCATTCGTTCGGCTCCCGCTTCGCACCACGCATCCGCGATCTGGGCGAGCGTCGCCCGTTCACGATAGAGCGGGGGCATTCCTACGGCGTTCTCGACCCCATGATTGCAACGGTGAGCATGGCGGTGATCGTGGACAACCGGGAGGAAGTCCTGCGGCTCGCCGCCTCGATCCACGCCGGCACGGTCCCGCCGTCGCACGTCCTGCGGAAGATCGCCGCCTTTCCGAGGCAGAACGCCCTCAACAAGGCCCTGCACGAGATCGGACGCATCAAGCGATCCATCTTCATGGCCGACTGGCTCTTCGAGCCAACCATGCGACGACGCTCGAACGCCAACTTCAACAAGGGGGAAAGCCGTCACTTCCTCGCCCGCGCGGTCTTCTTCAACCAGCTCGGCGAATTGCGCGACCGCACCGCCGGGACGATGCCCTATCGCGCCTCGGGCCTGAACCTCGTCGTCAACGCCATCATCCTGTGGAACACGACCTACCTCGCCAGAGCCGTTGCCTAAGTGCGATACCAGAACGTGTCGCTTACCGATGAGAAGATTTTCCACGTTGCGCCGATCAAGTGGCAGCATATCGCGCCCACGGGAGACTACCTCTAGTCCGAGATCGAGCCCCCCGCGACCGATCCCGCCCGCTACGAACCCGACGCTTCGACGCCGACCGCTTCACCAAGCCTTAGCGTACAATCCTGCAAAAACTCCCACGCGACCCCTATCTGGACAACATCTCCGTCGAGCGCCTGTGGCGCACCCTGAAATATGAGTGCGTCTATCTGCATGCCTGGGAGGCCGGGTCTCAGGCCCGCAAGGGTGTTCGGAAACGGATGGAGTTCTACAATCACAGCCGTCCGCACAAGGCTCTTGGCGGTCGACCACCGGCAGTGGTCTACTCACTGCAAATCGAAGCAACGCAACCCGATCAGCAGGAGCAGATTAGAGCTTGAAAAGCGACAGATCCTGTCCAAGAATTGGGGAGCACCTCAGTCCGGAATGGCCGCTGACGGTCGAGGCAATGGATGCGTTCGCGGCCGAGCACGACCTGACGCTCTTCGGTATCTCAAACGAACCCAACCTACACCGCAAGGAATACGGCAACTGGTTCACCATCAAGCCGAATTCCGACGGTTCGCAGATCGGACTGGTCGCCGACAGGCTACATGCGCACAATGTCCGAGCGGGCCGTGCGTCCCTTTCTTTAGAACAGCGAACCCTTCGCCAGCCGCTCCACGTCCGCCCGCACCATCATCGCGCAGAGCTCCTCGAGCGTCGTCTTCGCTTCCCACCCAAGCTCGCGCTTCGCCTTCGCGGCATCCCCCACCAGCAGGTCGACTTCGGCGGGCCGGTGGAAGCGCGGGTTGATCGAGACCAACACACGGCCCGTGCCGGCCTCGACGCCAGTCTCGTCGGCATCCTTGCCGTTCCATTCGATCTCGATGCCCGCCGCCGCAAAGGCCATCGTCACGAAGTCCCGCACCGTCTCGGTCCGCCCGGTCGCCAGCACGTAGGTCTCCGGGCGGTCGGCGCGTAGCATCCGCCACATCCCCTCTACGTATTCGTCGGCGAAGCCCCAGTCGCGCTTGGAGTCGAGGTTGCCCAGCTCGATCCGCTCCTGCTGGCTGGCTTGGATGCGCGCCACCGAGGCGGTGATCTTGCGGGTCACGAACTCCTGACCGCGCAGCGGGCTCTCGTGGTTGAAAAGGATCCCGCAGGACCCGAAGATATCATAGGACTCGCGGTAGTTGATCGTCATCCAGTGTGCATAGAGCTTTGCCACGCCGTACGGCGAGCGCGGATAGAACGGCGTCGCCTCGCTCTGTGGAATCTCCTGCACCTTGCCGTAAAGTTCGGAGGTGGAGGCCTGGTAGAAGCGGATCTTCGGATTCACGATCCGGATCGCCTCGAGCAGATGCACAGGTCCGAGCGCGGTCGCCGCCGCCGTCGTCAGCGGCTGGTCGAAGGAGACGCCGACGAAGGACTGCGCGCCGAGGTTGTAGATTTCGTCGGGCCGGGTCCGGTCGAGCAGGCGGACGTTGGTGGACGGGTCGGTCAGGTCGTATTCGACGAGGGTGAGGCGCGGGTGGTCCGCCACGCCCAGCTCCTCGAGCCGCCAGAAGTTGGTCGAGCTGGAGCGGCGGTAGGTGCCGTGGATCTCGTAGCCTTTGCTCAGCAGGAGCTTCGTCAGGTAGGCCCCGTCTTGGCCGGTTATCCCGGTGATGAGCGCCGAGGTCATGGCTGCGGTTCCCCCTTCATGATCCGGTGGTCTGTAGCCCGTCCTTCGGTCCGGTGCCAAGCCCGTCCTGCCCTATGCCGTCCTGCCGGCTCGTCGGTCGCCACACCCGCGCGCAGCGGACCTCCGTCGCGTTGCAATGACCTGCCCCATTGGCTAGCCAGACCCTTATCCATGGATCCGAAGGGACGCGTCATGACTTATCCTGAACGGTCGGCTGCATCCCCGACCGGCACCCCCAATCCGCGGACAGCGACCCCGTCATGAGCGACCCCCGCATCCTCGTGATCGGGGCCGCGGGCTTCGTCGGCCGACACCTGACGGCCGCGCTTGAGGCCGAGCACGGCGCGGACGCTATCGTGGCCGCGGGCCGGGAAGATGCGCGGGTCGCGCTCGACATTCTGGACGGCGAGGCGGTGCGGCGCATACTCGGCGAGGTCCGCCCGACCCATGTCGTCAACCTAGCGGGCATCGCCGTGCCGGGCGTGGCGGCGGATGACGAGGCCGCCACTTGGTCGCTGCACCTGGGCGCTGTCATGAGCCTCGGCCAGGCAATTCTGCGGTCCTGCCCCGCGGCATGGCTCCTACAGGTCGGATCGGGCCTCGCCTACGGCCGGACCGCCCGGCACGGACGGCCCGTCCGCGAGGACGAGGCGCTGGAACCCAACGACACCTACGGTGCCAGCAAGGCTGCCGGGGACATCGCGATCGGCGCGCTCGCCGCACGCGGTCTGAAGGCCGTGCGGCTGAGGCCCTTCAACCATACCGGTCCCGGACAGACCGCCGACTTTGTCGTCCCGGCCTTCGCGCGCCAGATCGCCCGGATCGAGGCTGGGCTCCATCCTCCGATCATCGACGTCGGCAACCTCGCATCCGCACGCGACTTCCTCGACGTGCGTGACGTGGCGGGTGCTTATGCTGCCGTCATCCGCCACGTCGGGGCGCTGGAACCGGGTGCCATACTCAATGTCGCCTCGGGCAGCGCGACCGTCATCCACGACCTTCTGGACCAGCTCCTTTCGATGTCCACGACGCGCATCGACGTCCGCCCGGACCCCGCCCGCCAGCGGGCTGGCGATCTCCCCACGATCTCGGGCGATGCCTCGGCGCTGAAGAACGTTACCGGCTGGGAGCCATCCATCGGCCCTGAGCGGATGCTACACGACGTGCTCGAGGCGCAGAGGGTGACGACCGGCCGCAGGTAAGAGGCGCGTTCGACGGCACGATCCGGCCCCGCGGGGCCTGCGGCTCGTCCGCTGCTTTCGTTGCGCAGGGTCCGGGCCTGGATCGGCGTCAAGAATATGCATGGCCTATCTGGAGGCCGTAGGCGGAGCCGAGGCCGGACCCGTCCCTCATCGCTTGCATCGCCGCGGGCAAGGGGCACCCGAGGATATCGGCAATCACGAAGACGCCTCGTTCCGTCTTGAGCAGTGCGACGCCCAGCCGTCGGCTTAGCCCCTTTCCTCGCGGCTCGGACGCGGACCGCGACGGAGGCGGGCATTTTCCAGCGGCTAGGCTGGTCGCACAGGCCACCGATCGTAGGAAAGGACGCCAAGTCGGACCGAGATGCAGCCGATCCGGCAATGGCTTGGACAAGAACCGTTCGGTGAGGTCCACCCGGAACGACCGCCCGCCGCCTTGGCTCCCCACTTCGCCGTGCCTACAACCCCCTGATGCAATCCACACCCACCCCCTCCGCCCGTCCCGTCCACTACGACCTGTCGGAGCTGTTCGTCGCGTCCGGGACGTCTTTGAAATACTATGGCATCGCGCGCACGGTGATGGAGGTGGGCTATGAGCTGGCGCTCCTCGAGCCCGACATCCGTTTCGTGGTCTGGTCGCCTGGGCACCGGGAGTTCTTCCGCATTCGACCGCGCATCGGCACCGCGAGCCCGACCGGGCTGATCGATACGGGTATCGACCCCGCCGCGCGGCCGATGCGGCTGCGCGAAAGCTTCCCCGAGCGGAATGCGCCGCGCGACGGGCTGCTGTCGACGCTGCGCCCGCTGGTGGCCCTGCGCAACCGGCGCGCGCTGGCGCGGCACCTGCCGCCGGGGGCGGAGCCGGTCAACCTCGGCGGGGAAATCCTGCTGTCGCTCGCGCGGCCAAAGCTCCTGGCCGATATGATGATCGTGGCCGAGGCGCGCGGCGCACGGCCCGATCTGCACGTCCTCGTCCACGATATGATCCCGCTGCACGAGGCCGAGGGGAACGGCGCGGCCCTGCCCCGCTTCGCGCGCAGCTTTCTTCACGACAACCGTACGGTTCTTGGCCGGGCGCATCACGTCCTGACGAATTCGCGTTTCTCCGCCGACGACCTCGGTGCCTTTGCCCGCGCCGGTACCGTACCGCTGCCCCCGCGCGTCACGCCGGTGCAGCTTGGGCACGAGATGCGGGCGGGCGACGGCGCCGTGGACGCGGACCTGCCCGCGCCCGGCTATCTTCTCAGCGTCGGCATCCTGCTGGGCCGCAAGAACCTCGAATGCGTGCTTGAGGCGATGCTGCTGCTGCACGCGGCGGACCGGGACGTGCCGCGCTACGTCATCGCCGGGGCACCGCGAAAACGAGTTACGGACTACGTCGCGGAGCCGCGTTTCGCCGCCATCGCCGAGCGGATCTCCTTCGTTGCGAGCCCCAGCCAATCGTCGCTACGCGCGCTCTACGAGGCCGCGCTGGCCGTTGTGATCCCGAGCCGGATGGAGGGCTGGGGCCTGCCGCTCGGCGAGGGGCTCTGGTGCGGCACGCCCGGGATCGCTGCGGACGCGCCGGCCCTGCGCGAGGTGGGCGGCGACCTGGCGCTTTACCACGATCCCAACGATCCGCAGGCGCTGGCGGACCACATCGGGCGGCTGCACGAGGACGAGACGTTCCGCGAGGCCCTGCGCGCGCGCATCGCCGCCGCCCGCCCGGATCTGCGCACATGGGCCGATATTGCCGGGGACATGCTGGCGGCGGTGCGGGCGAACGTGGACTGACCGGCGGGAGGGGCCGGAAGTGCACCCGCACGCCCAGCCTGCTGCGTCGCGGCCAGACCCGCACCGGCCTCACCATCCCTGCGTCCCGCCTTCCCTCAGCCCCGCGACGCCTTGCGCAGCATGGCCGGCTCGAAGTCCTCTTCCTGGCGCACGGCCGTGCCGAACTGCTTGTCGTAGAGCTTTCGGAACGCGCCGTCCGTAGCCAGCAGCGTCGCGAGATCGCCCTGCTCGACCACCCGGCCGGCCTCGATGTAGAAGATCACGTCCGCGGTCAGGACCGTGCTGAGCCGGTGCGCGATCACCACCACCGTGCGGTCGGCCGTCACCCGCGCCAGCGCATCCTGGATCAGGGCCTCCGAATGGCTGTCGAGCGCGCTCGTGGCCTCGTCGAGCAGCATGATGTCCGCTTGCTTGAGGATGGCGCGCGAGATCGCCAGCCGCTGGCGCTGTCCGCCCGACAGGAACGCGCCGTTCTCGCCCACCAGCGTGTCGTAGCCCTGCGGCAGGGTCTCGACGAACTCATGTGCGTTCGCATCGCGTGCGGCGGCCTCGACCTCCGCATCCGTGGCCTCGGGGCAGGCCACGCGGATGTTGTCGCGCACGCTCGCAGAAAACAGGAACGTGTTCTGCCCAACGAAGGAGATGCGCCGCCGCACCGAGGCCAGCGTGGCGGTCGCGGTGTCCTGCCCGTCGATCTCCACGCGGCCTGCGGTGGGCTCGTAGAGCCGCATCGCGAGGTTGAGCATCGTCGACTTGCCGCCCCCCGACGGGCCGACCAGCGCGCTCGTGCGGCCCGCCGGAAAGACGAGGTCGACATCGTGGATAACCGGGGCCGAGCCGGTTCCGTCATAGTCGAACGACACGCCCCGCAGCGCGAGCTCTCCGGGGCCGTCCGTGAGCGGTGTCGCATCCTCCGCCTCCGCCTGCGTCTCGGGCATGTCGAGGATGCCCAGAACCATCCGCACCCCGATCAGCGCCGCCTCTAACGACACCCGCATCCGGCTCAGCCGCTTGGCCGGCTCGTAGGCCATTAGGAGCGCGGTCACGAAGCTCATCAGCTGGCCCGCCGTGGTGGGCTCGCCGCCGAACAGGTTCCAGGCACTCACCAGGATCACGCCCGCAATCGCCGCTCCCGACAACGTCTCCATGACCGGCGAGGTGGCCGCGCCGAGCTGCGAAATCGCGTTCGAGCGATGCTCCACCTTGCGGACCGCGTCGTCCATCCGCCCGCGCATCCGGTCCTCGAGCGAGAACACCTTGATCACCTGAATGCCGCCCGAGCTTTCCTGAAGAAGTTTGTAAATCTCCGAAAAGGCCGTGAGCTGCCCCTCCATGATCGCCTTCACCCGCCGCAGGATCACCCGGAGACCCAAGAGCGCCAGCGGTCCCACGATGAGCGAGACCATCGACAGCGTCGGCTGCTGGTAGATCATCACCGCGAGCAGCCCGACCAGCGTGAGCGCGTCGCGCACGAAAGACACCACAATGATGTCGATCATCGCCCGGCAGGCCTGCGCGCCCTGCACCACCCGCAGGATGATGTCCGAGGATTCGGTGCGGTTGAAGTACCCCACCCCCTGCCCCAACAGCTTGGAGAAGACCTCGTATTGTTGGCGAGCCACGATCCGGTTGCCCGCCCGCGCGAGGAACACCGACTGCAAGTAGGTGGCCGCGCCCTTGACTAAGAAGATCGCCATCACCGTAGCCGCCACCGCGACCACCGCGCCGCGGTCGTCCGGCGTGGCCAGGACGTCGATGATCCGCTCCATGATCCAAGCGACGCCCGCCGAGGAGGCCGCCACGACGACCATGGCGGCGATCGCGATACCGTAAAGACGCCCTTGCTCGCGAAATCCGTCGCGCACCAGACGCGAGACCACAGCCGTCATACTTTGCGCCGGGGGCGCGTCCAAGGCAGACATCGCAACGATCCATAGTACAAGGTACGTCAGAGACCTGACCTACCCCGAACGGGCGTCGTGCGATAGTAGCGGCGCAAGGAGAAGGGATATCCTCCGGTGTCGCGTGGAACGCACAACTGACGAAGCTACAACCGCCTCCGGCACGGCACCTCGACCGGGACGCGTCATCAGGGCCACGGATCCAGCCCCTTCGTCGGCCGCCCCCGCTTCGGGTTCGCCGCAACCTGACGCCGCAGGGCGATTGCCCCCCCTCCCCCCTCGCCAGCCGCGCATCGCCCGACCGTCGGGCACTCGTCTCCTTCCATCGTAAGGCGCGGACCCCGGTCCGCGAGCGTTCCATGCCCGATCATCCTTCTTGCAGCACCTTCGTGCGCATTCTCGTCTTCGCCGCGCGGCTCTGGCTGCGCCGGCGCGGCCGAGTCGCCCTGCTCCTCCTGCTCGTGCTCGCTTCCACGGCAGCCGACGTCGCGATCCCGGTCCTGACCGGCCGACTCGTCGAGGCCGTGGCCGTGGCCGCCGGCACGCAGCCCTGGGGTCCGTTCGCCGCGATGCTGGCGATCGGCGTCCTGTCGGTCGCCGGAAAGATCGCGAGCTACTTCACCATCATCGACCTGACCCTCCCGACGATGCGCGAGATGGAGGCGGAGGCCTTCGCCCGGGTGCAGCGGCTCCCCGCCGGCTGGCACGCGAACGCCTTCGCCGGCTCCACGGTGCGCCAGATCACGCGAGGGGCCCGGGCGCTCGACGACATGGCGGACGTGCTGCTGCTCGCGTTGCTGCCGTCGACGCTGGTGCTGCTCGGCATCATCGGGACGCTGGCGGCCTTCCGCCGGGAAGTGGGCCTCGTCGCAGCCCTTGGTGCGGTCGTCTTCGTGACGCTGTCGCTGACGATGACGCTTCGCTGGGTCGCCCCGGCCGCGCGGCTGTCGAACGCGCAGGACAGTCGGGTGTCGGGCGCGCTGGCCGATGCGATCACGTCGAACACGGTGGTCAGGGCCCATGCCGGGGAGATGCGCGAGGAGGCCCGGCTGGAGCAAGCCTTGGGCAAGTGGGCGCTCCGCACGCGGCGGACCTGGCGACGGGGCACTTGGTCGGGGTTGGCGCAGGACGCCTCGATCCGGTCGCTGCGCGCGCTGGTGCTGGGCGGGTCGCTGCTGGCCTTCGTGCGGGGCGCGGCGGGCGCGGGGGAGATCGCCTTCGTGGTCAGCGCCCTGGGCATGCTGGATGGCTACCTGCGTCAGATCGGCAACGAGGTGCGCAACCTGCAGAAGGCGGTGAACGACGCCGAGGAGATGGTCGGGTCGATGGCGTCCGCCTCCGAGACGGATGTCGCCCGCGCCCCGGCCCGCGGTCTGCCGCCGCGCGCCGCCGCGCTGTCGTTCGATCATGTGAGCTACGGCTACGAGGGTGCGCCGAGCCTGCTCTTCGACGACCTGCACGTCACCATCCCGGCCGGACAGAAGGTCGGGCTCGTCGGAAGGTCAGGGTCCGGCAAGACGACGTTCGTGAAGCTGATCCAGCGGCTGCACGAGGTGACGGCGGGCGCGATCACGCTGGACGGCGTGAACATTTCCTCCGTCCCGCTGGCCCGGCTGCGGGCCCATGTCGCGCTGATGCCGCAGGATCCGATCCTGTTTCACCGCTCGCTGGCCGAGAACATCGCCTACGCCCGCCCCGGTGCCACGATGGCCCAAGTGCGCGAGGCGGCGGCGCGGGCCGGGGCAGGGGAGTTCATCGACCGGCTGCCCAAGGGCTACGGCACGGAGGCGGGCGAGCGCGGCGTGAAGCTTTCGGGCGGGGAGCGCCAGCGCGTCGCCATCGCCCGCGCCTTCCTGTGGACGCGCCGGTCCTGGTGATGGACGAGGCGACGTCCTCGCTCGACTCCGGGTCGGAAGCACGGGTGGCCGATGCCGCCGAGCGGCTGATGGAGGGGCGCACCACGCCGGTCATCGCGCATCGGCTGGCGACGGTCGAGCGGATGGACCGGATCCTCGTCTTCGACCGGGGTCGTATCGTGGAGGACGGGACGCCGACCGCGCTGATGGCATGCGATGGCGGACTCTACCGTGCGCTACGCGAACGGCCGATGCTCGCGGGGTAGCGTTCTACGCCCTGGACCGTTCTACTAGACCCGAACGCCTACGGCGGCTCGCAGGATAGTTGATCCTATCGCACCGGTTGCATATCGCCGGGACTAGACCATATTGGACTAAGTCTCTTCCGATCAGGTGTCTCCCATGCAGGTCAACATCCACGAGGCGAAGACCTCCCTCTCCAAGCTGATAGAGCGCGTCGCTGGCGGCGAGGAGGTAATCATCGCGAACCGGGGCCGCCCGGTGGCTGTTCTCAAGTCCTACGAGACGCCACCCGTTCGTTTTGGAGCGGTCCGCCTCGACGCCCAGGCCCAGGGGGCGCTCGATGCTGCCTTGATGGCCCCGACCGATCCGGAAGAAATCGGAGCCTGGGAGGGCGCATGAGCGAGCGACTGCTGCTCGACACGCATATCTGGCTTTGGGTGCTTACCGACTCTCCCAGTCTGACCCGCCCCCTGCGCGCCCGTATCGAGGCTTCTGCGACGCGCGCGATCAGCGCGGCCAGCCTGTACGAAGTCCGGCTCAAGCACCGCCTGGGCAAGCTGCCCTTGCCCGATGCGCTCGCCCGAGACCCCATCGGGATCACCCGCGCCTCGGGCATCGAGACGGTGGCGATGTCCGCGGCGATCGCCGAGAAGGCGGCCGGTTATGCTTGGCCCCACCGCGATCCGTTCGACCGGATCATCTTCGCGACGGGCGAGGTCGAGGGTCTCGCCCTCGTCACATCGGACGAGACGCTGCTGGATCTACTAGAGAGCTGAGGGAGACGTCGGAGGCGAGATGTGAACCGCGCCGGGTTTCCCCGCCGGGCCATGGACAACGCGATCCTGGAAGATGTCGCGGCAAAAAATGGGAGCGCCAGGCGGGAGGCGGTGGCCCAGGCCCGTGCAGCGCACGGCGTGAGCCAGCGTCCCGTTGCCCGGCAGGGCATTGCGAAGCGATGTCCCGAGAGGGGGAAAGCCGATGCCGAACGGCTCCATCGGGAGCTTCAACGGCCGCTTCCGGCCCTCTCGGCAGATTTGCCCTGCAAATCGCCTGCCGGGTATCAGATGAGACGCCGTTCTCGTCGCTTGGCCATGCCCGCCAGAAAATCTGTGCCTTGGCAGCACGACTATAATCACCATCGCCCACATTCCGCCCTGGGAACATCCCGCCGGCCGAATTCGTGACGAAGAAGGGGCTGGAAATGCGCGCCGCGTAGCTCCGGACACGAACCCGCGGACCCTCCGTAGATCCGGAGGAGAAACGGGTCTCCCTGTCTTACCGTCTATCCTTTCGCCAGTTGGGACATCGACCCCATCTGAGCGATGCTCGGAAACATCTACCGCATGCGAGCTGCGATCACCGTCCGCGTCTTCTCGAAGAGCCAGACCGTGCGGACCGCGGCCAGGGATCCGACGAGCAGCCGCGCGGAGGTAGCGAAGACGACGGCCCCCGGCGGCTGCCGACCCGCCGCGCCGTTAGCCGCCACCACGGCTCCTATCGCAGCCGTGTCGGTCAGCGCCGCCTGACGAGGCGCGAGCATGCCGACGACGGTGCCGGAAGCGGGAAAGAAGATCACCGGGATCTCGCCTCCGTTCGCCGGCCCCCCGGAGCGCCCCTGCCGCGCCGAGCGCCGTTCCAGCGAACATGCCCCCGATCCGGCAGGCAGTCCTCCAGAGCGTGGCCACGGGGGGGTCGCTACGAGGACGGATGCGGCGATCACGGAGGTCGTCACGCCGGTCAGCCCGATCGTTCTGCACAGCCCCGCGGCCATGAACAGTCCTACGGCGGCCTTGATCGCGGGAGCCCATCATTCGTGCTCTTCAGCCGACTGGGGCGGTCCAGAGCCATCCTACGTCTCTCCGGGTTCGGTCGAGGATGGGGCAAGACTTGTCCGGGGCATCCGTCAGGCTCGGCGGGACGCCGTCCATCCAGGACGATCGGAGCTGTGCACCATCGACTTCGACCCGGGCCGCACCACCGGTTCCACTCGACGAAGAACGCCGTTCCGCATCGACCCTCTGGCGGATCCCCGCCATCTGCTGTCCGGTGCATCGCGTCACGAATGTCGCCTGCAGCGGGCGACGTCGTTTGCAGCGGAAGATGACCCCCCATGGAAGACGCGCCCTTCTTCGGCCTCTATCCCTACCATTTCGCGCTGGCCGCCGTGGGGGCCGCCGTGATCCTGGCCTACTGGCTGCCGCGCTTCGTCAGCCGGCACGAGCCGGCGGCGTCGGGGTTGCTGATCCTCTTCGGCATGGCCGCCTTCGCGCTGTTCCCCGGCCTGCCCGCGATCCCGGACCCGCGGCAGGATCCCTACCTCTGGGAGATCGTGGCCGAGCTGACCGTCATCATCGCCCTCTTCGCCACGGGGCTGCGGATCGACGACCTGTCGAGCCTGACGCATTGGGGACCGACGATCCGCCTGCTGGCCGTGGCCATGCCGCTCACGATCCTCGCCGTCGCGCTGCTGGGCTACACGCTGGCCGGGATGACCGTCGCCGGGGCGATCCTGCTGGGCGCGGTGATGGCCCCGACCGACCCGGTGCTGGCCGGCGACGTGCAGGTCGGCCCGCCGCTGGAGGGCGGGGAGCATCCGGTCCGCTTCGCGCTGACGACCGAGGCCGCGCTCAACGACGGGCTGGCCTTTCCCTTCGTCTATCTCGGGCTTATCGTGGCGGTGGAGGGCCTGTCGCCGGGAAGCTGGGCGCTGGAATGGTTCGCGCGCGACGTCCTCTGGCGCATCGCGGTCGGGGCGGTCATGGGGGCCGCCGGGGGCTGGGCCCTGGGGCAGATCCTGTTCTTCGTGCCGCGCAAGGCCGTGCTCGCCGACACCGCGTCGGGCGTGGTGGCGCTCGCGGGGGTCCTGCTCTGCTACGGGACGACCGAGCTCGTGGAGGGCTACGGCTTCATCGCCGTCGCCGTCGCGGGCATCACGCTGCGGCGGGTCGAGGCGGACCATGCGTTCCACCGCCAGCTCCACGACTTCACCGAAGCGGTCGAACACGCTCTGACGGCCGTGCTCCTCTTCGCCCTCGGTGCGGTGCTGCCGCTGCTCCTCGAAGGGCTCACCCTCGCCGGAGCGGCGATCGCCCTGCTGCTGCTGCTCGTCGTGCGGCCCCTCGCCGGCTGGATGTCGCTGTCGAGGTCGGACCTTCGGGGGCGGGACCGCTGGGTGGTCGCGATCTACGGCGTGCGCGGGATCGGCTCGATCTACTACTTGGCCTACGCCGCGGGGCAGGTGGAGTTCTGGGACGAGGAGCCGCTCTGGGCGCTCGTCGGCTTCACCATCCTCGTCTCCGCCCTCGGACACGGCTTCACCGCGGGGCTCGCGATGAAGGGAAGGATGAACCGGCCGCCGCAGGGATGAGCGCGGGTCGCGGAATCCTCGCCGTACGAGGCGAGGTCGATCGTCGTTCCAGAAGATCCGTCGGTCGTTCCTTCGGACGGATGTCCAACGGCTTCTGCCGGTGCGCGGAGAAGGGATAGGGTCTCGCGCACCCGAAAGCTTTGCCTCGAGACAGGAAAGCCGGCGAGGTCAGGACTCGTCCCCGGGTCGACCTTCGGCTCTCGAACCTGAGGGTAGAAGACCTACGGATCCCGGGGCCCCCAGTTCGACGCCTGGCTGTCAGGAACTCGAACCATCGACCATCGTCCGGATCCGGGCGATCGACCGCGGTTCGACGCGGATCCGCTCGTTTGCTCCACCCTATGGAACCTCGGCTGCGCGGATCGGTTCTTCCTTGCATAGGGAGTTGTATACATTAACAAATATCAGCCCATCGACGATGTCGACCTGATGTCGCTTCTGCATGGCTCCGCAGGGGGCGAGGACGAAGGGGCGTCGGCAAGGGTGTCCGTGGATCGGATCCTCTCCAAAGGCTGGTTCTCGGACGATGACGGTTCCGATGTCTGCGCGCGGCTCGTCTCCATCGCGGAGGCCAACCTTCCGGTAGCCCGGCTGATCGAGGGACACGTGAACGCCCGTGATTTGCTGGACCGGCTTGCTCCGGCCTTGGCAAAGGTGGGCGCGATCTACGGTGTCTGGGGCGCGGACGGATCGGACCCTCTGAGATGTGACGTCGATCGTCTGACCGGCGGCAAGCGCTACGCTTCCGGTCTGGGCGTAGTGACGGCGGCGATCGTGACGGTCGCGGTGGAGGACGGCACCCGACTGGCCCTCGTCGACGTGACGGATCCGCACCGTCACCGCCCGGAGACATGGCGCATGCTCGGGATGCGGGCGACGGTTTCCGGCGACATCGACTTGACGGGGCTGCCGTTCGACTGGATCGGGGGGCCGGGGGACTACTTCGTCGAGCCGACGTTCCTCGGCGGCGTCTGGCGGATCGCGGCGGTGCAGCTGGGCGGCACGCTCGGTCTGCTGGCGGCGGCGCGGGACGTGCTGAACGCGCGCGGCCATCTGGAGGCGGAGGCGCAGGTCGCGCGGTTGGCCCCGCTCCTGGCGCGGGCGATGGCGGCCTTCGGACTGGTGGAGCGGGCGGCGGGCGTGGCGTCGGGCCCCGGGGGGGCCGCCGATCCGGACCGGGCCGTGGCGTTGTCGATCCAGGCGCGACTGCTCACGGAGGATCTGGCGCAGGACGCGATCGCGGCCGTCGAACGGTCCGTCGGGCTGGCGCATTTTGCGGAAGGGTCGGACACGGGCCGCATCGCCCGCGATCTGGCGACCTACTGTCGGCAGGCGGCGCGCGATGCCTTCGCGCAGAAGGCCGGCCGCATCGTCCTGTCACGGCCGGGACCGCTGTCGGGGTTCTGGCATGGATGACTTCGATGCAATCGCGGGCGCGGGCCCGGTGCTCGTGCTGGCACCGCACGCAGACGACGAGAGCCTCGGCTGCGGCGCGCTGCTCGCCGCCTGCTGGCGGGCCGGGATCGCCGCGCACGTAGTCTGCCTGACGGACGGGGCGGCGTCGCACCCGGGCTCGACCGACTGGCCGCCGGCGCGATTGGCGGACCTGCGCCGGGCGGAACTGGCGGAGGCGGTGGTCCGGCTCGGCGGCACGCCCGCGCGCGACCTCACCTTCCTCGGCCACCCCGACGCCGCGCTGCACCTGGTCGACGGGGCAACGCTCGCGGCGCAGATCGACGCCACGATCGAACGGCTCGGCACCCGCGTGCTGCTCGTCCCCTCCCGGCACGACGCACATTGCGACCACGTCGCGGCGGCACGGGCGGCGGAGGCCGTCCGGCGGCGTCGCCCCGACCTGCGCCTTCTGTCCTACCCCGTCTGGTCCCGCTGGGCCGCCGGCGGAGCGGAGCCGCCCCTCTCGCCCGGCACCCGCCGCCTGCGCTTCGAGGCCCTGGATCTGCGGCGGTCGAAGGCGCGCGCCATCGCGGCCCACGCCAGTCAACGGGGCGGAGTCGTGCACGACGATCCGGAGGGCTTCGCGATGCCCGAGGGGTTCGCGGCGTTCTTCGCGGACGCCCCGGAGATCTTCGACGCCTGGGAGGGGTCCGCCGATGCCGGCTGACATCGCTCACCTGCGCCGCCTCTACGCCGTCACGGACGATCCGTGGGACTTCCGCACCTCGCCCTACGAGGCGATGAAGTATGCGTCGACGCTGGATGCCCTCCCCCGGCCCCGCTACGCGCACGCCCTCGAACTGGGCTGCGGCAACGGAGAACTGGCACGCCGGATCGCCCCGCGCTGCGCCGCCTACACCGGGCTCGATGCGGTGGACGTCGCCCTCGACGCTGCCCGTCGGGCGGTACCGCAGGGGCGGTTCGTGCAGGGGTTCCTGCCCTGCCACCTGCCGGACGGTCTCTACGACCTGATCGTGCTGTCGGAGATCCTCTACTTCCTCGACCCGGCCGGGATCGCGACCCTGGCGGAGCAGGTCGACGCCCGCTGGCCCGGCGCGGACGTCGTCGCCGTCACCTGGTGCGGACCGTCGGGCAACGCGCTGGAGGGGGAGGCGGCCTGTGGTCTCTACGTCGCGGCCACCGGGCGAGCCCACGACCCGGTGTTGCGCACCCACGCGGACTTCCGCATCGACCGCTTCGCCCCCCTTGCGCGGGGTCCCGCATGACACCTCGGCTGCACGCCCCGCCCGGATGGGGCGCGGACCGCTTCGTGGTGGCGATCCCCGCGCGCGACGAGGAAGCCCGCCTGCCGACCGCGCTGCGAGCCCTGGCCGCCGACGGCGGCGCGCGTGACGTGCTGGTGATCGCCAACGGATGCACCGACGGAACGGTCGGGCTGGCCCGCGCAGGGCACCCCGGCCTGCGCGTCGCCGTGCTGGAGACGGGGGTGCTGCCGGGCGGCGTCGGCGAGGCGCGGCGTCTCGGGATGGCGGCCACGCTCGAGTTGGCACCCGGCACGTCGATCCTGGCGACGACGGATGCCGATTGCCGGGTCGGGCCGGGCTGGGGGGCGCTGACGCGATCGGTGCTGCGGCACGCGGACGTCGCCTGCGGGCGCATCGTGCCGGAGTCCGCGGAGTTCGCGCGGCTGCCTGCGCTCGTCCGCGCGCACGGGGCATTGGAAGACCGGGCGGCGCTGCTCGAAGCGGAACTCGACGGGCTGCGCCACCCGCTGCCCCACGACCCGTCGCCCCGCCACGGACAGACGCCCGGAGCCAGCCTCGCCTTCCGGACCCGCGCCTATCTGGCCGCCGGCGGGTTCGAGGCGATCCGCTGCCACGAGGACCGCCGCATCGTCGCGCGCATCGCGGCAGCGGGCGGACGCGTGGCCCGGCCCTACGCGCTCCACATCGTCGCGTCCTGCCGCCTGCTCGGGCGCGCGCCCGGCGGCATGGCCGACACCATCGCGGCGCGCGCCGCCGATACCCCGCACCTGCATGCCGAGATCGCGCGCCTGCGCCCGGCGATCGCGGCGCTCGAGGTCAAGATCGCGGCGCTGCGCGCGGCCGTCGCTCCCCCATTCCAACCTGCAACCCAAGGAGACCACCATGTTCCATCACTCGAGTAAGCTGCAATACGAAGTCCGCTGCGACACCCCCGACCCCGTCTTCGCCAAGTACCTCCAGCAGGCCATCGGCGGCGTGGAAGGCGAGATCCGCGTCGCGATGCAGTACATGTTCCAGGCGATGGGCGCGCGGGGCGACAGCCGGTTCCGCGACATGCTGATGATGACCGCCACCGAGGAGCTCTCCCACATCGAGTTCCTCGGCCACGCCGTCGCGCTCAATCTCGACAAGGCCCCGCTCGACGCGCAGGAGGCGGGGGCCGCGGACCTCGTCGTCGGAGCGATCATGGGCGGCATGAACCCGCGCCATGTGCTGTCGTCTGGGCTGGCCGCGATGCCGGTCAACGCGAACGGCGTGCCCTTCGACATGTCCCACGTCTACGCCACCGGCAATATCGGGGCGGACATGCTGGCCAATGCGATGGCCGAGAGCAGCGGGCGGGTGCTGGCTTCGCGCCTCTACAACATGACCGACGACGCGGGGATGAAGGACATGCTGTCGTTCCTGATCGCGCGCGACACGATGCACCAGCAGCAGTGGCTCGCCGTGATCGAGGAGCTGGGCGGGATCGAGGCGACCATGCCGATCCCGAACTCCACCCCCGAGGCGCACGAGGCGATGGAGCACAGCTACTACTTCCTCAACACCTCCCTCGACGAGCCGACGCCGCAGGGCGTCTGGACCAACGGCGGCAATGCGATGGATGGGCGCGGCAAGTACTCCGCCCGCGACAGGGCCGAGCCCGAGGGGCAGGTCCCCGACCTCGGCAAGGCGCGGGAGAAGTCCGGCGCGCAGAAGGAACAGATGTAACCCCCGGGGCGGAGGGTGCTCCTCCGCCCCCCAGCCAAGGAGACGATCGGATGACCGATACGACAATCGCAGCCCTCCACGACGTCAACGCCGGCATCCACGATGTCCTGTCCGGATACGAAACGCTCGAGGAGCGGGCCGAGCCGGAGATCATGGGGATCGCTCGGGAGCTCGACGCCCTGCACACCCGCCATGCCGCCGAGATCGCCGCCCGGCTCGCCGCACATGGCGAAGATGCCGATGACGGCACGATCCGGGGCACCGTGAACAAGGTCGCCACGACCCTGCGCGACTGGGCTGGATCGCTCGACGCGGATGCGCTGTCCTTCGTGCGGCGTGGCGAGGAGATGCTGCTCGACACCTACGAGACCGCGCTGGAGGGCTGGGACGTCGGCTCCGGCCCGCAGGACCGCCAGCTGCTCATGGCCCAGGCCGCGGAGATCCGGGACCGGATCGCGACCCTGCCCGCCGCCTGACCCCGACACAACGACGGGGCGGCGCTTCGTTGCCGCCCCGCAGAACCCCCATCGACAGGAGAGCCCCATGCGCGCCGTCACCTACCACGGGACCGGAGACTTCCGCGTCGACACCCACGACGATCCGGTGATCGACCACCCCCGCGACGCGATCCTGCGCGTCACCTCCACCGCGATCTGCGGATCCGACCTGCACATGTTCGACGGCTTCATCCCCGAGATGGAGAAGGGCGACATCATCGGCCACGAGTTCATGGGCGTGGTCGAGGACGTGGGCAGCGGCGTCGGCAATCTCGGCAGGGGCGACCGGGTCGTCATCCCCTTCACCATCAACTGCGGGACCTGCCACTGGTGCGCGCAGAAGAAGTTCTCGCTGTGCGACGAGAGCAACCGCGACGCCGGGAAGCTGGCGGCGATGAACGGCCAGGCGAGCGCGGGGTTGTTCGGCTACTCGCATCTCTACGGCGGCTGGGACGGCGGACAGGCAGAGTTCGTCCGCGTCCCCTTCGCCGATGCCACGCATCTCAAGGTCCCCGACGGGCTGTCGGACGAGCAGGTCCTGTTCCTGACGGACATCTTTCCGACCGGCTGGCAGGCGGCGGTGAACGCCGAGGTCGGACCCGGCGACACGGTCGCGATCTGGGGCGCGGGACCGGTCGGGCTCTTCGTGCTCAAGTCCTGCCTCCTGCTGGGCGCGGAACGGGTCTTCGTGATCGACGACGTGCCGGAACGGCTGACGTTGGCCCGCGCGCACGGGGCCGAGACAATCGACCGATCCGACGTGAAGCCCTACGACGCGCTGATGGAGGCGACGAACGGCATGCTGCCCGGCAAGGTCATCGACGCGGTCGGGCTGGAGGCGCACGGCTCCGGCGTGATCGACACCGTCTACGACCGGGTCAAGACGGCGACGTTCCAGGAGACGGGCCGCCCGCACGTGCTGCGCGAGGCGATCATGTGCTGCCGCAAGGGCGGGATCGTCTCCATCCCGGGCGTCTATGCCGCCATCGTCGACAAGTTCCCCATCGGGGCGGCCTTCGCCAAGGCGCTGACCTTCCGGATGGGACAGACCGACGTGATGGCGCATGCGCCCACGCTGCTCGACCACATCCAGGAGGGGCGGATCGACCCGACGTTCCTCATCACCCACCGCGGCAAGCTCGCTGACGCGCCGAAGCTCTACGAGACGTTCCGCGACAAGAAGGACGACTGCGTCAAGGTCGTCCTTACCCCCTGATCCCATCCGACGAAGGAGACTTCCCATGCGCTTCCGCCCCCTGTCCGATCAGGTGATCCTGCTGACCGGTGCCACCTCCGGCATCGGCCTCGCCACCGCACGCAGGCTTTCCGCCGCGAAAGCCCGCCTGATCCTCGTCGCGCGCGGTGCCGAGGATTGCGCGGCCCTCGCCGCCGAACTGCCAGACGCCCTGGCCGCGCCGGCCGACGTGGCGGATGCGGAGGCGCTGCGCGCGGCGGCGCAGGCCGGGATCGACCGCTGGGGCCGGATCGACACCTGGATCAACGACGCCGGCGTGGCGATCTACGGCACCGTGGAGGAGGTCACGCCCCAGGATCACCGCCGGCTGTTCGAGACGAACTACTGGGGTGCGGTGAACGGCATGCTCGAAGCGCTCCGCCTGCACCGGGCGGGCAACGGGCCTGCCAAGATCGTCACCGTCGGCTCCCAGCTCTCGGACCGCACGATGATCCTGCAAGGGCCCTATTCCGCCTCCAAGCACGCGGTGAAAGCGGTGACTGACGCGTTGCGCATGGAGACGGCGCGCGAGGGGCTCGACCTGTCGATCACGCTGATCAAGCCGGGATCGGTGGACACGGCCTACATGGAGCACGCGCGGAACTATCTGGGCTCCGAGGGCACGATGAACCCGCCACGGGCCTATGCGCCCGAGGTGGTGGCCGACGGCATCGCCTGGGCCTGCACGCACCACATCCGCGATCTGGACGTCGGCGGGGCCGGCTGGCTCACGGCCAAGGCGGGTCAGCTCGCGCCGACGCTGACCGACATCGGCATGGAGCTGATGGGCAAGATGCTCCAGACCTCCGACACGCCCCCCGTCCGGGCATGCGCGACAATCTCCACGACAGCGCGCGGGCCGGGGAGACCCGCTCGAACCAGCCCGGCCCCCGCGCCCGCGAGGACAGCCTCTTCATGCGCGCCCAGATGCATCCGCTGGCCTCGCTTTCCATCGCGGGGGCGACCTTCGCGGCGGCGATGCTGGCGGCGGGGGTCCAACGCGGGCGGCGCTAGCCCCCCCCGCAAAGCCTTCAGGTCGGAATGTCCAGCGTATGGATCCTGGCCCAGGCGCGGGCCGCCGCGAAGTCGTCGTCCACGTCGCTGGCGGAGGTATGCCGTCCCAGCAGGGCGATGGCCGCGCGCAGCTCGACACCGTCGATCCCGGTGATCCGGTCCCCGCCGAACACCTCGCCCTTGCCCTCCAGGAAGTCGCAGAGGTCGAGGATGGCGGCCGGAAAATCCATCCGGGAATCGTCGGGGACGAAGACCCCGAGCAGCGGGGAGGCCGTGAACCGGACCGCCACCTGGCAGAGATCCGGCCCCAGACCTGCGACGCGGTCGAGCGCCTCCCCCCGGTCCACGTCGACGCTCTGCTCCATGAGCGCGCGGTAACGCATCGCGAAGGTTCGCGCGCTCGCCGTCGTCTGGAGGATGTTGAGCAGGAAGCTGACCGAGAGGGTCAGGACGATCATGCCGTTCACCGCCGCCACCATCGACAGCATGTCCCACCAGCCCGTCGTCACCTGCACCGTCGAGGCCCCGAGCGTGGAGAGCGCCGAGCCGACGAAGGCCGTCGTCTGCACGAGGTTCGCCGGATCGCCGGACCGGCTTTCCACGAGCGACACCCCCGCCCGGAACATGAGCGTGTAGCCGACGGCGTGGAGCACGATCCAGGTCAGCGCGATCGCCGAGAGGATGCACGGTCCGATCAGGCCGCAGATGGACAGGTCGAACCGCCGTTCCGTCCAGCGCGCGGCCCGGAAACCCAGTCTCCGCAGGCCCTTCGCCACGCCTCGGCTGACGAAGCCCAGGCCGCTCATGCTGATCGTCGTGCGCAGGAAGTCGTAGAAGACGGCTGCGACGAGGATGGTCCCTGCGGCGAAGAGAACGGGATCGGTCATGGGGGCGGATGCTCCTGCGCAAGGCGGGGCAATCCCGCTCGCAGGGACGCTCGGCGATCGGGCCGCGGAGTGACAAGGGGCATCGCACGATCTTCGCGGGCTGCCCTTGTCAGAGACGCCCGGACCGGAGGCCCGGGCGTCATCTCGGCATCATGACTTCGGTGTCACGTCATTCGGTGACGACGACAGGATCCTCGACCACGACGGCATCGTCCTGGATCGGCACCGTGGTCGTCTCGACGTCATCGTCGCCGAAGGCCCCGAAAAGCCAGGCGAGCAGCAGCAGCGCCAGGATCGCGGCGACGGCGATGCCGATCCACTTGCCCATCCCCCCGTCGGTCTTCGTGTCCGTCACCTTGGGCTCTCGGAAATCGTTCGGGGGCTGGGCCATGTCGTACCTCGCTGTCGTCGGCTGTGATCTGCCGAATGTTTCGATCTGCCCCGCGGGGCCGCATGTGCTCAGAACGCCCGCGGTGCCAGAGAGTTCCTGAGCGATAAACCGCTCCGTCATGGAACGATTTTCCAATCGTCCTCGTTACTTGGAGGTACCGGTCGCGGTCC
>CAVWRZ010000008.1:0-60436 GCA_963757495.1 uncultured Alphaproteobacteria bacterium
GATGATCTGGAGCTGCTCGCCCGCCTGCACCATCACCGTGGAGGCGGCCAGCTCGTCGGGGATCTGCTGGCTCTCGACCACCAGCCGCGCCTCCGCCACGTAGCGCGGCGGCAGGATCAGGGCGACCGTCAGGCCGAGCGCCGTGCCCAGCACGACGAAGAGCACCACGTAGTGCAGCCGGCGCAGCAGCAGATCGAGATAGAAGCGGATATCCATGTCGGTTCAGACCCTCTGATGGGCTTCGAGGACGAGCCGGTCGGGCCCCTCGGGGAGCGGCGGGGCGCCGATGAGCAGCCCGTCCGCCAGCACCTGGCGCACGGTATCGGCCTCGACGGAGGGCTTGTCGGCGGAAAAGGCGTAGACCATCGCCAGGTCGCACAGCTTGTTGACCAGCCGCGGCACGCCCCGCGTCGCGTGGTAGACGAGCGTCGCGGCGGCGTCCGAGAAGATCGGCCCCGGCGCGCCGGCGACGGACAGGCGGTGGTCGATGTAGGCGCGCACGCCCGCCGCATCCATCGCGCGCAGATGGAAGCTGGCGGAGACGCGCTGCGCGAACTGCGTGAGGTCGGGGGCGGAGACCATGTCGCGCAGCTCCGGCTGGCCGACCAGCACGAGCTGCACCAGGTCGTCCTTGCCCGAGTTGATGTTGGTGAACATCCGCAGCTCCTCGAGCGCCGCGCGGCTGAGGTTCTGCGCCTCGTCGAAGATGAGTACCACGCGGCGGCCGGCGGCGTACTGGTCGATCAGGTAGGTCTGGAACCGCGAGAACAGGTCTACGTAGCTCTCTTCCGGCTCCGACGGCTGGTCGAGCGCCAGCATGGTCCAGCGCAGGATCTCGCCGCGGTCGCCCTGGGCGTTGGCGATCATGCCGAGCACCAGATCCTCCTCCACC
The DNA here is from genome assembly GCA_963757495.1 of uncultured Alphaproteobacteria bacterium. Taxonomy (GTDB): domain Bacteria; phylum Pseudomonadota; class Alphaproteobacteria; order Rhodobacterales; family Rhodobacteraceae; genus Jannaschia. The sequence goes on from CAVWRZ010000008.1 coordinate 893, forward strand.
GCATCGAGCAGATGGTGGAGCAGGCGTGCATATGCCGGCCCGCCTCCCCGGTCAGCAGCGTGATGGGCGCGCGCGTCATCACCCCGTACTCGAGCATCGCGAAGGCAGCCTTGTGCACCGGGCCCCAGAACAGGAACGCCGGGTCCGGGACCAGCGAGAAGGGCCTTTCATGTGCAAGTCGAAGTGATCGGTGTAGAAACTGATGGCGGAACTCTTCTCTGATCGCGGGGACCGCGACGGGATCTCATCACGGGGTCGTCGGGGGCCAGCACCGGCCCGTTCGCCATGCGCAGGATGGTGCCAAATCCCTGAAGAACCCGTGAAGACCACTGGCTTATTGATATTATGCAACTTCCTCGGGATCAATTCCGGCTATCTGCAGTTATTGTAGACGAACTGCAAACACGCCCCTCCAAATAGGTTCTTTTCAAGGATTTTAGCCCGAAAGGCCTGTCAAATTGGTTGGAGTTGAGGCAAGGATGACCTGTCTACGACGTCCGGCGGATCGGCTGCCGGTCCGGAGGCGCGAATTTCACGGCCCTGCCGCCCGCTCCGCCGCACCGGATCGGCGCATCGGCCACGGAGACCAGTTTCACATGTCGTTCCTCGATCCCCATCTCGACGCGCGTGCCACCGACCGGAGGGCCGCCCCCTCGGCGCAGAACCTACGCCGGCACGTTCAAGCGCGTCTTCGACGTGACCGTGGTCGCGCTGAGCCTTCCGGTCGTCCTGCCGCTGATGCTGCTCATGGCGCTGCTCGTGGCCTGCGACGGCGGCAACCCGTTCTATTCGCAGATGCGGCTGGGCCGGGCCAACCGCGCGTTCCGGATCTGGAAGCTGCGCACGATGGTGCCCGACGCCGACCACGAACTCAAGCGCCATCTCGAGGAGCACCCCGAGGACGTGGACGAATGGCTGACCAAGCAGAAGCTGAGCCGCGACCCGCGTGTCACGCTGGTGGGCCGCGTCCTGCGCAAGTCCTCGATGGACGAGCTGCCGCAACTCTACAACGTGCTGACCGGCGACATGAGCCTCGTCGGCCCGCGCCCGATGATGGTCGATCAGAAGCCGCTCTATCCGGGCCGCGCCTATTTCGCGCTGCGCCCGGGGATCACCGGCAGCTGGCAGGTCTCCGACCGCAACGCCTCGACCTTCGCGGCCCGTGCCGAGTTCGACACCGCGTACTACCGCTCGCTGTCGTTCCGCGGCGATCTGCGTCTGCTGGCGGCCACCCTGCGGGTCGTCGCGCGCGGCACCGGCGTCTGAACCCCAGCCGCTGGCTCGGAAAACATCGCCGGTGTACACGGTATCTTAATGGCCCGGGTGTTGACATATCGGGTGTCGGGTGCGTCATGACCTCCGATCCGCCCGACCGAGCCATTTACCGGAGTGACCCTGTTCCCATGCGCCTGACCCGTTGGATCGCCCTGCCCTGCCTCGTGATCTTCCTGGCCGCGTGCCAGGACTCGGAGCAGCAGGCGGAGGACTTCTTCCGCTCCGGGATGGAGCTGCGCGAGTCGGGCGACCTGTCGCGCGCCACGGTCGAGTTCCGCAACGTGTTCCGCTACGACGGTGCCCACCGTGAGGCGCGTGTCGCGCTGGCCGAGGTGCTCCTCGAGCAGGGCGACCCGAGCGGCGCCTTCTCGCAGTACCTGCGCCTCGCCGAGCAATACCCCGAGGATGCCGACATCCGCATCGCGCTGAGCGAGATCGCCGTTTCGCAGCAGTCGTGGGACGCGCTGCGCCGGCACGGCCCCGTCGCCGTGGAGCGCGCGCCCGAGCGGTCCGAATCGCGCGCCATCGCGGCGCTGCTCTCCTACATCGAGGCGACCGAGGCGGAGGATTCCGCCGCGCAGGACGCCGCGCTGGCGCAGGGCGACGCCCTGCTGGAGGCGGACGCGGAGAATTCCATCGCCCGCCGTCTCGTGATCATCGGCCGGCTGACGAAGAACGAGCTCGAACCCGCCCTCGCCGCCCTCGACGACGCACTGGATCGGTCGCCCGACGACCTCGCCCTGGGCACGCTGAAGCTGCAGGTGCTCAACGCGCTCGACCGCCCCGACGAAGTCGAGGCGCTGCTCGTCGACCTCTACGACCGCTTCCCCGAGAACGCCGACATCGCCGGCGACCTCGTCACCTGGTACCGGCAGCGCGACGATCTGCCGGCCGTCGAGGCGCTTCTGCGCGACCGTGCCGGCCCGCTCGACGGGCCGACCGACGATCACATCGCCCTGATCCGCTTCGTTGCCCAGACCCGCGGACCGGAGGCCGCGCGCGAGGAGATCGCGGCGCTGATCGCGGCCAACGCCGACACCCCCGAGACCGTCGACACCTACGTGCGCGCCGATGCGGCCCTCGCCTTCGACGCCGGCGAGCGGGACGCCGCGGCGGACATGCTGCGCGCCCGCCTCGAGGACGAGGCCGAGACCGCGCAGACGACATCGATCAAGACGATGCTGGCGCGCATCCTGCTGGCCTCGGGCGACCAGGTCGGCGCACGCGCTCTGGTTGAGGAAGCGCTGGTCGCGGAGGCCGGAAACGTCGACGCGCTCAAGATGCAGGCCGAATGGCTCATCGAGGCCGACAAGACCACCGAGGCGATCGCGGGCCTGCGCACCGCTCTCGACCAGGCTCCCAACGACGCCGACATCCTGACGCTGATGGCGCGGGCGCACGAACGCGCCGGCAGCCCGCAGCTCGCCGGCGAACGGCTGTCGCTCGCCGTCGAGATGTCGGGCAGCGGTCCGGCGGAATCGCTGCGCTACGCGCAGTTCCTGCTCGACCAGGACCGGGTGCGCGTGGCGCGCACCGTGATCGACGATGCCGTGGCGGCGAACCCGGGCGATGTCACGCTGCTGACCGAACAGGCACGTCTTGCCCTCACCGACGACGACACCGCCGCCGCCGAGGCCGCGATCGCCGCTCTGGAGCGGATCGACGGTCCGGACGCCGCCGACCGGGCCACCGCCCTGCGCGCCGCCCTCCTGCTGGGCCAGCAGCGCTTCGACGAGGGCATCGCCCTGCTGGAGGCGCGGGCCATAGGCGACGAGACCGGCTCCGCCGCGCTCGACGTGGTGCGCACCCGCCTGCGCGCGGGCCAGGTCGAGGAGGCGCGCGAGTACCTGCGCCTGCAGCTCGAGGAGCGCCCCGACGATCCCACCCTGCGCTTCGCCAATGCCGTCCTGCAGATGGTGAACGGGGAAACGGACACCGCCGAGGCGGAGCTGCGCGACCTGATCGAGGAATATCCCGAGGCCGAGGCCCCCGCGCAGCAGCTGCACGGCCTGCTGCTGAGCCAGGGTCGCATGGAGGAAGCCGAGGACGTCCTCGCCGCCGCCCTCGCCGCGATGCCCGAGGCCTGGAGCCTGCGACTGCTGCAGGCGGCCCAGTTCGAGGGCGCGGGCGATCTCGAGTCGGCACTCGCGATCTACCGACAGCTCTACGAACTCGATGGCGACAACCTCATCGCCGCCAACAACTACGCCAGCCTGCTCAGCGAGCTGCACGACGACCCCGAGAGCCTCGACCGTGCCTATGCCGCCGCGCGCCGCCTTGGCGAATCGGAGGTTCCCGACTTTCAGGACACCTACGGCTGGATCGCCTATCGCCGCGGCGACTTCGAGGAGGCGCTGACCTATCTGGAGCCGGCCGCGGCGGGGCGCCCCGACAGTCCCGTCATCCTCTATCACCTCGGCATGGCCTATGTCGCGCTGGAGCGGATCGAGGAGGCCCGGACGATCCTGACGCGGGCCATCGAACTGGGCGAGGGCCGCACGATCCCGCAGCTCGACCTCGCGCGGGAGGCCCTGGCCGCGCTGTGATGCGCGCCGATACGCCCAAATCCGTGTTCCTCCAGCCACATGTGCTCATCTAAGACGCACCGGGCCCCCTGCGCGTCGCGGCGATTGTCCTCTAGGCTTGCGGGGAACCATTTCCGGTCGCGTCTCCCAGGGGCCCCAAGCCATGATCAGTTCCGTCCGACATCTCATGCTGGGGCTCGTGGCCCTCCTGCTCACCGGCCTCGCCGCCACGGCGCAGGGCTACCGGGTGCAGCCCGGCGACGTCCTGCGCATCGAGGTGCTGCAGGACGAGGGGCTCAACCGCGACGTCCTCGTCGACCCGAACGGCGGCTTCGTCTTTCCGCTGGCCGGCGCGCTGGAGGCCAGCGGCCGCTCGCTCGGCGCCATCCAGAGCGACCTGATCGCCCGGCTGGAGCCGAACTTCTCCTCCAGCCCGACCGTCCTCGTCTCCCTCTCCCAGCTCGCCGCCCGCGAGCCCCGCGTTCCCGGCGAGGCCCGGCCCGACCCCACCGTGGCGATCTTCGCCATCGGGGAGATTGCGAATTCCGGCCGCATCGAACTCGTCCCCGGCACCCGCCTGCTGCAGGCCCTGGCCCAGCTCGGCGGCTTCTCCGACTTCGCCGCCAAGAAGCGGGTCCAGCTGCGCCGCGTCGACCCGCGCACCGGCGTCGAGCAGATCTACCCGCTGAACTACAAGGCCATCATGGAAGGTCGCAGTCCGAACGGCTCGCTCGTCATGCAGGAAGGCGACGTGATCCTGGTCCCGACCCGCCGCCTGTTCGAATAGACGCGCGGACGCGCTCCCCGTGCCCCCCGCCCTGCCCCACCGTCCGCGCGCGCATCCTCTCGCGCGCCCCCGATCCGCCGGTCGCGGACGACCCGCCCTGCTCTGCGCCCTCGTGGCCGCGGGCCTGGCGGCCAGCGTCTCGCCCGCCTCGCTCATGGCGCAGGAGCGCATCCCGAACGGACGGCTCGCGACCCTCGGCATGACCTTCGGGCTCGACGCCTCCGACAATCCGCGGCTGGTCGAGGACGGCGAGAGCCGCCTCGACGCGGTCGCCCGGTTCCGCCTCGGCATCGTCGACGCCACCCCGACGCAGCGATTTACGGCCGGCTCCGGCTTCGGGTTGCGCGCGGCCAGCAGCGGCACCGACGAGGGGCTCGAGTTCATCGATCCCAACCTGGAGCTGGGCTACGTCCGCCAGGGGCGCAACGCCGGGCTGACCCTCGGGGCCAGCGTCCGCCGCAGCGAGGTCTCCGGCCTCTCCCCGTTGGACCTGATCCTGGGCGAGGTGATCCTGCCCGAGGACCTGCAGGACCTGCTCGACCGGCGCACCACGACGGATGCCACCCGCACCAGTTTCTCCGCCAACGCGACGCTGGAGACGCGGCGCGACGCGCCCTTCGGCGTCACCTACCGGCTGGGCGTGTCGGGGGTGCGCTACGACGACGACAGCGGCACCTTCGACGACGAGACCCGGGTCACCGCCGGGGTCGGCCTGCGCTTCGACCTGACCGAGACGACGACCGCGACCGCCGACTTCGGCTACAGCCTCTACGACGACGATGACGACAGCGACCGCAACGGCACCAGCCTGAACCTCGCGATCTCGCAGCGCCGGGCCGCGTCGAGCATCGGCGGGCGCCTCGGCTTCACCGACGACGGGGCCGGGCTGCGCACCACGGCCGCGCTGACCGGAGAGCTGCGCCGCCCCGACGGCAGCATCGGCGGGGAGATCGGCGCCACCCGCGACGGGAGCGGCGACCTGGCGCTCGTCGGCGCCGCCCGTGCCAGCTACGCCCTGCCCAACGGGAACCTCGACTTCAACCTGAGCCGCCGGGTCACGCAGGTCGAGGACGACGCGACCGGCGAGGAGGACGACATCGTCCTGACGACGCTGGCCGCCGGCTACAGCCAGCAGGTGACGCGCGACTGGCGGGCCGGCGTGAACACCAGCTACGTCCTGACCGAAGGGCTCGACGGCGCGGGCACCGACAGCTTCGGGCAGATCGGTCTCAACGTCTCCCGCGCGCTCACGGAGGACTGGGACCTGACGGCGGGCGTCACCCATCGGTTCGAGACCGACGACGACGGCCCCGACGCCTCCGCCAACACGGTCTCGCTCTCGCTCTCCCGGTCGGTCCGGCTGCCCTTTTGATCGCATCGCGCCCGCCGCGGCGCTCCTTCCCGCGGGCCCGCCTCTGGCCCTACGTCGCGATCGCGGCCCTGCCCGTCGCGGTCGAGGCAGCACTCTGGCTCCTCGGGCTCTGGACCGGATCGCCCGGCCGGCTGCGCGTCTGGGCGACGGGGCTGGCGGGGTTCTGGCCGGGCCTGCTTGGCGACTGGCAGCCGAACTACCCGTTCCAGCCCGTCGTCATGTTCGCCACCTACTGGCTGATCCACGCGGGCCCCGGGCATCTGGCGGGCAACCTCGCCGTGCTGGGCTGGTTCGCCTGGCGCACCGGACCGGAACTGCGCCCGGTGGAGACGCTGGAGATCTGGATGGCCTCGGTGCTGGGCGGCGCGGTGGCCTTCGGCGTGATGTCGGAGTCCATCTCTCCCATGATCGGCGCCTCGGGCGGGGTGTTCGGCCTGCTCGGCTGCCACGTCGCGCTCGATCATGGCACCACCCGCACCGACGTCGGGGCCCGGGCCGCATGGCGGCGCACCGCCCTGATCTGCGCCGCGATCCTCGCCCTGTCGGCGGTGGATTTCGTTTTGCGCGATGCCGTGCTCGCTTGGCAGGCGCATCTGGGCGGCTTCCTCACCGGGGCCCTGCTGACCTGGACGATCGTGCCCCGCGCCGGATCGCACCCCCGCACGGACCCTCCGTGACGTAGCGTTCGTTCGCCGACACCGAACGCCCGGATCGAATCGCGTTCCGCGCCGAACCGCCTCGATTCCGCCCAGTCACGCCCAGTCACGCCCATGTTCCGGGCGGACTGCCCGATCGGGCAGGCAGATATCCGCCGATCGGGCAGATCGTCGAATATCGTATCGCATTAATCACATATGTGGGTTGTTATGGAATATCGAACCTGTCCGCAGTACATGTAGGGCATGCATCGTCTGTCCCTTACCCTCTGTCTCGCTGCTTCCGTCTCCTGCGCCGCCATGGCCGCGGTCGCCTTGCCCGTGGCGGAGGTGCCTCCCGGCTCTTCCACCGTCGCCAGTCTCTCCGGTGCGCCCGGTCCGAACGCGCCCGCCGGGCCCGGGGCCCTTGCCGGCATCGATGCCCTCCTGGCGGAGGCGATCCGCGCCGGGGCCCTTCCCGAAGGGCTCGACGCCCTGCAGCGGACCCGCGGCTTCCACGTCGAGCCGGGCTCCGCCGTGCGCGATCTGGCCGGGATCGCGGCCCATGCCTCCAATTCCGCCGGTCTGATCGTGGGCGAAGCCCCGGTCGCGGGCGGCTCCCATGCGATGATCTGGCAGGCCGGTGCGGACCCCCGCGACCTGGGCGACCTGCCCGGCGGGGAGACCGCCGCCGTGGCCCGCGCCATCAACGAGACCGGGCAGATCGTCGGCCAGGGGTCCACCGACGCCGGCCCCCGCGCCTTCCTGTGGGAGGAGGCGAGCGGCCTGCGCGACCTGAACGACCTGGCGGCACCCGCCTCCGGCACCGTGCTGACCGATGCGACCGGCATCGACGGGAACGGTCGCGTCATCGGTCGCGCCATGGTCGACGGCGTGCCCCATGCCTTCGTCTGGACGCCCGCGACCGCCACGCTCGACATCGCCGACGCGGCGCAGGGCACCGGTCAGGACATCCTCGACCTGCGGGCGATCGGCACCGACGGGCTCGCCGTCGGCCGCGCCCTGTCCGAGGACGGACGCGACCGCCCCGTGGCCTGGTTCCCCGGGGGCGAGGCCTTCGATCTGGGCGACCTGCCCGGCGGATCCCAGACCGGCGTGGCCTACGACATCGACGGCCTCGAATGGATCGTCGGGCGCAGCGGAGCCGAGGACGGCGACCGCGCCTTCGTCTGGCAGGCCGACGCCGGCATGGTCGATCTCAACGATCTGATCGAGGATGCGGGCGACGTCGTGCTGACCGGGGCCGTCTCCATCATCGACGACGGCCAGATCCTCGCCTACGGCCGCGACGGGGAAGAAGTGCGCTTCTACCGCCTCACGCCCGTCGTCGCGCCCTATGCCGGCCAGCAGGTGGGCCTCGTCGCCGAAAAGGGCGTCACCGACCTGCAGAGCTACCGCCTGACCGATCTCGGCCAGTTCGTCGGGCCCGACACGCTTCCGATCCTCGCCATGGACGAGAGCGGGCGCGTCGTCGGAGCCTGCGACCTGCTCGCCACCGCCTGCCCCTATCTGACCGATCTCGCCGGCATCACCAACTTCTTCGAGGAGGAGCCCCTGCCCGACGGCCCGATCTTCGCGCAGGTCTTTCCGCCGCAGCGCTCCAGCGGCAACGGCGTCGGCACGCAGCTCACCCCGAACCGCGGCCCGTCCGGCGGCGGTGGGGGCGGTGGCGGCTTCCCGACCTTCGGGGGTGGCGGCGGCGGTGGAGGCGACGACGGTGGCGGTGGCGGCGGTGGCAACCCCGACTTCGAATTCCCGGATGGACCGGGTGCCGGCATCGAGCCTCCCCCCGCTGCCGTGCCCCTGCCCGCGGCCTGGTTCTCGCTGCTGGCGGCTCTGGGATTGCTGGGTGCAGTCAAGCGCCGTCGCGGCGGCGCGGTCTAGGTCAAGACGTGAAGGGCCCATCCGATGCATCGATGGGATTGTCAGGTTAATAGTACGGCGACGCCCGGGTAGCCATCCCGGATGCTGAACATCGACGATCTCACCTGCCTTAAGGGCCATCGCTTCCCGCGCACCGTCACCTGATACGCCGTCTGGGCGTATCGCCGCCTCGCCTTGAGCCTGCGTGATGTCGAGGACCTTCTTACTGAACGCGGGGTCATCGTCTCCTACGAGACGGTCCGGGTCTGGGTGGCGAAGTTCGGGACGCAGATCGCCGCAAAGGTCCGGCGCGATCGTCCCGGGCCAGCTGATAAGTGGCACCTCGACGAGGTCGTTCTCAAGATCAATGGTATGAGGCATTGGCTCTGGCGGGCGGTCGATACGAACGGCGACGTCCTGGACATTCTCGTTCAGTCGCGACGCACTACTGCAGCCGCCAAACGGTTCATGCGCAAGCTCTTTAAGCGATGGGGCCTGCCGCGGGTGATGGTGACCGACAAGCTCGGATCCTACTTAGCCGCGAAGGCGAAACTCGCCCCCGGCCTGGCGCACCGCCGGCACAAGGGGATCAGCAACGCGGCCGAAGCACCGCACCGGCACACCCGCAGACGAGAGAGGATCATGGGCCGGTCCAAATCGGCGCGACAGGCGCAGGGGTTCGTGTCGGTCCACGATCAAACAGCCGCCATCTTCCGCCCGTACCGTCACCGCCTCTCCGCCCGTTCTTGTCGCCACGCACGACAAGACGCGTTCGAATTCTGGGCAAGCTATACAACCGAACTATCCGCCTAAGCGGCTGGCAACGACAGCTCGTACGTCCATCCAAAACAACCGGACAATCCCGTTTCCACTCCGCCGTCGGGAAACGGGACGGAAATCCCGTCCACTGCGGGATCTGTTCGCCAGAGCCGGCCGCGTGCTCAGCGATCTGCGAAGAAGTCCCAGGCCGCGAGGCCCAGCGTCACGGCGACCACGGCCCCCAGGTCGAGGCGCGGTACCCACACCACCAGCACGCCGAGGAACGCCGCCAGCGCCAGAAATGCCAGGATTGGCAGCAGTCGCGATCGGAACCGCCCCTCGGGCACGCGCCCCTCCGGCGCGTTCGTCGCCGCCGCCTCGCGTCGTATCATGCTCATCGCGTCTCTCCCTCTCCTGCCCAGCGTTCCAGCCAGGCCGCCGCGCGCAGCAGCCGTCCGTCATCGCCGCGCCGTCCCATCACCTGCACCCCCATCGGCAGCGGCCCGGACGGCCCGTCCGCCTGCAACAGCGGCAGCGAGATCGCCGGCACCCCGGTGAACGAGGCCAGCGCGTTGAACACCGCATCCCCCGTCGATCCCAGCCCCTCGGGCGCCACCCCCGTCGCCGCCGGCATCAGCAGTGCGTCGCAGCGCACGAGGATCGTCTCCAGCCCCGCGCGGGTGATGTCGGCCCAGTCGCGCGCCGCCAGGTAGTCGCGCGCGGTGATCTGCCGGCCGCGGTCCAGCGCCGAACGCATCTCGGGCGAGAGGGCGTCGCCGCCGGACCTGTCGTAAGGATAGAGGAATTTCGCCATCTCGGCCAGGTTGACCGTCTCGCGGTGCGCCGGAGCGGCGGCGAAGCTCTCGGGCAGGTCCGCCTCGAAGCATTGCGCACCGAGTGCCGAGGCCAACTCCTCGAGCCCCGCGCGCATGTCCTCGCAGGCCCGGTCCCACCAGGGCGGGCGGACCAGCGCGAAGACCGGCACCACCGGCGGTGCGGACCCGGCGGCCTCCAGCAGGCGCGGCGCGGCCATGGGCGGGCGGGTCCCGTCGGGGTCGTGCACGGCCAGCGCGTCGGCCAGCAGCGCCGCCCCCGCCACGTCGCGCGCGAAGGTCCCCACCGTGTCGAGTCCGGGCGACTGCACCAGCGCGCCACGCGTGGGGATCAGTCCGAAGGACGGCTTGAAGCCCACGACGCCGCAATAGGAGGCCGGGCGCAGCACCGAGCCGCCGGTCTGCGTGCCGATGGCGAGCGGCACCATCCCCGCCGCCACCGCCGCCGCCGACCCCGCCGAGGAGCCCCCGGGCGTGCGTGCGGGATCGTGCGGGTTGCGGGTGCGGGCGGGGTGCAGGAAGGCGAGTTCCGTCGTCTCCGTCTTGCCGGCCAGCAGCGCGCCGGCCCCGCGCAGGGCGGCCACGGCCAGCGCGTCGCGTTCGGGGCGGCGACCGGCATCGAGCGGCGTGCCGTTGGCGGTCGGCATGTCGGCGGTGTCGAAGATGTCCTTGATGCCGACGGGCACGCCGTGGAGAGGGCCGAGAGCGCGCCCCATGCCGCGCAGCCGGTCGAGCCGGTCGGCCTGTGCCATGGCGTGGTCCGCATCGAAATGGGCCCAGGCGCCGACCTGCGGCTCCCGCTCCGCGATGCGGGCCGCCACCGCACGCACGATCTCGACGGCACGGACGGCGCCCGTCGCCAGCCGGTCGCGAAGCTCCACCGCCGGCAGGTCGAGCAGTTCGGGTCGGGGCGGGCCCTTGGCACCGGGCGCGGTCGGGATCGGATCAGCCGCCATAGAAGTAGTTCGGCAGCGCATAGACGAGAGCGGGGAAGTTGTAGAGCAGCACCATGGCCAGCAGCACCATCCCGAGGAACGGCATCACGCCCTTGAAGATGTCCGTCAGCTTCACGTCGGGCGGCGCGATGCCCTTGAGGTAGTAGGCGCTCATGGCCATCGGCGGCGTCAGGAAGGACGTCTGCAGGTTGAGCGCCACGAGGATGCCGAAGAACAGGGGATCGACGTCGAAGATCGCGAGCAGCGGCAGGAAGATCGGGATGAAGATGATGATGATCTCCGACCATTCCAGCGGCCAGCCCAGCAGGAAGATGATGAGCTGCGCGAGGATGAGGAACTGGAGCGTCGTGAGGTCGAGCCCGGTGACGAACTCGGAGATGACGCTTTCGCCGCCCAGGTAGGAGAAGACCGAGGAGAAGATGTAGGAGCCCACGAAGAGCCAGCAGACCATCGCCGTCGTGCGCACGGTGAGATAGACGCTCTCGCGCAGTCGCTGGAAGGTCAGGGCGCGGTAGACGGCGGCCAGCACCAGCCCGCCGAGCGCCCCGATCGAGGCGGCCTCGGTGGGCGTGGCAAGGCCACCCAGGATAGAGCCCAGCACGGCGAGGATCAGGAAGGCGAGCGGAAGGAACGAGGTCAGCAGCAGCCAGACGAGCTGCCCCAGAGGCATCTCCGGCACCTCCTCCTTGGTGGGGTTCGGTGCCACCGAGGGCTGCAGGATCGAACGCGTGACGATGTAGACCATGTAGAGCCCCGCCAGCATGAATCCCGGCAGCAGCGCGCCCGCATAGAGGCGCACGATCGAGACGCCCGAGGACGCGGCATAGACGATCAGCATGATCGAGGGCGGGATCAGGATGCCGAGCGTGCCGCCCGCGCAGATGATGCCGGCGGCGAAGGACTTGTCGTAGCGCGCCTTGAGCATCGCCGGAAGCGCCAGCAGCCCCATCAGCGTGACGACCGCGCCGACGATGCCCGTGGCGGTGGCGAAGAGCGCGCAGGTGACGAGTGCGGCCACCCCCATCGAGCCCGGCACGTTGCGCGACGCGATGTTGAGCGTGGTGAAGAGGCGGCTGACGATGTTGGCCCGCTCGACCACGTAGCCCATGAAGAGAAACAGCGGGATCGCCGTCAACACCTCGTTGGACATGACGGTGTAGGTCTGGTTGATGAACAGGTCGAAGACGTTGTTGCTCAGATAGCCGTCGAACGTCGCCGTGAGCCGCTCCCAGGCGCCGGCTTCCTCGGCCAGGCGGTTGAGACCGCGGAACATCCGGCCCTCGTCGTAATAGGCGTAGTAGCCGAAACCGATGCCCATCGCCATCAGCGTGAAGGCGATCGGGAAGCCCGCGAAGACGAGCACGATGAACAGGCCCAGCATCACGAGGGCAATCTGCGGGTCCGTCACCTTGGATCTCCGGATGGGCGGGGGAGGAAGGGCGCGGTCAAGAGACGCCGCCCGCGCGGGTCTCGGCCTTCGCGGCCTCCGCCATGAGCAGATCCTCCGTTTCCTGCACGTCGTCCGGAGGGACGGGCCAGGCGCCGGTCCGCATGCAGACGATGCAGCGGCAGACCTCGGCGATGCCCTGGATCAGCAGCAACAGGCCGGCGACCACGATCACGGCCTTGAACTGGAAGATCGGGATGCCCGCGGGCGAGTTGACCGACACCTCGGCGAACCCGAACGAGCGCGAGGCGTACTTGTAGCCGGCGAACACGAGCGCGAGCACGCCGGGGAAGAAGAACAGGAAATAGAGCGTGCAATCGACGGCCGCCTGCACCCGCGGCTTCCACAGCCGGTAGAGGAAGTCGCCCCGCACATGCCCGCCGCGCGAGAGCGTGTAGGCCCCGCCCATCATGAAGAGCGTGCCGTACATGATGAAGGATACGTCGAGCGACCAGGGTGTCGGCGCATTGAGCGCGTAGCGCACCAGCACTTCGTAGGCGGTGCCGAAGGTCATCAGGATGATCAGCCAGGCGAAGGCCTTGCCGAACCAGGCGCTCAGGGCGTCGGCGAACCGCACATAGGTCAGCATGATGGGGTCCCATCGGTGAGGAATTGGCTCCCGCCCCGAAGGGGGGCGGGAGCCAACGTGGCGACCTCAGCCCGGCAGGCGGCCTGGGAAGAAATGGTTGTAGGCGAGCCTGTAGTCGGGCGCGTTCAGCAGCTCGTAGTAGGAGACCCGCTCGACCCAGGCGCGCTGGCTGTCGAGGACCTTCTTCATGAACGGGTCTTCCTCGAGATCGACGATCAGCGCCTCCCAGGCTTCGAGCTGCGCCTGCTGTATCTCCATCGGCGTGGTGCGGATCTCGACGCCGTCATTGTCGCGCAGCTCCTGGAGGTCGCGAGAATACTGGTCGAGCGCCAGCGCGGTGTTCGCCGTCGAGGCGGATTCGACGGCGTACATCATGATCGCGCGCAGATCGGGCTCGAGATCCTCGAGGAACAGCGAGTTGAAGAGGAACTCGAAGGATTCCGATGCCTGGTGATAGGAGCCGAGATAGTAGTTCTTGGCCACGTCCTGGGCACCGAAGCGGCGGTCGGAGGTGGGGTTGTTGAACTCGAAGGCATCGATCACGCCACGCTCCATCGCGGGCACGATCTCGCCGCCGGGCAGCTGGGCCACGGACATGCCCATCGACTGCATCAGGTCCGCCGCGAGGCCGACCGTGCGGTACTTGAAGCCCGCGATGTCGGCCACGGTCTCGACCGGCTCCTTGAACCAGCCGAATGGCTGCGCGGGCATCGGAAAGCCCAGCATGCCCACGACCTCGAGGCCCATCACGTCCTGCGTCAGCTCCTGGTAGAGCTCGCGCCCGCCGCCCTGGTAGAACCACGACATCATCGTCGTCGGGTTGCCGCCGAAGACGGGGCCGGTGCCGAAGAGCGATGCGGCCTTGTTCTTGCCGTACCAGTAGGCCGAGACGGAGTGTGCGACGTCGAGCACGCCGTCGTTCACCGCGTCGAGCACCTGGAAGGCCGCGACGACCGCGCCCGCCGGCAGCAGGTCGACCTTGAGCCGCCCGCCCGACATCTCCTCGACGCGCGTGGCGTACTGACCGGCCATCTCCTGCCAGATGTCCGACGACGGCCAGGAGGTCTGCATCTTGACGGTCAGCGGGGCCTGCGCGAGCACGGCCGGCGCGGCAAGCACGCCGACGGCCGCGGCACCGCCGCCGAGCGCGCCGCGGCGCAGGAACGAACGGCGCGAGACCGGGGGCGCGGAACGGGGGCTGTCGGATCCGTGTATCATGTGAACTCTCCTCCCAAATTATTCACCGGCAGATGCCATGACGGGACGATAGGACGCGGCACGAGCTCCAGCAAGCGGTTCCGGTCCGACGGTGCCCCCGACAGCGTGCCGCCGGGCCTCCGCTGCAGGCATCGGTGATAATGAAGGTCACCGCTCGGCCCGATACGGCATCCACTGATGGGCATCTCGAAAAATTGCTCTGACCTTGGCGCTGCGGTATTCGCGTCGGGATGAAGCGGCACTGGGGATGCAACAATGGCGCAGATGGGTTTCTTTGATCTTTCGGACCGCTATGCGAGCCTGGACTCCAAGAAGGACCCGCTGGTCGAGATCGATGCGGTCGTGCCGTGGGAGGAGTTTCGCCCGGTTCTTGAGCGGGTCTGACGCAAGCCGGATGCGGATCGCAAGTCGCGCGCCGGGCGCAAGCCGATGGACGCGGTGCTGATGTTCAAGGCGCTGGTGCTGAGCGCGCTCTACAATCTGTCGGACGACCAGATCGAGTACCAGGTCCGCGACCGGCTATCCTTCATGAGGTTTCTGGGGCTTGGGCTCGAGGACCGGGTGCCCGATGCAAAGACGGTATGGCTGTATCGCGATGCCTTGGTGCGGGCGGGCAAGGTAGAGGTGTTGTTCCGCCAGATCGACAGTCACCTCGCGCGGCAGGGCTACATTGCCCGCGGCGGTCAGATCCTGGACGCCTCCATTGTGCCGGTGCCGCGCAACCACAACACGCACGACAAGAACGCGGCCCTCAAGAAGGGTGAAGTGCCTGAGGGTTGGGAAGACAAGCCAGCAAGGCGATGCCAGAAGGACCTGGACGCGTGCTGGACGAAGAAGCACGGCAAGAGCCATTACGGCTACAAGAACCACGTGAATGTGGATCGAAAGCACAAGCTGGTGCGGCTCTACCACGTCAGCGACGCGGCGCAGCACGACAGCCAGGCGGTGGATAACCTGCTAATGCGGGGCAACACCGGCTCCGGCGTATGGGCGGATGCAGCCTATCGATCCGAGGAGATGGAGGCGAAGTTGCGTGCCCGGCAACCGGAAAAGCCACATTCACCGCAAGGGCAAACGGGGCAAGCCGCTGACCGGACAAGGCAAGGGAAGCAACCGGACCAAATCCACCGTGCGGGTCCGGGTCGAACATGTCTTCGGCGCGCAGACCAGCGACATGGGCGGCACCTTGGTGCGCACGATCGGCCTGGTTCGGGCCAACGCCAAGATCGGGATGAAGAACCTCGCCTACAACATGCGCCGGCTCGGCCAGCTGCGCCGCATCAACCCGTGTCCAGCCTGACGAAGCGGCGAGCGGACGAGGCGATCTGGCAAGTTGCTCGCAAAATCCAACCCGGGGAGGCGGGGCGGAGCGCAATTACGGACGCAATACATCACCAGTCGAAGATCTACGTGCCGCATCTGGGGCGCACATTCCGTAAAAACCCTCACGTGACCGGCAAAATAAAGGTGCCCTAACGCTAGACGCGCTGCCGTATGCGCGGTGAGCCACTAGCCGACCATGCCATAGGTCCAAGCGCGCCTTCCCGACGTGGCGACAGTCCGTATCGTTCCGGCGGGGACCGTCTTGGCCGGGATCGATGACGCGATTGTAGGTCATGCCCTATGGCATGCTCTAAGGTCATTTCTGACTTCGAGGTCCTTTCTGCGGACGATCTCGGTCGCCGTCGGGATCGCACCGACGTGGAGAAGATCCGTATCGTGGAGGAGAGCTTGCGCGGTTACCGGCAGGGCTCGGCGACGGCGCGACGATACGGGCTCTCGCGCTCTTTGCTGACCCGGTGGCGCAGGGAGTACCGGGAGGGGCTGCTCGGCGGCGTTGCCTCGGCTTTCACGCCGTTGCGGATCGCGTCCGAACCGGCCTCTGGCATATCGACGGTAACCGAGAAGCCGGGCGTCGAAGACAAGGTCGAGATCGGCCTGCCCAATGGCCGGCGGCTGAGCGTGGTGTCCACAATCGATACGACCGCCCTGTCGCGCCTCCTGCGGGTCCTTGACCGGTCATGATCGCGTTTCCGGCGGGGGTGCGCGTGTGGATTGCCGGCGGGGTGACGGACATGCGACGCGGTATGAACCGTTGCCCGACAGGGTATGCGCAGCATGCCCGAGAGGAGCGTTGGCGCTGCAAGTTCAGGAGGGGCTCGGGCGGGATCTGCATGCCGGCGAGATCTTCTGCTTTCGCGGGTGCCGGGGCGACCTCGTCAAATTGCTCTGGCACGACGGCGTGGGGATGTCGCTCTACATCAAGCGGCTCGAGGCGGGTAAGTTCATCTGGCCGACGAGCACCTCGGGTGCTGCGGTTGCGATCTCGGCGGCGCAGCTCGGCTATCTTCTGGAAGGTGAGGAGGGATAAGGAAACAGTCCAGTGGACTGTTTGCCCCGACGTAAAACTGGCGCAATCCGCGCTGGACGCAAAGGCCTGTAAAGGCGGGTTAAAAGCCACCGCATCCTCAAGTTTTCATAGGCCTTCACGGCGTCCCGTAGTAGGGTGCAGCATGCCTGATGCCGCGTCCGAAATCGCCCTGTTACATGCCGCACTCGCAGTATCGGAGGCCCGCGCCGAGGCTGCCGAAATCGAATTGGCGCAGGCCCGAGCAGTGGTCTCGACCTCCGAGGTGATGATCAGGCATCTCAGGCTCGAGATCGCCAAGCTGCGGCGCGAGCAGTACGGGCACAGATCGGAGCGTCGGGCGCGCCTGATCGATCAGATGGAGCTGCACTCGAAGAACTCGAGGCGGCCGCCACCGAGGACGAGATCGTCGCCGAGAAAGTGACGAAGACGACACCGGTCGCAGGCTTCGAACGCCGCCGCCCGGCCCGCAAACCTTTCCCGGAGCACCTGCCGCGCGAGCGTGTGGTGATCGAGGCCCCCTCAGCCTGCTCCTGCTGCGGGTCCGACCGCATCGTGAAGATGGGCGAGGACAGCGAGCCATTGTGCGCCATTGGTCCGAGCGACAATGGCGAGCGAGACGCTGGAGGTGATCCCGCGGCAGTGGAAGGTGATCCAGACCGTCCGCGAGAAGTTCCCGGGGCTCCGCCCGTTCACGCCTCAAAGCGTCCACCGGACGCTTTGCCGCTCCGCGGATCGGCGCTTACCCTGCCGGGCCTGCGAGAAGATCAGCCAAGCCCCGGCACCGTTCCATGCGACGCCACGGGGATGGGCGGGGCCAAACCTGTTGGCGACGATCCTGTTCGAGAGCGAGCCCTTGTCCGCCATTGGTCCGAGGACAATGGGCGAGCGGGCAGCATCAGCCGCTGAATCGGCAGGCCAAGCGTTATGCCCGGGAGGGCGTCGATCTCAGCCTGTCGACGCTGGCCGACCAGGTCGGCACCTGCACCGCCGCGCTCAAGCCCGTCCATGCGCTGATCCGCAACCACGTTTTTCGGGCCGGGGGGCTGCACGGGGACGACACGACGGTGCCGCTGCTGGCAAAGGCGGGAATACGGACAGCACGGCTTTGGACCCATGTCCGCGACGACCTTCCCTTTGCGGGCGGAGCGCCGCCGGCTGCGCTCTTTCACTTCTCGCGCGACAGGGAAATGGCCCATCTAAACCGGCATTTCTCGGGTTGGCAGGGTATTCTCCAGGCTGACGCCTACGGGGGCTACAATGATCTCTTTCGCGGCGATCGCGATCCCGGTCCCATCGGCAGCGCGCTCTGCTGGAGCCATGCCCGCCGCAAGTTCTTCGAACTTGCCGACATCGGAAGTAATGTCCGCAAGGGCAAACCCGCTCACGACATCTCGCCCGTCGCTTTGGAAGCCGTGACGCGGATCGATGCGATCTTCGATGTGGAGCGCGGCATCAACGGGCTGGACGCTGCGGCGAGGCTCGGAGCCCGGCTGCGCCTGGTTCGACCGCTGGTCGACGATCTCCACGTCTGGATGCTCGCCGAACGCGGCACGATGTCGAAGCACAATCCCGTCGCCCCGGCGATCGCCTACATGTTCAAGGCAGATCGGTGGAGAGCCTTCACCCACTTCATCGACGACGGCCGGATCTGCCTGACAAACAAACGCGGCCGAGCGGACCCTCCGAGGCATCGCCCTCGGCCGGAAGTCATGGCTCTTCGTCGGCTCCGAACGCGGCGGCGACCGCGCCGCCTTCATGTACTCCCTGATCGTCACCGCGAAACTGAATGACATCGACCCGCAGACCTGGCTCGCCGATGTTCTCGCCCGGCTGCCCGACATGACCGTATCCCGCGTGCCGGACCTGCTCCCGTGGAACTGGCGATCGGCGCCAGCCTCACGCAAGCCCGCTTCACCGCGGTACACCCCAGATGCTTACGCAACCACCTGAAGTCCCGACACCTTCATCGGCCGTGCAACCGTGCAACGAGCGACATCGAAGCCCTCCCGCCGGAGCTGGTGCCAGACCTTTCGGACCCCGTAGACCCGGAAGTTCTCCTCCCAGACCCGGCGGACCTCGGGGATCAGGCCGGCGTCCCGACGCACCCGGGCACTGGCCCTAGAGGGGTCACGACGGGTGGCGACATGGGCAAAACACGTCGACGGGGCGACCGGCGTTCGCCAATGTCTCTCGGACCATTGGCGTTCCATTGGCGCACCCTGCAAATCGGCTCGACCCCGTAGACGGCGGGATGATCGTCAACGAAGGCGATCATCTCCTGAACGGGCGGTCGAGCTCCGTCCTGCTGCCCGGCAGGGTATCGCGCAGCGATGTCCCGAAAGGGGAGCGAAATACGCGGACGCGTCCCTCGGGACCTCGTTCGTCGGGGAAACGGTCCACCGGACCGTTTCCTGATCCTCCTCACCCTGGCGCGATTCGCGGACTTTCCGCTCGAGCGACTTGATCCGGTCCCGCTCTTCGCGCGTCATGCCATCACGGTCACCGCCGTCGATCTCGGTCTGGATCACCCAGCGACGCAGGCTCTCCCGGCCGCATCCGATCTTTGGGGCACTCGCCCGGATCGCAGCCGCCCGATCCGCATGGCCCCCTTCATCCGCCAGCACCATCCGGACGGCCCGCCCGAGGGTCTCAGGCAGGTAGCGGTTCGCTCTGTCATCTCGTTCCACAGGCTCCATCCATACTCTGTTCGGAGCCTCCGCTGAAACCGGGTCGTTTCAGGGTCATGCATGGCATGATCCCGAGAGGGGCCATCCTCGGCCGCCACACCGCGCGCGGCGTCCCCGTCATACAGTCCGTCAGATGACCTCCACGGGGAAAGGGAACGCTCAGTCTCCAGGCGATCCGTGCAACAAAGCCGTACAGATGATGACGTATCGGAGTTGGCCGCGCTACTTCGATCAGGTATCGAACGCCCGTTTCTGCGCCTCGAACAGGCTCTCGTAGAGCCCCCCCCGAGCCATGAGGTCGGCGTGGCTGCCCTGATCGATGACCCGCCCCCCCTCCATAACGAAGATGCGGTCGGCATCGATGACCGAGGACAATCGGTGGGACACCGCGATCGTCGTCTTGTCCTTCGACAGCCGGGCGAGCGCGGTGCGGACTCGGCCTTCGGTCTGCTGGTCGAGCGCACTCGTCGCCTCGTCGAGTAAAACGATCGGAGCGGGGCGCAGGAAGGCGCGTGCGATGGCGATACGTTGCTTTTGCCCGCCCGAAAGCTGCGCCCCCTTGGGCCCGACCTTCGCGCCCGCGCGCGCCTTCGCGGTGTCGAGCAGTTCGGCGGCGGTAATGGCCTCCCAGACCTCCTCTTCCGTGGCCTCGGGGCGGACGTAGCGGACGTTCTCGAAGATCGACGCGTTGAAGATCACGATGTCCTGCGCCACGACCGAGAAGGCACTCCGCAACGCGCGTACCTTCAGGTCGCGGATCGGCGTACCACCGATCGTCACATGTCCGGCTAACGGCTCGTAGAGGCGGCTGAGCAGGGAAAGGACGGTCGTCTTTCCAGACCCTGTCGGGCCGACAATGGCGGAGACTTCCCCGCTGCGGAAGGTCATCGATAGACCGTCGAAGAGCGGTTGATCGGCGATATAGGCGAAGGTCACGTTCTCCAGGGCGAGATCGCCCGCGCGGTCGAACGTGTCCGTGGCCCCGGGCGCGTCGAAGATCGTCGGGCGTTCGTCGTAAAGGCTGCGCACCCCGGCCAACAGGACGAGGCTCGCCTGCAGGCTGATGAAGTAGCTGCTGATCCGGCGCGCAGGGTCGAAGACAAGGATCAGACCGACGAGGAAGGCGATGATCCCGGCGCTGTCGACATCCCACTCCGGGCTCAGGACCATGTAGCCGCCGCCGCCGATGACCAGCATGTAGACGAAGGCTGAGGCGAAATCGATGTAGGGCAGGATCATCGCCTGCGCCGCCTGAAGGCGGACGGTGAGGTTGCGGATTTCGGTGGTCGAATGGACTAGCCGGTCCTGTTCCATACGCTCCTGTCCCGCGATCTTGACGGTGCGCATGCCGTGCACCACCTCCTCAATCCCGTTAATGTAGGCTCCGAACGCGTTCTCGGAGCTCGCCTGCACTTCCTTGATGCCCTGCGACACGGACCTCATGGAGAGGAAGATCACCGGGATCACGCTGGCTGCTGCCGCGAAGAGGATCGGCTGTTGCCAGGCGAGATAGGCCGACACGATCACCACGGTGGCCGCATCGCGCAGCGCCTTGACCGTGCTCTGCCCCACGAAGCCGCTCAACCCGTCGGCTTGATGCATGAGGCGCAGGATCATATCGCCGGGCGAGGTGCGCTCGAAATACGCCAGATCGAGAGTCATCATGTGGTCGATCAGATCGTTGCGCAGCTTCTGGATGGCATCGGAGGCGATCCAGACGGAAATCCGGGGGACGAGGTAGGACATCACACCGCGAAAGGCGAAGACGCCGAACACCATGACACAGACGCGGAGCAGGTCGCCGATCCCGCCATCCTCGAAGATCACGCGCAGGCCATCTTCGGTGAGCGCGAGGAACTGAGCGTAGACGAACCCCTGCGCGAGGATCATCAGGAACACCGTAAAGAGCCAGGGTGTCTTTGACTTCAGGTACCCATCCCAGAACCAGCGGATGTTGCTTCGGTCGGCCATCGTGAACATCGGGCCGCGTTTGCGGCCGCCGGGACGTACCCGCCCTCTGGGCTCTTCGACGGAACGGCGCGACATGAGAGAACGTTTCATGAGAATAGGTTACCGGAAGTCGCGTTCGTTGCCTTCGTGCCGTAGCAGTCCGCTTGTGGAATAGCCACGGTCCGGGCAAATCTTGCTATCATGCCAACCGTCGATCTAGGGGGACATCATCCTAGCCATCGGAGTGGGATATGAACGCTGGAAGGGGGGCGGACGCCCCCGACGTCTCCATCCTCGTCCTGACGTATCGACATGCGTCCTACATCCGAGCCTGCCTGATCGGCCTCGCCCACCTCGACCATCCATCCGTCGAAATCATTCTCCTGGACGACGGGTCACCGGATGACACGGTCGGGATTGCACACCGAGCCAGCGAGGAGATCGGCCTCGACCTAACGATACTCGAGCAGCCCAACAGCGGCGGAAAGACGGCCGCGAACATCAATCGCATGCTGGACGCCTCGCGGGGGCGATACGTCTCCTTCATGTCCGGGGACGACATCCTCGTCCCAGGCTATCCTCTCGCGGCGATCGTCGCGTCGCTGGAGGCCGACGGCAAGCTGGACATGGTGATGCCGCAGCGGATCCGGTTCGGGGCCGACGCGACGAAGAAGTACGCTCCGCCTTTCTACCACAAGGCGTTCCTGACCGCGCTCAAATCGGGATCACCGGTCAGGATGGTCGAAGATCACCTGTGCCGCGAGGGCGGTCACGTCTATATTCAGGGGATGGTCGTGCGCCGGGATGCGATCGAGGCCGCCGGAGCGTTCGATACGGAGGTGCTTGCCGACGATTACGCTTTCGTGTTCCGCCTGCTGACGGCGATGACGCATCGCGGGAGTCGCTTCCGTTTCGAAGAGAGCGGATACTGGCTCTACCGGGCGCATCCCGACAATCTGCACAACGTGGGCTTGAGACAGGCTCTCCTGATCCTCGAGGTCGTGGCGAAATACGTTCCGTCGAAGCTCTGGCGCTCCTTCCGGTGGCGGATCCTGGCGATGTCGACGCTCGACGAGCTGCGAAGCTACCGCACCCGGGCCGTCGAACTCGTCGATCCGAAGACGGCCATCATGCTGGTGGGAAGAACCGCGCGGAAGACGGTCCGGCAGGCGCGCCGCCGGGGGGACAAGCGGCTCCTGTCGGCCATCGCCAGCGCGGCGGACCTGTCCCCCGCGACCAGGATCTCCGCCCGGTTCGCGCGATGGCGGCTTCGCATCGCCGGCCGGGCCGGCCATCGTGACCGGAACGCCCGCACGGCTGATTCTTGGGAAATGGGTCCGCCACCGCTTGGAGGTGTCATGAGGCTGAAGCGGTCCGCGATGAAGCGGCTTGTGCGCCACGCGGATCGCCGGCCGGACCGCAGTCCGGCAATCGCCGCGATACTGGAGCGGCTGGGCTACGGACTGTATCCGCTGGCTGCCGTCGAGGACGATCCCGACGCGGTGCTTGCACCCGTCTGGGGCCGGGCGGTCTCGTGCGTCTCGCCGCCCCGGACGTTCGACGCGACCGCGGATGTCATGGAAGTCGACCTGCCCGTCACGCGGCCGCTGGTCATTCGGGATGCTCTCGTGCGTGCGGACAGCTCGATGATCACGGCCGGCAGGCGGCACCTGATGCCACGCAAGATCGTGGAAGACCTCGAACGTCTCTCCCTGCGGCATGGCCGGGACATGTTCGACCATCGTGGCGGCGGAAGATACGTCATGGCCTCGAGCGCGTCGAAGCGCATTCCCGAAGGCATCTGCGCCTTCGGAAGCGGCGCGACGAACTGGTATCACTGGCTGATCGAGACCCTGCCGATGGTGATGCTCGCGGGCCGGATCGAGGACTGCGGGCGGGACGTTCCGCTTCTCGTCCCGCGGGAGGTGGCCGAGACGCCGAACTTCCGGTCCTCGCTCGACCTGTTCGCGGACGGGCGGCCCATCGTGCCGCTGGATCCGGATCGACGCTACTGCATCGGCCGGATGATCCACGTTCCGCCGCCGGTGTTCGGTCCGATACAGATGGTCGCCGGTCAATGGCCGGAGCCACGCGACTACATCCAGAACGTCGACGTGATGCGTGGCTTCCGTGCCGAGATCCTCGACCGGCTGGACATTCGTCCGGGCGGGGACGGGCCGCGCCGCATCTTCCTGTCCCGCCTGCCCGGTACGCGGTCGCGCCCCTACAATGCCGCGGAGATCGAGCGGGTCGCCATGGCGGCGGGGTTCGAGAGGGTTTTCCCGGAACGGATGACGTTCCGCGAGCAGGTTCAGACGATGCAAGATGCGGAGTTCGTCGTCGGGCCCACCGGAGCCGCCTGGACCAATTCCCTGTTCATGCGGCCGGGCTCCCGAAGCCTGATCTGGGCGATCGAAGTCTGGGGACGGGCCTGCACCTTCTCGAACCTCGCCCTCATCTCCGGAAGCGACATGACCTACTTACTGCCGCGGTCCATAGGCGTCGTGAAGAATATGAACGATGCCCATACCCTTCCCTATCACATACCCGTGGAGGATTTCGCCGCAGCGCTTGATCGCCTGCTCGTCTCCGGTGCCGTGACGCGGTAACGCTCAAAGCCCCCCTCCACGGCTTTCGGGGCGAGTTCGCTCGGTCCACAGGATCGCCGGTCCGGAAGGAAGCGTTCCGCACCGGAACTCGGGAAGAGTCCGGATTGCACAAGTCCGCGTCATGCGGCCAGACGCCAGCCGGACGTGGTGGCTGCGCCCGTCGATGCTACAGGTTGGCGGTAGCCTTGTGTTAGGACGTCCCATGCACGTCGTGATCGTTGTCCAGAGCCCCTCCTTCAATCTGTTCCGCGCATTTTATGCGGAATGCGGGGCCCGGGATGATATACGTATCAGCGTGGTCGCTTATCCATTCGGGGCAGAACCCGAGCTGCATTCGATCGGGGAGGTTTCCAGATACCTCCAGAGCCAGAGAATTCCACATACCTGCGGAGTCGGTCCATCCACCGAAGTCGTATTCGACGTCCTCGATCTCCTACCTGATCTTGTCATATATCAGCTCCCTTACGAGCATTACCGCCCTTGGGAGAAGGCAAAGGCTGTTCGCGTCGCCCGACATGTTCCCGTCGGGCACATCTCCTATGGAATGCCGCTCGTGGAGCACGATGAAGGGCTATGGAAGATTATCGCGGGCAATCCGTTCTATCAAGCCTGCTGGAAGGTCTTCGTCGAGAACGCGCATGTCGAACGACAACTGAACGCCTTCATTCCAGATCGTTACAAGGCGATCGGATACATCAAGTGCGAAGGATTGATCGATCGTGCGACGGTGACGCGGGCCGGCCATGCCGGGCCCGATTCAAGGGACGCATCTTTTAGGATCGTATGGAAGCCCCGATGGACTGCAAGTCTCGGAACGTCGAACCTTCTCACATGCCTGCATTTCTTTCTGCAGCTTTCTATCAGACGCCCCGAAATCAGCTTTGTCTTCTACAGTCATCCCCTTCTCGCCCGCGCCGTCACCGAACAAACGAAGATCTCCACGCCGGAAGCCTGGGCGGAGCTGGAAGCCGCCTTCGACATGCTGCCGAATGCCTATATCGAGCGCTCCGGCGATTTTCTGGAACCGGTGCTTTCCGCCGACCTCTATATCGGCGACTACAGCTCCACTCTGGCGGAGTTCTATCTCACGGGGCGTCCGGTCATCTACACGCCGCTGCCCGTCAGGCTGAACGCCCTTGGCCTGAAGCTCTCGGAAGGATGGTACGAGGTGCACGATCAGGCGGAGATGGAAGCGACGATCGACGGGTTGATTCGCGGCGTCGACCCGCGCGTCGCCGTCCGCACGCGGCACCGGTCGCTGATCTCCACGCCGCAGGGGCCCGAAACGCCGCTGGCGCGTGCATTCGCGGACGACCTCGTCGCGCAGTTCCACGACCCCTCGAGCGACTATGGCGCATTCCGCGCTACGCTGGAACGCGACGAAGAGCCGGCCCCGCTCCCCGGACTGGCCTCGACGGCGGGACCGGCCCCGCGACGCAGGAGGGGAAGGATCGCCGCGCTCCGCAAGGTTCTCTTCGGAGCCGGAAGGGCCTGAGCGCTGCCGGCGACGCCGGTGTGGTTGGCCCGATCTTGATCCGCTCTCGCACGAGGCATAAGCTGAGTCTTGCAATCATCCGAGACAGGATGGCCACAGCGGAGTGCGGCTCTTCCCATTCGAGAACGTATCCATTCCATGACAGACATCGCATCGGCCGCCGCCTCCATGTGGATCGAAGGCCCCGGACTAATCCTGCGGCCGGTTCGACCGGGGGATGCGGCGTACATCCATGATTTGCGGACGGATGACAGCTATAGCCGGCATCTGTCGGAGGTGCGCGGAACCGTCGAGGATCAAAGGCGATGGATCGTCTCCTACGGCGTGCGGGAAGCGCGGGGTGATGAGTTCTACTTCGTCGTCGAACGCCGGGACGGGACACGATGCGGGGTAGTGAGACTCTACGGGATCGACGGCGGAAGTTTCACCTGGGGCAGTTGGATCCTCGACGCGAACAAGCCCCCGAAGGCGGCGTTGGAGAGCGCCTTCCTTCTCTACCGATTCGCCTTCGACACGCTTGGTCTGGAACAGGCGACGTTCGACGTGCGCCGCGACAACGCCACTACGCTCGCCTTCCACCGCCGGTTCGGGGCGGAACAGGCATATGAGACGGAGACCGACATCCATTTCGTCTATTCGCGTACCCGGTACGAGGCCGACCGGGAGGCTTACCTTGCGATACTCGATGAGCGGGGAGCGATATGAAGGATACTGCGAGCTTCGTCAGTAAGATCGCCCTGCCGCAGATCCGTGATCCGCGCGGGGACCTGACCTTTGTGGAAGGCGGCATCCATGTGCCGTTCGAGATCCGGAGGGTCTACTATCTGTATAACGTGCCCGTGGACGCCAAGCGGGGCGGGCATGCGCACAAGCGGCTGCAGCAGATCGTGTTCGCCCTGTCGGGCAGCTTTCGCATGAAGATAGATGACGGTCGGGAGCAATCGGAGCACTGGCTGCGCGACCCGCGCAAGGGGCTCTACATCTCGCAACTGATCTGGCGCGAGATGGACAGTTTCAGCCAGGGCGCGGTCTGCATGGTCCTCGCCTCCGAGCGATACGACGAGGCCGATTACTACCGCGATCACGACGACTTCCTCGCCGCCGTGCGGGCACGGCAATGATCCCGTTCCTCGATCTCGGGGCGGCCTATCGCGAGCTTTCCATAGATATCGATGCGGCCGTGGCGCGTGTGCTGGCGAGTGGATGGTACGTGCTTGGCCCCGAGGTCGACGCATTCGAGGACGAGTGGGCAGCATATTGTGGTGCCACCCACGCGGTCGGCCTCGCCAACGGGCTCGACGCCCTGATCCTGGCGCTGCGCGCCCTCGACATCGGCCCGGGGGACGAGGTCATCGTGCCGTCCAACACCTACATCGCGACCTGGCTCGCCGTGTCGGCGGTCGGCGCGACGCCCGTGCCCGTCGAACCGAATGCATCGACGTACAACTTCGAAGCGGCTGCTATCTCGGCTGCGATCACGGATAGGACCCGCGCGATCCTCCCCGTCCATCTCTATGGCCAGCCGGCCGATCTCGACCCGATCCTCGCCTTGGCGCACCGTCACGGTCTGCGCGTTGTCGAGGATGCGGCGCAGGCGCATGGCGCGCGCTACCGGGGCCGGCGGATCGGTGGGCATGGGGATGTTGTCTGCTGGAGCTTCTACCCGGGAAAGAACCTCGGTGCGCTCGGCGACGCGGGGGCGGTCACCACGAACGACGCGGACCTTGCCGATCGTATCCGCATGCTTCGCAATTACGGCAGCCGTGAGAAATACGTCAACGAGGTGCAGGGAGTGAATTCGCGGCTGGACCCGATCCAGGCTGCCGTGCTGCGCGTCAAGCTCGGACGTCTGGACGTCTGGACCGAGCGGCGCCGGGAGATCGCCGAGATCTACACGAAAGGTCTCGACGGTGCGGACTTGATCCTGCCGCATGTGCCTCCCTGGGCCGAGCCCGCCTGGCACCTCTACGTCGTTCGCCACGCAAAACGGGATGCATTTCAAGTCGAATTGTCCGCGGCCGGTGTCGGTTCACTTATCCACTATCCGATCCCGCCGCATATGCAGGTGGCCTATGCCGCGATGGGCCATTCCCCAAGCGACTTCCCTATCGCCGCGCGACTGGCGGGAGACGTCCTGAGCCTGCCGATCGGGCCGCATTTGGATATCGAAGAGGCATGGGCGGCAGTTGAGGCGGCCTGTCGTTCGCCTAATATAAAACACTAGCTGTCATCATAGCGCGATTTGGCGAGTATCGGATCTGGCCCGTTCTAAGCTATAGGGTAAGCGTCCTATCTCGCTGCTCTGCCGCCCGTAGAGTATGATCGATAGTGTCCGCTTGAGATAGCGGATACTAAGGGGCGGTCGATGGCGCGTTGTGCTAGGCGGCTCTGGAGTGACGAAGAGAAGCGGTCGATCTGTTTTCAGACGGCGGCACCGGGCGTGTCGGTGGCGCAGGTAGCTCGCCGCTACGCAATGAACGCGAACATGGTGTTCAAGTGGCTTCGCGACCCGCGTTACGCGCCAGAAGCTGAACCGGCGGCTGAGGCGTGCGCGACTGATACCGTTGGCTTCCTAGCGGTGGAGATCGTCGATCAGCCGCAGAGCGAAGAGCTTGTATCAGCGGCGGGCCCGACGCCCGTTTCCGGCACGATCGAGATCGACGTTGCGGGCGGTCATCGGCTGCGGATCTTGGGAGTCTACGACCCCGAGGGTATCCCTCCGGCGGGGGCCGTCTGACGGGATTCCGACGCCGGTGATACGTCCGACCTTATGGCCGACCACAAGTTCAGACCCGAGATAGAAGTCCTGTCTGCCGCGGATGCCGCACGCCGGCGGCCTTGGAACGATACCGACAAGCTTCGGATTGTGGAGGAGAGCTTTCTGGGGCACCGCCAGGCGGCGGCAACGGCCCGGCGGCATGGTGTGTCGCGCTCTCTGCTGACGACATGGCGGCGGCAGTACCGGCACGGCGAGCTTGGCTCCGGGACTTCAGCGGCGTTTATTCCGTTGACGCTCTCGCCTGGGACGCGCGCCTCGATGCCGACGGACTCTCGGGTGGCGCGAGCTGATCATCCGGATGGCCGGCTCGAGGTCGTGCTGCGGAACGAACGGCGGCTTCTCATCCCTTCCACAATGGCCCCGGAAGTTCTGGCCCGGCTTCTTTGCGTTCTGGACCGGGCGTGATCGCGTTCCCGGCGGGGGTGTGCGTGTGGATCGCGGGCGGGGTGACGGACATGCGGCGCGGCATGAACACGCTGGCTCTTCAGGTCCAGCAGGGGCTTGGGCGCGATCCGCATGCCGGCGAGATCTTCTGCTTCCGGGGACGCAAGGGCGATCTCGTCAAGCTGCTCTGGCACGACGGGGTCGGCATGTCGCTTTACATCAAGCGGCTGGAAGCCGGGAAGTTCATCTGGCCGACGAGCGCCTCGGGCGCGGCGGTTGCGATCTCCGCGGCTCAGCTTGGATACCTGCTGGAGGGCATTGACTGGCGTAATCCGCGATGGACGCAAAGGCCTGCAAAGGCGGGATAAGTTCGCCTTATCGCCTATTTTTATTGGGCCTTTCCGACGTCCCGTCGTAGGATGCGGCATGTCAGATGCCGCCTTGGAGATCGCCAGATTGCGAGCCGCCGTTGCGGCTTCCGAGGCCCGTGTCGAGACTGCCGAGGCTCGTGCAGAGACCGCCGAAAGTGAACTGGCGCAGGTCCGGGCGGTCGTCGGGGCGTCCGAGGCGATGATCAAGCATCTCAAGCTCGAGATCGCCAAACTGAGGCGGGACCGATACGGCCACAGCTCGGAGCGCCGTGCCCGCCTGATCGACCAGATGGAACTGCAACTCGAGGAACTCGAGGCGACGGCCATTGAGGACGAGATCGCTGCCGAGAAAGCTCCGAAGATCGCGATCGTCGCAGGCTTCCATCGTCGGCGCCCGGCCCGCAAAGCTTTCCCGGCACACCTGCCGCGGGAACGCGTGGTGATCGAGGCCCCCTCGGCTTGCTCGTGCTGCGGCTCCGACGGCATCGTGAAGATGGGCGAGGACGTGACCGAGACGCTGGAGGTGATCCCGCGGCAGTGGAAGGTGATCCAGACCGTCCGCGAGAAGTTCACCTGCCGGGCCTGCGAGAAGATCAGCCAGCCACCGGCGCCGTTCCATCCGACGCCAAGGGGATGGGCCGGCCCAAACTTACTGGCGACGATCCTGTTCGAGAGCGAGCCCTTGTCCGCCATTGGTCCGAGGACAATGGGCGAGCGGGCAGCATCAGCCGCTGAACCGGCAGGCCGAACGCTATGCCCGGGAAGGCGTCGATCTCAGCCTGTCGACGCTGGCCGACCAGGTCGGCACCTGCGCCGCCGCACTCGAGCCCGTGCATGCGCTGATCCGGCGCCATGTCCTGAACGCCGAACGCCTGCATGGGGACGACACGACCGTGCCGCTGCTGGCGAAGGGCGGCACGCGCACGGCGCGGCTCTGGACCTATGTCCGCGACGATCGCCCGTTCGCGGGCGGCGTGCCCCCGGCCGCGTTGTTCTACTTCTCGAGAGACAGGGAAATGACACATCCCAACCGGCACCTCGCCGGATGGCAGGGCATCCTTCAAGCCGATGCTTATGGCGGATACAACGACCTCTACCGCGGGAACCGCGATCCCGGCCCGGTCGGCAGCGCGCTCTGCTGGAGCCATGCCCGGCGCAAGTTCTTCGAACTCGCCGACATCAGGAGCAATGTCAGAAAGGGCAAACCCGCCCACGACATCTCGCCCATGGCCTTGGAGGCGGTGAAGCGGATCGATGCCATCTTCGACATCGAGCGCGGCATCAACGGCATGGACTCGGCGTCGCGGCTCGAGGTCCGGCAACGCCTGGTTCGGCCGCTGGTCGACGAGCTCCATGCCTGGATGCTCGTCGAACGCGATACGATGTCGAAGCACAATCCCGCCGCCAAGGCGATCGCCTACATGTTCAGCAAGGACCGCTGGGAGGCCTTCACCCGCTTCCTCGAGGATGGCCGGATCTGCCTGACGAACAACGCGGCGGAACGGGCCCTGCGGGGCGTGGCCCTCGGCCGAAAGTCATGGCTCTTCGTCGGCTCCGAGCGCGGCGGCGACCGCGCCGCCTTCATGTACTCCCTGATCGTCACCGCGAAGATGAACAACATCGATCCGCAGACATGGCTGGCAGATGTCCTCGCTCGCTTGCCCGACATGACAGCCTCGAAGGTGCCGGACCTGCTCCCATGGAACTGGCGAAACTCAGAGCATCGCCGAGCCGCCTGATGGCGGCCCACGCCGGATGCTTACCCCCGAGGTGCAGGCCCGGTTGATCCGGGGTGTGTCGCCATGATCCCGGTCCCGGCGAACACGCGGGTCTAGCTGGCGGGCGGCTTGACGGACATGCGGCGCGCCTTCCCGACGTGGCGACAGTCCGTATCGTTCCGGCGGGGACCGTCTTGGCCGGGATCGATGACGCGATTGTAGGTCATGCCCTATGGCATGCTCTAAGGTCATTTCTGACTTCGAGGTCCTTTCTGCGGACGATCTCGGTCGCCGTCGGGATCGCACCGACGTGGAGAAGATCCGTATCGTGGAGGAGAGCTTGCGCGGTTACCGGCAGGGCTCGGCGACGGCGCGACGATACGGGCTCTCGCGCTCTTTGCTGACCCGGTGGCGCAGGGAGTACCGGGAGGGGCTGCTCGGCGGCGTTGCCTCGGCTTTCACGCCGTTGCGGATCGCGTCCGAACCGGCCTCTGGCATATCGACGGTAACCGAGAAGCCGGGCGTCGAAGACAAGGTCGAGATCGGCCTGCCCAATGGCCGGCGGCTGAGCGTGGTGTCCACAATCGATACGACCGCCCTGTCGCGCCTCCTGCGGGTCCTTGACCGGTCATGATCGCGTTTCCGGCGGGGGTGCGCGTGTGGATTGCCGGCGGGGTGACGGACATGCGACGCGGTATGAACCGTTGCCCGACAGGGTATGCGCAGCATGCCCGAGAGGAGCGTTGGCGCTGCAAGTTCAGGAGGGGCTCGGGCGGGATCTGCATGCCGGCGAGATCTTCTGCTTTCGCGGGTGCCGGGGCGACCTCGTCAAATTGCTCTGGCACGACGGCGTGGGGATGTCGCTCTACATCAAGCGGCTCGAGGCGGGTAAGTTCATCTGGCCGACGAGCACCTCGGGTGCTGCGGTTGCGATCTCGGCGGCGCAGCTCGGCTATCTTCTGGAAGGTGAGGAGGGATAAGGAAACAGTCCAGTGGACTGTTTGCCCCGACGTAAAACTGGCGCAATCCGCGCTGGACGCAAAGGCCTGTAAAGGCGGGTTAAAAGCCACCGCATCCTCAAGTTTTCATAGGCCTTCACGGCGTCCCGTAGTAGGGTGCAGCATGCCTGATGCCGCGTCCGAAATCGCCCTGTTACATGCCGCACTCGCAGTATCGGAGGCCCGCGCCGAGGCTGCCGAAATCGAATTGGCGCAGGCCCGAGCAGTGGTCTCGACCTCCGAGGTGATGATCAGGCATCTCAGGCTCGAGATCGCCAAGCTGCGGCGCGAGCAGTACGGGCACAGATCGGAGCGTCGGGCGCGCCTGATCGATCAGATGGAGCTGCACTCGAAGAACTCGAGGCGGCCGCCACCGAGGACGAGATCGTCGCCGAGAAAGTGACGAAGACGACACCGGTCGCAGGCTTCGAACGCCGCCGCCCGGCCCGCAAACCTTTCCCGGAGCACCTGCCGCGCGAGCGTGTGGTGATCGAGGCCCCCTCAGCCTGCTCCTGCTGCGGGTCCGACCGCATCGTGAAGATGGGCGAGGACAGCGAGCCATTGTGCGCCATTGGTCCGAGCGACAATGGCGAGCGAGACGCTGGAGGTGATCCCGCGGCAGTGGAAGGTGATCCAGACCGTCCGCGAGAAGTTCCCGGGGCTCCGCCCGTTCACGCCTCAAAGCGTCCACCGGACGCTTTGCCGCTCCGCGGATCGGCGCTTACCCTGCCGGGCCTGCGAGAAGATCAGCCAAGCCCCGGCACCGTTCCATGCGACGCCACGGGGATGGGCGGGGCCAAACCTGTTGGCGACGATCCTGTTCGAGAGCGAGCCCTTGTCCGCCATTGGTCCGAGGACAATGGGCGAGCGGGCAGCATCAGCCGCTGAATCGGCAGGCCAAGCGTTATGCCCGGGAGGGCGTCGATCTCAGCCTGTCGACGCTGGCCGACCAGGTCGGCACCTGCACCGCCGCGCTCAAGCCCGTCCATGCGCTGATCCGCAACCACGTTTTTCGGGCCGGGGGGCTGCACGGGGACGACACGACGGTGCCGCTGCTGGCAAAGGCGGGAATACGGACAGCACGGCTTTGGACCCATGTCCGCGACGACCTTCCCTTTGCGGGCGGAGCGCCGCCGGCTGCGCTCTTTCACTTCTCGCGCGACAGGGAAATGGCCCATCTAAACCGGCATTTCTCGGGTTGGCAGGGTATTCTCCAGGCTGACGCCTACGGGGGCTACAATGATCTCTTTCGCGGCGATCGCGATCCCGGTCCCATCGGCAGCGCGCTCTGCTGGAGCCATGCCCGCCGCAAGTTCTTCGAACTTGCCGACATCGGAAGTAATGTCCGCAAGGGCAAACCCGCTCACGACATCTCGCCCGTCGCTTTGGAAGCCGTGACGCGGATCGATGCGATCTTCGATGTGGAGCGCGGCATCAACGGGCTGGACGCTGCGGCGAGGCTCGGAGCCCGGCTGCGCCTGGTTCGACCGCTGGTCGACGATCTCCACGTCTGGATGCTCGCCGAACGCGGCACGATGTCGAAGCACAATCCCGTCGCCCCGGCGATCGCCTACATGTTCAAGGCAGATCGGTGGAGAGCCTTCACCCACTTCATCGACGACGGCCGGATCTGCCTGACAAACAAACGCGGCCGAGCGGACCCTCCGAGGCATCGCCCTCGGCCGGAAGTCATGGCTCTTCGTCGGCTCCGAACGCGGCGGCGACCGCGCCGCCTTCATGTACTCCCTGATCGTCACCGCGAAACTGAATGACATCGACCCGCAGACCTGGCTCGCCGATGTTCTCGCCCGGCTGCCCGACATGACCGTATCCCGCGTGCCGGACCTGCTCCCGTGGAACTGGCGATCGGCGCCAGCCTCACGCAAGCCCGCTTCACCGCGGTACACCCCAGATGCTTACGCCGAGCAGACGTTGAAGCAGGATCCGTTCGCCGGCTACGTGTTCGTCTTCCGCGGACGCCGCGGCGATCTCATCAAGATCATCTGGTGGGACGGCCAGGGCGCGTGTCTGTTCTCCAAGCGTCTGGAGAAGGGCGTTCGGCGGGTGGTCCTTCCACTGGAAGGCCTACTGGTCCGCCTCACCGTCAGGCCGGCGGCGAAGGAGGGCAAGATCGCCCTCACGGCGGCGCAACTGGCGATGCTGCTGGAAGGGATCGACTGGCGGACGCCGCAGCGGAGCTGGAAGCCGCTCAAGGCAGGATAATCCGGCGAGGCGTGTATATCGAGGATTCCCGTCGAGCCCATGTTTTGCTATAGTTTGGCATGCTGGACACGGCCCAATCCCTGCCGGAAGACCCCGACGATCTGCGTCGGTTCACCGCCCTTCTGCTGGCCGAGGTGAAGTCGCAAGCGATGCTGATCCACTGCCCGGCAGGGTATCGCGCAGCGATGCCCGAGAGGGGAGAAGTTGCGTCAACAGTTGGCAGGCCATCGCAGTCATCGGTTTGGCACATCGTCAGAGACCATCGAGCAGCTTCAACTGGCGCTGGAGACGAGCGAGATCTCGATCGCGAAGATGACGGCGACACTGCGCTTTCCCGATGAGGAGAAGGACAAGCCGAAGCGTCGGCCGATCCCCGATCACATTCCGCGGATGGAAGTCGAGCTGACCACCGGCGACGACGATTGCAGCCACTGCGGCGGGACACTGCGGCGTCTCGGCGAGGATGTGACCGAGGAACTGGAGTACGGTGAGACGGGATAGCAAACAGTCCGGGGGATTGTTTACCCGTCGAACGGTCGGTTCATCGTGAACCAGATCGTGCGCCCGCGCTTCGCATGCTCGAGCTGCGAAGCCTTCACGCAGGCGGCGCTGCCGTCCTGCCCCATCGAGCGCGGTCGCCCCGGACCGGGCCTTCTCGCCCACGTGCTCGTCAACAAGTACGCTGACCACCTGCCGCTGTACCGCCAGAGCCAGATCTTCGAGCGTGATGGGCTCGACATCGACCGTTCGATGCTGGCGGACTGGGTCGGCAAATCGACGGCGTTGCTGGAGCCGCTGGCGGACGCGATCGGTCGGCACGTGCTGGCCGGACAGGCGATCTTCGCGGACGACACGCCCGTGAAGATGCTGGCACCCGGCACCGGCAAGACCGCCACGACACGGCTCTGGGCCTATGGCCGGGACGAGCGGCCTTGGGAAAGCGGTGTACCGCCCGCCAGTTGGTATCGGTTCTCGCCAGATCGAAAGGGCCAGCATCCGAAGGATCATCTCGCCGACTACCGTGGCTGGATGCATGCCGACGGCTACGCGGGCTTCAAGGACCTCTACCGCTCAGGCGACATCCGAGAGGTCGCCTGCATGGCCCATGTCAGGCGCAAGCTCGTCGACATCCACCGGGCCCAGGGCTCCGCCATCGCCGAGGAAGCTATCCGACGCATCGCCCAGCTCTACACTGTGGAGAAGGAAGCACGGGGCTCGCCGCCGGACAGGCGCGTCGAGATCCGGCAGGCGCAGGCGGTGCCGATCTTCGACGACCTCGAGTCATGGCTGCACGCCCAGTTGCCATCCATATCCGGAAAGTCGCCCCTCGCCGTCGCGATCCGCTACGCCCTGACCCGCATGAGGCGGCTCCGGTCCTATCTCGACCACGGCGTCTTGGAACTCGACAACAACACGGCCGAACGTGCTATGCGGTCCGTCGCCGTAGGCCGGAAGAACTCCCTCTCCGTCGGCTCGCTCACCGGAGGTCGGGCGGCCGCCATCGCCTATACCCTGATCAAGACCGCCAAGCTCAACAACGTCGACCCGAAGGCTTGGCTCGCAGACACCCTTGCACGCATCCCCGACTACAAGATCACCCGCGTGGATGACCTCCTGCCGTGGAATGCCGCCAAGTAGGAGCAGTCAGCCCGGACGCTTACGCTATAGGCTGGACAAAATGTCTTTCTAAGCGATCTCGGGTGGGATGCCAGCGTTCGGATCCGAGAAATTCTCCCAGAACGGATGCCTGAAGGAGTAACCTCCAATCGGATCGAAGGTTGCACCTCCCCGTAACCGTGTCTCTCGTGGTCACGGAAACTCGATACGCGCCATCAGCCCAACATAGCCCTTATCGCGTCGCGCGCGCTGTTCGGCATGTGCGATCCAAAGACCTCGTTCATCGTTCCAATGATATCCGCTGCGTTCCGCGGCTCTTGTTCCAATATCTCGTCGAGGCTCTGTATGCATCCGAATCGCGCTTCTTTCCGGACGATCCGCGCGAGGTCGGAGCTTTTGGCTCGAAGGGATCCGGGCTTGATGTAGACGATCTCTCCGGTCGGCCGGACCACGGCAGACTGTCGTACGATCTCCATATGGTTGGCGAGACCGACGGGCAGGAGCTGGTCGATGTGCCGGAACGGGTGGGATACTTGGCGGGCCCAAAGATCCGGATATATCGCGTAGGCATCGGTCAGCGTGTCGCGGCGAAGAATGCTTGGGATATGTCCGATTTGCAGATACCTTCCTAGACCGACTAATCGTGCACTCTGAGCATTCGCCGACTTGTTGTGGGCGGTGACCCTGCCATCGGCGAAAAGACGTCGGCGAAGACGTTTGAGGCCCAATTTGGCGACGGGCAGGAACACGTTACGCATGCGCCCCCGAAGGATTAGCCGCCCGTCGGGATCCACGAAATCTTCGGGCTCGGCGGGTGCCGCGAGAAAGAAATCATCGTTAAAGTAGAGGAACTCTTCCGAGAGGTTTTCGATTCTGTGGATGGCGGATTCGATTGCCAGAGAGTTGAACGTAGGCAAACGATCTAGATGGTCTCGAAAGATCTCTCGGTGATCGACGATGCGAACTCGATCGCTGGACATCAGCCCTTCGCCAACGAAATCGGAAAGGTAACGGGGCGTCTGTGCATCGGTGACGACGAAGATACGGCGAATGAACGGAGCATACTTCAGGATCGAGGCTATGCACCAGTATATCTCGCCGCGATCGGCGAATCGTGTCTCATAGGTGGAATTATCAGTCCTGACAGTATTCGGTCCGGAATGGACTAAGGCTGTAGCACGTTTTTCCGCATGGGCAGGATCAGATCCATCAACCCAGGCTATTACCGCATCAATCATGGAATTCTACCTGTTCGGGAGATTTGGCGCGACCCCATCGAGTGGTCGAGTTTGAATATTAGTAGATGGTCAGTATCTGGTCTATCTGAATAGCCCCGCGTTTCTTAGACGCTTTCGTTTCCCAGTTTCTACTGTCGTTCGAACTGGACGGGCGACAGCATTCCGTTCCTCGCGTGCTTTCATTTCAGATTGTAGAACATCTCGATGTAATCGAACACGTCCTGTCGGGCTTCTTCACGATTCCGGTAGGCGCGCTGCCTTATCCGTTCGCGCTTGAGCAGGTTGAAAAAGCTCTCGGCCACGGCGTAGTCATGGCAGTTCCTGCGGCGGCTCATCGAGTGCTCCAAGTTATTGGCTGAGGTGCTCCCCATCCGTTGGACAGGATCTGGCGCTTTTTAAGCTACTCTTTGCTCCTGCTGATCGGGTTGCGTGATCTCGTTTCCCAGCGAGTAGATCACTGCTGGAGGTCTGCCGCCAAGAGCCTTGTGCGGGCGGCGGCGGTTGTAGAACTCGACCCAACGGCCGATGCCTGCGCGGGCCTGCGATCCGGTCTCCCAGGCGTGCAGATAGACGCATTCGTATTTCAGCGATCGCCAGAGCCGTTCAATGAAGATATTGTCGAGATAGCGCCCCTTGCCATCCATCGATATACGCACGACCGACCGGCGCAGACGATCGGTCCAGGCAAACGATGTGAACTGGGACCCCTGATCCGTGTTCATGATACCGGGCGGTCCGAACCTGTGGATAGCCTCGTTCAGCGCCTCGACGCAGAAGTCCGCATCCAGGGTGTTCGAGATCCGCCACGACAGAACCATCCTGGTATTCCAGTCCATGATCGCCACCAGATACAAGAAGCCTCGCCGCATAGGCAGGTAGGTAATGTCGGCACACCAGACCTGGTTCGGGCGGTCCACGCGCAGCCCTTTCAGCAGATAGGGATAGGTCTTGTGCCCTTTCGCCGGCTTGCTGGTATTGGGCTTCTGGTAGATTGGCATCAACCCCATAAGGCGCATGAGCCGCCTGATGCGCTTCTCGTTTACGGCGTGGCCCTCATTGCGCAAGTGCCACGTCATCTGTCTGACCCCGAAGAACGGTGTCTCCAGAAACTGCACGTCGATCATCCGCATCAGCGCGAGGTTGTCATCCCTCTCGCCCCGCGGCGCATGGTAAAACGACGACCGCGCAATCGACAGCAACGCGCACTGCTGGCGGATCGACAGGACCGGGTAGCCACGCTCGATCATCCCGCGCCTCACATCCCGCCCCAGGGCTTGAGCTTTCTTTCCAAAAAAGAATTGGCCACCGCCAGCTCCCCGATCTTGGCGTGCAACTCCTTGACCTGATCTTCGTCCATCGTCGGCACCTTCCGGCCGCCACGTTCGAACACGCCGGACGCACCCTCCAGCAGGGCTCGTTTCCATTGATGGATCATCGTTGGATGCACGCCGAACCGGCTTGCCAGTTCCGACACTGTCTCCTCGCCCTTCACGGCCTCCAACGCCACCTTTGCCTTGAACGCCGGGGCATGTTGCTTTCGTTTCAACATCTTCGATCTCCTTCATATGAAGATCAGCAGACAGCAAATCATAGCTTACGTCAGTGTCCGGTTTTCGGGGAGCACCTCAATCCAAGGTGTTGTCGACGACGATCGAAGGCTTGCCGCCATACTTGCCGGGGCGGCGCTTGTAGCCGATCTGGGCCTTGATGCCGGCCAGTCTGGTCAGCCGGGCGACACGGTTCGGACAGATACTCTCGCCATGTTCCACTGCCCGGCAGGGCATCGCGAAGCGATGTCCCGAGAGGGGAGAAGATCGTCATGCAGCTTGCGGTAGCCATAGACCTTGCCGCTCTCGGTCCATGCCGTCCGCAGCAGCTTCGTCTGACGCTCGTCGTCCTGAGCCCGCTTGCTCAGCGGTGCCTTCAGCCACGCATAGAACCCGCTGGGCTGGATGCGCAGGCACTTGCACATCGCCCGCACGGAGAATTGGCCACGATGCTCGGCCACGAACGCGTATCTCACGCTCCGACCGAAAGTCGTCTGCTTGCAGGCGACGAGAGGGATGCATCCCTGGCGAAATACGCGTTCGGCACTGTCCTCGGACCGTGTATGGATGGCTCCCCTGGCAAGAGCTTTGTTCGGGTCCGGCATGTCGGTCGGTCGCGGCCATATATACGGCGTCTCGTCTGCGGCATGAGGTGCCGTGCGCCCTGATGGAGTCCGCTGGAATGGATGGGTCCCGATTAATGGCACGCCGCTTGTGCCGCTCCGGTCCGAGCTGGGTGTCGCCGTCCATTCTGTCTCCGCCTATGCCATCACCTCACGCTGCGCCTCACCATCCCGGGGCCGCCGGACGTATCCGGTGGCGATCTCCTCGTTTCATCGCCCGGGCCGAGGCGGAGGGATCGCCGGTCGTGGCCCTCCGCGAGCTCAATGCCGGCATCTACGACGCCATCAACCGCGGGATCGCGCGCAGCACCGGAGAGATCGTGGGGCTCCTGCATTCCGACGATCTCTTCGCCGGCTCCCAAGTCCTTTCGGACGTGGCCCGCGCCTTCGCCGACCCGGCGGTCGATGCCGTCTATGGCGATCTCGACTATGTCGCGGCCGGGGACGTGACCCGCACCGTGCGCCACTGGCGCTCCTGTCCTTATGAGCGCCGCCTGCTGGCGCGCGGCTGGATGCCGCCGCATCCGACGCTGTTCGCGCCGGCCGGGTCTTCGAGACGCACGGGCTCTACGACACCGGCTTCCGGATCGCGAGCCATTACGACGCGATCCTGCGGTGGTTCTCGCAACCGGGCTTCGCTGCGGTCCATGTCCCGCGCGTGCTGGTCAAGATGTGGGTCGGCGAGGCCTCGAACCGCTCGCTGCGCCAGGTCTTGCGCAAGAACTGTGAGGACTACCGGGCGTTGCACGGCAACCAGGTCGGCGGACTGGGCGCGCTAGCGGTGAGGAACGTTAGCAAGCTCGGCCAACTTGTCGCGCGGACGGCCGGGGTGACGAAGACCAGCCGGTAACCGATAGCCATGGCTCGCCGTTGTGCATGAAAATCCGGGCAGATCGCTGTTCGTGTTACATAATACAAGTTACAAGGTATATCTTTTAGGATAGACGCCCACTCGCTCTCGCTCTACTTATGCCAGCGTCCCGCGTCGTGGAGTTTTTATGACTGTCTATCAAAATCCCTACCGGACAAGGCTCTATCGTAACGGTGCCTCCCAGGCCGTCCGCATTCCGAAGGATCTCGCGTGGCCCGAGGACATCGAGGTCGAGCTGTTCCGCCATGGCGACGAAGTCGTGGTCCGTCCCGTATGTCGTCCGCTATCTGGGCTCGGTTCAGCTCTCCGGCAGATGGGCTCCACCATGAACGGCTTCGAGCGCGACGACGGCGATTACCAAGACCGTGACTGGCCTGCGGACAACGCTGACCACCGGTAGGCCCTCCCATATGCCCACGCCTCGCTACATGCTCGACACCAACGTCATCCTCCATGCAATGCGCGGCGATGACGAAGCGCTCATCTCAAAGTTGGAGACCTTCTTCGCAGGTGAACTGGTGATTTCCGCCATTACGCTGGGTGAGTTGGAACACGGCTGGCGCGCGGGGTATGGAGATCGCGCCTTGGCCGAACCATTCCTATCACTTGTTCCGGTCCTCCCCTTCGACGATGGCGCGGCGGCGGGCTTCGGTCAGGTTATGGCTGGTTTGGCCAAGCCGAAGCGACGGACCTACGACCGTCAGATCGCTGGACACGCGCTTTCGCTGAATCTTACAGTCGTCACGTCAGACGCCGGCGGCTTTGCGAATATCTGCGGGCTGATCGTCGAGGACTGGGCAACGAACGCCGCGAGCTTGTAATTTGTAGACAACGCTCAATCTTCAGATACCGCTCGCGTTGAGATCTGAAGGACGGATTGCAAAGCGTTGTTCGTAAGCGCTTCGCCGGGACCCTATGCGGCGAGGCTTGACGCCCCGCGGAACTGCCAAGGCATGAGGTCCCCAATCCGGCTCTTCGGATGGCCGTCGACGATCGCGCACAGGGTTTCGGCGATATAGGCGGCCGGCTATGCTTGGCCCCACCGCGATCCGTTCGACCGGCTTATCTTCGCGACGGGCGAGGTCGAGGGTCTCGCCCTCGTCACGTCGGACGAGATGATGCTGGATCTCATGGAGAGCTGAGGGAGACGTCGGAGGCGAGATGTGAACCGCGCCGGGTTTCCCCGCCGGGCAATGGACAACGCGATCCTGGAAGATGTCGCGGCAAAAAATGGGAGCGCCAGGCGGGAGGCGGTGGCCCAGGCCCGTGCAGCGCACGGCGTGAGCCAGCGTCCCGTCGCCCGGCACGGTATCGCGCAGCGATGTCCCGAGAAGGCTCGAGAAGCTGCGGCGTCTCCATCTCGGGGAACGGCTTCGAGTGCGCCGCCGGGGCGGTCGGAAGCGGGCCTTGGGGACGCGGTGGCCGATGCTGGTTTCGGACGACCGCTGCCCGGCAGGCGATCTGCAGGGCAAATCTGCCGACAGGGGGCACCGCGTTCACCTCGATGGCGATCCTGTCCTGATGCCGGCGCACCGGGATCGGATGGCATTGCATCGCGTCCCGCTGCCCGGCAGGGTCATGCGAAGCATGATCCCGAGAGGGGGAAAGCCGATGCCGAACGGCTCCATCGGGAGCTTCAACGGCCGCTTCCGGCCCTCTCGGCAGATTTGCTCTGCAAATCGCCTGCCGGGTATCGGATGAGACGCCGTTCTCGTCGCTTGGCCATGCCCGCCAGAAAATCTTTGCCTTGGCAGCACGACTATAATCACCATCGCCCACATTCCGCCCTTGGGAACATCCCGCCGGCCGAATTCGTGACGAAGGAGGGGCTGGAAATGCGCGCCGCGTAGCTTCAGACACGAACCCGCGGACCCTCCATAGATCCGAAGGAGAAACGGGTCTCCCTGTCTTACCGTCTATCCTTTCGCCAGTTGGGACGTCGACCCCATCTGAGCGATGCTCGGAAACATCTACCGCATGCGAGCTGCGATCACCGTCCGCGTCTTCTCGAAGAGCCAGACCGTGCGGACCTCGGCCAGGGATCCGACGAGCAGCCGCGCGGAGGTAGCGAAGACGACGGCCCCCGGCGGCTGCCGACCCGCCGCGCCGTTGGCCGCCACCACGGTTCCTATCGCAGCCGTGTCGGTCAGCGCCGCCTGACGAGGCGCGAGCATGCCGACGACGGTGCCGGAAGCGGGAAAGAAGATCACCGGGATCTCGCCTCCGTTCGCCGGCCCCCCAGAGCGCCCCTGCCGCGCCGAGCGCCGTTCCAGCGAACATGCCCCCGATCCGGTAGACGGTCTTCCACAGGGTCGCCACCGGGGGGAGTCGCTACGAGGAAGGACGCGGCGATCATGGAGGTCGTCATGCCGGTCAGCCCGATCGTCCTGCAAATTCCGGTGCAGACGAACAGTGCTACGGCGATCTCGATCGCGGGAGCCCACCATTCGTGCTCTTCGGCCGACTGGGGCGGTCCAGAGCCATCCTACGTCTCTCCGGGGTCGGTCGAGGATGGGGCAAGACTTGTCCGGGGCATCCGTCAGGCTCGGCGGGACGCCGTCCATCCAGGACGATCGGAGCTGTGCACCATCGGCTTCGACCCGGGCCGCACCACCGGTTCCACTCGACGAAGAACGCCGTTCCGCATCGACCCTCTGGCGGATCCCCGCCATCTGCTGTCCGGTGCATCGCGTCACGAATGTCGCCTGCAGCGGGCGACGTCGTTTGCAGCGGAAGATGACCCCCCATGGAAGACGCGCCCTTCTTCGGCCTCTATCCCTACCATTTCGCGCTGGCCGCCGTGGGGGCCGCCGTGATCCTGGCCTACTGGCTGCCGCGCTTCGTCAGCCGGCACGAGCCGGCGGCGTCGGGGTTGCTGATCCTCTTCGGCATGGCCGCCTTCGCGCTGTTCCCCGGCCTGCCCGCGATCCCGGACCCGCGGCAGGATCCCTACCTCTGGGAGATCGTGGCCGAGCTGACCGTCATCATCGCCCTCTTCGCCACGGGGCTGCGGATCGACGACCTGTCGAGCCTGACGCATTGGGGGCCGACGATCCGCCTGCTGGCCGTGGCCATGCCGCTCACGATCCTCGCGGTGGCACTTCTGGGATACTCGCTGGCCGGGATGACGGTCGCCGGGGCGATCCTGCTGGGCGCGGTGATGGCCCCGACCGATCCGGTGCTGGCCGGCGACGTGCAGGTCGGCCCGCCGCTGGAGGGCGGGGAGCATCCGGTCCGCTTCGCGCTGACGACCGAAGCCGCGCTCAACGACGGGCTGGCCTTCCCCTTCGTCTACCTGGGGCTCATCGTGGCGGTGGAGGGCCTGTCGCCGGGCA
The DNA here is from genome assembly GCA_963757495.1 of uncultured Alphaproteobacteria bacterium. GTDB lineage: Bacteria > Pseudomonadota > Alphaproteobacteria > Rhodobacterales > Rhodobacteraceae > Jannaschia. The sequence continues at coordinate 43,989 of CAVWRZ010000008.1, forward strand.
GCTGGGCGCTGGAATGGTTCGCGCGCGACGTCCTCTGGCGCATCGCGGTCGGCGCGGTCATGGGCGTCGCCGGGGGCTGGGCCCTGGGGCAGATCCTGTTCTTCGTGCCGCGCAAGGCCGTGCTCGCCGACACCGCGTCGGGCGTGGTGGCGCTTGCGGGCGTCCTGCTCTGCTACGGGACGACCGAGCTCGTGGAGGGCTACGGCTTCATCGCCGTCGCCGTCGCGGGCATCACGCTGCGGCGGGTCGAGGCGGACCATGCGTTCCACCGCCAGCTCCACGACTTCACCGAAGCGGTCGAGCACGCGCTGACGGCCGTGCTCCTCTTCGCCCTCGGCGCGGTGCTGCCGCTGCTCCTCGAAGGGCTCACCTTCGCCGGGGCGGCGATCGCCCTGTTGCTGCTGCTCGTCGTGCGGCCCCTCGCCGGCTGGATGTCGCTGTCGAGGTCGGACCTTCGGGGCCGGGACCGATGGGTGGTCGCGATCTACGGCGTGCGCGGGATCGGCTCGATCTACTACCTCGCCTACGCTGCGGGGCAGGTGGAGTTCTGGGACGAGGAGCCGCTCTGGGCGCTCGTCGGCTTCACCATCCTCGTCTCCGCCCTCGGACACGGCTTCACCGCGGGGCTCGCGATGAAGGGAAGGATGAACCGGCCGCCGCCGGGATGAGCGCGGGTCGCGGAATCCTCGCCGTACGAGGCGAGGTCGATCGTCGTTCCAGAAGATCCGTCGGTCGTTCCTTCGGACGGATGTCCGACGGCTTCTGCCGGTGCGCGGAGAAGGGATAGGGTCTCGCGCACCCGAAAGCTTTGCCTCGAGACAGGAAAGCCGGCGAGGTCAGGACTCGTCCCCGGGTCGACCTTCGGCTCTCGAACCTGAGGGTAGAAGACCTACGGATCCCGGGGCCCCCAGTTCGACGCCTGGCTGTCAGGAGCTCGAACCATCGACCATCGTCCGGATCCGGGCGATCGACCGCGGTTCGACGCGGATCCGCTCGTTTGCTCCACCCTATGGAACCTCGGCTGCGCGGATCGGTTCTTCCTTGAGTAGGGAGTTGTATACATTAACAAATATCAGCCCATCGACGATGTCGATCTGATGTCGCTTCTGCATGGCTCCGCAGGGGGCGAGGACGAAGGGGCGTCGGCAAGGGTGTCCGTGGATCGGATCCTCTCCAAAGGCTGGTTCTCGGACGATGACGGTTCCGATGTCTGCGCGCGGCTCGTCTCCATCGCGGAGGCCAACCTTCCGGTAGCCCGGCTGATCGAGGGACATGTGAACGCCCGTGACTTGCTGGACCGGCTTGCTCCGCCCTTGGCAAAGGTGGGCGCGATCTACGGTGTCTGGGGCGCGGACGGATCGGACCCTCTGAGATGGGACGTCGATCGTCTGACCGGCGGCAAGCGCTACGCTTCCGGTCTGGGCGTAGTGACGGCGGCGATCGTGACGGTCGCGGTGGAGGACGGCACCCGACTGGCCCTGGTCGACGTGACGGATCCGGACCGTCACCGCCCGGAGACATGGCGCATGCTCGGGATGCGGGCGACGGTTTCCGGCGACGTCGACCTGACGGGGCTGCCGTTCGACTGGATCGGGGGGCCGGGGGACTACTTCGTCGAGCCGACGTTCCTCGGCGGCGTCTGGCGGATCGCGGCGGTGCAGCTGGGCGGCACGCTCGGTCTGCTGGCGGCGGCGCGGGACGTGCTGAACGCGCGCGGCCATCTGGATGCGGAGGCGCAGGTCGCGCGGTTGGCCCCGCTCCTGGCGCGGGCGATGGCGGCCTTCGGGTTGGTGGAGCGGGCAGCCGAGGTCGCGTCCGGCCGCGCGGGCGAGGCCGATCCGGACCGGGCGGTCGCCTTGTCGATCCAGGCTCGGCTGCTGACGGAGGATCTGGCGCAGGACGCGATCGCGGCCGTCGAACGGTCCGTCGGGCTGGCGCATTTTGCGGAAGGATCGGACACGGGCCGCATTGCCCGCGATCTGGCGACCTACTGTCGGCAGGCGGCGCGCGATGCCTTCGCGCAGAAGGCCGGCCGCATCGTCCTGTCACGGCCGGGACCGCTGTCGGGGTTCTGGCATGGATGACTTCGATGCAATCGCGGGCGCGGGTCCGGTGCTCGTGCTGGCACCGCACGCAGACGACGAGAGCCTCGGCTGCGGCGCGCTGCTCGCCGCCTGCTGGCGGGCCGGGATCGCCGCGCATGTGGTCTGCCTGACGGACGGGGCGGCGTCGCATCCGGGCTCGACCGACTGGCCGCCGGCGCGATTGGCGGACCTGCGCCGGGCGGAACTGGCGGAGGCAGTGGTCCGGCTCGGCGGCACGCCCGCGCGCGACCTCACCTTCCTCGGCCACCCCGACGCCGCGCTGCACCTGGTCGACGGGGCAACGCTCGCCGGGCAGATCGACGCCACGATCGAACGGCTCGGCACCCGCGTGCTGCTCGTCCCCTCCCGGCACGACGCACATTGCGACCACGTCGCGGCGGCGCGGGCGGCGGAGGCCGTCCGGCGGCATCGCCCCGACCTGCGCCTTCTGTCCTACCCCGTCTGGTCCCGCTGGGCCGCCGGCGGAGCGGAGCCGCCCCTCTTGCCCGGCACCCGCCGCCTGCGCTTCGAGGCCCTGGATCTGCGGCGGTCGAAGGCGCGCGCCATCGCGGCCCACGCCAGTCAACGGGGCGGGGTCGTGCACGACGATCCGGAGGGCTTCGCGATGCCCGAGGGGTTCGCGGCGTTCTTCGCGGAGGCCCCGGAGATCTTCGACGCCTGGGAAGGGTCCGCCGATGCCGACTGACATCGCTCACCTGCGCCGCCTCTACGCCGTCACGGACGATCCGTGGGACTTCCGCACCTCGCCCTACGAGGCGATGAAGTATGCGTCGACGCTGGATGCCCTCCCCCGGCCCCGCTACGCGCACGCCCTCGAACTGGGCTGCGGCAACGGAGAACTGGCACGCCGGATCGCCCCGCGCTGCGCCGCCTACACCGGGCTCGATGCGGTGGACGTCGCCCTCGACGCTGCCCGTCGGGCGGTGCCGCAGGGGCGGTTCGTGCAGGGGTTCCTGCCCTGCGACCTGCCGGACGGTTTCTACGACCTGATCGTGCTGTCGGAGATCCTCTACTTCCTCGACCCGGCCGGGATCGCGACCCTGGCGGAGCAGGTCGACGCCCGCTGGCCCGGCGCGGACGTCGTCGCCGTCACCTGGTGCGGACCGTCGGGCAACGCGCTCGAGGGGGAGGCGGCGTGCTGGTCTCTACGTCGCGGCCACCGGGCGAGCCCACGACCCGGTGTTCCGGACCCACGCCGACTTCCGCATCGACCGCTTCGCCCCCCTTGCGCGGGGTCCCGCATGACACCTCGGCTGCACGCCCCGCCCGGATGGGGCGCGGACCGCTTCGTGGTGGCGATCCCCGCGCGCGACGAGGAAGCCCGCCTGCCGACCGCGCTGCGATCCCTGGCAGCCGACGGCGGCGCGCGTGACGTGCTGGTGATCGCCAACGGATGCACCGACGGAACGGTCGGGCTGGCCCGCGCGGGGCACCCCGGCCTGCGCGTCGCCGTGCTGGAGACGGGGGTGCTGCCGGGCGGCGTCGGCGAGGCGCGGCGTCTCGGGATGGCGGCCGCGCTCGAGTTGGCACCCGGCACGTCGATCCTGGCGACGCCGGATGCCGATCGCCGGGTCGGGCCGGGCTGGGGGGCGCTGACGCGATCGGTGCTGCGGCACGCGGACGTCGTCTGCGGACGGATCCTCCCCGAACCGGAGGAGTTCGCGCGGCTGCCTGCGCTCGTCCGGGCGCACGGAGCATTGGAAGACCGGGCAGCGCTGCTCGAAGCGGAACTCGACGGCCTGCGCCACCCGGACTGCCCCAGCGCCCGGGATCGGCCCCGCCACGGACAGACGCCCGGAGCCAGCCTCGCCTTCCGGACCCGCGCCTATCTGGCCGCCGGCGGGTTCAAGGCGATCCGCTGCCACGAGGACCGCCGCATCGTCGCGCGCATCGCGGCAGCGGGCGGACGCGTGGCCCGGCCCTACGCGCTCCGACATCGTCGCGTCCTGCCGCCTGCTCGGGCGCGCGCCGGGCGGCATGGCCGACACCATCGCGGCGCGCGCCGCCGATACCCCGCACCTGCACGCCGAGATCGCGCGCCTGCGCCCGGCGATCGCGGCGCTCGAGGGCGAGATCGCGGCGCTGCGCGCGGCCGTCGCTCCCCCATTCCAACCTGCAACCCAAGGAGACCATCATGTTCCATCATTCGAGTAAGCTGCAATACGAAGTCCGCTGCGACACGCCCGACCCCGTCTTCGCCAAGTACCTCCAGCAGGCCATCGGCGGCGTGGAAGGCGAGATCCGCGTCGCGATGCAGTACATGTTCCAGGCGATGGGCGCGCGGGGCGACAGCCGGTTCCGCGACATGCTGATGATGACCGCCACCGAGGAGCTCTCCGCGCCATCGAGTTCCTCGGCCACGCCGTCGCGCTCAACCTCGACAAGGCCCCGCTCGACGCGCAGGAGGCGGGGGCCTGCGGACCTCGTCGTCGGGGCGATCATGGGCGGCATGAACCCGCGCCACGTCCTCTCCTGGGGCTCGCCGCGATGCCGGTCAATGCGAACGGCGTGCCCTTCGACATGTCCCACGTCTACGCCACCGGCAATATCGGCGGCAGGACCTGGCCTGCCAATGCGATGGCCGAGAGCAGCGGGCGGGTGCTGGCTTCGCGCCTTTACAACATGACCGACGACGCGGGCATGAAGGACATGCTGTCGTCGCTGATCGCGCGCGACACGATGCACCAGCAGCAGTGGCTCGCCGTGATCGAGGAGCTGGGCGGGATCGAGGCGACGATGCCGATCCCGAACTCCACCCCCGAGGCGCACGAGGCGATGGAGCACAGCTACTACTTCCTCAACACCTCCCTCGACGAGCCGACGCCGCAGGGCGTCTGGACCAACGGCGGCAATGCGATGGATGGGCGCGGCAAGTACTCCGCCCGCGACAGGGCCGAGCCCGAGGGGCAGGTCCCCGACCTCGGCAAGGCGCGGGAGAAGTCCGGCGCGCAGAAGGAACAGATGTAACCCCCGGGGCGGGAGGGTGCTCCTCCGCCCCCCAGCCAAGGAGACGATCGGATGACCGAGTACGACAATCGCAGCCCTCCACGACGTCAACGCCGGCATCCACGATGTCCTGTCCGGATACGAAACGCTCAAGGAGCGGGCCGAGCCGGAGATCCTGCCGCTCGCTCTGGAGCTCGTCGATGCCCTGCACACCCGCCATGCCGCCGAGATCGCCGCCCGGCTCGCCGCACATGGCGAAGATGCCGATGACGGCACGATCCGGGGCACCGTGAACAAGGTCGCCACGCAGCTCGGCCAGGACTGGGCCGGGATCGCTCGACGCGGATGCGCTGTCCTTCGTGCGGCGTGGCGAGGAGATGCTGCTCGACACCATGAACAACCGCGCGGGCCTGGAGGGCTGGGACGTAGGCTCCGGCCCGCAGGACCGCCAGCTGCTCATGGCCCAGGCCCGCGGGTACCCGGGGACCGGATCGCGACCCTGCCCGCCGCCTGACCCCGACACAACGACGGGGCGGCGCTTCGTTGCCGCCCCCGAGAACCCCCATCGACAGGAGAGCCCCATGCGCGCCGTCACCTACCACGGGACCGAGACTTCCGTCGACCCCACCATGATCCGGTGATCCACCACCGCCACGCGTATCCTACGACCTCCACCGCGATCTGCGGATCCGACCTGCACATGTTCGACGGCTTCATCCCCGAGATGGAAGAGGGCTACATCATCGGCCACGAGTTTATGGGCGTGGTCGAGGACGCTGGGCAGCGGCGTCGGCAATCTCGGCAGGGGCGACCGGGTCGTCATCCCCTTCACCATCAACTGCGGGACCTGCCACTGGTGCGCGCAGAAGAAGTTCTCGCTGTGCGACGAGAGCAACCGCGACGCCGGGAAGCTGGCGGCGATGAACGGCCAGGCGAGCGCCGGACTGTTTGGCTACTCGCATCTCTACGGCGGCTGGGACGGCGGGCAGGCAGAGTTCGTCCGCGTCCCCTTCGCCGATGCCACGCATCTCAAGGTCCCCGACGGGCTGTCGGACGAAAGCAGGTCCTGTTCCTGACGGACATCTTTCCGACCGGCTGGCAGGCGGCGGTCAACGCGGAGGTCGGACCCGGCGACACGGTCGCGATCTGGGGCGCGGGACCGTTGGGGCTCTTCGTGCTCAAGTCCTGCCTCCTGCTCGGCGCGGAACGGGTCTTCGTGATCGACGACGTGCCGGAACGGCTGGCGTTGGCCCGCGCGCACGGGGCCGAGACAATCTCACCGATCCGACGCTGACGCCCTACGACGCGCTGATGGAGGCGACGAACGGCATGCTGCCCGGCAAGGTCATCGACGCGGTCGGGCTGGAGGCGCACGGCTCCGGCGTGATCGACACCGTCTACGACCGGGTCAAGACGGCGACGTTCCAGGAGACTTACCTGCTCCGCACGTGCTGCGCGAGGCGATCATGTGCTGCCGCAAGGGCGGATCGTCTCCATCCCCGGCGTCTATGCCGCCATCGTCGACAAGTTCCCCATCGGGGCGGCCTTCGCCAAGGCGCTGACCTTCCGGATGGACAGACCGACGTGATGGCGCATGCGCCCACGTTGCTCGACCACATCCGAGGAGGGGCGGATCGACCCGACGTTCCTCATCACCCACCGCGCGGCAAGCTCGCTGACGCGCCGAAGCTCTACGAGACGTTCCGCGACAAGAAGGACGACTGCGTCAAGGTCGTCCTCACCCCCTGACCCCATCCGACGAAGGAGACTTCCCATGCGCTTCCGCCCCCTGTCCGATCAGGTGATCCTGCTCGACCCGTGCCACCTCCGGCATCGGCCTCGCCACCGCACGCAGGCTTTCCGCCGCGAAAGCCCGCCTGATCCTCGTCGCGCGCGGTGCCGAGGATTCGGCGCGGCCCTCGCCGCCGAACTGCCAGACGCCCTGGCCGCGCTGCTCGACGTGGCACGCGGAGGCGCTGGCGCGGTGGTGCAGGCCCTGGCATCGACCTGCTGGGGCCGGATCGACACCTGGATCAACGACGCCGGCGTGGCGATCTACGGCACCGTGGAGGAGGTCACGCCCCAGGATCACCGCCGGCTGTTCGAGAAGGAAATGCACCCGGGGTGCGGTGGAACGGCATGCTCAAGCGCTCCGCCTGCACCGGGCGGGCGGCAACGGCTGGCCAAGATCGTCACCGTCGGCTCGCAGCTCTCGGACCGCACACCAACCACCCTGCAAGGCCCCTATCTCGCTTCCTCAAGACGGCGGCGAAAGCGGTGACCGACGCGTTGCGCATGGAGATGACGCGCGAGGGGCTCGACCTGTCGATTACGCTGATCAAGCCGGGATCGGTGGACACGGCCTACATGGAGCACGCTCGGAACTATCTGGGCTCCAGCGCAACCACGAACCCGGCCAACGGCCTATGCGCCCGAGGTCGTGGCCGACGGCATCGCCTGGCTGGACCATCATCCGCGATCTGGACGTCGGCGGGGCCGGCTGGCTCACGGCCAAGGCGGGGCAAGCCGCGCCGACGCTGACCGACATCGGCATGGAGCTGATGGGCAAGATGCTCCAGACCTCCGACACGCCCCCCCGTCCGGGCATGCGGCATCCTCCACGACAGCGCGCGGGCCGGCAAGCACCCGCGCGAGCTACCTGGCCCCCGCGCCCGCGAGGACAGTCTCTTCATGCGTGCCGAGATGCATCCGCTGGCCTCGCTTTCCATCGCGGGGGCGACCTTCGCGGCGGCGATGCTGGCGGCGGGGGTCAAACGCGGGCGGCGCTAGCCCCCCCCCCCCGCAAAGCCTTCAGGTCGGAATGTCCAGCGAGGACCGATCCTGGCCCAGGCGCGGGCCGCCGCGAAGTCGTCGTCCACGTCGCTGGCGGAGGTATGCCGTCCCAGCAGGGCGATGGCCGCGCGCAGCTCGACACCGTCGATCCCGGTGATCCGGTCCCCGCCGAACACCTCGCCCTTGCCCTCCAGGAAGTCGAGAGAGGTCGAGGATCACGGCCGGAAAATCCATCGGGGAATTGTCGGGGACGAGTACCGAGCAGCGGGGAGGCCGTGAACTGGACCGCCACCTGGCAGAAGATCCGGCCCCAGACCTGCGATGCGTGGTCGAGCGCCTCCCCCCGGTCCACGTCGACGCTCTTGTCCACCAGCGTGCAACGCATCGCGAAGGTTCGCGCGCTCGCCGTCGTCTGGAGGATGTTCGAGCAGGAAGCTGACCGAGAGGGTCAGGACGATCATGCCGTTCACCGCCGCCACCATCGACAGCATGTCCCACCAGCCCGCCGCTGCTGCACCGTCGAGGCCCCAGCGAGCACGCCGAGCCGACGAAGGCCGTCGTCTGCACGAGGTTCGCCGGATCGCCGGACCGGCTTTCCACGAGCGACACCCCCGCCCGGAACATGAGCGTGTAGCCGACGGCGTGGACCACGATCCAGGTCAGCGCGATCGCCGAGAGGATGCACGGTCCGATCAGGCCGCGGATGGACAGGTCGAACCGCCGTTCCGTCCAGCGCGCGGCCCGGAAGCCCAGTCTCCGCAGGCCCTTCGCCACGCCTCGGCTGACGAAGCCCAGGCCACTCACGCGCCTATCGTCGCGCAGGAAGTCGTAGAAGACGGCTGCGACGAGGATGGTCCCGGCGGCGAAGAGAACGGATCGGTCATGGGGGCGGATGCCGCGAAGGCGGGGCAATCCCGCTCGCAGGACGCCGGCGATCGGCTCGCCAGCGACAAGGGAACATCTGCATGATCTTCGCGGGCTGCCCTTGTCATAGACGCCCGGACCGGAGGCCCGGGCGTCATCTCGGCATCATGACTTCGATGTCACGTCATTCGGTGACGACGACAGGATCCTCGACCACGACGGCATCGTCCACGTTCTCGGACCGCTGTCGTCTCAATCATCGTCGCCGAAGGCCCCGAAGAGCCAGGCGAGCAGCAGCAGCGCCAGGATCGCGGCGACGGCGATCCTGATCGACTTGCCCATCCCTCCGTCGGTCTTCGGGTCCGTTGACCTCGGGCTCTCCGAAATTGTTCGGGGGGCTGGGCCATGTCGTACTCCGCTGTCGTCCCTGCTGCGATCTGCCGAATGTTTCGGTCTGCCCCGCGGGGCCGCATGTGCTCAGACGCCCGCGGTGCCAGAGAGTTCCTGAGCGATAACCGGCTCATGGTCATTCACCGTCTTGGTCACTTGGAGGTACCGGTCGCGGTCCGAGCGTTCGTCGTGCGTGTCATCGCACGGTCTTCCAGGGGCACGACCGGACGATCGAGTCCGGGAACCCGCCGCCGACGACAAAGGCACCTGGTCGACCAGGGCGGCGATCACCGGGGACGGCGGCGACCCCGTCGACCGGGAGGCGACCGATCTGCGTCTTCCGGTGGCCGAGGATCGGTGTCGTCGTGACGAAGGAGACCGTCGAGCGATCGGCCGGACTTCCTTGTCCGGCTGCGGACGTCATCCACGGACGTCCCCTGTTCCCGAGACGTTGGCGTCGGAGACGGTCGACATCGGGTCCCCGTCGATCGGATCGTGGCCGACCCGCCGAGACCCGCGTCGAAGGCGACGTCACGATCATCCCCGTCGTCGAGGAGGTCTTCGTACGACAGTACCTGATCGTCGAGGAGGTACGGATCACGTCCCGCACCGAGACGCGGAACTGGACCGACACGGTCACCCTTCGCCGCCAGGCAGGTCGAGATCGACCTGACGGACGACGACGGCACCGCCGACGACCCGGTCAATGTGACGGTGTGATCCCCAACCCACTTCCATCAACAATCCAACCGAGGACATCCCCATGAAGATGTACGACAGCCATCGACCGCCGACATCGCCGACACCGTGCGTCGCGAGATCGTCCAGGCCGGCGTCTCCAGGCCACGTCCATGTCCTGAACGGGACCGACGGGCACGACGACGTCGATACCCTGAACCTGCCCGACGACGAGGCCGCGACCTACCGGCAGGCGGTCCGTCAGGGCCACCACGTCGTCTCGGCGGAAGTCGAGGACGACAAGATCGACACCGTCGCGCAGATCATGCGCAACCCGGAGGCCGGCGTGGACATCGACGCCTACGAGACGGACTACCGCGCCAGCCCCGACTACGCCGCGACGGCTCCGACCGGGACCGGTACGGATCATGACGAGACCTCGATTTCGGTGGGCGAAGAGCGTCTGACGGTCGGCAAGCGCGTGACCGAGCGCGGCTCGGCCACATCCGCACCTACGTGCAGGAGATCCCCGTCGAGGAGCGCATCCGGCTGCGCAAGGAGACGCTGTCGGTGCATCGCGACCCGGTGGAGCGGACCGTCACGGGGGCCGAGGCCGACGCGCTGTTCCAGGACCGCGACATCGAGGTGACGACGCAGTCCGAGGAGGCGGTCGTCGGCAAGGAGACCGTCATCACCGAGGAGGTCGCTATCGACAAGGACGTCACCGAGGAGGAGGAAGTCGTCACGGAGACGCTTCGCAAGACCGAAGTGGACGTAGACCGGGACTGGATCTTATTCTCCCGGGCCATATGACGCAGGAGGGAAGCAGCCGAGGTTGCTTCCCTTCGTACGTTCGGTCGAGGTGCCGAGCACATTCCGAGGTTGCGCATGGCCCGTTCGGGCCCCGATCGGCGACCCGGAAACGATCCCGAGGGGCAAGATTCCGGTAGCGGGCAGGATCGCCTCGCAAGGTGGCGATGGTTCACCGGTACGCGCCGGGCGAGAAGGATGCGCCCATCCGAGGGGCGAGATGTGCGCCAGCAGCTCCTCGCTGCATTCCAATCCGGCACGGCGTCGCGCAGCAACTGCCTGCCCGAGGTGCGCTCGGCCAATCCCAGACGATGATGGCCGCGAGGGATATTTCTGCATGGGGGTATGCGACGGGGGTGCGGGTCGGGCGGCGATCTTTGGCGGTGGAGTTGGGATGGGTCGCCGAGGCGTTCGTCGGGGCGTACCGTATCTGCCCGGCATGTCGATGCCTGTCGCCAGGCGATCGTGGCGTGTCGGGCGATCGTGGCGTGTCGGCCGATCGTGGCGATGGGATCCCGCTTGCGGACCGGGTCGGCGCGTCCGGGCCGGTGCTCGAGGAGAGGCGGCTCCAGCGGACGATGGCGTTCCCGATGGGGCGGCAGCTCCCGCGACCTGCCGTTCCGCCTCGTCGGTCTGCTCGAATTCACGCGGGTTGCCGAAACACTTGAACGGGTGGTCGGCGTCGAGCGAGGCCTTGCGCACGGCGAACTTCCGCCCGTCGCCGGCGGTATGGAGGCACCCGGCATCGGCGGCGACGGATCTGCGGAGGCCCGGCCCGCGGAAGGCGGATGACGCCGGCCATCGGCGGCCTGCACGTCGTCCGGCGCAGGTGCCGGTTCACCGCGCGTCCGGGTCCGGCTTCACGGACGCGCCCTGGGCAATGCGCGCCATGCGGGGCACGCCGATGCCGCAGCCCGGGCCGATGACCGCGGCGGGGATCGCCGGCTGGTCGCCGACCGCGTGCCGAACAGCGGGTCTGCCGCCACGGGCGGCATTCGGCCGGAGGGCGCTGCATGGCGGTTCGCGGTGGCGAGCACCTCGGGCAGCCGGGCTGCACATGCTCACCCGCAGGAGTGGCCGAGCGGCTCTCCTCCATCCCGACCTGTCGCCGTCGTCCTTTCCCGGCGCGCGGATTCGTGAAGCGATGGCGGGCAGAGCGTGCAGGAGCGGGTCGGCGGCGTCCGCGACGTGTCCGTCGGCTCACACGTCCTGTCGGTGCGGCGCGTCATCGGGTCCGGCGAGCCCCCGGCCGGCATCGTCACACTCGCCGGCAGCGTATCGACCAGGGTGTCGGCGAGCTGCGAACCGATGGCGACGAAGGCGATGGCATGAAGGTGACGGCCGGGGTCCGAACGCCGGTGGAGCCGGGACAGGCGCGCGCGGATGACGCCGCCGCCGGCGAAGAACCGATGCCGCCGGCGAAGGGGCCGATACCCTCGCGTCCCGGACCGGTCGTCGCCGGGACGTGTCGCGGCTCGTCGTGGATCGCCTCGATCCCGGGGAAGATCGACGACGCGCCTGCGCATGCTCCTTCGCCTCGGTTGACCATGGCGTCGGTCCTCTCCGGCAGGGCCCAGACGCAGTTCGGGCGTCGATGCCGTCTCGACACGCCCGACCGGTCGCTGCTCGCGACGCGCCGTCGCGGACGCGATCGGGGCCGTCAGGCGGCGCTCGCGGTCGAGCCAATGCATTCCGTGGGCTTCGAGGATCGCGAGCCGTGGCGCTGCCGGGCTCGGACGGACTCGGCTCGGACAGGCCCGGTGGGAGACGAAAGCCGCCGGGCAGCGCGGGCCACGTCGCGTTCGTGGCGGTCACGGGGAAGAAGGGGAAGCGGCGGGTCCCTGCGAAGCAGGCGGCACTGACCCCGGAACCGATCCGCCGCGCCGGATCCCGGACCGATGCGACAGGATCGACGGGGACGAGGCAAGGGCGTTCAGGCATGAAGGGCACCAGGGCATGTCGAAGGCCCGCCGACGCTCGACCGCGTTCGGCGGGGACGGTTCGTCGTGCGCCTCGCGCCCGGTGGCGTCGTAGGTGCAGTTCCGCCACCAGGCTGTCTCCGTCACGATGAAGTCGACCGGACCACGACAAACAGGTGATTGTCGCGGCGCATGCCACCGCGATCGATCGGCCTCGTCTTCTCGAGTCGTTGACGAAAACCCCAAAGGCATTCACGCAGGAACGATGAAGGTCTCGATACGTTCGTCGTGGCATCGAGGACATGGCATCCTCGGCCACGGCGATGATCGAAGATGGGGCGCACCAGGATTGATCGGCTACGTCAGGGTGTCCACCACCGAAGACAGACAGATCCTCGACCGCCAGCTCGACGCGCTCGACCGGATCGGAACGCCAGCGCATCTTCGATGACCGCGCCTCCGGTGCCAAGGCCGACGCCCCGGTCTCGCTGCCTGCCTCGACCATCTGCGCCGCGGCGACGTCCTCGTGGTTCTCGACCTCGACCGGCTCGACCGGCTGGCCTGGCGAGCTCATCGCCCTCATCGACCACCTGGCCGAGCGCGGGGTCGCCTTCAGGGCGCTCAACTCGCCGATGGACACGACCACCCCCGCGGGGCGCGCCTTCCTCCAGATCCAGGAAGCCTTCGCCGAGATGGAGCGCAACGTCATCCGCCAGCGGGTCAGGGAAGGACTGAGCTGCCGCGCCAGGGTCGCAAAGGCGGACGTCCACGCATCATGACCGCCGAGAAACTGCGCTACGCCCAGCACCTGATGGCGGATCGCCAGCGCACCATCCCCTCGATCTGCCAGGAACTCGGCAACATTCCCCCATCCACCCTCTACCACTACGTCCACGCCGACATGGAGTGCTCAAGGAACCAGGAAAAAAAAAGGGCTGACAGCCTGATAGCCCATGTCGCGTCGCATACCTCCATGCCGAAACATCCGACGCCGGGCGATGGATCGTCGCGACAGAGCTCGGATTTGAGCCCCATCGATGCTCCTGCATGGCCTGTCGCGCTCTCGAACTCGGGGGCGGATCATGAGCGATTCGCGCCGGCTGGACGAAGCCCGGGTCGCGCGCGCGCTCGCGCGCACTCCCCCCAGGGGCCGCAACCAGATCGATGGAGCCGCGCCTAACCCTCCCGGAAGGCGCGGTTGAAGTAATCGGCGAGGGGTTTCACCAGATAGGCCAGCGGCGTGCGCGGTCGGCGGTGCGCAGGAACGCCTCGACCGGCATCCCGGGCAGCAGGATGCGTCCTCGATAGGCGGCGATCTCCCCGTCGTCGGGCAGGATCTCCGCCTCGTAGTAGGTCGCCCCCGTCGCCGCATCCGTCAGCGCGTCGGCGCAGACGTGAGGATGGTGCCGCCGAGTTCGGGCGTGGTGCGCGCGTCGAAGGCCGGCAGGCGCAGGGTGACGGGCTGTCCGGGGAAGACCTGGTCGACGTGGATCGGATCGACGCGGGTGCGGATCACCAGCGGCCGGTCCTGCGGCACGATGTAGAGGATCGGGTCGCCCGGGCGGATCACCTCGCGGTCGGCGAAGACCTGCATGTCGTGGATCACGCCGCCGACGGGGGCGGCGACGACCAGCCGCGCCAGCCGCTCGTCCAGCGCGCGCACCTGCTCGGTCAGCCGGACGCGGCGGAACTGCAGGTCGCGCAGCTCCGCGATCGCTCCCTCGCGCGCCCGGCCGCGCAGGCTCCAGCACCTCGAGGTCCATCTCGTCGCCTCCCCCTCCAGCTCCGCGACGGTGGCGGCGAACTCGCCGACCTGCCCCAGCAGGCGCGCGTCCTCGCGCTGCAGCGACAGCACGCGGGGAGCCTGCGCCAGGGGCCGGCTCCAGCAGGCTCTGCTGCGCGTCGAGCTCCTCGCCCAGAAAGCCCAGCTGCAGCGTCAGCGCCCGGCTCTGCGCGCCGATGCCGTCCACCTGACTGGCGATCTGGTCCTTGCGGCGGACGAGCTGCTCGACCTCCCGGCCGATCGCCTCGCGCCCGGCGGCGAGCAGGGTTGCGCTGCCCTCGATCATGTCGGCCACGTCCGGCGCCGTGCGGGCGGCGGCCAGCAGCGGCCCGGGGAAGGTGACGGCGTCCGCCCCGTCGCGCTCCGCCTCCAGCCGGGCGGTGCGCGCGAGGACCTCGTGGAGCTGGTCGGCGAGGATCCGCGCTCGAGGCCAGTCCTCCGAGGCGTCGAGCCGCAGCAGCGGGTCGCCGGCCGCGACCCGGTCGCCCTGGCCGCACCAGCAGCGCCTCGATCACGCCGCCGTGGCGGTGCTGCACGACCTGCCGGTTGCTCTCCACCGCGATGCGCCCCGACGAGAGGATGGCCCCCGAGATGTTGGCCAGCGCCGCCCAGGAGCCGAAGCCGCCGAAGAGCACCGCGAGCCCGAGGAAGGCCGCCACGAGCCCACGCCCGGTCCAGACCCGGTCGTCGGCTTCGCGGCGGCCACCACACGCCCCCCGCAACCTTCGGGGCCAGCGCCGTCTCCCTGTGGTTGGCCACCATCTTCGCCATCACCTCCTGCGTCGGGCCGAAGGCCTGCCGCCTGCCGTCGAGCTTGAGGAGCAGATCGCATTCGAGGACCGCATCGGGGCGGTGCGCGATGATCACGACCGCGCCGCCCGCGGCCTTCATCGCCCGGACCGTCCGGTTCACGAGGTGCCTTGGTTCGGCCGCGTCGAGGTTCGAGTTCGGCTCGTCGAGCACCAGGATCACCGGGTCGCCGTACATCGCCCGCAGCCTGCACAGTCCCGCTGATCTGCCCGCCCAGAGCCGGCCGCCGACGGCGGAGACCGGCGTGTCGTAGCCCTCGGGCTGCCGCAGGGCATCCATCGCACTGCGCCGCGGCCCGTTTCGCCGCCGCGACGATCCGCGCGGGTTCGTCGCGGGCGCCAGCCGGGCGATGTTCTCCGCGATGGTGCCGTCGAAGAGCGTCACCACCGTGCAGATAGCCGATGTGCTGACCCAGCACGTCCGGGTCGTATTGGTCGAGCGTCGCACCGTCCAGCCGCAGCCGACTGCCGGCGGGGGGCCAGACGCCGGTGACCGCCTTGGCGACGAGGCGCTGGCCCGCCCCCGACCGCCCGATCACGCCCATCGCCTGACCGGGGCGCAGCACGAAGGACACCCCCCGCAGCGAGGCCTGCGCGGCCCCCGGCGGCACCACCGTCACGTTCTCCGCCACCAGCAGCGCGCGGGGTGCGGGCAGCGGCGTGCGCGCCACCTCCGCCGGGACCTCGTCCAGCAGGGCCACGACCGCGGCCCGGCCCTGGCGCGCGCCCTGCACCATCTGCCACTGGCCGACCACCATCTCGACGGGGGCCAGCGCGCGGCCCAGCAGGATCGACGCCGCGATCATCGCGCCCGCCGTCAGCTCGCCGCGCAGCACCAGCCAGGCCCCGAGGCCCAGCATCGCCGATTGCAGGAACAGCCGCAGCAAATTCTCGGCCGTCACCGTGAACAGCCCCGAGCGGTCCGAATGGGCCACCGACTGGTCCAGCCACACCTCGCGGCGCGCCCATCCAGCGCTGGAACGCGGCCGCGCGCATGCCCAGCGACTGCACCAGCTCCGCCTCCGAGGCGAGCTGCTGCGCCGTTAGCTCGGCGCGCGCCGTGGCCTGGTTGGCCCGCGCCATCGGCCCCGACGTGAGCCAGCGGTTGAGGACCGCGATGGCGATCATGGCGCCACGCCGCCGCCCACCGCCAGCCAGCCGAGCCAGGCGGAAACACGAAGATCGCGGCCAGGAACAGCGGCGTCCAGGGCACGTCGAAGAGCGCGAGGAACACCGGCGAGGACATCAGCCGCTGCACCGCCTCCAGGTCGCGCAGCGGGCTGCCCGCCCCGGCCCCGCCGGCGTGCGCTGCGCGCCGCAGATGCGCCTGGAACACCCGGCCGTCGAGCAG
>CAVWRZ010000009.1:0-49494 GCA_963757495.1 uncultured Alphaproteobacteria bacterium
GCCAGCACCGGCCCGTTCGCCATGCGCAGGATCGTGCCAAATCCTGAAGAACCCGTGAAGACCACTGGCTTATTGATATTATGCAACTTCCTCGGGATCAATTCCGGCTATCTGCAGTTATTGTAGACGAACTGCAAACACGCCCCTCCAAATGGGTTCTTTTCAAGGATTTTAGCCCGAAAGGCCTGTCAAATTGGTTGGAGTTGAGGCAAGGATGACCTGTCTGCGACGTCCGGCGGATCGGCTGCCGGTTCGGAGGCGCGAATTTCACGGCCCTGCCGCCCGCTCCGCCGCACCGGATCGGCGCATCGGCCACGGAGACCAGTTTCACATGTCGTTCCTCGATCCCCATCTCGACGCGCGTGCCACCGACCGGAGAGCCGCCCCCTCGGCCAGAACCTACGCCGGCACGTTCAAGCGCGTCTTCGACGTGACCGTGGTCGCGCTGAGCCTCCCGGTCGTCCTGCCGCTGATGCTGCTCATGGCGCTGCTCGTGGCCTGCGACGGCGGCAACCCGTTCTATTCGCAGATGCGGCTGGGCCGGGCCAACCGCGTATTCCGTATCTGGAAGCTGCGCACGATGGTGCCCGACGCCGACCACGAGCTCAAGCGCCATCTCGAGGAGCACCCCGAGGACGTGGACGAATGGCTGACCAAGCAGAAGCTGAGCCGCGACCCGCGCGTCACGCTGGTGGGCCGCGTCCTGCGCAAGTCCTCGATGGACGAGCTGCCGCAGCTCTACAACGTGCTGACCGGCGACATGAGCCTCGTCGGCCCGCGCCCGATGATGGTCGATCAGAAGCCGCTCTATCCGGGCCGCGCCTATTTCGCGCTGCGCCCGGGGATCACCGGCAGCTGGCAGGTCTCCGACCGCAACGCCTCGACCTTCGCGGCCCGTGCCGAGTTCGACACCGCGTACTACCGCTCGCTGTCGTTCCGCGGCGATCTGCGTCTGCTGGCGGCCACCCTGCGGGTCGTCGCGCGCGGCACCGGCGTCTGAACTCCGGCCGCCGGCTCGGAAAACATCGCCGGTATACACGGTATCTTAATGGCCCGGGTGTTGACATATCGGGTGTCGGGTGCGTCATGACCTGCGATCCGCCCGACCGAGCCATTTTACCGGAGTGACCCTGTTCCCATGCGCCTGACCCGTTGGATCGCCCTGCCCTGCCTCGTGATCTTCCTGGCCGCGTGCCAGGGACTCGGAGCAGCAGGCGGAGGACTTCTTCCGCTCCGGGATGGAGCTGCGCGAGTCGGGCGACCTGTCGCGCGCCACGGTCGAGTTCCGCAACGTGTTCCGCTACGACGGTGCCCACCGTGAGGCGCGTGTCGCGCTGGCCGAGGTGCTCCTCGAGCAGGGTGACCCGAGCGGCGCCTTCTCGCAGTACCTGCGCCTCGCCGAGCAATACCCCGAGGATGCGGACATCCGCATCGCGCTGAGCGAGATCGCCGTTTCGCAGCAGTCGTGGGACGCGCTGCGCCGGCACGGCCCCGTCGCCGTGGAGCGCGCGCCCGAGCGGTCCGAATCGCGCGCCATCGCGGCGCTGCTCTCCTACATCGAGGCGACCGAGGCGGAGGATTCCGCCGCGCAGGACGCCGCGCTGGCGCAGGGCGACGCCCTGCTCGAGGCGGACGCGGAGAATTCCATCGCCCGCCGTCTCGTGATCATCGGCCGGCTGACGAAGAACGAGCTCGAACCCGCCCTCGCCGCCCTCGACGACGCGCTGGATCGGTCGCCCGACGACCTCGCCCTGGGCACGCTGAAGCTGCAGGTGCTCAACGCGCTCGACCGCCCCGACGAGGTCGAGGCGCTGCTCGTCGACCTCTACGACCGCTTCCCCGAGAACGCCGACATCGCCGGCGACCTCGTCACCTGGTACCGGCAGCGCGACGATCTGCCGGCCGTGGAGGCGCTTCTGCGCGACCGTGCCGGCCCGCTCGACGGGCCGACCGACGATCACATCGCCCTGATCCGCTTCGTCGCCCAGACCCGCGGACCGGAGGCCGCGCGCGAGGAGATCGCGGCGCTGATCGCGGCCAACGCCGACACCCCCGAGACCGTCGACACCTACGTGCGCGCCGATGCGGCCCTCGCCTTCGACGCCGGCGAGCGGGACGCCGCGGCGGACATGCTGCGCGCCCGCCTCGAGGACGAGGCCGAGACCGCGCAGACGACATCGATCAAGACGATGCTGGCGCGCATCCTGCTGGCCTCGGGCGACCAGGTCGGCGCACGCGCTCTGGTTGAGGAAGCCCTGGTCGCGGAGGCCGGCAACGTCGACGCGCTCAAGATGCAGGCCGAATGGCTGATCGAGGCCGACAAGACCACCGAGGCGATCGCGGGCCTGCGCACCGCTCTCGACCAGGCTCCCAACGATGCCGACATCCTGACGCTGATGGCGCGGGCGCACGAACGCGCCGGCAGCCCGCAGCTCGCCGGCGAACGGCTGTCGCTCGCCGTCGAGATGTCGGGCAGCGGTCCGGCGGAATCGCTGCGCTACGCGCAGTTCCTGCTCGACCAGGACCGGGTGCGCGTGGCGCGCACCGTGATCGACGATGCCGTGGCGGCGAACCCGGGCGATGTCACGCTGCTGACCGAACAGGCACGTCTTGCCCTCACCGACGACGACACCGCCGCCGCCGAGGCCGCGATCGCCGCTCTGGAGCGGATCGACGGTCCGGACGCCGCCGACCGGGCCACCGCCCTGCGCGCCGCCCTCCTGCTGGGCCAGCAGCGCTTCGACGAGGGCATCGCCCTGCTGGAGGCGCGGGCCATGGGCGACGAGACCGGCTCCGCCGCGCTCGACGTGGTGCGCACCCGCCTGCGCGCGGGCCAGGTCGAGGAGGCGCGCGAGTACCTGCGCCTGCAGCTCGAGGAGCGCCCCAACGATCCCACCCTGCGCTTCGCCAATGCCGTCCTGCAGATGGTGAACGGGGAAACGGAGACCGCCGAGGCGGAGCTGCGCGACCTGATCGAGGAATACCCCGAGGCCGAGGCCCCCGCGCAACAGCTGCACGGCCTGCTGCTGAGCCAGGGTCGCATGGAGGAAGCCGAGGACGTCCTCGCCGCCGCCCTCGCCGCGATGCCCGAGGCCTGGAGCCTGCGACTGCTGCAGGCGGCCCAGTTCGAGGGGGCGGGCGATCTCGAGGCGGCACTCGAGATCTACCGACAGCTCTACGAACTCGACGGCGATAACCTCATCGCCGCCAACAACTACGCCAGCCTGCTCAGCGAGCTGCACGACGACCCCGAGAGCCTCGACCGTGCCTATGCCGCCGCGCGCCGCCTGGGCGAATCGGAGGTTCCCGACTTCCAGGACACCTACGGCTGGATCGCCTATCGCCGCGGCGACTTCGAGGAGGCGCTGACCTACCTGGAGCCGGCCGCGGCGAGGGCCCCGACAGTCCCGTCATCCTCTATCACCTCGGCATGGCCTATGTCGCGCTGGAGCGGACCGAGGAGGCCCGGACGATCCTGACGCGGGCCATCGAACTGGGCGAGGGCCGCACGATCCCGCAGCTCGACCTCGCGCGGGAGGCCCTGGCCGCGCTGTGATGCGCGCCGATACGCCCAAATCCGTGTTCCTCCAGCCACATGTGGTCGTCTAAGACGCACCGGGCCCCCTGCGCATCGCGGCGATTGTCCTCTAGGCTTGCGGGGAACCATTTCCGGTCGCGTCTCCCAGGGGCCCCAAGCCATGATCAGTTCCGTCCGAAATCTCATGCTGGGGCTCGCGGCCCTCCTGCTCACCGGCCTCGCCGCCACGGCGCAGGGCTACCGGGTGCAGCCCGGCGACGTCCTGCGCATCGAGGTGCTGCAGGACGAGGGGCTCAACCGCGACGTCCTCGTCGACCCGAACGGCGGCTTCGTCTTTCCGCTGGCCGGCGCGCTGGAGGCCAGCGGCCGCTCGCTCGGCGCCATCCAGAGCGACCTGATCGCCCGGCTGGAGCCGAACTTCTCCTCCAGCCCGACCGTCCTCGTCTCCCTCTCCCAACTCGCCGCCCGCGAGCCCCGCGTTCCCGGCGAGGCCCGGCCCGATCCCACCGTGGCGATCTTCGCCATCGGGGAGATCGCGAATCCCGGCCGCATCGAACTCGTCCCCGGCACCCGCCTGCTGCAGGCCCTGGCCCAGCTCGGCGGCTTCTCCGACTTCGCTGCTCAGAAGCGGGTCCAGCTGCGCCGCGTCGACCCGCGCACCGGCGTCGAGCAGATCTACCCGCTGAACTACAAGGCCATCATGGAAGGTCGCAGTCCGAACGGCTCGCTCGTCATGCAGGAAGGCGACGTGATCCTGGTCCCGACCCGCCGCCTGTTCGAATAGACGCGCGGACGCGCTCCCCGTGCCCCCCGCCCTGCCCCGCCGTCCGCGCGCGCATCCTCTCGCGCCCCCCCCGATCCGCCGGTCGCGGACGACCCGCCCTGCTCTGCGCCCTCGTGGCCGCGGGCCTGGCAGCCAGCGTCTCGCCCGCCTCGCTCATGGCGCAGGAGCGCATCCCGAACGGGCGGCTCGCGACCCTCGGCATGACCTTCGGGCTGGACGCCTCCGACAATCCGCGGCTGGTCGAGGACGGCGAGAGCCGCCTCGACGCGGTCGCCCGGTTCCGCCTCGGCGTCGTCGACGCCACCCCGACGCAGCGGTTCACGGCCGGCTCCGGCTTCGGGTTGCGCGCGGCCAGCAGCGGCACCGACGAGGGGCTCGAGTTCATCGATCCCAACCTGGAACTGGGCTACGTCCGCCAGGGGCGCAACGCCGGGCTGACCCTCGGGGCCAGCGTCCGCCGCAGCGAGGTCTCCGGCCTCTCCCCGCTGGACCTGATCCTGGGCGAGGTGATCCTACCCGAGGATCTGCAGGACCTGCTCGACCGGCGCACCACGACGGATGCCACCCGCACCAGCTTCTCCGCCAACGCGACGCTGGAGACGCGGCGCGACGCGCCCTTCGGCGTCACCTACCGGCTGGGCGTGTCGGGGGTGCGCTACGACGACGACAGCGGCACCTTCGACGACGAGACCCGGGTCACCGCCGGGGTCGGCCTGCGCTTCGACCTGACCGAGACGACGACCGCCACCGCCGACTTCGGCTACAGCCTCTACGACGACGATGACGACAGCGACCGCAACGGCACCAGCCTGAACCTCGCGATCTCGCAGCGCCGGGCCGCGTCGAGCATCGGCGGGCGCCTCGGCTTCACCGACGACGGGGCCGGGCTGCGCACCACGGCCGCGCTGACCGGAGAGCTGCGCCGCCCCGACGGCAGCATCGGCGGGGAGATCGGCGCCACCCGCGACGGGAGCGGCGACCTGGCGCTCGTCGGCGCCGCCCGTGCCAGCTACGCCCTGCCCAACGGGAACCTCGACTTCAACCTGAGCCGCCGGGTCACGCAGGTCGAGGACGACGCGACCGGCGAGGAGGACGACATCGTCCTGACGACGCTGGCCGCCGGCTACAGCCAGCAGGTGACGCGCGACTGGCGGGCCGGCGTGAACACCAGCTACGTCCTGACCGAAGGTCTCGACGGGGGGGGCACCGACAGCTTCGGGCAGATCGGTCTCAACGTCTCCCGCGCGCTCACGGAGGACTGGGACCTGACGGCGGGCGTCACCCATCGGTTCGAGACCGACGACGACGGCCCCGACGCCTCCGCCAACACGGTCTCGCTCTCGCTCTCCCGGTCGGTCCGGCTGCCCTTTTGATCGCATCGCGCCCGCCGCGGCGCTCCTTCCCGCGGGCCCGCCTCTGGCCCTACGTCGCGATCGCGGCCCTGCCCGTCGCGGTCGAGGCAGCACTCTGGCTCCTCGGGCTCTGGACCGGATCGCCCGGCCGGCTGCGCGTCTGGGCGACGGGGCTGGCGGGGTTCTGGCCGGGCCTGCTTGGCGACTGGCAGCCGAACTATCCGTTCCAGCCCGTCGTCATGTTCGCCACCTACTGGCTGATCCACGCGGGCCCCGGGCATCTGGCGGGCAACCTCGTCGTGCTGGGCTGGTTCGCCTGGCGCACCGGACCGGAACTGCGCCCGGTGGAGACGCTGGAGATCTGGATGGCCTCGGTGCTGGGCGGCGCGGTGGCCTTCGGCGTGATGTCGAAGTCCATCTCTCCCATGATCGGCGCCTCGGGCGGGGTGTTCGGCCTGCTCGGCTGCCACGTCGCGCTCGATCATGGCACCACCCGCACCGACGTCGGGGCCCGGGCCGCGTGGCGGCGCACCGCCCTGATCTGCGCCGCGATCCTGGCCCTGTCGGCGGTGGATTTCGTTCTGCGCGATGCCGTGCTCGCCTGGCAGGCGCATCTGGGCGGCTTTCTCACCGGGGCCCTGCTGACCTGGACGATCGTGCCCCGCGCCGGATCGCACCCCCGCACGGACCCGCCGTGACGTAGCGTTCGTTCGCCGACCCCGAACGCCCGGATCGAAATCGCGTTCCGCGCCGAACCGCCTCAATTCCGCCCAGTCACGCCCAGTCACGCCCATGTTCCGGGCGGATTGCCCGATCGGACAGGCAGATATCCGCCGATCGGGCGGATCGTCGAATATCGTATCGCATTAATCACATATGTGGGTTGTTATGGAATATCGAACCTGTCCGCAGTATATGCAGGGCATGCATCGTCTGTCCCTTACCCTCTGTCTCGCTGCTTCCGTCTCCTGCGCCGCCATGGCCGCGGTCGCCTTGCCCGTGGCGGAGGCGCCTCCCGGCTCTTCCACCGTCGCCGGTCTCTCCGGTGCGACCGGTGCGACCGGTCCGAACGCGCCCGCCGGGCCCGGGGCCCTCGCCGGCATCGATGCCCTCCTGGCGGAGGCGATCCGCGCCGGGGCCCTTCCCGAAGGGCTCGACGCCCTGCAGCGGACCCGCGGCTTCCACGTCGAGCCGGGCTCCGCCGTGCGCGATCTGGCCGGGATCGCGGCCCATGCCTCCAATTCCGCCGGTCTGATCGTGGGCGAAGCCCCGGTCGCGGGCGGCTCCCATGCGATGATCTGGCAGGCCGGCGCGGACCCCCGCGACCTGGGCGACCTGCCCGGCGGGGAGACCGCCGCCGTGGCCCGCGCCATCAACGAGACCGGGCAGATCGTCGGCCAGGGGTCCACCGACGCCGGCCCCCGCGCCTTCCTCTGGGAGGAGGCGAGCGGCCTGCGCGACCTGAACGACCTGGCGGCACCCGCCTCCGGCACCGTGCTGACCGATGCGACCGGCATCGACGGGAACGGTCGCGTCATCGGTCGCGCCATGGTCGACGGCGTGCCACATGCCTTCGTCTGGACGCCCGCGACCGCCACGCTCGACATCGCCGACGCGGCGCAGGGCACCGGTCAGGACATCCTCGACCTGCGGGCGATCGGCACCGACGGGCTCGCCGTCGGCCGCGCCCTGTCCGAGGACGGACGCGACCGCCCCGTGGCCTGGTTCCCCGGGGGCGAGGCCTTCGATCTGGGCGACCTGCCCGGCGGATCCCAGACCGGCGTGGCCTACGACATCGACGGCCTCGAATGGATCGTCGGGCGCAGCGGAGCCGAGGACGGCGACCGCGCCTTCGTCTGGCAGGCCGACGCCGGCATGGTCGATCTCAACGATCTGATCGAGGATGCGGGCGACGTCGTGCTGACCGGAGCCGTCTCCATCATCGACGACGGCCAGATCCTCGCCTACGGCCGCGACGGGGAAGAAGTGCGCTTCTACCGCCTCACGCCCGTCGTCGCGCCCTATGCCGGCCAGCAGGTGGGCCTCGTCGCCGAAAAGGGCGTCACCGACCTGCAGAGCTACCGCCTGACCGATCTCGGCCAGTTCGTCGGGCCCGACACGCTTCCGATCCTCGCCATGGACGAGAGCGGGCGCGTCGTCGGAGCCTGCGACCTGCTCGCCACCGCCTGCCCCTATCTGACCGATCTCGCCGGCATCACCAACTTCTTCGAGGAGGAGCCCCTGCCCGACGGCCCGATCTTCGCGCAGGTCTTTCCGCCGCAGCGCTCCAGCGGCAACGGCGTCGGCACGCAGCTCACCCCGAACCGCGGCCCGTCCGGCGGCGGTGGGGGCGGTGGCGGCTTCCCGATCTTCGGGGGCGGTGGCGGTGGTGGCGGTGGTGGCGACGACGGTGGCGGCGGTGGCGGTGGCGGCGGTGGCGGCGGTGGCAATCCCGACTTCGAATTCCCGGATGGACCGGGTGCCGGCATTGAGCCTCCCCCGCTGCCGTACCCCTGCCCGCGGCCTGGCTCTCGCTGCTGGCGGCTCTGGGATTGCTGGGTGCGGTCAAGCGCCGTCGCGGCAGCGCGGTCTAGGTCAAGATGTGAAGGGCCCATCCGATGCATCGATGGGATTGTCAGGTTAATGGTACGGCGACGCCCGGGTAGCCATCCCGGATGCTGAACCTCGACGATCTCCCCTGCCTCGAGGGCCATCGCTTCCCGCGCACCGTCATCCGATACGCCGTCTGGGCGTATCGCCGCCTCGCCTTGAGCCTGCGTGATGTCGAGGACCTTCTTACTGAACGCGGGGTCATCGTCTCCTACGAGACGGTCCGGGTCTGGGTGGCGAAGTTCGGGACGCAGATCGCCGCAAAGGTCCGGCGCGATCGTCCCGGGCCAGCTGATAAGTGGCACCTCGACGAGGTCGTTCTCAAGATCAATGGCGTGAGGCATTGGCTCTGGCGGACGGTCGGTGCGAACTGCGACGTCCTGGACATTCTCGTTCAGTCGCGACGCAACACCGCAGCCGCCAAACGGTTCATGCGCAAGCTCTTCAAGCGATGGGGCCTGCCGCGGGTGATGGTGACCGACAAGCTCGGATCCTACTTAGCCGCGAAGGCGAAACTCGCCCCCGGCCTGGCGCACCGCCGGCACAAGGGGATCAACAACGCGGCCGAAGCACCGCACCGGCACACCCGCAGACGAGAGAGGATCATGGGCCGGTCCAAATCGGCGCGACAGGCGCAGGGGTTCGTGTCGGTCCACGATCAAACAGCCGCCATCTTCCGCCCGTACCGTCACCGCCTCTCCGCCCGTTCTTGTCGCCACGCACGACAAGACGCGTTCGAAATCTGGGCAAGCTACACGACCGAACTATCCGCCTGAACGGCTGGCAACGACAGCTCGTACGTCCATCCAAAACAACCTGACAATCCCGTTTCCACTCCGCCGTCGGGAAACGGGACGGAAATCCCGTCCACTGCGGGATCTGTTCGCCAGAGCCGGCCGCGTGCTCAGCGATCTGCGAAGAAGTCCCAGGCCGCGAGGCCCAGCGTCACGGCGACCACGGCCCCCAGGTCGAGGCGCGGTACCCACACCACCAGCACGCCGAGGAACGCCGCCAGCGCCAGAAATGCCAGGATTGGCAGCAGCCGCGATCGGAACCGCCCCTCGGGCACGCGCCCCTCCGGCTCAGCCGTCGCCGCTGCCTCGCGTCGTATCATGCTCATCGCGTCTCTCCCTCTTCTGCCCAGCGTTCCAGCCAGGCCGCCGCGCGCAGCAGCCGTCCGTCATCGCCGCGCCGTCCCATCACCTGCACCCCCATCGGCAGCGGCCCGGATGGCCCGTCCGCCTGCAACAGCGGCAGCGAGATCGCCGGCACCCCGGTGAACGAGGCCAGCGCGTTGAACACCGCATCCCCCGTCGATCCCAGCCCCTCGGGTGCCACCCCCGTCGCCGCCGGCATCAGAATGGCGTCGCAACGCGTCAGGATCGTCTCCAGCCCCGCGCGGGTGATGTCGGCCCAGTCGCGCGCCGCCAGGTAGTCGCGCGCCGTGATCTGCCGGCCGCGGTCCAGCGCCGAACGCATCTCGGGCGAGAGGGCGTCGCCGCCGGACCTGTCGTAAGGATAGAGGAATTTCGCCATCTCGGCCAGGTTGACCGTCTCGCGGTGCGTCGGAGCGGCAGCGAAGCTCTCGGGCAGGTCCGCCTCGAAACATTGCGCGCCGAGTGCGGCGGCCAACTCCTCGAGCCCCGCGCGCATGTCCTCGCAGGCCCGGTCCCACCAGGGCGGGCGGACCAGCGCGAAGACCGGCGCCACCGGCGGCTTAGACCCGGCGGCCTCCAGCAGGCGCGGCGCGGCCATGGGCGGGCGGGTCCCGTCGGGGTCGTGCACGGCCAGCGCGTCGGCCAGCAGAGCCGCCCCCGCCACGTCGCGCGCGAAGGTCCCCACCGTGTCGAGGCTTGGCGACTGGACCAGCGTACCGCGCACGGGGATCAGTCCGAAGGACGGCTTGAAGCCCACGACGCCGCAATAGGACGCCGGGCGCAGCACCGAGCCGCCGGTCTGCGTGCCGATGGCGAGCGGCACCATCCCCGCCGCCACCGCCGCCGCCGACCCCGCCGAGGAGCCGCCGGGCGTGCGTGCGGGATCGTGCGGGTTGCGGGTGCGGGCGGGGTGCAGGAAGGCCAGTTCCGTCGTCTCCGTCTTGCCGGCCAGCAGCGCGCCGGCCCCGCGCAGGGCGGCCACGGCCAGCGCGTCGCGTTCGGGGCGGCGACCGGCATCGAGCGGCGTGCCGTTGGCGGTCGGCATGTCGGCGGTGTCGAAGATGTCCTTGATGCCGACGGGCACGCCGTGGAGAGGGCCGAGAGCGCGCCCCATGCCGCGCAGCCGGTCGAGCCGGTCGGCCTGTGCCATGGCGTGGTCCGCATCGAAATGGGCCCAAGCGCCGACCTGCGGCTCCCGCTCCGCGATGCGGGCCGCCACCGCACGCACGATCTCGACGGCACGGACGGCGCCCGTCGCCAGCCGGTCGCGAAGCTCCACCGCCGGCAGGTCGAGCAGTTCGGGTCGGGGCGGGCCCTTGGCACCGGGCGCGGTCGGGATCGGATCAGCCGCCATAGAAGTAGTTCGGCAGCGCATAGACGAGAGCGGGGAAGTTGTAGAGCAGTACCATGGCCAGCAGCACCAGCCCGAGGAACGGCATCACGCCCTTGAAGATGTCCGTCAGCTTCACGTCGGGCGGCGCGATGCCCTTGAGGTAGTAGGCGCTCATGGCCATCGGCGGCGTCAGGAAGGACGTCTGCAGGTTGAGCGCCACGAGGATGCCGAAGAACAGGGGATCGACGTCGAAGATCGCGAGCAGCGGCAGGAAGATCGGGATGAAGATGATGATGATTTCCGACCATTCCAGCGGCCAGCCAAGCAGGAAGATGATGAGCTGCGCGAGGATGAGGAACTGGAGCGTCGTGAGGTCGAGCCCGGTGACGAACTCGGAGATGACGCTTTCGCCGCCCAAGTAGGAGAAGACCGAGGAGAAGATGTAGGAGCCCACGAAGAGCCAGCAGACCATCGCCGTCGTGCGCACCGTGAGATAGACGCTCTCGCGCAGTCGCTGGAAGGTCAGGGCGCGGTAGACGGCGGCCAGCACCAGCCCGCCGAGCGCCCCGATCGAGGCGGCCTCGGTGGGCGTGGCAAGGCCACCCAGGATAGAGCCCAGCACGGCGAGGATCAGGAAGGCGAGCGGAAGGAACGAGGTCAGCAGCAGCCGGACGAGCTGCCCCAGAGGCATCTCCGGCACCTCCTCCTTGGTGGGGTTAGGCGCCACCGAGGGCTGCAGGATCGAACGCGTGACGATGTAGACCATGTAGAGCCCCGCCAGCATGAATCCCGGCAGCAGCGCGCCCGCATAGAGGCGCACGATCGAGACGCCCGAGGACGCGGCATAGACGATCAGCATGATCGAGGGCGGGATCAGGATGCCGAGCGTGCCGCCCGCGCAGATGATGCCGGCGGCGAAGGACTTGTCGTAGCGCGCCTTGAGCATCGCCGGAAGCGCCAGCAGCCCCATCAGCGTGACGACCGCGCCGACGATGCCCGTGGCGGTGGCGAAGAGCGCGCAGGTGACGAGTGCGGCCACCCCCATCGAGCCCGGCACGTTGCGCGACGCGATGTTGAGCGTGGTGAAGAGGCGGCTGACGATGTTGGCCCGCTCGACCACGTAGCCCATGAAGAGAAACAGCGGGATCGCCGTCAGCACCTCGTTGGACATGACGGTGTAGGTCTGGTTGATGAACAGGTCGAAGACGTTGTTGCTCAGATAGCCGTCGAACGTCGCCGTGAGCCGCTCCCAGGCGCCGGCTTCCTCGGCCAGGCGGTTGAGACCGCGGAACATCCGGCCCTCGTCGTAATAGGCGTAGTAGCCGAAACCGATGCCCATCGCCATCAGCGTGAAGGCGATCGGGAAGCCCGCGAAGACGAGCACGATGAACAGGCCCAGCATCACGAGGGCAATCTGCGGGTCTGTCACCTTGGATCTCCGGATGGGCGGGGGAGGACGCGCGCGGTCAAGAGACGCCGCCCGCGCGGGTCTCGGCCTTCGCGGCCTCCGCCATGAGCAGATCCTCGGTTTCCTGCACGTCGTCCGGAGGGACGGGCCAGGCGCCGGTCCGCATGCAGACGATGCAGCGGCAGACCTCGGCGATGCCCTGGATCAGCAGCAACAGGCCGGCGACCACGATCACGGCCTTGAACTGGAAGATCGGGATGCCCGCGGGCGAGTTGACCGACACCTCGGCGAACCCGAACGAGCGCGAGGCGTACTTGTAGCCCGCGAACACGAGCGCGAGCACGCCGGGAAAGAAGAACAGGAAATAGAGCGTGCAATCGACGGCCGCCTGCACCCGCGGCTTCCACAGCCGGTAGAGGAAGTCGCCCCGCACATGCCCGCCGCGCGAGAGCGTGTAGGCCCCGCCCATCATGAAGAGCGTGCCGTACATGATGAAGGACACGTCGAGCGACCAGGGCGTCGGCGCATTGAGCGCGTAGCGCACCAGCACTTCGTAGGCGGTGCCGAAGGTCATCAGGATGATCAGCCAGGCGAAGGCCTTGCCGAACCAGGCGCTCAGGGCGTCGGCGAACCGCACATAGGTCAGCATGATGGGGTCCCATCGGTGAGGAATTGGCTCCCGCCCCGCGTTGGGAGGCGGGAGCCAACGTGGCGACCTCAGCCCGGCAGGCGGCCTGGGAAGAAATGGTTGTAGGCGAGCCTGTAGTCGGGCGCGTTCAGCAGCTCGTAGTAGGAGACCCGCTCGACCCAGGCGCGCTGGCTGTCGAGGACCTTCTTCATGAACGGGTCTTCCTCGAGATCGACGATCAGCGCCTCCCAGGCTTCGAGCTGTGCCTGCTGTATCTCCATCGGCGTGGTGCGGATCTCGACGCCGTCATTGTCGCGCAGCTCCTGGAGGTCGCGAGAATACTGGTCGAGCGCCAGCGCGGTGTTCGCCGTCGAGGCGGATTCGACGGCGTACATCATGATCGCGCGCAGATCGGGCTCGAGATCCTCGAGGAACAGCGAGTTGAAGAGGAACTCGAAGGATTCCGATGCCTGGTGATAGGAGCCGAGATAGTAGTTCTTGGCCACGTCCTGGGCACCGAAGCGGCGGTCGGAGGTGGGGTTGTTGAACTCGAAGGCATCGATCACGCCGCGCTCCATCGCGGGCACGATCTCGCCGCCGGGCAGCTGGGCCACGGACATGCCCATCGACTGCATCAGGTCCGCCGCGAGGCCGACCGTGCGGTACTTGAAGCCCGCGATGTCGGCCACGGTCTCGACCGGCTCCTTGAACCAGCCGAATGGCTGCGCGGGCATCGGAAAGCCCAGCATGCCCACGACCTCGAGGCCCATCACGTCCTGCGTCAGCTCCTGGTAGAGCTCGCGCCCGCCGCCCTGGTAGAACCACGACATCATCGTCGTCGGGTTGCCGCCGAAGACGGGGCCGGTGCCGAAGAGCGATGCGGCCTTGTTCTTGCCGTACCAGTAGGCCGAGACGGAGTGGGCGACGTCGAGCACGCCGTCGTTCACCGCGTCGAGCACCTGGAAGGCCGCGACGACCGCGCCCGCCGGCAGCAGGTCGACCTTGAGCCGCCCGCCCGACATCTCCTCGACGCGCGTGGCGTACTGACCGGCCATCTCCTGCCAGATGTCCGACGACGGCCAGGAGGTCTGCATCTTGACGGTCAGCGGGGCCTGCGCGAGCACGGCCGGCGCGGCAAGCACGCCGACGGCCGCGGCACCGCCGCCGAGCGCGCCGCGGCGCAGGAACGAACGGCGCGAGACCGGGGGCGCGGAACGGGGGCTGTCGGATCCGTGTATCATGTGAACTCTCCTCCCAAATTATTCACCGGCAGATGCCATGACACGACGATAGGGCGCGGCACGAGCTCCAGCAAGCGGTTCCGGTCCGACGGTGCCCCCGACAGCGTGCCGCCGGGCCTCCGCTGCAGACATCGGTGATAATGAAGGTCACCGCTCGGCCCGATACGGCATCCACCGGCGTCGGACGCGCTGCCGTGTGCGCGGTGCGTCACTGGCCGACCATGCCATAGGTCCAGGCGCGCCTTCCCGACGTGGCGACAGTCCGGCGTTCCATGCGAACCTCCGACCCAGCTCCTGCGGGCCGAGGCTGTGTGGAAACGTCTGAGTTTGGGGGCCGCGACGCCCTTCTGACTCAGAACGGCATGCTTTTGCGGTGGATGTCAAAATTGCATGATGCGATCTTCCGGATCAGCCTGGGATCGCCGTCAGGAGGCCCCGGATGCCGACGATCGAGATCATCCGCTTGATGTTGTAGGCGAGAACGTTCAGCGCCATTTCGGTGCGAACGTTCTTCAAGCGCCTCGTCAGGAAGTGGGTCGTGCCCATCCAGCCCTTGATCGTGCCGAACGGGTGCTCGACCGTGCAGCGTCGCAAGGTCATCGGATCGTCAGTGCCTCGCAACCGGTCGCGCATGGCGTCGACCAGATGCTCGTGCTCCCAACGGGTGATGCGGCGTTCCTTGCCCGTCGTGCAGCGTTGGCGGACAGGGCAGTCCCGGCATGCGCCGGTCCAGTAGCGTCGGATCTGAAGCCCGTCTTCCTCTCGCGTATAGCGGTAGGTCAACTCTTCCCCGGCCGGGCAGCGATAGAAGTCTCGGGCGGGATCGTAGGTGTTTGATCCCACGGTTTGATGGTGTGATCCTTTCGATGGAATGGAAGGAAGCATTATGGGACAGGTTCGTCACGGGAGCGCCACGACCACGCACGCCGTCAGAGCTGCAATACAGCGATCCACTGCCCGACAGGGTCATGCGAAGCATGATCCCGAGAGGGGCAAGCTTCGCTCTCGCAGCTGAGCGAGGAACTTGGGATCAACCCGAAGACGGTCGCGAAGTGGCGCAAGCGCGCGACGGTCGAGGATATGAAGACCGGTCCGACAGAGCCGCGCTCGACGGTTCTGACCGAGGCCGGGGAAGCGGCGATCGTTGCCTTTCGACGCCATACCCTGCTGCCGCTGGACGATTGCCTCTACGCCCTGCAGCCGTCGATCCCGCACCTGACGCGGTCGGCGCTGCACCGGTGCCTGCAGCGACATGGCATTTCCCGCCTGCCGGACGTCGAGGGGGACAAACCGAAGCGACAACGGTTCAAGCGCTACCCGATCGGGTTCTTCCACATCCACTGCCCGGCAGGCGATTGCGAAGCAATCTGCCGAGAGGGGACATCGCCGAGGTACAGACTACTGAAGGCAAGCTCTACCTCTTCGTGGGCATTGACCGCACCAGCAAGTTTGCGGTCACCCAGCTCGTCGAGAAGGCCGACCGGCGCACGGCGTGGGAGTTCCTGCAGCACATGCTCGAGTCCGTACCGTATCTGGTCCATACGATCCTCACCCCCCTCTCGGGATATTTCCTTCGGAAATACCCTGCCGGGCAATGGACAACGGCATCCAGTTCGCCGAGCAGCCGCGGAACAGGAACACGATCCTCTCCCGACCCATGCGCTTCGACATGATCTGCGACGCCAACGGGATCGAGCACCGGCTGACCAAGCCCAACCACCCGTGGACCAACGGCCAGGTCGAGCGGACGAGGCGCACGATCAAGGAGGGTGAGGCCTAAAGCCGATCCGGGGGATCGGCGACGGCTGAACGTCAAACGTTACCATTACGACAGCCACGATCAGCTGCGCACCCACCTTGGCGACTTCATGGCGGCCTATAACTTCGCCCGCAGGCTCAAGACCCTCGGCGGCCTCACGCCCTACGAACACATCTGCAAAATCTGGACATCAGAGCCGGATCGATTCATCCTCAATCCGATCCACCAAATGCCGGGACTGAACACCTAACCAGTCATGATGGGAACATTACTCCGGCCTTTAGGGAAGTGGGAGATCCTGTCCGGTCAATTCGGGGGCAGCTTCACCACCTGATGGCGGCAGGCCAGGCGGGAGCTAGACGCTGGATCGATCGAGGACGCGGCCTGCATTAGTATCTCCGGCTCTTCGATCTCGAAGGACGAGATGCCAGCGATCCGTGTCGAGAACCTCTAAGAGCCCGGCGGCGCTCTGGGTCCATGACAAGATGCGTGCCGTCGATGAGTCCGGCTTCGCCAGACCGTCGATCGCTGCTTCCATCGCATCACCCAAGGCCTGCGCATCGTCGACCGGCACATAGACCGCCCCGTCTCCCCCAACCTCGCGAAGGACGGGGATGTCGGATGCGATCGTGCCTAGCCCTGCCAGGGCCGCCTCGGAGATTGGCAAGCCATAGCCTTCGGTAAGGCTTGGAAACAGCAGCGCGGTCGCGCGTCCGTAGGCATGCGCTATGTCGACGTCCGACGCCGCAGCCAGCCACAGCAATCGCCCCCCCGTCTCGGGATGCGATCTTAGTCGCTGCGCCAAATCGGAGACGTTCCACCCCTCTCGCCCGAGGATGAGAAGTCGCGCATCCCGCCCGCGGGCCCAGAGCGCCTCCATCGCCACCAGCGCCACCTCATGACGCTTGCGGGGCTCCACAGTGCCGACCATCAGGAACGTCGGCACATCTCCTGTCAGGAACTGCGCGACCGCGTCGGTGACGGGGATGTCGCTCGCGGCATCGTTCGGAAAATCGGAACCGAGATGCCACCAGCCAATCCGGAGGCCATCGCGATGCGCAAGATCGTGCTCGACGATGTAGGCGGCAACCTCGCCCGCGACCGCCCGCGAGATGCACACGAGGCCGTCGCTCTGCGCGACAGCCTGATGGAACCAAGGGCCGAACGTCCGCGGAAGACTGACGGTCGTGACAGCGGGATGCAGCAGAGGAACGATATCGTAGACGGCGGTCACAACCCGACCGCCATGCCGACGCACATTCGCCAGTATATCCGAGATATGCGGATAGTCTTCCCATAGGGCATCGAGCATCAGAAGCGTATCCGCCGTGCGGTGGCTGAGAGGCGGGCCCTCCACGCCGCCGATCGCATCGACCGTCCGGAAAACGCCGTCGCGCAGGACGATTGCCGTCGTCTCGGCGTGCCGGCGACCGACCGGTTCGGCGCGGAGCGCATCGTCGATCCGGCGAACCACCCTTTGAATGCCTGTGCCGGCGTCACGGCGATGCGTCGTCGTGACGTCGACGAGCAGGCGCGGGGGGCCGGCTTCTTGTCCAAGCCTTGCGGAGCGGATGAACGCGTCCGCGATATCGGAACGCTTCCCCGCTCCGCCCTGTGCGATGGCGGCGGCCAAGACGGGGATCGCTGACTCCGGCGCGGGCAGGGCCGGCGGGACCGGGACGATCTTCCGCATGGCGACAAGAAGCGCCGCGACATCCTCATAGCCGCCCGCCACCTCGTTGCGCCCGGACCGATGCGCTCTGTCGAAGCCCAAGCCGGCGCCTTCCGGAACGAGCACGATGTCGGGCAGCAGAGCCGCCAGATGGTGACGGCGCATTTCCCGATCGACAATGTCGCCGGTCGCCGTTGCATCCCGCATCGTCTGCACGAGGACATAACCAGACATCGCCGACAGCGGCACCGCGCCGACTAAGGCATCCTGCGCCGCCGCCATCGCGGCCCAGTCGCTGCCGTCGAGCGCGATCCGCAGGTCGAGTTCCGGCCCGCCCGCCTGCCGCAGATCGGCCAGCAACCGGACGAGGGTATGACCTTGGGTCAGGGTCGATTGCACTGCCCCGAGATCGAGGACTGCCCGCATCAGCCGGCTCCGTCGGCATCGGTCGCGCCGCCGAGCGCCTCGATCAGGTCTGCGCGTCGGGGATGACCGGCGGGATCGGGTCCGAGCGGCTCCTCGGGAGAAGGTGCCATCGGACGTCGGGCCGCCGGCCATGCGAGGGCGAGGTAGGCTTCGCTCGACATCCAGCGCGAGAACGCGACACGCGGCGTCCCATCGCGGCGCCGAGCCAGACGGCGCAGGATGCCCCCGCGGGGGCGGCCGCTGCCGTGGAACGCCAGCCGGCGGACAAGCCGGACCGGACGGCCCGACGGACGAAACAGCAGTTTTTGCCAGAACGGGCGGTCGTGCCGGTAGGCAAGCGCCGCAAGATCGGCGGTGAGCGCTTCACCGCGGGCAGCAAGCGTCCTGATATGATCAAGTAGCGTCGAAATCTTAGTTTCGTGCTCGATTCTGCTTGGCGCCGACACCGCGGCAAACGCCGCAAGATCGGCGGCGAGCGCTTCGCCGCGGGCAGCAAGCGCTGCCAGACGACCGTCCATCGCGCGGTCGAATCCTTGAAGGACCGCCGACAGGTCCGTCCCGATGCGCCGCGCGAACGCATCATCCATCCCGACCCAGCCCCCTCCTTCGACCTGCGCGACGATTCCGTAATCCACAGAAATGTCCGTGAAGACGTTCAGGAGCGACGGCGTTCCGGGTTCCGGTCCGTTCAGGCGCAGGATCACGCTCCGGGCGAAGCCGGCGAACTCTGCCATGAACGTCATCCGGTCAGGCGGGATCGGCGTGATATGCGTCGGATCGAGGTGAAAACTCGAGGTTCCGACGACAAGGTTCTCCGGGTTCGGCGTCTCAAGGATGAGGATGCCTCCCGGGCGCAGGACGCGCCGGGCCTCCGTCATCAGCGCGAGGAGGACGGCGAAGGGCAGGTGCTCGGCGATATGGAAGCCTGAGACGAGCGTGAGCGCGCCGTCGGCTTCGGCCCGCAGGGCCTCGAGTGCGTCCCGCTGCTCGACGTCGAGGCCCGCGCCGCGGGCGGCCTCGAGCATGCCCGCGTCGAGGTCGACGCCCCGCCCCGCGATCCCGGCATCCCGCAGAATCTCCAGCCATTCCCCCCGCCCGCATCCCAGATCGAGCGCTCGGGCGCCGCCTTCAGCCGCGATCCGGTCGACAAACGGCTGATAGCCCGCCCTAAGCCGACCGAGGATCAGCGCGCGCGAGCCGCGGAACCGGTCTTCGAACGCACGGTAGAAAGCGTCGGGCACTTCCGGGGCGGAGGATGGCGCGGATCCGTCGCTCACGTCAGAAGTCCACGTCCGCCTGCAGGCGCCGCAGATCGCCCCATTCCGCCAGGAACGCATCGTGACGGCCGGACCTCGCCTCCGCCGACAGCCGCTCGACGCAATCGGCCACGTGATCTGCCATCGCTTCCCAGCGGTAGGCACGTGCCCGCTCAGGTCCGGCAACGGCCAGGCGAGCCCGCGTCGCCGGCTCGCGTACCATCAGCAGCGCATCCTGCATCTCGGTCAGGTCATGCCCCGACACGAGCAAGGCCGCATCCCCCGCTACCTCGGCGAGCGAGCCATGACGCGTCGTGATCACCGGACAGCCACAGGCCATCGCCTCGGCGACGGGCATGCCAAAACCTTCGTAGAGTGAGGGATAGACTAGCACCTCGGCCCCGCAATAGGCGCGGGCGAGATCGTCGTCGGACAGGTCGACCCGTCGCGCCGGCACCGCACGGCCACCCATACGCAGCTTCGGGATGTCCGTCTCGCCGCCAACGAAGAGCACCGTGAGATCGCCACGCCTCGGCATCTCGGCCAGCGCCGCGACTAGATGCCCCCCGTTCTTGTAGCCTCCGTCATGCATGCGCGTTCCCACGACCATGAGGTAGGGGCCGGAGAGATCGTGAGCGCGCCGGAAATCGCTCACCTCTTCCGCAGGGCGCGGCCGGAAGATGTCCGCTTCGATCCCGCAATGCGCCACGGTGACGCGATCTGCCGAGACTTCAGGGTAAAATGTCAGAAGATCGTCGCGCGTCTGGTTCGAGATGCAGACATGCGCACGCCCGTAAAGCATCGCGACCAGCTTCTCCTGCCAATCGCGCGGCGTAAAGTCGTAGGCCATGACCTCAGGGATCATGTCGTAGACCATTTGCAGCGCAGGCGTTCCGGCGCAGGTGCTGTAATAGGTCGAGGCGAAGACATCCGCCTTGAAATGCTGGCAGATCGCTTCCAGCGCCACCGATTCCGCCGCGGTCGGCGGCACCGTGCCGGTGACGAGCGAGGCAAACGGGATCGTCTCCACGCCCTCGATCCTCGGGGAGCTTCCCCGGTCGAGCAGGGTTACGTCCATTCGGCGGGCGAGACCGGGCAGGATCGAGCGCCAGACCCGGGCAATCCCCGTAGACGCACGCTGGAAGAAGATGCCATCCACGACGAGCCGGGTGCGTGCGGTCATGCCCGCGACCCGCGCCGGGGCGATCCATGCGCGGCCGCCGATTGTCGCATGCGCGCCTGCACGGCCTCGTAGCGGGACAGGGGTATCCCGTCGCTTCGAGTTGGCCACCGATCGAAGTCCAATCGTCGGAGGAACGCGTCCGGAGATTCTGAGGTGGCCTTGGGCATGAGTGCGCGTCCGTGCCGTCGCAGGACCTCGCGGCCCTCCGTAATCCCTGTTGTTTGGCGTGACGAAGAGATCCCGTTAGGATTGTAATAGTAGACGACGTGCGGGTCGTTGATCTTGTAGAACGTTGCGCCCTCGTTCATCGCCCGGATCCAGAAATCGTAGTCGCCGGCCGAACTGAGTTTCTCGTCGAAGAGGCCGATCCGATCGTGCAAGGCGGCGCGCCACATCGGCGCGTTATGAGGAGGATTCATCTTGAAGAGTCCGTTACGTGTCGGAAGCGGAAGATCGCTGGCCACACCCGCTCCGGCAATCGTCGCGAAATCCGCGCCCGGATCGGCAGAATACAGGAAGTCCTGATACACCACGTCGACATACGATAGCGCATCGAGCGTACTGGCCTGTAATTCTAGAGAGTCCGCGCGCCGGAGGTCGTCGAGATTGGCGTTGGTCAGGTAGTGCCCGCGCGCCAGCCCGACCCCGACGTTCCAGGCCACGTAGATGCCCGCGCGATACGGCATCCGGTGATAGACGATGCGGTGGCCGAAGCGTTCCGCATATCGCGCGACGACCTCGCCCTCGCCCTCCGGCGAGGCGGCGTCGATCACGATCAGTTCGCAGCGATCCGCGAAGATGCTCTGCGACGTGATATTCTCGAGATAGCGCTCGATGAAGTCACCGCCGCGCCAGAGGCTGCAGATGACGCTGACGTCGACCTCCGATGCGCGCGGGCGCAACGGGAAGCGCGCGTGGCGGCTTCCAGCCGACACGTTGCCCGCCGCGGACTCGGCCCTAGCCCGCCAGTCCTTGACCGTCATCCATCCGCTCGTGCCCATAATGCCGAAACGGCTGATATCGTTGACGGTCTCATCCTCCGCCCAGGACAAAGCTTCGGTGATGCGCCCGGCGAGGTAGGACGTTATCAGATCATGGCGTCGTACACCGCCGGAGCGGAGCTGCGACGCGACGGCGTGCAACTCAGCCGGGCTCGGATGACGCCCGAGGATGTGTTCGTACAATGTACGGACGAAGTCCTCCTCCGACAAGGCTTTTAACAGCGGCGGCAAGGCCGGTTCTTGGACGATCTCGACGACCCTTTTCGTAGCCGTGACCCTTTCCTTGCTAGCTGAGGCTTGGGCGACGGACCTCCCTTCGGGCGACATCGCGATCCGATGTTTCAGCCGCTTCAGCGAAATCCATTTCCGTTCCCAGATCACGATCTCGTCCCGGGTCGGCAACCGTCCGAGATACTGATTGAAGACGACCGTGATCTCGGGCGCACGGGCGGGCTGGCGCACGAGGCGCTTGCGAAGGTACCTCACGATGCTCACGACATCTGCCTCACGTAATCAGTTCACGCCGGAACGTTTCGTAGACCTGGGTGATTCCGTCCTGCAAGCCGACCGAGGGCGTCCACCCCATGCGTCTCAGGCGTGAGCTGTCCATCAGTTTGCGCGGGGTCCCGTCAGGCTTGGTCTGATCGAAGTCCAGCTTTCCCTCGAAACCTACCACGTCCGCGATCGTCCGCGCCAGGTCGCGGATCGACGTCTCGATCCCCGAGCCGACATTGATATGCGCGTCGTCGGAGTAGTTGCGTAGCAGGAACACACAGGCATCGGCCAGATCGTCAACATGCATAAACTCGCGCAGCGGCGTCCCCGAACCCCATATTTCCACGACCGCGTACCCCTTGGTCGCGGCTTCGTGCATCTTGCGAAGGAGCGCGGGCAGGACGTGGCTAGAGGTCAGGTCATAATTGTCGCCGGGACCGTAGAGGTTGGTCGGCATGGCGGAGACGAAGTCGTCGCCGTGCTGTGCGCGGTAGGCCTGACAGAGCTTGATGCCGGCGATCTTGGCGACCGCGTACCACTGGTTGGTCGGTTCTAGCGGACCCGTCAGCAGGGCATCCTCCGGGATCGGCTGGGGGGCAAACTTGGGGTAGATGCAGGACGATCCCAAGAACAGCAACTTCGCGACGCCGGCGGCATGGGCCTCATGGATCTGGTTCGCACCGATCATCAGGTTGTCGTATATAAATTCCGCGGGCCGCGTGTCATTGGCCATGATGCCGCCGACCCGAGCTGCGGCGACGATCACCACGTCGGGCCTGTTCTTCGCCATCCAGTCGCGCACTAGCCGCGGATCGCGGAGGTCGACCGACCGTTCGGAGGTCAACACCTCGCATCTCTCAGATGTGAGCCGACGCAGAATCGCCGAGCCGACCATGCCGCCATGACCCGACACCCAGACGCGTTTGTCGGTCAAATCGTACATCGGAGCCCTCTGTTTGTTTGGCACTTATCCGGTTATTCTTGCTTGTGTAATAAGGTTGATTTCGACCGTTGAGATATAAGTTCTGGTTCGATCTAAAATCTAATCACATCATCGAAGCGTTGCAACGCCGTGCCCGCATCGCCGCGAAGGTGGGGGCAAGATCACTCACTTGCGTCATCATCTCGGAATGATGCTTGGTCATGCCAGATGCCAGCCGCTTCTTAGAACAACACACCCATCTGAAGCCGGTTGATATCCGCGCTCACCATCATCGCGCAGAGGTCCTCCAGCGATGTCTTTGCCGTCCAGCCGAGCTCCATCTTCGCCTTTGAAGGATTGCCCACCAGTAGGTCCACCTCAGCGGGGCGGTGGAAGCGCGGGTTGATCGAGACCAGAACGCGCTCAGTCCCAGCCTCCACGCCGGTCTCGTCGGCGTCCTTGCCCCGCCATTCGACCTCGATGCCGGCCGCCGCAAAGGCCATGGTCACGAAGTCCCGCACCGTCTCCGTGCGCCCCGTCGCCAGCACGTAGGTCTCGGGTCGCTCGGCTCGCAGCATCCGCCACATCCCCTCGACGTACTCGTCCGCGAAACCCCAGTCGCGCTTGGCGTCAAGATTGCCAAGTTCGATCCGGTCCTGCTGACCGGCTTTGATGCGCGCCACGGAGGCGGTGATCTTGCGGGTCACAAACTCCTGGCCGCGCAGCGGGCTCTCGTGGTTGAACAGGATGCCGCAGGAACCGAAGATGTCGTAGGACTCGCGGTAGTTGATCGTCATCCAGTGGGCGTAGAGCTTGGCCACGCCGTAGGGCGAGCGCGGGTAGAACGGCGTCGCCTCGCTCTGCGGGATCTGCTGGACGAGGCCATAGAGCTCCGAGGTGGAGGCCTGGTAGAAGCGGATCTTGGGATTCACGATCCGGATCGCCTCGAGCAGGTGGACCGGCCCGAGCGCCGTCGCCGCCGCGG
Organism: uncultured Alphaproteobacteria bacterium; assembly: GCA_963757495.1. Taxonomy (GTDB): domain Bacteria; phylum Pseudomonadota; class Alphaproteobacteria; order Rhodobacterales; family Rhodobacteraceae; genus Jannaschia. The sequence goes on from CAVWRZ010000009.1 coordinate 23,751, forward strand.
TGGTCAGCGGCTGGTCGAAGGAGACGCCGACGAAGGACTGCGCGCCGAGGTTGTAGACCTCGTCGGGCCGCGCGCGGTCGAGCAGGCGCACGTTCGTCGACGGGTCGGTCAAGTCGTACTCCACGAGGGTCAGCCGCGGGTGGTCCGCCACGCCGAGCTCCTCGAGCCGCCAGAAGTTAGTCGAGCTCGAGCGGCGGTAGGTGCCTTGGACTTCGTAGCCTTTGCTGAGCAAAAGCTTAGTCAGGTAGGCTCCATCCTGCCCAGTGATCCCGGTGATGAGCGCAGAAGTCATATTTAAAGTCCCTTCCGTACAATCCAGTTGCCTCTAGACCGTTCGTCGATGCGATGCCAATATCGGTCTTCTTTTTCCACACCTTCAGCGTCCAGTCCGACAGCGTCCGATCCGCATCCGTCCCCGCACATGCCCGATACTGCCAAGCGTCTTCCCCGCCGCGTTGCAATGGCATTCCGATTTGGCTAGCCAAATCCTCGCTGCTGCGACCGAATTTGGGGGACGAGCCTTGAAATTTTTACCCAGTACTCTGCGTAACAGTGCAGTGATCGGTTGCCCCGTGTGGGTAGAGATTCGGCCGTGACCGCCCGCCGCATTCTCGTGATAGGTGCCGCGGGGTTCGTCGGCCGCCATCTCATGGCAGTGCTCGAAGCCGAACACGGGCCCCAGGCGGTAATCGGCGCGGGGCGAGATGGTACACGCGTTGCTCTCGATCTTCTAGACAACACTACGCTGCAGCGAGTTCTCGAAGAAGTTCGCCCCTCACACGTGGTCAATCTCGCTGGCATCGCCTTACCCAGCGAGGCAGCTCATGCAGAAGCCGCGGCCTGGTCGCTGCACCTACACGCCGTCGTTGATCTCGGTTACGCTATCGTTCGGTCCTGCCCCGAAGCGTGGCTTCTACAGGTCGGGTCCGGCTTGGCCTATGGACGAACAGCTCGGCATGGACGGCCGATACGAGAGACGGAAGCGCTGGAACCGATCGATACGTACGGTGCCAGCAAGGCCTCAGGAGACATCGCGATTGGCGCTCTTGCGTCCGTCGGGCTGCGCACCATCAGATTGCGGCCGTTCAACCATACGGGTTCTGGCCAGACTGCAGATTTCGTCGTCCCCGCCTTCGCACAGCAGATCGCCGAAATAGAGAGCGGGCTTCGTCGTCCCGTGATCGAAGTGGGTAATCTCGACTCGGCGCGAGATTTCCTCGATGTTCGAGATGTAGTAGACGCTTACGCCGGATTGATCCGTCATAGCGATGACCTTTCTTCAGGCATGGTGCTCAACGTCGCTTCCGGTATTCCGATCAAGATGGATGATATCCTTAATCGACTTCTTTCGATGTCCAAGGCGCAAATTGAAATACGTTCTGATCCGGCCCGCCAACGGTTCAGCGATCTGAAAACGATTTTGGGCGATGCGTCCGCCCTGCGGGCGACGACGGGCTGGGCGCCTTGCATCAGCTTAGATTCTATGCTCCGGGATGTTCTCGACTTTTGGAGGATGCTCGCTAAAGCGCGATGATCTGACTGTCGGCAGACTTTGTTCTGAAAATTTCCTGACAGGTGAAGTACCTATTTTCCTCGAAGATTTATCCTATGGTCTCTGTAATAGATATACCGTATCCTTGCGACGGAGGCCGTCTGACGGGATTTCGACGTCAGTGATACGTCCGACCTTATGGCCGACCGTAAGTTCAGATCCGGGATAGAAGTGCTGTCTGCCGCGGATGCCGCGCGCCGGCGGCACTGGAGCGATGCTGACAAGCTTCGGATCCTGGAGGAGAGCTTTCTGGGGCACCGCCAGGTGGCGGCGACGGCCCGGCGGCATGATGTGTCGCGCTCTTTGCTGACGACATGGCGGCGGCAGTATCGGTACGGCGAGCTGGACGCCGGGACGTCGGCGGCATTCATCCCTTTGACGCTCTCGCCTGGGATGGGCACCTCAATGCCGACGGCCTCTCGGGTGGCGCGGGCCGATCACCCGGATAGCCGGCTCGAGGTCGTGCTGCGCAACGAGCGGCGGCTTCTCGTCCCTTCGACGATGGACCCGGAGGTTCTGGCACGACTTCTTCGTGTGTTGGACCGGTCATGATCGCGTTCCCGGCGGGGGTGCGTGTGTGGATCGCGGGCGGGGTGACGGACATGCGGCGCGGCATGAACCGTCGCCCGACAGGGTATGCGCAGCATGCCCGAGAGGAGGTAACCGCCCGGTTGGGACCGCGGTCCTACGTCAGGCGGCCTTTTTCTGCTGATCCTGGGGCTTCCAGTTCCAGGGGAGCAGCTCATCGAGACGGTTGGCCTTGTGGTCGTGGATGCGGTCGAGAAGGTCGGCGAGGTAGGCCTGTGGGTCGATGCCGCTCATTTTGGCGCTCTCGATGAGGGTCATGGCGCGGGCGAGGGTTTCGCCGCCGGTGTCGGAGCCTGCGAAGAGCCAGTTTCGTCTGCCGACGCCGATGGGGCGCATGGCGCGTTCCGCGGGGTTGTTGTCGATGGCCACGCGGCCGTCCTCGAGGAAGAGACGGAAGGAAGGCCAGCGCTTGAGGGCGTAGCGGAACGCCTTGGCGAGGTCGCCATTGCTGGGGATGCGGGCGAGCTGGGCCTCGGACCAGGCGCGGAAGGCGTCGACCTTTGGTGCGCTGTGCTCCTTGCGGACGGCGAGGCGCGTGGCGGCGGACTGCCCCGTGATTTCGCGCTCGGTGTCGTAGAGCTTGCCGATGCAGTCGAGCGCCTCGCGGGCGATCTGGGATTTGGTGACTTCCCAGACGTCGTGGAACGCGCGGCGCAGATGCGCCCAGCAGGCGGCCTCGCGGAACTGCGGCGGCTTCCCGTCCGATGGCACCTCGTAGAGGCCGCGGAAGCCCGAGTAGGCGTCGGCCTGGAGGATGCCGCCGCTTTCGGCGAGGTGCGCCCTCGGGTGCTCGCCCTTCCGGTCCGGCGAGAAGCGGTAGGCGACGGCGGGCGGGGCCGGTCCGGCCCATGGCCGCTGGTCGCAGACATAGGCCCAGATGCGGCCCTGCTTCACGCCCTTGCCCAGCCCCGCCTTCCGGCGCGCACGATCGAGCACCCGGATGGGCGTGTCGTCGGCATGGATCAGATCGGCGGCGAACACGGCTTCTTCGATGCGCTCGATGACGGGATGGAGCACCTTCATGCCGCCGCCGCACCAGTCGACGAGCGTGCTGTCGGGAATGTCGGCCCCCATGCGAGCGAAGATCTCGGACTGGCGGTACAAGGGGACATGGTCGTCGAACTTCGACACCAGGACCTGGGCCAGCAGTCCGGGCCCGGCCATGCTGCGCGGGATCGGGCGGCTCGGGGCGGGTGCCTGTACCATCTTCTCGCAGCGCCGGCAGGACGCCTTAGGTCGGGCGATCTCGATGACCTTCAGCTTGGCGGCGATCAGGTCGACGAGTTCGCTGACGTCCTCGCCGACGATCCGCAGCGCGCCGCCGCAGTCCGGGCAGGCCTCGCCGGGGCCGATCTCGCGACGCTCGCGCGGGGTGTCCTCGGCGACGCGCGGGCGACGGCGGGGCTTGTGGGGCGCTTCGGTGTCGGGCGCGGCCCCATTGGTCTCTTCCTCGCCGGAGATCATGCCGGCCTCGGCGACAGCGACCTGGAGGTCCTCGAGCGCCAGTTCGAGCTGCTCGAGTTCGCGCTCGACCTTTTCGGAGCTGCGGCCGAAGTGCTGGCGGCGCAGCTTGGCGATGCGCGCCTCGAGCGCCGCGATCAGGGTCTCCTTGGCTCGCAGAACCGCGCCGATGCGCGCGTTCTCTGCGGCCATCCGGGCGTTCTCGGCCTCCAGCGCAGCGATCATCGCGCGCAGCTCGACGGGGTCGGAGGGGAGGGCTTCGGCCATGGCCAAGCATACCAGATCGAGAGGATAAGAGCCAAGGAAACTAGGGGCTTGCGGGTAAGAAAGACGCGCGCCCTCACCCCACCCGCGCGGGCGGCGCGCCCCAACTGGGACGTCTCCAGTCGATCCCCTCCCAAAGCATCGCAAGCTGCGCGCTCGTCAGCCGGACGGCGCCCGCCTCCGCTACCGGCCAGGGAAAGCGGCCCTTCTGGAGCACCTTGTAGTAGAGGCAGAACCCCTGACCGTCCCAGTAGAGCAGCTTGAGCCGGTCGCCGCGCTTGCCCCGGAATGCGAAGACCGCGCCGCCGGTGGGGTCCTGCCGCAGAACGTCCTGCGCCAGCATCGACAGACCGGCGATGCCCTTGCGCATGTCCGTCGTCCCGCAGGCCAGGTAGACCCGGACGCCCGTGCCAGGACCGATCACGCCCCCTCCACCACCCGGATCAGCCGGGCCAGCGCCGCGTCGTCAATGCCGGGCGGGACGCAGAGCCTGCGGCCGTTCATCAGCACGACCTCGATCGCCGAGGCGGACGGCTCAGGGCCTTCGCAGCCCGCAGCCGCGGGGGCTGCCGGAGCAACGTCGCCGGGCGGGGCCGGCTCGACCGCAGGCGCGGGCAGCAATGGCGGCGCGACGGGCACGAATACCGGCCGACCTTCCGCAACCTCCGGCGGCCGCATCGCGCCATGCCGCTTCAACTCCCGCCGCCATGCGTAGAGCTGCGACCGCGACACCGAATGCCGCCGCGCCACGTCCGTCAGCGTCGCGCCCCGAAGCCCCACCTCCATCAGGATCCGAAGCTTCTCCTCGTCCGACCAACGCCGCCGACGCTCCACCCCGTCCAGACCCTCGCCCCGCATCCCGTCCCCGCTCACAAGGGACGTCCTTAACGACGTCCTTACGCACGTCTCCTACGGGATCAGGCCGAACTCAGGCAGGCGGCCTCAACCGGGCGGTTACGAGAGGAGCGTTGGCGCTGCAAGTTCAGGAGGGGCTCGGGCGGGACCCGCATGCCGGCGAGATCTTCTGCTTTCGCGGGCACCGGGGCGACATTGTCAAATTGCTCTGGCACGACGGCGTGGGGATGTCGCTTTACATCAAGCGGCTCGAGGCGGGTAAGATCATCTGGCCGACGAGCACCTCGGGTGCTGCGGTTGCAATCTCGGCGGCGCAGCTCGGCTACCTGCTGGAGGGCATTGACTGGCGCAATCCGCGCTGGACGCAAAGGCCTGTAAAGGCGGGTTAAAAGCCACCGCATCCTCAAGTTTTCATAGGTCTTCACGGCGTCCCGTAGTAGGGTGCAGCATGCCCGATGCCGCGTCCGAAATCGCCCTGTTACGTGCCGCACTCGCGGTATCGGAGGCCCGCGCCGAGGCCGCCGAGATCGAACTGGTGCAGGCCCGGGCAGTGGTCTCGACCTCCGAGGCGATGATCAGACATCTCAGGCTCTAGATCGCCAAGCTGCGACGGGAGCAATACGGCCACAGCTCGGAGCGTCGGGCGCGCCTGATCGACCAGATGGAGCTGCAACTCGAGGAACTCGAGGCCACGGCCACCGAGGACGAGATCGCCGCCGAGAAGGCGGCGAAGACGACCCCGGTCGCCGGTTTCGAACGCCGTCGCCCAGCCCGCAAACCCTTCCCGGAGCATCTGCCGCGCGAGCGCGTCGTGATCGAGGCCCCCTCAGCCTGCACCTGCTGCGGTTCCGACCGCATCGTGAAGATGGGCGAGGACATCACCGACACGCTGGAGGTGATCCCGAGGCAGTGGAAGGTCATCCAGACCGTCCGCGAGAAGTTCACGTGTCGCGCCTGTGAGAAGATCAGCCAGCCGCCGGCACCCTTCCATGCCACCCCGCGGGGGTGGGCTGGCCCGAACCTGCTGGCGACGATCCTGTTCGAGGAGTTCGGGCAGCATCAGCCGCTGAACCGGCAAGCCGAGCGTTATGCCCGGGAGGGCGTCGATCTTAGCCTGTCGACGCTGGCCGATCAGGTTGGTGCCTGCGCCGCCGCGCTCGAGCCCCTGCATCTGCTGATCCAAGACCATGTCCTAAAAGCCGAGCGGCTGCACGGGGACGACACGACGGTCCCGCTGCTGGCGAAGGGAGGAACGCGCACGGCCCGGCTCTGGACCTATGTCCGCGACGACCGGCCCTTCGCCGGAGGAGCCCTCGCCGGCCGCACTGTTCCACTTCTCGCGAGACAGGGAGATGGCCCACCCCAACCGGCACCTTTCCGGATGGCAGGGCATCCTTCAGGCCCCCTCTCATGGTTTGCAAGCAAACCATTGCCAGGCAATGGATGCCTACGGGGGCTACAATGATCTCTATCGCGGAGACCGCGATCCCGCCCCGGTGAGCAGCGCGCTGTGCTGGAGCCATGCGCGGCGCAAGTTCTTCGAACTCGCCGACATCAAGGGCAACGTCCGCAAGGGCAAACCCGCTCACGACATTTCGCCCGTCGCCCGTTGCCCTGGAGGCCGTGACGCGGATCGATGCGATCTTCGATGTGGAGCGCGGCATCAACGGGCTGGACGCTGCGGCGAGGCTCGGAGCCCGGCTGCGCCTGGTTCGACCGCTGGTCGACGATCTCCACGTCTGGATGCTCGCCGAACGCGGCACGATGTCGAAGCACAATCCCGTCGCCCCGGCGATCGCCTACATGTTCAAGGCAGATCGGTGGAGAGCCTTCACCCACTTCATCGACGACGGCCGGATCTGCCTGACAAACAAACGCGGCCGAGCGGACCCTCCGAGGCATCGCCCTCGGCCGGAAGTCATGGCTCTTCGTCGGCTCCGAACGCGGCGGCGACCGCGCCGCCTTCATGTACTCCCTGATCGTCACCGCGAAGATGAACGACATCGATCCGCAGGCATGGCTCGCTAATACTCTCGACCGGCTGCCCGACACGACCGCATCCCGCGTGCCGGACCTGCTCCCGTGGAACTGGCGATCGGTGCCAGCATCACGAAAGGCCGCGTAGCCGCGGCCCACCCCGGATGCTTACATACCTATGCCGACCGCAACTGGTCCTTCGTGCTTCTGGCGCAAGGCGACCGGATGCCAAATGTGATCCGGTTTCTCGAAGGGGTGAGGCGGCTGTCGGACGGGCGGGCCGAGACGGTGATCGTCGGGCCGAAGTCCGCAGCATACGACGGCCATGACGTGACGGTCATCGACCGGCCCTATCGTACCGACCGTGCAGACATCGCTATCAAGAAAAACGACGGAGCGGCCGCCGCGCGGCATTCGAACCTCTGCTTCCTGCACGACCGCTACGTTCTGGACGATGACTTCTTCACCGGGTTCGACAGGTTCGGATACGACTTCGATTTCGTCGCCGTGCGCCAAAGATACGAAGACGGTCGGCCGTATCCATTCTACGCGGCCACGGGCGGCCCTCCTCTGATCTGGTCGCCGCCCGTCCACTGCACGAACTACCGGGTCGTTCGGCCGGGGCAGTATGTGAACGGCGGCTTCATGGTGTTCAAAAAGCCAGCTTTCGAACGTGTCCCGTTCAACGATCTGCTGGCCTGGAACCAGGGAGAGGACGTCGAGATCTCCGCACGCTACATCGGCGCGAGCCTGCCGCCACGGGTGAACGTGTCGTCGGGCGCGACCACCAACGCCGATCCCTCCCACACCTCCGCCTTTCGCGCAGAGCACGATCACCGTCGGGCGCTCGGCGTCCTCCTGAGTCACAGGCGACGCGCGCTGAAGCTGTCGGTGCGCTCGGCACTCCGGGGCTGGAAACGGACCGTGCGCCCTGCTCCAAGCGATCCCCGCAACCCTTGAGCCGGATCGGGGCCATCATGCTCCGCCCTTGCCGCCTTTACCCGAAGCTGTAGAAGCGGGCACATGCAGACCGTCGTCCCGCCCTCGCCCGAACGCTCCCTTCACTACGATCTGACCGAGCTCTTCGTCGCATCCGGGGCAAAGCTCAAATACTACGGGATCGCGCGCACGGTGATGGAAATCGGCTATGAGCTTGCCCTGCTCGATCCGGACATCCGCTTCGTCGTGTGGTCCCCCGGTCATCGCCGGTTCTTTCGGATCCATCCCCGGATCGGTGTCGAGAGCCCGACCGGGTTGCTCGACCCGGGGATGCCGGCGGGGGCCCGTCCCCTTCGCCTCCGCGAAAGCTTCCCCCACCCCAACCGGCTGCGCGACGGCCTTCTTTCGGCGGTCCGTCCGCTGTTGCGACAGCGCAACCGCCGCGCCTGGGACCGGCACGCGCCCACATGTGCCTTGCCCATCGACATGGACGGCGAAATCCTGATCTCGCTCAGCCGACCGAAGCTTCTGGCGGACATGATGGTCGCCTCGGAAGCCTGCGGCGTGCGACCGGAACTGCACGTCCTGCTCCACGACATGATCCCGCTCCACGAAGGCAAGCGCCCGCTCGGTGCCGGAATGTCCGCAGCAGAGGAGACGGCGGCTCTGCCCCGTTTCGCGCGTAGCTTCCTGCACGACAACCGCGAGGTTCTGCGCCGGACCCATCATGTGCTGACCAATTCCAAGGCGACCGCCGCCGATCTGCAGGCCTTCGCGGCTGCAGGCGTCCTCGCCCTTCCACCCCGCGTGACTCCGGTCCCTTTGGGTCACGAGATGCGTGGCGGGGATCAGGTCGTGGACATAGCCCTGCCCGAACCCGGCTACCTGCTCAGCGTCGGCATCCTGCTCGGTCGCAAGAACCTCGAATGCGTCCTGGACGCGCTGCTCCTGCTGCATGCGGCGGGCCGGGACGTCCCGCGCTACGTCATCGCCGGCGCCGCGCGCAAACGGGTCACCGACTACGTCGCGCAGCCCCGGTTCGCGGCGATCGCGGATCGCATCTCCTTCGCGCAGAGCCCCAACCAGGAGGAGTTGAGCGCGCTCTATCGCAGGGCGCTGGCCGTCGTCATTCCGAGCCGGATGGAAGGGTGGGGCCTGCCTCTGGGGGAGGGGCTGTGGTCGGGCACGCCCGGTATCGCCGCCGACGTGCCGGCATTGCGCGAAGTGGGCGGCGACCTGGCCCTCTATCACGACCCGGACGACCCGCAGGCGCTGGCCGACCATATCGACAGGCTCGCCGGTGACACGGCCTTCCGCGAGGCCCTCCGTGCCCGTATCGCCGAGGCACGGCTCCACTTGCGGACATGGCGGGATATCGCGGCGGACATGCTCGCAGCGGTTTCCCTGCTCCGGGCCGGATAGGTCTCGATCCCGCGATACCGTGACGAAAGCGCAATCCACGGGGATCCATAGGTCGGTTCCCGGCCGGCGGTCGGGGGACCGGACGTTTCGTGATCTTGCGGAGAAGTCCGGTCCCCGGCTTCGGGCCGGTCCAACGGATGCCGGGATCGAATGGACGTGGGATCGTGTCAAACTCCCTCGCCGACCGCCCGGTCGCGGGCTTCGAAGGCTCCCTTCTGCGCGTTGAAGAGGCTTTCGTAGAGTCCACCGCGCGCGATCAGTTCGCTGTGGCTGCCCTGATCGATGACCCGTCCACCTTCCATCACGAAGATGCGGTCCGCGTCGACGACCGAAGACAGGCGATGGGACACCGCGATCGTCGTCTTGCCCTTCGACAGCCGGGCCAGGGCCGTGCGCACCCGGCTCTCGGTCTGCTGGTCCAGCGCGCTCGTGGCCTCGTCGAGCAGAACGATCGGGGCGGGGCGCAGGAAGGCGCGCGCGATGGCGATGCGCTGTTTCTGGCCGCCCGAGAGCTGCGCGCCCTTGGGCCCCACCTTTGCGTCGCCGCGCGCCTTCGCCGTGTCGAGCAGTTCGGCGGAGGCGATGGCGGCCCAGACCTCCTCCTCGGTCGCCTCGGGACGGACGTAGCGGACGTTCTGGAAGATGGACGCGTTGAAGACGACGATGTCCTGCGCCACGACTGAGAAGGCGCTTCGCAGCGCGCGCACCTTCAGGTCGCGGGTCGGGACGCCGTCGATCGCGACTTGTCCGGCGGAGGGTTCGTAGAGGCGGGTGAGCAAAGACAGGACCGTCGTCTTGCCGGACCCGGTGGGGCCGACGATGGCCGAGACCTCGCCGCCGCGGAACGTCATCGACAGACCATCGAAGAGGGGGTGGTCCGGGCTGTAGGCGAACGAGACGTCGTCGAGCACGAGATCCCCCGCCGGATCGAACGCGTCGACGGCATCGGGCGCGTCGAAGATCGTCGGACGCTCATCGTAGAGGCTCCGAACACCGGCCAGCAGCACGAGGCTGGCCTGGAGGGTCACGAAATAGGTGGTGACGCGCCGGGCGGGATCGAAGACGAGGATGAGACCGACGAGGAACGTGATGATCGCGGCGCTGTCCACGTCCCAGTCAGGACTGAGGACCATGTAGCCGCCGCCGCCGATCACCAGCATGTAGACGAAGGCCGATGCGAAATCCATGTAGGGCAGGACCATCGCCTGCGCCGCCTGGAGCCGGATGGTGAGGGCGCGTATCTCGCTGGTGGAGCGGACCATGCGGTCCTGCTCCATACGCTCCTGCCCGGAGATCTTGACGGTGCGCATGCCGTGTACGACCTCCTCGATCCCGTTCATGTAAGCACCGAACGCGTTCTCCGAACTCGCCTGCACGGCCTTGATCTTGTGCGACACCGATTGCGTCGACAGGAAGATCACGGGGATCACGCTGGCTGCGGCCAGAAACAGGATCGGCTGCTGCCAGGCGAGATAGCCCGAGACGATGATGACGGTGGCTGCGTCGCGCAGTGCCTTGACCGTGCTCTGCCCGACGAAGCCGCTGAGCCCGTCGGCCTGCTGCACGAGGCGCAGGATCATGTCACCCGGCGCGGTGCGTTCGAAATAGGCGAGATCGAGCGTCATCATGTGATCGATCAGATCGTTGCGCATCTTCTCGACGGCATCGGAGGCGATCCAGACCGAGACGCGCGGTACGAGGTAGGACATCACTCCGCGGAATGCGAACACGCCGAAGACCATCAGGCAGACGCGGATCAGATCGCCCAGGCCTCCGTCCTCGAAGATCACCCGCAGGCCGTCTTCGGTCAGGGCCAGGAACTGCTGATAGACGAAGCCCTGCGCGATGATCATCGCGAACACCCCGATGAGCCAGGGAGCCTTCGATTTGAGATACCCGTCCCAGAACCAGCGGATGTTGCTACGATCGGCCGGGGAGAACATCGGTTTTCGGCCGCGTTTTCCGGGCGGCGTGCCGACGCCGGTGGCTGCCCCGGCGGGGTCTCGTCTGAGGGAAAACCGTTTCATGAAGTGGTAGATACCAAACGCCGCATTCTGTGCGTGCGGCTCATAACAGGGCCGACCTCGTATGACCACGGACAGCACGGGTCTGGCGGTACCGGCGGCGGTGGGAAGGAGGCGCGGCAATCGCGACGCCGGATGCATCGACGCGGAACAGACGACCGGCGTGACATTCTGGCCTCTCCCTTTGGCGTAGTCTCGGGCGGCCGGACCCGGAGGATCGCGGGATCGATCATCCTGCCGTCACCTCAGAAGCTCGTTATAGAGTTCGACCAGCCGGTCTGCTTGGCTCTGCAGGGCAAGATTCCGAAGAATATGCGCACTTGCCGCGGTGGACCAGTGAGGTGCCCCCCGAAAACTGGACACTGATGTAAGCTCTGATTTGCTGTCTGCCGATCTTCACCACGAAAGGGCGCTGTTGCACGAAGCGTCTCAAGGTCGGGGGCCCCCTTTCTCCGTCTGATGTCAGCCGACGGGCTGCGTGACGGGGATGCCGAGTGCGGTGAAGCGGTTGAGGATGGCCCCTCTCGGGATCATGCGATGCATGACCCTGCCGGGCAGTGGATGCGGACTCGAAGTTCGGCGGTCTGACGGTCGAAGTTGCGGGACATGAGCTTCGGGCCCAGGAGTTCCATGCATTTCATCTCGGTCTCGACGCGGCTGCGGCGGTGGTATCGTTGGGGGCCGTCCTCGGACCGGTGGCGGGCCGCCCCTCACCAGCGGCACCAGATCGTTCGGCCAAGTCGCTCGATGGCGCGCAGAGCCTCGTCTCTCGGTCAGCCCTGGGTCGCCATCCGTTCGAGACCTATGGCGAACGTGCCGGGGCTGGCCCGGCAGGGTCATGCGAAGCATGGTCCCGAGAGGGATGCTTTCGGGCGTGCCACTCGCCGATCCCGCGGACCTTGATGCCCGTGCTATCCACCAACGGGTGAAGGGGGCCGCCCGAGCCGCGGTAGGGCAGTTGCACGGCCAAGATCCTCTGCCGTCGACAGAGCGCCGGGACGTCCGGCACCGGCCAGTCGAGGTCCGCCAGCTTCAGAAGACTGGCTCCGAAGCCCGTCGTCCATCGGAGCGGCAGGCCGAACAGGACTTCGACCGTCAGGCAGGCCTGGACGGCGGCGTCGCTATAGGCGGGCTGCGCGCCGCGCTTGCCGGACGGCGCCGCACGCCACGGCATCGCCGCGTCGAACCAGACCGTCAGCGACACGCGCTCATGCAGCGCGGCGTTGCAGGCGGACCAGTTCAGGGTGCGATAGCGGGCGGGCGTAGGTTTGGACATGCCGATCGGCTATGCCGCCGGACTCCCGATGTGAATCCCAGGCAGGCTTCATGCAACGACGCCCGCGATCAGGACTGCGAGGCCTTCGCAGACTACGGCGGGTCGTCGTCCTCCGGTGATGGCACGCTCTCCGGATCGGTCTCTCCTGGTGGTGGCAGTACCGTGTCCTCCGCTGCCCCTGACCTGGATCCGGACCCACCCTCCTGATACGGACCTCGGCCCTGATCTTCGACGGCCTGTTCCGGTTCTTCCAGCGGCCGATCTTCACTCCGTTCCTTCTCGGGTGGCTCGTCGTCCGGGTCGCTGCTGGCCTTCGTGCGGGGCGCGGCGGGCGCGGGGGAGATCGCCTTCGTGGTCAGCGCCCTGGGCATGCTGGATGGCTACCTGCGCCAGATCGGCAACGAGGTGCGCAACCTGCAGAAGGCGGTGAACGACGCCGAGGAGCTGGTCGGGTCGATGGCGTCCGCCTCCGAGACGGATGTCGCCCGCGCCCCGGCCCGCGGTCTGCCGCCGCGCGCCGCCGCGCTGTCGTTCGATCATGTGAGCTACGGCTACGAGGGTGCGCCGAGCCTGCTCTTCGACGACCTGCACGTCACCATCCCGGCCGGACAGAAGGTCGGGCCCGTCGGAAGGTCAGGGTCCGGCAAGACGACGTTCGTGAAGCTGATCCAGCGGCTGCACGAGGTGACGGCGGGCGCGATCACGCTGGACGGCGTGAACATTTCCTCCGTCCCGCTGGCCCGGCTGCGGGCCCATGTCGCGCTGGTGCCGCAGGATCCGATCCTGTTTCACCGCTCGCTGGCCGAGAACACCGCCTACGCCCGCCCCGGTGCCACGATGGCCCAAGTGCGCGAGGCGGCGGCGCGGGCCGGGGCAGGGGAGTTCATCGACCGGCTGCCCAAGGGCTACGGCACGGAGGCGGGCGAGCGCGGCGTGAAGCTTTCGGGCGGGGAGCGCCAGCGCGTCGCCATCGCCCGCGCCTTCCTGTGGACGCGCCGGTCCTGGTGATGGACGAGGCGACGTCCTCGCTCGAACTCCGAGGCGGAAGCACGGGTGGCCGATGCCGCCGAGCGGCTGATGGAGGGGCGCACCACGCCGGTCATCGCGCATCGGCTGGCGACGGTCGAGCGGATGGACCGGATCCTCGTCTTCGACCGAGGTCGTATCGTGGAGGACGGGACGCCGACCGCGCTGATGGCACGCGATGGCGGACTCTACCGTGCGCTACGCGAACGGCCGATGCTCGCGGGGTAGCGTTCTACGCCCTGGACCGTTCTACCAGACCCGAACGCCTACGGCGGCTCGCAGGATAGTTGATCCTATCGCACCGGTTGCATATCGCCGGGACTAGACCATATTGGACTAAGTCGTCTTCCGATCAGGTGTCTCCCATGCAGGTCAACATCCACGAGGCGAAGACCTCCCTCTCCAAGCTGATAGAGCGCGTCGCTGGCGGCGAGGAGGTGATCATCGCGAACCGGGGCCGCCCGGTGGCTGTTCTCAAGTCCTACGAGACGCCACCCGTTCGTTTTGGAGCGGTCCGCCTCGACGCCCAGGCCCAGGGGGCGCTCGATGCTGCCTTGATGGCCCCGACCGATCCGGAAGAAATCGACGCCTGGGAGGGCGCATGAGCGAGCGACTGCTGCTCGACACGCATATCTGGCTTTGGGTGCTGACCGACTCTCCCAGTCTGACCCGCCCCCTGCGCGCCCGTATCGAGGCTTCTGCGACGCGCGCGATCAGCGCGGCCAGCCTGTACGAAGTCCGGCTCAAGCACCGCCTGGGCAAGCTGCCCTTGCCCGATGCGCTCGCCCGAGACCCCATCGGGATCACCCGCGCCTCGGGCATCGAGACGGTGGCGATGTCCGCGGCGATCGCCGAGAAGGCGGCCGGTTATGCTTGGCCCCACCGCGATCCGTTCGACCGGATCATCTTCGCGACGGGCGAGGTCGAGGGTCTCGCCCTCGTCACGTCGGACGAGACGCTGCTAGATCTCATGGAGAGCTGAAGGAGACGTCGGAGGCGAGATGTGAACCGCGCCGGGTTTCCCCGCCGGGCAATGGACAACGCGATCCTGGAAGATGTCGCGGCAAAAAATGGGAGCGCCAGGCGGGAGGCGGTGGCCCAGGCCCGTGCAGCGCACGGCGTGAGCCAGCGTCCCGTCGCCCGGCACGGTATCGCGCAGCGATGTCCCGAGAAGGCTCGAGAAGCTGCGGCGTCTCCATCTCGGGGAACGGCTTCGAGTGCGCCGCCGGGGCGGTCGGAAGCGGGCCTTGGGGACGCGGTGGCCGATGCTGGCTTCGGACGACCGCTGCCCGGCAGGCGATCTGCAGGGCAAATCTGCCGACAGGGGGCACCGAGTTCACCTCGATGGCGATCCTGTCCTGGTGCCGGCGCACCGGGATCGAATGGCATTGCATCGCGTCCCGCTGCCCGGCAGGGTCATGCGAAGCATGATCCCGAGAGGGGGAAAGCCGATGCCGAACGGCTCCATCGAGAGCTTCGACGGCCGCTTCCGGCCCTCTCGGCAGATTTGCCCTGCAGATCGCCTGCCGGGTATCAGATGAGACGCCGTTCTCGTCGCTTGGCCATGCCCGCCAGGAAATCTGTGCCTGGCAGCACGACTATAATCACCATCGCCCACATTCCGCCCTTGGGAACATCCCGCCGGCCGAATTCGTGACGAAGAAGGGGCTGGAAATGCGCGCCGCGTAGCTCCGGACACGAACCCGCGGACCCTCCGTAGATCCGGAGGAGAAACGGGTCTCCCTGTCTTACCGTCTATCCTTTCGCCAGTTGGGACGTCGACCCCATCTGAGCGATGCTCGGAAACATCTACCGCATGCGAGCTGCGATCACCGTCCGCGTCTTCTCGAAGAGCCAGACCGTGCGGACCGCGGCCAGGGATCCGACGAGCAGCCGCGCGGAGGTAGCGAAGACGACGGCCCCCGGCGGCTGCCGACCCGCCGCGCCGTTGGCCGCCACCACGGCCCTATCGCGGCCGTGTCGGTCAGCGCCGCCTGACGAGGCGCGAGCATGCCGACGACGGTGCCGAAAGCGGGAAAGAAGATCACCGGGATCTCGCCTCCGTTCGCCGGCCCCCCACAGCGCCCCTGCCGCGCCGAGCGCCGTTCCAGCGAACATGCCCCCGATCCGGTAGACGGTCTTCCACAGGGTCGCCACCGGGGGGAGTCGCTACGAGGAAGGACGCGGCGATCATGGAGGTCGTCATGCCGGTCAGCCCGATCGTTCTGCACAGCCCCGCGGCCATGAACAGGGCCACGGCGGTCTCGATCGCGGGAGCCTATCATTCGTGCTCTTCGGCCGACTGGGGCGGTCCATAGCCATCCTACGCCTCTCCGAGGTCGGTCGAGGATGGGGCAAGACTTGTCCGGGGCACCCGTCGGGCTCGGCGGGACGCCGTCCATCCAGGACGATCGGAGCTGTGCACCATCGACTTCGACCCGGGCCGCACCACCGGTTCCACTCGACGAAGAACGCCGTTCCGCATCGACCCTCTGGCGGATCCCCGCCATCTGCTGTCCGGTGCATCGCGTCACGAATGTCGCCTGCAGCGGGCGACGTCGTTTGCAGCGGAAGATGACCCTCGATGGAAGACGCGCCCTTCTTCGGCCTCTATCCCTACCATTTCGCGCTGGCCGCCGTGGGGGCCGCCGTGATCCTGGCCTACTGGCTGCCGCGCTTCGTCAGCCGGCACGAGCCGGCGGCGTCGGGGTTGCTGATCCTCTTCGGCATGGCCACCTTCGCGCTGTTCCCCGGCCTGCCCGCGATCCCGGACCCGCGGCAGGATCCCTACCTCTGGGAGATCGTGGCCGAGCTGACCGTCATCATCGCCCTCTTCGCCACGGGGCTGCGGATCGACGACCTGTCGAGCCTGACGCATTGGGGGCCGACGATCCGCCTGCTGGCCGTGGCCATGCCGCTCACGATCCTCGCGGTGGCACTTCTGGGCTACACGCTCGCCGGCATGACCGTCGCCGGGGCGATCCTGCTGGGCGCGGTGATGGCCCCGACCGATCCGGTGCTGGCCGGCGACGTGCAGGTCGGCCCGCCGCTGGAGGGCGGGGAGCATCCGGTCCGCTTCGCGCTGACGACCGAAGCCGCGCTCAACGACGGGCTGGCCTTTCCCTTCGTCTACCTGGGGCTCATCGTGGCGGTGGAGGGCCTGTCGCCGGGCAGCTGGGCGCTGGAATGGTTCGCGCGCGATGTCCTCTGGCGCATCGCGGTCGGCGCGGTCATGGGCGTCGCCGGGGGCTGGGCCCTGGGGCAGATCCTGTTCTTCGTGCCGCGCAAGGCCGTGCTCGCCGACACCGCGTCGGGCGTGGTGGCGCTTGCGGGCGTCCTGCTCTGCTACGGGACGACCGAGCTCGTGGAGGGCTACGGCTTCATCGCCGTCGCCGTCGCGGGCATCACGCTGCGGCGGGTCGAGGCGGACCATGCGTTCCACCGCCAGCTGCACGACTTCACCGAAGCGGTCGAGCACGCTCTGACGGCCGTGCTCCTCTTCGCCCTCGGCGCGGTGCTGCCGCTGCTCCTCGAAGGGCTCACCTTCGCCGGAGCGGCGATCGCCCTGCTGCTGCTGCTCGTCGTGCGGCCCCTCGCCGGCTGGATCTCGCTGTCGAAGTCCGATCTGCAGGGCCGGGACCGATGGGTGGTCGCGATCTACGGCGTGCGCGGGATCGGCTCGATCTACTACCTCGCCTACGCCGCGGGGCAGGTGGAGTTCTGGGACGAGGAGCCGCTCTGGGCCCTCGTCGGCTTCACCATCCTCGTCTCCGCCCTCGGACACGGCTTCACCGCGGGGCTCGCGATGAAGGGGAGGATGGACCGGCCGCCGCAGGGATGAGCGCGGGTCGCGGAATCCTCGCCGTACGAGGCGAGGTCGATCGTCGTTCCAGAAGATCCGTCGGTCGTTCCTTCGAACGGATGTCCGCGGCTTCTGCCGGTGCGCGGAGAAGAGATAGGGTCTCGCGCACCCGAAAGCTTTGCTTCGAGACGGGAAAGCCGGCGAGGTCAGGACTCGTCCCCGGGTCGACCTTCGGCTCTCGAACCTGAGGGTAGAAGACCTACGGATCCCGGGGCCCCCAGTTCGACGCCTGGTGGTCAGGAACTCGAACCATCGACCATCGTCCGGATCCGGGCGATCGACCGCGGTTCGACGCGGATCCGCTCGTTTGCTCCACCCTATGGAACCTCGGCTGCGCGGATCGGTTCTTCCTTGCGTAGGGAGTTGTATACATTAACAAATATCAGCCCATCGACGATGTCGACCTGACGTCGCTTCTGCATTTCTCCGCAGGGGGCGAGGACGAAGGGGCGTCGGCAAGGGTGTCCGTGGATCAGATCCTCTCCAAAGGCTGGTTCTCGGACGATGACGGTTCCGATGTCTGCGCGCGGCTCGTCTCCATCGCGGAGGCCAACCTTCCGGTAGCCCGGCTGATCGAGGGACACGTGAACGCCCGTGACTTGCTGGACCGGCTTGCTCCGGCCTTGGCAAAGGTGGGCGCGGTCTACGGTGTCTGGGGCGCGGACGGATCGGACCCTCTGAGATGGGACGGCGATCGTCTGACCGGCGGCAAGCGCTACGCTTCCGGTCTGGGCGTAGTGACGGCGGCGATCGTGACGGTCGCGGTGGAGGACGGCACCCGACTGGCCCTCGTCGACGTGACGGATCCGGACCGTCACCGCCCGGAGACATGGCGCATGCTCGGGATGCGGGCGACGGTTTCCGGCGACATCGACCTGACGGGGCTGCCGTTCGACTGGATCGGGGGGCCGGGGGACTACTTCGTCGAGCCGACGTTCCTCGGCGGCGTCTGGCGGATCGCGGCGGTGCAGCTGGGCGGCACGCTCGGTCTGCTGGCGGCGGCGCGGGACGTGCTGAACGCGCGCGGCCATCTGGATGCGGAGGCGCAGGTCGCGCGATTGGCCCCGCTCCTGGCGCGGGCGATGGCGGCCTTCGGACTGGTGGAGCGGGCGGCGGGCGTGGCGTCGGGCCCCGGGGGGGCCGCCGATCCGGACCGGGCCGTGGCGTTGTCGATCCAGGCTCGGCTGCTGACCGAGGATCTGGCGCAGGACGCGATCGCGGCCGTCGAACGGTCCGTCGGGCTGGCGCATTTTGCGGAAGGATCGGACACGGGCCGCATCGCCCGCGATCTGGCGACCTACTGTCGGCAGGCGGCGCGCGATGCCTTCGCGCAGAAGGCCGGCCGCATCGTCCTGTCACGGCCGGGACCGCTGTCGGGGTTCTGGCATGGATGACTTCGATGCAATCGCGGGCGCGGGTCCGGTGCTCGTGCTGGCACCGCACGCAGACGACGAGAGCCTCGGCTGCGGCGCGCTGCTCGCCGCCTGCTGGCGGGCCGGGATCGCCGCGCATGTGGTCTGCCTGACGGACGGGGCGGCGTCGCACCCGGGCTCGACCGACTGGCCGCCGGCGCGATTGGCGGACCTGCGCCGGGCGGAACTGGCGGAGGCGGTGGTCCGGCTCGGCGGCACGCCCGCGCGCGACCTCACCTTCCTCGGCCACCCCGACGCCGCGCTGCACCTGGTCGACGGGGCAACGCTCGCGGCGCAGATCGACGCCACGATCGAACGGCTCGGCACCCGCGTGCTGCTCGTCCCCTCCCGGCACGACGCACATTGCGACCACGTCGCGGCGGCGCGGGCGGCGGAGGCCGTCCGGCGGCATCGCCCCGACCTGCGCCTTCTGTCCTACCCCGTCTGGTCCCGCTGGGCCGCCGGCGGAGCGGAGCCGCCCCTCTCGCCCGGCACCCGCCGCCTGCGCTTCGAGGCCCTGGATCTGCGGCGGTCGAAGGCGCGCGCCATCGCGGCCCACGCCAGTCAACGGGGCGGGGTCGTGCACGACGATCCGAAGGGCTTCGCGATGCCCGAGGGGTTCGCGGCGTTCTTCGCGGACGCCCCGGAGATCTTCGACGCTTGGGAGGGGTCCGCCGATGCCGACTGACATCGCTCACCTGCGCCGCCTCTACGCCGTCACGGACGATCCGTGGGACTTCCGCACCTCGCCCTACGAGGCGATGAAGTATGCGTCGACGCTGGAGGCCCTCCCCCGGCCCCGCTACGCGCACGCCCTCGAACTGGGCTGCGGCAACGGAGAACTGGCACGCCGGATCGCCCCGCGCTGCGCCGCCTACACCGGGCTCGATGCGGTGGACGTCGCCCTCGACGCTGCCCGTCGGGCGGTGCCGCAGGGGCGGTTCGTGCAGGGGTTCCTGCCCTGCGACCTGCCGGACGGTCTCTACGACCTGATCGTGCTGTCGGAGATCCTCTACTTCCTCGACCCGGCCGGGATCGCGACCCTGGCGGAGCAGATCGACGCCCGCTGGCCCGGCGCGGACGTCGTCGCCGTCACCTGGTGCGGACCGTCGGGCAACGCGCTCGAGGGGGAGGCGGCCTGTGGTCTCTACGTCGCGGCCACCGGGCGAGCCCACGAGCCGGTCTTCCGCACCCACGCCGACTTCCGCATCGACCGCTTCGCCCCCCTTGCGCGGGGTCCCGCATGACACCTCGGCTGCACGCCCCGCCCGGATGGGGCGCGGACCGCTTCGTGGTGGCGATCCCCGCGCGCGACGAGGAAGCCCGCCTGCCGACCGCGCTGCGAGCCCTGGCCGCCGACGGCGGCGCGCGTGACGTGCTGGTGATCGCCAACGGATGCACGGACGGAACGGTCGGGCTGGCCCGCGCAGGGCACCCCGGCCTGCGCGTCGCCGTGCTGGAGACGGGGGTGCTGCCGGGCGGCGTCGGCGAGGCGCGGCGTCTCGGGATGGCGGCCGCGCTCGAGTTGGCACCCGGCACGTCGATCCTGGCGACGACGGATGCCGATTGCCGGGTCGGGCCGGGCTGGGGGGCGCTGACGCGATCGGTGCTGCGGCACGCGGACGTCGTCTGCGGACGGATCCTCCCCGAACCGGAGGAGTTCGCGCGGCTGCCTGCGCTCGTCCGCGCGCACGGGGCATTGGAAGACCGGGCGGCGCTGCTCGAAGCGGAACTCGACGGGCTGCGCCACCCGCTGCCCCACGACCCGTCGCCCCGCCACGGACAGACGCCCGGAGCCAGCCTCGCCTTCCGGACCCGCGCCTATCTGGCAGCCGGCGGGTTCGAGGCGATCCGCTGCCACGAGGACCGCCGCATCGTCGCGCGCATCGCGGCAGCGGGCGGACGCGTGGCCCGGCCCTACGCGCTCCACATCGTCGCGTCCTGCCGCCTGCTCGGGCGCGCGCCGGGCGGCATGGCCGACACCATCGCGGCGCGCGCCGCCGATACCCCGCACCTGCATGCCGAGATCGCGCGCCTGCGCCCGGCGATCGCGGCGCTCGAGGGCGAGATCGCGGCGCTGCGCGCGGCCGTCGTTCCCCCATTCCAACCTGCAACCCAAGGAGACCATCATGTTCCATCATTCGAGTAAGCTGCAATACGAAGTCCGCTGCGACACCCCCGACCCCGTCTTCGCCAAGTACCTCCAGCAGGCCATCGGCGGCGTGGAAGGCGAGATCCGCGTCGCGATGCAGTACATGTTCCAGGCGATGGGCGCGCGGGGCGACAGCCGGTTCCGCGACATGCTGATGATGACCGCCACCGAGGAGCTCTCCCACATCGAGTTCCTCGGCCACGCCGTCGCGCTCAATCTCGACAAGGCCCCGCTCGACGCGCAGGAGGCGGGGGCCGCGGACCTCGTCGTCGGAGCGATCATGGGCGGCATGAACCCGCGCCATGTGCTGTCGTCTGGGCTGGCCGCGATGCCGGTCAACGCGAACGGCGTGCCCTTCGACATGTCCCACGTCTACGCCACCGGCAATATCGGGGCGGACATGCTGGCCAATGCGATGGCCGAGAGCAGCGGGCGGGTGCTGGCTTCGCGCCTTTACAACATGACCGACGACGCGGGCATGAAGGACATGCTGTCGTTCCTGATCGCGCGCGACACGATGCACCAGCAGCAGTGGCTCGCCGTGATCGAGGAGCTGGGCGGGATCGAGGCGACGATGCCGATCCCGAACTCCACCCCCGAGGCGCACGAGGCGATGGAGCACAGCTACTACTTCCTCAACACCTCCCTCGACGAGCCGACGCCGCAGGGCGTCTGGACCAACGGCGGCAATGCGATGGATGGGCGCGGCAAGTACTCCGCCCGCGACAGGGCCGAGCCCGAGGGGCAGGTCCCCGACCTCGGCAAGGCGCGGGAGAAGTCCGGCGCGCAGAAGGAACAGATGTAACCCCCGGGGCGGAGGGTGCTCCTCCGCCCCCCAGCCAAGGAGACGATCGGATGACCGATACGACAATCGCAGCCCTCCACGACGTCAACGCCGGCATCCACGATGTCCTGTCCGGATACGAAACGCTCGAGGAGCGGGCCGAGCCGGAGATCATGGGGATCGCTCGGGAGCTCGACGCCCTGCACACCCGCCATGCCGCCGAGATCGCCGCCCGGCTCGCCGCACATGGCGAAGATGCCGATGACGGCACGATCCGGGGCACCGTGAACAAGGTCGCCACGACCCTGCGCGACTGGGCCGGATCGCTCGACGCGGATGCGCTGTCCTTCGTGCGGCGTGGCGAGGAGATGCTGCTCGACACCTACGAGACCGCGCTGGAGGGCTGGGACGTCGGCTCCGGCCCGCAGGACCGCCAGCTGCTCATGGCCCAGGCCGCGGAGATCCGGGACCGGATCGCGACCCTGCCCGCCGCCTGACCCCGACACAACGACGGGGCGGCGCTTCGTTGCCGCCCCGCAGAACCCCCATCGACAGGAGAGCCCCATGCGCGCCGTCACCTACCACGGGACCGGAGACTTCCGCGTCGACACCCACGACGATCCGGTGATCGACCACCCCCGCGACGCGATCCTGCGCGTCACCTCCACCGCGATCTGCGGATCCGACCTGCACATGTTCGACGGCTTCATCCCCGAGATGGAGAAGGGCGACATCATCGGCCACGAGTTCATGGGCGTGGTCGAGGACGTGGGCAGCGGCGTCGGCAATCTCGGCAGGGGCGACCGGGTCGTCATCCCCTTCACCATCAACTGCGGGACCTGCCACTGGTGCGCGCAGAGGAAGTTCTCGCTGTGCGACGAGAGCAACCGCGACGCCGGGAAGCTGGCGGCGATGAACGGTCAGGCGAGCGCGGGGCTGTTCGGCTACTCGCATCTCTACGGCGGCTGGGACGGCGGACAGGCAGAGTTCGTCCGCGTCCCCTTCGCCGATGCCACGCATCTCAAGGTTCCCGACGGGCTGTCGGACGAGCAGGTCCTGTTCCTGACGGACATCTTCCCGACCGGCTGGCAGGCGGCGGTCAACGCGGAGGTCGGACCCGGCGACACGGTCGCGATCTGGGGCGCGGGACCGGTCGGGCTCTTCGTGCTCAAGTCCTGCCTCCTGCTGGGCGCGGAACGGGTCTTCGTGATCGACGATGTGCCGGAACGGCTGACGTTGGCCCGCGCGCACGGGGCCGAGACAATCGACCGATCCGACGTGACGCCCTACGACGCGCTGATGGAGGCGACGAACGGCATGCTGCCCGGCAAGGTCATCGACGCGGTCGGCCTGGAGGCGCACGGCTCCGGCGTGATCGACACCGTCTACGACCGGGTCAAGACGGCGACGTTCCAGGAGACGGGCCGCCCGCACGTGCTGCGCGAGGCGATCATGTGCTGCCGCAAGGGCGGGATCGTCTCCATCCCCGGCGTCTATGCCGCCATCGTCGACAAGTTCCCCATCGGGGCGGCCTTCGCCAAGGCGCTGACCTTCCGGATGGGACAGACCGACGTGATGGCGCATGCGCCCACGCTGCTCGACCACATCCAGGAGGGGCGGATCGACCCGACGTTCCTCATCACCCACCGCGGCAAGCTCGCTGACGCGCCGAAGCTCTACGAGACGTTCCGCGACAAGAAGGACGACTGCGTCAAGGTCGTCCTCACCCCCTGACCCCATCCGACGAAGGAGACTTCCCATGCGCTTCCGCCCCCTGTCCGATCAGGTGATCCTGCTGACCGGTGCCACCTCCGGCATCGGCCTCGCCACCGCACGCAGGCTTTCCGCCGCGAAAGCCCGCCTGATCCTCGTCGCGCGCGGTGCCGAGGATTGTGCGGCCCTCGCCGCCGAACTGCCAGACGCCCTGGCCGCGCCGGCCGACGTGGCGGATGCGGAGGCGCTGCGTGCGGCGGCGCAGGCCGGGATCGACCGCTGGGGTCGGATCGACACCTGGATCAACGACGCCGGCGTGGCGATCTACGGCACCGTGGAGGAGGTCACGCCCCAGGATCACCGCCGGCTGTTCGAGACGAACTACTGGGCGGTGGTGAACGGCCATGCTCGAAGCGCTCCGCCTGCACCGGGCGGGCAACGGTCCGGCCGGGATCGTCACCGTCGGCTCGCAGCTCTCGGACCGCACGATGATCCTGCAAGGGCCCTATTCCGCCTCCAGGCACGGCGGTGAAAGCGGTGACGTACGCGCTGCGCATGGAGTAGGCGCGCGAGGGGCTCGACCTGTCGATCACGCTGATCAAGCCGGGATCGGTGGACACGGCCTATATGGAGCATGCACGGAACTACTTGGGCTCGGAGGGGGCACGAGGAACCCGCCACGGGCCTATGCCCCCGAAGTGGTGGCGGACGGCATCGCCTGGGCCTGCACGCACCACATCCGCGATCTGGACGTCGGCGGGGCCGGCTGGCTCACGGCCAAGGCGGGTCAGCTCGCGCCGACGCTGACCGACATCGGCATGGAGCTGATGGGCAAGATGCTCCAGACCTCCGACACGCCCCCCGTCCGGGCATGCGGCGACAATCTCCACGACAGCGCGCGGGCCGGGAGACCCGCTCGAACCAGCCCGGCCCCCGCGCCCGCGAGGACAGCCTCTTCATGCGCGCCCAGATGCATCCGCTGGCCTCGCTTTCCATCGCGGGGGCGACCTTCGCGGCGGCAATGCTGGCGGCGGGGGTCCAACGCGGGCGGCGGTAGCCCCCCCGCAAAGCCTTCAGGTCGGAATGTCCAGCGTATGGATCCTGGCCCAGGCGCGGGCCGCCGCGAAGTCGTCGTCCACGTCGCTGGCGGAGGTATGCCGCCCCAGCAGGGCGATGGCCGCGCGCAGCTCGACACCGTCGATCCCGGTGATCCGGTCCCCGCCGAACACCTCGCCCTTGCCCTCCAGGAAGTCGCAGAGGTCGAGGATGGCGGCCGGAAAATCCATCCGGGAATCGTCAGGAGACAAGACCCCGAGCAGCGGGGAGGCCGTGAACCGGACCGCCACCTGGCAGAGATCCGGCCCCAGACCTGCGACGCGGTCGAGCGCCTCCCCCGGTCCACGTCGGTGCTCTGGTCCATGAGCGCGCGGTAACGCATCGCGAAGGTTCTCGCCGTCGTCTGGAGGATGTTGAGCAGGAAGCTGACCGAGAGGGTCAGGACGATCATGCCGTTCACCGCCGCCACCATCGACAGCATGTCCCACCAGCCCGTCGTCACCTGCACCGTCGAGGCCCCGAGCGTGGAGAGCGCCGAGCCGACGAAGGCCGTCGTCTGCACGAGGTTCGCCGGATCGCCGGACCGGCTTTCCACGAGCGACACCCCCGCCCGGAACATGAGCGTGTAGCCGACGGCGTGGAGCACGATCCAGGTCAGCGCGATTGCCGATGCGCCGGTCCGATCAGGCCGCGGATGGACAGGTCGAACCGCCGTTCCGTCCAGCGCGCGGCCCGGAAGCCCAGTCTCCGCAGGCCCTTCGCCACGCTTCGGCTGACGAAGCCCAGGCCACTCATGCTGATCGTCGTGCGCAGGAAGTCGTAGAAGACGGCGGCGACGAGGATGGTCCCGGCGGCGAAGAGAACGGGATCGGTCATGGGGGCGGATGCTCCTGCGCAAGGCGGGGCAATCCCGCTCGCAGGGACGCTCAGGCGATCGGGCCGCGGAGTGACAGGGAAGATCGCACGATCTTCGCGGGCTGCCCTTGTCAGAGACGCCCGGACCGGAGGCCCGGGCGTCATCTCGGCATCATGACTTCGATGTCACGTCATTCGGTGACGACGACAGGATCCTCGACCACGACGGCATCGTCCTGGATCGGCACCGTGGTCGTCTCGACGTCATCGTCGCCGAAGGCCCCGAAAAGCCAGGCGAGCAGCAGCAGCGCCAGGATCGCAGCGACGGCGATCCCGATCCACTTGCCCATCCCTCCGTCGGTCTTCGTGTCCGTCACCTTGGGCTCTCGGAAATCGTTCGGGGGCTGGGCCATGTTCGTACCTCGCTGTCGTCGGCTGTGATCTGCCGAATGTTTCGATCTGCCCGTGGGGCCGCATGTCTCAGAACGCCCGCGGTGCCAGAGAGTTCCTGAGCGATAACCCGCTC
>CAVWRZ010000010.1:0-35794 GCA_963757495.1 uncultured Alphaproteobacteria bacterium
CTTGGCCCCACCGCGATCCGTTCGACCGGATCATCTTCGCGACGGGCGAGGTCGAGGGTCTCGCCCTCGTCACGTCGGACGAGATGATGCTGGATCTCATGGAGAGCTGAGGGAGACGTCGGAGGCGAGATGTGAACCGCGCCGGGTTTCCCCGCCGGGCAATGGACAACGCGATCCTGGAAGATGTCGCGGCAAAAAATGGGAGCGCCAGGCGGGAGGCGGTGGCCCAGGCCCGTGCAGCGCACGGCGTGAGCCAGCGTCCCGTCGCCCGGCACGGTATCGCGCAGCGATGTCCCGAGAAGGCTCGAGAAGCTGCGGCGTCTCCATCTCGGGGAACGGCTTCGAGTGCGCCGCCGGGGCGGTCGGAAGCGGGCCTTGGGGACGCGGTGGCCGATGCTGGTTTCGGACGACCGCTGCCCGGCAGGCGATCTGCAGGGCAAAT
This sequence comes from uncultured Alphaproteobacteria bacterium, assembly GCA_963757495.1. Classification (GTDB taxonomy): domain Bacteria; phylum Pseudomonadota; class Alphaproteobacteria; order Rhodobacterales; family Rhodobacteraceae; genus Jannaschia. The sequence goes on from CAVWRZ010000010.1 coordinate 443, forward strand.
CTGCCGACAGGGGGCACCGAGTTCACCTCGATGGCGATCCTGTCCTGGTGCCGGCGCACCGGGATCGAATGGCATTGCATCGCGTCCCGCTGCCCGGCAGGGTCATGCGAAGCATGATCCCGAGAGGGGGAAAGCCGATGCCGAACGGCTCCATCGAGAGCTTCAACGGCCGCTTCCGGCCCTCTCGGCAGATTTGCCCTGCAAATCGCCTGCCGGGTATCAGATGAGACGCCGTTCTCGTCGCTTGGCCATGCCCGCCAGGAAATCTGTGCCTTGGCAGCACGACTATAATCACCATCGCCCACATTCCGCCCTTGGGAACATCCCGCCGGCCGAATTCGTGACGAAGAAGGGGCTGGAAATGCGCGCCGCGTAGCTCCGGACACGAACCCGCGGACCCTCCGTAGATCCGGAGGAGAAACGGGTCTCCCTGTCTTACCGTCTATCCTTTCGCCAGTTGGGACGTCGACCCCATCTGAGCGATGCTCGGAAACATCTACCGCATGCGAGCTGCGATCACCGTCCGCGTCTTCTCGAAGAGCCAGACCGTGCGGACCGCGGCCAGGGATCCGACGAGCAGCCGCGCGGAGGTAGCGAAGACGACGGCCCCCGGCGGCTGCCGACCCGCCGCGCCGTTGGCCGCCACCACGGTTCCTATCGCAGCCGTGTCGGTCAGCGCCGCCTGACGAGGCGCGAGCATGCCGACGACGGTGCCGGAAGCGGGAAAGAAGATCACCGGGATCTCGCCTCCGTTCGCCGGCCCCCCGGAGCGCCCCTGCCGCGCCGAGCGCCGTTCCAGCGAACATGCCCCCGATCCGGTAGACGGTCTTCCACAGGGTCGCCACCGGGGGGGTCGCTACGAGGAAGGACGCGGCGATCACGGAGGTCGTCATGCCGGTCAGCCCGATCGTTCTGCACAGCCCCGCGGCCATGAACAGGGCCACGGCGGTCTCGATCGCGGGAGCCCATCATTCGTGCTCTTCGGCCGACTGGGGCGGTCCAGAGCCATCCTACGCCTCTCCGGGGTCGGTCGAGGATGGGGCAAGACTTGTCCGGGGCATCCGTCAGGCTCGGCGGGACGCCGTCCATCCAGGACGATCGGAGCTGTGCACCATCGACTTCGACCCGGGCCGCACCACCGGTTCCACTCGACGAAGAACGCCGTTCCGCATCGACCCTCTGGCGGATCCCCGCCATCTGCTGTCCGGTGCATCGCGTCACGAACGTCGCCTGCAGCGGGCGACGTCGTTTGCAGCGGAAGATGACCCCCCATGGAAGACGCGCCCTTCTTCGGCCTCTATCCCTACCATTTCGCGCTGGCCGCCGTGGGGGCCGCCGTGATCCTGGCCTACTGGCTGCCGCGCTTCGTCAGCCGGCACGAGCCGGCGGCGTCGGGGTTGCTGATCCTCTTCGGCATGGCCGCCTTCGCGCTGTTCCCCGGCCTGCCCGCGATCCCGGACCCGCGGCAGGATCCCTACCTCTGGGAGATCGTGGCCGAGCTGACCGTCATCATCGCCCTCTTCGCCACGGGGCTGCGGATCGACGACCTGTCGAGCCTGACGCATTGGGGGCCGACGATCCGCCTGCTGGCCGTGGCCATGCCGCTCACGATCCTCGCGGTCGCACTTCTGGGCTACACGCTGGCCGGCATGACCGTCGCCGGGGCGATCCTGCTGGGCGCGGTGATGGCCCCGACCGATCCGGTGCTGGCCGGCGACGTGCAGGTCGGCCCGCCGCTGGAGGGCGGGGAGCATCCGGTCCGCTTCGCGCTGACGACCGAAGCCGCGCTCAACGACGGGCTGGCCTTTCCCTTCGTCTACCTGGGGCTCATCGTGGCGGTGGAGGGCCTGTCGCCGGGCAGCTGGGCGCTGGAATGGTTCGCGCGCGACGTCCTCTGGCGCATCGCGGTCGGCGCGGTCATGGGCGCCGCCGGGGGCTGGGCCCTGGGGCAGATCCTGTTCTTCGTGCCGCGCAAGGCCGTGCTCGCCGACACCGCGTCGGGCGTGGTGGCGCTTGCGGGCGTCCTGCTCTGCTACGGGACGACCGAGCTCGTGGAGGGCTACGGCTTCATCGCCGTCGCCGTCGCGGGCATCACGCTGCGGCGGGTCGAGGCGGACCATGCGTTCCACCGCCAGCTCCACGACTTCACCGAAGCGGTCGAGCACGCTCTGACGGCCGTGCTCCTCTTCGCCCTCGGCGCGGTGCTGCCGCTGCTCCTCGAAGGGCTCACCCTCGCCGGGGCGGCGATCGCCCTGCTGCTGCTGCTCGTCGTGCGGCCCCTCGCCGGCTGGATGTCGCTGTCGAGGTCGGACCTTCGGGGCCGGGACCGATGGGTGGTCGCGATCTACGGCGTGCGCGGGATCGGCTCGATCTACTACTTGGCCTACGCCGCGGGGCAGGTGGAGTTCTGGGACGAGGAGCCGCTCTGGGCCCTCGTCGGCTTCACCATCCTCGTCTCCGCCCTCGGACACGGCTTCACCGCGGGGCTCGCGATGAAGGGAAGGATGAACCGGCCGCCGCCGGGATGAGCGCGGGTCGCGGAATCCTCGCCGTACGAGGCGAGGTCGATCGTCGTTCCAGAAGATCCGTCGGTCGTTCCTTCGGACGGATGTCCGACGGCTTCTGCCGGTGCGCGGAGAAGGGATAGGGTCTCGCGCACCCGAAAGCTTTGCCTCGAGACAGGAAAGCCGGCGAGGTCAGGACTCGTCCCCGGGTCGACCTTCGGCTCTCGAACCTGAGGGTAGAAGACCTACGGATCCCGGGGCCCCCAGTTCGACGCCTGGCTGTCAGGAACTCGAACCATCGACCATCGTCCGGATCCGGGCGATCGACCGCGGTTCGACGCGGATCCGCTCGTTTGCTCCACCCTATGGAACCTCGGCTGCGCGGATCGGTTCTTCCTTGCGTAGGGAGTTGTATACATTAACAAATATCAGCCCATCGACGATGTCGACCTGATGTCGCTTCTGCATGGCTCCGCAGGGGGCGAGGACGAAGGGGCGTCGGCAAGGGTGTCCGTGGATCAGATCCTCTCCAAAGGCTGGTTCTCGGACGATGACGGTTCCGATGTCTGCGCGCGGCTCGTCTCCATCGCGGAGGCCAACCTTCCGGTAGCCCGGCTGATCGAGGGACACGTGAACGCCCGTGACTTGCTGGACCGGCTTGCTCCGGCCTTGGCAAAGGTGGGCGCGATCTACGGTGTCTGGGGCGCGGACGGATCGGACCCTCTGAGATGGGACGGCGATCGTCTGACCGGCGGCAAGCGCTACGCTTCCGGTCTGGGCGTAGTGACGGCGGCGATCGTGACGGTCGCGGTGGAGGACGGCACCCGACTGGCCCTGGTCGACGTGACGGATCCGGACCGTCACCGCCCGGAGACATGGCGCATGCTCGGGATGCGGGCGACGGTTTCCGGCGACATCGACCTGACGGGGCTGCCGTTCGACTGGATCGGGGGGCCGGGGGACTACTTCGTCGAGCCGACGTTCCTCGGCGGCGTCTGGCGGATCGCGGCGGTGCAGCTGGGCGGCACGCTCGGTCTGCTGGCGGCGGCGCGGGACGTGCTGAACGCGCGCGGCCATCTGGAGGCGGAGGCGCAGGTCGCGCGATTGGCCCCGCTCCTGGCGCGGGCGATGGCGGCCTTCGGACTGGTGGAGCGGGCGGCGGGCGTGGCGTCGGGCCCCGGGGGGCGCGGCCGATCCGGACCGGGCCGTGGCGTTGTCGATCCAGGCTCGGCTGCTGACGGAGGATCTGGCGCAGGACGCGATCGCGGCCGTCGAACGGTCCGTCGGGCTGGCGCATTTTGCGGAAGGATCGGACACGGGCCGCATCGCCCGCGATCTGGCGACCTACTGTCGGCAGGCGGCGCGCGATGCCTTCGCGCAGAAGGCCGGCCGCATCGTCCTGTCACGGCCGGGACCGCTGTCGGGGTTCTGGCATGGATGACTTCGATGCAATCGCGGGCGCGGGTCCGGTGCTCGTGCTGGCACCGCACGCAGACGACGAGAGCCTCGGCTGCGGCGCGCTGCTCGCCGCCTGCTGGCGGGCCGGGATCGCCGCGCATGTGGTCTGCCTGACGGACGGGGCGGCGTCGCACCCGGGCTCGACCGACTGGCCGCCGGCGCGATTGGCGGACCTGCGCCGGGCGGAACTGGCGGAGGCGGTGGTCCGGCTCGGCGGCACGCCCGCGCGCGACCTCACCTTCCTCGGCCACCCCGACGCCGCGCTGCACCTGGTCGACGGGGCAACGCTCGCGGCGCAGATCGACGCCACGATCGAACGGCTCGGCACCCGCGTGCTGCTCGTCCCCTCCCGGCACGACGCACATTGCGACCACGTCGCGGCGGCGCGGGCGGCGGAGGCCGTCCGGCGGCATCGCCCCGACCTGCGCCTTCTGTCCTACCCCGTCTGGTCCCGCTGGGCCGCCGGCGGAGCGGAGCCGCCCCTCTCGCCCGGCACCCGCCGCCTGCGCTTCGAGGCCCTGGATCTGCGGCGGTCGAAGGCGCGCGCCATCGCGGCCCACGCCAGTCAACGGGGCGGGGTCGTGCACGACGATCCGGAGGGCTTCGCGATGCCCGAGGGGTTCGCGGCGTTCTTCGCGGACGCCCCGGAGATCTTCGACGCCTGGGAGGGGTCCGCCGATGCCGGCTGACATCGCTCACCTGCGCCGCCTCTACGCCGTCACGGACGATCCGTGGGACTTCCGCACCTCGCCCTACGAGGCGATGAAGTATGCGTCGACGCTGGATGCCCTCCCCCGGCCCCGCTACGCGCACGCCCTCGAACTGGGCTGCGGCAACGGAGAACTGGCACGCCGGATCGCCCCGCGCTGCGCCGCCTACACCGGGCTCGATGCGGTGGACGTCGCCCTCGACGCTGCCCGTCGGGCGGTGCCGCAGGGGCGGTTCGTGCAGGGGTTCCTGCCCTGCGACCTGCCGGACGGTCTCTACGACCTGATCGTGCTGTCGGAGATCCTCTACTTCCTCGACCCGGCCGGGATCGCGACCCTGGCGGAGCAGGTCGACGCCCGCTGGCCCGGCGCGGACGTCGTCGCCGTCACCTGGTGCGGACCGTCGGGCAACGCGCTCGAGGGGGAGGCGGCCTGTGGTCTCTACGTCGCGGCCACCGGGCGAGCCCACGACCCGGTGTTCCGCACCCACGCCGACTTCCGCATCGACCGCTTCGCCCCCCTTGCGCGGGGTCCCGCATGACACCTCGGCTGCACGCCCCGCCCGGATGGGGCGCGGACCGCTTCGTGGTGGCGATCCCCGCGCGCGACGAGGAAGCCCGCCTGCCGACCGCGCTGCGATCCCTGGCCGCCGACGGCGGCGCGCGTGACGTGCTGGTGATCGCCAACGGATGCACCGACGGAACGGTCGGGCTGGCCCGCGCGGGGCACCCCGGCCTGCGCGTCGCCGTGCTGGAGACGGGGGTGCTGCCGGGCGGCGTCGGCGAGGCGCGGCGTCTCGGGATGGCGGCCGCGCTCGAGTTGGCACCCGGCACGTCGATCCTGGCGACGACGGATGCCGATTGCCGGGTCGGGCCGGGCTGGGGGGCGCTGACGCGATCGGTGCTGCGGCACGCGGACGTCGTCTGCGGACGGATCCTCCCCGAACCGGAGGAGTTCGCGCGGCTGCCTGCGCTCGTCCGCGCGCACGGAGCATTGGAAGACCGGGCGGCGCTGCTCGAAGCGGAACTCGACGGCCTGCGCCACCCGCTGCCCCACGACCCGTCGCCCCGCCACGGACAGACGCCCGGAGCCAGCCTCGCCTTCCGGACCCGCGCCTATCTGGCCGCCGGCGGGTTCGAGGCGATCCGCTGCCACGAGGACCGCCGCATCGTCGCGCGCATCGCGGCAGCGGGCGGACGCGTGGCCCGGCCCTACGCGCTCCACATCGTCGCGTCCTGCCGCCTGCTCGGGCGCGCGCCGGGCGGCATGGCCGACACCATCGCGGCGCGCGCCGCCGATACCCCGCACCTGCACGCCGAGATCGCGCGCCTGCGCCCGGCGATCGCGGCGCTCGAGGGCGAGATCGCGGCGCTGCGCGCGGCCGTCGCTCCCCCATTCCAACCTGCAACCCAAGGAGACCATCATGTTCCATCATTCGAGTAAGCTGCAATACGAAGTCCGCTGCGACACGCCCGACCCCGTCTTCGCCAAGTACCTCCAGCAGGCCATCGGCGGCGTGGAAGGCGAGATCCGCGTCGCGATGCAGTACATGTTCCAGGCGATGGGCGCGCGGGGCGACAGCCGGTTCCGCGACATGCTGATGATGACCGCCACCGAGGAGCTCTCCCACATCGAGTTCCTCGGCCACGCCGTCGCGCTCAACCTCGACAAGGCCCCGCTCGACGCGCAGGAGGCGGGGGCCGCGGACCTCGTCGTCGGGGCGATCATGGGCGGCATGAACCCGCGCCACGTGCTGTCGTCGGGGCTCGCCGCGATGCCGGTCAACGCGAACGGCGTGCCCTTCGACATGTCCCACGTCTACGCCACCGGCAATATCGGGGCGGACATGCTGGCCAATGCGATGGCCGAGAGCAGCGGGCGGGTGCTGGCTTCGCGCCTTTACAACATGACCGACGACGCGGGCATGAAGGACATGCTGTCGTTCCTGATCGCGCGCGACACGATGCACCAGCAGCAGTGGCTCGCCGTGATCGAGGAGCTGGGCGGGATCGAGGCGACGATGCCGATCCCGAACTCCACCCCCGAGGCGCACGAGGCGATGGAGCACAGCTACTACTTCCTCAACACCTCCCTCGACGAGCCGACGCCGCAGGGCGTCTGGACCAACGGCGGCAATGCGATGGATGGGCGCGGCAAGTACTCCGCCCGCGACAGGGCCGAGCCCGAGGGGCAGGTCCCCGACCTCGGCAAGGCGCGGGAGAAGTCCGGCGCGCAGAAGGAACAGATGTAACCCCCGGGGCGGAGGGTGCTCCTCCGCCCCCCAGCCAAGGAGACGATCGGATGACCGATACGACAATCGCAGCCCTCCACGACGTCAACGCCGGCATCCACGATGTCCTGTCCGGATACGAAACGCTCGAGGAGCGGGCCGAGCCGGAGATCCTGCCGCTCGCTCGGGAGCTCGACGCCCTGCACACCCGCCATGCCGCCGAGATCGCCGCCCGGCTCGCCGCACATGGCGAAGATGCCGATGACGGCACGATCCGGGGCACCGTGAACAAGGTCGCCACGACCCTGCGCGACTGGGCTGGATCGCTCGACGCGGATGCGCTGTCCTTCGTGCGGCGTGGCGAGGAGATGCTGCTCGACACCTACGAGACCGCGCTGGAGGGCTGGGACGTAGGCTCCGGCCCGCAGGACCGCCAGCTGCTCATGGCCCAGGCCGCGGAGATCCGGGACCGGATCGCGACCCTGCCCGCCGCCTGACCCCGACACAACGACGGGGCGGCGCTTCGTTGCCGCCCCGCAGAACCCCCATCGACAGGAGAGCCCCATGCGCGCCGTCACCTACCACGGGACCGGAGACTTCCGCGTCGACACCCACGACGATCCGGTGATCGACCACCCCCGCGACGCGATCCTGCGCGTCACCTCCACCGCGATCTGCGGATCCGACCTGCACATGTTCGACGGCTTCATCCCCGAGATGGAGAAGGGCGACATCATCGGCCACGAGTTCATGGGCGTGGTCGAGGACGTGGGCAGCGGCGTCGGCAATCTCGGCAGGGGCGACCGGGTCGTCATCCCCTTCACCATCAACTGCGGGACCTGCCACTGGTGCGCGCAGAAGAAGTTCTCGCTGTGCGACGAGAGCAACCGCGACGCCGGGAAGCTGGCGGCGATGAACGGCCAGGCGAGCGCGGGACTGTTCGGCTACTCGCATCTCTACGGCGGCTGGGACGGCGGGCAGGCAGAGTTCGTCCGCGTCCCCTTCGCCGATGCCACGCATCTCAAGGTCCCCGACGGGCTGTCGGACGAGCAGGTCCTGTTCCTGACGGACATCTTTCCGACCGGCTGGCAGGCGGCGGTCAACGCGGAGGTCGGACCCGGCGACACGGTCGCGATCTGGGGCGCGGGACCGGTCGGGCTCTTCGTGCTCAAGTCCTGCCTCCTGCTGGGCGCGGAACGGGTCTTCGTGATCGACGACGTGCCGGAACGGCTGACGTTGGCCCGCGCGCACGGGGCCGAGACAATCGACCGATCCGACGTGACGCCCTACGACGCGCTGATGGAGGCGACGAACGGCATGCTGCCCGGCAAGGTCATCGACGCGGTCGGGCTGGAGGCGCACGGCTCCGGCGTGATCGACACCGTCTACGACCGGGTCAAGACGGCGACGTTCCAGGAGACGGGCCGCCCGCACGTGCTGCGCGAGGCGATCATGTGCTGCCGCAAGGGCGGGATCGTCTCCATCCCCGGCGTCTATGCCGCCATCGTCGACAAGTTCCCCATCGGGGCGGCCTTCGCCAAGGCGCTGACCTTCCGGATGGGACAGACCGACGTGATGGCGCATGCGCCCACGCTGCTCGACCACATCCAGGAGGGGCGGATCGACCCGACGTTCCTCATCACCCACCGCGGCAAGCTCGCTGACGCGCCGAAGCTCTACGAGACGTTCCGCGACAAGAAGGACGACTGCGTCAAGGTCGTCCTCACCCCCTGACCCCATCCGACGAAGGAGACTTCCCATGCGCTTCCGCCCCCTGTCCGATCAGGTGATCCTGCTGACCGGTGCCACCTCCGGCATCGGCCTCGCCACCGCACGCAGGCTTTCCGCCGCGAAAGCCCGCCTGATCCTCGTCGCGCGCGGTGCCGAGGATTGTGCGGCCCTCGCCGCCGAACTGCCAGACGCCCTGGCCGCGCCGGCCGACGTGGCGGATGCGGAGGCGCTGCGCGCGGCGGCGCAGGCCGGGATCGACCGCTGGGGCCGGATCGACACCTGGATCAACGACGCCGGCGTGGCGATCTACGGCACCGTGGAGGAGGTCACGCCCCAGGATCACCGCCGGCTGTTCGAGACGAACTACTGGGGTGCGGTGAACGGCATGCTCGAAGCGCTCCGCCTGCACCGGGCGGGCAACGGGCCCGCCAAGATCGTCACCGTCGGCTCGCAGCTCTCGGACCGCACGATGATCCTGCAAGGGCCCCTATTCCGCCTCCAAACACGCGGTGAAAGCGGTGACCGACGCGTTGCGCATGGAGACGGCGCGCGAGGGGCTCGACCTGTCGATCACGCTGATCAAGCCGGGATCGGTGGACACGGCCTACATGGAGCACGCGCGGAACTATCTGGGCTCCGAGGGCACGATGAACCCGCCACGGGCCTATGCGCCCGAGGTGGTGGCCGACGGCATCGCCTGGGCCTGCACGCACCACATCCGCGATCTGGACGTCGGCGGGGCCGGCTGGCTCACGGCCAAGGCGGGGCAGCTCGCGCCGACGCTGACCGACATCGGCATGGAGCTGATGGGCAAGATGCTCCAGACCTCCGACACGCCCCCCCGTCCGGGCATGCGCGACAATCTCCACGACAGCGCGCGGGCCGGGGAGACCCGCTCGAACCAGCCCGGCCCCCGCGCCCGCGAGGACAGCCTCTTCATGCGCGCCCAGATGCATCCGCTGGCCTCGCTTTCCATCGCGGGGGCGACCTTCGCGGCGGCGATGCTGGCGGCGGGGGTCCAACGCGGGCGGCGCTAGCCCCCCCCCGCAAAGCCTTCAGGTCGGAATGTCCAGCGTATGGATCCTGGCCCAGGCGCGGGCCGCCGCGAAGTCGTCGTCCACGTCGCTGGCGGAGGTATGCCGTCCCAGCAGGGCGATGGCCGCGCGCAGCTCGACACCGTCGATCCCGGTGATCCGGTCCCCGCCGAACACCTCGCCCTTGCCCTCCAGGAAGTCGCAGAGGTCGAGGATGGCGGCCGGAAAATCCATCCGGGAATCGTCGGGGACGAAGACCCCGAGCAGCGGGGAGGCCGTGAACCGGACCGCCACCTGGCAGAGATCCGGCCCCAGACCTGCGACGCGGTCGAGCGCCTCCCCCCGGTCCACGTCGACGCTCTGGTCCATGAGCGCGCGGTAACGCATCGCGAAGGTTCGCGCGCTCGCCGTCGTCTGGAGGATGTTGAGCAGGAAGCTGACCGAGAGGGTCAGGACGATCATGCCGTTCACCGCCGCCACCATCGACAGCATGTCCCACCAGCCCGTCGTCACCTGCACCGTCGAGGCCCCGAGCGTGGAGAGCGCCGAGCCGACGAAGGCCGTCGTCTGCACGAGGTTCGCCGGATCGCCGGACCGGCTTTCCACGAGCGACACCCCCGCCCGGAACATGAGCGTGTAGCCGACGGCGTGGACCACGATCCAGGTCAGCGCGATCGCCGAGAGGATGCACGGTCCGATCAGGCCGCGGATGGACAGGTCGAACCGCCGTTCCGTCCAGCGCGCGGCCCGGAAGCCCAGTCTCCGCAGGCCCTTCGCCACGCCTCGGCTGACGAAGCCCAGGCCACTCATGCTGATCGTCGTGCGCAGGAAGTCGTAGAAGACGGCTGCGACGAGGATGGTCCCGGCGGCGAAGAGAACGGGATCGGTCATGGGGGCGGATGCTCCTGCGCAAGGCGGGGCAATCCCGCTCGCAGGGACGCTCGGCGATCGGGCCGCGGAGTGACAGGGAAGATCGCACGATCTTCGCGGGCTGCCCTTGTCAGAGACGCCCGGACCGGAGGCCCGGGCGTCATCTCGGCATCATGACTTCGATGTCACGTCATTCGGTGACGACGACAGGATCCTCGACCACGACGGCATCGTCCTGGATCGGCACCGTGGTCGTCTCGACGTCATCGTCGCCGAAGGCCCCGAAGAGCCAGGCGAGCAGCAGCAGCGCCAGGATCGCGGCGACGGCGATCCCGATCCACTTGCCCATCCCTCCGTCGGTCTTCGTGTCCGTCACCTTGGGCTCTCGGAAATCGTTCGGGGGCTGGGCCATGTCGTACCTCGCTGTCGTCGGCTGTGATCTGCCGAATGTTTCGGTCTGCCCCGCGGGGCCGCATGTGCTCAGAACGCCCGCGGTGCCAGAGAGTTCCTGAGCGATAACCCGCTCCGTCATGGAACGATTCTCCAATCGTCCTCGTTACTTGGAGGTACCGGTCGCGGTCCGAGCGTTGGTCGTGCGTGTCATCGCACGGCCTTCCACGGGCACGACCGGACGATCGAGTCCGGGGAACCCGCCGCCATGCAGAAACGACCGTTCGACGATGCGCCGGCGATCACCGGGGACGGCGGCGACCCCGTCGACCGGGAGGCGACCGATCTGCGTCTTCCGGTGGCCGAGGAACGCGTCGTCGTGACGAAGGAGACCGTCGAGCGATCGGCCGGGATCGTCCGGCTGCGGACGCGATCCACGGACGTCCCCGTCTCCGAGACGTTGGCGTCGGAGACGGTCGACATCGAGCGGGTCCCCGTCGATCGGATCGTGGCCGACCCGCCGGAGACCCGCGTCGAAGGCGACGTCACGATCATCCCCGTCGTCGAGGAGGTCTTCGTACGACAGTACCTGATCGTCGAGGAGGTACGGATCACGTCCCGCACCGAGACGCGGAACTGGACCGACACGGTCACCCTTCGCCGCCAGGAGGTCGAGATCGACCTGACGGACGACGACGGCACCGCCGACGACCCGGTCACGTGACGGCGTGATCCCCCAACCCACTTCCATCAACAATCCAACCGAGGACATCCCCATGAAACATGCAGTCACAGCCATCTTCCAGACCGCCGACATCGCCGACACCGTGCGTCGCGAGATCGTCCAGGCCGGCGTCTCCGCAGGCCACGTCCATGTCCTGAACGGGACCGACGGGCACGACGACGTCGATACCCTGAACCTGCCCGACGACGAGGCCGCGACCTACCGGCAGGCGGTCCGTCAGGGCCACCACGTCGTCTCGGCGGAAGTCGAGGACGACAAGATCGACACCGTCGCGCAGATCATGCGCAACCCGGAGGCCGGCGTGGACATCGACGCCTACGAGACGGACTACCGCGCCAGCCCCGACTACGCCGCGACGGCTCCGACCGGGACCGGTACGGATCATGACGAGACCTCGATTCCGGTGGGCGAAGAGCGTCTGACGGTCGGCAAGCGCGTGACCGAGCGCGGCTCGGCCCACATCCGCACCTACGTGCAGGAGATCCCCGTCGAGGAGCGCATCCGGCTGCGCAAGGAGACGCTGTCGGTGCATCGCGACCCGGTGGAGCGGACCGTCACGGGGGCCGAGGCCGACGCGCTGTTCCAGGACCGCGACATCGAGGTGACGACGCAGTCCGAGGAGGCGGTCGTCGGCAAGGAGACCGTCATCACCGAGGAGGTCGTCATCGACAAGGACGTCACCGAGGAGGAGGAAGTCGTCACGGAGACGCTTCGCAAGACCGAAGTGGACGTGGACCGGGACCGGACCTGATTCTCCGGGCCATATGACGCAGGAGGGAAGCAGCCGAGGTTGCTTCCCTTCGTACGTTCGGTCGAGGTGCCGAGCACATTCCGAGGTTGCGCATGGCCCGTTCGGGCCCCGGTCGGCGACCCGGACGATCTGACAGGGGTAGATTCCGGTAGCGGGCAGGATCGCCTCGCAAGGTGGCGACGGGTTGTCTTTTCCCACCCGTACGCGCCGGTGAGAAGGATGTGCGCCCATCCGAGGGGCGAGATGTGCGCCAGCAGCTCCTCGCTGCATTCCAATCCGGCACGGCGTCGCGCAGCAACTGCCTGCCCGAGGTGCCTTGTGATCCAACAGATGATGATGGCCGCGAGGGATATTTCTGCATGGGGGTATGCGACGGGGGTGCGGGTCGGGCGGCGATCTTTGGCGGGTGGAGTCGGGATGGGTCGCCGAGGCGTTCGTCGGGGACGTCGTATCTGCCCGGCATGTCGACGTGTCGGCAGCCGATCGTGGCGTGTCGGGCGATCGTGGCGTGTCGGGCGATCGTGGCGATGGGATCCCGCTTGCGGACCGGGTCGGCGCGTGATCCGGGCCGGTGCTCGAAGGAGAGGCGGCTCCAGCGGACGATGGCGTTCCCGATGGGGCGGCAGCTCCCGGCGACCTGCCGTTCCGCCTCGTCGGTCTGCTCGAATTCACGCGGGTTGCCGAAACGCCCGGACGGGTGGTCGGCGTCGAGCGAGGCCTTGCGCACGGCGAACTTCCGCCCGTCGCCGGCGGTATGGAGGCGCCCGGGATCGCGGCGACGGATCTGCGGCAGGCCGGGGCTGGCGGAGAGGCGGATGACGCGGTCATCGGCGGCCTGCACGTCGTCCGGCGACAGGTGCCGGTTCGCCGCGCGTCCGGGTCCGGCTTCACGGACGCGCCCTGGGCAATGCGCGCCATGCGGGGCACGCCGATGCCGCAGCCCGGGCCCATGACCGCGGCGGGGATCGCCCGGTCGCCGACCGCGTGCCGACGGGTCTGCCGCCACGGGCGGCATTCGGCCGGGAAGGCCGCATGGCGGTTCGCGGTGGCGAGCACCTCGGGCAGTGGCACGACATGCCGACCCGGCAGGAGTGGCCGGAGCGGCTCCGCGTCCGACCCGTCGCCGTCTTCTTCCTTCCCGGGCGCGGGGATCGTGAAGCGATGGCGGGCAGAGCGGCGCAGGAGCGGGTCGGCGGCGTCCGCGACGTGTCCGTCGGTCGACACGTCCTGTCGGTGCGGCGCGTCATCGGGTCCGGCGAGCCCCCGGCCGGCATCGTCACGCTCGCCGGCGGCGTATCGACCAGGGTGTCGCGAAGCCTGGCGAACCGATGTGCGACGAAGGCGATGGCATGAAGGTGACGGCCGGGGTCCGAACGCCGGTGGAGCCGGGACAGGCGCGCGCGGATGACGCTGCCGGCGAAGGGGCCGATGCCGCCGGCGAAAGAACCGACGCCGCCGGCGAAGGGGCCGATGCCCTCGCGTCCCGGACCGGTCGTCGCCGGGACGTGTCGCGGCTCGTCGTGGATCGCCTCGATCCCGGGAAGATCGACGACGCGCCTGCGCACGTCCTTCGCTCCGGTCGATGGCGTCGGTCCCTTCGGCAGGGCCAGACGCAGGTCCGGCGTCGATGCCGTCTCGACACGCCCGACCGGTCGCTGCTCGCGACGTGCCGTCGCGGACGCGATCGGGGCCGTCAGGCGGCGTTCGCGGGGAAGCCGGACGCGTCCGTGGGCCGATGGGTCGAGGCAGCGCCCCAAGATCGGCTTCGGCCGCAGGTGGGTTGCGGCCATCGCGTCGATCTCGACGATCGGCCGGTTTCGCGCTCGCGGTCGAGCCGATGCATTCCGTGGGCTTCGAGGATCGCGAGCCCGTGGCGCTGCCGGGCGCGGGCGGCGTGGAGGCCCGGCTCGGACAGGCCCGGCTCGGACGGACTTGGCTCGGACGGACCTGGCTCGGACAGGCCCGGTGGGAGACGCAGCCGCCGGGCAGCGCGGGCCACGTCGCGTTCGTGGCGGTCACGGGGGGAGAAGGGAAGCGGCGGGTCCCTGCGAAGCAGGCGGCACTGACCCCGGAACCGATCCGCCGCGCCGGATCCCGGACCGATGCGACAGGATCGACGGGGGACGAGGGCATGAGGGCATGAGGGCATGAGGGACGAGGGCATGTCGAAGGCCCGCCGACGCTCGACCGCGTTCGGCGGGGACGGTTCGTCGTGCGCCTCGCGCCCGGTGGCGTCGGGAAGGCGCAGTCTCGGCATCGGCCGCTCCCGTCACGACGGTCGACCCGGACCACGACAAACAGGTGATTGTCGCGGCGCATGCCACCGCGTCCCATCGGCCCTCGTCCGGACCCGGTCCCGACACGAAAACCCCAAAGGAATCTCCATGCAGGAACGATGGGTCCCGATACGTTTGTCGTGGCATCGAGGACATGGCATCCTCGGCCACGGCGATGATCGAAGATGGGGTGACGATGGGATTGATCGGCTACGTCAGGGTGTCCACCACCGAAGACAGACAGATCCTCGACCGCCAGCTCGACGCGCTCGACCGGATCGGATGCGAGCGCATCTTCGATGACCGCGCCTCCGGTGCCAAGGCCGGACGCCCCGGTCTCGCCGCCTGCCTCGACCATCTGCGCCGCGGCGACGTCCTCGTGGTTCTCGACCTCGACCGGCTCGGCCGCCTGGCCGGCGAGCTCATCGCCCTCATCGACCACCTGGCCGAGCGCGGGGTCGCCTTCAGGGCGCTCAACTCGCCGATGGACACGACCACCCCCGCGGGACGCGCCTTCCTCCAGATCCAGGCAGCCTTCGCCGAGATGGAGCGCAACGTCATCCGCCAGCGGGTCAGGGAAGGACTGAAAGCCGCCCGCGCCAGGGGTCGCAAAGGCGGACGTCCACGCATCATGACCGCCGAGAAACTGCGCTACGCCCAGCACCTGATGGCGGATCGCCAGCGCACCATCCCCTCGATCTGCCAGGAACTCGGCAACATTCCCCCATCCACCCTCTACCACTACGTCCACGCCGACGGAGCGCTCAAGGAACCAGGAAAAAAGCTGCTCCAGACCCGATAGCCCATGTCGCGTCGCATACCTCCATGCCGAAACATCCGACGCCGGGCGATGGATCGTCGCGACAGAGCTCGGATTCGAGCCCCATCGATACGGCTCCCGGGATGGCCTGCTCCGGGCTCTCGAACTCGGGGGGCGGATCATGAGCGATTTGCGCCGGCTGGACGAAGCCCGGGTCGCGCGGCTTCGGGCGCACTCCCCCCAGGGGCCGCAACCAGATCGATGGAGCCGCGCCTAACCCTCCCGGAAGGCGCGGTTGAAGTAATCGGCGAGGGGTTTCACCAGATAGGCCAGCGGCGTGCGGTCGGCGGTGCGCAGGAACGCCTCGACCGGCATTCCGGGCAGCAGGATGCGGTCTCCGAGGCGGGCGATCTCCCCGTCGTCGGGCAGGATCTCCGCCTCGTAGTAGGTCGCCCCCGTCGCCGCATCCGTCAGCGCGTCGGGCGAGACGCGAAGGATGGTGCCGCCGAGTTCGGGCGTGGTGCGCGCGTCGAAGGCCGGCAGGCGCAGGGTGACGGGCTGCCCGGGGAAGACCTGGTCGACGTGGATCGGATCGACGCGGGTGCGGATCACCAGCGGCCGGTCCTGCGGCACGATGTAGAGGATCGGGTCGCCCGGGCGGATCACCTCGCGGTCGGCGAAGACCTGCATGTCGTGGATCACGCCGCCGACGGGGGCGGCGACGACCAGCCGCGCCAGCCGCTCGTCCAGCGCGCGCACCTGCTCGGTCAGCCCGACGCGGCGGAACTGCAGGTCGCGCAGCTCCGCGATCGCCTCCTCGCGCGCCCGGCCGCGCAGCTTGAGCACCTCGAGGTCCATCTGCGTCGCCTCCCCCTCCAGCTCCGCGACGGTGGCGGCGAACTCGCCGACCTGCCCCAGCAGGCGCGCGTCCTCGCGCTGCAGCGACAGCACGCGGGGAGCCTGCGCCAGGCCGCGCTCCAGCAGGCTCTGCTGCGCGTCGAGCTCCTCGCCCAGAAAGCCCAGCTGCAGCGTCAGCGCCCGGCTCTGCGCGCCGATGCCGTCCACCTGACTGGCGATCTGGTCCTTGCGGCGGACCAGCTGCTCGACCTCCCGGCCCATCGCCTCGCGCCCGGCGGCGAGGAGGTTGCGCTGCCCCTCGATCATGTCGGCCACGTCCGGCGCCGTGCGGGCGGCGGCCAGCAGCGGCCCGGGGAAGGTGACGGCGTCCGCCCCGTCGCGCTCCGCCTCCAGCCGGGCGGTGCGCGCGAGGACCTCGTGGAGCTGGTCGGCGAGGATCCGGCGCTCGGAGGCGAGCTCCGAGGCGTCGAGCCGCAGCAGCGGGTCGCCGGCCGCGACCCGGTCGCCCGGCCGCACCAGCAGCGCCTCGATCACGCCGCCGTGGCGGTGCTGCACGACCTGCCGGTTGCTCTCCACCGCGATGCGCCCCGACGAGACGATGGCCCCCGAGATGTTGGCCAGCGCCGCCCAGGAGCCGAAGCCGCCGAAGAGCACCGCGAGCCCGAGGAAGGCCGCCACGACGAGCCCACGCCCGGTCCAGACCCGGTCTGTCGGCTTCGCGGCGCTCACGACACGCCCCCCGCAACCTTCGGGGCCAGCGCCGTCTCCCTGTGGTTGGCCACCATCTTCGCCATCACCTCCTGCGTCGGGCCGAAGGCCTGCCGCCTGCCGTCGTCGAGCTTGAGGAGCAGATCGCATTCGAGGACCGCATCGGGGCGGTGCGCGATGATCACGACCGCGCCGCCCGCGGCCTTCATCGCCCGGACCGTCCGGTTCAGCGCTTGGGTCCCGGCCGCGTCGAGGTTCGAGTTCGGCTCGTCGAGCACCAGGATCACCGGGTCGCCGTACATCGCCCGCGCCAGCCCCACCCGCTGGATCTGCCCGCCCGAGAGCCGGCCGCCGACGGCGGAGACCGGCGTGTCGTAGCCCTCGGGCTGCCGCAGGATCATCTGATGCGCCGCGGCCCGTTTCGCCGCCGCGACGATCCGCGCGGGGTCCGCGTCCGCGGCGAGCCGGGCGATGTTCTCCGCGATGGTGCCGTCGAAGAGCGTCACCACCTGCGGCAGATAGCCGATGTGCTGACCCAGCACGTCCGGGTCGTATTGGTCGAGCGTCGCACCGTCCAGCCGCAGCCGGCCGCCCGCGGGGGGCCAGACGCCGGTGACCGCCTTGGCGAGCGAGGTCTTGCCCGCCCCCGACGGCCCGATCACGCCCATCGCCTGACCGGGGCGCAGCACGAAGGACACGCCCCGCAGCGAGGCCTGCGCGGCCCCCGGCGGCACCACCGTCACGTTCTCCGCCACCAGCAGCGCGCGGGGCACGGGCAGCGGCGTGCGCGCCACCTCCGCCGGGACCTCGTCCAGCAGGGCCACGACCGCGGCCCGGCCCTGGCGCGCGCCCTGCACCATCTGCCACTGGCCGACCACCATCTCGACGGGGGCCAGCGCGCGGCCCAGCAGGATCGACGCCGCGATCATCGCGCCCGCCGTCAGCTCGCCGCGCAGCACCAGCCAGGCCCCGAGGCCCAGCATCGCCGATTGCAGGAACAGCCGCAGCGTCTTGGTCGTCACCGTGAACAGCCCCGAGCGGTCCGAATGGGCCACCGACTGGTCCAGCGACACCCGCCGCGCGCCCATCCAGCGCTGGAACGCGGCCGCGCGCATGCCCAGCGACTGCACCAGCTCCGCCTCCGAGGCGAGCTGCTGCGCCGTCAGCTCGGCGCGCGCCGTGGCCTGGTTGGCCCGCGCCATCGGCCCCGACGTGAGCCAGCGGTTGAGGACCGCGATGGCGATCAGCACCGCGCCGCCGCCCACCGCCAGCCAGCCGAGCCAGGGGTGGAACACGAAGATCGCGGCCAGGAACAGCGGCGTCCAGGGCACGTCGAAGAGCGCGAGGAACACCGGCGAGGACATCAGCCGCTGCACCGCCTCCAGGTCGCGCAGCGGGCTGCCCGCCCCGGCCCCGCCGGGCGTGAGCGCCGCGCGCCGCAGATGCGCCTGGAACACCCGGCCGTCGAGCAGCGACTGGAACCGCGCGCCGACCCGTGCCGAGAGCCGCCCGCGCAGATGGTCGAACAGGCCCATCATCGCAAAGAGGAACACCAGCAGCACCGAAAGCGCCACCAGCGTCTCCTCCGACCCCGAGCCCAGCACCCGGTCGTAGACCTGCAGCATGTAGAGCGGCCCCGTCAGCATCAGCGCGTTCACCGCCATCGACAGGACGAACACCAGCACCAGCAGCCGGTGGAACCGCGCGCGCACGGCCGCGACCTCCCGGGTGCCGGAGGGGGCGGTCGCGGAGGATGCTCTGGCCATGGTCCCACCTCGCTGGAGCGCCGATGCCCCTCGGAGGGCGGCCGGCGAGCGGCCATACAACAGCCCGCCCCCCCTCGGCGCAAGCCGGTCGGCCGGCGGGGCCCGCATTCGCGGGCTGCCACCAGATCGGGCAGGAGCGCCCGGCAGGTGCCCGGTCACGCAGGGGCAGGTCCCGGAATGTCTTGCTTTATGGTTAACGACGCCGCCACACTCGCCCCGAACCCCATCCTCTGACGTCTGCACGGCGGACCCGGACCCGATCCGGACACCCTCCTGCACCCCCACGAGAGCGAGACCGAAGCACCATGAAACGCACCATATTCTCCGAGACCTTCAACGCATTCGCCGGCGCGGGCTTCGCCGCGGAGCCCGGCGCGGGGCAGCTCGATTCGGACATCTGGTCGGTGGACGGCTTCAACTCTCCCGACGACGACGCCCGCGGCACGACCGATGGCGGCACCGGCCAGGGCGGCCTCTATGCGGTGACCCGGTCGGCGGGCGACAACGGCCTGCTGATCCAGCCGGGCGGCAGCGACTGGACCCCCGGCACCCTCACCGCGAAGCTGAACGCAGGCGCGACGGCGCTCAACGGGGTGACGCTGACCTTCGACCGGCTGGTGAACAACGACACCGACCGGGCCAACAGCTTCGACGTCTCGGTCTCGCTCGACGGCACCACCTTCGAGCCGCTCGACACCTTCACGAGCGGCGAGATCAGAGACACCCTGGGCGTGACCTCGCAGACCGTCACCGTCACGCTGCCCGACCTCGCCGCGGGGCAGGACGTGTTCCTGCGCTGGAGCGGCGACGACGTCTCGGGCGGCGGCGCGCGCGACGAGTTCGGGCTCGACAACATCGTGGTGGAGGGGACCGAGGGCGAGGCCCCGCCCCCGTCGATCGTCATCAACGAGGTGCTGGCGAGCACGACGGGTGCCGATTCCGAATACGGGAGCTGTTCGGCACGCCGGGCGCCTCGCTCGCGGGCCTCAGCTTCATCGGCATCGAGAGCGACGATCAGGACGACAACGGCGCGATCGAGTTCCGGTACGATTTCGCCGACGATTCGACCCTGGGCGACAACGGGTTCCTCCTGCTGGCGAACGAGACGGCCGAGGCGACCTACGGCGTGACGGCGAACATCTCCATCACGGAGGCGCTGGAGAACTCCTCGGCGACCTATGCGCTCGTCCGGACGGACAGCATCGCGGGCGACGCCGTGACCGGCAGCGAAATCGTGCTCGATTCCGTTGCCACGAGCGACGGCGACTACGTCGATCCGGGCCTCGGAGCCCCGGTCGTCGGTCCCGACGGCAGGTTCCTTCCCGCCGACGTCGGCCGCGTGGCGGACGGGGTCGATACCGACCAGGCCTCCGACTTCGGGATCCTGAGCTTCAACAACGCGAGCCCGCCCAACACGCCCACCGCGGGCACCGGGCTGGACGGCGGCGGCGGCGGTCCGGTCGAGGGCAGCATCGACGACGACGCCCACCCTCGTCAGCGCGATCCAGGGAAGCGGCGAGGACGAGCCTGCTCGTCGGGCAGACCGTCGTGGTCGAGGCCATCGTCACCGGCGACTTCCAGGACGGCGACGCGGATGCGACGCGCGATCTCGGCGGGTTCTTCCTGATGGAGCGGGCGGGCGACCGCGACGGCGACGACGCCACCTCCGAGGGGATCTTCGCCTTCGAGGGCGGCGTGACCGCCACCGACGTCTCCGAGGGCGACCTCGTGCGCGTGCTGGGCACCGTGTGCGAGGCGCTTCGGCCAGACCCGATCGAGGTGCGCGAGATCCGCGTCGAGGAAGCGGGTGCCGCCGATCCGCTGTCGCTGGCGGTCGAGACCACGCTGCCGGACGCCGACGGGCGCGAGGCGCTGGAGGGAATGCTCGTCACCGTGACCGAGGCGCTGACCTTCTCCGAGAGCTTCGACTACGAGGACTTCGGGGAAGCCACGTTCACCTCGGGCGGACCGGTCTACCAGTACAGCCAGCTGAACGCGCCCGACGCCGCCGGCAACGCCGCCTACCGGGCCGAGGTCGCCGACCGCACCATCCTGATCGAGGACGGGCTGAACGGCCGGCGCGACGACGGCGATCCGATCCTGCAGCCCGACGGGGAGCCGTTCACCTTCTCGGACGGCGTCCGCATGGGCCAGTCCGTCACCGGGCTGACCGCCATCGTGATTTCGGGTTCGGCGATTACCGCCTGCGCCTGTCCCAGGCGGAGACCTTCGAGCTGGACCCCGCGACCAACCCCGTCACCGACGCCCCCATGGACGTCGGCAGCGACTACAAGGTCGCCAGCCTCAACGTGCTGAACTTCTTCACCACACTCGACGTGGCGGGCGCGCAGACCGACAACGGCAACGGGCCGCGCGGGGCCGAGAGCGCGCTGGAGCTGGAGCGGCAGACCGACAAGCTCATCGCCACGCTGCGCGGCATCGACGCCGACGTGATCGGGCTGACGGAGATCGAGAACGACTTCGCCGGCGAGACCTTCGCGCTGCAGACGCTGGTGGACGGGGTGAACGCGAGCATCGGCTTCGCCCGCTACGCCATCGTCGATCCCGGCCAGGAGTTCGTCGGCGACGACGCCATCGCGGTGGCCTTCGTCTACGACCAGACGACGACGCGGCTCGTGGGCGACGCGGCCATCCTGGACACGCCCGAGTTCCTCGACCCGCTGGGCGAGCAGACGACACGCGGGGACGCCTTCAATCGCGCCGCCCTGGCGCAGACCTTCGAGGAGATCGAGAGCGGCGGCGTGTTCACCGCCACGATCAACCACTTCAAGTCCAAGGGCTCGCTCACCGGGGCCGAGGCCGACACCGACCAGGGCGACGGCGCGGGCAACAACAACGCCACCCGCACCGAGACGTCGCGGCTGCTGGCCGAATGGCTGGAGACGGATCCGACGGGCTCGGGCGACGACGACGTGCTGATCCTGGGCGACCTCAACAGCTACGCCCGCGAGACGCCGATCACCACGCTGGAGGATGCGGGCTACACCGACCTCGCCCGCGAATTCGAGGGCGACGACGTCTATTCCTACCGCTTCTCGGGCCAGATCGGCACGCTGGACTACGCGCTGGCCAACGAGGCGCTGGAGGAACAGGTCACCGGGGCCACCACCTGGAACGTCAACTCCGACACGCCGGTGTTCTTCGACTACAACCTCGACGGCACCTTCACCGGGCAGGAGCGCCCGACCGACCAGGGCCTCTTCGACGGCAGCTCGCCCGCGCGCGGCTCCGACCACGACCCGGTCATCGTCGGCCTCGACCTCGAGGACGACGGCGCGCCGGAGCCGCTGCTGGTCGCGGGCACGACCGGTATCGACCGGCTCAACGGCACCGACGCCGACGAGATCATCGACGCCCGCGGCGGAAGGCTCGACATGGTCTTCGGCGGCGGTGGCGCGGACCAGTTCGTCTTCACGAACTTGGAAGGAAGCCGGGACACGCTGCGCATCCTCGACTTCGACGTGGAGGAGGACGTGCTGGACCTCGCCGGGGCAAGCATCACGAACGTCCGGACCCTAGGCAGCAGCCTCCGCCTTACCCTCGACGAAGATCGCGACAGCATCCTTCTGTCGGGCGTCACGGACATCGAGGATGTCACCATCATCGGGGCCGACGACTTCCTGCTCGCCTGACCCCGCCCTGCCCGTTCGGCCCGCCCCACCATGCACAGGGGGGGAACGGTCGGGCGGGCCTTCACCCGCCTTACGAGCCGATATCCATCCCGTTCCTAGGAGTTACCGAATGAACCTCACCCCCCTCGCCCTCGCCGCAGCCCTCGCGGTCGCCCCCCTTGCGGTTCATGCCGCGACCTCCGTCTACAGCGCCGTCGGCGAGGCCCAGGTCGACGCGAGCGACCCGTCGGAGATCGTAGCGTTCTTCGACGACGACTTAACCGGCGACGTGAACATCTCCTTCACCGGAAGCCTCTCCGGCGACATCTTCCAAGGAACTCTGCTTGTCGCCGATTTCAGCGGCATACTGCTGGAAAGCGATAGCATAGTTTCCGTCGACGTCGGCGACGATACCCTCACGGCGATCTTCGGCGATCTGGCCGACGATGGCCTCGGCAGGGGTCTGTTCGGCTCGACCGCGACCGCCATCTTCGACTTCGACCCCGATTCTGAAATCGATGGCTCCTACGCTTCCGTCGGCGTCGAGATCCTCTCCGACCTCACCCCCATCCCCCTGCCCGCCTCGCTGCCGATGCTGCTGGCCGGCCTCGGGCTCTTCGCCGGGGCGCGCCGCCTGCGCGGCTGACGCCACTGGCACCCCCGTCCCGTTTCGGGCAGGTCCGGAACGGGGCGGCACGGGAGCGGAGCGATGCGCAAGGTCGAAGGGGTCGAGCGGGGCGACTGGAAGGCGCGCGCGGAGGCGGCCGGCTTCGTCTTCCACACGATGCACGGCGAGCCCTACTGGGACGAGACCTCCGCCTACGCCTTCACGCTGGACGAGATCGAGACCCGGCTGGAGGACCCGTCGACCGCGCTGCACGGGCTCGTCCGCGAGGCCGTCGGGCGCATCGTGGGCGACGAGGCGACGATGGCGCGCATGGGCATCCCGGAGCCGCACAGGACGTTCGTCGCCGATGCCTGGCGCGCGGACGAGGCGGAGCTCTACGGCCGGATGGACCTCGCCTACGACGGGACCGGCCCCGCGAAGCTGCTGGAGTACAATGCCGACACGCCGACCTCGCTCTATGAAGCGGGCCATTTCCAGTGGGACTGGCTGGAGGGCGCGCGCGCGGCCGGGCTGATCCCCGAAGGGTGCCGATCAGCTCAACCGGTTGCAGGAGGCCCTGTCGGAACGCTTCGCCGAGATCTGCGCCCCCGGAGAGGACATCCACTTCGCCGCCGTCGCGGGCGTGGCGGAGGATTACGCCAACGTCGAGACGCTGGCCTACGCCGCGCGGGATGCCGGGCTCGGCGCGCATTACGTCGACATGGGGCAGATCGGCATCGACCCCGCGGGCCGGCTCCTGGACGGGGAGGCGCGGATCGTCGGCACGCTCTTCAAGCTCTACCCCTGGGAGGACTTCCTGCGCGACGAGGCCTCCGACGCGCTGGCCGCGTCCCAGACCCGCTTCCTCGAGCCGCCCTGGAAGGCGCTGGTCTCCAACAAGGGGATCCTGCCGGTCCTGTGGGAGATGTTCGAGGGGCACGACAACCTGCTGCCGTCCTTCTTCGAGGATGACGTCGGCGGCCCCGCCTGGGACCGGGCGGAGGCCGCGGGGCAATTCGCGCGGGGCAGTGTCACCAAGCCGCTCTTCTCGCGCGAGGGGGCGGGCGTGCGCATCGTGGGCCCGGACGGCGCGTCGATCGAGGCGTCGGCCAGCGTGGAATACGACGCGCACCCCCGGATCGTGCAGGCCTACGCGCCGCTGCCCGATTTCGGCGGCTTCCGTCCGGTGATGGGCACCTGGATCGTGGGCGGGACCTGCGTGGCCCTGGGCATCCGCGAGGATCGGTCGCGGATCACGCAGGATTTAAGCCGCTTCAAGCCGCACTATATCGAACCCTAGAAGCGTGAGGAGGATCACCCCATGAAATCATCCGCACCCAGACGCATCGCCCTGCTGGGCGCGGCCTCCGTGATGGTCCTCGCCGGCTGTCAGGAGGAGCGCACGGACGTCATCGTGTTCGACGACCCGTCGTCGTGCGAAGCCAGCGGCGTGGACGCGGCCACCTGCCGGGAGCAGTATGCGGCGGCGCAGGCCGAGCACGAGGAGACGGCGCCGCGCTACGACGCCGTCGCGGTCTGCGAGGCGGAGCACGGGGCCGGGGCCTGCATCGAGGACGAGAGCCGGCCGTCGATCTTCATGCCGCTGATGGCGGGCTACCTGATGGGGCAGATGCTCTCGGGCCGGGGCATGGCGTCGCGCGCGATGGTGCCGACGGCGGGCTCCGGCTTCGCCACCACCGACGGCTCGACCCGCGCGGCCACCACGTCCGGGCGCGGCACCGTCGCCGCGAGTGCGCTGACGAGCCGGGCGGCCAGCACGCGGACGGCCGCGCCCATGACCCGCTCCACCGTCGCGCGCTCGGGCGGGTTCGGCGGCGCGCGGAGTTCCTTCGGGGGCTGACCTGCGCCCGCCCGGGGGCCCGTCCTTCAGCCCCGGCGCCGCCTGCGCGCCCAGGCGAGAGCGCCGAACGCGGAGGCGAGGACCAGGCCCGAGGCCGGCAGCGGCACCGGCGTGATCAGTTCCACGGCGACGGAGGCCGCGGGCGCTTCGAAATCCCGGCCGCTGTATCCGGTGAAGGAACGGAAGTCGCCCAGACCCGCGAACCGGAACACGGCCCGTGTCGCAGGAAACAGACGTTTCAGATATTCCTCATAGGACGCGGCCGGCGGGTAGCTGGGCACGAAGAAGGTCAGGTCCGCCGTCTCGGATGTCAGCGTCAGGACGTCCGGCCCGAAGTCGATCCGGTCGACCCTGAGATCCTCGAACGCGAGCATCCGGGTGTCGAGATCCATGAAGACCGACCCGTCCCGCGATGTCACGCTCAGGGAGCCCAATTCGCAATATTTGCTGACCACGCAGCCCAGGCCGACCGCTTCGGCGTAGCCGGAAACGCCCCGAACGCCACCGTCCGCATCCGTCTCGACGTTCAGGAAGAGGTGGCCGGTGATCTGGTGGTCCACGGTCCCGAGCAGAAAGGTGCCGGCCGTGACGGGGAGCGCCGAAGCCAGCGCGATGAAGAGGGCTGTCGCCAATCGTTTCATGGATGCAATTCCCGTGTTCGAAATGTAGGAAGATCTAAAGAACAGGACGGATAAGACTGGCACGACTGTCGGTAGGGATCCGCACCCTGTCAACGACCGCCGGGGTCCCTGCCGGCAGCGGGAGGCACCTGTCCAACCGGCCGCGGGTCTGGCATTGCGGGCGACGAAATCGCAGGAGTCCTCCCATGATCACCCCCATCCTTCTGTGCGGCGGGTCCGGCACGCGGCTGTGGCCCCTGTCGCGCCGGAGCTTTCCCAAGCAGTTCGCCGACATCCTCGGGACGCGCAGCCTGTTCGAGACCTCGGCCCGCCGCTTCACGGGCCCGGGCTTCGCCGATCCGGTCGTGATCACCGGCAACGACTTCCGCTTCATCGTCACCGAGCAGCTCGCCCGCGCCGGCGTCACCGCGTCGGGCATCCTGATCGAGCCGGAGGGGCGCAACACCGCCGCCGCCGCCGCCGTCGCCGCCCTCCACGCGGCGCGCGCCGATCCGGACGCGCTGATCCTGCTGGTCCCGTCGGACCACGCCGTCGCCGACCCGGAGGCCTTCCGGACGGCGGTGGAAACCGGACGGGCGGCGGCCGAGGCCGGCAGCATCGTCACCTTCGGCATCGCGCCCACCCGCGCCGAGACGGGCTACGGCTGGCTCGAACTTGGCGCGGCGACCGCCCCCGGCGTCCACGCCCTCGCCCGTTTCGTGGAGAAACCCGACGCCGCGCGCGCCGAGGCGCTGCTGGCCAGCGGCACCAACCTGTGGAACGCCGGCGTCTTCCTCGCCTCCGCCCGCACGCTGCTGGGCGCCTTCCGCGCCCACGCGCCCGCGATCCTGGACGCCGCGCGCGCCGCACTCGATGCCGGCACCACCGACCTCGGCTTCACCCGCATCGACCCGGATCTCTGGGCGCGCGTCCCCGAGGATTCCATCGACTACGCGGTGATGGAACACGCGGACGACGTCAGCGTGGTGCGCTTCGACGGCACCTGGTCGGACCTGGGCGGCTGGGAATCCGTCTGGCTGGAATCCGAGCGCGATACCCATGGCAACGCCGCCAGCGGCCACGCCACCGCGCTCGACTGCGAGAACACGCTGCTGCGCTCGGAATCCCCCGAGATCGAACTCGTCGGCATCGGGCTCAAGAACACCGTCGCCATCGCCATGCGCGACGCGGTGATGGTCGCCGACATGTCGAGCGCCCAGAACGTGAAGCGCGCCGTCTCCGTGCTGCGCGACCGCGGCGCCAAGCAGGCGCAGCACTTCCCCGTCGACCACCGCCCCTGGGGCTGGTTCGAGACGCTGGTCCTCGCCGACCGGTTCCAGGTCAAGCGCATCCACGTCCACCCCGGGGCCGCGCTTTCGCTCCAGAGCCACCACCACCGCGCCGAGCACTGGATCGTCGTCTCCGGCACCGCGAAGGTCACCGTGAATGCGGACGTGACGCTCGTGACCGAGAACCAGTCCGTCTACATCCCGCTCGGCGCGAAACATCGGATGGAGAACCCCGGCAAGGTGCCGATGGTCCTGATCGAGGTCCAGACCGGAGCCTACCTCGGCGAGGACGACATCGTCCGCTACGAAGACGTCTACGCCAGAGGGCAGGGCGCCAGGGGGTGAGCGTCTGGAGATCGATCCGGTGGATCGATCTTCGACGCGAACGACCCGAAGCCGCCTCCGGCAGGAGGTGGCGACGGTCCCAGATGACTGGCGAACGATCCGCCGGATCGACGCCTGCGCGAACGGGGCATCGCCGCCTCCGGCAGGGGGGACGCCGCCCCCGGGCGCGATGCCCCCGCGACCGCCTCCGAGCCCTCCCCGGCCGGGCCGGGCGACGATCCGGCGCGCGCCTCCTGCCCTACTTCACCGTCAGTACCACCGCCCCACCGCCGTCAGACGGGCCTCCGTCGCCGTGGCCGACGAGACCGCGCCCAGCATCCGGAACGCGGCCCCCGTCGTCGACGCCGCCCCCACCGTCAGCCAGCGCCCCGATCCGCCCGCCGAGCCCGATACCGCAGGCGCCGCCGCGAAGGGGAGCGCATAGGTCCAGGTCACCAGCGCGCTGCGGAACAAGGCCCCCGTCGCATTCGTGACGCCGCCGGCGGAAAGCGCGGGCGAGGTGCAGACCTGCGTGCCGTCGGCATACCGCACGTACTCCCCGTCGGCCGATCCCCCCCGCTCGAGGATGGCCCCGGTCGGCACGCCCGCCGCCTGCCCCACCGGGCCCACGACCGTGCCGCGCACATAGCCGTCCTGCGTGCGGATCACCCGGCCCGGCGTCGCGTCCGCGGGCCCCTGCGTCACGGCCGTCCCCGTGACGCCGCCGTCGATCCGCGCGCCCTGCGGCAGCGCCACCACGCCGGTCGCCGCTTGCGTGCGCAGCGCATCGACCCAGGTCGCGCCGTCCGCGCTCACCTTGAGCGCGAAGTCGTCGGAGCCCGCGAGCCCCATCTCCGCGCGTC
The DNA here is from genome assembly GCA_963757495.1 of uncultured Alphaproteobacteria bacterium. Taxonomy (GTDB): domain Bacteria; phylum Pseudomonadota; class Alphaproteobacteria; order Rhodobacterales; family Rhodobacteraceae; genus Jannaschia. The sequence goes on from CAVWRZ010000010.1 coordinate 28,427, forward strand.
CCGAGAAGCCGGTCTGGTAGAGCAGGCTCGCCGTGTCGCCGGCTCCGGCCTTGTTGACCTTCACCTGATGGCCCGCCCCGTCGTGGCCGAGGAGCGTCGCGGGGGCCGAGACCGCGAGCCGGTTGGTCTCGTCGGCGACGGCGTTCAGCCCGAGCGTGTCGCCGGTCTTCGACGTCGCTCCAGGCCCCGCCGCGGCGCACCGCCAGCTGCCCCTCGTCCTCGATCCAGGCGAGCCAGCCGGTGCGAGGGGCCAGGAAGTGCCAGCCCCCGCCCGTCTCGCCCACCGCCACCTCGCCGTCCCGCCCGGCCCAGACGCCGGTGGCGCCCGCGGCCACGATATGGCGCGCGCCGGCCTCGGCCACGGGCGGATCGGAGACCTGCCGGCTGGCGACGGCGAGCTGCACCGCCCCGTCGAGCACGCGCAGCGCCTCGTTGTGGGTGACGTGCTTTTGCGCCTGCGCGCCCTGGATGTAGGGCATCGACAGGATGGGTGAGCGTTCGGACATGGGCGACCCCCGGGAATTGCGTGGAAGGGTCGGAGAATTGGAACGCGCGGTTAACGAAACCTTACCGGGTAAAGGGATCGTTAAGATCGGGGGGCACCGTTCGCTGCCCTCGGATGTTTCGCGCGCGAAACATCCGTCGCTCCGCGGGGCCAAGGACATCACCCGACGGCTGAGATGTTTCGCGCGCGAAACATCCGGTATGTCATCGCGGGCGGTGGCGTCTGGCCGCCACGACGTTTCGCGGACGAAACGTCGTGTCAGTCCCGGAACCGCGTCGCCCGGCCCGGCACCCAGCCGAGGAACGCGCGGTCCGGGTCGGTCAGCCGCACCCGTCCCGTCTCCACCCACCAGCCCAGCCATTCGGCCTCCAGCGCGTGCACGTCCAGCCCCGGGGCGAGCGCGCGCGCCGTCTCCAGCGTGGCCGACGCCAGCCGCGGCGCCCCTGGATCGACCGGCACGACGGTCGCGCGCCGCCGCGTCACCACCACGACGTCGCCCGCCCCTTCGGCCAGCGCGTACTCCGGCAGCCCGTCGGCCGCGATCATCCGGCGGAGCGCGGCGCGGAACACCCGCAGCGGGGCCGCGCTCCCGGCCTTCTTGTGCAGCGTCCCCATCCCGATCCGCCATTCCGCCTGCCGCCCGCAATGCTTGCGCGCCAGCTCGTAGACCCGCCGCTCCAGCGGCTTGCGCAGGGCGAAGTAGTCCCGCGACAGCGTCAGCACCGAACGCGCGCAGATCGCCCGGAACAGCCAGTCCGACAGCGTCACCGTCACGCTCACCATCCGCCCGCCGCGCGTGCGCCGCACGATCTCCCAGGCCTCGATCAGGCCGAAGCCGGAGGTCGTCTCCAGCCCGTCGGTCGCGATGTTGGTGGTGATCCGCGTGCCCGCCAGCCGCTCGAAGGCCTCGCGCAGCCGCAGGTAGGCGTCGCCGGACGTGTCGCGCCGCGTCGCCACCAGCAGATCGTGCGCCTTGAGGTGCAGCGTCCGGCTCACCGCCCTGCCCGCGTTGACCGCCGCCATCAGCTGGCTCGTGCAGTAGATCAGGATGTCCTTGTCGTGGATCGTCGCCCGCCCCCGGACCGAGGGCGTGATGCGCACGTCCGCCCCGTTGTGCTCGTAGCTGAGCTCGCGCCGGTCGGGCCGGGTGGAGAGCGAGAAGATCGGATGCTCCATCGTGCCCAGATCGCCCTTGGGCGCCGCCGCCCCCATGTCGCAGAGGAAGAAGTCGGTGAGCACCGGACGGTCGAACACCGCCCCTCCGGCGCCATGCGCCCGCATCGTCCGTCCCGCCATGGCCTGCCCGCCCGCTCGTTGCCCGTGTCGACCCGTTTGCCGGGTGCTGGTTGACGAACCCCGTTTGCCGGGGTTCTCCGGGCCGCCCGTTTGCCGGGCCCCCGTCCTGGTGCCCCGCTATCGGGGTTTCAGTGACACCCAGCCTAATTCCATCCACAGGCTGCGTCCATCGGGGATCGCGGTTCCATCGTGGGATCGGAATCGCGCGTTCGGGGGATCGGACTCGCCTCAACGTGGTATCGGAGTCGGTGCGCCTTCCGGACGGGTCCGATTATGCCTTCTGCAACAGGGTGTTGATCGACGAAATGCCCGGCTCGACCCAGCCGTAACATCTTCTATAACCATATCTAACGATGCTTTTCTGTGGAAAACTTCCCGGACACGGCACCCCGGCCTCCGGATACCCTTGTCGACAGGGCAGAAGAGTCGGGAAATAGCGACTTTGCTTCCATGTCCCGCCTAGTTGGTGATACGCTCCGAAAGACGCAACATGGGAGCGCGTGGCGGGAGTCCTTCCCCGTGCTCCTCCCGATCCGGAAGACGCGCTCATGAAGCAGGATGCAGGGCTTCCGCCCTATGCCAACCTCTCTCCGGATGCCGCCCTGCGCAGCCTCGGCGCACCCAGCACGACGGCCGACTTCCGGGCCATCGCCGATGCCTGCGCCCGCGGGCGCGCCGACCTCTCGGGGCGGGGTCACGATCCGGGCCAGGGCCGCCGTCTGCGCCTCTTCTCCACCTGGGAGATCTGCCGCTACCTGATCCCCGTCGCCCAAGGCCACTTCCGCCGCGTGCTGCGCGCCAACCCCGCCCTGCCCCAGGGCGTGTCCGAAACCGAGGGCGGGGCCAAGTGGTTCGCCCTCGACGAGGTGCTGCGCCTGCGCGCGCATTTCGCAGCGGAAGGCGCGCGCTCGAAGAACTACCTGCCCTACCGCCCCGAGGGCCTGCCGGCCAAGATCGTCGCCGTGGCCAACTTCAAGGGCGGCGTCGGCAAGACCTCGACGGCCGCGCATCTCGCCATGTCGGCCGCGCTCGACGGCTACCGCGTGCTCGTCATCGACCTGGATTCCCAGGGCTCCCTCACCTCGATCTTCGGCGGCACGGTGGAGGACGAGTGGAAGACCGTCTTCCCCCTCATCGCCCGCCACCACGCCCGCCACCTTCGGGTCGACAACCAGCGCCGGCTGGATCGCGGCGAGGATCCGCGCGCCCTCGACGAGACGCTGGATGCGGCCCTGGAGGTCAAGGCAGCCGATCTCGTGCAGCGCACCCACTGGCCCAACGTCGATCTCATCGGCGCGCAGCTCAATCTCTACTGGGCGGAGTTCCAGATCCCCGTCTGGCGGATGCAGGGGCGCGGCTGGAAGCTCTGGGACGCGCTGACCGACAGCCTGGCGGAGGACGGGATCCTCGACGCCTACGACATCGTCTTCCTCGATACCCCCCCTGCCCTGGGGTACCTCACGATCAACGGGCTCGCGGCGGCCGACATCCTGCTCGTCCCGCTCGGCGCCTCCTTCCTCGAGTTCGATTCCACGGGGCGCTTCTTCGACATGCTCCACGCCACCTTCGGCTCCATCGAGGAGGCCGAGAACCTCGCCGCGCGCGCCCTGGGACGCGACGGACTGGCGTTCCAGTGGGACGCGGTGCGCGCCGTCGTCACCCGCTACGACGGCGCGCAGCAGGCGGAACTCGCCGCCCTCATGCAGGCCTACCTCGGCCCCACGCTCTCGCCGCACCGGCAGGGCGTGACCGCGCTCATCGGACAGGCGGGCGAGCAGGTGCGCGGCATCTACGAGGCCGACTACCGGGACTTCAACCGCGAGACCTACGCCCGCGGACGCGAGACCTTCGACGAGACCTGGGCCGCGGTGAAGACGCTGATCCTGGGCAGCTGGCGGCGCGACGAGCTGGCGCGCGACGCGGCCGCAAAGGAAGCGGCGTCATGAGACTTGTCCCACGGCCCGCTCCCCGCGAATGTTTCGCGCGCGAAACATCCCGAAAGGATCCGACATGGCCAAGCGCAGACGCCTGACCCCGACGTCTTCCCCCATGGCCGGCCCGGACGGCCCGCTGGAGACCAAGGCGATGTTCCCGCTGGGGCTGGCTCCGCGTGCCACGCCGCCCATCGCGGTGGAGGCGGCGCGCGCGTCGAGCGAGGCGGCGCTGCAGGAGATGGCGGAGGTGCTGCACGACGCCCGGGAAGGCGGCCGGATGATCGTGTCGCTGCCGCTCGACGCCGTGGTCGCCGATCATCTGGTGCGCGACCGGATCGCGCTGGACCCGGAGGACCTGGCCGTGCTGCGGGCCTCCATCGAGGCGCGCGGGCAGCAGGTTCCCATCGAGGTCACGCGGCTGGAGGAGGGGCGCTACGGGCTGATCTCCGGGTTGCGCCGTCTGACCGCGCTCCGCGCGTTGCACGGGCACGACCCGGAAGGGGGCTTCGGCCGGGTGCAGGCGCTGCTGCGGCAGCCACAGGATGCCGCCCAGGCCTACCTCGCCATGGTCGAGGAGAACGAGATCCGGGCCGGGCTGTCCTACTACGAACGCGCCCGCATCGCCCTGCGCGCCGTCGAACAGGGGGCGTTCGAGAACAGCAAGGCGGCGCTGCTGCAGCTCTACGCCGCCGCGTCCCGTGCGAAACGCTCCAAGATCCGCTCGTTCCTGACCATCGTGGAGGCGTTCGACGACGTGCTGCGCCACCCGGCGACCCTGGCCGAACGCCAGGGACTGAGGCTGGCGAAGGCGCTCGCGGCGGATCCCGGTCTGGCGGCGCGGTTGCGCGATGATCTGTCGAAGGACGATGCGCGCGACGCGCAGGCGGAGGCCGCGATCATTTCCCGCGCGCTGGAGCCTGCGTCTCCCTCGCCGGCCCCGCCGCGCGGATCGGAGGTTGCGCTGCACAGGGCGGGACAGGTGCTCACGCTGGAAGGGCCGGGGGTCACCGACGCGCTGGAGCGGGCGGTCGAGCGGCTGCTGCGCGACCTCGCGCCGGATGTTTCGCGCGCGAAACATCCGGTCGAAGGATGACGGGGAAACGTTTCGCGCGCGAAACATCCCGGACCGTCAGCCTGTCGTCTGAAGGAACCGCACGGGAGCATCGGGCAGGATCGCCGCGGCCGTGAGCCGCCCGGAGGCGGAGGCCCCGGTATCGACGCAGATCGTCCGGCGCGCGACGCTCGGGACGGGGACGACCGTGTGCCCGTGCACGATCCACAAGCCGTCGCGGCGGCTGCGCGCGAAACGGCCGGGACGCATCCAGAGCATCGTCGCCTCCGTCTGCGCCTCGGGCGGTAGGGCAGGGTCCATTCCCGCGTGGACGCAGACGACGTCGCCGCTCCGGTGCCAGAGCGGCAGGGCCCGGAGCCAATCCTCCAGCCCCGTCGGAAGTGCCGCGCGCAGACGCTCCGCGGCCCGCATGTCTTCGACGCCGCCGTCGATCCCGTAGCTGCGCAGCGTCGGCCCGCCGAAATCGCCGAGCCAGCGTTCGCCGCGCCCGGTCGGATCGTCGAGCGCATCGAGCATCATCCGCTCGTGATTGCCCATCAGGCAGACCACGTCCCGCGGGGCGGCGTCCTGCATCTTCCGCAGCCGCTGCAGAACGCCGGCGCTGTCCGGCCCGCGGTCGACATAATCGCCCAGGAAGATGAGGCGGGCGTCGGCGATGCCATGCGCGGCCCTGTCGGCGGCGATCAGTTCGAGGACCGCGTCCAGCAGATCGGCGCGACCATGGATGTCGCCGATCGCGTAGAGGGGCAGGGCAGGGGCCGGCATGGCACGGCGCAGCAATCGTCTCATGCGGAGGATCTCCCGACGCGACCCGTCGGGCCGGTTCGCGCGATCCTCTGCGGAGCGATGCGGCGGTGCAAGCCCGCCGCCGAACGGGACTCCGTGGGGAGGTGAGGCCCTAGCGGACGATCTGCTCCGGATGGGGCTGCTCCGGATGGGGTGCGCGACGCGCGACGAGGCGGGCGAGGGGGTCGAGCGCGAAGACACCCAGGGTCATGAGCATCGCCAGCGCGGTGCCGGAGGCGGCGACCAGACCCAGCGAGGACAGAACCCCGGCCCCCATGAGAAACGAAGCAATTCCAAAGAGATACGCCGGAATGGACGCGAAGAAGACGATTGCGAAGCCCATGTGAACCCCCGGATGACAAAGGCCCCCGCCCGTGTCGATCCGATGATTGCCCCGAAAAAGTTTAGCAGGTCTTAACAAAAGATGTTAAGATCGAGACAAGCGCATACCAGTTTTAGACGAGTTGTCACTGCCGCGATCGCGACGCGATGTTACCTCTCGACGAGCATGGAACGGCCATTCCGATCGAGTCCCCTGGACCTGAAACAATCGACGGAACCGATCATGTCCTCTGCCACGCTTCCTCGCGCCTCCCGCCTTCGCCGCCTCGTGAACACGGGGATGTTCGCCATGGCCCTGCTGGCGGCGGGACCGTCCGCGGCCGCGAACCTGATCCCGGCGGCGTTCCGCCCCAACCTCGCGGCCCCGCTCACCACGCCGCTGATCGTGCGCGACGACCACGGCGGGCAGATCGTCCAGCGGGCGCGCGAGGTCGAGGCGCTGCGCCGGTCGGGGCGCGACGTGCGGATCGTCGGTTCGGTCTGCTATTCGTCCTGCACGATGCTGGTGGGGCTGCCGGAGGCCTGCGTGTCGCGCGACACGGTCTTCGGGTTCCACGGGCCCTCGCGCTCGGGTCAGCGGCTGGACCGCGCGCGCTTCGAGCGGGCCTCGGCCCTGATCGCGGCGCATTATCCGGCTCCGCTGCGCAACTGGTACATGGCCACCGCGCGGCACGAGCTGCGCGGGCTGCACCGGATGACCGGGGCCGACCTGATCCGGATGGGCGTGCGCGCCTGCGCGTGACGCCGACCGCGGACTCCCGGCCGGGGGTCGGGATCATGGAATTCGGAAGCGAAAGGGCCCACCCGATCGATGCGGGATTGTCAGGTTGTTTTGGATGGACGTACGAGCTGTCGTTGCCAGCCGCTTCAGGCGGATAGTTCGGTTGTATAGCTTGCCCAGATTTCGAACGCGTCTTGTCGTGCGAGGCGACAAGAACGGGCGGAGAGGCGGTGACGGTGCGGGCGGAAGATGGCGGCTGTTTGATCGTGGACCGACACGAACCCCTGCGCCTGTCGCGCCGATTTGGACCGGCCCATGATCCTCTCTCGTCTGCGGGTGTGCCGGTGCGGTGCTTCGGCCGCGTTGTTGATCCCCTTGTGCCGGCGGTGCGCCAGGCCGGGGGCGAGTTTCGCCTTCGCGGCTAAGTAGGATCCGAGCTTGTCGGTCACCATCACCCGCGGCAGGCCCCATCGCTTGAAGAGCTTGCGCATGAACCGTTTGGCGGCTGCAGTGGTGCGTCGCGACTGAACGAGAATGTCCAGGACGTCGCAGTTCGTATCGACCGTCCGCCAGAGCCAATGCCTCACGCCATTGATCTTGAGAACGACCTCGTCGAGGTGCCACTTATCAGCTGGCCCGGGACGATCGCGCCGGACCTTTGCGGCGATCTGCGTCCCGAACTTCGCCACCCAGACCCGGACCGTCTCGTAGG
>CAVWRZ010000011.1:0-408881 GCA_963757495.1 uncultured Alphaproteobacteria bacterium
CAGCATGACGGCCACGAGCTGCGCGAGAAGCCGCAGGCGCATCAGCTTGTTGGCATACTTTCGATTGAACTCGCCGCCCTTGGCGAATCTGCCGATTCCGGTCATCAGAACGAAGAGGACGACGAGGCAGGCCCCGACGACGACGTAGAAGAGAGGGTCGTCACGCATTCCAGGCCTTCCGATCGTTTCCTGTCGTAGCATGTAACCCGCCGCGCCCCGAAGGCCAGCACCTCAACCACCCGATACGATCCTGTCCAGCATGCGGGTCGGCAGCAGGCGCTTCAGAACCATCGCCGCCGTCGTCGGAACCGTGACACGGTATCGCGCCCTGGGCGGGAAATTTCGATAGCATGGATCAGCGCCCGGGTGACGGCCGAGGGTGGCAGCTCGAACCGCCCGGTGTCCTCGCTGTGCAGCCGGTGCGACACCGCCTCGTAGTCGTCTCGCCGAACCGATGAGCGCCAGTCGACCCAACGTTCGAACTGTCCGCGCGCATTGATCCGGAAACCGGAGGTGATCGGCCCAGGCTCGATCAGGACGATGTCGATACCGGTCCCGCGCATCGACCGCAGCGTATCCGTCAGGCCCTTGAGCGCGAATTTCGTCGCGTTGTAGGCTCCGCGCCACGGGGCGGCAACGAAACCGAGGACGCTCTGAGTTCTGCACGATCCTGCCGTGACCCTGCGCGCGCATCACCGGAATTGCATGGCGCGTCAGGTCATGCCAGCCGAAGAAGTTGGCCTCGAAGACCGCCCGCAGCGCTTCCGTCGGCAGATCCTCGACCAGTCCGGGAATTGCGGATAGGCCCCGTTGTTGAAGAGCGCGTCGAGCGTTCCGCCGGTAACCCCCATCACCTGAGCGAACCCCGTCGCGATGGTGTCCGGACGCTCGTAGTCGATTTGCGGAGAGGAGAACCCCTCGGCTTCGAGGCGCGCGCAATCTTCGGCCGAGCGACAGGCGGCGAACACCTGCCAGCCCCGCGCGCGAAGCGTCGTGGCGGCATCGCGGCCTATGCCCGACGAACAGCCGGTGACGAGGATGGATCGCGTCATATCGGTCTGGCTGCGGGACTTCGAGACGATGCCGGCAACCCCATACGACGGGTCAGACCGGCTCCAGAAACCGCGAGGCCATGAAGCCCGTCACTCCGGTGGCGACATCGCGAACCTCGGTCCAGCCATTTATCGACTCGCCCACCGGCTCCGCCAGCGTGCCACCCGATAGGCTGCCGACGACCCGGTCCGCGGTGGAGGGGCCGGCGCGAAGGTTGACACGGCTCCCGGTTACGCGGAGCCGTTCGCCACGGGTGGAGACCTCCGTCGAAAGGATCGACACCTCGCATTTCCGACGAGGCTCACGATGGTGGGTTCGCCCGTCCAGCGGTCGTCCGTCCTGGCGAGCGACGACATAGGATCGACCGGGGCGTCCGATACGGCGACCGCAGGGATCTGGCGGACCGCCGGAGGGCCAGAAAGCTCCGACCGCTCGGCATCGGCGACGATGACGGGGTGTGCGAACTCCATCGTCGCCGGCATCGTACTACGTACGACGCTTGCGCCGTCGTCAGGGCCTCCGACGGTTTCCCGATACGATCAATCCGGCATAGAGCCCGACCGCGAGTGTGACTGTCATCTTCAACATGGTACGATCTCCGGCAGCTTCTTCTGCGCTGTCTCACAAACGATTTGGGCACGACGCGGTTCCATCGAGGGCATTATCGTGGGCGTCCCTGGATGCCCACGGATACGGATGCGTCGCTTGTGACGGCGCGACCCTGCGGATAGATCCCGTCCGATGAGCACCCCGGACGACACGAACGACGACACGCCCGAGGGGGGCAGGTCGTGCGCGAACCGTTGCGCACGGCGATCGGCAGCCGGTATCTCACCTACGCACTCTCGACCATCATGCACCGCGCACTGCCGGATGCACGTGACGGGCTGAAGCCCGTGCATCGTCGCATCCTCTATGCAATGCGCGAACTGCGGCTGTCATCGACGGGGGGGTTCCGGAAGTCCGCCAAGATTTCCGGGGACGTGATGGGCAACTACCATCCGCATGGGGATGCCGCGATCTACGACGCGATGGCACGATTGGCGCAGGATTTCGCCGTCCGCTACCCGCTGGTGGACGGACAGGGGAACTTCGGCAACATCGACGGCGACAACCCCGCGGCCGCCCGCTACACAGAGGCCCGGATGACCGCCGCCGCCGAGGCGCTTCTGGCCGGGCTGGACGAGGACGCGGTGGACTACCGCGACGACTACGACGGCACCCTGCGGGAACTGATCGTGTTGCCCGCCGCCTATCCGAACCTGCTGGCCAACGGCGCGGCCGGCATCGCGGTGGGCATGGCGACCAACATCCGCCGTATAACCTCGATGAGCTGATCGCGGCCTGCCTGCACCTGATCCGGTCGCCGAACGCCCGCGACGAAACGCTGCTGGAGCACATTCCCGGCCCCGACTTCCCGACCGGCGGCATCATCGTGGAGCCGCCCGAGAACATCCTTGAGGCCTACCGCACGGGACGCGGCGCGTTCCGGCTGCGCGCACGGCATCACGTGGAGGACCTGGGCAGGGGCAGTGGCAGATCGTCGTCACCGAGATCCCTTATCAGGTGCAGAAGGGCAAGCTGATCGAGAAGCTGGCCGAACTGGTGCTGACGCGGAAGGTCCCGATCCTGGGCGACGTGCGCGACGAGAGCGCTGAGGACGTCCGCATCGTTCTGGAGCCGAAGTCGCGCAACGTCGATCCGGACGTGCTGATGGGCACCCTGTACCGGATGTCGGAACTGGAGACGCGGTTCGCGCTCAACATGAACGTCCTGATCGATGGCGTCACGCCACGGGTCTGCGGCCTGCGTGACGTTTTACAGGCGTTCCTCGATCACCGCCGCGACGTGCTGCTACGACGTTCGGCGTTCCGGATCGGCGAATTGACCATCGGCTCGAAGTGCTCGAAGGCTTCATCGTCGCCTACCTCAACCTGGACCGGGTCATCGACGTCCTCCGCTACGACGACGCGCCGAAGGAGGCGCTGATGCACGAACCCTGGGCGAGGCGCGGGTGCGGGCGACCGACGAGCGCAACTACCGGTCGCCTCTGCCCACGGATCGCGAGGCGACGCTGACCGAAGTGCAGGCCGAGGCGATCCTGAACATGCGTCTGCGGGCGCTGCGACGGCTGGAGGAGCTTGCGCTGTTGAAGGAACGCGATGGGCTGATGGAGGAGCGTTCCGGGTTGCAGGACCTTCTGGACGACGACGGGGTGCAATGGAAGACGATCGCCGACGAGTTGCGGTTGGTCCGCAAGGCCTTCGGCAAGGCGACCCCCCTGGGACGACGGCGCAGCGACTTCGCTGTGGCGCGCGACGTCGCAGAGGTGCCGCTGGAAGCGATGATCGAACGCGAGCCGGTGACCGTCGTTTGCTCCGCGATGGGCTGGGTCCGGGCATTGTCGGGTCACGTCGCGCTCGACAAGGAACTGAAGTTCAAGGACGGCGACGGCCCGGCCTTCATGTTCCACGCGGAGACCACCGATAGGCTCATCGTCTGGGGCAGCGACGGTCGCGCCTTCACGATGCTGGCCGATGCGCTGCCCGGCGGGCGCGGCATGGGCGAGCCGCTGCGCCTGCTGATCGACCTGCCCAACGAGACCGCCATAGTCGACATCCTGATCCACGAGCCGGGGCGCAAGCTGCTGCTCGCCTCCACCGCCGGAGACGGCTTCGTCGTGCCCGAGGAGGAGATGATCGCCATGCGCCGCGCGGGCAAGTCGGTGATGACCGTCCGCGGCGGCGCGACCGCCTTGGCGCCCGTGGTGGCCGAAGGAGACCACGTCGCCTGCGTCGGAGCCAACCGCAAGATGCTGGTGTTCCCGTTGGCGCAACTGCCGGAGATGCCACGGGGCAAGGGCGTACGGTTGCAGAAGTTCAAGGACGGCGGGCTGGCCGATGTGCGCGTCATCGCACTGGCCGACGGGCTGTCCTGGCGCGATCCGGCGGGGCGCACCCGGACGGAGCCGGACCTGAGCGAATGGGTCGGCGCGCGGGCGCAGGCCGGGCGCATGGCCCCCCGCGGATTTCCCCGCAACAACCGCTTCGGCTGACCTCCCGCTTGCGGGCATCTCGCGCGGTGGCTACCACCGGCTCCGAAGTCAGGGGGGATGCATGACCGACCAGATGACCAGACGGGCGTTCGCGGCCACCGGCCTCGTCGCCGGACTGGTCGGCCTGCGCGGCTCCCGATCCGCTGGAAGAGGAACTGGTCGCGCTCGGCGACTTCCGTCTCGCCTATCCCGTCGTCGTCTCGAAGAACGCCAAGAAGGTGCCGCCGTCCCGGACGGTGACGCAGCAGCAGCTCCAGTCGGTGATGACGGCGGAGGTCGAGCGCCGGTTCGGTCGATACACCGGCCCGACCGGCTATGTCGTGGCGCTGAACATCGACGGTTACGCGCTGGCCCCGCCGGGGATCCCGATCGTATTGACGCCGAAATCGATCCTCGTCGTCTCGGCGAACCTCTGGCGTGCCGATCCGCAGGAGAAACTTGCCGGCCCGGAACAGATCACCACGTTCGAAGGTGCCAACACCCTGTTCCTCGGTTCGGGGTTGATGAAGTCGGCCGACGAGCAACTCGAGACGCTCTGCCGCAACATGGCGCGCAAGGTGGAAGGCTGGCTGCGCCGCAACCCCGCGCTGATCGGCCTGCCCGACGGATCCCCGCAGCTGCGGGATGTCTGACCCTGCCGGAGACGCGACAGGCTTGCCAAGGATATTCCGGGCAGCTAGACGGCCGGCGATGCAATTCCGGGGCCCGCGGCAGGGCTCCCTACAGGTCAGGAGCCACTCATGGCGAAGGCGAAGTTCGAGCGCAACAAACCGCATGTGAACATCGGGACGATTGGTCACGTGGATCACGGGAAGACGACGTTGACGGCGGCGATCACGAAGTACTTCGGGGACTTCAAGGCGTATGACCAGATCGACGGCGCGCCCGAGGAGAAGGCGCGGGGGATCACGATCTCGACGGCGCATGTGGAGTACGAGACCGAGGCGCGGCACTACGCGCATGTCGACTGCCCCGGCCACGCCGACTACGTCAAGAACATGATCACGGGGGCTGCGCAGATGGACGGCGCGATCCTGGTGGTGAACGCGGCCGACGGCCCGATGCCGCAGACGCGCGAGCACATCCTGCTGGGGCGTCAGGTCGGCATCCCGGAGATGGTCGTCTACATGAACAAGGTCGACCAGGTCGACGACGAGGAGCTCCTCGAGCTCGTCGAGATGGAGATCCGCGAGCTTCTGTCGAAGTACGAGTATCGCGGCGACGACATTCCGGTGATCCCGGGGTCGGCGCTGCACGCGATGAACGGGACGGAGCCCTCGATCGGCGAGGAGAGCATCCGCAAGCTGATGGCGGCGGTGGACGAGTGGATTCCGACGCCCGAGCGGGCGATCGACCAGCCGTTCCTGATGCCGGTGGAGGACGTGTTCTCGATCTCCGGTCGGGGCACGGTGGTGACGGGTCGGATCGAGCGCGGCGTGATCAACGTGGGCGACGAGATCGAGATCGTGGGCATCCGCGATACGAAGAAGACGACCTGCACGGGCGTGGAGATGTTCCGCAAGCTCCTGGACCGGGGCGAGGCGGGCGACAACATCGGCGCGCTGCTGCGGGGGATCGACCGTGAGGGCGTGGAGCGCGGGCAGGTTCTGTGCAAGCCCAAGTCGGTGATGCCGCACACGAAGTTCGAGGCGGAGGCCTACATCCTGACGAAGGACGAGGGCGGGCGTCACACGCCGTTCTTCGCCAACTACCGGCCGCAGTTCTACTTCCGCACGACGGACGTGACGGGGACGGTGAACCTGGCGGAGGGCACGGAGATGGTGATGCCGGGCGACAACGTGTCGTTCGCGGTCGAGCTCATCGCGCCCATCGCGATGGAGCAGGGCCTGCGCTTCGCCATCCGCGAGGGCGGCCGCACCGTCGGAGCCGGCGTCGTATCGAAGATTACGGAGTAGCCTTCGGAATACGCGGCAGGGCATTTCGCCCCGCGAAAGCTCCCCAAAGCGTGGTCAGCAAGATCGCCGAGGAGGCCGTGCACCACGAGACGACAGAGGCAGGGCCCCCAAGGGGCCCTGCTCCCGTTAGGGGGATCGCTCGTTCGACGGACCGCTCTTGGAACGATCCCGTAAGCACATTTTGCCTTTCATGCTGCTTTTCAGTCACGGCCGTCGTGAAGCGGCGCGTCAATATCGACCCCCAGGGGAACGGGCCGCGATGGCATCTGACATATTATTGTCCAGTGAACGCTATCTTCACACTCCCTGTCGATACAGCTCACCGATCTCGTCAGGAACGACCATGCGCTCCCTAGACCGTTTCCGATGATCTGATCAGAAGATGGCTATTTACCGGTTCCGCGGAAGCCCCGTGCCGGATGCGATCGCAGATCATCTTCCAGAATCTCCCGACGCCGGGAGGGGGGGTAGGTCGCAACGGCATACCGTCCTTAGACTGAGCACCGCCGTCGCCGTAGCTCTAGAGCGGTTCACCGCCGAGCGGAATCGCAGAGGTTGGGTGCCCGATGGCCCGATGAACAAGGCCGCGTTCGGGGTCCGCGGCGAGACCCGACCCGCACCGGACCTCGGCCCGGGCGATGTCGTCATCCTCGACGACCCGTCGTCCCCCGAGAGCCCCCGCGCCGCCGGGGCCCTCCGGGCGCGGGGTGCCCGGTTCCTCTCCCTGCCCGCATACCCGTCCGATCCGGACCCGATCGAAACGGCCTCCCCGAGGCCGAAAGCCCACCTCTACCGTATCGGCGCGGGGACGATCGACGACCTGTGGCGGGCCATCGGCAGCGTCTGCGACCTCTGCGACCTGAGGGATTGCCGGAGGTACTTCCTTGCAATGATATGCGCGCGCGACTGACCGTGAAACGCTCTGGTGGATATCCCGCGACTTCGGGCATAGGACCAGAGACTTATCGACCCCGTGCGGACTCTTGATGGGACATGGCCCGCTCCATAGGGGTATTTGAGGTGCCCCTCGGTTCGTAGACGCTTTGCCCCCTGCCTCGGATCTGGGAGGCCGACATGGGGACGAGCAATTAGAGTGACGATCTCAGGCGGGACACAGTGCATCCACTGCCCGTCAGGGTACTGCAAAGCCGTTTCCCCAGAGGAGGATCACGGCAAGGAGGTATTCACTCCGGTAGGTCTCGAAGCCATCGGGCGTTAGCGCGCGCCCTCTCAAAATTGACTGGAACTCTACGGCGCGTCCGCTGCCAAGCAGACCGCGGTCGAGCATGAAGCTGAAAACCGTCGGCCGAAGCGCGACGTTGCGTCGGTCACCGAGGACCGCGACATTCAAAAGAGGGGTGGGCCTTGACGCTTTCGGCGATGACCCTGTCCTCGTGGATCGCGACCTGCACGAAACTTCGCTGGACGTCCAATCCGATAGACCTCATGCCTTGGTCCCAATCATGATCAGGTAAGGGCGCGTGCTGATGCAACATCTTCGGATACGCGCTCCCGGCGGCCGCCATCGAAGGTGCCATCGGTCCAAACCCGATGGCGGCAGGCAGGTCGCAGGGGCAGCTCGATAACGATGTGGACTCGCAACTCATACCCCAGACGGTCTGCCCGCTTCTTCGCACTTCAGCGCCCCTGTCCCAATACCCGGGACAACCACTCCAGATAAAAAACCAGGCCTCGAAATCGGAGCGCCACGAACGGTATGCCCGAAAACAACGCCTTCGAGAACGTCTTCCAGTTCCTCAGCCACAAACGGATCCGGCAGCGGACCCTTGCGACGCAGAACACCGCGCGGCAGGACGTGTATGAGTACACCGAGATGTCCTACAATTTGAAGCAAAGACAGGCGAGAAGCGGGATGCCGTCGCCCGTCGGGTTCGAACGACAGCGGAAAACGAACGAGGCGGGCGTTCGGGAGAGGCGGGACAGCGTTGCTTCGGGTTCGCGACATGAGTACCGACGAGAAACTGAGCTATCTTATCCGTGAAATACGGGTGTGTGGTACGACGCGTATCAAAAGGACGAAATTTGTCGGTTAATGCCGAACCAGGGAATAAGGAGCTTCTCTCTCGGAGTTCCGCCCATTCGGAGAGCCCACATTACATTCCTTCGCCAAAAAGATTACCGACCAATAGATCGAGGGCTTCCAGCAAGAGTTCAGCGTCGGTCCCGGATGTTTCGACATCGATCGACGCCCCGCGGGCCGCCCCGAGCATGAGGAGCCCCATTATGGAGTCGCCGGAGGCTTTCAGTCCGTTCCGCTGCACTGATGCCTGAGCATCGAAACGTTCGACACATTCGACAAATCGGGCCGAAGCGCGGGCATGGAGACCCTTTTCGTTTCGGATCTCCAAAGTGCGTCTTGGCATGCCGTTCTCCCGAGTCGACCGTCCGTTCAGGATGACGGCCCATGCGCTACGTCCATGTACCGGATCCCCGCCGCCTTCGCCAACGTCAAGGCTTCGTCGATTGGCTTCGTCCGGCTCCGCACCAGCTTGATGAGGGCTGGCAAGTTCGCACCATAGAAGATCCTGCGATCACTCGGAGCACATGCCCCCAACGACAGGTTCGAAGGTGACCCTCCGAAGATATCGGTCACGATCACCACCCCCGATCCCATGTCAACGCTGTCGACCACCGCACGGATCTCACGCTCCTTGCCTTCGCGATCATAGGCTGCTGCAACCGAGACCGCCCGCATGCCTTCCTGCGGCCCCATGACGTGTTCGACGGCACGCCGGTATTCCTCCGCGAGCCCACCATGCGCGACGATCACGATGCCGATCATGCGATGCCTTCCCTGTACCCCTGAACCGCCGTGTCACCGAAGGACATCGCCGGGCGGTGACGGAAACCTACCGTTATCCTTAGATACGCGCTGACCGGGATCGGCAAGCTGAGGTACTGGCCTGCTGGTGGTTTCGCGGACATTCGGCGGAGGTGTTTCGCGGGATCGGCGTTGGCGGTGGCGAGATGGAAGGTCAACGGAGGCTTCGGGCGCGAGTCCGTGCATCGGACGACGGTGCGCGCTTTCGCAACGGGGCCGGGCGGCGCGGGACCCTGTCGGGCAGCGGGCACGCATATGCGAGGCATACGGCCGAAAGGGGCGAGGTGCCGGGGGATCCGGCCGCTCGGGGACAGTGCCGCGCAATGCGCTGCCGGGAAACGCGATCACCCGGATATGCGGTGCTCGGAATGTGTCGTGCAGCGGTTTCCACGCTTGGTCGAGGAGACCGCCGAGCATGCGCGGTCTTGGCGATGAGCCTGTAGAGACACGGTTTAGGGCGAGCTTCCCGGGATCGAATTGGGCCTAGGGCACCCGGCGGGTGTGGCACGGCGTCCTCGCCGAAGGGTGCGGCTTGCGGCTTGCCCGCAGCCGACCGCCCTCTCTCGGCAGATCCGGCTATGCTAGATCGAATGCGGGAAATGGAGGACCAGATCCCCCCCCCAAACCGGACTACCGCCCGTCCGTTTGGACGGAAAGCCGCGACGCGCCGGATGTCCATGGGTCGTTTCCTATCAATCGACATTCACCCGGTATCGATGGCGCATGGGTCCCGGTTTTGGTGGAATCGAATGTGAGGGCTGCTGATGTCCTTCCAGATTCATGCCGACTGTATCAGACGTCGAAGTGAGCAGCCCATGAGTACAAGGCCCGGCGAGGCATCAGCATCCTGGATGCAGACGGCCGCGTCAGCCGCGCCGGGCCGGCCAGGTCTCTCGGTCCTTCCGACCCGGCAGTCGGCGAACGGATGCGCCACCAGCGTCAGGCCGCGGTCGTCGACAGGCTACCGGACGCGTCGACCCTTACGATCCCGGCGATGCCATCGTCGCATCGGGGCGTTGCTGGCCGATCCGACCGTCGTACGGGCCGCGCGGCTGTGGTGGCATGTGGAGCCGACGGCCCATCCGACGGAGACCGTCCCCATACCGGTCGCGCATAGGTACGACGCACATGCCTTTTGATCGACAGCCCGCTCCAAAGTACGACAGGCGTGACCGCGCGCATGGCGGACGTGCGCCGCGTTGGCCGCTACGACATCTCGTCGCGGGGCTGCACCGACCTCCATCGGTTCGTGCGGCTCGTCGCCGGGCACGGTACCGCGGCGGCTATAGTGCCCACGCGCTGGTCGACTATGGCCAGCGGTCCGGTCAGATCCCCACCGACGGGCGCGGTATGCGGGACGATTGGGAGGCGGTGACGCATAAGATGGCTGCCGCCGGCCATGGATCGAGCCCCACCCAGATGTGGCGGGCGCGGGCGCAGAGCATGATCTTCCGGGCGACGGTGGCCTATCAGGCGCGCGAGCATGTCCACGCCCGTGGCTTTGTCCCGGGGGCTTGCGGTTGGCCCCGGGGCGCACGCTGCGCGATCCCCATGACCGCATCCGGACGCCTGCGGTGCTGGCGAGCCTGCTGCCCGCCCCGCTCCACGATGCGCTACCGGGCAGCCGGTGCGTTCGAAGCAATAGAGCTGTCGTCTGCCATCCTGTAGCGAGGTCACGAAGACGCGGCACCCGTCCGCGCTCGTCACCGGATACGGGTCGCAGCGGAATGAGACGGTGGGCGAACCGTGGGCCTTGACGGTACCGATCTGCGTCGCTTTCCCAGTGGCAGGAGCGAGGAGCCGGACGTGCACGCGCCCCTCGCCGCGGATGTCGTAGACGTAGGCGGGGGGATCGGGGTGGGGCGCGGGCGGCAGTTGACGCAGGTGGACGTTCAGGTCGATCGCTCCAACCCCGATCCGCCCAAGGCGGATGCTCCGGGGCCCGGTTGCGGCGTGGAGGCCCCACTCCCGCTTGCTCGAGAGGTAGAGCTGGTCGGTGGTCTGCCACATCACATGGGAGGTGGCCGGGCAGAGCAGTCGCAGGTCACTCCCGTCGAGCGCCGCCGTAAGATTCACGTCCATGGCCGAGGACGCCCCGAACTGCCGCCAGCGTAGCTTGACCGTAAAGCGCCGACGTTGGGGGTGATCTTGGCGTGGTTGAACTAGGAGTAGCGGCACCGCCGCAGATGCCGCAGGCGGTCGCGCCAGGGGAGCATTCCGTGCAGCCACCGGGGCACGTCCTCCACGGAAAGGACTAACCGCGGAGCCTATCGCCGACATGACCGAAGT
Organism: uncultured Alphaproteobacteria bacterium; assembly: GCA_963757495.1. Classification (GTDB taxonomy): domain Bacteria; phylum Pseudomonadota; class Alphaproteobacteria; order Rhodobacterales; family Rhodobacteraceae; genus Jannaschia. Next base: position 11,156 of record CAVWRZ010000011.1, read on the forward strand.
ACTCGATGCCGACGGCATCGGATTCCTCGCCGCCACCATGTCTGGCGACCAGGCGCGGAAGGTCCGGTTACGGCCGACCTGCACGTTCGGGCTGTGCACGTAGCTCCAGATGTCGGGGAACGGATCGGGCGTGTCGAGGAAGAGCGTCACGATTAGGACCTAGTGGTAGCGCAGCCGGTCGGCCGCCCCGATCACCTTGGCCGGCAGGGGCGGGTCGTAGGCCTGGATCAGGTCGCACGACGCGATCGTGTTCACGACAGGGTCGACGGGCTCGCACCGCTCCGTTACGCTGCCCTCCCCGTCCCAAGTGGCGACGTCCAGCCCGGTCGCGTGCGTCCCGTCGCGGTGGACCTTGGTGACGGCGCTCCGCAGATGACCTCGCCACTGCCCGCGATGACCTTGTCGGCCGCGACCTCCCCATCACACCGAGGCCGAGGCGGAGGTACCTGAAATCCGGATCAGGCTGACGGTGTCGTTCGCCCGCTTACGCCGTTCCAGACTGCCCTGCACAGCGAAAGTTTCTTGATCCGCTGTGCCGCCCAGCTAGCCTTAGATATCGCGCCGACGGATGCCCCAGACCTTCTGCGCGTAGGAGCGGAAGAAGGGCATGTGGAGCCGCCCGCCGAACCGGCTGGTGACCCGGTCCTGGGATGACGTCTTCGTCTTCGTGGAGCGCACCAGCCATTTGATTCAACTCAGCTTACCGCGTAGGGGCCATCGATGCCGAGCGTGTTGAACAACTTCGGCGGATAGGCGCAGAACTTGCCCTTGTAGCACATGCGGTTGAGCCCGGGGGGCGGGTGATGAAACCGTTGCCCAGCACCTCTTCCTACATCTCGGAAACCTCGGGAACCTTGTGGAAGAACAAATGGCCGCCGATGTCGAACCGGTTGCCCATGTGCTTCTCGGTCCGGCCGATCCTCCGCAGATGTCACCCGCTTCGAACACCACCGGCCTGACGCGTCGGACCGCTTCTGAAGCCCGAAGGCTGCCAGGAGCCCCGTGGGGCCGCCGCCCACGATGGGTGTCGTCTCCACAAATAGATCGCCCATCCTTCCCGCGCTTTTCGTGTGAACGCATCATGCCACCGGACCTGGGCCCATGGTCGTCGAGTAACGCGCCGCGAAACGACAGTCCGCTGAAGATGGGCCGCGCCCGCAGGGACCTGAACCAGTGGGCACCCGGGGTAAATCGGCACCCCTCGGACGCTCAGCGCCGGCTTGGCACGACACTCTCGCCCGGGAACACGACGAGGAGAGCCGGGATCAGCTCGATCGCCCTGGACTGGCACCGATCCACGGGAGCGAAGAGTCCGCCGAAGATGGCAGCATTCAGCAGGAGCCCCGCAGGGATCACGAGCGTATCGTCCCGTTGCCGACGGGTGAGGCGACCCCGCCCCAAAAGGCAGAGCATCGACACCGCCGCCACCAGTGTCGTGGTCCTGACGATCCCGACGAACGTGCGGGGGAGCCAGCCGTCCGGTTACCTCAGGGCGGGTGTGATGTCGCCCGTACCCACCGAGACGAGCAGCTTCGTGGAATCGCCGGAGAGGGACCAGCTCTGTCAGAGGGGACGGGCCCGGAACGCGACCCAGTGCACCTGCATCTCCTCGTCGCGGATGCGCTGCAGCATGTCGGGGGTCAGGGAATTGATGCCGTACCGTCCCAAGGGGAACTTCCCGGTCCAGCACGGCACGTCGTCCCCGAACGCGTCGCAGGGGCGAGGGGCGCCTCGGGGCAGGCTTCTGTCCAGATACCAGTAGGCGGGTCCGTCCTGCGGCGAACGCGCGAGCAGAAGCGGCAGGCGCAGGAGTGCGATGCGATGCGCGTCGAGCGCGACGGCTCTGACGGTCAGGTTCGCGACGGGCGAGACGAGAACCGGGATCGTACCCGCAAGGAGCAGCCGCCGAGGTCATCCGACGCCGGACGATCCGACAGACGACGACCCCCGCCAGGAGCCCCGCGGCGATGGTCCCGTGTCCTTAGTGCGCTGCGGCAGCGAAGGAGACGAGGACACAAGGAACGGCCAGCTGCCACCGGCCGAGGTCATCGTACCGGGCGACGGGAACGGCCGCATAGATCGGCACCACCGGGGCGGGCATGTATGGCATGAGATAGACGAAAGATCAGAGGAGCGTGGGCGCGACGGCGACGACCAGAGTGCCGGCGGCGAAGGCACGGGGTCGGCGCAGGGCCGCCGCAGGAACGAACGCGAAGAACGCCCAGATCGTCATCGCCGCCTGCAAGATCGCGAAGCCCGCCGGCCGAGGGGTACGCCCGGCGAGAGAGGCATGGATCGAGTAGACGAAGGACCGCAGGACCACCGGTTCCCTGCGTGCACTGAAGGGCCCGGACGTCTGCCGGGGAGGTGCTCCCATCGGGCAGCAGCATGTTACCCGCCATGGCGAAGAGCGTCTTGCCGTCTTGGTTGTAGCTGTTCGTGTGCCAGGAAATGGAACAGGCAGCCGTCAGGACCATCGGCCAGGACGATGCACAGGCAAATGCCAGGGCAAGCAGGGTCCCCTCCCATGCCTACAGTAGCGCGGTGGACCGTTTCGAAGGCGGCCTCTTGCGCGCGAGAAGATGGCGGGCATTATGCTTTACACTTGTTCCTGCCGCGACCCCTATCCCCATCGAAAGGTCGTAGCGAGCCAAGGTTCGACGTGACACCTGCCGCTGCGGCAAGTTCGTCGCCCGGCTTCCGCTGCCGTGTTTCGACGTCGACGGACGCCAGTTTGCCGGTGTTCGCGTCCGTGCGATCCGATCCTCTTTAGACAAATGATGTCTGCAGCCTCGGGCTTCACGCCCGGACCAGCGCGGCTGCGGAGGGTGTGATGGCCGAGAGAGGAAACAGACGGAGGACCTGTCGTAACCCGGATCACGCGCCTGCGGTCCTTCGGGCCTCCGGACATGATCTCGATGCCTGTCCGGCAGGGCAGTGCACAGCATTGCTACGAGCGGGGTATCCGATGGGTTCGGCGCGGGACATCCGACCCCGGATGCAGGGCTCCGTTTCCTTGTTGGCAAAGACCTCGCGGACCCGACCCACATCCTATCCCCGATCACCCGGAAGCCAGTCGGCGGCCGGCAGGTTGCTCGCCACAGCCCTGGCCCCGGTTTGGTTGCCGACTTTCCCGGCGGTCAGGAGGAACGGGGTTAGCCCCCCGCTCGCGTCCACCGCCCGGCAGGGCATCGCGCAGGGATGTCCCGGGAGAGGATCGAGATCGTCCTGCTGGCAGATGCCTCTCCAGCAAGCCCCGTGACGACCCGGGCAAGGACCCCCGTATCGCTCCACCGCTTCCGGCGATCGTGCGGCGTGTCGTGCAGGGCGCATCTCCGGGCCCATCGCGCCACCGCGGGCCGCTGCGGTCGACCCTGCCCAAGACCCGCCTGTCGTCGACCCACGGCATCCGACGACCCTCGGCGACCTATCCCAGCGCCGTGCCATTCGAACCCCGCTCAGCGAATGGAAACCGTTCAAGGCTCGCCTCCGGGTTCGGGAGCCTGAGCCAGCCTAGGGAGCCGCAGGTGTTTGGTGAAGTCGGAGGCTACACCAACTGCGATCTCAGCCATAGACCTGCTTTGGCTGATAGATCAGCCGTCGTCGGATGCCGCAGCAGGCAGACAGGGTGGGATAGGATATCCAGGGTCTCCGGATCTGGAAACCGGCCGAGCGAGTGCTCCAGGATCAGAATGCCGACAAGCCGCGCCTGATTGACCCGATCGATGGAAACGATGCCCAGACCTCGAAGATCAATCGCAGGCCGGGTACCCGGTGGTGCATGTGCAAGGATGCCCGAGCGGCACCTCGTAAATACTGTGAGATCATCCGAGATCAATTGACCACCAGCTGCAATCATCCCTGCTGCAGTCCCGGACTTTCCACTTCCGGACGGCCCCATGATGGCGAGGGCGACTCCGCCCCAGGCGACGGTCGTCGCATGGACGCAGACCTTCCCGTCAACTTCCTCGAATTTCGGAACGGTCATGTCGGTAGGCCGACGACGAAACGGGCCCCCAGCGGAGCGGACGTCAAATCCATATCGGTGGGGGAGATGTTCTCCGCCCAGATCACGCCCCCATGAGCTTCGACGATCTGTTTGGAGATGGCCAGACCAAGGCCAGAGTGATTGCCGAACTGGCCCTCTGGACGTTCTGAATAGAACCGAGTGAAGACCTTCGCCACGGACGCTTCCGGAATTCCGGGCCCAGTATCCTCGACGACCACGAGAATGCGGTTTTCCCTCTGGCGGAGCCAGATCCGCACGGCATCGCCATCTTCGCAGAACGAGAAAGCGTTGGTGATGAGATTGACGAAAACCTGTGCGAGCCGTGCTTCGAGGCCGTGGATGACGATGGGAGCATCGGGGAAGTCGATGATGAAATCGATGTCATTCGCCTTCGCCTCCTGGTCGAGATATTCCGCGAGGTTCGTGATCATCGCGACGAGGTCGAATGGCCTTTCCTCCTCCTTGACCAACTCGCTGTCGAGCCGGGATGCGTTGGATATATCGGAAACGAGGCGATCCAGGCGTCTGACGTCGTGTTCGATGACCCCCAGCAGCCGCGTACGCTGCGTTTCCGTCTTGGCCACTCTCATCGTACCGACGGCTGAACGAAGACTTGCCAGGGGGTTCTTTATCTCATGGGCGACGTCCGCCGCGAACTGCTCGTTGCTGTCGATCCGATCGTAGAGCGCGGCGACCATGCCGCGCAGGGCCCCGGAGAGACGACCGATTTCATCCGGTCGGGAGGTCAGATCGGGGATCCGAACACGTTGGGCCGCCATCATACTGGCATTCTTCGACCGCCCCAGTTCCGCAGCCGCAGAGAGATCGGAAAGAGGGTTCGCAATCGTGGACGCCAGGACAAGGCTCAGACCTACGGAGACGAGGAGAGCGATCGCGAACATCTGTAGCAGTTGTTCGCGATCGACCCGGACCAACGCATCGATCTCCCCGGCGCGGGTGGTCACGGCGATCACCCCCGCCGTCGCGCCGACGGTGATGGGCGTGGTGACGGTAAACAGACGACCGTCGGCACCCTCGTAGCCACGGATGGCCGTCTTTCCCGGCGATGCCGTCAGGAGGGATCGGGCAACATCGACCGGTTCGGGTATCACACCTGCATCGCGATGGATCGCGTTCGATGCGAGTTCCCAGAAACTGTTCAACGCGGACGTGATGACGGTCGTCTGGTCGGGGCCTTCGTTCAGTCCCACGACTTCAGGCACCGCGCCGATGCCGATCGCCGTGGACAGCAAGATCCCACCGGACGAGAACAGGTGGATCTCGACGCCGGTCGGGACCTGAACGACTTCGAGCCCGTTCCGGAGGGCGGCGGGCCCGCGCATCGAACCCACCTCGACTCCATCGCGCGACAGCGACGCTTCGACGACATTCGCAATCAGGCGGGCTTCGGTCACAAGACCACGCTCACGCTGAACCAGAAGACTGTCCCTCGAGGGGTTCAGGAACAGAACGCCGGCTACGAGGAGCGAGATCGCCATCAGGTTGAAGGCGATGATCTTTCGCGCGAGCGAGGACCGATCAAGGCCGAAGACGGAACGCTTTCGAGATGCCCCGGTAGTGTATGGCGCTCTGCTAGACCGGCTCTCGTCTTCTTTAGCTCCAACCGGCAGTGCGGGGGGCATCGGCAGGTCGATGCGGCGGCGAAGAAAGGCAAGACGCCCTGCTGGAACGGAAGGGCCTTCCGGATCGGTCACCGATGCCATCTACATCCCGCCTATTCTTCGTTATACCGATAGCCGATCCCATAGAGCGTTTCGATCGCCGAGAACTCGGGATCGGTGGACCTCATCTTCTTGCGCAATCGCTTGATGTGGCTGTCGATCGTCCGGTCGTCGACATAGACCTGCTCATCGTAGGCCACGTCCATCAACTGGTCGCGGGATTTGACGAAGCCGGGGCGCTGCGCGAGCGCCTGCAGGAGCAGGAACTCGGTAACCGTCAGTGTCACGTCCCCACCCTTCCACTTCACCGAATGGCGCAGCGGATCCATCGAGAGCTCGCCCCGCTGCATGATCTGCGACTCCTGCGGCGTCTCGGTCTCGTCGGACGCAATCGCCTCCTGCCGACGCAGGATCGCGCGAATGCGCTCCACGAGGAGGCGCTGGCTGAACGGCTTGCGCACGTAGTCGTCCGCCCCCATCCGAAGCCCGAGCACCTCGTCGATCTCGTCGTCCTTCGACGTGAGGAAGATGACCGGGACGGCCGATTTCTGCCGCAACCTCTGAAGCAGATCCATGCCGTCCATCCGGGGCATCTTGATGTCGAACACCCCCAGGTCCGGCATCTGCCGGCCGAAAGCCTCGAGCGCGCTCTGGCCGTCGTTGTAGGTCTCCACCTCGAACCCTTCCGCCTCCAGGGTCATGGATACGGACGTCAGGATGTTCCTGTCGTCGTCGACGAGAGCGATGCGCGACATGCAGATGTCCCCTGATTGCCTCTGGATTGTCATTTTCAACGAGCGTCCCAGAAATCCACTTCGGGGGACACCACAATTCTGCGCGCGACTGATTCGCTCGAACGACTGTGGCGCGACTGCTGTTAAAACCGGGTTAATCCTCGCAGCTCCTCCACGAGTGGCTCCATCAGCCAATCCGAATTGGTGGCGCTATCAGCCCTGCCGCTCCGCCACCGGGGGTGCTACCCCTGCCGCAGGTCGTCCCCTGCCCCGTATCGTCGCGGCGCACGCCCGTCGGACGCCCGCCATCAGGAGCGAGACCATGACCCAGAACGTGAATCCGGACCAAACGCTCGAAGCTCAGGGCATCTCCGGACTGGGGCAGGTACACTACAACCTGCTGGAACCCGCCATCGTGCAGCAGGCGCTGCTGCGCGGCGAAGGCACACTCGGGCTCGGCGGAACCTTCCTCGTGTCGACCGGAAGGTTCACCGGCCGCTCCCCGAAGGACAAGCACATCGTGCGGTCCCCGGCGACGGAACACACGATCTGGTGGGAGAACAACGCCGCCATGACACCCGAGGCCTACGCGACGCTTCGAACCGACCTGCTCGACCACATGAAGGGCCGGGAGTGCTTCGTGCAGGACCTGATGGGCGGAGCCGACCGGGAGCATCGGCTCGACGTGCGGGTGGTGACGGAACTCGCGTGGCACAGCCTCTTCATCCGGCACCTCCTGCGCCGGCCGGACGCCGCGGACCTCGCGACCTTCGTGCCGCAGTACACCGTCATCAACTGCCCGTCGTTCAAGGCCGATCCCGCCCGCCATGGCTGCCGGAGCGACGTCGTGATCGCGCTCAACATCGAGGCACGGGAGATCCTGATCGCCGGCACCGAATACGCCGGCGAGAACAAGAAGTCCGTCTTCACGCTCCTGAACTACCTCCTGCCGGAGCGGGACGTCATGCCGATGCATTGCTCGGCCAACCACGCCATCGACCGGCCGGCCGACAGCGCCGTCTTCTTCGGCCTGTCGGGCACCGGCAAGACCACGCTCTCCGCCGCGCCCGACCGCATCCTGATCGGCGACGACGAGCACGGATGGTCCGACACCGGCATCTTCAACTTCGAGGGCGGCTGCTACGCCAAGACGATAAACCTGTCCCCGGAGGCCGAGCCCGAGATCCATGCAACGACGACCCGCTTCGCCACGGTGATCGAGAACATGGTCTTCGATCCCGACACCCTGCAACTCGATTTCGAGGATGACAGCATCACCGCCAACATGCGCGCGGCCTACCCCCTCGACTACATCTCCAACGCCTCCCCCACGGCGCTCGGCGGGCACCCCCGCAACGTCGTGATGCTCACCTGCGACGCCTTCGGCGTGCTGCCGCCCATCGCGCGCCTCACCCCCGCGCAGGCGATGTATCACTTCCTCTCGGGGTTCACGTCCAAGGTCGCGGGAACCGAGCGCGGCGTGACGGAGCCGGAGCCGACCTTTTCCACCTGCTTCGGCGCGCCCTTCATGCCGCGCCGGCCGGAGGTCTACGGCAAGCTGCTGCAGGACAAGATCGCCGAGCACGGTTCCGACTGCTGGCTGGTGAACACCGGCTGGACAGGGGGGGCACACGGCACCGGATCCCGGATGCCGATCCGCGCCACCCGCGCCCTCCTTTCGGCCGCGCTGGACGGCTCGCTCGCGCGCGGCGGGTTCCGGCGCGACGACACCTTCGGCTTCGACGTGCCGGTCTCCTGCGACGGGGTGGACGACCGCCTGCTCGACCCGCGGAGCACCTGGGCGGACCCTTCCGCCTACGACGTGCAGGCGCGCAAGCTGGTCGAGATGTTCGCCGCGAACTTCCACCAGTACGTCGACCACATCGACGCGGACGTGAAGGCCTGCGCCCTCCGCTGACGCACCCTGCGCTCCGCTTCACCATTCGTCCCGGAGGATCCTCATGCGCGACCTCGTCTTGCTCTCGCTGCTCCTCGCCTCCCCGGCCGCGGCGCAGGTCCGGCTCGTCGATGCGGGCATCGTCTGCCCGCGGGAGACGAGCGGCGAACTGCGCGAAGCACCGGGCACCGAGGCGGGAGTCATCCGTACGATCGACCAGACGACCGGGTTCGACCTGCCCGACCGGACCGTTCCGATGCTCGATCTGCTCGGCTTCGGCTTTCGCACCGCGCTCGAGCCGGGCGTGCCCGCCACCGCCGTGACCGTGGTCGTGACCCATCCGCCGATGGGGCCGCGCGGGGTGGAGCGACAGGAATGGACCGACACGATGATCCCGGAAGAGGACAGCCTCAACCTCTTCACCTTCGAGCTGGAGTACGAGAAGGTGGCGGGAGACTGGGCCTTCGCCATCGAGATCGACGGCGTGCCGGCGGTCAGCGTACCGTTCTCCGTCTCCGCGACCGAAAACCTCGACCGCGTGCAGCAAGCCTGCTTCCAGTTCCTCTCCTAGCCCATCGCGCCCTTGCGGATCAGATTGAGGCCGGCGACCACCAGCACCACGAGCGTCGCGCGCCGGAACAGCGCCTGGTCCATCCGGTCCTGGAGCCGGAACCCCACAGTCATGCCCAGAAGCGCCGCCGGCAGCAGCGCGGCCGAGAACCAGACCGTCTCTGCGCTCAGGATGCCCGAGCGCAGGTGCGCGGCTACCAGCACCACCGATCCGGCCCCGTAGATGACTCCCTGCACCACCATCTGCCGCGCCTTCGGCGTGTCGATGGCCATCAGGTAGAGCACCGTCGTCGGCCCCCAGGTCCCGGCCAGCCCGCCCATGATCCCCGAGACGAGGCCGATGCCCCACTCCGCCGCGATCCTGCGCGCCGGAGGGATCGAGAGCCGCAACCCGCTCAACTGCAGGAGCGACAGCAGAACCGTCGGCACGCCCAGCACGAAGTAGAACACGCGGCTCGGGATCGCGGTCACGAACTGCGCGGTCACGAAGATCGCCGCCATCACCACCACGAGGTAGCGCCAGTGCAGCACCGCCGCCTGCCGCGCCGCGGCGAACCCCTGCCGCAGGACCTGCCAGCCGTTCGTCGCCAGCACCGAAATCAGGATGCCCGCCAGTGCGATCTTCGGATCTAGGAAGCTCGACAGGCCGGAGATCATGACCAGCGGCAGCGCGAATCCCACGGCCCCCTTCACCACGCCCGCGAGGAGCGCGATCGTCAGGGCAAGTCCCCAGGCGATGGGTGTCAGCGTTTCCATGCACCGGCGGTTACGCCCGCCGCCCGCCTGCCGCCAGCCCCCTAGCGCTGCGCCTCCAGCGCCCGGACCAGCCGCGCCCGCGCGGGCGGCAACGGCTTCGTGCCCAGCGACGGGGCGAGCTTGGTCGTCAGGAAATGGCCCGTCACCGCCAGCGAGGCGACGACGCCCTCGATCGTCGGTGCCGCGCCCAGCAACATCCCGGGCAGCGGCAGGAGCCGCGACGACCATTCCCCGGCCCCCGCCGTGCTGACCGCCCGCCCCGTCCGCGGGCTGACGAAGGCCAGATCGTTCGCCTCTCCCGACACCGCGCAGGAGGCGAGGTCGAGCCGGAAGCCCGTCACCTCCAGCAACGCCATCTCCCAGGCCACGTAGTCCGCGAGCCAGCCCCGCCCGTCCGCGATCGCATCCGCCAGCGCCTCCGTCAGCGGCTGGAACGTGCCGGCATCCTCCCGCTCAGGCAGCGCGAAGGCCGCCAGAGCGCAGGCCGAGGAGAGCGCTGCGAGGCGCGTCGCATCCGACAGGACCGTCGCGGCCCGCGACTGCCGCAGCTCCACCGTCCAGGTTCCAAGGTGCTCGTCCAGACGCGCGCGCCAGACCGCATCGAGCTGGTTGCCCGGCTGCAGCATGGGGGCCTTCCTGCGCGACACACCGCCATGCACGACGCCCAGATGCCGGCCATGTCGGCGCGTCAGCAACTCCAGGATCACCGAGGTCTCGCCGTGCGGTCGGGCGGACAGGACCATCCCCTCGTCCCGCCACTCGATCACCCCAGCCCCTCCTCGTCCAGCATGTGCCGCCCCGCCCGGTCCTCCACCTCCAGTACCCAGAGATCCGGGTCGAACCCCGCCTGCCGCGCGATGGCAGCATCGCACTCCGGCTCGAGCCCCTCCGTCAGCACCACCCAGACCCGCGTGTCGGAGGCGAGGTCGAAGCTGCGCTGATGCACCACCGCCCGACCGTCCAGCGTGTTCAGCTTCACCAGCACCGCACCGCCGGTGTCGTCGCCGTGGCGCACGACGAAGCAGGGAATGCCCTGCATCTCCAGCCGCTTGCGATAGGCGGACACCCAGAAGGATGCCGTCAGTCTCACTTCGAATTGCCGTCCTTGAAGTTCAGCCCCATGGCGTCGAACCGCTCCGCCTCGTCCAGCCAGTTCGGCCGCACCTTCACCTGCAGGAACAGGTGCACGCGATGCCCGAGGAACGCCTCCATCTCGGCCCGCGCCGCCTGCCCCACGGCCTTCGTCGTCTCGCCCTTGCGGCCCAGCACGATCCCCTTGTGCCCGTCGCGCAGCACGTAGATGATCTGGTCGATCCGCGCCGACCCGTCCGGGCGGTCCTCCCAGTTCTCCGTCTCCACCGTCAGCTGATACGGCAGCTCCTGATGCAACCGCAGGGTCAGCTTCTCGCGCGTGATCTCGGCTGCGATGGTCCGCAGGGGCAGGTCCGCGATCTGATCCTCGGGGTAGAGCCATGGCCCCGCCGGCACGCGGGCGGCCAGATCGATGCGCAGGTCTTCGACCCCATGCCCCTTCTCGGCAGAGATCATGAACGTCGCGTCGAAGTCGAACCGCGCGTTCATCCGCTCGCTCACCGCCAGCAGCTTCTCCGCCGGCACCCGGTCTATCTTGTTGATCGCCAGCAGCACGGGCTGCCCCGCCACCCGCTTCTCCTCCAGCGCCGACAGGATCGCCTCGACGCCCTTCGTCAGCCCCTGCGTCGCCTCCACCAGCAGCACCACGACGTCCGCATCCGCCGCTCCGGTCCAGGCGGCGGCGACCATCGCGCGGTCCAGCCGCCGCTTGGGCGCGAACAGCCCCGGCGTGTCCACGAACACCAGCTGGCTCGCCCCCGCCATCGCCACGCCGCGCACCCGCGCCCGCGTCGTCTGGACCTTGTGCGTGACGATGGAGACCTTGGCCCCCACCATCCGGTTCAGCAGCGTCGACTTCCCCGCGTTGGGCTCCCCGATGAGCGCCACGAAGCCCGCGCGCGTCTCTCCGTCAGTCATCGGCCAACTCCTCCAGCAGGGCCCGCGCCGCCGCCTGTTCCGCGTTGCGCTTGGACGGGGCCGTGCCCTCGCCCGCGCGCCCGTCGTCGAGCGTCGCGGCGATGCGGAACACCGGCGCATGGTCCGGCCCGGACCGCTCGCGCACCTCGTAGGACGGCGGCTTCATGCCCCGGGCCTGCGCCCATTCCTGCAACGTCGTCTTCGCGTCCCGCGCATCCCGCTCCACATTGTCGATCCGCGCGCCCCAGAGCCGCAGCACCATCGCCCGCGCCGCGTCCAGCCCGGCATCGAGATAGACCGCCGCGATCAGCGCCTCGATCCCGTCACCCAGCAGCGCCAGCTTGCGTCGCCCGCCCGTCACCTGCTCCGACTTGCCCAGCTTGAGCACGGAGCCGAGGTCGATGTCCCGCGCGACGTCGGCGCAGGTCTCCTTGCGGACCATCGCGTTGAACCGCGGGGCGAGCTGGCCCTCCGCGGCACCGCGGTCGTCGGCCATCAGCACCTCCGCCATCACCAGCCCCAGCACCCGGTCCCCGAGGAACTCGAGCCGCTGGTTGTCGGGCCGCGTGCCGGAGGCGATGGAGGAATGGGTCATCGCGCGCACCAGCAGGTCCGGCTGCGCGAAGTCGTGGCCGATGCGCGCCTGGAACGCCGCGAGGTCCCGCGAGAGCTTCAAACGATCTCCTCGAAGAAGCGGTCCATCCGCCAGGTCCAGAAGTACAGGATCCGGGCACCGGCGGAGGAGAACATCACCCGGTCGGCCCGCCCGATCAGGTTCTCGAACGGCACCAGCCCGACGCCCTCGACCGAGCGCGGAACCCGGCTGTCGCGCGAGTTGTCGCGGTTGTCGCCCATGAAGAAGTACTGCCCCGGGGGGATCGTGTAGACGGGCGTCTGGTCGGTGCTGCTGCGCCCGATGTCGAGGATCGAATGGCCCCGTTCGTTGCCGGGAAAGTATTCCACGAACCGTTCCTTGATGCAGTCCCCGCCCAAACCGACCGGATCGTTCGCGCAGCGCGGCGTCAGGCGCTGCGGCCCCTGGGGGGCCTTGGTCTCCACGAAATCGGCCACCCGCTCCGTGCGCAGCGGCGCGCCGTTGAGCCAGAGGATGCCCTCGCGCATCTGCACCGTGTCGCCGGGCACCGCGACGAGCCGCTTGATGAAATCGGTGCCGTTGACCGGGTGGCGGAACACGATGACGTCGCCCCGCTCGGGCTCGGACGCGAAGATGCGGCCGGAGATCGGGCACATGGAGAACGGGCAGGAATGGCGCGAATAGCCGTAGGCCATCTTGTTGACGAACAGGAAGTCGCCGATCAGCAGCGTGTCCTTCATGCTCCCCGAGGGGATCCAGAACGGCTGGAAGAACAGCGACCGGAAGATGCCCGCGATCACCAGGGCCCAGAACACGGTCTTCAGCGTCTCGAACAGGCCTTCCTTCTTCTCCGCCTTCGCCATGCGTCATCGTCCCGAAATTTGCGTCGCGTTCCCCTGCGCCCTGCCCCGGAGCAAGTCAACCGGATCGACCCTCCGCGGCCGTGCGTCACCCCGACGGGCGCGCCTCGATGACGACGAAGGCCTGCGCCCAGGGGGGATCGTCCGTCAGGCTGACGTGGATCACCGCGACGTGCCCCGCGGGCGTCATCGCGTCGAGCCGGTCCTTCGCCCAGCCGGTCACCGCCATCACCGGCTGCCCGGTCGGCAGGTTCGCGACACCCATGTCCCTCCAGGCGATCCCCATGCGCAGCCCGGTGCCGAGCGCCTTGGAGCAGGCCTCCTTCGCCGCCCACCGCTTGGCATAGGTCGACGCCTCCCCGCCCTCGACCTTCGCGCGATACGCCGCGATGCGGCGCTCCCGCTCGGTGAACACCCGGTCGCGGAACCGGTCTCCGAACCTGTCCAGCACACCCTGCACCCGCTCGATGTTGGCGAGGTCCGTGCCGATCCCGAGGATCACCGGATCGCGCCCTGCCGGATCAGCTCCGCGCCGGCCAGCCCGAAGGGCGCCGCCGCCGCGGTCTCGATCCATCGCCGGCCGCGAAGATAGAACCGGTGCACAGGCCCCCCGGACATCAGCACGGCCCAGAAGGCGCAGTTCGTCAACCCGATGCCCGCGCAGATCACCACCGCCAGAACGACCGCCCCGGTGCCCGCATCCGGATCCAGCCCCATCGCGAGCACGGCCAGCCAGGCGAAGACGGCCTTCGGGTTCGAAAGGTCCAGCAGCAGCCCGGTCCGGAACGGTCGTCGCACCGCCGGCACGTCCACCGCGACCCCGGCCCCACACCAACCCGTCCAGGCCAACCAAAGCAGGTAGGCTCCGCCGAGGATCCGCAGCGCCGTCATCCCGCGCTCGGAGGCGGCGAGGACCGCGCCCAGCCCGAAGGCCGCGAGCATCCCCCAGAACGCGAGGCCCAGCGCCAATCCCAGCGCCATCCGCGGCGCCACCGCACGTCCCCGCCCCATGGCCAGAAGGGCCACCGCGAGGTTCGCCGGACCAGGTGCGACGGAGACGAGCACGAAGGGGAGCAGGACCGCGGTCATATGGCCGTCCGTGCCAGATCCATCAGACGGCGCATCTCTCCCAGCGCGTCCGGCAACCCCCGGAACACCGACTCGCCGATGAGGAAATGTCCGATGTTCAGTTCCACGACCTCCCGGATCGCGGCCAGCGGACCCACGGAATCGTAGGTGATCCCGTGCCCCGCATGAACCTCCAGCCCGAGGTCGTGCGCCTGCGCCGCGCCGGCGATCAGGCGTTCCAGCTCCGCCGCCGCATCCCCCGTCCGCCCCTCCGCCACGGCGTCGCAGTAGCGCCCCGTGTGCAACTCGACCACCGCCGCGCCGACCCGCGCCGCGGCCTCGATCTGCCGCGCGTCGGGCGCGATGAAGAGCGACACGCGCGCACCCTGATCGCGGAACGGCGCGACGTAGCCCGTCAGACGGTTCGCATCCGCCGCCACGTCGAGCCCGCCTTCCGTCGTGCGCTCCTCGCGCCGTTCGGGAACGAGGCAGACGGCATGGGGCCGCGTCGCGAGCGCGATCCGCGCCATCTCCTCCGTCGCGGCCATCTCGAAGTTCAGCGGGATGTCGATCGCCGCCGCGATCGCCGCCATGTCGGCGTCCCGGATGTGCCTGCGGTCCTCGCGCAGATGCGCGGTGATCCCGTCGGCCCCCGCCTCCTGCGCGATCACGGCCGCGCGCACCGGGTCCGGATTGTCGCCGCCCCGCGCGTTGCGGATCGTGGCCACGTGATCGATGTTGACGCCGAGCCTCAGACGCCCCGTCCTAGAATTTGCCACCCGCTTCTCCCGTCGCTTTCTGCTGCGCCTTGGCGCTCGCCTTCCCGGCGGCGCGCACGGCTGCCTTGCGCCGGATCTCCTCCAGCTTCTTCTTGAGGTTCCCCCGCCGGCGCCGCTGATATACCTCTATCAGCGGCAGGCAGATCGTATAGGCCGCAAGCCCCGTCACGATCCCCGGCACCAGCCCGCCCACGAGCCACGGCAGGAAGACGTCGTTCCAGAACACCGCCGTCGCCGTCCAGTCCGCCGGCGAGCCCGAGATCGCGGTCCAGGCGTTCGCCGCCAGATCGTGCCCGGCACCGTAGAACTTGCCGAAGATGTTTTCGTCCACCTCCCCGCGCAGGTCCGTGCCCAGCATGAAATGCCCGAGGTTCAGCGAGACCACGGCGATGGGAACGTAGGTCAGCGGGTTGCCGAAGAACGTCCCCAGCAGGGCCGCCATGACGTTGCCCCGTACTGCCAAAGCCAGCCCTGCCGCGACGAAGAAGTGCAGCCCGTAGAGCGGCGTGAACGTGGTGAAGACGCCGACCATGATCCCCCGGCTGATCTTGCGCGGCGTGTCGGGCAGCCGCCGCAGCCGGTGCTTGACGTAGACGGCCGCCCGCGCCCAGCCGCCCTTGGGCCAGAGCGCCTGCCACAGCGTCCGCCAGAGCGGCAAGCGGTCACGGCGCTTGAACACCCACCACCTCCCCGACCGGCATGGCCGGGACCCGACCCGCCGGCAGGCCCCGATGCGGCAGGCGCGCCCGGTGCCGTCGTACCTGCGCGACGTCCGTATCGGTGTCGGCCGCCATGACGAGGCTGCGCAGATGTTCGCGGTCGCGTACGTCCACGTCGATGAGCAGCCGGAAGAAGTCCGGCTTGCGGTCGATGAAGCGCAGGTCGGAGATGTTCGAATTGTGCTCCGCGATCAGCAGGCAGATCCGCCCGAGAATGCCCGGCGCGTTGCTGATCGTCATGTCCAGCGTCACCGCGTTGCACGGCGCATGGTGCCCCGGCGACCATTGCAGATCGACCCAGCGGTCGGTCTGATCCTCGAACTCGGCCATCCGCGGGCAGTCGATCGCATGGATCGTGACGCCGTGGCCCTTGTTCGTGATTCCGACGATCCGCTCGCCCGGCACCGGCTGGCAGCAGGGCGCGCGTTCGTATTGCGCCTTGGGGTCGAGCCCCACGATCGCCCGTTCGCGCGCCACGTCCGACGTCGGCGGGGCCTTCGCCAGCTCCGGATAGAGCGCCGCCACCACCACCCGGGCGCTGACGTCCGACGCGCCGATGGCGGCAAGCAGGTCCTCGTCGCCCTCGTAGCCGAGCGCCCGTGCCGCCGTCTCCAGCGCCTTGTCCGTCGCCCGCTT
Organism: uncultured Alphaproteobacteria bacterium; assembly: GCA_963757495.1. GTDB lineage: Bacteria > Pseudomonadota > Alphaproteobacteria > Rhodobacterales > Rhodobacteraceae > Jannaschia. Next base: position 27,471 of record CAVWRZ010000011.1, read on the forward strand.
GTTCACCTGCGCGAAGGCCGCCCGCGCCAGTTCGCGGCCCAGCCGCACGTGGCCCGTCCGCCGTTCCGCCTTCAGCGCGCGGCGGATCGCCGACTTCGCACGGCCCGTCGTGGCGATGTCGATCCAGGTGGCCTGCGGCGATTGCGCCTCCGCCGTGACGATCTCCACCGACTGTCCGTTGCGCAGGCGCGTCCAGAGCGGCACGCGCATCCCGTCGACCTTCGCGGCGACGGTCCGGTGCCCGATGCGGGTGTGGATGGCATAGGCGAAGTCGATCGGCGTGGCCCCCTTCGGCAGCTTGATGACGTCGCCCTTGGGCGAGAAGCAGAACACCTGGTCGGTGTACATCTCCAGCTTCACCGCCTCCAGGAACTCGGCGTTGTCGCTGGCATCCTCGAACCGCTCGCTCATCGAGCGCAGCCACTCGGCCGGGTCCACCGCGAACCGGTTCTCCGCGCGCACCCCGTCGCGGTAGGACCAGTGCGCAGCCACGCCCCGCTCGGCGACCTCGTGCATCTCGCGCGTGCGGATCTGGACCTCGACCTTCTTGCCGTCCCGCCCCGACACCGTGGTGTGGATGGAGCGATAGCCGTTCGACTTGGGCTGGCTGATGTAGTCCTTGAACCGCCCGGGCACCGACTTCCACCGCTGATGGATGACGCCGAGCGCGCGGTAGCAATCCTCCTCGCAGGCGACGATGATCCGGAAGCCGTAGATGTCCGACAGGCGGGAGAAGCCGATCTCCTTCTCCTCCATCTTGCGCCAGATGCTGAACGGCCGCTTCGCCCGGCCGACCACGTTGGCCGCGATGCCGGCCCTGTCCAGCTCGGTCTCGATGTCGGTCGTGATGCGGCGGATCACGTCGCCCGCCTCCCGCTGCAGCGTCACGAAGCGGCGCAGGATCGAGTTGCGCGCCTCCGGGTTGATGACCGCGAAGCACAGGTCCTCCAGCTCCTCGCGCATCCACTGCATCCCCATGCGCCCGGCCAGCGGAGCATAGATCTCCATCGTCTCATGCGCCTTCTGCGCTTGCTTGTGCTGCGCCATATGGCGGATCGTGCGCATGTTGTGCAGCCGGTCCGTCAGCTTGACGAGGATCACGCGCAGATCCTTGGACATCGCCATGAAGAGCTTGCGGAAGTTCTCGGCCTGCTTGGTCTCCGACGACGTCAGCTCCAGGTTGGTCAACTTGGTGACGCCGTCCACCATCTCGGCGATCTCCTCGCCGAACTGCGCGGCGACGCCCGCGTAGGTCGATCGGGTGTCCTCGATCGTGTCGTGGAGAAGCGCCGTCACCAGCGTCGCATCGTCGAGCCGCTGTTCGGTCAGCAGGCAGGCGACCTCGACGGGATGCGTGAAGTAGGGTTCGCCGGAGCGACGCACCTGCCCCGCGTGCATCTTGGCACCGTAGGCATAGGCGCGGCGCAGCAGCTCGGCATCCGTCCGGGGATTGTAGGCGCGCACCAGCGCGATCAGGTCCTCGACCTCGATCATATCGGGGCGCGCCTTCGCTTTCGTCAGGGCCTCCCGATCAGGGCTGACCCTGGGCCTCCATGAGCGCGCGCAGCAGCTTCTCTTCCGACATGTCGTCCTGCGCCGGCGCATCCTTCTCGACGCCCGACAGGAGGGTCATCGAATCCTCCTCCGGCTCGTCCACCTCGATCTGCGTCTGGTTCGACTCGATCAACCGCTCGCGCAGGTCGTCCGCGCCCTGCGTCTCCTCGGCGATCTCGCGCAGCGAAACGACGGGGTTCTTGTCGTTGTCGCGGTCCACCGTCACGGGGCTTCCCGCGGCGATCTCCCGGGCGCGATGCGCCGCCAGCATGACGAGCTCGAAGCGGTTGGGAACCTTGTCGACGCAGTCTTCGACTGTAACGCGGGCCATGGACGTACCTCTGACGGGGGGCGGAAGTCGCTACCTAAGCGGCATGATTTGTATTGACAACCCCGCCAATAGCTCCAATCTCGCGGATTTCTCGCCGCGCAGCAGCACTCAGCCCACCCGCCATCGACCGCACGGTCCGCCCCGTGAGCGGATGCCGCCAGCCGGGTGCCACGTCCAGCAGCGGGATCAGCACGAAGGCGCGGTCCTGCATCCGCGGATGCGGCAGGATCGGCGCATCCGGCACCTCCACCGCCTGCCGTGCCGGCGGCAGGTTCCTCCAGTCGCGCCAGATCGTCGCGGAGGGAAGCACCCGGCGGCCCACTCCGAGCAGGTCTATGTCGAGCGTGCGCATCCCCCATCGAACCTTTCGAACACGCCCGAAGCGCCCCTCGATGTCATGGAGCCTGTCGAGCAGGGCACCAGGGGACATGGGCGTATGCATCACCACGGCGGCATTGACGAAATCCGGTCCCGCTCCGGGAGGGTGGGCGGGCGTGCGGTAGAGCCGGGACACCGCGACGACGCGACCCGGCAGGCAGCGCACCGCACGCCGCACGACGCCCGCGTCGGCGGCGAGACCCCGCCCGGAATTCGCGCCGAACGCGAGAAGGCAGCGGTTCACCGCGCAACCGCGGTATTGCGTCCCCGGATCGGCGTTATATGTAACGATTCTGGGAACAAAGCGACGACCCCTTCGCGTGGCGTATCGTGATGCGACCGTAGCTGGGCAGAACCTTCACGAGGAATGAACATGTTTTACCGGGACGAGCGTCTGGCGCTCTTCATCGATGGCGCGAACCTCTATGCGGCGGCAAGGGCCCTGTCGTTCGAGATCGACTACAAACTGCTGAAGGCCGAGTTCGTCCGGCGCGGCAAGCTGCTGCGCGCATTCTACTACACCGCCCTGCTGGAGAACGACGATTACTCCCCGGTCCGGCCGCTCGCGGACTGGTTGCAGTACAACGGCTTCACCATGGTCACGAAGCCCGCCAAGGAGTTCACCGACGCCCAGGGACGCCGCAAGGTGAAGGGCAACATGGACATCGAGCTGGCGGTGGACGCATTGGAGATCGCCGAGCATGTCGATCACATCGTGCTGTTTTCCGGCGATGGCGACTTCCGGTCGCTGGTGGAGGCGCTGCAGCGCAAGGGCGTGCGCGTCTCCGTCTGCTCCACCCTGCGCAGCAATCCTCCGATGATCGCCGACGACCTGCGCCGGCAGGCGGATAATTTCATCGAGCTGGAGGAGTTGCGCGACGTCATCGGCCGGCCGCCGCGCGAACCGGCCGGCCAGGATGTCACGGTCCACGTCTGATCACGCCCGCGGCGGGCGCGGCCGGAACGCGGGCATCGCCCAGCCGTAGCGGATCGACCCCGCCCGCAGGACGAACGTCACCGCCGCGCAGGCTCCCAGCGGGCCCAGCCCGCCGAACCCGATCTCGCGCACCGCGACGGCCGCCCCGCCACCCACCAGAGCGGCCGTCACGTAGAGCTCGCCGCTCACCAGCACCAGCGGCACCTCGTTGCACACCACGTCGCGCAGCAGCCCGCCCATGCAGCCGGTGACGACCCCCATCACGAGCTGAATCCAGACCGGGTGCCCGAGCCCGTGCGCCACCCCCACGCCCGCGGCCACCGCGACCGACAGCGCCACCGCGTCCAGCCAGATGATCCAGGCCATCCGCGACGCGACCAGATGATGCGTGAAGAACACCAGCGCGGATGCCGCCCCTGCCACGGCCAGCGGGGCCGGATCCGCCATCCAGAAGATCGGGTCGCGCCCCAGCAACAGGTCGCGCACCGTGCCCCCGCCCACGGCCGTCAGGCAGGCCACGAAGACGAAGCCCACCGGGTCCAGCTGCGCGCGCGCCGCGACCAGCGCCCCGGTGATCGCGAAGACCAGCACCGCCGCCAGGTCCAGCGCCAGCGTCAGGCTCACCCGCGCCCGCCCGGCTTGAACGGTGCCATCCCGTCGCGCGCCAGCTTGTCTGCGCGCTCGTTCTCCGGATGCCCCGCATGCCCCTTCACCCAGGTCCAGGTCACGTCGTGGCGCGCCGCCGCCGCATCCAGCCGCCGCCACAGGTCCTCGTTCTTCACCGGCTTGCGCGTCGACGTCTTCCAGCCGTTGCGCTTCCAGCCGTGCATCCAGGCCGTGATACCGCCCTTCACGTAGGCCGAATCCGTCACCACCGTCAGCGCAGATGCCCGGTCGAGGGCCTCCAGCACGTTGATCGCGGCCAGCAGCTCCATGCGGTTGTTCGTCGTCTCCGCCTCGCCGCCCTTGAGCTCGCGCTCCTTCACGACGGCCCCGCCTTCGGACGCGACGAGCAGCGCGCCCCAGCCTCCGGGCCCCGGATTGCCCGAGCAGGCCCCGTCCGTATAGGCGATCAGTTCGGCCATCTGCGGCTCCTTCGACTGCGGCGACCCGCTCAGTACGCCAACGGCCAGAGGCACGCCACCACCCCCGCCGTCAGGATCAGCCGCAGCTTCATCCACCACGCCGGGGCCAGCCCCTGTTGCCAGAACAGCCAGTCGAGCCCGAGCAATCCGACGAACCCCGCCATCAGCGCCACCGCCGCCGAGGCCGGCCCCCCGCCGGTCATGAAGAACGCCCAGAGCGCCGGCAGCACCGAAAGCGCATAGCCTGTCGTCGCCACCTGCCCCTCCGCCCTGGTGGCGAACCCCCAGAGCACGCCCGACATGAACGACAGGATGATCGAGCCGTAGAACAGCCCCACGTAGGGCCCGATGAACCGCGGCCCGATCCAGTCGACCGTCCGCGCCGCCAGCGGGTCGGAGACCATCGTCACCACCCCCCAGGCGAAGGGCAGAAGCCCGGCAAGGCCGAGCACGAGAGCGGAGGTGGGGATGCGAGCGTTGAACATGGCCCCCGATGCCACGCCGCGCCCGCCCGCGAAACCGTCAAATGGTCACGGGACTGCCCTCTCCGGTCATCATTCTCATCGCAGCTGGCCGGCCCCTCCGCCCGGCAGCGGCCCCCACCATACCATTCCGTCCGACCGAACGACCTCTCGCCGCAGGGATCGCCAACTTGCACACCACATCGACATACCCGACAGTCGTGAACGATCCGTCAACGAGCCTTCGCATGTCAGTCCGCCGCCGCGCCGCAGCCCTCCTTGCGCTGCAACTCGCCACCGCTGCCGAGGCACAATCCTGCCACCCGAGCTACGTCGGGGTCTGCGTGCCCGCAGGGGTGAGCGACGTGGATTGCGCAGGCGGCGGAGGCGACGGCCCGTACTACGTTGTCGGTCCTCTGCGCGTCGTCGGACCGGACGACTATGGCCTCGACCACGACGGCGACGGGATCGCCTGCGACGGCTAGGCCGCGCTCGGTCTCGCGCAGCACCCGGGGCACCTTGAACTCCACAGTCTCCACCGCCGTCACGATCTCCTCGATCGTCACGTCGTAGCGGGCGCGGAATGCCTCGATCACCCCGTCGATCAGCACCTCGGGCGCGCTCGCCCCGGCCGATATCCCGATCGCACCGATTCCGTCGAGCGCCCGCCAGTCGATCTCATGCGCCCCCTGCACGAGCTGCGCATAGCCGCAGCCCGCGCGCGCGCCCACCTCCACGAGCCGGCGCGAGTTCGACGAGTTCGGCGCCCCCACCACCAGCATCGCGTCGACATGCGGGGCCATCGCCTTCACCGCCTCCTGACGGTTGGTCGTGGCGTAGCAGATGTCCTCCTTGTGCGGCCCGACGATGCCCGGGAACCGCGCCTTGAGGGCCGCGACCACATCGGCCGTGTCGTCCACCGAAAGCGTCGTCTGCGTCACGAAGGCCAGCCGGTCCTCGTCGCGCACCTGCAGCCTGTCCACGTCCTCCGCCGTCTCCACCAGCAGCACCTCGCCCGGCGGCAACTGCCCCATCGTGCCCACCGTTTCCGGGTGGCCGGCATGGCCGATCATCACCATCTGCAACCCGGCTTCCGCGTGGCGCGCCGCCTCGATGTGGACCTTGCTCACCAGCGGGCAGGTCGCGTCGACCCAGACCATCTCCCGCGCCTCCGCCGCCGCCGGCACCGACTTCGGCACGCCGTGCGCACTGAAGATCACCGGGCGGTCGGGCGGGCATTCCTCCAGCTCCTCCACGAAGATCGCGCCCTTCGCGCGCAGCTCGTCCACGACGTGCCGGTTGTGGACGATCTCGTGGCGCACGTAGACCGGCACGCCCCATTTCTCGATCGCCATCTCGACGATCTTGATGGCCCGGTCCACGCCGGCGCAGAACCCGCGCGGCGCGGCGAGGAAGAGCTTGAGCGGGGGTCTGGTCATGGCTGTCACCTCTGCGCCCAGAGGTAAGGGCACCGGCCCCCCGCGTCCAGCCCCGGGCCCCTCAGCCGTCCAGCCGCTCCCCGGGCACGAGCCGGGCTCCGCGCGCGAACGCCTCCGCGTCCTGCACCCCCTTGCCGGCGGGCTGCACCGACAGCAGCCGCAGCGCCCCCTGCCCCGTCGCCACCACCAGCCCCGGCGCGTCCAGCACCGTTCCCGGCACCACGCCGGTCGTCACTTCCGCGACCTCCGCACGCAACAGCTTCAGCCGCGCGCCGCCCCGCTCCGTCCAGGCCCCGGGGGCCGGCGACAGTCCGTTGACGTGCCGCGCCAGCGTCACCGCGTCCCAGCCGAAGTCGACCCGCGCCTCCGCCTTGTCGATCTTGGCGGCATAGGTGACTCCCTCGCCCGGCTGCGCCACCGGCGACAGCCGCTCGATCTGCGCCACCGCCTTCACCGCCAGCCGCGCGCCCATCTCCGACAGCCGGTCGTGCAGGTCGCCGGTCGTATCCGTCGGCGCGATGTCCGTCCCCTCGCGCAGCAGCACCGGCCCGGTGTCGAGCCCCGCCTCCATCTGCATGATGCACACGCCGGTGCGCGCGTCGCCCGGCCATGACGGCCCGGTGGATCGGGGCCGCCCCGCGCCAGCGCGGCAGCAGCGAGGCGTGGACGTTGATGCAGCCCTGCGCCGGCGCGTCCAGCACCGCCTGCGGCAGCAGCAGCCCGTAGGCCACGACGACGGCGATCTCCGCCTCCAGCGCGGCGAAGGCCTCCTGCGCCTCCGTCGATTTCAGCGACGCGGGCGTGCGCACCTCGATCCCCAGCGCATCGGCCCGCTGCTGCACCGGCGACGGGCGATCCTTCTTGCCGCGCCCCGCGGGCCGGGGCGGCTGGGAATAGACGGCGGCGATCTCGTGGCCGGCCTCGACCAGCGCGTCGAGGACGGGCACGGCGAAACCCGGCGTCCCCATGAAGGTCATACGCATGTCATACCCCTTGCGGCATCCGTTGCATGACACGCTTCGCACGCCGCAGGAGCATGTCGCGCTTCAGCTTCGACAGGCGGTGGAAATACATCCGCCCGTCCAGATGGTCGATCTGATGCTGCACGCTCGTCGCCCGCAGGAGGACGAAATCCTCTTCCCGTTCGATCGCCGTCCTCGTCCAGATACACCACCGTCACCGCCCGCGGTCGCCGCACCATCGCGGACACGCCCGGCAGGTTCGGCGAGGCCTCCTCGTGGTCGCGCAGTCTGCCGAACTCGCATGCAGTATCCGTGGGTTGGCAAGCCGCGTCACGCCCGCGCCGTCGCCCGCATCCACCACCGCCAACCGCATCGGAATGCCCAGTTGCGGCGCGGCCAGCCCCACGCCCGGCACCCTGCGCATCGCCGCGACCATCTCGTCCCAGATCGCGCGCGTCCCGTCGGTCACCGCCTTCACCGGGGCGGCGGAAACCGTCAACCGCCGGTCGGGCCACATCACGAACGGCCGCGGCGTCACGCCCCCGCCTCGGGCAGGTCGGTAATGAGGATGCCGTCCAGATGATCCATTTCATGACACACGCATGCCGCTGGGAAGCCGGCGAAAACCTCCGAACGTCGCCCGCCTGCCCCGTCGAACGCGAGCGTCACCTCGGCCGGACGCGCGATCCGGAGCGGCGACATCGGGAATGGAGAGGCAGGACTCGACGTTCACCTGCCGCCCCGTCCGCGCCACGATCTCCGGGTTCACGAAGACGCGCGGGTCGGGCAGACCATCCTTCCAGCCGCAGTCCATCACGAAGATCCGCCGCGACACGCCGATCTGCGGCCCCGCGAGGCCGCGACCGACGGCATCGTACATCGTGTCGAGCAGGTCGCGCGCCAGCGCCGTCGCATCGGAATCCATGGCGGCGCAGGGCGCCCGCAGCACCGGATCGGGCGCGAGTAGGATCGACCGGATCACCCCGCCTGCCCCGCCGGCTCATCCACGCGCGCGTTCCCGCTTCAGCTTCACCATGCGCCGGGTGATGATCTGCCGCTTCATCGCGCCCAGGTGGTCGATGAAGAGCCGGCCGTCCAGATGGTCGATCTCGTGCTGCACGCAGATCGCCCAGAGCCCCTCCATGTCCTCGCGCCGCTCCTCGCCTGAAAGGTCCATCCAGCGCACCGTCACCGCCGAGGGCCGCGTCACGTCGGCGTATTGCTCGGGGATCGACAGACACCCCTCCTCATAGGTGGAGACCTCCTCCGACGCCCGCAGGATCTCGGGGTTGAACATCACCAGCGGGCGCGGCGCGGCCCCCTCCTCCTTGACGCAGTCGATCACGATCAGCCGCTCCGGCACGCCCACCTGCGGCGCGGCCAGCCCGATGCCGGGCGCGTCGTACATCGTCTCGAGCATGTCGGCGGCCAGCGCCCGGCGCGCGTCGGTCAGGTCCGGCACGGCCACCGCGACGGACTTCAGCCGCGGATCGGGGTGCAGGAGGATCGGGCGTTTCATGGCCGCGGGAATAGTCCGCGCCCGCTTCCCTTGCAACCGCCGACGCGGGCCGTAAGGTCCGGCCGCAAAGGAGATCCGTCCATGCCCGACGACCTGCAGCCCGACCCCCGTTTCGACCCCGTCATCGACCGCCGCGGCACCGACTGCGTGAAGTGGGACATGATGGAGAAGCTCTACGGCGTTCCCGTGGACGAGGGGTTGGCGATGTGGGTCGCCGACATGGATTTCCGCCCGCCGCAGGTCGTTCTGGACGCGGTGCGCGACCAGCTGGATCACGGGATCATAGGCTACTACGGCGACGACGCGGACTACCGCGCCGCGATCTGCTGGTGGATGAGGGAACGGCACGGCTGGACGGTGGATCCGGCGTCGATCTTCACCACGCACGGGCTGGTCAACGGCACCGCGCTCTGCGTCGACACCTGGTCCGACGAGGGCGACGGGATCGTTCTGTTCACGCCGGTCTACCACGCCTTCGCCAAGGTCATCCATGCGAACGACCGTCGGGTGATCGAATGCGAGCTGCCCTTCGACGGAACGGGGTATTCGGTGGACTTCGACGCCTGGGATGCGGTCGTGGAGGCCGACGGCGGGGCGAAGATGATGATCCTCTGCTCGCCGCACAACCCCAACGGCCGGGTCTGGACGCGCGAGGAGCTGGAGGGCTTCGCCGCCTTCGCGCGCCGCCACGACCTGATCCTCGTCTCCGACGAGATCCACCACGACCTCGTCTATCCCGGCAACACGCACATCCCGATGGCGACGCTCGACGGCATCTCCGACCGGCTGGTGATGATGACGGCGACGACGAAGACCTTCAACATCGCGGGCTCGCACTCCGGCAACGTGATCGTGCACGACGAGACACTACGCGCCGCCTTCGCCAAGCGGATGCTGGGGCTGGGCCTGTCGCCGAACTCCTTCGGGCTCTTCATGGCGAAGGCGGCCTACTCGCCGGAGGGGGCGGCCTGGCTCGACGGGCTGATCGAGTATCTCGACGGCAATCGGCGCATCTTCGACGCCGGCATCGACGCGATCCCGGGGCTGAAGTCGGTGCCGCTGCAATCGACCTACCTCTCCTGGGTCGACTTCTCGGGCACCGGCATGGAGCCGGGAGGAATTCACCGAGCGCACCGAACGGGACGCGAAGATCGCCGCGAACCACGGGCCGACATTCGGCAAGGGCGGCGAGAGCTTCCTGCGCTTCAACATCGCCACGCCGCGCGCCAACGTCGAGGACGCGGTGCGCCGGATGAAGACGGCGTTCGGGGACCTGCAATAGCGGGAAGTGGTACCGCCTCCCCGGCTTGAACGGGGGACCCCTGGTTCCACAAACCAGTGCTCTAACCAACTGAGCTAAGGCGGCAACGGCTTCGGTTTAACGAAGCCCTCGCCGGGGTGCAAGACCGCAGCGGGCGGCTTTCGGGCCGGCTTGCGCGGGTCGGCGGGCGGGACTAGGGAGGCGGCATGGGTATCAACGATCCGTCCGACGCCGAGGCCAACCTGTCGATCGCACCGACCGACGCGGGCATGGTGCGCCTGTTCATCGAGAGCGGCACCGTCGAGATCCCGATGGACTTCGACCCCGAGGACGCGCTGGAGATCGCCGAGGAGATCCGTGCGGCGGCAGCGATAGCAGCCTCCCGCTAACCCGCCACCTGCCCCATCATCGGATCGCGCGCCCAGTGCATCCGCGTCGCGGCACAGCGCGCGAACCGCAGCGTCAGCGCCTTGCGCCGGGCCGGGGCCAGCCGCGTCTCCACCGGCATCCGCGCCACCTCCGCTCCGAACCCGTCGGCCAGGATGAGCCCGGTGTCGGGCGGCAGCAGGTCCGCAGGGAAGGCCGTGTCCACGGCCCAGAAGTAGCGGTCCGACCATTCGAGGTAGCCCCGCCACTTCGCGTCGGCGGCGAAATCCGCCCGGCTCGACTTGCACTCAACGATCCAGAACTCGCCCTTCGGCCCCAGCGCCATCACGTCGAGACGCTTGCCGCGTTCCGGCGAGAATTCCTCGAGGCAGGTGAAATCGTGATCGCGCAGGTGCCGGCAGACGCCGCGGGCGAGCAGCTGGCCGGGTTGAAGGGCCGGGATCGATGGTTGGTCGGGCATGGAGGGGATGTGAACGAGAGGTGAACACTTGTCCAGTCCGCGGGGCCCTTGCCGGATCGGCCCGGGACCCCTAGATCAGGAATGCGGCGCTTCTGTGCTTTCCGTCACCGGGCATAATTCCAGTGGCCTTAAGCAATTCCGAGGGAGCTGGCTCTGTCGCGGCCCTGGCTGCGTTACCTGGCGCCCACCTGTACATACAGGTCCTCGGGAATACATGACCCGACGTCTGCCACGGTTCGCCGCACCGGGCCCGGTCCTACGGGGCCGGGTCCACCAGTCCCCAGAGGCCGCGCAGGTGCTTCACCAGATCGCCGGCATCCGTCAGCGGGATCATGTGCCCCGCCCCGATCTCCGTCACCTCCGCCTGCGGCATCCGAGCGCGCAGGCCCTCCGCGATCCCGTCGACGATGGGGGGCGCGCGGCGCTGCGTGACGATGGAGACCGGCCGATTGCCAATTGGCAATCGGGCGAGTAACGCCATGCACATCCTCGGAAATTCCCGGACCGCTCGCCGCGATCAGATGGATGCGGTCGCGGATGTAGGCCCGCTGCCGCTCCGGCATCGCGTCCCATCCCGATCCGTCGCCCCAGGTGCCGGTGAAGGCCCGCGCCGCCGCGTCCCGGTCATCCGCCTCCAGCGCGACGCGGAAGTCGGCCATGCCGTCCCGCTGCGCCATCCGCAGGTCGACGGCCGCGGCGGCGAACATCACCGGCTCGATCAGCGTCAGCGTGCGGACGCGCTCGGGGTGTTCGACGAGCAGCCGCAGCGCGAGGCAACCGCCGTAGCTGTGCCCGACGAGGTCGAAGCGGCCCTCGGGCGCGACCGTCATGCGCCAGCGCGAGCGCCTGATCCATGAACGCGCCACCGTCCCAGTCCGGTGCGCGGCCGTGGCCCGGCAGGTCGGGACAGGTCAGCGTCGCGTCGGGGAGCTCGGCCTGTACCCCGCGCCACGCGGCCCCGGCGGCCAGCATGCAGTGCAGCGCCATCACCTGCCGCATCAGCGGGCGGCGAGCCAGGCGTCGAGGTCGCCGAGCCGGTCCTGCCCCCAGAACTTCTCCTCGCCTGCGACGAAGAACGGCGCGCCGAACACGCCCGCCGCCACGGCCTGCTCCAGGTTGCGGGCGTAGACGTCGGCCCCCTCCATCATGCCACTGACGGCCAGCGAACGGTCGAACCCCGCCGCCTCGAGACAGTCCCCGATGACATCGTCCTGCGCGATGTCGCGCTCCTCCACCCAGCAGGCGCGGGTGATCCCGGCGACCAGCGCGCCCACATCCCCCGACCCGTTCCGCGCGGCCGCGATCACGGCGTAGGAGGACGGCGCGGGGTTCGTCGGCCAATGGGCGGGCTTCAGATTGATCGGCATGTCGAGCTTCGCGGAGGTGCGCCGCATCTCCACCAGCCGGTAGTCCTTGCGGCTCTCGTGGCGATCCATCGGGGCCGTGCCTCCGGTGCGCGCGAAGAGCCCCATGATGTCGAGCGGCTTGTAGGCGATCGTCGCGCCGTGCTTCGCCGCGATCTCCGCGGGGCGCGTTCCGGCGAAGTAGGTGTAGGGTGAGATGGTGGCGAAATAGTAGTCGATCTGCATGGGCGGCCCTCCGGGACTGTTGGCGAAAGCGCTAGCCCGGTGGTAGGGCCTGCGCAACGTGCGCCTGCGCTCGAATCGAAGGACCGCCGATGCCAAGCCCCGATCCGAAGATCATCTCCGGCAACGGCAACCGGCCCCTGGCGCAGGCGATCAGCCGTCGGATGTCGCTGCACCGGGGGGTCAAGGTCGAACTGGTGGATGCGCGGGTCGAGCGGTTCAACGACCAGGAGATCTTCGTGGAGGTGTTCGAGAACGTGCGCGGCGAGGACATGTTCATCGTCCAGTCCACGTCGAACCCGGCGAACGACAACCTGATGGAGCTGCTCATCATCTCGGACGCGCTGCGCCGCTCGTCGGCCAGCCGCATCACCGCCGTGATCCCCTATTTCGGCTACGCCCGGCAGGATCGCCGCACCAAGGCGCGCACGCCGATTTCCGCCAAGCTGGTGGCGAACCTGATCGCCAATTCCGGCATCGAGCGGGTGCTGACGATGGATCTGCACGCGGCGCAGATCCAGGGCTTCTTCGACATGCCGGTCGACAACCTCTACGCCTCGCCGATCTTCGCGCTCGACATCCTGCACCACTTCCACGGGCAGATGGACGACATCGCCATCGTCTCGCCCGACGTCGGCGGGGTCGCGCGCGCCCGCGAACTGGCGCAGCGGCTGGACGCGCCGCTGTCGATCGTGGACAAGCGGCGCGAGAAGGCAGGCGAGATCTCCGAGATGACGGTGATCGGCGACGTCGCCGGCCGCAAGGTCATCATCGTCGACGACATCTGCGACACGGCCGGGACGCTCTGCAAGGCGGCGGAGGTGCTGATGGACGCGGGCGCCGTGGAGGTCCATGCCTACATCACGCACGGGGTGCTCTCGGGGCCGGCGGTGGAGCGGATCACCGGCTCCAAGCTGAAGTCGCTGGTCATCACCGATTCCATCGCGCCGACCCGGGCCGTGAAGGATTGCGCCAACATCCGCATCGTGCCGACCGCGCCGATGCTGACGCAGGCGATCCTGAACATCTGGAACGGGACGCGCGTGTCGTCGCTCTTCGACACGGCCACGCTGGAGCCGATCTACGAGCCGCTCTATCCGGGTCTGGCGCTCGACGACTGACCCCGGAGCGCCAAGGGCCACCATGACGTTCGAGATCTTCCTGATGGCCCCGCCGGGGCTGGAGACGACCCTGGCCGAGGAGGCCGAGGCGGCCGGTTTCCCCGATCCCGTCGTCGTGCCCGGCGGCGTGACGTTCCGGGGCGGCTGGCCGGACGTCTGGCGCGCGAACCTGACGTTGCGGGGTGCGGGGCGCGTGCTGGCGCGGATCGGCGAGTTCCGGGCGTTCCATCTCGCACAGCTCGACAAGCGGGCGCGCAAATTCCCGTGGCGCGATGTCTTGCGCGCGGATGTGCCCGTCCGGGTGGAGGTGGCGACGAACCGCAAGTCGAAGATCTACCACGCAGGAGCCGCGCAGCAGCGGATCGAGACCGCCATCGCGGAAGAGCTGGGCGCGCCCGTCTCGGCGGATGCGGAGGTGACGGTCCGCGCCCGGATCGACGACAACATGGTGGTGCTCTCGGTGGATACCTCCGGCGGGCTGCTGCACAAGCGCGGGCACAAGCAGGCCGTCGGGCGCGCGCCGATGCGCGAGACGATGGCGGCGATGTTTCTGGCGCAGTGCGGCTACGACGGGACGGAACCGGTGCTGGACCCGATGTGCGGATCGGGCACCTTCGTGATCGAGGCGGCGGAGATCGCGGCAGGCCTGCTGCCGGGACGGGCGCGGGAGTTCGCGTTCGAGCGGCTGGCGACCTTCGATGCGGCGGCCTGGGCGGCGATGCGCGATGGTGTTTCGCGCGCGAAACGTGTGGACCTGCGCTTCCACGGGTCGGACCGGGATGCCGGCGCCTTCACCGGCGCACGCGAGAACGCGGAGCGGGCCGGGGTGGGCGACCTCGTCTCGTTCGAGAAACGGTCCATTGCACAGATCGAACCGCCGGAAGGGCCGCCCGGACTGGTCATCGTGAACCCGCCCTACGGCGTTCGGATCGGGACCAAGAAGCCGTTGTACGCGCTGCACGGGGCTCTGGGAGCGGCGCTGAAGGCCCGGTTCGCAGGCTGGCGGGTCGGGATCGTCACGTCGGAGGCGTCGCTGGCGCAGGCGACGGGGCTGCCGTTCCTGCCGACCGGGCCCGCGGTGGCGCATGGGGGGCTTCGGGTGACGCTGTTCCGGACCGGACCGCTTCCGTGACGGGCTGACGACGCTGCATCATTCGGCGGAGAGGGACTGGTGCGCTGGGGAGGATTCGAACCCCCGGCCCCTTGATTCGTAGTCAAGTACTCTATCCAACTGAGCTACCAGCGCACTACGGCTGCCGGATAGACCCGGTTCGGCGAGGGTGCAAGGGGGTTTCTCCCCGAGCCCGCAACCTCGTCGATCGATGATGGGTGACGGACGGGCGAGCCACGGGTGATGCGCATCGGGCGTCCGCGCGGTTCAGACGGCGACGGTCTCCTGCGGCAGGTGGATCAGGAACGTCGTGCCCTCCTCCCCGGTGCGCTCCAGCGTGAGCGTGCCGCCGTGGCCGCGCACCAGTTCCGCGGCGATGGCAAGGCCGAGGCCGGTGCCGCCCTTGCGCACGTTGCCCTGGAACGCCTGGAACAGGGTATCGCGACCGTGCTCCGGGATGCCGGGGCCGGTATCGGCGACGCGGATGTCCCAGCCGCCGCCCGTCGTGTCGGCCCCCACGTCGATGCGGCCCGGCACGCCCGCCGCCTGCACCGCCTGCCGGGCGTTGCGCAGCAGGTTGCCGACGATGCGGTGCAGCTGCTCGGGGTCGGCGCGAATGGTCAGGCCGGGGCGCACGGAATGGGCGATGCGCACCATGTCCGGGTCGACGGCGAGCTGTTCGCCCTCGCAGATCTCGTCGAAGAGCGGGGCCGCGTCGAGAAGCTGCAGCGCGGGCGGGGCCTCCTCGGCGCGGCCGAAGGCGAGCGTGCCTTCGGTGAGGTTCACGGCGCGGGTGAGCGAGCGGACCAGCTTGGGGGCGACGCGGCGCACCGTGGGGTCGTCCACGCTCTCCATCCGGTCGGCGAGCAGCGTCGCGGTCGTCAGGATGTTGCGCAGGTCGTGGCTGATCTTGGCGACGGCGGTGCCCAGCTGCGCCAGCCGCTCCTTCTGGCGCAGCGCCTGCGACAGCTGCGTCTCCAGCCCGTGCAGCGCGGTCTCGGCGGCGCGCAGCTCCCGCACCTCGCTGGCGGGTTCGATGATGCGGCGCGCGTCCTCGGGGGCGGCGGCGTAGCGGATCATGTGGTCGGACAACCTCTGGACCGGCAGGACCATCAGCCGGCGCACGGCGAGGAAGAGGAGGACGGAGGTGATGACGGAGATGACCAGCGACAGCCACAGGATGTTGACGCCGTAGTCGATCATCGCGCGGTGCAGGTCCTGGGTGTCGATCGCCGCCTCGATCTGCACGCCGCCGCCCCGGGCGGGCTCGGCGATGACGCGGATCACGTCGGGCGCTGGCGAGACGAAGCGCGTCACGGCATCGGCCATGAGGGTCAGCGGGCTCGGGTCGCGCAGGTCCACGGTGCGGGAAACGGGGCCCGGCAGGTCCGAGGAGAGGATGAGCTGGCGCATGGAGTCGCGGCGCAGCACGACGTTGAGGACGCCGGCGTTGTCGAGCAGCTCGGCCTCCACCGCGTCGTCGATCATGTCGCCCGCGGCGAGCAGGGCGAGCGAGGCGATCTGCGCGCGTTCCAGCCGGTCGGTCAGGTAATCCAGCCGGAAGCGCGCGATCGAGGGCACGAAGATCAGCACCTCGGCCAGCATCACGAAGACGACCGTGAGGATCAGGAAGCGGCCGGAGAGGGTCTTGAACATGATGGGTCCGGTCGGCTGCGTTCTAGGCACTCTAGCGCCCCGACACGGCCTTGGCGACCGGGATGCGCCTCAGGGGATCCAGCGCTGGACAAGGTGGACGAAGGTCTTGACGGCGTCGCTCTCGAACAGGCGGGGGGTGTAATAGGACCCGGCGGCGCGCTTCGATATCTCCCCCAGCGTCGGATAGGGCGCGACCATCTGGGCGATCTGGCCGACCTTCATGCGATTGGCGATGGCCAGCGCCCAGAGGCCGATGAGCTCGCCCGCCTGTGCCCCGACGATGGAGGCACCGACGATGCGGGAGCCCCCGATCCTGGACGTCGCGACCATGACCTTGATGAGCCCCGTCGTCCGGCCCGTCGCGATGGCGCGGTCGTTCTCGTCGTAGGGGAAGCGCAGGACTTCCAGCTTGGGCCCATGCTTCTTCTTGGCCTGCGCTTCGGTCAGCCCGACCTGCGCGAGTTCCGGCGCGGTGTAGGTGACCCAGGGGATGTGGTCGGTGCGGGCCTTGGCGGGCAGTCCGAACAGGATCGGGCGGATCACGGTGGCCCCGTGGTAGCCGGCGACATGGGTGAACTGGAGCCCGCCGGCGACGTCGCCGATGGCATAGACCTTTTTGTTGGAGGTCCGCAGGTCGGGTCCGACCTTTATGGCGCGGTCATGCCGGATGCCCGCCGCGTCGAGGTTCAGGCGCTCGATGTTGGCCTTCCGGCCCACGGCGAGGAGCAGGTGCGTGCCGGTATAGTCGCCGTCCGCGGTGTGGACGGTGATCTCGCCCGCCGTGCCGGAGACCCGGTCGGCGCTGGTGTGCTCCACGATCTCCACGCCCTCGTCGCGCAGGCGGTCCAGCACCACGGCCGCCAGTTCGGGATCGTCCTTGCCCATGGCCGAGCCGCCCTCGATCACCGTCACGCGGCAGCCGAGGCGGACGTGCGCCTGCGCCATCTCCATCCCGATGGGCCCACCGCCGACGATGAGCAGGTGGTCGGGGCGCTCCATCAGGTCGAAGAGCGTCTCGTTGGTCAGGAAGGGCACGGTCGTCGAGGCCGGGGATCGGTGGCACGAGCGGCGAGGAGCCGGTGGCGATGACGATGCGCCGGGCGGTGATGCGATGGTCGCCGGCGATGACTGTGTGCCCGTCGACGAAGCTGCCGAATTCGCGGATGACGCGGACGCCGAGCCCCTCGAACCGCTCCTGGCTGTCGACGGGGGCGATGGTCTCGATGGTGCGGCGGACGTGGCGCTTGGCGGCGGCGTAGTCGATCTCTGGCTGGACGGGGGTGATGCCGAACTCAGCTCCCGTCGTCATGGCGTGGGCGTGGGAGGCGGCGGCGAGCAGCGCCTTGGACGGCACGCAGCCGAAGTTCAGACAGTCGCCGCCCATCAGGTGCCCTTCGAGCAGCGTGACGTCGGCCCCCATCTGGCTGGCGCCGGCTGCGACGGAGAGGCCCGCGGAACCGGCCCCGATCACGAGGAGGTCGGTCTGGATGTCCGTGGTCATGTCAGCTGCCTTTCCGGCGGAGTCTCTTCACGATGATGGGCACGACGGCGAGCGCGGCCAGCCCGAGGATCGGACCGATGATCCGCGGCTCGAAGAGGATGCCGAGGTCCGGCGTCTCGCCGCGGGCGAAGACCTCTCCCAGCCCCGCGCCGACCCAGGTGTAGACGATCCCGCCCGGCAGGATGCCGAGGAAGGTGGTCAGGACGAACTTTCGGGCGGAGACCCCGACGAAGGCCGGCACGAGATTGGCGACGAAGAAGGGGACGGCCGGGACGAGGCGCATGATGAGCAGGTAGGAGGTCTCGTCGGCGCGGATGCCGTCGCGCAGGGTCCGCGCCGCCCCCTCGGAAGCGTTCATCTTCGCGGCGAGCCGGTCGCCGAATCCGTGCTTGGCGGCGAGGAAGATGCCGGTGGCCCCGACGGTGGCGGCGGCGGCGTTGTAGAGCGCGCCGGGGAAGAGGCCGAAGAGGAAGCCGCCGGTCAGCGTCGCGATGGCGGCACCGGGCAGCGAGAGCGCGACGATGGCGACGTAGGCCATCACGAAGAGCGCCACGGTCAGGGGGTAGTTGGCATCCCGGTAGGCGAGGAGCGCCTCGCGATTGGCGGCGAGCGTCTCGAAGCTCAGCCAGTCGCGCAGGAAGAAGGCACCGAGGACGGCGACGGAGAGGATTGCGGCGATCGGCAGGAGGCGCGCGAAGCCGCGGCGGGGGGTGTCGGTCATGGGGCCATCGGTCATGCGGGACTCCGAAGTGCAAGGGGCGCGTCGTGATCCCGGGCATGACGGAAGGCACCGCGTCGGCATAGGGGGTCTCACGGGGGGTTGATGGGGCGTGCATGGCGCGGAATCGACGGCGGCGGGGCGGGCGTTGACAGGCGGCGGCCCGTCCCCTACTTGGCGGCTTCACGTTTTACCCGGTCGTCGATCCGAACCGTCGGATCCGGCCCAGCAGATGCACGGAGTGATCGCATGAAGCGCACCTTCCAGCCCTCGAACCTGGTTCGCAAGCGGCGTCACGGGTTCCGCGCCCGCATGGCTACGAAGGCCGGTCGCCGGATCCTGAACGCGCGCCGTGCCAAGGGTCGCAAGGTCCTGTCGGCATAAGTCACGTGAACGACGCGGCCCTATCGACGCCGGCGGGGATCGCCCCTCCGGCGTCTCCGCGTGTCGGGGGCCTGCGGATGCTGACGGTGCGGTCGCAGTTCCTTGCCATGAACCGGGCGCTGCGGGTGCCGGCCGGAGCGTTTCTGCTGCAGGCACGGGATCGCGGCGACGGCGACGCGGGCATCGGCGTGGGGTTCACCTGCTCGCGGAAGGTCGGCAACGCGGTGGCGCGCAACCGGGCCAAGCGGCGGCTGCGCGAGGCCGCCCGTTCGACCTTGCCGGAACTGGGACGGCCTGGATGGGACTACGTGCTGATCGGGCGCGCCGGCCTTACGGCGACGCGCGAGTTCGCGGCGCTGCGGGACGATCTGCGCCGGGCCATCGGGCAGATCCATACGGGGCGCGCGGGGACGCGCGTGACCCCCTTGGCGCGGATGCTTTCCTGGCCGGTGCATACCTACCGCGCGGTGCTCTCGCCATGGCTCGGAAACAACTGCCGCTTCCAGCCGACATGCTCGTCCTACGCGCTGGAAGCGCTCGCGCGGCACGGCGGGCTGCGGGGCGGATGGCTGGCGGTACGGCGTCTCGCGCGGTGCCATCCCTGGGGCGGATCGGGCGTGGACGACGTGCCCTGAGGCAGGTCGTCGCTGCCGTAGCCGTCGACATTAAGACTCGCTTGACGTTCGCCTGACATGATGACCGACGAAGCCTTTCGGAGGATGGAATGTCGGATCGGACACCGCATGTCGGCTGGCGCGCGCTGGCGCGGGTGGACTGGATGATGGTGTTCCCGATCGTCGCCGTCTGCGCCTGGCTGCTGGGGCGGGAGGCGATGGCGGTGGCCCTGGTGGTGGGAATGCCGATCTGCGTGGCGCTTCGCCTCCACACCGCGCCCGGTGAGCACTCGGCAGGTCGTCCGGCCGCAACGGGCGACATGCCGACCGCGCGCGCGGGCGTTCTGCGGCTGCTCGACGAGGTGCTCGACGACTGCGCGAAGCGGGAACGGACGACGGCGGTCCTGCTCGTCGAGGTCGACGACCTGCATATCGGCGACGGCGGCTGGGACGTAGACGCCGGAGACCGGATCATGGACCGCGTGATGCAGCGGGTGAATTCCGCTATGCGCGGGCAGGACAGCGTGTTGCGGATCGGGGATCACGGAATGATCGCCGTCCTCGCCCCCACGCGGCGGGCCGACCTCGACGTGCTGATGGCGCTTGTGGACCGGGTGCAGGCGGCCGTGGCGAAGCCCATCTCCATCGGCGGGCGGGCCCTGCGGGTGCGTTGCTGCATCGGCATCTGCTCGGAGGCGATGGCACCCGCGCGCAACGGGGCGGCGATGCTGGCGGCTGCGGAATGCGCGCTGCGGATCGCGCGTCGGCAGGGGGAGGACGCCGTGCGCGCCTTCAACCCTGACATCCAGACCCAGGTGGAGATCGACCAGCGCCTGGCGCTCCGGGTAGAAGACGCGCTGGAGAACGGGGAGATCCGCCCCTGGTTCCAGCCGCAGGTCGACACCCGCACCGGTCGGATCGCGGGGTTCGAGGCGCTCGCCCGCTGGCATCACCCCGAACTCGGCGTTCTGCTGCCCGATCAGTTCCTCGGAACGATCGTGTCGGCCGGACGGGCATCGGAACTCGGCGAGATCATCCTGAGGGGCAGCATCGCATCGCTGCTCGCCTGGGACGAGGCGGGGCTCGACGTCCCCTGCGTGGGGGTGAACGTTTCGCTGGAGCAGCTGACCGACCCGCGGCTTGCCGAGCGCATCGTCTGGCAGCTGGACCGCTACGACGTCCGCCCGGGGCGCATCGCCATCGAAATTCTGGAGACCGTGACCCTGCGCGATGGAGACGAAGCGATCATGCGCAACCTGAATGCATTGCGCGAGGCGGGATTCCGGCTCGACCTCGATGATTTCGGGACCGGTGCCGCCTCCATCGCCCACATCGTGCGCTTCGGGGTCCACCGCATCAAGATCGACCGCAGCTTCGTGCATGGCATCGCCGGGAACCCGGCGCAGCGGGAGGTCGTCGCGGCCATCCTGGGGCTGGCCGACAGCCTGTCGATCGACACGCTCGCCGAAGGGGTGGAGACGGCGGAAGACCAGCAGGTCCTGGCACAGATGGGATGCCCCCATGTGCAGGGTTTCGCCGTCGCGCGGGCGATGCCGATGGAGGAGACGATCCCCTGGGCCCGCGAGCAACCTTGGGCCGCCGCCGACGTGCTCCGCCTGATGCAACCGCGTGGCTCTGCCTGACACGTGCCGCCTCATCGTATCGGACCCGGGCACCGATGCCGGTCCCTGGAACGGGGGGCTGCCTGGCGAGAAGCGGCTCCTTCCAGGACTGCTCCGGTAGAGACCGGGCGGGTCACCGCCGGACCAGAGCCGGCTCCGCTTGCGGTCCGGATGGACGATGACGCCGACGATGACGCCGACGAGGCCGACGGCGGACGGGAGGGGTTTCGCCTTGACCTTCGTCCCGCCGGTCTGTTGAACGGCGCGCAACCTCCACATCGCGGATGACGGGCCCTTCATGGACGATCAGAACAAGAATCTCCTCCTTGCCACGGCGCTCAGCGCGGCCGTCCTGCTGGTATGGTTCCTGATCTTTCCGCCCGCCGCGCAGGTGCCGGGCGACACGTCCACCTCCGACGGGATTGCGGCGACGACTCCGATGAACGTTCCCGGCGGCACGGTGGTCGTGCCGGGCAGCGTGGCGGCCGATCCGGCGGAGACCCGCGCGAGCGCCATTTCTTCCACCCGGCGGGTGGCGATCGACACGCCGCGGCTGACCGGATCGATCTCGCTCACCGGCGGGCGGATCGACGACCTCTCCCTCAAGGGCTACCGCGAGACGCTGGACGGGGACTCGCCCATCGTGACGCTGCTCTCCCCGGCGAATGCCCCGGATGCATACTATGCGCTGCACGGCTGGGTGCCGGCCGGCGACCTTGCGAACGATGCGGTGCCCACGCCGCAGACGGTCTGGAGCGCGCCGGAGGGCGCGACGCTGACGCCCGGCGCGCCGCTGGAGCTGACCTGGGACAACGGGTCGGGACTGGTGTTCACCAAGACCATCTCGGTGGACGAGGACTTCATGTTCGACGTCGAGCAATCCGTGGAAAACACAACCGGAGCGGCCATCCGCCTGTTCCCCTATGGCCAGATCGCCCGGCATTCGGAACCGGACGTCGAAAACTTCTTCATCAGCCACGAGGGCGTCGTCGCGCATGCCGACGGCATCGTCTCGCGCATCGAATACGGCGACATGCCCGACCTGGACGTGAACGCGGCCGAGGGCGCGCCGATGGAGCGCTACACGATCGCCGACGAGGGCTGGATCGGGTTCGCGGACAAGTACTGGATGACCATGCTGATCCCGACCGTGGCGACGACCGCGGAGGCGGTGGTCAAGTACGTGCCGGGGGCCGACATCTACCAGACCGAGACGCGCCTGCCGGTGGTGGAAGTGCCCGCGGGCGGGACGGCAGCCTCGCAGACGCGAGTGTTCGCGGGTGCCAAGGAGTGGGAGGAGCTGCGCCACTACGAGAACGACGAGGGCGTGCCCGGTTTCATCGACGCGATCGACTGGGGCTGGTTCTTCTTCCTGACCAAGCCTATCTTCGCCGCGCTCCATTTCCTGAACGCGCTGATCGGGAACATGGGGCTCGCGATCATCGTGCTGACGCTCGGGATCAAGGCGATCCTGCTGCCGCTGGCCTACAAGTCCTACGTCTCGATGGCGCGGATGAAGGAGCTCCAGCCCGAGATGGAGAAGCTCAAGGAGAAGGCGGGCGACGACCGCCAGAAGCTTCAGACCGGGATGATGGAGCTCTACAAGACGAACAAGGTGAACCCGGCGGCGGGGTGCCTGCCGATCCTGCTGCAGATCCCGATCTTCTTCAGCCTCTACAAGGTGATCTTCGTCACCATCGAGTTGCGTCACGCGGCGTTCTTCGGACCGTTCCAGGACCTGAGCGCGCCGGATCCGACATCGCTGCTCAACATCTTCGGCCTGCTGCCCTTCGCGGCGCCCGAGCCGGGGACGATCCTTGCGCTGGTGTTCATCGGCATCCTGCCGCTTCTGCTGGGCATCTCGATGTGGCTGCAGCAGAAACTGAACCCCTCGCCCACCGATCCGACGCAGGCGATGATCTTCGCCTGGCTGCCCTGGGTGTTCATGTTCATGCTGGGCAGCTTCGCCAGCGGGCTGGTGGTCTACTGGATCGCGAACAACACGATCACCTTCATCCAGCAGTACCTGATCATGCGTTCGCATGGCTCGAGGCCGGATCTCTTCGGCAACATCAAGTCCGGATTCAACAAGAAGCCGGCCGAGAAGCCTGGAGTGGGACGGGACAAGGGGCCCGGTGAAGGCCGACCCGGCGAACACGGCGCTGGCCCCCAAGGGGACGAAGCCGAAGGACGGGAAGAACTCGTGACGACGTGCCGCCGGTCGTGGGACCGCACGTGACGGGCCTGCCGTTCCCCGTCGCCGACGCTCCATCGCCCGAGGACGAGGAGACCGGGCGCAGGCTCTTCGCATCGGGCGGGGAATTCCTGAAGGGCGTCGTGGCGATGGACGGGATGCCGCCGGCGGACCGGCTCGAGGTCTGCTTCGCGGGGCGCTCGAACGTTGGAAAGTCGTCGCTCATCAACGCGATCACCGGGCGCAAGGCGTTGGCGCGGGCCTCGAACACACCAGGCCGGACGCAGGAGATCAACTACTTCACCCTGCTCGACAGCCACTACCTCGTCGACCTGCCGGGCTATGGCTACGCCAACGCGCCCGTGGCCGTGGTCGCCAAATGGCAGACGCTGCTCAAGGCCTATCTTTCGGGCCGCCCGTCGCTGCGGCGCGCCTTCGTCCTGATCGACGCGCGACATGGCGTGAAGGCGGTGGACGAGGAGATCATGACGCTGCTCGACCGCTCCGCCGTGCCGTTCCAGACGGTGCTGACGAAGGCCGACAAGGTGAAGGACGACGCGCGGGAGGCCGCGTTGGATCAGACCCGCACGGCGCTGGCCGCGCACCCCGCGGCGTTTCCCGAACTGATCGTGACGAGCAGCGAGAAGGGCTGGGGCATCCCGACGCTGCGCGCCACCATCGCGACGATGGAGTGACCGGCCCGCCATGAGGATACAGGACGCAATGGACACTCGGGACAATGCCGCCATCGCGCGCACGCTAAACGAGGCGCTCCCGTATCTGACGCGCTACGACGACGCGGTCGTGGTCATCAAGCTCGGCGGGCACGCGATGGGCTCCGACGCAGGGATGGCCAGTTTCGCGCGGGACGTCGTGCTGATGCGGACGGTCGGGATCAATCCGGTGGTCGTGCATGGCGGCGGGCCGATGATCAACCAGATGCTCAGCCGCCTCGGCGTCGAGTCGAAGTTCGTCAACGGCAAGCGCGTCACCGACGAGGAAACCCTGCGCGTGGTGGAAATGGTGCTGGCCGGCGAGGTCAACAAGCGCATCGTGCAGGCGATCAACACCGCCGGGGGCCGGGCCGTGGGGCTGACGGGCAAGGACGCGGACATGATCACCTGCGTGCAGACCGACCCGGACCTGGGCTTCGTCGGCACGCCGTCGGAGGTGGACCCGCGGCTGCTGCACAGCCTGTTCCGCGACGAGATGATCCCGGTGATCGCGCCCATCGGCACCGGCGCCGCGGACGAGACATTCAACATCAACGGCGACACCGCGGCGGGGGCCGTCGCCGGAGCGCTGCGGGCGGATCGCCTGCTGCTTCTGACGGATGTGACCGGCGTGAAGGACGCGTCGGGAGAGGTCGTCACCGAACTCAATGCCGCCCGCGTGCGCGAGATGACGGCGGAGGGGATCATCGCCGGAGGAATGATCCCGAAGACGGAGACGGCGCTCCATGCGCTGGAGGCCGGGGTGCGCGCGGTGGTCATTCTGGACGGGCGGGTGCCGAACGCGGTCCTTCTGGAGCTGTTCACCAGTCACGGCGCGGGCAGCCTGATCCGGATCGAGTGACGGGTCGGTAGACACCCTCGCCTCGCCGCGTATCGCCTGGGGTCTCGGTCGGCCGAGAACGGCAGAGTGATCGTTTCACGATGCCCGCCGTGCGTCGCTCGAAAGATCAGTCCACGACGCGATTGCGGATGCGGCGCACGATCCACCAGACGAGGAGCACGACGGGGAGGACGGCGGCGGCGGTGACCATCTCCTTCGACAGGCCCGTCGTCGCGGCGACCGGATAGAGCAGGTAGCCGACGAGGTTCACGGCATAATACCCGATGGCCACGACCGACAGCCCCTCCACCGTGCGTTGCAGCCGCAGTTGCAGGTCGGCGCGCTTGTCCATCGAGGTGAGCAGTTCGCGGCTCTGGTCCGAGCGCTCGACGTTGACGCGGGTCGATAGCAGATCGCCGGCGCGCCGGGCGCGTTCGGCGAGGCTCTCCATCCGCTTCTCCACCGACCGGCATGTCCGCATGGCCGGATCGAAGCGGCGCGTCATGAACTCCGCGAATGTCTGCCGGCCATCGACCCGCATCTCGCGCAGGACGTCGATGCGCTGCTCGACGAGCGTGGTGTAGGCCTGCGTCGCGCCGAAGCGGAATGCGGACCGGGCGAGCATCGTCTCCAACTCCGACCCGATCGAGAGGAGACCGGCGAGGGTTCCGTCGCTGTCGGAATCCGGGCGGCGCAGCTCCCCGACGAGGTCGGACAGCTGCGCGTCCATCTCGCCCAGACGGGAGCCGAGAGCGCGGGCCCGTGGCAGGGTGATCATCGACATCGTCTTGTAGGTCTCGATCTCGCAGAGCCGCTGAACGATGCGCCCGATCCGCCGCTCTCCGGTCCCGGGCTCGCAGAAGAGCGCGAAGCGGACGTAGCCTGCCGCGTCGATGCGGAAGTCGCCGGCGATCGTGGCGCAGCCGTCCAGGACATGGGAGGCGGCGAGGCTTTCGGGCACGAACCAGTCGCGGAACTTGTCCTCCAGCCCGTTCGCCTTCTCCTCGATCCGGATCAGCACGGAGGTCAGCAGCAGGCCCGGCGCCTCGGCCAGCCAATCCGCCGGCAGCGCCTTCATGACGGAGCCGTCGAAGGGACGATCCCCGAAGGTGTCGGAGAAGAGCGTGTAGGTGACGAACTCGGTGTGGCTCTCCCACTTCAGCCGATAGCGCCCGATCTCTCCGAAGTAATGCGTCGCGTTGGGCTTGGGGTGATCCGCGCCGAACCGGTCGAGGAGCGCCAGCAGATGGGTCCGGTCGGCCTCCCGGTCGCGGTTGGCGGCGTCTTCGGCCCGCTTGATTGCGATGAACCCCGCCTCCCCGTTGATCGGAACCGCCGGAAACGGGCGCGCGTGGAGTTCGTTGGCGAGTTCGTAGCGCAGCGGGTAGTCTTTGAGCATGGGGCCTCCGGCGGCAGCGAACGGGTGCGGGCGTGCCGCGATAGGGTCTGACCTGCCGGCAGATGTAAGGCGGGCGGGCCGGTATTCCATCGCATGGCGTCTTTCGGGTCACGGAGGCGGGCGGTCCGGACGGGCCGTCAGAACTCGCCGCCCGAGATCTGGATCGCCTGCCCGTTCACGCTGCGCGCCGCACCCGAGCAGAGCCAGAGCGCCGCGGCCGCCACCTCCTCCACCTCGATCAGTCGGCGGTGCGGGTTGGCCCCCACCATCACCTCGCGCGCGTCCGCCTCCGACATGCCGGTGCGGGCCATGATGCGGGTCGTGTTGTCCGCGACGATGGCCGTGTCGACGTAGCCGGGACAGAGCGCGTTGAACGTCGCCCCGCGCCCCAGATGATCGGCGGCGAGCGCGCGGATGAGGCCGATCATCCCGTGCTTGGAGGCAGTGTAGGCCGCCCCGCCCCTGAGCCCCTTGAGCCCCGCGATGGAGGAGACGGCGATGACGCGGCCCCAGTCGCCCATGTCGGGCAGGCAGGCGCGGATCGTGCGATAGGCCCCGTCGAGGTTGGTCGACATGATCCGCCGCCACATCTCCTCGTCGGTCTTCGCGAGCGACGCCCCCTCGGCGATCCCGGCGTTGGGCACGCAGATGTCGATCGGGCCGCGGGCGGCGCGGGCCCGTGCCACGCCCTCGGCGACGGAGGCCGGATCGGTGACGTCCATCACGAGCGGGTGCGCGCCGGCGACCTCCTCCAGCGTCTCCATGCGCCGCCCCGTCACGGTGACGACCGCCCCCTGCGCCATCAGCGCCTCCGCGATGGCGCGGCCGATGCCGCTGCCGCCGCCCGTCACCAGCGCATGCCGCCCGTCGAGTTCACCCATCGCCATCGCCTCCGCTGCAGGATCGTCGCGCGAAACCCTGTTGCCTTGAGGCTCCGCCGCGCCGCAGGTAGGACTACCGGCAGGCCTACCATCACGGGGAACCATGCAATGAAGATCGGCGCACCGAAAGAGACGATGGAGGGCGAGGCCCGCGTCGCGGTCACCCCGGAGAGCGCGGGATACCTGCAGAAGCTGGGTCACGAGGTCTATGTCGAGACCGGCGCGGGCGTTCCGGCGGGCTTCACCGACGAGGCCTATCGCGCGGCCGGGGTGGAGGTGATGAAGACCGCCGCGGCGCTGTTCAAGATGGTCGACGTCGTCGCCAAGGTCCGCCCCCCGAGCGAGACGGAGGCCAAGCGGCTGACGAAGGGGCAGACGCTGATCTCCTTCCTTTACCCCTCCTCGAACGAGGCACTGCTGGAGCAGATCAAATCCAAGGGTGCCACGGCGATCGCGATGGACATGGTCCCGCGGATCAGCCGCGCGCAGAAGATGGATGCGCTGTCGTCGATGGCCAACATCGCCGGCTACCGCGCGGTGATCGAGGCGGGGGGCAATTTCGGGCGCTTCTTCACCGGACAGGTCACGGCCGCCGGCAAGGTGCCGCCGGCCAAGGTGCTGGTCGTGGGCGCCGGCGTGGCGGGGCTGGCCGCGATCGGGACGTCCACATCGCTGGGAGCGATCACCTACGCCTTCGATGTGCGCCCCGAGGTGGCCGAGCAGATCGAGAGCATGGGCGCGGAGTTCGTGTTCCTGGAGTTCGACGCTTCCGAATTGCCCGACGGGGCCGCGACGGGCGGCTATGCCCCCCCCAGCAGCCCCGCGTTCCAGGAGAAGCAGCTGGCGAAGTTCCGCGAGCTGGCTCCCGAGATCGACATCGTGATCTGCACCGCGCTGATCCCGAACCGCGCGGCCCCGGTGCTCTGGACGAAGGACATGGTCGAGGCGATGAAGCCCGGCTCGGTCATCGTGGATCTGGCGGCCGAGCGCGGCGGCAATTGCGAGCTGACCGTACCGGACGACAAGATCGTGACCGACAACGGCGTGACCATCGTCGGCTACACCGATTTCCCCTCCCGCATGGCGACGCAATCCTCGACGCTCTACGGCAACAACGTCCGCCACATGGTCGCCGACCTGACGCCCGGCGAAGGACGGCGTGATCGTGCAGAACATGGACGACGACGTGATCCGCGGGGCGACCGTGACGCACGAGGGCGAGATCACCTGGCCGCCGCCCCCGCCCAAGGTCGCGGCCATCGCGGCCAAACCGAAGGAGAAGGTCGTCGTCCCGACGGCGGAGGAGAAGCGGGCGGCGGAGGTGTCGGCCTTCAAGGCGCAGACGAAGACGCAGGTCGGGCTACTCGCCGTCGGCGGGAGCCTCCTGCTGCTCGTCGGGCTCTTCGCACCGGCCAGCTTCATGCAGCATTTCATCGTCTTCGTCCTGTCGATCTTCATCGGCTTCCAAGTCATCTGGAACGTCAGCCACAGCCTGCACACGCCGCTCATGGCGATCACGAACGCGATTTCCTCGATCATCATCCTGGGCGCGCTGGTGCAGATCGGATCCGGCTCCGGGCTGGTGATCCTGCTGGCCGCGCTGGCGGTGTTCATGACCGGGATCAACATCGTCGGCGGCTTCCTCGTGACACGGCGCATGCTCGCCATGTTCCAGAAATCCTGAAGGGGAACCGGCAATGGAATACGGATTCACCACCGCGGCCTACGTGGTCGCCGCCGTCCTCTTCATCCTGTCGCTGGGCGGGCTCTCGGGACAGGAAAGCGCCAAGCGCGCGGTCTGGTACGGAATCGCGGGCATGGCGCTGGCGGTGCTCGCCACGCTGATCGGGCCGGGCGCGGGGCTGGGATTGCTGTCGGTCGTGCTGATCGCCGCCGGCGGGGGCATCGGCTACATGCTCGCCACCAAGGTCAAGATGACGCAGATGCCCGAACTCGTCGCGGCGATGCATTCGCTCGTCGGGCTCGCAGCCGTCTTCGTCGGTTTCATCGCGCATATCGAGATCGAACTGGTTCGGGATATGCTGCTGTCGAACGGGGTCACCCGTTGTCTCGAGGGGCTTTCCTATGCCGACTGCGCGATTGCAAACAATCTTCCGATCTACGCGGACCTCGGCACGTTCGCCGCGCTGATCGCGAACAAGACGGCCGTCGAGATCAACATCCTCCGGGTGGAGCTGTTCCTGGGGGTCTTCATCGGCGCGGTGACCTTCACCGGCTCCGTCATCGCCTACGCCAAGCTGGCCGGGCGGGTGGACACCTCGGCCAAGAAGCTGCCGGGCGGGCACATGCTAAACGCCGGCGCGGCCGGGCTCTCGCTGCTCTGCCTGATCTGGTACTTCAACACCGGCGGGTTCTTCCCGCTCATCCTGATGACGCTGGCCGCTCTCTTCATCGGCTACCACCTCATCATGGGCATCGGCGGCGCGGACATGCCGGTCGTCGTCTCGATGCTCAACAGCTACTCGGGCTGGGCGGCGGCGGCGATCGGCTTCTCGCTCGGCAACGACCTGCTGATCGTGGTCGGCGCGCTGGTCGGCTCCTCGGGCGCGATCCTGTCCTACATCATGTGCAAGGCGATGAACCGCAGCTTCGTCTCCGTGATCCTCGGCGGTTTCGGCGGTCCGCAGGGCGAGCAGATGGCCGTGGAGGGCGAGCAGGTCGCCATCGACGCGGACGGCGTGGCGAGCGCGCTTAACGAGGCGGACAGCGTCGTCATCGTGCCGGGCTACGGCATGGCGGTGGCGCAGGCACAGCAGGCGGTCAGCGAACTCGTGCGCAAGCTGCGCGCGAAGGGCAAGACCGTGCGCTTCGCAATCCACCCCGTCGCGGGGCGCCTGCCCGGGCACATGAACGTGCTGCTGGCGGAAGCGAAGGTGCCCTACGACATCGTGCTGGAGATGGACGAGATCAACGACGACCTCCCGAACACCGACGTGGTGATCGTCATCGGCTCGAACGACATCGTGAACCCGGCCGCGCAGGACGATCCGAATTCGCCCATCGCGGGCATGCCGGTGCTGGAGGTCTGGAAGGCGAAACAGGTCTTCGTGTCCAAGCGCGGACAGGGAACCGGCTACTCGGGCATCGAGAACCCGCTCTTCTACAAGGAGAACACGCGGATGTTCTACGGCGACGCGAAGCAATCGCTGGACGCCTTGTTGCCCAAGATCGACTGAGGAGCACGTACAAACACCCCGGCCCTTTTCACGGGACCGGGGTGTCGCTCTGACGATCGCCTCCCGCACCGCACAACCACCGGAAGACGAACGGAGGCCGGAATGGAATGGTGTGGGCCTGCCCAAGATGTGCGGCTTGCAGACTAACGGGCGACGCTTCGGATGGTTCCTCGGATTGTACCCGACGCGTTAGTTCTGGCGGACGCTTACTTCGCCTCCAGCACGCCGCGCGCAACCTGGTCCGCCTCGATCGACTCGAAGAGCGCCTTGAAGTTGCCCTCCCCGAAGCCGTCGTCCCCCTTGCGCTGGATGAATTCGAAGAAGATCGGCCCGATGCAGGTCCGCGAGAAGATTTGCAGCAGGATGCGTGTCTCTCTGCCGCCGACGACCCCCTCCCCGTCGATCAGGATGCCATGCTTCTGCATCCGGTCGAGCGGTTCGGCGTGGTCCGTGACCCGCTCCCGGCTCCGGTCGTAGTAGGCCGGCGGCGGCGGCGGCATGAAGGTCACGCCGCGCTCCGCGATGGCGTCCACCGCCTCGTAGATGTCGCGCGCGCCCACGGCGATGTGCTGGATGCCCTCGCCGTTGTAGCGCTTGAGGTATTCGACGATCTGCCCGGTCTCGCCGCGATCCTCGTTGATCGGGATGCGTATGCGGCCGCAGGGCGAGGTGAGCGCGCGCGACAGCAGGCCCGAATGCTTGCCCTGGATGTCGAAGAAGCGGATCTCGCGGAAGCCGAACAGGTCGCCGTAGAAGGCGAACCACTTGTCCATGTTGCCGCGGTGCACGTTGTGCGTGAGATGATCGAGGTAGTGGAAGCCGACGCCGTCGGGATGGGCCTTCGCGCTCCAGTCGAACTCCGCGTTGAACGGAGAGGCGTCGCGGTACTGGTCGATGAAGTAGATCAGGCTGCCACCGATGCCGACGATGGCGGGCACGTCCATCGTCTTGCCCGGCCCGTCGTAGGGCTCCGCGCCCTTGGCCACCGCGTGGTCGAAGGCATGCCGGGCGTCGGCCACGCGCCATCCCATCGCCGGGGCGCAGGGACCGTGCCCGGCCACGAACCCCATCGCGTGCCCGCCGGGCGTCGCGTCGATCAGATAGCTGACGTCCCCCTGTTGCCAGAGCTCCACGTCCCCCGTTCGGCGGGTGGCCACCTGGGCGTAGCCTTGCCGGGTGAAGACGTCGCGCAACTCCTGCGGGTCCTCGCTCGCGAAGACGACGAAGGCGAATCCGTCGGTGCCGGCGGGGTTGGCTGCGTCGATCTCCGCGTAGGGGGCGTCGTGCGGGAAGGGTCCCATGGCGATCTCCTGTGATGCCGTTTTTCCGAAATCGGGTGAACTGTAGCGCCATATCGTCGTCGTGCCGAGGCGAAAGCGGGCATGACGATCTGACCCTAGGGCCGCGCGATTGTCGCCGACAGCGGGCTGACCTATGGGTAAGCGCATGGAGACATTCCTACTGCAGGCGGCGATCTATCTGGCGGCCGCCACGGTCTGCGTGCCGCTGGCCGTGCGTCTCGGGCTCGGATCGGTGCTGGGCTACCTCGTGGCGGGCATCCTGATCGGGCCGGTCACCGGCCTGGTCGGGTCGGAAACGGAGCAGCTGCAGCACTTCGCGGAGTTCGGCGTCGTGATGATGCTCTTCGTGATCGGGCTGGAACTGGACCCGCGCACGCTGTGGGACATGCGTGCGCGTTTGCTGGGCCTCGGCCTCGGGCAGATCACGCTGACGGTGGTGGCCGTCGCCGTCGGAACCGCCGCACTCGGCTTGCCCTGGCAGGTGGCGGCGGCGGTCGGCATGATCCTCACGTTGTCGTCGACGGCGATCGTCATGCAGACGCTGGCGGAGAAGGACCTTGGCTCGACCCGGGGCGGACGGTCCGCCTTCTCCGTGCTGCTCGCGCAGGACATCGTCGTCATCCCGATGCTCGCCGTCATGCCGCTGCTGTCGATGGGGATCGCCCGGAACGCCGGGGGCACCGGCCATGGCGACGCCCCCGCGATCGGCGACGGCGGAAGCGCCACGATGATGGCGAACGTCGGGCATTGGATCGAAACGCTACCCGGCTGGGGCATCGCGCTGGTGACGGTCGGGGCCGTCGCCGCCGTCATCCTGGGCGGAATATTCCTGACCCGTCCGGTCTTCGCCTTCGTGGGCCGCGCCCGAATGCGGGAGATGAACACCGTCGTGACCCTTTTCTTCGTCGTCGGCGTCGCGGTGCTCATGTCGTCGGTCGGGCTGTCACCGGCGCTCGGCACGTTCCTTGCCGGCGTCGTGCTCGCCAATTCGGAGTTCCGCCACGAGCTGGAAGCCGACATCGAGCCGTTCAAGGGGCTGCTCCTCGGCCTCTTCTTCATCACCGTCGGGGCCGGCATCGACTTCGGCACCTTCACGGCGGCCCCGCTCCTCATGATGGGCGCGGTGATCGCGCTCATCGCCGTGAAGGGTGCGATCCTCTTCGCGCTGGCCGTCGCCTTCCGCCTGCGCGGGCGCGACCGGATCCTCTTCACCCTGTCGCTGGCGCAGGCCGGGGAGTTCGGCTTCGTCCTCGTCTCGGTGGCCTTCGGGGACGGGGTCATCGATGCGGAACTGCGCGGGATCCTGCTCTTGGTCATCGCGCTCTCGATGCTGCTGACGCCGCTCCTGTTCATCGCCTACGAGCGCCTGGCCGCCCGGCAGCCCGCCGGCGACACCATGCCCGACGACGAGATCGACGAGACGCCGGAGATCATCATCGCCGGTGTCGGGCGTTTCGGACAGGTCGTGCACCGCATGCTGCAGGGGGCCGGCCTGCGCACCGTCGTGCTCGACCGGGACGTCGAGACCATCCGGCTGCTGCGGACCTTCGGGATCAAGACCTACATGGGCGACCCCACGCGCCCCGAACTGCTGGAGGCGGCGGGGCTATCGAAGGCGCGCATCCTCGTCGTGGCGCTCGACAGCCGGGCGGACGCGCTGCGGCTCGTCAAGCAGGCGCGGGCGGCGAACCCGGACATCCACATCATCGCGCGCGCCTACGACCGGGTGCACACCTACGAGATGTTCCGCGCGGGCGCGAACCAGATCGTGCGGGAGATGTTCGACAGCTCCCTTCGCGTCGGACGCTACGCGCTCGAGCACATGGGCTGGTCCGAGACGGAGGCCTACGAGGCGCGCGAGGCTTTCTTCCGCCACGACCGCGAGGCGATGCTGGCGCTGGCGAAGCTCTGGAAGCCGGGGGTGCCGGTCGAGAAGAACGCCGAATACACCGCAAGGGCCCGCGAGTTCAGCCGCGATCTCGAGAACGCGCTGCTGAACCGCTTCGGGGAGGACCCGGAGGCCGTGGAGACCGTGCGGGGCCCTGACTGAACGGCACGGTCCGCCCCGCGTCAGAGGCCCTTCGCCTGATAGCTTGCCGCGATCTTGCCGATCGAGACGATGAAGGCCGCCGTCCGCAGGTCCGGAACATCGTCGCGCCCGTGCCAGACGTCGCGCATCGCGCCGTAGGCGTCGCGCATCGTGTCGTCCAGGCCCGAGCGAACCAGTTCCAGTTCCCCGGCCCCGCGGAGGTAGTCGCGCTTGAACCCGTCAGACAGGGTCCAGGGGACTTCCTTGTTCTTCGACAGCCGCTCCAGCTCGTTGACCAGCACGTGATGTCGCGCCTCCTCGGCCCGGCGCTGCATCCGGCCGAACCGGATATGCGACAGGTTCTTGACCCATTCGAAGTAGCTGACGGTGACGCCGCCGGCGTTGGCGTAGAGATCGGGTATGATGACGCACCCACGCGCGAGGAGTATGTCGTTCGCCTCCGCCGTGACCGGCCCGTTCGCCGCCTCGATGATGATGTTCGCCTTTATCCGGGCGGCATTGTCCTCGTGGATCGTCCCCTCGAGCGCGGCCGGTATCAGGATGTCGCAATCGACCTCCAGCAGTTTCGCCCCGTCCACCTCGTAGGTCGCCCCGGGAAAATCCCTGACGCCGCCCGTCGCGCGAATGTGCGCCTGAAGGTCGGCGATGTTCAGGCCCGCATCCGAATGGACGGCCCCGTCCCGCTCGATCACAGCGGTTATCTTCGCTCCGTCCTCCGTCGAGAGGAACTGCGCGGCATGGAACCCGACGTTGCCCAGGCCCTGAACAACCACCCGCTTGCCCTCGAGCGAGCCCGCCAGACCGGCCGCGGCGATATCCTCGGGGTGGCGGAAGAACTCCTGCAGCGCGTATTGCACGCCCCGCCCCGTCGCCTCGACCCGACCGGCGATCCCGCCGGCATTCTGCGGCTTGCCCGTGACGCAGGCGTTGCCGTTGATGTCGGTGGTCTTCATCCGTTTGTATTGATCGGCGATCCAGGCCATCTCGCGCTCGCCGGTTCCCATGTCGGGCGCCGGCACGTTCTGGGCCGGGTTGATCAGGTCACGCTTGATCAGCTCATAGGCGAAGCGCCGCGTGATCAGTTCCAGCTCGTCCGGCTCCCAGGCGGTCGGATCGATGCAGAGCCCGCCTTTCGAGCCGCCGAACGGCGTGTCCACGAGCGCGCATTTATATGTCATCAGAGCCGCCAGCGCCTCCACCTCGTCCTGGTGGACGGCGAGCGAGTAACGGATGCCGCCCTTCACGGGCTCCATGTGCTCGGAGTGCACGGAGCGGTAGCCGGTGAACGTGTGGATCGAGCCACGCAGGCGGACGCCGAAGCGCACCGTGTAGGTCGCGTTGCAGACGCGGATCTTCTCCACGAGGCCGGGGCGAAGGTCCATCAAGCCCACCGCCCGATCGTACATCGCGTTCACGGATGCGCTGAATCCACCAATCTTGCCGCTCATATGCTCTCTCCCCGGCCGCGAGGGCCTTTCCTGCGAATGACCCGCACCTTAGGGGCCATTTCCGGGAACGATACCGTCAAAGTCGGAAGATTGTATAAATACCCGATCCAGTGATCGGCACCGAGCGCGATCCGGGCGGGACCGGCGGCGCAGGTCCGACCAGGCACGCCCCGTTCGTTTCCCACCCCTCCCTCTCGACTCTGGAACGGGAGGCGCGGATATTCCTTTCATGCGCCTGCCCGACAGTTTCCTCGACGACCTTCGCACGCGGCTGAGCCTTTCGGCCGTCGTCGGGCGCAAGGTCACCTGGGACATGAAGAAGACGAATCAGGCGAAGGGCGACTGGTGGGCCCCCTGCCCGTTCCACCAGGAGAAATCCGCCAGCTTCCACGTCGACGATCAGAAGGGGTTCTACTACTGCTTCGGTTGCCAGGCGAAGGGCAACGTCTTCGGCTTCGTGCAGGAGACGGAGAACGTGGGCTTCATGGAGGCGGTGGAGATCCTGGCCGCCGAGGCCGGGATGCCGATGCCCGCCCGCGATCCGAAGGCGGCCGAGAAGTCGGACCTGCGGACGCGTCTGGCCGAGGTGACGGAACTCGCGGCGCAATGGTTCCGCCTGCAGCTCGCCACCCGGGCCGGGAGCGATGCGCGCGACTATCTCGATGGCCGACGCCTGACGAAGCGGACGCTGGAGCGTTTCGAGATCGGCTTCGCGCCAGATGCCTCTGACGCCCTTCTGGAGGAGATGACCGGGCGGGGCATCGCCTTCGATCTGCTGGAGGGGGCCGGGCTCGTCGTGGCGGCGGAGGACGGGCGGGCCGCGCGCGACCGTTTCATCCACCGCATCGTCTTTCCGATCCGTGACGCGCGCGGCCGCTGCATCGGCTTCGGCGGGCGGGCGATGAACCCGAACGCGAAGGCGAAATACCTGAACTCGCCGGAGACGCCGCTCTTCGACAAGGGGGCGAACCTCTACAACCTGCGCGATGCGCGCACGGCGGCGGGCAAGGGGCATCCGCTCGTCGTGGTGGAAGGTTACATGGACGTCATCGCGATGGCGCAGGCGGGGTTCGAGGCCGCCGTGGCACCGCTGGGAACGGCCGTCACCGAGCGCCAGATGCAGATGCTCTGGCGGATCGCGCCCGAGCCGCTGATGGCACTGGACGGGGACGCGGCGGGACAGCGCGCCGGGCTGCGCGTCGCGGATCTGGCGCTGCCGATGATGGAGGCAGGTCAGAGCCTGCGGTTCGTCGTACTCCCCGACGGGTCCGACCCCGACGATCTGATCCGCGAGGGAGGCGCGGATGCGATGCGCGCGGCGCTCGACGCGGCCCGTCCGATGGTCTCGCTGCTCTGGGCGCGCGAGACCGAGGGCAAGTCCTTCGACAGCCCCGAACGGCGCGCCATGCTCGACGGCGCGCTGCGCGGGCTCCTCAAGCGGATCGGGGATGCCCGGTTGCGCCGGCACTACCAGCAGGAGATCGCGCGGCTGCGGGCCGATCTCTTCGGCATCCCGGTGGCGCATCCCGACGCGGCCCGGGCGCGAGCCTTCGTCCCTGATCCGGCCTATCGCCGCGACCGCCCCTTCGTCCCGGGTCGCAGGTGGCAGCCACCGCCGCAGGCGTCGACGACGGCGCGCGCCTCGGCGCTCGTGTCTGGCGGCACCACTCCGGATGCGCTTCTGGAGCAGGTGATCCTCGCCGGGCTGATCCGCCATCCGCGGCTCCTTCCCGGTTTCGTGGAGGATCTGGAGACCGGCACGTGGAGCGACGATCTGCACGCGCGCATCGCCCGGACGCTGCTGACGATCGACTTGGCGGGTGGCGACGCCGCGGTGGCCACGGCCCTGGCCGAGGGGATCGGGGCGGACGCTCTTGAAACGCTGAAGGCGCAGCGCCATGTCCGCATCTCGCCCGTGTTGCGGGCCGACGCCGAGGCGGCCGGTGCCTGCATCCGCGACGCGCTGCTGCGGCTTCAGGCGCGCCGGCATGTCGGCCGGGAGGCGCGGGAGGCGATGGAGGATTTCGACGCGGCCGACGAGTCGATGACGTGGCGGCTCGGAGAGGCGCGGCGTCGGCAGATCGCCTCCCTGCGGACGGAGGATGCCGTTGCGGCCGGCGAGGGGGAGCGTTCCTTCGCGGCGCACTACGACAGCCTTCTGGCGATGCCCGGGGGGAAACGACAGAGGAAAAAGTGATTCGGGGTGCGGCTGGCGGCGATCCAAGCTAGTGATTCGCCAGGACCGACGATGTATCACGCTTCAACGGAGCGCGCCGATGGCCAAGGACACCGACGACGACAAGCAGCGGGACCCGGAAGGGGACCATTCGCTCGACATGAGCCAGGCGGCGGTCAAGCGGATGATCGCGGACGCGCGCACCCGGGGCTACATCACCTACGATCAGCTCAACGAGGTGCTGCCGCCCGAGCAGGTCTCCTCGGAGCAGATCGAGGACGTCATGTCGATGCTGTCCGAGATGGGGATCAACATCGTCGAGGCCGAGGAGAGCGAGGACGAGGACGACGAGAAGTCGAAGGGCGGCACCGCCGTCGTGGACGCCTCGAAGAAGGGCGGCGACGTCGCCACGACCGATGCCTCCGAGACGAAGCTGGACCGCACCGACGACCCGGTTCGGATGTACCTGCGCGAGATGGGGTCCGTCGAGCTGCTGTCGCGCGAGGGCGAGATCGCCATCGCCAAGCGGATCGAGGCCGGGCGCAACACCATGATCCTGGGGCTCTGCGAGAGCCCGCTGACGTTCCAGGCGATCACGATCTGGCGTGACGAGCTGCTGTCCGAGGACATCCTGCTGCGCGACGTCATCGATCTGGAGACGACGTTCGGCGACCAGATGGAGGAGGAGGCCGAGGCCTCCGTCGTCGATGCGGTCACGGCCGCGCCGGGCGCCGAGACGGAGGACGACAAGGCCAAGCTCGACGCCGACGGCAACCCCATCGCGGACGACGATGACGACGACGAGGAGGACGAGGGCGCGAACCTCTCCCTCGCCGCGATGGAGGCCGCGCTCAAGCCCCGCGTGCTGGAGACGCTCGAAGTCATCGCGGACGCCTACGCCAAGCTCGCCGACATGCAGGACCTGCGCATCTCCGCCACGCTCAACGAGGACGACACCTTCTCCGTGCGCGAGGAGGGGGCCTATCAGAAACTGCGCTCCGAGATCGTGGAGCTGGTCAACGCGCTGCATCTGCACAACAACCGGATCGAGGCGCTGATCGATCAGCTCTACGGCATCAATCGCCGGATCATGGCGATCGACAGCGGCATGGTGAAGCTCGCCGATCAGGCGCGCATCAACCGCCGCGAGTTCATCGAGGAATACCGCGGCCACGAGCTCGACCCGGGCTGGGTCGACCGGATGGCGGAGAAGGACGGCCGGGGCTGGCAGGCCCTGTTCGAGCGTTCGCGCGACAAGGTGGACGAGCTGCGCGGCGACATGGCCCAGGTCGGGCAATACGTCGGCGTCGACATCAACGAGTTCCGCCGGATCGTGAACCAGGTTCAGAAGGGCGAGAAGGAAGCCCGCCAGGCCAAGAAGGAGATGGTCGAGGCCAACCTGCGCCTCGTGATCTCCATCGCCAAGAAATACACCAACCGCGGGCTGCAGTTCCTGGACCTCATCCAGGAGGGGAACATCGGCCTGATGAAGGCGGTCGACAAGTTCGAGTATCGCCGCGGCTACAAGTTCTCGACCTACGCGACGTGGTGGATCCGGCAGGCGATCACGCGCTCCATCGCGGACCAGGCGCGCACGATCCGCATCCCGGTCCACATGATCGAGACGATCAACAAGCTGGTCCGCACCGGGCGTCAGATGCTCCACGAGATCGGCCGCGAACCCACGCCGGAGGAGCTTGCCGCCAAGCTGCAGATGCCGCTCGAGAAGGTCCGCAAGGTGATGAAGATCGCCAAGGAGCCGATCAGCCTCGAGACGCCGATCGGCGACGAGGAGGACAGCCAGCTCGGCGATTTCATCGAGGACAAGAACGCCGTCCTGCCGCTCGATTCCGCGATCCAGGAGAACCTGAAGGAGACGACGACCCGCGTGCTCGCCTCCCTGACCCCGCGCGAGGAGCGTGTGCTGCGGATGCGCTTCGGGATCGGCATGAACACCGACCACACGCTCGAGGAGGTCGGTCAGCAGTTCTCCGTCACCCGCGAACGTATCCGGCAGATCGAGGCGAAGGCGCTGCGCAAGCTCAAGCATCCCAGCCGGTCGCGCAAGCTGCGCAGCTTTCTGGATCAGTGATGGCGGGTTTCTGGTCGAAGCTATTCGGCGGCGGCGGCGGTGCGGCGGCCCCGGCCCAGTCGGACCCTCCCGTCACCTACGAGGGCTACGCCATACAGCCCGAGCCGGTGAACCAGGGCGGCCAATGGCGGCTCGGCGCGCGGATCACGCGGGACGTCGATGGCGAGACGCGGACCCATGTCCTCATCCGCGCCGATACCGTGAGCAGCCGGGATCAGGCGGTGGAGGCATCCATCGCCAAGGCACGGCTGATGATCGACCAGCAGGGCGACGGCATCTTCGGGTAGCCGTTGCCCCCGGGGGCGGGCGTCCCCGACCATCCGACTGCCGGAGCCATCATGCCGATCGATCCCATTACCCTCTCCCTGCTCGTCGCGGCCGTCCTCGCATTGTGCCTCTGCGTCCTGCTGCGCGCGCAGGTGGGAGCCGCACGTCGGGATCTGGCCACGCTGCGGGCCCATTCCGAAGGGCGCGATGTCGATCTGCGAAGCGAGCGGGATGCGCATGGCACCGCGCGCAGCGACATCGCGGGGCTGTCGGCGACGATCGAAGGGTTGGAGGCGCGGATCGAACGGGCGGCGACGGACGCGGACCGACATGCCACGCAGGCCCATGAGGAACGGGAGCGACTGTCCGCGAAGCTCGAGATCATGCGCGACGAGATGGCCGAGCTTCGGGTGATCAACGAGGGGCTACGCACGGAACAACGCACCCGGCTGGAGGCACATACGGCGGAGGTCGCCCTGCTCCGGGACCTGCGCGAGGACATGACGAACCGGTTCAAGGCCCTCGCCGACGCGACGCTGGAAGTCCACGGGACCCGCTTCGGCACCCTGAACCAGGAGCGGATGACCGCGCTTTTGACCCCGATGCGCGAGCAGGTGGATCACTTCCAGCGCGAACTCCGCGATGCGCATACCGGCGCGGCGAAGGACCGCGAGCGGTTGAAGGCCGAGATCGAACAGCTGACCCGCCGGTCGGAGGAGGTGAGCCGGGAGGCGATCGCGCTCAC
Source organism: uncultured Alphaproteobacteria bacterium (assembly GCA_963757495.1). GTDB lineage: Bacteria > Pseudomonadota > Alphaproteobacteria > Rhodobacterales > Rhodobacteraceae > Jannaschia. Next base: position 67,862 of record CAVWRZ010000011.1, read on the forward strand.
GAACGCACTGAAGGGCGACAAGCAGAAGCAAGGCGCCTGGGGCGAGATGATCCTGGAACGGCTGCTGGAGGATTCGGGGCTTGCGAAGGGCCGGGAGTACGAGACCCAGTTCTCCGTGCGCGACGAGGAGGGCGGCCGTCGCAGGCCCGACGTCGTCGTGCGCCTCCCCGGAGAGAAGGTCGTGGTGATCGATGCGAAGGTCTCGCTGGTCGCCTACGAGGCAGCTGTGAACGCTCCGGACGGCGTCGAGCGGCAGCGGAACATGCGCGCCCATGTCGCCGCCTGCCGCGCCCACATCGACGAGCTGGCGACCCGCGACTACGCCTCGATGATCGACGGTTCCGTCGACTACGTGCTGATGTTCATGCCCGTGGAAGGCGCGCTCGCCGCCGCGCTGGAAATGCAGGGCGACCTGACGGCCTACGCCATCTCCAAGCGGGTCGGGATCGCGACTCCCACGACGCTGATGATGGCCCTGCGCACGATCCAGCATGTCTGGGCGGTGGAGACGCGCCAGCGCAACGCGGAGGAGATCGCGGACCGTGCCGGCAAGCTGCACGATAAGGTGGCGGGGGTGGTGGAGGCCTTCGCGACCGTGGGCGACAGTCTCACCCGCGCGCAACAGGCCCACACGACCGCGCTGGACCGGCTGTCGCGCGGCAGCGGCAACGTGCTGGGGCAGGTCGATAAACTTCGGCTCCTCGGCGCGCGCACCAGAAAGCCCTGGACGTCGACTTCGACGCGGAGGAAGAGACCCCCGCCATCGCCGATTAGATACACCCTCAGGGTGTACGGGTGTTCTCGTCCGTCTTCGGCGGAAAATTGTCGTCGGGCTCGGATTCCGTATCCGTGGTAACCGAATTCGGGTCGTGCGTCGTCCCGATCGGGCTGTCGGCGGGCACCATCTCGGGTTCGCCATCTTCGCGTCGCGGGATCGATGTCACTTTCGGGTCTGCCATCTCGGTTCTCCGGGTCCGGGGGCCGGGGCATCCGCCCCGACCCGGTTTACTCACTTCTTCTTCGTCGTGCGCTTCTTGGGGGCCGGCGCGGCATCCTCCAGCACGAAGGTCACCATCATGTTGACCTGATAATGGTCGACCTTGCCGCCCTCGACACGCACGTACTGCTCCTTGACCCAGGCGCTCTGAACGTTGCGCAGCGTCTCGTTGGCGCGCTGGACGCCCTGGGCGATGGCGTCGTCGAAGCTCTTCTTCGACGTGGCGGAAATCTCGGTGACGCGGGCGATGCTCATGATACTGGCTCCTATGTTCCCGGTTCAACGAACCGGACCGGGATATCGTTCCCCCCGGGAGGTCGGGCCTATGCAGACGACGTTCACCCTCCACCCCGACGGACCTGGGCTGACGGAGATCACCGCGACCGTCGCCCGCTGGCTCCCCGCCGCATCGGGCGTGCTGACGCTCCTCGTGCAGCACACCTCCGCCAGCCTGCTGATCCAGGAGAATGCCGATCCGGACGTGCGGGTCGACATCCTCGCCTGGCTCCACCGCCATGTCCCGCCCGCCACCGATCCCACGATGGCCTTTCTCACCCACACGCAGGAAGGACCGGACGACATGCCCGCGCACCTCAAGGCCATGCTGCTCCCGACGTCCCTCTCGATCCCGGTGCTCCGCGGCCAGATGCGCCTCGGCAGGTGGCAGGGCATCTATCTGGTCGAGCATCGCGACCGCCCCCGCGAGCGACAGCGTGGCGGCGCATTTCCTGCCCGACCGATAGGCCCCGCCACTTGCCACACCACCCATGGGGCGACATGGTGGCCGCGCATCCAGCACTGGCTCCGACGACCATATCCGGCGGATCCCCCCGGCCCGGAGACCAGACATGCGCTGCCCCTTCTGCGGAAACGTCGATACCCAGGTGAAGGATTCGCGCCCCGCCGAGGATCACGTCGCCATCCGCCGCCGCCGCTTCTGCCCGTCCTGCGGCGGACGGTTCACGACCTACGAACGGGTGCAGCTGCGCGACCTCGTCGTCATCAAGTCGAGCGGCAAGCGCGAGGAGTTCGACCGCGACAAGCTGGAACGCTCCATCCGCATCTCGATGCAGAAGCGACCCATCGAGCCCGAACGGCTGGACCAGATGATCTCCGGCATCGTCCGGCGGCTCGAATCCATGGGCGACACCGATATCGGCTCCAAGCAGATCGGAGAGATCGTGATGGAGAGCCTCGCGCGGATCGACACCGTGGCCTACGTGCGCTTCGCCAGCGTGTACAAGAACTTCCAGGCCGCCGACGATTTCGAGGATTTCGTCCATGAACTGCGCCCGCCCACGCCCGATACGTGAGCGACGACCGCTACATGGCCCATGCGCTCGCCCTCGCCGCGCGGGGCCTGGGGCGCGTCTGGCCGAACCCCTCCGTCGGATGCGTGATCGTGCTCGGCGACCGCATCGTCGGACGCGCCCGGACCGCGGACGGGGGTCGCCCGCATGCGGAGACGCGGGCGCTGGCGCAGGCCGGGGCCGCTGCGCGCGGCGCGACCGCCTACGTCACGCTGGAACCCTGCGCCCACCACGGCCGCACCCCGCCCTGCGCCCGCGCCCTGGTCGAAGCCGGCGTCGCCCGCGTCGTCGTGGCGCTGCGCGACCCGGATCCGCGGGTGGACGGCGGCGGGATCGCGATGCTGCGCGCCGCCGGGATCGAGGTCATCGAAGGCGTCATGGAGGCGGAGGCCCGCGACCTGCAGGCCGGCTTCCTCTCCCGCGTGCAGCGCGGCCGCCCGATGGTCACGCTGAAGCTCGCCATGACGCTGGACGGGCGCATCGCCACGGCCACCGGAGAGAGCCGCTGGATCACCGGCCCCGCCGCCCGCGCCCATGTCCACGCCCAGCGCGCCCGCCACGACGCGGTGATGGTCGGGGCGGGGACGGCGCGCGCCGACGATCCGCAGCTGACCGTCCGCGGCATGGGGGACGTGCCGCAACCCATCCGCATCGTGCTGTCCCGCCGGCTCGACCTGCCGCCGGGCGGCGCGCTGGCACGGGGCGGCCCTTCGGTCTGGCTTCTGCACGGCGATGCCCCGGCCGATCGCATCGCGGCGTTCGGGGCGCTCGGCACGACCACGATCCCCTGCCCCGAGGAGTCCGGACGGCCATCTCGACCTCGACGGCGGCCCTGACGGAACTCGCCACCCGCGGCCTCACCCGCGTCTACTGCGAGGGCGGCGGAACGCTGGCCGCGAACCTCCTGCGCCACGGTCTGGTGGATCGGCTGGACTGCTACACCGCAGGCCTTGCCATCGGCGCGGAAGGCACGCCCGGTCTCGGCCCGATGCGCCTCGCCGCCCTTGCCGATGCCCCCCGCCTGCGGCTGGCGGAGGTCAGGACGCTCGGCCCGGACGTCCTTCACCGCTGGCGCGCGGATTGATCACACCGCGGCGGCCAGCGCCTCCGCCAGATCGACCCGCTCCCAGGAGAACCCGCCGTCCGCTTCCGGCGCGCGCCCGAAATGCCCGTAGGCCGCCGTGCGCTGGTAGATCGGCCGGTTGAGGTCCAGCTGCGTGCGGATGCCCCGTGGCGTCAGGTCCATCGTCCTGCGGATCGCCATCTCGACCGCCTCCTCCCCGACCTCCCCCGTGCCGTGCAGGTTGGCGTAGATCGAGAGCGGCCGCGACACGCCGATGGCGTAGGAGAGCTGCAGCGTGCAGCGCGTCGCCAGCCCGGCCGCCACGACGTTCTTCGCAAGATAGCGCGCGGCATACGCCGCGGACCGGTCCACCTTCGTCGGATCCTTCCCGGAGAACGCCCCGCCACCGTGCGGCGCCGCACCACCGTAGGTGTCCACGATGATCTTGCGCCCCGTCAGACCCGCATCCCCGTCGGGCCCGCCGATCACGAACTTGCCCGTCGGGTTCACGTGCCACACGGTCTCCGCGTCGATCCAGTGATCCGGCAGCACCTCGCGCACGTAGGGCTCCACCACGCGCCGCACGTCCTCGCTCGTCATCTCGACGTCCAGATGCTGCGTCGAGAGCACGATGGACGACACGCCCACCGGAACCCCCGCCTCGTAGCGCACGGTAAGCTGCGTCTTGGCATCCGGCCCCAGCGTCGGCTCCGCGCCGGACTTTCGCACCTCTGCCAGCCGCCGCAGGATCGCATGGGCGAACTGGATCGGCGCGGGCATCAGCGCGGGGGTCTCCGAACAGGCATAGCCGAACATGATCCCCTGATCGCCGGCCCCCTCGTCCTTGTTGCCCGACGCGTCCACGCCCTGGGCGATATGCGCCGACTGCCGGTGCAGCAGGTTGGTGATCTCGACGTGCTCGTGATGGAACTCCGGCTGCTCGTAGCCGATGTCGCGGATGCAGGCGCGCGCGATGCCGTCGATGCGGTGCATGTAGTCGGCGAGCATCTCCGGATCGGACAGCCCGACCTCCCCGCCGATCACCACGCGATTGGTCGTGGCGAAGGTCTCGCAGGCGACCCGCGCCTCCGGCTCCGCGGCGATGAACGCGTCGAGGATGGCGTCCGAGATCCGGTCGCAGACCTTGTCGGGATGCCCTTCGGAAACGGATTCCGACGTGAAGGAATACTGGGCGCGCTGGCTCATGGGATGCTCCGGTGTGTCATGTATGTCCCGTCAGGAAGCCGTTGGGACAAGCGGACCATGCGCTAGGATCGTTTGCGCCCCGCCGCAACAGCAAATCCCCCGTTCGCGAACATCAGACCTGCGGCAAACGTGAGCAGGAAGAGCAGCACGCTCCAGTCTCCGGTCAGGACGTAGGGCGTCGCGGGCAGCGCGGGCGGCACCACAGCGTCCAGATGCCCCGCCTCCCCAAGCCCCAGCGAGGCCCGCACCCGCCCCCGCGCGTCGATCGCGGCGCTCACCCCCGTGTTGGCCGACCGCAACAGCGGCAGCCCCGTCTCCGCGGCGCGCATCCGCGCCAGCGCAAGGTGCTGCTGCGGCCCGGCATAGGTCCCGAACCAGGCATCGTTCGTCAGGTGCAGGATCGCGCGGGGCCGCCCCACGCCGCGCACCGCCTGCGGGAAGATCGCCTCGTAGCAGATGAGCGGCAGCACCGGCCCGATCCCCGGCAGTTCCATCAACGCGGGCCCGTCGCCCGGCACGTAGCCGCCCGCAAGCTGCGCCGCCAGGGCACCGATGCCCACCGCGTCGAACAGCGGAGCCAGGGGCAGGAACTCTCCGAAGGGCACCAGCCGGTGCTTGTCGTGCACCTCCGCGATCGCCCCGTCCCCGCCGAGCAGCGCGATGGAGTTGCGCGGCCGCCCTTCATCATCGAACCGTTGCGCCCCGATCAGCACGGGCACGCCGCCGGACGCCCGTGCGATCATCCCGCGGGAGATTTCGGAGCGGTCGAGGAGTTCCGGCAGCGACGTCTCCGGCCAGACCACGGCGGCTGGCGCGCGCGTCCCGTCCGGCGCGGCGGTCGCCGCCAGCCCGCGCTCGAAGAACGTCTGGATGAGGGCCGGGTCCCACTTCTGGTCCTGCGGGGCGTTCGGCTGCACCAGCCGGATCACCGGCGCATCCGCCGCGGGTTCCGGAGCCGGCGGCAGGGCCAGCCCGACGGCGAACGGCAGGGCCCAGAGGGCAACGCCGCAGCCCCGCCGGGCCCATCCGGGCGATGCCAGCAGCGCGGCCCCGAGCAGCACCGCGATCCCGAGACCGTGCGCGCCCGCGACGCTCGCCGCGGGCAGGGCCGGCGAGGCGATCAGCACGTGGCCCGGCAGCGCCCAGGGGAACCCCGTCAGCAGGTAGGAGCGCAGCAATTCCACCGACGCGACCGCCACCGCTACCCCCACCGGCCCGCCCGAAAGCCGCCGGCCCACCGAGCCGGCCACGCCCCAGAACAGCCCGAACCCCACGGAGATCGCCACCAGGGCCACCGGAGCCAGCCAGCCCGTCGTCGCCGCGTCGATCAGGAACGGCTCCACGATCCAATGCAGCGCCAGCGCGAAATGCGCCGTTCCGAACAGGAGCCCCACGAGAAACGGCCGCCGGGCGCGGGCGATGCAGGCGATCCCGAGCGCAAAACCCGGCAGCGCAGCGAACCACAGGTCCCACGGCGCCTGCCCCAGGGCCGCGACCAGCCCTGCGACGACCGGCAGGAGGAACGACAGCCGGCGCACCCGTCAGGCGGGGCTGGGCATCCGCAGGCGCAGCCGCTTGATCCGCCGGGGATCGGCATCCACCACCTCGATCTCGGCTCCGCTCGGATGGGGGATGACCTCGCCGCGCTCGGGGACGCGCCCCGCCAGCATGAAGACGAGGCCGCCCAGCGTGTCGATCTCCTCCTCGTCCTCGTCGTCCACGAGCTTGAAACCGATCTCCTCCTGGAAGTCGTCGATCGGCGTGCGCGCGAGCGCGAGATAGCAGCCGGTCTTCTCCTGCCGCCAGAACTTGCCCTCCTCCTGATCGTGCTCGTCCTCGATCTCCCCGATGACCTGCTCGATCAGATCCTCCAGCGTCACCAGCCCGTCGACCCCGCCGTATTCGTCGATCACCAGCGCCATGTGGATCCGCTGCGTCTGCATCTTCGTCAGCAGCACGCCGATGGGCATCGACGGCGGCGCGTAGATCAACCCGCGCAGCAGGGGCGCGATGTCGAAGGGTTTCTCCCGGTCCCCGTCGAACCCGTGGTTCAGCGCCACGTCCTTGAGGTGGATCATGCCCAGCGGCGTATCCAGCGTGCCATCGAACACCGGCAGCCGCGTGTTCCCCGTCTCGCGGAACTTCGCGACCAGATCCGGCAGGGAGATGTCGGACGGTACAGCCTCGACCTCCGCGCGCGGGATCAGCACGTCGTCCAGCCGCTTGAGCCGCAGGTTCAGCAGCCCCGGCATCATCCGGACATCGGCCCCGGGCTCCTCCGCGGAGGCATCCGCCATGAAGCCGCCGAAAAGGCGCGACATGAAGCCGGCCCGCGGCTCCGGTTCGGCCTCGCTCGATGTGTCTTCGTCCGGCGCGGCCCGCGCGCCACTGGACGATCCGTCGTTGTCCATCGGACCCGGTGGCCCCCTGCATCCATCCGGCGCGATCCGCCGGCGCTCATCCCCTATCAGAGGCGTAGGGATCGGGGAAACCCAAAGCGCCGAGTATTCGCACTTCCGTGGCCTCCATCGCCTCGGCCTCCGCCTCGCCCTCGTGGTCGTGCCCCAGCAGATGCAGGGTCGCGTGGACCAGCAGGTGCACCACATGCGCCTCGAACGGCTTGCCCTGCTCGGCGGCTTCCCGCGCGCAGGTGTCGAAGGCGATGGCGATGTCCCCCAGCTCCGGCTCCTCCGGCACCTCCCCCGGTGCCCGCTCCTCCGAAGGCCAGGACAGCACGTTGGTCGGCGCAGGCTTCTCCCGGAATTCCGCGTTCAGCGCTGCGATCCGCGCGTCGTCGCATCCGAGGATCGCCACCTCGAACGCCCCGTCGAGCCCCGCGTCCGACAGCACCGTCGGCACCGCGATGCGCGCCAGACGCTCCAGATCCGACCAGCGCTCGTCTTCCACGAGGACATCCACGATCACGGCGCTCTCCCGCAAGGCGCAGCCAACGGCGCGCCCCGCGCTAGGCCAATCGGGCGGGCGAGGCAACAGGGACACGCTTGACTCCGCGGACGATGACTGGTGTTAATTTCCGTTAGGTAATTCTGGATACGTTCGAAAGGTCATGACGTGAAACACCTCCTGCTCGCCGCCGCTGCGGCAGTTCTCATTCCGGCAATGGCCCAGGCCGCACCCGTCAACCTCTCCACGTGGCTCGCCGAGGGGACCGGTTCGTTCAACTGGGTCCGGGATACCGACGAAAACGGCGTCGTCCAGACGGTGAACGGTTCACCGACGGTCTTCCACAGCAATGTCGACAGCCAGGGTCTTGCGCTCGCCGGAGAGATCACGGTGCAGACATCATCCGACGACGACTACATCGGCTTCGTCCTCGGGTTCAACTCCGGCGACCTCACCTCCGCGACGGCGGACTACATCCTCATCGACTGGAAGCAGTTCGACCAGACCTTCTACGGTGGCCTGGGTGCGCAGGGGCTCGCGATCTCACGGGTTTCGGGCCCTCTGGGCGATGACAGCGGCGCGTGGTGGCACGATCCGACGAACAACGTGACCGAGATCGCCCGGGCCGCGAACCTCGGATCGACCGGCTGGGACGACCTCGAGACCTATTCCTTCGAACTCGGATTTACCGCCTCCCGGATCACGGTCGACGTGGACGGGGTGCGCGAGATCGACATCGCCGGCACCTTCGCCAACGGCTCCTTCGGGTTCTACAACTACAGCCAGGCGAAGCGTGCGCTACGCCGGGTTGCAGGAGACCGTGCTTCCGCCCGCTGTGATCCCGCTGCCGGCCTCCGCGCTCCTGCTCCTGGCCGGCGTGGGCGGTCTCGCCGCCTTCCGCCGCAAGCGCGCCGCCTGACTGCGGGTGGGCGGGGGGCCTCCGGGGCTTCCCGCCGCGCCGTCAGACGCCCATGAAGCCCCAACCGTCCGGGCGGAACCCATGGCGCAGCGCCGCCTCGGTCGTGGCGCGCTCCGCCGTATGGATCGTCTCCGCGGACAAGGTCATCCGGACCGTCTGAACCTCGATCACGTCCTCCGCATCCTCAGGCTCCTCGCCCTCCGGATCCGGAGGATAGTGCTCCACGTCGTAGCCCGCATCTTCGAGCCACCCCATGAACTCGACCGCATCGGCACCCGCCGCGCCGACGAACCGCAGGTCCACCAGGCCCTCGTCCGGCACTTCCGCCCCTGCCGACATCTCGGCCCAGAGCCTCTCGGTCTCGGCCTTCTGGGCGGCGAAATCGAAGCTCACCGCCTCCACTCACGCGGCGCGGCACGCTCGGCTTCGCGGCGGTCGTCGGCGGCCTCGTAGGCGGTGATGATCTTGGCGACGAGCGGATGGCGCACCACGTCGCGGGCGGTGAAGTAGTTGAAGCTGATGCCCTCGACCCCCGACAGCAGCTCCTCCGCATCGCGCAGCCCGCTGGTGACGCCACGCGGCAGGTCGACCTGGCTGCGGTCGCCGGTGATCGCCATGCGCGACCCCTGCCCCAGCCGCGTCAGGAACATCTTCATCTGCATCGTCGTCGCGTTCTGCGCCTCGTCCAGGATCACGAAGGCGTTCGACAGCGTGCGTCCCCGCATGAAAGCCAGCGGGGCGATCTCCACCCGCTTCTCCTCGCGCAGCTTCTGGAGCTGCTTGCCCGGCAGGAAATCCCCCAGCGCGTCGTAGAGCGGCTGCATGTAGGGATCGACCTTCTCGTCCTGCGTGCCCGGCAGGAAGCCCAGCTTCTCGCCTGCCTCCACCGCCGGCCGCGTCAGGATGATGCGGTCCACCTCGCCGGTGATGAACTTGCTGACGGCGACGGCGACGGCGATGTAGGTCTTGCCCGTGCCCGCCGGCCCGATCCCGAAGGTCAGCTCGTTGTCGAGCAGCGCCTGCGTGTAGCTGCGCTGCGCCTCGGTGCGCGGCTCCATCGTCTTCTTGCGCGTGCGGATCTCCAGCGCGGGACCGGGGAACATCTCCTCCTGATCGCCCTCGCGCGCACCGTCCTCGCCCTGGGTGCGCAACCGGATCAGCCCGTCGATCACGCCCATCGTGACGTCCTTGCCCGCCTCCAGCCGGGCATAGAGCGCGTTCAGCACCCGCTCGGCTTCGGCCGCCGCTTCGCCGTGCACGACGAGCGCGTTGCCCCGGTGCACGATCTGCACCCCGATCACCTGCTCGATCTGCGAAAGATGGGCCCCGTTGGCCCCGACGAGCCCGATCATCAGGCGGTTGTCGGGGAAGTCCAGCTGGACGGCGATGGCGTCTTGCGAATCGGGGAGAGTGGGCAAGCAGGCTTCCTTCGCATGCGGGTTTCGCCCGATCGTGCCCCGCCGCGCGCGGGGTGACAAGACGGGGTCGGGATCGCGGGCGGCGATCCGGGCTCCGCAGACGCAACGTGCCGAAGCGCCGGATGGTTCAGACGAGCACGCCCTCCAGCGAATTCGCCTTCGCCGCCACGATCCGGACGCGGGCAACGCGGCCCAGCATCTCCGCCGGAGCCTCCGCATGGACCGCCTGCAGATACTCGGACTTCCCGATCAGCTGGCCCGGATTGCGCCCCGCCTTCTCGAACAGGACGTCCGTCTCGCGCCCGACCATCGCCTCCTGCGTCGCGTGCTGCTGCTCGGTGATGAGCGCCTGCAACCGGTGCAGCCGCTCGACCGCGACCTCCTTGAGCACGTCCTCCCGCTCCGCCGCCGGCGTGCCGGGCCGCGCGGAGTAGCGGAAGGAGTAGGCGGCGGCGTAATGCACCCGCCGCACCAGTTCCAGCGTCGCCTCGAAATCCGCCTCCGTCTCGCCCGGAAACCCCACGATGAAGTCGCCCGACATCGCCAGGTCGGGCCGCGCCGCCCGCAGCCGCTCGACGATGGCGAGATACTCCGCCGCCGTGTGCTTGCGGTTCATCGCCTTCAGAATCCGGTCGCTCCCCGACTGCACCGGCAGATGCAGGTAGGGCATCAGCTTGGCGCAACTCCCGTGCAGCGCCACCAGATCGTCGGTCATGTCGTTCGGATGGCTCGTCGTGAACCGGATGCGCAGCAGCCCGTCGATCCCGTCCAGCGCCCCGATCAGGTCGGCCAGCGACCAGACCCGCCCGTCCGGCCCCGCGCCGTGGTAGCCGTTGACGTTCTGCCCCAGCAGCGTGATCTCGCGCACGCCCCGGTCCACCAGATCCCGCGCCTCCGACAGCAGCCGTTCGACCGGCCGGCTCACCTCCGCCCCGCGCGTATAGGGCACCACGCAGAAGGCGCAGAACTTGTCGCACCCCTCCTGCACCGTCAGGAAGGCCGTCGGCCGCGCCGCCGTGCGCAGTTTCGGCAGGTGGTCGAACTTGTCCTCCTCCGGCATCTCGGTATCGAGCGCCGTCTCTCCGGCCATCACCCTCTCCAGCATCGCCGGCAGCCGGTGATAGGTCTGCGGCCCGACGACCAGATCGACCATCGGCTGCCGCGCCATGATCTCCGCGCCCTCCGCCTGCGCCACGCAGCCCGCGACCCCGATCTTCAGGTCCGGATTCGCCTCGCGCAGCGGACGCAACCGGCCGAGGTCGGAATAGACCTTCTCCGCCGCCTTCTCGCGGATGTGGCAGGTGTTGAGCAGGATCAGGTCGGCCTCCTCGGGCCGGTCCGTCGTGACGTAGCCCTCCGCCCCCAGCGTCTCCGCCATCCGCTCGCTGTCGTAGACGTTCATCTGACAGCCGTAGGTCTTGATGTGCAGCTTCTTCGGCGCGGTCATGGCGTCCTCCGGGGTTGATCGCGCCCTACCGCAACGCCGCCCCCGTCGCAAGAAAACGGCGCGCCCCCGGATGGAAGCGCGCCGCATGTCGCCGGGTCGAAATCAGGCGTCGACGGTCTGGGAGACGCCTTCCAGCGCCGGGGCCTGCGCACCCGACGCGATCTCGATGCGCCGCGGCTTGAGCGCCTCGGGCACCTCGCGCACGAGGTCGATGTGCAGCATCCCGTCGGAATGCGTGGCACCCGTCACGGCGACATGGTCGGCAAGCTGGAACGACTTCTCGAACGCGCGCGTGGCAATGCCACGGTGCAGGTACCTCGGCTTGGCATCGGTCTCGCCCTTGCGGGCCGTCACGACGAGCTGGTTCTCGCGCGCCTCGATCGACAGGTCCGCATCGGCGAAGCCGGCGACGGCGATGGAGATCCGATAGTCGTTCTCCCCGGTCTTCTCGATGTTGTAGGGCGGATAGGTCGTCGCCGTGTCCGCCGTCATCGCACGGTCGAGCACGCTGGCCATCCGGTCGAAGCCGACGCTGGCACGGTAGAGGGGGGTGAAATCATAGGTTCGCATTTGGTGCATCCTTCTCGAAGCGATACGGTTTGCGTGGGCCCCCTCCGACACTCGGACGGGGGCTCGGTCGTCGCGCCGGACCCAGCTATGGCATCCGGCTGCACTCCATCTGGGAACGCGAAAAGGCCCCTGCAAGAGGGGCCCTCGACGTCGTTCCTGAAATTTCCGTCAGTCCGCGCCGCGGCCGGTCTTGCCCTGCAGCTCGTCGATCCGCTTGGACGCATCCGCCTTGTTCAACGTCGGGTCGAACTCGACCTTCGCCTCCTCGCTCAGCGTCTTGAGATAGCTCGCCTGCGCGCCGGTCATCTCCTCGTCGCCGGTGGTCCAGTTGTCCGGATCCTTCACGGCATTGCCGGGGGCGTCCTGCTTGGGGGTGTCGGTTATCTTGTCGGTCATGATGCGCTCCGCATGAGATTATGTTCCCCTAACGTTCCAGGCCGTTCGCGGTTCCCTCACCCCCGCTTCCCCGCGAACCGCTCCGCCCACTCCGCCCGCTGCTCGTCCGTGATCTTGGCGAAGAGCACCTCCGGCACGGTGAACGCATGGCCCGCGGGCAACACCCGCAGCGCCGCATCGACGTCCACGGGCCAGTCCATCCTCAGCCGTCCCCATTCCCGCCAGCATCGCCTCCGCCGCGTCCGGGATGAAGGGCTCCGACAGCACCGCGTAGAAGCGGATCAGGTTCAGCGCCATGCGGATCTGCGCCGCCGCCCGGTCGGGATCGGTCTTCACCGTCGTCCAGGGCGCGGCCTCCTGCAGGTATTCGTTCCCCGCCACCCAGATCGCACGCAGCTCCGTCGCCGCCTTGCGGATCTCGATGGCGTCCATGTGCCCCTCGTAGACGCGCAACCGCGCCCCCAGCGTCTCGATCAGCGCGGCTTCGGCTGCACCCCATTCGCCCCCCGCCGGCACCGCCTCCCCGAACTTCGAGCGGCAGAACTTCGTCACCCGGCTGACGAAGTTGCCCAGCACGTCGGCGAGGTCCTTGTTCACGTCCGCCTGGAACTTCTCCCAGGTGAACTCCGTATCGCCGTTCTCGGGCGCGTGGGACAGCAGCCACCAGCGCCAGTAGTCCGACGGCAGCACGTCGAGCGCCTGATCCATGAACACGCCGCGCCCGCGCGAGGTGGAGAACTGCCCGCCGTCGTAGTTGAGGTAGTTGAGCGCCTTGAGATAATCGACCGTCAGCCATGGCTCGCCGGACCCGAGGATCGTCGCGGGGAACGACAGCGTGTGGAACGGAACGTTGTCCTTGCCCATGAACTGCACGTACCGCACGTCGCCCGCCCCCTTGTCGGTGCGCCACCACCGCTCCCAGTCGCCCCCCGTCGCATCGGCCCATTCCGCCGTCCCAGCGATGTATTCGATGGGCGCGTCGAACCAGACGTAGAAGACCTTGCCCTCCATCCCCGGCCAGGGGTCGTCTCCCCGCGCCACCGGCACGCCCCAGTCGAGGTCGCGGGTGATGCCCCGGTCCTGCAACCCGTCCCCGTCGTGCAGCCACTTCTTTGCAATGGACGTGGCCAGCACCGGCCATGTCGTCTGCGTGTCGATCCAGGCGTCCAGCCGGTCCTTGAGCAGCGACTGGCGCAGGTAGAGATGCGTCGTCTCCCGCACCTCGAGGTCTGTGGAGCCCGAGATGACGGAGCGCGCGTCGATCAGATCCGTCGGGTCGAGCTGCTTGGTGCAATTGTCGCACTGGTCGCCCCGCGCGTCCTCGAACCCGCAGTTCGGGCAGGTCCCCTCGATGTAGCGGTCGGGCAGGAACCGTCCGTCCGCGACCGAATAGACCTGCCGCGAGGCCCGCGCCTCGATCAGCCCGGCCTCGTCCAGCTTCGCGGCGAAGTGCTGGGTGAGCCGTCGGTTCTGCGGCGAGGACGAGCGGCCGAAGTGGTCGAACGAGAGCCGGAACCCGTCGGCCAGATCCTTCTGCACCTGCCACATGCCGGCGCAGTATTCCGCCACCGGCAGCCCCGCCTTCGCCGCCGCCAGCTCCGCCGGCGTGCCATGCTCGTCGGTGGCGCAGATGAACAGCACCTCGTGGCCCCGCGCGCGGGCATACCGCGCGTGCAGGTCCGCCGGCAGCATCGAGCCCACGAGGTTGCCCAGATGCTTGATGCCGTTGATGTAGGGAATGGCGGAGGTGATGAGCGTGCGGGGCATGGAGGTCTCCAGGGGTCGTGCCGCTTCTAGGGGGGGGCCTGCGACCTCGCAACCCGGGGCCCCGAAGGGCCGACGAACGTAGGGACCGACGTCATACCGTTTGCAGCATGCGTTGCGGCACGTCGTTCACGTGAACTGCTCGCGCAGCAGCCGCTCCTCCAGCCCGTGCCCCGGATCGAACAGCAGACGGTGCCCGACGGAGCGGTCGCTCTCGATCTCGACGGCCACCACGTCGCGCACCGACTGCCCGTCGGCCTCCGCCATCATCGGCCGCTTCTCCGCATGCAGCACGTCGAAGCGGACCTTCGCGCCCTTGCGGCAAAAGCGCGCCGCGCCAGCGCCGCGGCCGGAACGCCGACATCGCCGTCAGCGCCAGGACGCCCGACCCGATCGGCAGGATCGGTCCGTGCGCGGAGTAATTGTAGGCCGTCGATCCGGCCGGCGTCGCCAGCAGGGCCCCGTCGCAGACCAGCTCCTCCATCCGCACCTTGCCGTCGACGGAGATCCGCAGCCGCGCCGCCTGCGGACCCGCGCGCAACAGCGATACCTCATTGATCGCAAGGGCTTCCACCACTTCCCCGTTGCTGCGCGTCGCCGACATCCGCAGCGGATGGACCACCGCCTCCTCCGCCCGCGCCAGCCGCGCCGTCAGCCCCGTCTCGCGGTAATCGTTCATCAGGAACCCGACGGTCCCGCGGTTCATCCCGTAGACCGGCGCGTCGAGCGTCTGCGTCGCGTGCAGCGTCTGCAGCATGAACCCGTCGCCGCCCAGCGCCACCACGGTCCGCGCGTCCTCCAGCTCGGTCTGCCCGTAGCGCCCGGTCAGCCGTGCGAGCGCCACCTGCGCCTCCTGCGTGTCGGAGGCGAGGAAGGCGATGGAATGGGCGCGGGGCATGACGATCCTTCGGGTTCCCGCCAAGCGTTGTCGCGCATGGCCGCGGAACACAAGCGCAGCACCCCGGTGCGGTGGATTGCCGGCTTTCAAACGCGCCCCCGGCGGCGTATCACGTCGGCAACCGACCCCAGCCCGGAGCGAGCGCCATGAACGCCCCCCACCGCGACCCGAACTTCTTCTCCGCCACCCTCGCCGACACCGACCCCGAGATCGCGGAAGCCACCCGCCTCGAACTCGGCCGGCAGCGCGACGAGATCGAGCTGATCGCGTCGGAGAACATCGTCAGCCGCGCCGTGATGGAGGCGCAGGGCGGGGTGATGACCAACAAGTACGCCGAGGGCTATCCGGGCCGGCGCTACTACGGCGGCTGCCAGTACGTCGACATCGCCGAGACCCTCGCCATCGACCGGGCCAAGTTGCTCTTCGGGTGCGGCTTCGCCAACGTGCAGCCGAACTCCGGCAGTCAGGCGAACCAGGGCGTCTTCACCGCGCTGCTGCAGCCGGGCGACACCATCCTGGGCATGTCGCTCGACGCGGGCGGGCATCTGACGCACGGGGCGAGGCCGAACCAGTCGGGCAAGTGGTTCAACGCGGTCCAGTACGGCGTGAAGCGCGACGACATGCTGCTGGACTACGACGAGGTGCAGCGCCTCGCCGACGAGCACCGTCCGAAGATGATCATCGCCGGCGGCTCCGCCATTCCGCGGATCATCGACTTCGCCCGGATGCGCGAGATCGCCGACGGCGTCGGTGCCTATCTGCTGGTGGACATGGCGCATTTCGCGGGGCTGGTCGCGTCCGGTCACTACCCCTCCCCCTTCCCGCATGCCCATGTCGCCACCACGACGACGCACAAGACCCTTCGCGGTCCCCGCGGCGGCATGATCCTGACCGACGACGAGGCGCTGGCGAAGAAGTTCAACTCCGCCATCTTCCCCGGCATCCAGGGCGGCCCGCTGATGCATGTCATCGCCGCCAAGGCGGTGGCCTTCGGCGAAGCGCTGCGACCCGGCTTCGCGGACTACCAGAGCGCGGTGATCGAGAACGCGCAGGCACTGGCGGATCAGCTCATGAAGGGCGGGCTCGACATCGTCACGGGCGGGACGGACACGCATCTGATGCTCGTCGACCTGCGCCCCAAGGGCGTGAAGGGCAACGATACCGAGGCCGCACTCGGACGCGCGCACATCACCTGCAACAAGAACGGCATCCCCTTCGACGACGAGAAGCCGATGGTGACGAGCGGCATCCGCCTCGGCTCGCCCGCGGGCACGACGCGGGGCTTCGCCGTGCCCGAGTTCCGGACGATCGGCGATCTGATCGTGGAGGTCGTGGACGGGCTTGCGGCGAACGGGGCGGACGGGAATGCGGAGGTCGAGGCGTCGGTCCGCACCCGGGTGCAGGCGCTCTGCGGCCGTTTCCCGATCTACCCTGGCCTTTGAAGGGTCGGGCATGGTGCGGGATATTGCCCACCCGCGGTGATTGAAAGCCGAATTGGAACGGCGTACACTGGTATGCAGTGGACGCTTCGGGGATGGCGATGAAGAAGGTTTACCCAACGGCGACCGCCGCGCTCGAGGGCATCCTGGAGGACGGGATGCTGATCGCCGCCGGCGGGTTCGGGCTCTGCGGCATCCCTGAACTGCTGCTCTCCGCCATCCGGGATGCGGGCACGAAGGATCTGACCTTCGCGTCCAACAACGCGGGCGTCGACGGGTTCGGCATCGGCATCCTGCTGGAGACGCGGCAGGTCAGGAAGATGATCTCATCCTACGTCGGGGAGAACGCGGAATTCATGCGCCAGTACCTGTCGGGCGAGCTGGAGCTGGAGTTCAACCCGCAGGGCACGCTGGCCGAGCGGATGCGGGCCGGCGGCGCGGGCATTCCCGGCTTCTACACGAAGACGGGCGTGGGCACGGTCATCGCGGAGGGCAAGGAGCACAAGGACTTCCGCGGCGAGACCTACATCCTCGAGGAGGGGATCTTCGCGGACCTCGCCATCGTGAAGGCCTGGAAGGCGGACGAGACGGGCAACCTCGTGTTCCGCAAGACGGCGCGCAACTTCAACCCGCCGGCGGCGATGTGCGGGCGGATCTGCGTGGCGGAGGTGGAGGAGATCGTGCCGGTCGGGTCCCTCGATCCGGACGGCATCCATCTGCCCGGCATCTACGTGCACCGCCTGATCCAGGGCGCGCACGAAAAGCGGATCGAGCAGAGGACGGTGCGCGCGGCCTGATCGGGGGCCGACGCGACCTCCGGTTCGGGGCCGGGGGGCGCAGAGGAGGAAACGGCCGCCCCGTCGTATCGGGACCGACGGCGACCACGGGACGCGGACGGCGAGGAGGCCGTCCGGGCCCGCGCGGCCATCGAAAGGGAGTGACATCGTGGCGAACGACCATGACGACGACCGACAGGGAAGGGTGCCGCTCACCGGCGCGCAGTTGGAACGACTGCTCCAGCCATCCACCCTGCCGCTGCCGCAGAGACGCCGGGGCCGATGCGCCCAAGCGACGGCTCGCCGCCGTCATGGCGGAGCAGGACGCCATCGAGGGGTTCAGCCGGGTCAAGGTGGCGATGGTGCTGACCGATCCGCGGGTCGAGGACAACCCCATCGTCTACGTCAACGCCGCCTTCGAGCGGGTGACGGGCTATGCCCGGTCCGCCGTGATCGGACGGAACTGCCGGTTCCTGCAGGGCGACCAGACGCGCAAGGCGGACGTCGACAAGCTGCGCGGTGCGATCCGGGACAAGCGCGACATGAGCGTCGACATCCAGAACTACCGCGCCGACGGCAAGCCCTTCGTGAACCGGCTGATCATCGCCCCGATCTCGGACGCGAACGGCGAGGTGATCTATTACCTCGGGATCCAGAAACCGCTGCAGGACAGCGAGCGCGAGGACGAGGTGCTCGACGAGCAGCTCACCGCCATCCAGTCCCGGGTGCAGGAGGATCTGTCGCTGGTGCTCAAGGGCCTGGGCCAACGGGCGGACACGGGCGAGACCCTCGCATTCGGCGCGATGACGCGGCGGATGGAGTGCCTGCAACTGGTCTACGAGTCGATGATCCTGTCGGACAGCATGGGGGTTCTCTCGCGCGGGATCGACCTCGGGGCTCTCATCAGCCGGGTCGCGGCGTCCATCGCCTACGAGGAGGGCCGACCGGGCATCCGCTATCAGCAAACCATCGAGGCGGCGCAGGTCAATCTCGAGTCCTCGGTTCGCATCGCCCTGCTGCTGTCGGAGATCCTGTTCAACGCCTTTCACCACGCCCATGACCGGATGGACGAGGGGCTGATCGAGCTCCGGGTCGCCCGGCTTTCGGCCGGCGGCTTGCGGCTCGTGGTGACGGACGACGGAGTCGGCCTGCCGTCGAACATCGCCTTCCCGGACCCCACCACGATCGGCGGACGCCTCATCGCGACGCTGGCGGAGGGGCTCGACGCGACCGTTACACCGGTGCGGGGCGCGGCGGGCACCGTCGTCATGCTGGACGTCCCGGCGGGGATCATGGACGCCTGACCCTCCACCCGCCGAGGACCACCGCCACGCCGACATTCAGCGAAGGACGACACATGCCCTGGGACCGCAATCAGATGGCCGCCCGCGCAGCACGGGAGCTTCAGGACGGCTGGTACGTGAACCTCGGCATCGGGATCCCGACGCTGGTGTCGAACCACATCCCCGAGGGCATCGAGGTGACGCTGCAATCGGAAAACGGGATGCTCGGCATGGGGCCCTTCCCCGTCGAGGGGTCCGAGGACGCCGATCTCATCAACGCCGGCAAGCAGACGATCACGGAACTGCCGCAGACCTCCTACTTCGACTCCGCCCAGAGCTTCGGGATGATCCGCGGCGGCAAGATCGCCATGGCGATCCTCGGCGCGATGGAGGTGGCGGAGAACGGCGATCTGGCGAACTGGATGATCCCCGGCAAGCTGGTGAAGGGGATGGGCGGCGCGATGGATCTGGTGGCCGGGGTCGGTCGCGTGGTGGTCGTGATGGATCATGCCAACAAGCACGGAGAGTCAAAGGTGCTGCGCGAATGCACCCTGCCGCTGACGGGCAAGGGCGTCGTGGACCGGATCATCACGAACCTCGGCGTCCTGGACGTGGTGGAGGGCGGGCTGCGGATCGTGGAGCTTGCGGACGGCGTGACGGAAGCCGACCTGCGCGCGGTGACGGAGGCGACGCTGGTCGCCTGACGGCGTGGATCGGGAACCACGGCCTGTCGTAGGGTCGGTCTCCGGGGCACCCGTTTCGCCAAACCCTGCGTAAGCAGCCGCGTCCGAGCGCCTGAGGCGGTCCATGTTCGACCCTTTTGCACCTTTCCTGTCCTATTGAAGACACAGCCTTCGATCCCGGTACCGTATCGGGTGCGCCTCCTCTGAGCCGAAAGGCATGAAGCCGGGTCCGCTACCGAAGTAAGGCGGCGACACCCCCCAAAGTCGCCCCCCCTGCCTTATTCTCGCCACATTCGGGATTCACCCGTGGGACAACACGCGAAACAGCGTGATGCAGACCGAGGCAGAGCATTGGCACCATCCCCGAACGCCGTCAGGCGCGTGCCCGCCGTGGCACGCTCCCTGCCGACACTCGTCCTTTCCATCGGGTCGCTCCTCGCGGGCGCGATCATCCTTCAGGACGCCTTGTCCACGCCGGAGCCGCGGGCCGGGCTGGACCCGGCGGACTTCGACGAGATCCGGTTCATGGTGCGCAGCGGGCACGCGACCGATGCGCCGCCCGCCCGGGGACTCGTCGATCCCTGCCCCTCCCGGTTGTGCGCGGAGGACCGCGACTGGCTGGGATCGATGGCAACCGCCCCGACATCGCGGTCGGGCGGCATCCGGGACGCGGAGGAGGCGGCGATGGATGGGTTGGAGACGCTCGCCATGGAGCGCTTCGTCGCTCTCGGCGAAGCGGTGGCGCGACCATAGCGCAAGGCGTCCCATCCCGGAGCCGGTCGGGCACCCCGCTTCCCCCGGCCTGCGATCGCCTTATCTGCGGCGGATGATCCTCCCGTCCTCCATCGAACGCTATTTCGAGACCCGTGACTGGACGCTTCATCCGCATCAGGTCGAGATGCTGGAACGCGCGGCGGCACCCGCTCTCCTGCTGATCGCGCCCACGGGGGGCGGCAAGACGATGGCGGGCTTCCTGCCGACGCTCGCCGAACTCGCCGACGGGAGTTTCGGCGCGGGGCTGCACACCCTCTACGTCAGTCCGCTCAAGGCGCTCGCCAACGACATCGGGCGCAACCTGCGCGGGCCCATCGCCGAGATGGACCTGCCGATCCGCGTCGAGGACCGGACCGGAGACACCGGACAGTCGCAGCGCCGCCGCCAGCGGGCCGATCCGCCGCACATCCTGCTCACGACGCCCGAGAGCCTTGCGCTGATGATCAGCTATCCGGATGCCGCGCGCACCTTCGCCGGGCTCCGCCGGATCGTGGTCGACGAGATCCACGCCCTGGCCGAAGGCAAGCGCGGCGATCAGCTGATGCTCTGCCTGTCGCGGTTGCAGTCCCTCGCCCCCGACCTGCGCCGCGTCGGGCTGTCGGCCACCGTGGACGACCCGGCGGTGATCGCGCATTACCTCGCACGTCACCCCGACCCCTGCCCCATCCTGCACGCGGACCCGGGGCCGCCGCCCGACATCGCCATGCTGGACACGACGGAGGCTCCCCCCTGGGCCGGGGCCGGCGGGCGCTACGCGATCCCGGACGTGCTGGCGCAGGTGAAGGCGCACAAGACGACGCTCATCTTCCACAACACCCGCGCGCAGGCGGAGATCTTCTTCCACAACCTCTGGCTCGCCAACGAGGACGACCTGCCCGTCGGCATCCACCACGGCGCGCTGTCCAAGGAGGCCCGGCTGCGGGTGGAGGCGGCGATGGTGGCGGGGGAGCTGCGCGCGATCGTGGCGACCGGCAGCCTCGACCTCGGGATCGACTGGGGCGACGTGGATCTGGTGATCCAGATCGGCGCGCCCAAGAAGGTGAAGAACCTGGTGCAGCGGATCGGCCGGGCCAATCACCGCTACAACGCGCCGTCCAAGGCCCGGCTGGTCCCGGCGAACCGCTTCGAGGTGATCGAATGCATCGCCGCGCTCGACGCGGTGCGCGACGGCACGCTCGATGGCGATCTGCGCCTCGACGGGCCGCGCGACGTCCTGTGCCAGCACATCGCCTGCGTGGCCTGCGCCGGCGACTTCGACGCGACCGACCTGTTCCGCGAGGTCCGCACCGTCGGTCCCTATGCCTCGCTCAGCCGCGCCGCCTTCGACGACTGCCTGGAGTTCGTCGCGACGGGGGGCTACGCGCTGCGGGCCTACGACCGCTACCAGCGTCTCAAGCAGCGCGCCGACGGGACCTGGGGCCTGCGCGATCCGCGGGCCGCGCGGCAGATCCGGATGAACCTCGGCACGATCATCGACACCGATACGCTCAAGGTCCGCTACAAGGGCAAGGGCGGCTTTCCGCTGGGCGAGATCGAGGAAGGTTTCGCCTCCACGCTGAGCCGAGACGATACCTTCCTGATGGGCGGCAAGGTCGTGCGCTTCGAGGGGCTGCGCGAGCTGATCGTGGAGGTCAGCCCGAACCCCAAGAAGGAACCCCGCATCGCCACCTACATCGGGTTCAAATGGGCGACGTCGGTCGAACTGGCGGACCGGATCCAGAAGATCCTGCACGACGGCGATTTCTCCGCCTTCCCGCACCATACCCGCGAATGGCTCCAGCTCCAGCAGGACCGCTCGCGGATGCCCGAACCGGGCCGCCTGCTGATCGAGACGTTCCCGCGCGACGGGCGGCACCACATCTGCATCTACGGTTTCGCGGGCCGCAACGCGCACCAGACGCTGGCGCTGCTCATCACGCGGCGGATGGAGGAGGCGGGACTGGACCCGCTGGGTTTCGTGGCCACCGACTACGCCGTGCTGATCTGGGGGCTGCAGCCCGCCGGCGACATCGCGCGCTTCCTGCACCACGACGGCATACGAGCCGCCCTCGACGGGTGGCTGCAGGGCAACGCGGTGATGAAGCGCACCTTCCGCAACGCGGCCATCGTGGCGGGTCTGATCGACCGGAACTTTCCGGGCAAGCGCTCCTCGGGCAAGCAGGCGACCTTTTCCTCGGACATCCTCTACGACACGCTGCACCGCTACGATCCGGATCACCTGATGCTGCGGATCACGGAGGAGGAGGCGATGCGCGGGCATATCGACTTCGGCCGGCTGGAACTTCTGCTGGAAACGGTGGGCGACCGGATCGATCAGGTCGCGCTCGACCGGGTTTCGCCCCTGGCCGCGCCGCTCTTCCTCGAACGCGGCATCGTCCCGATCCGCGGGAAGGCAGAAGGGCGCCTGCTGCAGGAGGAGGCGGACCGGCTGATGCTGGAGGCGGGGCTCGCGCCGGACTGACGCGCTGCCGCAGGGAACCGCTTGAACCGGACGGCCGCGCGTGATTCACACCGGCCATGCAGGAGAACCTCGATTTCAAGTTCGCGGGCCATGCGATGGTCGCGCGCACCTCCGGGGCGTCTGCACTGGCCGGCGGAGCAGGTGCTCGTCGTCAGCGACCTGCACCTGGGCAAGTCGGAGCGGATGGCGCGGCGCGGCGGCACCTTGCTGCCGCCCTACGAGGTGGAGGACACGCTCACGCGGCTCGCCCTCGACATCGCGCTCACCCGGCCCCGCGCCGTCGTCTCGCTGGGGGACGGGTTCGACGACATGGACGCCGCCGCGAACCTTTCGCCCCCCCATCTGGAGCGGCTGCGCGGGATGGTCGCCGCCTGCGACTGGATCTGGGTGACGGGCAACCACGACCCCGCGCCCAACGGCCTCGGCGGGCGGTCGGCACGGACCGTCACCTGCGCCGACGTCGTCCTTCGCCACATCGCCACCGGGGGCGACGGCCCCGAAATTTCAGGGCACTACCATCCCAAGGCCAGTCTGCGGATGCGGGGGAGGTCCGTCTCGCGCCGCTGCTTCCTGCGCGACCGGATGCGGATGATCCTGCCATCCTACGGCACATACACCGGTGGGCTTTCCAGCCAGGACCCCGCGCTGTCGCGATTGATGGGCCCCGATGCGCGGGCCATCCTCGCCGGGACGCCGATGGTCGAGATCCCGATGCCGCGCTGACCGGATGCGTCCCGCCCTTCTCCTCGCTCTCGGTCTGGCGGCCTGCGCCCCGTCCGCGGCACCTCCGCCCACGGCGGGATTGCGCGACGAGACCGTCGTCCTCGCGTCCAAGGTCGGCTTCGAACCGGCTGCCTTCGCCGGCGACTGGTACGAAGTGGCACGGTTTCCCGGGACCGAGGGCTGCAAGGACGCGCATACCCGGTTCGAGGTCGCCGGCCCGCGCCTGCTGCGTCGCATTCTCTCTTGTCCGGACGGCAGTTCTCCGGTCGACGATCTGACGGTCGGACCACATGGGCGGCTGGGTATCGGGGCCGGGGAACGCCCCCTCTGGATCCTCTGGACGGATGGGGGATACCGGACGGCGGTCGTCGTCTCGCCCGACGGCACCGGGGGGCAGATCCTCGACCGATCCGCGGCGATCCCCGGCGACAGGTACCGCGCCGCCGTGGAAGTGCTCGATTTCAATGGGTTCGACACCGAGGCCCTGCGCCGGCGGTGATCCGGAGGAACGGATGCTCCCCGAGGTGCGAAAATGATCGTTTGACCGGTGATTCGCGGTTCGGGTAGAGACCGTGCAGGGGCCGGCCAACGGCCCGATAACGACGCCGCGAACGGTGTGGACGAGGGGCACGGCGGAGGACGAGACGCGTGGGCACGCGCGTTCCGGCACCTCCAGGCAAGGGTGGACGGCAGGTGGCCGTCCACCCGCGACCCCCTCCACGCCCCCTGTCGCGGGCGCCCCGAACCCCGCCGGTTGACACCCACGCTCCCGGGCCCTAACCGGGCGCTTCATTGGTGTTGGCGGACCCCGCGAGGGGATCCCTGTCGGGGCGAGGATCGCCCAGAGGACAACGCCCTTCACGCCCCCCCGGGGCATATCGAAGGAGATCAGCCGTGACCAAACGCACGTCTGCCAAGTACAAGCTCGACCGCCGCATGGGCGAGAACATCTGGGGCCGCGCCAAGTCGCCGGTGAACCGCCGCGAGTACGGCCCCGGGCAGCACGGTCAGCGCCGCAAGGGCAAGCTCTCGGACTTCGGCCTCCAGCTTCGCGCCAAGCAGAAGCTGAAGGGCTACTATGGCGACCTGACCGAGAAGCAGTTCAAGCGCATCTTCGCCGAGGCCGCACGGGTCAAGGGCGACACCGGCGAGAACCTGATCGGCCTGCTGGAGCGGCGACTGGACGCCGTGGTCTATCGCGCGAAGTTCGTGCCCACCATCTTCGCCGCGCGCCAGTTCGTGAACCACGGCCACGTCGAGGTGAACGGTCAGAAGGTCAACATCGCCTCCTACCGCGTGAAGGAAGGCGACGAGATCCGCGTCCGCGAGAAGTCCAAGCAGCTGGCCGTCGTGCTCGAAGCCACGCAGCTGGCCGAGCGCGACGTGCCCGACTATGTCGAGGCCGACCACTCCAAGCTGACCGCGATCTTCGTGCGCACGCCCGGCCTGGGCGACGTGCCCTACGCGGCGGTGATGGAGCCGAACCTGGTCATCGAATACTACGCGCAGAACTGATCGGCTCGCGGTGCTTCGGCACCGTGTCCGCCAGGGTCAAAGGAAGGGTCGCCTCCCCTGGGCCCAGCCCCTGACGCTAAGTTTTGATCGCGCCACCATGGCGCGATCTTTTCCGTTCGCCAGAAGTAAAGGCCCACCTTCCCATCGAACCAAAACGATGGAGGTATTCCGTTTCGATTTGGAGCGATCCCTGGAGACCACCCCATGAGCCCGGCCCGGACGTCGACGGACATCATCGTCATATGGAGTTCAGGCTCTGGGGTCAGGACGAGAAGGGGTGCAAGAAGCCCTTGGGTCTGACGCATGTCGCGCCGGTCGATTTGTGCGACTTGCAATGACAATGAGAAGATACTCGAGGTTCGCATCTCGAAAGATGCGAAGCCGGAAGACGGAGCCGGCGATTTTCTTGGCCGCCGATACTCGTTTCACTTCGATGATATCGCCTGGATCGAGATGACAACGAGGGCGACCCGGTCGTTCAGGGGCTTCAAACAAAAGCCCGCTCGTAGAACCCGCCCCCGCGCCGGCCCGATCCGCGTCGCCGGCGTCTGCTTGTCCCCTCCCGGGTTCCATCCAGTGGTGGGCGCAGCCATCGACGCCGCGCAGCGTTGCCAGACGCATCGGGTGCCCCTTCGAGCGCGCGCTGACGTCCGGGCTGTCCGTGACGAGCAGCACCCGCTCGATCGGATCGCTCTTCGTCGGGAAGGGATACTCGAACCAGGCACCGACCGGCTTGCCGATCGGGCGGCAGGCAGCTTCCCCGTCGACGATCCCGGCATGGAACTCCGACGGTATGAGCTTCATCCCGGACGAGGTCGGGCCGGTCGCCGCACACGGATCGTTGCGCCCGTCGGCCACGACCATGTTCCGCTTGTCGTTCGTCATCCCCTTGTCGAAGCCCACGATGGCCAGATGCGCCTTGCCGGCCGCCACCCCGGGCTGGAACACGGTCGAGGACGACTGCTCGAGCCCCGCGTCCCCATCCATCGCGAAGACCAGGGGAACGTTCTGCGCACCGATGTGGTCGCGCAGGCGCATCGCGTGGGCGAACTGCATCCCGTCGTGGCGGATCATCGAGCCGGCAGACGGCAGCCCGTGGACGTCCGCTTCCGTGAGGCCGGCGTTCCGCGTCAGGCGATCGAGGGGCGCATCGAACTCCGTCTTCGTCCATAGCCGCGCGTGCCGGCGGAAGGCCGTGGACACGGCGTCCTCGTCTGCGGCAGGCGATTGCGCATCGGCCTCCACGGGCGGGATCTCCGGATCGGGCTGGAACGACGCCTCGACGATGAAGCCCGACCGCGCGTGCGCGGTGCACAGGTGCTCGAAGACGACCGGCAGGCGACGCCTTCGCGTCGGCCGGTCGATCGTCAGGGCCTGACCGTCCGTGGCGAACCGAGATCCCATCTCCGAGAAGTCGACCCTCGGGAAGTCTCCTCGCCGGGCTCCGAAACTGCGGGCCCGCGCGTGGTGGAAATCGATGCGGCGATAGATGTCCCGGTACGACGAACCGGAGATCTACGAGATCTCGGCCAGCGACAGGTCGTTGCAGAGCATGTCCAGAACCAGACGGTTCTCGTCGGACCGCTCGTGCCGTCGTGCCGGCTTTCCAGTCGAGAAGGTCTTCCGACGATCCCTGCACCGCCACCGCGGATCGCCGCCGTCCGTCTGCCCGAACTTCCGGCAGAGCCCGGGATGGTCTCCGACGGGGAAATCCTCGTTCGCGCAAC
Source organism: uncultured Alphaproteobacteria bacterium (assembly GCA_963757495.1). Taxonomy (GTDB): domain Bacteria; phylum Pseudomonadota; class Alphaproteobacteria; order Rhodobacterales; family Rhodobacteraceae; genus Jannaschia. The sequence goes on from CAVWRZ010000011.1 coordinate 94,135, forward strand.
CCGCGGTCCGGCAAGCTGGGGCACCCGGGTCGGTCTCGCGCAAGAGGCGGAGCCGCTCGTGCCCTTCCACGACCGCGAGGTCGTTCTTGGACCGGGCGGTCGTCCCGCAAGTAGGGCACTGACAGGACTTCGCGTCCCTTTCTCCCGCAACCATACCTCGCGGGACATCCTGCGGGAGTGCCGGCTTGCGACCTGGCCGCTCGAGGGATCGGATGCAACGCCGTGGGCCGCGCACGACGGGCTGCGGCAGGAGTTCAGGTCGACACCCGCGCCCGGGGGCGGACGTCTTCGGACGAATGGCTCCACCAAGGTTCCCGAAGTTCTGTCCAAGACCCTCGACACCTTTCCTCCATCCGGATGGCGTTCAAGCATGGTGTCGAAGGGAAAGCTGGCCGCAGCGCGGCCAACCGAAGTGTTCTTTCAACATCTATCGTCAGGCGCTGGGCCCCGGGGGCGGCCCTTTTGACACCTCCCCCGTACCGCCAGGCCGCCAGCGCAGCGAAGACCGGGGCGAGATCGCGGCCGACGTCCGTGAGCCCATAGGTGACCTGCGGCGGAACGGTGTGGGCCACGTCGCGCCAGATCAGCCCGTCCGCCTCCAGCCCGCGCAGGGTCTGCGTCAGCACCTTGTGGGTTATCGGCCGCCCCCCGCCCGTGGGGAGGGCACGGCGCAGTGCGGCGAACCGTTCGGGGCCCTGCGCCAGCCGGAACAGGACCAGCATGCGCCAGCGCCCCGCCAGAAGGTTGATTCCCTCCTCGACGGGGCAGTCCGATGGAACGGTGTCCGATGACGGGCTCGATCGCGGCAGGGCGGTATCCTCCGGGTGCCTTCTTGCGGGTTCGGCCGGGCCGGCCGATCTAGCGGACAGACTCACAGGACGAAAGGGGAGAAGTCCATGCGCATCGCCATCTTCGGGGCTGCCGGCCGCTCGGGCCGCCAGGTCTGCGAGGCCCTCGCCGCCCGCGGCCACACTCTGCATCCCGTAACGCGACGTCCCGCGCCGGATCTTCCCGGAACGATCGAGACCGTCGACCCGACCGACGCGGCCGCCGTCCGCGCCCTCGCGTCCCGCTGCGACGCGGTGGTCAACGTCATGGCGTCGGGCAAGGGCAACCCGGCGGGCTCACGCCTCGCCGCCGCGCTGACGGAGACCTCCGTGCGCTACGTGACGGTCGGCGGCGGCGCGGTGGATGCGCCCGGAGATGCGAAGGGCGTCCCCGACCGGATCGTGTCCTTCCTCGCCCGGAGCCTGACCGGAGCGGTCGTCACGGACCGGCAGGACGAGCTCGACCTTCTGCTCGCACGATCGGAGGGCCTGCGCTGGACCATGCTGAGGCCCCCGCGCCTGACCGACAAGCCGGCAAAGGGGGACTATCGCCTGACGTTCGACAAGCCGGCCTCCACGCAGATCTCCCGCGCGGACCTGGCCCGGGCCGTCGCGGACCTGGTGGAGAGCGCCGACCACGCCGGCAAGGCCCCCTTCGTCTCCTGGTAGACCATCCGGCGAGACGCTGCCCGATGGACAGCGGTGCGGACCGGGCCTATCGCAGGGGTCATGCGCACGTTTCCCCTCGCCGAAGCCTCCTCCCTGCCCCGCTGGCAACGGCCGGACGCGCTGCTGATGCTGTTCGCCTTCATCATGCCGGTGGCCTTCGCCACGTGGTCTGCGCTGCTCAACAACTTCGTGGTGGAGATGGCCGCGTTCGACGGGGCGGACATCGGCCTGCTGCACACCATCCGGGAAATCCCGGGCTTCCTCGCCGTAGGCGTGATCCTCGTCATCGTCTTCATGCGCGAACAGGTGCTCGCGGTCGTCTCCCTCGTCATGCTGGGGGTTGCGACGGCGCTCACGGCCTCCTTCCCGTCGCTCGGCGGGATCCTGACGATCACGCTGATCTCCTCCATCGGGTTCCACTACTACGAGACGGTGAACCAGTCGTTGCAGTTGCAATGGCTGCCCAAGGCCCGCGCCCCGGCGATGCTCGGACGGCTGCTGGCCATCGGATCGGGCGCGACGTTCCTGGCCTACGGGCTCATCGTCCTGACCTGGCGTGCGTTCGACCTGAGTTACGACCTCGTCTACTGGATCGCCGGCGGCTTCACGGCGCTGGCGGCCATCGTCGCCCATTTCGCGTATCCCCAGTTCGAGGCTCCGCATCCGCAGGTTAAACAGATGATCCTGCGCCGGCGCTACTGGCTCTACTACCTGCTGCAGTTCATGTCCGGCGCGCGGAGGCAGATCTTCGTCGTCTTCGCCGGTTTCATGATGGTCGAACGCTACGGCCTGGACGTCCATCAGGTCACCGCGCTCTACATGGTCGACGCTCGCGCTCAATATGGTCAGCGCGCCGCTCGTCGGCCGGGCTGTCGGTCACTTCGGCGAACGCGCGGCGCTGATGATCGAATACGGCGGGCTCACGACCGTCTTCGTCCTCTATGCCGGGCTCTACCTCTTCGACTGGGGCGTCGGCGTGGCGATGGGGCTCTTCATCGTCAACAACCTGTTCTTCGCGCTCGCCCTCGCCATCAAGACGTACTTCCAGAAGATCGCCGCGCCCGGGGACATCGCGCCCACCGCCGCGGTCGCCTTCACGATCAACCACATCGCCGCCGTGTTCCTGCCGGTGCTGCTGGGCGTCCTCTGGCTCACCTCCCCGGTGGCGGTCTTCGTGCTGGCGGCGCTGCTGGCGGGGACGTCCTTCGGCCTGTCGACGCTGGTGCCCCGCCATCCTGACGAAGGGCACGAGACCATCCTGTCGCGCCCCCTCGCCATCGCGCAATGACGACCCCATATATGCGTCGAAGGAGACCCGCATGATGTTCTTCCAGCGCAAGAAGGCCGAGATGGTCACGAAATCCGATGCCCTGCCCGGGCGCGATACCCCCCTGCGGACCGCGGCGACGCACCACGTCTACGGGACGCCCCTGTCGAACGAAGTGCCCGACGGCATGGAGGAGGCGATGTTCGGCATGGGCTGCTTCTGGGGCGTGGAGCGGATGTTCTGGTCCCTGCCCGGCGTGCACATGACGCTGGTGGGCTACGCCGGCGGCTACACCCCCAACCCGACCTACGACGAGGTCTGCTCGGGGCGGACGGGGCACAACGAGATCGTCCGGGTGATCTACGATCCGACGCGGATCACCTACGACGACCTGCTCCGCACCTTCTGGGAGGGTCATGACCCCACGCAGGGGATGCGGCAGGGCAATGACGCCGGGACACAGTACCGCTCCGGCATCTACACCTATTCGGACGGGCAGATGGAGGCGGCGAAGGCCTCGAAGGAGATGTTCGGCAGGCGGCTCGCCGATGCCGGCCACGGGGCCATCACCACGGAGATCCAGGCGGCTCCGACATTCTACGTCGCCGAGGACTACCACCAGCAGTATCTGTCGAAGAACCCGCGCGGCTACTGCGGCATCGGCGGTACGGGCGTGACCTGCCCCATCGGCGTCGGGGCCTGACGCAAGCGGCTTCGGTGCGAAAGGAAAAAGGGCGCGCCGTCACCGGCGCGCCCTTCGCTGTCCTTGCTGGAACCTATCAGGCCAGCGTGATGTTCACGGCGCTTTCGCGGCCGTCACGGCCCGGCTCGATGTCGAAGTTCACCTTCTGGTTGTCGGCCAGACCGGTCAGACCGGCCCGCTCGACAGCGGAAATGTGAACGAAGACGTCCTTGGATGCGCCATCGGGCGCGATGAAGCCGAAGCCTTTGGTGGAGTTGAACCACTTGACGGTGCCAGAAGCCATCGTCGATCTCCTTCATAATACTGCCCACGGGATGCGGCAGGTCGGCAAAGTCAGTGCACGATCGAAAGACTGAGCCGTATGGTCAGGGTCGTCGATATGGATAACGTCGCCACCGCCAGATGTACCACTCCGGAGGAATTTGCAAGGATCGTCATCCGATTTTCCTCGGATCGGCGACGTCTCGCCGCAGAGGGTTCAGGCTCGCCCGTCACGCAGGAGCCTTGCCGCCTCCGGCGCGAAATAGGTCAGCACCCCGTCGCATCCCGCCCGCCGGAACGCCGTCAGGCTCTCCAGCATGACCTTCTCCCCGTCGATCCAGCCGTTCGCCGCCGCCGCCCGGATCATCGCGTATTCGCCCGACACCTGGTACGCGAAGGTCGGCACGCCGAAACGGTCCTTCACCCGCCGGCAGAGGTCCAGATAGGGCATGCCGGGCTTCACCATCACCATGTCGGCCCCCTCGGCGAGGTCGCGCGCGACGCAGCGCAGCCCCTCCTCCCCGTTCGCCGGATCGATCTGATAGGTCTTCTTGTCGCCGGTCAGCGCGCCCGACGCTCCCACCGCATCGCGGAACGGCCCGTAGAAGGCGCTGGCGTATTTCGCGGCGTAGGACATGATCGTCGTGTGCGTATGCCCGGCCGCTTCCAGCGCCGCCCGCATCGCGCCGATGCGGCCGTCCATCATGTCGGAAGGTCCGAGGACGTCCGCCCCGGCTTCGGCCTGCGCGAGCGCCATCCGCACCAGCGCCTCCACCGATTCGTCGTTCACGATCTCGCCGTTCCGCACGATCCCGTCGTGACCCTGCGCGTTGTAGGGATCGAGCGCCACGTCGGTCATGATCGCGATGTCCGGGACCGCCGCCTTGACCGCGCGGATCGCCCTGTTCGACAGGTTGTCGGGGTTCCAGGCCTCCTCGCAGAGATCGGTCTTGAGCGCGGCGGCGGTGTAGGGAAACAGGCAGATCGCCGGGATGCCAAGCTCCCGCGCCTCCTGCGCCGCCTCCACGATCAGGTCGACGGAGCGGCGCAGGACGCCCGGCATCGAAGCCACCTCCTGCGTCACCCCCTCGCCGTCGCAGACGAACAGCGGCCAGATCAGGTCATCGACCGACAGGCGTTCCTCGCGGACGAGGGCGCGGAGCGCGGGCGTGCGGCGCAGGCGGCGCGGGCGGGAGAGGGGGAACGGGGCGGGGCCGGTCATGGTGCACCTTTGCGACAGTTCCCCTTCGGTCGCACGGACGGTCCGCGCGTTCAACAGCCCCGGACCTTGCCATCCGCCGGCCGCCGCGCGACACCCCATCCCGTTGTCATCGGGCGGGACCCTTGGATCTGCAGTTCCTGAATTTCCTGACGGAGGCGATCGACCTGCGATCGTTCTCGAACATCTGGTTCTGGATCGCTCTGGCCGCGGTCTGGTCGGGTGCGACGCACTGGGTGATGGGCGTCCCCTTCGACCTCGTCCGCCGGGCCGCGCGCGGGCAGGATACCGCGCTTCGGGACATGCAGGCGCTGGCGGACATCCGGGCCCGGCGCATCCTCGCCCTCGGGGCCGCGATGGGCCCGGTGGCGACGGCCCTCGCATGTTTCGCGGCGACCGTCCTGATCCTGTTCGCGGTCGTCTACCGCGTCGAACTTCGCCCAGGCGCTGCTGGCCTTGGTCCTTCCGATGACCCTCGTGGGCTGGATCACCCAACGCGCGGCACGCCGGGTGCCCGGGCTCGACGCGCAGGATCTCGGCAACCTGCTCCACCGGACTCGCCGCCGGATCCAGGCGATCGCCATCGCGTCGATCTTCCTGACCTCCATGTGGGGGATGTGGGTCAACCTGAACGCCAGCGTCCTGAACGGTTGAACCCCCGGAGGCGGGCGGTTGACACGGCACCCCCTGCCGTTACCTGACGCGCATGTCAGACACCGTCGCCATGCCCGCCGCCACCGCCTTGCCGTCGGGCCACGTCCGGGTCGGGGGCGCGCCGGAAGGCTTCGACGCCTCCGTCCTCCTCAAGGAGCTGGAAGCGGGCCGCCCCGTCGTCCACGTCGCCCGCGACGACAAGCGGGCCGAGGCGATGGCCGCCGCGCTCCGCGCACACCGCGCGCGGCGTCACCGTGCTGCGCTTCCCGGCCTGGGACTGCCTGCCCTACGACCGCCTCTCTCCGGCGGCGGAGATCAGCGCCACGCGCATGGCCACCCTCACGGCACTGGCGCACGGGTTCACCGGCGCCTTCGTCCTGCTGACGACACTGTCGGCGCTGACGCAGAAACTGCCGCCCCGCGCGACGCTGCGCGGTGCCGGTTTCTCCGCCCGTCTGAACCAGCGCATCGACGAGGATGCGCTGCGACAATTCCTCGTCCGCATGGGCTTCACGCAGACGCCGACGGTGATGGAACCCGGCGACTGGTCGCCCCGCGGCGGCATCATCGACATCTGGCCGCCGGGCCAGTCCGCGCCCGTCCGGCTCGACATGTTCGGCGACACGCTCGACGGGCTGCGCCGCTTCGATCCGGCGACGCAGCGGACGACCGATCAACTCCAACTGATCGAGCTCGCCCCCGTCTCGGAAGTCATCCTCGACGGACCCGCGATCACCCGCTTCCGGCAGACCTACCGCATCGAGTTCGGGGCCGCCGGTACCGACGATCCGCTCTACGAATCCGTCACCGCCGGCCGCAAGCCGCAAGGGGCCGAGCACTGGCTGCCGTTCTTCCACGAGACGCTGGAGACGCTTGCCGGATTACCTGCCCGGGTGCGCATTTCGTGCTCGACGACGGCACCTTCGGGCATCACGCCGAGCGCTGGACGCAGATCGCGGACATGTACGACAACCGCGCCGAGGCAATGCGCGCGAAGGGCCGGGTCGACAGCGTCTACAAGCCGGCCCGACCCGAAACGCTCTACGTCCTGCCGGCCGAGCTGGAGGAGATGCTCGCCCCCCACCGCACGCTCCACCTCTCTCCGCTCCGGACGGCTCCCGGCCCCGGCGTGATCGACGCGGGCGGTCGCATCGGCCGCAGCTTCGCGCCCGAACGTCAGATGGAGCACGTCAGCCTGTTCGAGAGCCTGGCCGAACACATCGCCGAGAAGCGCAAGTCCGGCGGCGTGGTCCTCGCCAGCTATTCCGGCGGGGCCCGGGAACGGCTGCAGGGGCTGCTCGACGATCAGGGCGTCGCCGGGCTGCGCGCGATCAAGCGGCTGGAAGACGTGGCCAAGGGCGACGTCGGCCTGGCCATCTGGGCGCTCGACCGCGGTTGGGAGGGTCCGGTCGGCACGTCGCGGCTCACGGTCATCTCGGAGCAGGACGTGCTCGGCGAACGGCTGATCCGCGGCCGCAAGAAGAAGCGCCGGGCCGAGAACTTCCTGACGGAGGCGCAGGCGCTTTCCGCCGGCGATCTCGTCGTTCACGTCGACCACGGCGTCGGTCGTTTCATCGGGCTGGAGACGGTCACCGCCGCCGGGGCCCCGCACGAATGCCTGACGCTGGAATACGCCAACGGGGACCGGCTGTTCCTGCCGGTGGAGAACATCGAGCTGCTGTCGCGCTACGGGCAGGAGGAGGGGCTGCTCGACCGGCTGGGCGGCGGGGCCTGGCAGGCGCGCAAGGCCCGACTGAAGGAACGCATCCGCCAGATCGCCGAGCGCCTCATGCGGATCGCGGCCGAACGCGCCCTGCGCAAAGCCCCCCGGCTCGAGCCGCCCGGCGACATGTACGAGAGCTTCGCCGCCCGCTTCCCCTACGAGGAGACGGACGATCAGATGCAGGCCATCGTGGACGTCGCCGAAGACCTCGCCTCGGGCCGACCGATGGACCGGCTGATCGTCGGCGACGTGGGCTTCGGCAAGACCGAAGTCGCCATGCGCGCCGCCTTCATCGCGGTCACGGCCGGCAAGCAGGTGGCAATCATCGCACCCACCACGCTGCTCGCCCGTCAGCACGCCAAGAGCTTCGAGGACCGGTTCCGCGGGTTGCCCATCGAGGTGCGACAGCTCTCCCGCTTCGTCTCCACCAAGCAGGCGAATGCCACCCGCGCCGGCATCACCGATGGCACCGTGGACATCGCCATCGGCACCCACGCGCTGCTGGCCAAGGCGGTCAAGTTCCAGGACCTCGGCCTGCTGGTCATCGACGAGGAGCAGCACTTCGGCGTCACCCACAAGGAACGGCTCAAGGAGATGCGCTCCGACGTCCACGTGTTGACGCTCTCGGCCACGCCGATCCCCCGCACGCTCCAGATGTCGCTGACCGGCGTGCGCGATCTCAGCGTCATCGGCACGCCCCCCGTCGACCGGCTCGCCATCCGCACCTACGTCTCCGAGTTCGACACCGTTCAGGTCCGCGAGGCGCTGCTGCGCGAGCACTACCGCGGCGGGCAGTCCTTCGTCGTCGTCCCGCGCATCGCCGATCTGCCGGAGATGGAGGCGTTCCTGCGCGAGCAACTGCCGGAGCTCACCTACGTCATCGCCCATGGGCAACTCGCGGCGGGCGACCTGGACGACCGGATGAACGCCTTCTACGACGGCAAGTACGACGTGCTGCTGTCGACCACGATCATCGAGAGCGGCATCGACATCCCGACGGCGAACACGATGATCGTCTGGCGCGCGGACATGTTCGGTCTGTCGCAGCTCTATCAGATCCGGGGGCGGGTCGGCCGCTCCAAGACCCGCGCCTACGCCTTCCTCACCACCAAGCCCCGCGCCAAGCTGACCACCACCGCCGAACGCCGTCTCAAGGTCCTCGGCTCCATCGATGCGCTCGGGGCCGGGTTCAACATCGCCAGCCAGGATCTCGACCTGCGCGGCGGCGGCAACATCATCGGGGAGGAGCAATCCGGCCAGATGAAGGAGGTCGGGTTGGAATTGTACCAATCCATGCTGCAGGAGACGATCGACAAGCTGAAATCGGGCAAGGCCGATCTGCCCGACGCGCTGTCCGACGACTGGTCGCCGCAGATCAACCTCGGCGTGCCGGTGCTGATTCCCGACGACTACGTCTCCGACCTCGACACGCGGCTGGGCCTCTACCGCCGCCTCTCCGGGCCTCGACCGCAAGGTGGAGCTGGAGGGCTTCGCCGCCGAACTCATCGACCGCTTCGGCCCCCTGCCCCGCGAGGTGAACGTGCTGCTGCGGATCGTGCGGATCAAGTCGCTGTGCAAGGCGGCCGGCGTCGAGAAGCTGAACGTCGGGGCCAAGGGGGCCACGATCGAGTTCCATGCCAACCGTTTCGCGCGCCCCGAAGGGCTGGTGGACTTCATCAAGTCGAAGCACGGCGCGGCCAAGGTGAAGGGCGACAAGCTGGTCGTGATCGAGGCGTTCCCGTCCGAAGCGGACCGCATCAAGGGGGCCTTCGCCATCGCCCGCGACCTCGCCGTCCACGCCGGCGTGACGAAGCAGAAGTCGGACTAGCCTTCGCGCAGCCGCCGCGCGAGGAACAACCCGATCCCGGCGCACAGAGCGACGCCGAGGAAGAGCGGCACCGGCGTGCCGTCGAACGACAACCCGATGGGGGCCGCGACCACCACGGCGAGGATCGTGGAGATCGCGGAGATCACCGAGGACGCCATCCCGGCGATATGCCCCATCGGCTGCATCGCGATGGCGTTGAGGTTGCCGATGGAAAGTCCGGCCATCGCGAAGACGCTGACCTGCCAGAGAAGGAACGTCGGGAACAGCCATGGCTCCGGGAGGGCACCCGAAAGCCAAGCCACCCCGAGCAGCAGCGACAGCGCGACGTGCCAGGTCAGCGACAGACGGATCAGGAACGGCATCCCCATCCGGGTCACCAGCGAGGCGTTGGCGAAGGAGGCGAGTGCGGAGAGCAGCGCGACCATCCCGAACCAGAGCGGGAAGCTCGTGGCCTTGTCGAAGGTCTCGTAATAGATCTGCTGCGCGCTGGTGATCGTGGCGAAGAGCGAGCCGAAGACGAGCGTTTGCACCGCGATCGCCCGCACCACGTTGCCGTTCCCGAAGACCTCCCCCGCGGCACTTCGCATCCGGGCGAGACGCATCGGACGCCGCGCTTCCGGCGGCAGTGTCTCCGGCTGGCGCACGAGCAGCCAGGTGCTGGCGATGGCGGAGAAGACGACGAACGCCCAGAACACGCCCCGCCATCCGAAGCCCGCGATGATGAACGACCCGATCAGCGGTGCGATCGCCGGCACCAGCGTGAAGGTCATCATGATGAAGCTCGACACCCGCGCCATCCCCCGCCCGGCATAGAGGTCGCGCACCATCGCCTGCGCCACGACCCGGGGCCCGGACGCGCCGATCCCCTGCAACACGCGTGCCGCCAGGAGCAGTTCCAGGCTGGGTGCCATAGTGCAGAGCGCGGCGGCGACGCAGTAGAGGACCGCCCCTCCGATCATCACCCGCTTGCGCCCGAGCGCGTCCGAAAGTGGGCCGGAGAACAGCGTTCCGAGCCCCATGCCGAAGACGAAGGTCACGATCACAAGCTGTGCGGCGTTCGGGGCCCCGGGCGACAGCTCCGCGCCGATCTGCGGCAGGGCCGGCAGCATGGCATCGATCGAGAAGGCGATCGTGGCGGAGGTCATCGCCATCAGCGCCACGAACTCCGGCAACGACAGGGCCGCCCGGCTGCGCGGCTCCGGGCGCGGGGGCTGCTGCGGGGGCGCTTCGGGGCGGCCCTGCGCCGGCAGATCCGTCACCCGCCCGACGCCTTCTCCCGCGCGCGAAGCTGCTCCAGAAGCTCGTCGATCACCCGGCCCCAGAGCTCCGGCGGCTGCGCACCCCTCAGGACATGCTGGTTGGCCACCACGAAGGTCGGCACGCCGGTCACGCCGCGTTCGCGGGCATGGGCATCGCGGGAGCGGACATCTTCCCGGTCGGCATCGGAGGCGAAGAGCCGCTTCAGCATCTCCCGCTCCATCCCGCAGCCCACCCCGATCCCGACCAGCGTGGCGACGTCGCCGATATCCTGGCCCTTCTCGAAATACCCCTCGAAAAGCGCCTGCACGACATGGGTCTGCTTCTCCTCCAGCCCCGCCCAATGGATCAGCCGGTGCGCGTCGAGCGTGTTGGGCGTGACCGTGATCGCCTCGAAATCGATCTCCAGCCCCGCCGCCTCCGCGGCCTCCACGACGGGCGCATAGGCCCGCACCGCCGCGTCCCGCCCGCCGAACTTGCCCTCCAGATAGGCCCGCCTGTCCATGCCCTCCGCAGGCATCTCGGGATTCAGCTGGAACGGGTGCCATTCCAGCACGAACGGATGGTCGGGGCGCTTCTGCAGGGCGCGGAACAGATGCGCCTTGCCGATGTGGCACCAGGGGCAGATCGGGTCGGAGAGGATGTCGAGCTTGATCATCGCGGGCGGCCCCGTTTTGCGTTCGCCTCTCCCTAGGCTTCCGGCGCGGACGAGGAAACCCCGCCCGCCACCCCTCAGCCGAAGAGATCGTCCCGCTTCGGCGCGGCCAGTCCCAGATGCGTCCAGCCCTTCTGCGCCAGCACCCGACCCCGCGGCGTGCGCGCGATCAGCCCCTGCTGGAGCAGATAGGGCTCGATCACCTCCTCCAGCGCGTCCCGGCTCTCCGACAGCGCGGCGGCCATCGTCTCGATCCCGACGGGCCCGCCGCCGTAATTCTCCGCCACCAATGTCAGGTATCGCCGGTCCGCCGAGTCCAGCCCCATGTGGTCGACGCCGAGCCGCGTCAGCGCCCGGTCCGCGATGGCCGATGTCACCGTCCCGTCCCCCTCCACCACCGCGAAATCGACCACGCGCCGCAGAAGCCGCCCCGCGATCCGGGGCGTGCCGCGCGCCCGCCGCGCGATCTCCTGCGCTCCGTCCTCCGTGGCCGGGGCCCCCATCAGCCGTGCGCCCCGCGTCACGATCTGGTGCAGCTCCGGGACGGTGTAGAACTCCAGCCGCGTCGGGATGCCGAACCGGTCGCGCAGCGGCGTCGTCAGCAGGCCGAGCCGCGTCGTCGCCCCCACAAGCGTGAAGGGTTGCAGGTCGATCCGCACGGTCCGCGCCGCCGGCCCCTCCCCGATCACGAGATCGAGCGCGAAATCCTCCAGCGCAGGGTAGAGCACCTCCTCCACCACCGCGCTCAGCCGGTGGATCTCGTCGATGAAGAGCACGTCGCGCGCTTCGAGGTTGGTGAGGATCGCCGCAAGGTCCCCTGCTTTCGCCAGCACCGGCCCGGAGGTCATCCGGAAACCCACGCCAAGTTCCCGCGCCATGATCTGCGCCAACGTCGTCTTGCCCAGGCCCGGCGGCCCGTGGAACAGCACATGGTCCATCGACTGCCCCCGCATCTTCGCGCTCTGGATGAACACCCCGAGGTTGGCCCGCGCCTCCGCCTGCCCGATGAACTCGTCGAGCGTCTGCGGCCGGAGCGCCCGGTCGTCGGAGATCTCGTCGGGGACCGAAGGGTCGAGGAGGGGGTCACGGTCCATCGGGAACTTCCTTCCGATCGCCGATCCAGGTTTGCGGGTCGTAGACGGACAGCCGCCTCACATGCGTCCGCGGTGAGGTCGGCCATTCGATATGCAGGCGATCGATGTAATCCCGGAGACCGACCGAGGGGGAGAGCAGGAGATAGGGCCTGGAGGTCGATCCAGCCTCCCGCCCGTATGTCCAAGCCTCCCCATCGCGCCATTCGTCGCAGAGACGGCGGTAGCGAAGGTCCGTCTCGAAATCGTGCAGGGGACGGTCAAGATGTCCATCCATCGACCACATGCCGGCGAAGACCATTGCACCGTCGCCATCCGGGACGAAGGAAAGGATGGTGGGGCAGGACCGTATGGTGGCGATCACTCGTTCCGAATGGACGCTCTGCAAGGCGCAGGAGACGTCTGGATCGATCCGTGCCATCTTCCGCAGGCCGAGGCGCAAAGCGGGGTTCATCGTCGTGTGAAGCATGAGACAGGCGGAGGTCGACTGAAGGCCTGCCCGTTCTACGTAGCGAGATCGCTCGCACATCTCGCTATTCCCTCGGAGCCAGAAGCTTGAGCGCGGCACGGATCAGGTCGGAGGTGGTCTCCGCGCCCTCCGCCGCCTCCGCCACGGCGCGGGCCGCGTCGGATGGGGCGTAGCCCAGATTCGAGAGGGCGGAGAGGGCCTCGGCCGAGGCCGCGCCGGATCCGGCCGGAGCGAGCGCGACCTGCCGCGCGGCCGGCGTGTCGATCAGCGGATCGTCCCCGCCCCCGGCCAGCATCATCGCGGGGGCCTTGCCCTTGAGTTCCAGCACGACGCGCTGCGCGATCTTGGGCCCGACGCCGGGAGCCGCCCTGACCGCCGCCGCATCTCCCAGCGCGATGGCCCGTGCCACGCCCTCGGAGCCGAGCGTGCCGAGGATGGCGAGCGAGCCCTTCGCACCGATCCCCTGCACCGTCGTGAGCAACCTGTGCCATTCGCGTTCCTGCAGGGTGAGGAAGCCGAAGAGCTGCAGCAGATCCTCGCGTACCAGAAGCTCCGTCCAGAGCGCCACGGCCGACTTGATCGGCGGCAGGGCGGCGAGCGTCCGGTCGGAGCAATGCACGACGTAGCCCACCCCGTTCACGTCCAGCAGCACGTGGTCCGGCCCCCGGTGGTCCAGCCGGCCGGTCAGCCGCCCGATCACGCCCGATCCCTCATGCCCGAACCCTCACGCACGCGCGATCGCCGCGGCCAGACGCCCCGCCGTCTGCATGTGCGCCGCATGGCAGAGCGCCACGGCCAGCGCGTCGGCCGCATCCGGCGAATGCAGGTCGCAGCCCGGCAGTTGCATCTTCACCATATGCGCGATCTGCGTCTTGTGCGCATGGCCCACGCCGACCACCGCCTTCTTCACGGCGTTCGGCGCGTATTCCCCGACCGTCAGACCCGCCTGCGCGGGCACCAGCAGGATCACTCCGCGGGCCTGCCCGAGCTTGAGCGTGCCGGCCCCGTCGCGGTTCACGAATGTCTGCTCCACCGCGCAGGCATCGGGCGCGAAGCGGGCGAGCACGGCGGTCAGCAACCCGTGCAGCGACAGCAACCGGTCGGACATCGCCGTCCCCTCCGGCCGGACGGTGCCGTTCGCGACATGGCGTTGCCGGGGTCCGTCGACGTCGATGACGCCCCAGCCGCAATTGCGCAGCCCCGGATCGATCCCCATCACCCGCATCCGTCCGCCTCCGCAACCGCCTCGATGTTCTCGTTTTGCCCTTCGGTATCACGAGGGACCGGACGGGGCCAGCATCTTGCCCCGCGGGTTGCCGGCACTCCGTTCGCAAACTGCCATGCACAGTGCACATGACGGCCATTCCCGCTCGGTATTTGTGCACTTTGCGAACCGACCCTAGATGCCTCTCATCCGGAGCAGCCATGAGGGCTGCGTGCCCCAAACGACTATTCGACTATTAGGACAGACCATGGCCACCTTCGACACCTTCACCCCCGCCCGCCGCTCGCCCACGATGGGCACCTTCTCCAACGTCCTCGGGCGCATCATCGCCTGGAACGACCGTCGCGTGACGGTCAAGATGCTCCGCGGTCTGACCGACCGGGAGCTTTCGGACATCGGGCTGGAGCGCGCCGAGATCACGAGCTGGTCCAACCGCTGAAGCCATCCCGGGCGATGTCCGGAACGGGTCGCCCTGCGAAGGGCGGCCCGTTCGCGTTTCACCGCCGTCGCAATGTCAGCGTGGTCCAGTCCCCGATCCCGTCGCGTCGCACCAGATCCCAGCCCGCCGCATCGTAGGCCGCGATCACGTCGTCGCCCTGCGGATTGAGCAGCCCCGACAGGATGGCATGCCCGCCCTGGGAGGCATGCGCCGCAAGATCCGGGGCAAGCTCGATGAGCGGACCTTTCAGGATGTTCGCGAAGAGCAGGTCGAACGGAGCCGTCTCCTTCAGGAGCGGATGGTCGAACCCTGCCGCCTCGACGCAGTCCACCCGCCCCGACAGCCCGTTCACGCCGACGTTCGCCTGCGCCACCTCCACGGCGACCGCATCGATGTCCGACGCGATGATCGGCACCCCGTCCCAGACCTTCGCCGCCGCCATCGCCAGCACCGCCGTCCCCGCCCCGATGTCCGCCACCGGTCCCGGAGCGAGACCGCCCTCCAGCAATGCCTCGAACGCAAGCAGGCAGCCCAGCGTCGTGCCGTGGTGGCCCGTTCCGAAGGCCATCGCCGCCTCGATCAACAGGCCGGTGCGCCCCTCCGGCAGCCGCTCGGCGTCGTGGCCGCCATAGACGAAGAACCGCCCCGCCTCGACGGGCCTCAGCTCCCGGCGGACATGCGCGACCCAGTCCGTCGGCGGCACCTCGGAGACGACGAAGGGTTTCGCGCCGTAGGCCGCCGCCAGCAAGGCGAGCGCGGTGCCGTCGGGCGCATCGGTGAAGTAGGCCCCCACCTCCCAGAGCCCCGAGCCGTCCTCCATCTCGAACACCCCGACGCCGTCCGGCTCGATCGTCTGCTCCAGCGCGGTGCCCAAGCCTTCGGCCCGCTCCCGCGCGTCGAGCGTGGTGAAGGCCGTCCAGCTTGCGGGGGTGATGTCGGACATGGGGCGCGTCTCCTGTCGGGGTGGCGCGGGAGTGACCGGCCCCGCGCGCGAGGTCAAGCGGCGCAGGGCTGGAACCCGGACCGGGCCCATGGCATCCCCGGAGCCATGACCCCGCTCGCCCCCGAAGCCGTCGAGGCGCTGTTCACCCGCGCCGACGGGCAGTTCCTCTTCGCCCGATGGGGCCGGCCGATCGTGCCGGTCGTCTTCGGCGTGACCGATCCGGCGGTGGCCGTGCTCAAGGGCGCGATCGAGGCGCTCTGCGTGCTCACGGGGCACCGAATGGCGGAGACGGACCCGGAGCTGGGCGTCAACATGATGGTCTTCTTCCTGAACGACTGGGCAGAACTGCCCGAGACCCCGAACCTCGACCGGCTGATCCCCGACCTCGGCCCTCTGACGAAGCGGTTGCAGGCTGTCGACGCCAACCAATACCGCATCTTCCGCTTCGACGAAGCCGGAGCGATCCGAGCCTGCTTCGCCTTCCTCCGCATGGACGAACATCTGGCCGACGTGCCGGCCGAGACGCTCGCCCTCAACCAGATGGTGCAGGCGATGCTGCTCTGGTCGGACACCGCCTTCACCGACGCCTCCCCGCTGGCGATGGTGGGCGGTGCGGCCGTGCTGCGCCCCGACATCGCCGATCTGATGCGCGCGGCCTACGATCCGGTCCTGCCGGCGATGGCGCGCGACGCCTCCCACGCGCTGCGCCTCTCGGCCCGGACGGGTCGGTTGCAATGACGCACCGCTGGCCGATCCGGGTGTACTACGAGGACGTCGATCTGGCCGGGATCGTCTACTACGCGAACTACCTCCGCTTCATCGAACGGGCCCGCTCCGAGATGGTGCGCGGGGCGGGCGTGGATCAGGCCGCGATGCGCGCCGAGGGGCTCGTCTTCGCGGTGACGCGGGTGGAGGCGGACTACCTGCGCCCGGCCCGCTACGACGACGAGATCGTGGTGGAGACGGTGCTTTCCCGCCTGACGCGGGTGCGGTTCGAGATGGAGCAGACGGTCCTGCGCGGAGACACTCCGCTCTTCTGCGCGACCGTCACCATCGTCTGCATGGACATCGCCGGGCGGCCCCGACGGCTGCCGGGAGCGATTCTCGCGATGCGGGGCTGACGCCGCTCACGCCGACGTGTCCCGCGGGCCTTCGTCCTACACATCGGCCCCCCGCTCTGCTAGAATCATCGTCAATCGAACGCGGTCGACGAACGACCCGTCACCAGCAAGGACGGGCAGTCCACATGGAAACCGAAGTTCTGGCCTCCGCCAGTCAGATCGACTTCTCGATCTGGTCCCTCTTCATCCGCGCGACCTTCGTGGTGCAGCTGGTCATGATCTCGCTCTTCGTCGCCTCGGTCTGGGTCTGGGCGATCCTGGTGCAGAAGGTGGTGCAGTTCCGCCGCGCCCGCTCCCGCGCCGCCGCCTTCGACCGGGCGTTCTGGTCGGGCGATCCGCTCGACGATCTCTACCGCGACATCGGCGACGATCCGAAGTCCGCCTCCGAGCGCATCTTCGCCTCCGCGATGCAGGAATGGTCGCGCAGCCACCGCGACGACGGCGGGCTGATCGCCGGCACCCAGTCGCGCATCGACCGGACGATGGACGTCGCCCTGTCCAAGGAACGCGACCGGCTGACGTCCGGGCTCACGTTCCTTGCCACGATCGGGTCCACCGCGCCGTTCATCGGGCTCTTCGGTACGGTCTGGGGCATCAAGCACGCCTTCGAGCAGATCGCCATCAGCGGCAACACCAACCTCGCCGTCGTCGCCCCGGGCATCGCCGAGGCGCTTCTGGCGACGGGCATCGGCCTGGTCGCCGCGATCCCGGCGGTGGTGTTCTACAACAAGCTGAGCCGCGATTCCGACCGCATCCTGTCGAGCTACGAGGCCTTCGCCGACGAGTTCGCCACCATCCTGTCGCGCCAGCTGGACGCTGCCTGACATGGGGGCCGGTACGGTCTCTCCGGGTGGCGGGCAGCGGCGGCGCAGGCGCGGCGGCGGGGGGTCCAGGCCCATGTCGGAGATCAACGTCACGCCCTTCGTCGACGTGATGCTGGTGCTGCTCATCATCTTCATGGTCGCCGCGCCCCTTCTGACCGCGGGCGTGCCCATCGAATTGCCGCAGACCGCCGCCGAACCCCTGCCGCAGGAGGACGAGGAGCCGCTGGCCGTGACCGTCTCCGCCGACGGGCTGATCCTCATCGGCTCGACGGAGGTGCCGCGCGAGGAGCTGGTGACGCGCTTGCGCGGGATCGCGACGGAACGGACGTCGGACCGGGTCTTCCTGCGCGCCGACGGCGGCGTGCCCTATGGCGAGATCATGGTGGTGATGGGGGCGCTGAACGCCGGGGGGTTCCGCGACATCGGCCTCGTGACCGAAGCCGGCGGCCCGACGCTCGACGCCGTCCAGGGCGAGTAGATGGAGCGGCGCGGGGCGCTGGCCCTGTCGGGCGCGGCCCATGCGGGGCTGCTGGTCTGGGCGCTGATCGCCGGCTGGTTCGACACGACCTCCGACGAGGAGAGCCTGCGGATCGCCTCCGTCGGGATCGTCTCGGAGGCCGAGTTCGACGCGCTGGTTTCGCGCACGCCGGGCCCATCGGCTCCAGCCCCGGAGGCCCCCGCCGAACTCGACGCGCCGGAGGTGTCGGAGCCGCCCCAGCCGGTGGAGGAACCGACGCCGCCTCCCCCGCCGCCGGAGGACCCGCCAGAAGCGGAGACCGTCGCGCCGCCCGAGGCCCCGCCCCCGCCGCCCGCCGCGGAGGATGCGCCCGTGGCCGACCGCCCCAGCCCCCGCGCGGCGGAGCGCATCGCGCCGATCCCGACGCCGGCCCCTCCGCCGCTGGTGGAGGAGGCCCCGACGCTGGAAGCCCTGTCGGAGCCGAGCGAGGAGCCGTCACCGGACGTGCCGGAGGAGCCTCAGGAACAGACTGCGCCGGAGGAGACGACGACGGCGGAGGTGACCGAGGCCGACGAGCCCGCCGCCGCGGACCTGCCCGCCATCGCCCCGTCCCGCGCGCCCGAGGCCTCGGAACGTCCCGGTCGACGCCCCGACCGACCCGCCCCGGCGGAGGCCATCGCGGCGACCGAGCCTGCGGAAACCCCGCCCGCGCCGGAGCAGGCACCCGCCGTTCCCGCGTCGGAACCCCGGCAGGTCGATACCAGCGATGCCCTGCGCGAAGCCCTCGCCGGCGGGGGCAGCGCGGCGCAGGAGGGCGTGCAGCTGTCCGACGGCGCGCGCGAGGGGTTCCGGCTGGCGGTGCAGGCCTGCTGGGACCTGGGCGCGGTCTCGACGGACGTGCTGCGCACGGTGGTGGAAGTGCGCTTCGAGATGCGGGAGGACGGCTTCCCCGTTTCCTCCTCCATCCGGCTCGAAGGATCGCGCGGCGGTGACGACGTCTCGACGCAGGTGGCGCTCGACCGGGCGCGCCAGGCGATCATCGGATGTTCCCGCGCGAACGGCGGCTACGACCTTCCGGCGGAAAGCTATTCCGACTGGCGCGACATCGTCATCACCTTCGATCCGACGCGCCGATGACCCGCGCGATCTCCCGCTTTTCACGCCCTGCCCGCCATGGGCCATTGAGAAAACCGCGCGCTCCGGCGATACCGGGCCCACGCGCCGCAGCAGAGACACAGAGGTTCAAGTGACAGGAATGCCGAACATGCCGATCCTCCGGACGCTGGCCATCGCCCTGCTGGCCTTCGCCGGCACGCTGGCCCCGATGGCGGCACAGGCGCAGCTGCGCATCACGATCACCGACCCGACGCTCTCTCCCATGCCCTTCGCCGTGCCGACCTTCGTGGCGCGCAACCCGGCCGCGGCCCAGCTCGCGGAGGACATCACCCGCGTCATCTCCGCCGACCTGTCGAACACCGGCCTCTTCCGCGAGATCCCGAAGGAGGCGCATGTCGCCCGGATCGACAGCTTCGACGCGCCGGTCCAGTTCTCCGACTGGAAGGCGATCGCCGCGCAGGCGCTCATCACCGGCTCCATCCTGGTGGAGGACGACGGGCGCATCGTCGTGCAGTTCCGCCTCTTCGACGTCGTCTCCGAACAGCCGCTTGGGCGAGGGCCTCCAATTCGTCGGCACGCAGGACGGTTGGCGCCGCATGGCCCACAAGGTGGCCGACGCGGCATACTCGCGGATCACCGGCGAGGGACCCTATTTCGACAGCCGCGTCGTCTTCGTCTCGGAGCAGGGCCCCAAGGACGCGCGGCTCAAGCGGCTGGGCGTGATGGACTACGACGGGGCCAACGTGCAGTATCTGACCTCTTCGGACAGCATCGTGCTCGCCCCCCGGTTCAGCCCCAACGGCAACTCCATCATCTACACCAGCTACGAGACGGGCTTCCCCCGCGTGACCCTGATCGACGTCGGCACGCTGAACCGGCAGACCGTCGGGGGCGTCGACCAGAACATGAGCTTCGCCCCGCGCTTCAGCCCCGACGGCGGGCGCGTCGTCTACTCGGCGGAGGTGGCGGGCAACACCGACCTCTACCTGCTCGAGATCGGCTCGGGGGCGACGACGCGGCTGACCAGCGCGCCCTCCATCGAGACGGCGCCGAGCTTTTCCCCCGACGGCACCCGCATCGTCTTCGAGAGCGACCGCTCCGGTGCGCCGCAACTCTACATCATGTCCGCCGGCGGCGGCGAGGGCGACCGGATCAGCTTCGGCGAAGGCCGCTACGGCACGCCCGTCTGGTCGCCGCGCGGCGACTACGTCGCCTTCACCAAGCAGAACGCGGGCCGTTTCCACATCGGCGTCATGCGCACCGACGGGTCCGAGGAGCGCCTGCTGACGGGGGCCTTCCTCGACGAGGGGCCGACCTGGGCTCCGAATGGCCGCGTCGTCATGTTCACCCGGGAAACATCCGGTGCCACCGGGGCCCCCGCGCTCTACACGGTCGACATCACCGGCCGGAACCTGCAACGCGCCGCGACCCCCGCGGCCGCCTCGGACCCGTCCTGGGGTCCGCTCCTTCCCTGAGGACCATCCCGATGAAACTCACCGCCCTCCTCCTGATCTCCGCCATCGCCCTGACGGGCTGCGGCAACCGCCTCGGCGGGGCCGGCAACCCCTCCGACCTGAGCGCCGGGGGCTTCGACGCGGGCGGCGTGATCGCCGGCAGCGCCAACGACCCGACCTCCCCGGCCTACTTCGCCCAGACGATCGGTGACCGGGTTCTGTTCCAGGTCGACCAGTCCACGCTCACGCCGGAGGGTCAGAACACGCTCGCCGGCCAGGCCCGCTGGCTCGCCGCCAATCCGGCCTACACCGCGCTGGTCGAAGGCCATGCGGACGAGCAGGGCACGCGCGAGTACAACCTCGCCCTGGGTGGCCGCCGGGCGAACGCCGCGCGCGACTATCTGATCGGGCAGGGTGTGGCGGCGACCCGGCTGCGCACGATCTCCTACGGCAAGGAGCGGCCGCTCCAGATCTGCTCCTCCGAGGAATGCTACAGTCAGAACCGCCGCGCGGTGACGGTGCTGGCGGCCGGGGCCGGCGTGTGATGCGCGGCATCGCCCTCGCCCTCGCGCTGGCCGCCCTGCCGGTGGCGGCCCCCGCGCAGCAAGAGCAGACGCTCGCCGACATCCGCCAGCAGCTGGCCGTGCTGCGCGTCGAGATGCAGCGGCTCACCGGGGAGCTCAACACCACCGGCGGGGCGGATGTCGCGGTGGGCGGCTCGACCCTTCCCGACCGGGTGAACGCCATCGAGCGCGAGCTGCAGCGCCTGACGCAGCAGACGGAGCGGCTGTCGTTCCGGGTGGAGAGCGTCGCGCGGGACGGATCCGCGCGGATCGAGGATCTGCGGTTCCAGCTCTGCGAGCTGACGTCCGACTGCGACCTGTCGGCGCTGCCCGCCCCGGGCGCGCTCGGCGGGGTATCGGGCGAAGCGGACGTTACGGGGACGGTACCTCCGGCGGTCGTCTCACCAGCCGATACCGCGCAGATGGCCGTTGGCGAGCAGGCGGACTTCGACCGGGCCCGCGCCGCGCTCGATGGCGGCGATGCGGCCGGGGCGGCGAGCCTGTTCGCGCAGTTCGTGACCGCCTACCCCACCGGCCCGCTGTCGAACGAGGCGCAGTTCCTGCGCGGGCAGGCGCTGGCCCGCGACGCGCAGCCGGCCGAGGCGGCGCGCGCCTACCTCGAAGCCTTCTCCGGTGCGCCGGAGGGTCCGTGGGCGGCGAACGCGCTGGTCGGGCTCGGCACGGCGCTCGGATCGTTGGGCCAGACCGACGAAGCCTGCCTCACGCTCTCGGAAGTGGAGATCCGATTCCCGTCCTCGCCGGCGGTGGCGGAGGCACGCTCGGCGCGCCTGGGCCTTGCCTGTCCGGGATGATCCGACGCCCGGGGAGGGCCTCGATGCGCTGCTGACGGGTCTGGCCGGCGGCCCCACCGCCCGGATCGGCGTTGCGGTCTCCGGCGGGGGCGACTCCGTGGCGCTCCTGTTCGCCACGCTCGACTGGGCGCGGAACCGCAATCTGATCGTGCAGGCCGCGACGGTGGACCACGGGCTGCGCGCCGGATCGGCCTCGGAGGCGGCATGGGTGGCGGACCTCTGCGCGGCGAGGGGCATCGCGCATGCGACGCTCCCCGTCGACCTGACGGATGGCGCAGCCCTCCAGGCCCGCGCCCGTGATGCGCGCTTCGGGGCATTGGCAGGCTGGGCAAGGACCGCGGCGCTGCCGGTCGTCCTGCTCGGCCATACCGCCGACGACGTGGCGGAGACGCTGCTGATGCGCCTGCGCCGGGGGGCCGGGCTGGACGGGCTCGCCTCCATCCCGGAGTGGCGGCGGCTGGGCACCGTGGACTTCGGGCGGCCCTTCCTGCGCCTGACGCGGGCGGCGCTTCGGGCGGACCTCGCGCGCCGCGGGGTCCTGCCCCTGGAGGATCCGTCCAATGACGACGCCCGTTTCGAGCGGGTCAGGGTCCGTCAGGCGATGGCGACCCTCGGCCTCGCACCGGATGCGCTGGCGCGCAGCGCCCGCCATCTGACCGCCGCCCGGTCCGCGCTCACGCAGGCGAGCGTCCGGGCGGCATCGCAGGCGATCCAGACCGGTGCGGGGGACCTCGTGCTCGCGCGGGCGCAGCTGTCCGATCTGCCAGGCGACATGCTGCGCCGTGTCCTGCTGTTGGCGCTCGATTGGATCGGCGGTCTGATCCCGCCGCGTGACGGAGAGCAGGTTCGTCTGATGGACGCGGTGCGCGGCCGGACCGGACCGGTGACGCTCGCCGGCTGCCGGATTTCATTCGACCGGAGCGGGGACCTGCGGATCGCCCGGGACTGGGGCCGCTGCGCGCCCGGCGTTCCGATGGCAGAAGACCGCATCATCTGGGATGGGCGCTGGTCCGTGACCGGGCCCGCCGACCCGGATCGCATCGTCGGCGCGCTCGGCCGGGACGTGGGCCGCGTCCCCTGGCGCACCGCCGGCCTGCCGCGCGCGTCGCTGATGGGCACGCCGGCGGTGCGGTCGCGCGACGGTGCCGTGATCGCCGCGCCCTGCGCCGGGCTCGCGGGCGGCTACGCGGCCCGACTGGCCGTCCCCTTTTCCGCGACACTCCGTCATGGCCCCGCCGTCTTCGATTGAACCCGCGGCCGCCGCCCCCTATGTTCGGATCAAAGAGATGGCGCGGCTCCTTCGCGCCCAGATCGGAGAATCTCCTTGGGTAACGCGCGCAACATCGCTTTCTGGGTCCTGCTCTTCGTCCTCGTGATGGCCCTGTTCCAGCTGTTCTCCGGCGGCAATTCGGCCAACTCCGGACGGGAGGTCCCCTACTCCGACTTCATCAATCAGGTCGAGGGCGGCACGGTCACCGACGTCACGCTGGACGGCGAACAGATCTTCTTCCGCGGTTCGGGCGGCAGCGAGATGGTGACGATCAAGCCCGCCGATGTGGACGTGACCGATACGCTGCTGGCGAACGACGTGCGCATCTCGGCCGAAAGCCAGCAGCAGTCGGGATTCCTGTCGGCGCTCGGGCTGTGGCTGCCGTTCCTCGTGCTGATCGGTGTCTGGATCTTCTTCATGAACCGCATGCAGGGCGGCGGGAAGGGCGGTGCCATGGGCTTCGGCAAGTCCAAGGCCAAGCTGCTGACCGAGAAGTCCGGCCGCGTGACGTTCGACGACGTGGCGGGCATCGACGAAGCGAAGGACGACCTCGAGGAGATCGTCGAGTTCCTGCGCAACCCGCAGAAGTTCTCCCGCCTCGGCGGCAAGATCCCCAAGGGCGCGCTGCTCGTCGGCCCTCCGGGTACCGGCAAGACGCTCCTCGCCCGCGCGGTCGCCGGTGAGGCCGGCGTGCCGTTCTTCACCATCTCCGGCTCGGACTTCGTCGAGATGTTCGTCGGCGTCGGTGCCAGTCGGGTGCGCGACATGTTCGAGCAGGCCAAGAAGAACGCACCCTGCATCGTGTTCATCGACGAAATCGACGCGGTCGGCCGGTCGCGTGGCGTGGGCTATGGCGGCGGCAACGACGAGCGCGAGCAGACGCTGAACCAGCTCCTCGTGGAGATGGACGGGTTCGAGGCGAACGAGGGCATCATCATCGTCGCGGCCACCAACCGTCCCGACGTGCTGGACCCCGCTCTCCTGCGCCCCGGCCGTTTCGACCGTCAGGTCCAGGTGCCGAACCCCGACATCAAGGGCCGTGAGAAGATCCTCGGCGTGCATGCGAAGAAGGTGCCGCTGGGCGCTGATGTCGACCTGCGCATCATCGCGCGGGGCACGCCCGGCTTCTCCGGCGCGGATCTGGCCAACCTCGTGAACGAGTCCGCGCTGATGGCGGCGCGCATCGGTCGCCGCGCGGTGACGATGGACGACTTCGAGCAGGCCAAGGACAAGGTCATGATGGGGGCCGAACGCCGCTCCATGGTCATGTCCGAGGACGAGAAGAAGCTGACCGCGTATCACGAGTCGGGCCACGCGGTCGTCGGCCTGAACGTCCCGCAGCATGACCCGATCCACAAGGCCACGATCATCCCGCGCGGCCGGGCGCTTGGCCTCGTCCTGTCGCTGCCCGAGCGCGATCGCATCTCCGCCAGCTATCAGTGGTTCACGTCGCGGATCGCCATGGCCATGGGCGGCCGCGTCGCGGAGGAGTTGATCTTCGGCAAGGAGCACATCACGTCGGGCGCGTCGCAGGACATCAAGCAGGCGACGCAGATGGCCCGTGCGATGGTCACGCAATACGGCTATGCCCATGAGGAGCTGGGCTTCGTCGACTACGCCAACGAGCAGCAGTCCTACCTCGGAAACTACGGTGGCGGGTCCAGCCATTCGTCCGAGACGCAGCGGCTGATCGACGAGAAGGTCAAGGAGATCATCAACGAAGGCTACGAGACGGCCAAGAGGATCCTGACCGAGAAGGCCGACGCGCTGGAGAACCTCGCGCAGGGGTTGCTGGAATACGAGACGCTGACCGGGCCCGAGATCATGAAGGTCATCAACGGCGAGGCGCTGACCCGTGGCGATGATGACGACGATATGGACACCGGGGGCTCCAGCCTGACCTCCGTTCCAAAGACGACCTCGAAGCCGAAGGGTCCGAAGCTGACCCCGGAACCCAGCACCTGATCGCTCGGGATTGCCCAGAGGCTCAGATGGCCGCCTGCCGGGTTTCGGTGGGTGGCCATTTTGCTTCGGCTCGATCACGGTCGATCGGGAGCGAATGATGGAACGTCTCCCGATGATACGGCCTATGCCCGGTACCGGCCTCCGGATGTGCGGTTCATGGAGTGCCGAGCGCCATCGGGGCTGGGAACCTATCTGGCCCTGCACGAACGAAGGAGCGCGAATGCCCGCCCTGAAATCCACGACTGTCATCGGAAAGGTCGACTGGCTGGGCGTGGTGCCCGCACGTGAGCTGGATCTCGCCTCCACTCCGCGGGAGACGCTCGTCCTGTCCTTCGCCGGACCGGAGGGCGAGGATCATGGCGGGCTGACGCGAAGCTCCTGCACCCGTGTCCGCGCGCAGTACACGCCCGGCACGACGATCCGCAACGTCCGACAGCTGTCGATCGTCAGCGCCGAGGAATTGGAGAAGATTCGGGAGAAGATCGGCACGGGCGAGTTCGACCCCGCGTGGATCGGGGCGACCATGGTCGTTTCGGGAATTCCCGACTTCACGCATCTGCCACCCTCCTCGCGGCTCCAATTCGCCGACGGCGCGACGGTGACGGTGGACATGGAGAACCGTCCCTGCATGCTGCCGGCTCCCGTCATCGAACGGGATGCCCCCGGCCATGGCGGAGCGTTCAAAAGGGCGGCCGAAGGGCTGCGCGGTGTGACCGCCTGGGTGGAGCGGGAAGGCATCGTCCGCATCGGCGATGCGGTGACGCTGCATGTGCCGGATCAGCGTGCCTGGTCCGGTCCGCGCGACGGCGAGGATCGTTAGCCGAGCGCCAGCCCCGTCAGCATGGCGAGGCCCAGCCCGGCGATGAAGCCGGCGTGGATGAGGATGCTCGTAGCGGTCATGGCGGGATCCCTCCTGAGGCGGCGAAGTCTTGCCGGTGTTTTCTTGTTGCTTGCATGTGTAACGCAATCCGTTTCGCGCAGGTTCCCGGTGAAGTGCCGCTCGAGTTCGGCCGGGAGGCGGCGTATCGGGCCGAAACGTCGGTTTCGCACTAGGCGCGCCCGCCCCCTCCCCCTAGGCATCGTCGCATCAGCCGCCCAGAGGAGAGCGCCCGAATGGCCCCCATGTCCGATATCGAGATTGCCCGTGCGGCTGAAAAGCGCCCCATCCTCGAGATCGGCGCGACGCTGGGGATCGGGGCCGAGCATCTGCTGCCTTACGGACACGACAAGGCCAAGGTCAGCCAGGCGTTCATCGAATCCGTAAGGAACACGTCCGAACGGCAAGCTCATCCTGGTGACGGCGATCAATCCGACCCCGGCGGGCGAGGGCAAGACGACGACGACCGTTGGCCTGGGCGATGGGCTGAACGCGATCGGCAAGCGCGCGATGATCTGCATCCGGGAGGCGTCCCTCGGCCCCAACTTCGGCATGAAGGGCGGGGCGGCGGGCGGCGGCTACGCGCAGGTCGTGCCGATGGAGGAGATGAACCTCCACTTCACCGGCGACTTCCATGCCATCACCTCCGCCCATTCGCTGCTCTCGGCGATGATCGACAATCACATCTACTGGGGCAACGCGCTCGACATCGACACGCGCCGCGTCGTCTGGCGACGCGTGGTCGACATGAACGACCGTGCCCTGCGTCAGATCACGGCGTCGCTCGGCGGCGTCGCCAACGGTTTCCCGCGGGAGGCCGGGTTCGACATTACCGTGGCCTCCGAAGTGATGGCCTGCCTGTGCCTCGCCAACGACCTGAAGGATCTCGAGAAGCGGCTGGGGGACATGATCGTCGCCTATCGCCGCGACAAGACGCCGGTCTTCGCACGCGACATCAAGGCGGACGGTGCGATGACCGTCCTGCTGAAGGACGCCATGCAGCCGAACCTGGTGCAGACGCTGGAGAACAACCCGGCCTTCGTGCACGGCGGCCCCTTCGCCAACATCGCGCACGGCTGCAACTCGGTGATTGCGACGACGACGGCGCTGCGGCTCGCCGACTACGTGGTGACGGAAGCCGGCTTCGGAGCCGATCTGGGCGCGGAGAAATTCATGAACATCAAGTGCCGCAAGGCGGGCATTGCGCCCGACTGCGTGGTGGTCGTGGCCACCGTGCGCGCGATGAAGATGAACGGCGGCGTGGCGAAGGAGAACCTCGGGAAGGAGGATGTCGGGGCGGTGGAGGCTGGCTGCGCCAACCTCGGGCGGCACATCGGCAACGTGAAATCCTTCGGCGTGCCGGTGGTGGTGGCCATCAACCATTTCACCGGCGATTCGGAGGCCGAGGTTCAGGCGGTGAAGGACTACGTCGCAAGCCAGGGGTCGGAGGCCATCGTCTCGCGGCATTGGGCCGACGGATCGAAGGGCGCGACGGATCTGGCGACCCGCGTGGCGGAGATCGCCGATGCCGGCGTGTCGAACTTCGCGCCGCTCTATCCCGACGAGATGCCGTTGTTCCAGAAGATGGAGACCATCGCCAAGCGCATCTACCACGCCGACGAGGTGATCGCCGACGCCAGGATCCGCAATCAGCTGAAGGACTGGGAGGCACAGGGTTACGGCCACCTGCCCGTCTGCATGGCCAAGACGCAGTACTCCTTCTCCACCGACCCGTCGTTGCGCGGTGCGCCGGTGGGCCATTCCGTCCCGGTGCGGGAAGTGCGCTTATCGGCCGGCGCAGGCTTCGTGGTGGCGATCTGCGGCGATGTGATGACGATGCCGGGCCTGCCCCGCGTGCCGTCGGCGGAGACGATCCGGCTGAACGACGCAGGCGAGGTCGAAGGTCTGTTCTAGCCGCGTCTCCGCCCGGTGCCGTTGATCTTCATGAAGGAAGGCGTCAGGCCCGCCCCGTGCGTTCGGGGCAAGGCGGATCCGTCGCAGGCCATCCGCCGCAAGTGACATGTGTCGAACGTGGAACGGATCGAGGAGGATCGTGTGACCGCTGACATCATTGACGGCAAAGCCTTCGCCGCCCGCCTGCGCGCGCGGGTGAAGGCCGGCGTGGACCGCGCCAAGGCCGACGGGGTGACGCCCGGTCTTGCGGTGGTGCTGGTGGGCGAGGATCCGGCGAGCGCGGTCTACGTTCGCAACAAGCACCGCCAGACCGTCGAGGTCGGGATGGAAAGTTTCGAACACCGGCTGCCGGCGGACGTGCCGCAAGCGGACCTGCTCGACCTGATCGCGCGGCTGAACGCCGACCGGACCGTCCACGGGATCCTGTGCCAGCTCCCCCTGCCCGGTCACGTCGACGCCGATCTCGTGCTGGCCGCCATCGATCCCGCGAAGGACGTGGACGGATTCCACGTCTCGAACGTCGGGCTTCTGGCGACGGGGCAGAGGGCGATGGTGCCCTGCACGCCGCTCGGCTGCCTGATGCTGCTGCGCGACCGGCTCGGCGATCTCTCCGGGCTGGAGGCGGTCGTGATCGGGCGTTCGAACATCGTGGGCAAGCCGATGGCCCAGCTCCTGCTGCGCGAAAGCTGCACCGTGACCCTCGCCCATTCGCGGACGCGGGACATCGAGGCGGTGGTGCGCCGTGCCGACATCGTGATCGCCGCCGTCGGGCGGGCGCGCATGGTGACGGGCGATTGGCTGAAGCCCGGGGCCGTGGTGATCGACGTCGGCATCAACCGGGTGCCCTCCGGAGAGAAGACCCGTCTGGTGGGGGATTGCGACTTCGACAGCTGCGCCGCCGTGGCCGGGGCGATCACGCCGGTGCCGGGCGGCGTGGGGCCGATGACGATCGCCTGCCTGCTGGCCAACACGCTGACCGCCTGCTGCCGGGCGCATGGGCTGCCCGAACCGAACGGGCTGACGGTCTAGTCGAGAAAAGCGCGCACGGCCCCCTCGAACTCGCGTGGCTTCTCGGCGTGCAGCCAATGGTGCGCGCCGGGAATCTTCGCGAACCGGGCATTCGGGAAGAGCGCCTTGATGCGGTCGCGATGCTCCGGGCGGACGTAGTCGCTCTCCCCGCCCGACAGGAAGAACGCTGGCGTCTCGACAGGGCCGGCGATGTCGGGAAAACCGAGGATGGCGGCCATGTTCGCGTCGAGCGCATCGAGGTTCAGCGCCCAGCGCTTCGCCTGCACGTCGAGCGACTGGAGCAGGAAGGCGCGGGTGCCGTCGTCCATGTCGCGCAGTTGTTCCGCCGCCTCAGACCGGCGGGTGACGGTGGAGAGATCGACGGCGCGCATGGCCTCGATCAGGTGCGCCTGCGTGTGGGTGTAGGCGACGGGAGCGATGTCGGCGACGATCAGGCGGTTGACCGTGCCGGGCCTCGTCAATGCCAGGACCATCGCCGCCTTGCCGCCCATCGAATGGCCGAGGACGTCATGGGGCCGATCGCCGATGACCTCGGCCAGATCGGCGGCCATCGCGGAGTAGTCGTGCACGTCGGACCGGGGGCTGTCACCGTGGTTGCGCATGTCGACGGCCGTGACTTCGCGGTCCGCCGAAAGACGCTTCGCGATCACGCCCCAGTTGCGCGCGGAGCCGAAGAGTCCGTGCGCTATGAGCAGCGGAGGTCTGTCGGTCAGCGTGCCGTGGACGACGGAATGGAGCATGTCGCCGACCTAGCGCGGAGCGTCCGCGATGGCCAGACTTGTGCGGAGCGGCGGCCCCGTGCGAACTGTCGGAACCCTCGTGAAAGTGCGCCCATGGCGAACGACCCCCTCACCCTCGAAGACCTCGGCTGGCAGGCGTTCTTCGCCGATCAGGTGACCGGCGACGCGACGCCCGTGCGCGTCATGGAGGTCCACCGCAGCGGGGCGCAGGCCGTCGGGCCCGGCGGCGAGGTGCGCGTGCCGCCCGTCGTGCCGGCCACGGTCGGGGATTGGGTCGCGTTCGACGCGGAGTTGCCGGCATCCTCGGTGGTGCTGGAGCGATTCAGCCTGCTCAAGCGCCGCGCGCCGGGCAAGGGGCACGAGGTGCAGGCCATCGCGGCCAACGTGGACACGGTCTTCGTCGTCACCTCCGCCACGCGGGAGTTCAACGTCGCGCGGCTGGAACGCTACGTCGCGCTGACGCTGGAGGCCGGGGCGGAGGCGGTGATCGTGCTGACGAAGGCCGATCTCTGCGAGGACGTCGGCGCGGTGGAGCGGGCCGCGCGGAGCATCTCGGACCGGGTGCCGGTGGTGACGCTGGACGCCCGAGACGAGGGCGCGCGGGACCTGCTGGCCGGGTGGTGCGGCCCGGGGCGGACGGTGGCGTTCCTCGGGTCGTCCGGCGTGGGCAAGTCGACACTGGTGAACACCCTGTCGGACGGCCCCGAGATCGCGACGCAGGCCGCACGGGAAGCGGACCAGCGCGGGCGACACACGACGACGCACCGGCAGATGCACCGGCTTCCCGGTGGCGCGCTTGTGGTGGACACGCCGGGGATGCGCGAACTGCAACTGACGGATGCAGGCGACGGACTGGCGTTGCTCTTCGCGGATCTGGAGGCACTGGCCACGACCTGCCGGTTCCGCGACTGCGCCCATGCGGCGGAGCCCGGCTGCGCGATCAAGGCAGCGCTTGCGGCGGGAGACGTCGACGGGGCCCGCGTCGCGCGCTGGCAGGTCCTGGTGGCGGAGGATGCGTTCAACACTCAGAGCCTCGCCGGGCGGCGGTGGGACGAGAAGGCCCGCGCCGAAGGCATCCGGGACCGCCGCGCGCGCCTCGGCAAGGGCGGCTGAGGCTCCCTCCTGCCAGAAGTATTGAAGCGGCTCATGTGGTTTGAAGCACGGCGATTCTCGGTGTCGATGATTCAACTGAGTTAGAGACCCCCGGAACCACCTGATTTGAACGAAATTGGGACACAGAGCGGTTCGGCGTCGAAATATGTGAAGCAGCCGAGGAAGTATCCCTGGGTTCGCTGCGAAGGTGTGGTGCTATACGGCCTTGTTGCACAGATATTGACCGGGGTTCATCTTGTGGATCCGGCGTGGTGGCGGTGGTGCATGGGCAGACCCACACCGCCGAGCTTCGGACCGGGACCTGGCCGACCTGCAACAGAGCGCTCGAGCAGCGCGGGTTCCCTGCGATCCACGGACCGGCAGGGCATAGCACGGCAATGTCCCGAGAGGTCGGTTCGATGCGGAAATGGTCCGGGTGCCGCCACCGACCGGCAAGCGCGGTCGGCAGCCTGCAGCCGGTGACGCGGCGATCCGGACAGGCCTGACCGCTGCCCGGCAGGGTATCGAGAAGCAATATCCCGAGAGGGATGAAGGTCCTTTCCGGCATGGCCCTTCGGCAGACGTCCGGCTTCGTCGAGCGCCTCCTGCGTCTGGTCGGCCCGGACCGGGCCGTGCCGGACTTCGGCATCATGGGCCGACGCCGGAAGACCCCGGCCGTGAACGTCCCCCGTCGTGGTTCGCAGGGCCCGCTGCACCTTCCGATCCCCTCTCGGGCATTGCTGCGCGATACCCTGCCGGGCGGTGGACGGCACCGGCATCGAGGCCGAGGGCGAAGGCGAATGGAACGCCCGCGGACATGGCGGCCCGAAACGCCGACCATGGCGCAAGATCCACATCGGCATCGACGGGCAGACGCCGCAGATCCGGGCCATCCATTGCCGACAGGTAATTGCGACGCGATCACCGGGAGGGAGATTGCCGGAAGCCACGTCGGCGATGCGCCGATGCCGCCCGAACCGCTCGACCGGATCCCCGCCGACGAGGAGATCGGATCGGTCACCGCTTCCTCTCGACAGATCGCTGCGCAATCGCCTGCCCGGGCGGGGCATGGCACGCGACTTCGACCGTCAGGTCGCTGAACTCCACGTTCGCGCTGCCAGTCCGAACGGCTGCACCGCGCTCGGCATCCCCGTCACGAAAGCCGTGGGATACGTCCTTCTGGGGAGAGGGGGAATCTGGCCTCGACGCCATTTGCGCAAAAAGCCGTCTGCGACCTCAACTCGACCCGATCCCGGGATCGGAAATCGGCGATGCGAGCGCTCGAAATGCAAGGGAGCGTCCGTATGGCATTCAGGCGGCCGTCGCGAAAGGCAACCGGTCGAGCCTTCGGCCTCGAGCCAGTGAGATATTGTCGCGAGAGTGGAGCGGGCGGCGGGAATCGAACCCGCATCATCAGCTTGGAAGGCTGAGGTCTTACCATTACACAACGCCCGCGCGCCGGGAGTCGAATACCGCGAACAAGGTGCCGTCCGCAAGTCCCGCCGCCCGGGGTCCGGACGACGCACCCGACCGCCGGCGAACCGGCCAACCTGTTGACGTCGATGGCACAAACCTTAAGATGGCCCGGCTCGCAGCAAGTACGGCCGCCCCATATGAACGAACGACCCTCTCTTGACGACCGCATCGCCGGGCCGTTCGATCAGACCGTGCTGCGGATGCTAGAGCAGGTGCGGTTGCCGATCTGCGTGACCGATCCCAACTCCGCCGACAATCCGATCGTCTACGTGAATCCCGCGTTTCTGCAACTGACCGGGTATGCCCCCGACGAGGTGCTGCTGCGCAACTGCCGCTTCCTCCAGGGGGCGAACACGACGAAGGAGAGCGTGGAGGAGATCCGCGCGGCCATCCGTGGGGAGAACGTGTCCACCGTGGAGATCGTGAACTACCGCAAGGATGGCACCGCCTTCGTCAACGCGCTCCAGATCGGCCCGATCCGCGACGAGCAGGGGCGCACGATCCTGCATTTCGGCTCCCAGCTCGACGTGACGGAGAAGCGCGACGCCGAACGCCGTGCCGCGACCGCCGACCTCGAGGAGCGGGCGCACCGTCTGCGCAACATCGTCAACGTCATGGCGGTCGCCGTCCGGCTGACGGCGCGGGAAGCGGAAACCGTCGAGGACTTCGCGCGCGTGGTCAGCGAACGTCTGGACCTGCTCGGGCGGGCGCATCTGCGCACTTTCGAGCGCGAAACCGCGATGCCGATGAAGGAACTGGCCGATACGGTGCTGGTCGCCTACGCCCCGCTGGGCGCGCGGCAGGTGCGGCTCGACGGGCCCGACGTCACGCTGGCCGCGGGGCAGGTCACACCGGCGACGCTGGTGATGCACGAGCTTGCCACCAACTCCGTCAAACACGGCGCACTCGGGGCCTCCGATGGCCGGATCGAACTCGGCTGGACGGCAGGAGACCCGATCGAGATCACCTGGCGCGAGGTCGGCGGCCCGCCCGTGACGCCGCCTGAACGGCAGAGCGGGTCGCGGATCATACGGTCCCTCCTGACCGCAGCGGGGGGTAGGATGGACTACGACTGGCGGCCCGATGGGCTGGTCGCCCGGTTCGTGCTGCCGGGCTGATCCGCGCACCCGATATTGAACCCCGCCCGCGGCGCGGATAGACCCCCGCCGAACGACACCCCCGGAGGCTCCCCATGTCCATAGACACGGAAACCGCGCGCCGCGTGGCGAAACTCGCGCGCATCGCCGTTCCCGAAGACCGGCTGGAGTCGCTGGCCGGGCAGTTCAACGCCATCCTGGGCTTCATCGAGCAGTTGGGCGAGGTCGACGTGGAGGGCGTTGAACCGATGGTCTCCGTCACGCCGCAGCGTCTGAAGCGCCGCGCCGACGTCGTGACCGACGGCGGGCAGCCCGAGGCGGTGCTGGCCAATGCGCCGGACGCCCGCGAGGGCTTCTTCGCCGTCCCGAAGGTGGTGGAATGACCGCGCTCACCGACCTCACGCTGGCCGGCGCGCGCGACGCTCTGCGCAAAGGCGAGATCACCGCGGCGGAGCTGACGGAGGGCTATCTCGCGGCCATCGAGGGGGCCGGCGCGCTCAACGCCTTCGTTCACTCCACGGCCGACATCGCCCGCGCCCAAGCGGCGGCGGCGGACGCGCGGATCGCGGCCGGGGACGCGCCGGCGATGTGCGGGATCCCCATCGGCGTGAAAGACCTCTTCTGCACAAGGAGCGTCCCGTCGCAGGCCGGGTCGCGCATCCTCGAGGGGTTCCGTCCGCAGTACGAGTCGACGATCACGGCGCAGCTCTGGGACGCGGGCGCGGTGATGCTGGGCAAGCTCAACATGGACGAATTCGCGATGGGCTCGTCCAACGAGACCTCGACCTACGGGCCGGCGGTCAACCCATGGCGCGCGGAGGGGTCGGACGCGAAGCTTACCCCCGGCGGCTCCTCGGGCGGATCGGCGGCCGCCGTCGCCGCCGGGCTCTGCCTCGCGGCGCTGGGCACCGATACCGGCGGCTCCATCCGCCAGCCCGCCGCCCTCACCGGCATCACCGGCATCAAGCCGACCTACGGGCGCTGCTCCCGCTGGGGCGTGGTCGCCTTTGCCAGCAGTCTCGACCAGGCCGGCCCGATGACCCGCACCGTGCGCGACGCGGCGATCCTGCTGACGGCGATGTCGGGCCACGACCCGAAGGACAGCACCTCGGCCGACCTGCCCGTCCCCGACTTCGAGGCGATGCTGACGGGCGACATCCGGGGCAAGGTCATCGGCATCCCGCGCGAGTACCGCATGGAGGGGATGCCCGGGGAGATCGACACGCTCTGGCGGGACGGCACCGCCATGCTGCGGGACGCGGGAGCCGAGATCCGCGACATCTCCCTGCCGCATACGAAATACGCCCTGCCCGCCTACTACGTCATCGCGCCGGCGGAGGCCTCGTCCAACCTCGCGCGCTACGACGGCGTGCGCTTCGGGCACCGTGCGGAGATCGGCACGGGCGAGGGCATCACGGAGATGTACGAGAAGACCCGGGCCGAGGGCTTCGGCGCGGAAGTGCAGCGCCGCGTGATGGTCGGCACCTACGTGCTCTCCGCCGGCTTCTACGACGCCTATTACAACCGGGCGCGGAAGGTCCGCACCCTGATCAAGCGGGACTTCGAGATGGTCTTCGCGGCGGGCGTCGATGCGATCCTGACGCCGGCCACGCCCTCCTCGGCCTTCGAACTCGGCGCGATGGCCGAGGCGGACCCGGTGGAGATGTATCTGCAGGACGTCTTCACCGTCACGGTGAACCTCGCCGGGCTGCCGGGCATCGCCGTGCCCGCGGGGCGGGACGCGCGGGGGCTGCCGCTCGGGCTGCAACTCATCGGGCGACCATGGGAAGAGGGCGCGCTGCTCGACATCGCACAATGCCTCGAGGCGCGCGCGGGCTTCGTGGCGCGGCCCGCGAAGTGGTGGTAGCCGTGAGGGGATATGGAGGAGCGGCCATGCGGACCATCGGGATGATCACACTCTTCGCCGCACTTGCCGCCTGCGCCCCGCCGCCCCCGTCGGGCCCGGTGCAGGGAGCCGGCTTCGACACGCCGGACCAGCGACGCGAGGCGCAGTTGACGGGACTGGCTCCGCTCGGTTCGGCGTCCGAGGCGGAGGATCTGGCGAACCGGACCCGCGCCGCCCTCGGCCGCCCGCTCGATGTGGCGGGCCCCGTGACGCTCGACCGCGACAACCCGACGATCAGCCGGGAGCAGGACTTCGACGCCGTTTCCGCCGAGCGCGGCATCGCGGCCGACGCCGCCCGTCTTGAGGCCGCGCGCCAGCAATACCAGCTCGTCACCCCGACCGAGCTTCAACGTCCGGATTCTACGGGACCGAACATCTTCGCATACGCCCTTGGGCAGGCCCGTCCGAAGGGCACGCAGGGGGCTTACCGGCGTGGGCTCGTCCGCTCCGAGACCCGTGCCGCCGCGCGGTGTCAGAACTACCGCAGCGACGACATCGCGCAGGAGGATTTCCTCGCCGCCGGCGGCCCCGAGCGCGACAAGCTCGGCCTCGACCCCGATGGCGACGGCAACGCCTGCGGCTGGGACCCGGCGGTGGTGCAGCGGCTGGTGCGGAACTGACGGCGGGGTGGCGCTCGCGATCCGCGATTGCCCCAGCCCGAACCACGGTCCGCGCCGCGGCGGCGTGACGACACCCGACCTCATCGTGATCCACTACACCGCGATGCCCGGCGGACCCGACCCGGCGATCCGCCACCTCTGCGATCCGCGGGGGCAGGTCTCCTGCCACTACGTTCTCGCCGAAACGGGCGGCGTCACCCGCCTCGTCCCCGACCATCTGCGCGCCTGGCACGCCGGGGCGGGGCGCTGGGGCGGCAGCGACGACGTGAACTCCCGCTCGCTCGGGATCGAACTCTCCAACGACGGCACCTCCCCCTTCCCCGAGCCGCAGATGGTGGCGCTCGAAGCCCTGCTCCTAGACCTGATGCAACGCCATGCCATCCCGCCGAAAGGCGTCATCGGCCATTCGGACTGCGCGCCCGGCCGCAAGATCGACCCCGGCCCCCGGTTCGACTGGCGACGGCTGGCACGTCGCGACCTCTCCATCTGGCCGGGTGCAACCCCCGCCCCGATCGCCACCTTCCAGGACGACCTGCGCACCTTCGGCATGACCGCTCCCGTGGACGACGCGACCGCGCTCGCCGCCTTCCGCCTGCGCTTCCGCCCCCACGCCCGCGGCCCCTTGGATGAAGTCGACGCCGGCATGGCCCGCGACCTCGCCGCCCGTTTCCCGGCCTGATCTTCCTCTTCCGACAAATATCCCCGCCGGAGGCTCCGACCCCTCCGCCACCACGATGTTTCGATTGACCCGACCTCTTCCCCCGCCTACCCGCAACTCCGTGCGGGGGGCCGGACGGCCGCGGCGGGCAACCGTCGAGGAAAGTCCGGACTCCACGAAGCGACGGTGCCGGGTAACGCCCGGGCGGCGAGAGCCGACGGACAGCGCCACAGAGAACAGACAGCCCTGCTTGCAGGGTCATGGTGAAACGGTGCGGTAAGAGCGCACCGGGGGGGCGGCGACGTCCCCCGCATGGCAAGCCCCACCGGGAGCAATGCCGAATAGGGATCCCGCGTCGCGCATCGCGCGGCAAGGCGCTTCGCCCCAGGGGTCCGGGTTGGCAGCGCGAGGCCGCGGAGCAATTCGCGGTCCAGATGAATGGCCGTCGAACCGGAGCGATCCGGGGAACAGAATCCGGCTTACAGGCCCCCCGCACACCACCGCGCCCCGTCCGGGTTGACACCCCCCGTCTGGCGGCTAGAAGACGGCTTCCGCCTATCATCGGCCCGCGCGCGGCCGCCCGCCCAGAGGAGTCGCCCCATGGCCAAACCCACCACGATCAAGATCCGCCTGAATTCCTCCGCCGGCACGGGGCACTTCTACGTCACCAAGAAGAACGCGCGGACCATGACCGAGAAGATGGTCGTCAAGAAGTACGATCCCGTCGTGCGCAAGCACGTCGAGTACAAGGAAGGCAAGATCAAGTAGGGCACCCGCCCGACGATCTCGCCACCACCTCACGACAGGGCCGCGCGGGTGACCGCCGCGGCCCTTTTACCGCGTCAGTCCTTCGGCACCACGCGCAGGCCGAGCTCCATCAGCTGCCCCGCGACCGGCTCCGACGGCGCGCCCATCATCAGATCCTCCGCCCGCTGGTTCATCGGGAACAGGATCACCTCGCGGATGTTCGCCTCCTCCGCCAGCAGCATGACGATCCGGTCGATGCCGGCCGCGCAGCCCCCGTGCGGCGGGGCCCCGTACCGGAACGCCTTGACCATGCCACCGAACCGCTTCTCGACCTCATCCTTGCCATACCCGGCCAGTTCGAACGCCCTGAACATGATGTCCGGCTGGTGGTTCCGGATCGCGCCGGAAATCAACTCGTAGCCGTTGCAGGCGAGGTCGTACTGGTAGCCCAGCACGTCGAGCGGATCGCCAGACAGCGCCTCCATCCCGCCCTGCGGCATCGAGAACGGGTTGTGCGAGAAATCGATCTTCCCCTCGTCGTCACGCTCGTACATCGGGAAGTCGACGATCCAGGCGAAGGCGAAGCGATCCTCGTCCGTCAACCCGAGCTCGCTCCCGATCACGGTCCGCGCGCGACCGGCGACTGCCTCGAAGTCGGAGGCCTTGCCGCCGAGGAAGAACGCCGCATCGCCGACGCCGAGGTTCAGTTGCTGACGGATGGCCTCGGTGCGCTCGGGCCCGATGTTCTTGGCGAGTGGGCCGGCGGCCTCCGCGCCATCCTCCGCCGCCCGCCAGAAGATGTACCCCATCCCCGGCAGGCCCTGCTCCTGCGCGAACTTGTTCATCCGGTCGCAGAACTTCCGGCTTCCCCCAGTCGGTGCCGGAATCGCTCGAACCTCATTCCCCTCCTTCTCCAGCAGCGACGCGAAGATCGCGAACCCGCTCCCCCGGAAATGCTCCGACACGTCCTGCATCTCGATCGGGTTGCGCAGGTCGGGCTTGTCGGTGCCGTATTTCAGCGCGGCGTCCGCGTAGGAGATCAGCGGCCAGTCCTGATCCACCGTCTTGCCGCCGCCGAACTCCTCGAACAGCCCCGCGATCACCGGCTGCACCGTGTCGAACACGTCCTGCTGGCTCACGAAGCTCATCTCCATGTCGAGCTGGTAGAAGTCCGTCGGCGACCGGTCCGCGCGCGGGTCCTCGTCGCGGAAGCAAGGCGCGATCTGGAAATACCGGTCGAAGCCGGACACCATGAGCAGCTGCTTGAACTGCTGCGGGGCCTGCGGCAGCGCGTAGACGCGGCCAGGGTGCAGCCGCGACGGCACCACGAAGTCGCGCGCGCCCTCGGGGCTGACTGGCGGTGATGATCGGCGTCTGGAACTCGTTGAATCCGAGGTCCCACATCCGGTTGCGAATGGAGCGGACGACGTTGGAGCGCAGCACCATGTTGTCCTGCATCTTCTGGCGGCGCAGATCGAGGAAACGGTACTTCAGCCGCGTCTCCTCGGGGTAGTCCTGATCCCCGAACACCTGCAGCGGCAGCTCGTCGGCCGCCCCAAGCACCTCCAGGTCGCGCACGAAGACCTCGATCTCACCCGTCGGGAATCTTGGCATTCACCAGCGCCGTGTCCCGCGCCTTCACCTCCCCGTCGATGCGGATGCAGCATTCGGCACGCACGCGCTCCATCGCCGCGAACACCGGGCTGTCGGGGTCGCAGAGCAGCTGCGTCATGCCGTAGTGGTCGCGCAGGTCGACGAAGAGGATGCCGCCGTGGTCGCGGATGCGGTGGACCCAGCCCGAAAGCCGGACGGTCTCGCCCACGTCTCCGCTCGACAGATCGGCGCAGGTATGGGTGCGGAAGGCGTGCATGGGTGTCTCCGGGGCGGCTGGTTCGGGGTCGGGCCTATCGACACGTCCGCCCTCCGGCTGTCAACCGGCACGGTGGCGCGCGGATGCCGGATCATTTGTGTTAACGGCCAGGTCCGAACGGCGCTTCGTGACGTCGGATAATTTCGTCCGGAGACTTCACATTCCTACCAAAGATTATTAACAAAAAATAACCA
Organism: uncultured Alphaproteobacteria bacterium; assembly: GCA_963757495.1. GTDB lineage: Bacteria > Pseudomonadota > Alphaproteobacteria > Rhodobacterales > Rhodobacteraceae > Jannaschia. The sequence goes on from CAVWRZ010000011.1 coordinate 133,167, forward strand.
GCCATTGTGCTGGCCGCATGATTAACCAGTCACGGACGGAACAGAACCCATGACCCGCAGCCATCTCCTCGCCCTCGGCCTTCTCGCCCTCTCGGCCCCTGCCCAGGCGGGCACCCTCATGCCGCAGCAGATCCTCGAGACTTTCGGAACCATCGCGCTCGGCAACCTCGACGCGCAGTCCGAGACCGAGGTGAACGTCTTCGTCGGCGGCGATCTGACCTCGGGCGGCTATACCGTCAACGGCGACGGCGTTCCCGACGGCACCGCGGGCGGGCAGACCGGCTCTCTGATCGTCGGTGGAAACATCTCCGGCGGCACGGTCAACGTGAACAACGGCAACGTCGTCGTCGGCGGCGCAGTCACCGCCACCCTCAACCTGAACGGCACCGGGGCCACCCAGACGACCGGTCCGGTCGATAGCGCTGGCGTCCGCGCCGCGTTCGAGGGCCTGTCCCGCGATCTCGCCGCGCTGACGACGACCGCCGGAGCCAGTGCCGATATTGCCGATCAGAACCAGCTGAAGCTGATCTCGGGTGCGGGCGACGCGAACGGCCTCGCCGTCCTCGAACATCGCCGACGGGTCCTTCCTGAACTCCGGTACGCTCAGCATGTTCAGCCGGACGGCCGACTCCTTCGTCGTCAACATCGGTGGCACCACCGCGACCATCGGCGCGAACTTCAATCAGGACGACAGCAACACGATCTTCAACTTCTTCGAAGCCACCACCGTTACCGTCAACACTACCTTCGGCTTCGGCATCCTGGCACCCTTCGCGACCCTGAACCTCAACTCCGGCGGCACCGACACCTTCGTCGTCGGCAACGACATCGTGCAGCGGACCGAGGTGCGCGGAAGCTTCACGGGCAACCTCCCCGCCCCGATGGCACCGATCCCGCTTCCGGCGGCGTCGCTTCTGCTGCTGGGCGGTCTGGGAAGCCTCGGGGCCCTGCGCCGGTTCCGCCGCGCCTGACACCATCTACCGTCGCCACGGCCAGACGCACCGCTCCGGCGGTGCGTCTTCGTTCCGGGATGCCTCCATGCCCCGGGGTTGCACCACTGCCGCCCCCCGCATAGACCCCGGCGAGTTTGCCCGATTTCCCCCTCCGGAGGCCCCGATGCCCAAGCGCACCGACATAAAGTCGATCATGATCATCGGTGCGGGGCCCATCGTCATCGGCCAGGCCTGCGAGTTCGACTATTCCGGCGCCCAGGCCTGCAAGGCGCTGCGCGAGGAGGGCTACCGGGTGATCCTGGTGAACTCGAACCCGGCGACGATCATGACCGACCCGGGGCTGGCCGACGCGACCTACATCGAGCCGATCACGCCGGAGGTGGTGGCTCGGATCATCGAGAAGGAGCGCCCCGACGCGCTGCTGCCGACCATGGGCGGGCAGACGGGGCTCAACACGGCGCTGGCGCTGGACGACATGGGCGTGCTGGAGCGCTTCGGCGTGGAGCTCATCGGGGCCAGGCGCGCCGCCATCGAGATGGCCGAGGACCGCAAGCTCTTCCGCGAGGCGATGGACCGGCTCGGCATCGAGAACCCCAAGGCCACCATCGTCGCGGCGCCGAAGAAGGCGAACGGGAAGTTCGACATCGCCGCCGGGGTCGAGCAGGCGCTGGACGCCATCGAATACGTCGGCCTGCCCGCGATCATCCGGCCGGCCTTCACGCTCGGCGGCACCGGCGGCGGCGTGGCCTACAACCGGGCAGATTACGAACGCATCTGCCGCTCGCGGGCTCGAAGCCTCACCGATGGCGCAGATCCTCGTGGACGAGAGCCTGCTCGGCTGGAAGGAGTTCGAGATGGAAGTCGTGCGCGACCGTGCCGACAACGCCATCATCGTCTGCGCCATCGAGAACGTCGACCCGATGGGCGTGCACACCGGCGACTCCATCACCGTGGCCCCCGCGCTGACGCTGACCGACAAGGAATACCAGACTAATGCGCAGCCGCAGCATCGACGTGCTGCGCGAGATCGGGGTGGAGACGGGCGGCTCCAACGTGCAGTGGGCCGTGAACCCCGCCGACGGGCGCATGGTGGTGATCGAGATGAATCCGCGCGTGTCCCGCTCGTCAGCGCTGGCTTCCAAGGCCACCGGCTTCCCCATCGCCAAGATCGCCGCCAAGCTGGCCGTCGGCTACACCCTCGACGAGCTCGACAACGACATCACCCGCGTCACGCCCGCGTCGTTCGAGCCCACCATCGACTACGTCGTCGTCAAGATCCCCCGCTTCGCCTTCGAGAAGTTCCCAGGCGCCGAGCCCAACCTCACCACCGCGATGAAGTCCGTCGGCGAGGTCATGGCCATCGGCCGCACCTTCCACGAGGCGATGCAGAAGGCGCTGGCTTCCATGGAGACCGGGCTCACCGGCTTCGACGAGATCGCGCTCCCCGACGACCCCGCCGGCATCAAGGCCGCCCTGGGCAAGCAGACGCCGGACCGCATCCGCGTCATCGCCCAGGCCATGCGGCAGGGTCTGACAGACGACGAGATCAACGCGGCGACGTCCTACGACCCCTGGTTCCTCGCCCGCATCCGGGAGATCGTCGACATCGAGGCGCAAGTCCGTGCCAACGGCCTTCCCACGGACCCCGACGACCTGCGCCGCCTCAAGACCTACGGCTTCACCGACGCGCGCCTGCCACGCTGACGGGCCGCACCGAAGACAACGTCCGCCGCGCCCGCCATGCCCTTGGCGTCGTGGCCCAGTTCAAGCGCATCGACACCTGCGCCGCCGAGTTCGAGGCGCAGACCCCCTACATGTACTCCACCTACGAGACCCCGGTGATGGGCGAGGCCGAGTGCGAATCCCGGCCCACGGACGCCAGGAAAGTCGTCATCCTCGGCGGTGGACCCAATCGCATCGGGCAGGGCATCGAGTTCGACTATTGCTGCTGCCACGCCTGCTTCGCGCTCTCGCGCGCAGGGCTACGAGACCATCATGGTCAACTGCAACCCGGAGACGGTCAGCACCGACTACGACACCTCCGATCGCCTCTACTTCGAGCCGCTCACCTTCGAGCACGTCATGGAGATCTTGGCACGCGAGCAGGAGAACGGCACCCTGCACGGCGTCATCGTCCAGTTCGGCGGCCAGACCCCGCTCAGGATCGCGGGCGCGCTCCACGCCGCCGGCATCCCGATCCTCGGCACCACCCCCGACGCCATCGACCTGGCCGAGGACCGGGAGCGCTTCTCCGCCCTCGTCACCAAGCTCGGCCTGCGCCAACCCCGCAACGCCATCGCCACCACCGACGCCGAGGTCCGCGCCGCCGCCGAAACCCTCGGCTACCCGCTCGTCATCCGCCCCTCCTACGTGCTGGGCGGCCGCGCCATGGAGATCGTCCGCGACACCGCGCAGCTCGACCGCTACGTCCGCGACGCCGTCACCGTCTCGCCGGGCTCCCCCGTTCTGCTCGACAGCTACCTCTCGGGCGCCATCGAGGTCGACGTCGACGCGCTGTCTGACGGCACCGACGTCCACGTCGCCGGCATCATGGAGCACATCGAGGAGGCCGGCGTGCACTCGGGCGATTCCGCCTGCTGCCTGCCCCCCCACACGCTGAGCCAGGACGTCATCGTCACCATCCGCGAGCAGACCGTGGCGCTGGCCCGCGCGCTCGGCGTCGTGGGTCTCATGAACGTGCAGTTCGCCGTCAAGGAGGAGGAGACCGGCCCGGTCGTCTACCTCATCGAAGTGAACCCCCGCGCCTCGCGCACCGTGCCCTTCGTCGCCAAGGCCGTGGATTCCGCCATCGCCTCCATCGCCGCCCGCCTCATGGCCGGCGAGCCGCTGTCGAACTTCCCGCTGCGCGACCCCTACCCGGCGGACGCCAAGATCGAGCACGTGCCGATGGGCGACACGATGATGCTGAGCCACCCCGACACGCCCTGGTTCTCCGTCAAGGAGGCCGTGCTCCCCTTCGCGCGCTTCCCCGGCGTCGACACGCTGCTGGGCCCCGAGATGCGCTCCACGGGCGAGGTCATGGGATGGGACCGCAGCTTCGCGCGCGCCTTCCTCAAGGCGCAGATGGGGGCCGGCGTCACGCTGCCCGAAGGCGGCGCGGTGTTCCTGTCGATCAAGGACGCGGACAAGACCCCCCGGCTGATCGAGACCGCAGCGCTCCTCACCGACCTGCGCTTCACCATCCTCGCCACCTCGGGCACCGCCGAGTTCCTCGCCCGCCACGGCATCGACAGCCGCCACGTCAACAAGGCCCATGACGGCGGCCGCACCATCATCGACATGATGAAGGACGGCGAGGTCGCGCTGGTGATGAACACCACCGAAGGCGCGCAGGCCGTCGAGGACTCGCGCTCTATGCGCAACGTCGCACTCATGGACCGCATCCCTTACTTCACCACTCTCTCGGGCGCGCATGCCGCTGCGCTGGCGATGCAGGCGCGGGTGGAGGGGGACGTGGAGGTTCGGTCGTTGCAGTGAGCCGAGGCCGACACGGGGCCGTTGATCGACGCCGACGACCCATCGGCCGAAACCTTCGTGGCCAGGTTCTGCAGCGTTCTGTGGAACGCTGGGATAGTGCGCCTGTAGGAAGACCCAGCCGACGATAATTAACTCTTTAACTTTTGGTCAAGTAAGGTTACGCAGGGTAACCCTTTTGATTTGGAGAGTTCAATGAAGATATTCTGCATGGCTGCCGCGTTGACCGCAGCCCTCCCACAGTTCGCGTCCGCCGCCCCGATCACGTTCTTCGGCGAGAACCTTTCCCCCGGCCAGAGCGTTACGGGTCTACCTCTCGCCGCCCGCAACAATTTCGTGGCGACACTCGCTCCGGGCGTGGGGATCGAAGATTTCGAATCGGCCGTGCTTCCGGATATCAGTTTCCCGGTAAGTTCGGGCGACGTCACGGCGACCCTTTCGGGTGCATCCACGCAGATACTCTCCTCTCCGAGCGTGGGGCGCTTCGCCACCTCCGGCAGCAGCTTCGTCCAGACGGGCAGTAACGACTTCCAGATCGACTTCACGAGCCCTATCTCGGCATTCGGGTTCTACGGAACCGATATCGGTGATTTCGACAACGGGCTGACACTTCGGCTGACCGGCAGCGGTGGTTCGATGTCCGACCTTGCAGTCGGTAACACGCTTGGAGCGCCGGACGGTTCGCTTCTCTTCTTTGGATTTCTCGATCTGGGAGAGAGCTACTCGTCGATCGAGTTCCTGAACATCGGGACCGGAGGAGATATCTTCGGCTTCGACGACATGATCGTCGGCGACCGGGCACAGATCGTGAACCCGCCGCCCCCGATCCCGCTGCCGGCGGCCGCCTGGATGCTCTTCGCCGGGGTTGCGAGCCTCGCGGCCGTGGGCCGCCGCAAACGGACGAAGCAGGGCTGACGGAAACGACCGGGATGGCGGGCCGCAAACCGTCCGCCATCCTCGCCCCTCCGCGCGCCCTCGACGGGCCGCGAGATCCGCGCTCCCTCAACGCTCCCTCCGCCAGGCCATATTCCGCCGCTCCCGCTCCGCATGCGACCCGACCGGCGGCGGCGTCTCCTTCCCCGTCCAACGTTCCCGCCGGCAGTCCCGCATATCCGGGCTCTCCAGCATCCCCGCCAGCCGCGCGGACATGAACGCGCGCAGCAGGGTGTTCATGCGCGGGCCGTAGCCGAACCCCAGCGAGCGGAAGAGCTTGAGCACATGCCGATCCACCCGGAACGTCACCCGCGTCTTGCGCTGGGTCGGGTTCTGCCAGACCTCGCGTCATTCGTCCGGCACCCGCCCCTCGCGGGGGACCCGGTGATGCATGTCCCACTCGAACCTCTGCATCGCCGCGATCACCTCGGTGACCGCGTTCCGTTGCACTTTGTCCATCTTTTCCGTCCCGGCCATCGTCTTCTCCCTCGGATCAGGAGGAGGACGTTCGGGCGATGCGGTCAACGAAGCCTGAACATGCGAGGGTATGACCGACGTATGACCCGTTGCAGCACGTTCCGCATGATGTCCGTTCGCCCCGCCGATGGTTGACCCCGGCCGACCCACCCGCCAAACCTCCGGCACCCGCCGAGGAGGCCCCGGATGCCCGTTACAGCCCGCGTCGCGATCACCGGATCGGGCGTCTTCACCCCGTCGCAGGTCATCACCAACGACGAGCTCGTCGCCGCCTTCGACGCCTATGCCGACCGCATGAACGCCGCCGGAGCCGACCCGCGGATCGAGCACTCCAGCTCCGATTTCATCAAGTCCGCCAGCGGGATAGAGCAGCGGTACGTCCTCGACAAATCGGGCGTCCTCGACCCCGCCCGCATGTATCCCCGGCTCCCCGCCCGCCCCGACGAGGCCCCGTCCCAGATGGCGGAGATGGCCGTCGCCGCCTGCACCGACGCCCTCGCCCGGGCCGGCATCGAGGCGGGTCAGATCGACGCCGTGATCTGCGCCGCCTCCAACCACGAGCGCGCCTACCCGGCCATCGCCATCGAGATACAGAACCTCCTGGGAACGAGCGGCTTCTCCTTCGACATGAACGTCGCCTGCTCGTCGGCGACCTTCGGGATCCAGGCCGCCGCCGACATGATCCGCGCCGGGTCCATCGACCGCGCCATCGTCGTGAACCCCGAGATCTGCTCCGCCCATCTCGAATGGCGCGACCGCGACTGCCACTTCATCTTCGGCGACGTCTGCACCGCCGTCGTGCTGGAACGCGACGAACTCGCGAAAGGCCCCCGCTTCGCCATCCGCTCGACCCGCTGCGCGACGCAATTCTCCAACAACATCCGCAACAACGACGGCTTCCTGCGCCGCACCCGCGACGCCATGGACGACCGCCGCGACATGCAGTTCGTCCAGAACGGCCGAAAGGTCTTCAAGGAGGTCCTCCCCCTCGTCGCCCGCCACATCGCCGGTCACATGGCCGAGGAGGGTGTGGCCGCTGGCGACCTCAAGCGTCTCTGGCTGCATCAGGCGAACAAGGCGATGAACGACTACATCGGCCGCAAGGTCCTCGGCCGCGATCCCGAACCGGGCGAGCAGCCGAACATCCTGCAGGACTATGCCAACACCTCCTCCGCCGGCTCCATCATCGCCTTCTCGAAGTTCTCCGACGACCTGGCCCCCGGCGACATCGGCCTGATCTGCTCCTTCGGGGCGGGCTATTCCGTCGGCTCCGTGCTGGTGGAGCGCGCGGACTGACATGGCGAAGCTCTACTTCCACTACTCCACGATGAACGCCGGCAAGAGCACACTCCTGCTGCAGGCGGCCTACAACTACGCCGAGCGGGGCATGGAGACCTACCTGCTGACGGCGAACTTCGACGACCGCGCGGGCAAGGGCCGCATCGCCAGTCGCATCGGCATCGGGGCGGACGCCGATACCTACGCCGCGACGACGGATCTGTCGGACCTGATCGCCGAACGGCTGCAGCGCGGCCCCTGTGCCTGCGTGTTCCTCGACGAGGCGCAGTGGCTTTCCCGCGAGCAGGTCTGGCAGCTGGCCCGCGTGGTCGACGACCTCGACGTGCCGGTGATGGCCTACGGGCTGCGCGTGGACTTCCGGGGCGAGCTGTTCCCCGGCTCCGCAGCGCTGCTGGCGTTGGCCGACGACCTGCGGGAGGTGCGCACGATCTGCCACTGCGGGCGCAAGGCGACGATGGTGATCCGGGTGGGCGAGGATGGGCGCGCCCTGTCGGAGGGTGCGCAGGTGGAGGTGGGCGGCAACGACCGCTACCTCAGCCTCTGCCGCCGGCACTTCCGGGAGGCGACGGGCGACCGCGTCCCGCCGGAGGCCCCGGTCTAGCCCTCAAGCAGCGCCATCGCCGCCGCGTGCAACTCCGGCGTCGCCGCTGCGAGGCAGGTGCCGCCGTCGTGCGCCGGGCCGCCGGACCAGTCGGTCACGATCCCGCCGGCCGCCCGGACCACCGCGATGGGCGCGGCGATATCGTAGGGTTGCAGCCCAGCCTCGATCACCAGATCGACGTGACCGGCCGCGAGCAGGGCGTAGGCGTAGCAATCCATGCCGTAGCGCGTCAGCAGACAGCGTTCGGCGACCCGCCGGAACGCCGCGCCCTCGGCTTGCGTCCCGACCTCCGGAAAGGTGGTCAGCACGGTCGCCTCCGCCAGCGAGCGCGTTCCGCTGACAGCAAGGTCGCGGCGTTCCGTCCCCCGCGTCCAGAACGCGCCGTCCGGCCCGCCGGCGAAGCGCTCGCCCGTGAACGGCTGGTCGATGATCCCGAGGAACGGCCCCTCCGCGTCGCGCAAGCCGACGAGCACGCCCCAGGTCGGCGTGCCGGAGATGAAGCCGCGCGTGCCGTCGATCGGGTCCAGCACCCAGGTCAGCCCGCTTTGCCCCGTCACCGCCTCCGCCTCCTCCCCGAGGATCCCGTCTCCGGGGCGCATCCGGGTCAGCACCGCGCGCATCGCGGCTTCCGCTTCCCTGTCGGCGACCGTCACCGGGTCGAAACCGGCGGTCTTGCTCTGGACGGTAAGGGGCGTGCGGAAGTGGCGGAGCGTCACGATGCGGGCGGCGTCGGCGACCGCCTCGGCGACGGAAAGCAGCGCTGATATGTCGGGAGGCGGCATGGCGAGCGGGGTGCCAGTCCCGCAGGGGGCGGTCAAGGCAGGACACCTCGCCCCGATCATGCCATCCGAAGGCACGATAGCGATCCCGACCGACTTCGATAGAAAATATCAATCGAAAAGGCGGAGTTCAATGAGAATGACAGCTTGAATTGGCACCCGCGGGGTCCGATATTCCACCCGAGGGGCGATACGACCTAATACTGCCCCACGTATTTTTCTCCGGAGGAGCCCCCATGGCACGATTCGACGCTATGCAGACCGGTACGATCGGCGGCGCGCGCGCCGCAGAGATCGACACGGGCCTGCGCGCCCACATGAACAAGGTCTACGGCACGATGTCCGTGGGCATGCTGATCACCTTTGCCGCCGCCTGGGCCATCTCCGGTCTGGCCGTATCGAGCGTGCCGACCGCCTACCAGATGGGCGCGGATACCTACCTCACCGATCTGGGCGCGGCGCTCTACGCCTCGCCGCTCCGCTGGGTCGTGATGCTGGCCCCGCTGGCCTTCGTCTTCGGCCTCTCGGCGGCGATCAACAAGATGTCCGCCGCCACGGCGCAGATCGTGTTCTACGCCTTCGCCGCCGTCATGGGCGTGTCGATCAGCTCGATCTTCCTCGTCTTCACCGGTACTTCGATCGCGCAGATCTTCCTGATCACCTCGATCGCCTTCGCCTCGCTGTCGCTCTACGGCTACACGACGAAGAAGGACCTGTCCGCGATGGGCACGTTCCTGATGATGGGCCTGATCGGCCTGATCGTCGCGATGGTCGTGAATATCTTCATCGGGTCCGGCCCGCTGGCGATGGCGATCTCGGTCATCGGCGTTCTGATCTTCGCGGGTCTCACGGCATACGACACGCAGCGGATCAAGAACGACTACGTGGCGCATGCCGCGCATGGCGATCGGGAATGGCTGGGCAAGGCCGCGATCATGGGCTCGCTGAGCCTGTACCTGAACTTCATCAACATGTTCATGATGTTGCTGTCGCTCTTCGGCAACCGCGAATAGCCGGACCTCGCAGGTCAGGTCGGGCCGTCCTTCGGGGCGGCCCTTTTCGTTTGGCGCAGCGGTGTTTCGGACGCATCCTGCGCCTATCGCTCAGGAGAATCCGTCCATGAAGATCGACTACGTCGAGTTCGCCTCGCCGGAGATGGAGAAGACCGAGGCGTTCTTCGCAGAAGCCTTCGGCTGGTCCTTCGTGGATTACGGACCGGACTACCGCGACATCCGGGAGGCTGGGATCGGCGGGGGGATCGAACGCGGGGTCCTGCGCGCTCCGCTCGTCGTGCTGGCCTCCGACGATCTGGAGACGGACTTGGAAACGATCCGCGCCGCCGGGGCCGAGATCACAAAGGAGATCTTCGACTTCCCCGGCGGCCGACGCTTCCAGTTCCGCGAGCCGGGCGGGACCGAGATGGCCGTCTGGTCACAGACCTGAAGGTCACCGCTTGAAGAGCCTGCCCTCGCCCTGCGCCCGGGGCCGGTGGACATGGGCGGACTGAACGATCCCGAAAGCCAGCATCAGAACCAGCATCGCAGACCCGCCGTAGCTCACCAGCGGCAGCGGCACGCCGACGACCGGAGCCATGCCCATCACCATCGACATGTTCACCGCGAAGAACAGGAAGAAGGCGACGGCGATGCCCAGCGTGGCAAGCGAGGCGAAGCGGTCCTTCATGCGCAGCGCTGAAGCCACGCAGAAGGCGATGATGAGCAGGTAGAGCGCCAGCAGGCTGACTCCACCGACGAGCCCGAATTCCTCCGCCAGTGTGGTGAAGATGAAGTCGGTGTGCTTCTCGGGCAGGAAGTTCAGCCGCGCCTGCGTGCCCTGCATGAAGCCCTTACCGGTCCAGCCGCCGGACCCGAGCGCGATCTTGGACTGGGTGATGTGGTAGCCAGCCCCCAGCGGGTCGGAATCCGGGTCGAGGAAAGTATCGATCCGACGGTACTGGTAGTCCTTGATGAGCTGCCACGTCGTCCCGCGCGATTGCAGGACGGCAGTGACCAGCCCCACGCCCGCGGCGATGACGGTGGCGAAGTAGGCCCAGTGCACGCCGGCGAGGAACATCACCGCCCCGCCGCCCGCGATCAGCAGGATCGAGGTGCCGAGGTCGGGCTGCTGGAGCACCAGCGCGGTGGGCGCGCAGATCAGCACCAGCGGCACGATCACCCAGATCGGCCGGCTCACCTTCGTCACCGGCAGCCAGTCGTAGTAGGCGGCGAGCACCAGCACGAGCGTCACCTTCATGAGCTCCGACGGTTGCAGGCGCATGAAGCCGAGGTCGATCCACCGCTGCGCGCCGCCGCCCGTCGCCCCGACGAACTCCACCGCGATGAGGAGCAGCACCGTCACGCCGTACATGACGGCCGAGATGTTTCGCCAGAACCAGATCGGGATCATCGCCACGAAGAGCATCACGCCGAGGCCCAGCACGTAGCGCTGCATCTGCGGCTCCGCCCAGCGCCAGTCGCCGCCGGCGACGGAATAGAGGACGAGGAAGCCGATGCAGGCGACCGCGGACACGAGCAGGATCAGCCCGTAATTGAGCGCCAGAACCTTGCCGAACCCCTGCGGGACGCGGGCGACGTTGTATTCGAGATAGCTCACGTCACGCTTCCGACGTGCCCGGCGTCCGGCGGATCACGGCCGGGTTGAGCTCGAGGGCCGCGAAACGTTCCTCGATCTCTCCGCGCTGCCCCGAGGGATAGGCATCGAGCGGAGGGATGCCGCCGCTCAGCGCGTAGAGCATGATGTCGCGCGCCACCGGGGCCGCGGTCGCCGAACCGCCGCCGCCGTGCTCGACGACGACGGAGACGGAATACTTCGGATCGTCGTAGGGGGCGTAGCCGACGAAGAGAGCATGGTCGCGTCGGCCCCACGGCAGATCCTCGTTGCGGGTGACGCCCCGCGCACGCTCGGCCGCTGTGATGTTGCGCACCTGGCTCGTTCCGGTCTTGCCGGCCCATTTCAGCCCGCCGAGGTCGAACCTGGAGCGCCCGGCGGTGCCGCCACGGGCGTTCACGACCTGATCCATCCCGTCCCGCGCCCGGTCGAGCAGGCTGCGCGGCAGGTCCAGCGGCCCGGCGACCCCCGAGGGGCGCGGCACCCCGTCGACGGAGCGCACGAGCCGCGGCGACACTTCCAGCCCGCTGGCGATCCGCGCCGTCATCACCGCGAGCTGCATCGGCGAGGTCAGCACGAACCCCTGCCCGATGGAGACGTTCAGGCTGTCGCCCACGACCCATTCCTCGCCCCGCCGGGACCGCTTCCACGCCCGGTCGGGGATCAGCCCCTCGCTGACGGAGGTCATCTCCAGGTCATAGGGTACGCCGAGGCCCAGCTTGCGGGCCATCTTCGAGATGTTGGCGATGCCCGCCTTCTGCGCCAGCTCGTAGTAGTAGACGTCGCAGCTTTCGCGCAGGGATCCCGCCGCGTCGACCCAGCCGTGCCCCGCCCGCTTCCAGCAATGGAACCGACGGCCGGACACCGTGGTGTGGCCCGGACAGAAGAACCTGTCGGAGGGGGTGATGACGCCTGCGTCCAGGGCCGCGAGAAGCGTCACCATCTTGAAGGTGGACCCGGGCGGGTAGAGGCCCTGCACGATCTTGTTGTGCAGCGGCCGGTGATCGTTCTCGCGCAGATCCGCGTAGTCGGGAACGCTGATGCCGGTGACGAAGAGGTTCGGGTCGTAGCTGGGCGAGGAGACGGCGGCGAGCACGTCGCCGTTGCGCACGTCCATCACGACGGCGCTGGCGGATTCGTCGCCGAGCCGTGCCTGCGTGAAGTTCTGCAGTCCCGCGTCGATGGTCAGCTGCACGTCCCCGCCCGAGAGGCTTTCCGTCCGGCCAAGCTCGCGCATGATGCGGCCGGCCGCGTTCTGCTCGACCCGCCGCGCCCCGGCCTTGCCGCGCAGCACGCCCTCCAGCTGACGTTCCACGCCCAGCTTGCCGATCTGGAACTGCGGCGTCTGAAGGAGCGGATCGGGGTCTTCCTCCGCCTCGATGTCGCGCTCGGACACGCGGCCGACGTAACCGACGACATGGGCGTAGTCGGAGCCGAGCGGATAGACCCGGCTCAATCCCACTTCTGGCGTGATCCCCTGCATGGAGGGCATGTTCACCGCGATCGCCGAAAGCTCCTCCCAGGTCAGCCGGTCGGCCAGCGTCACCGCCTGGTGCGGGCGGCGGTCCATCTCACGCAGGGCGCGCTGCAGCACTTCCTCGTCGAGCCGGACCAGACCGCGCAGGCGGGCCACCACCGCGTCCACGTCGTCCGCATCCTCGCGGATCATCGACACGCGGTAGATCTGCTCGTTGCCGGCGAGTTCCACGCCATTGCGATCGTAGATGACCCCGCGGGTGGGCGCGATCAGCCGGACCTTGATCCTGTTCTCCTCGGCCAGCAGCAGGAAGGCGTCGGCCTGATCGACCTGAAGGTGCCGCATCCGCCCGAGCAACAGAGCCCCGAAGCCGAGTTGCGCGCCGCCCAGCACGAGGGCGCGCCGGGTGATCAGCCGGTTCGAGAGCAGGACGTCCTGCGCGCTGCGTTTCATGGCACACCCCGATCGTTCGTCCCGCCGCCGTCAGGCACGGGTGCCAAGACTGTCCAGCTCGCCGGGGGCCAGCCGCCGGACCCCGATCAGCTGCGAGAATATCGCGATCGGGGGATAGAAGGCAATCGTCGCCAGGGCGTGCACGCCCTGGCCGAGCAGTGGCGGCGTCTGCGCGAGGAGCAGCATCAGGACGAGGTGATCGGCGACGAAGGCGACGAGGACACAGCGCGCGACGAGCGCGATCTCCGACCCGAAGGGCAGTGCCTCGGTGTAGTCGACACGGCGGCGCAGGTATTCGCTCGTGAGCAGCAGGATCAGCGTCCAGAGCCCGAGGGGCCGCATCAGCAGGACGTCCCCGAGCAAAAGCAGACCGACCAGCAGCCAGACCGGCACATAGTCGGGGCGGCGCAGGATCCATGCCGCCGCGAGGCAGAACACGAGGTCCGGACCGGGCAGACTGTCGCCGTCGTCCCCGAAGGGCAGCAGCGCGAAGAACACGAAGAGCGCGCAGAGCAGTGCGAAGATCATCCGGTAGCGCCAGATCGTGCGCGTTGCCACGGGCCTAGAGCCCGTCCGGCGCGGGCGGGCCCTGCATCGGACTAGGAGAGCGCAGGAGCAGATCTCCGGTCGAGGAGATCTCGGGTTCGGGCCGCGTCCGCAGCACGCGCAGGAACTCCAGCCGGCTCGTGTCCGCGGCAAGTGCCACGCGCAGCCGTCCGTCCGCACCGCGCACGACCTGCCCGACGGCAAGATCGGGGGGGAAGACGCCGCCGTCGCCCGACGTCACGATGCGGTCGCCGGCGCGCACGTCCTCGGGGTTCTCCACGAAGTCGAGGGCGGGGGCTCCCGTCGTGTCTCCGGCGAGGATCGCGCGCTTGCCCGAGGGCTGGATCGTGACCGGCACGCGGCTGTTCCCGTCCGTCAGCAGGAGGACCCGCGCCGTGCGCGCGCCGACGCCCGAAATCCGCCCGACGAGGCCCAGCCCGTCCATCGCCGCCCAGCCGTCCCGGATGCCGTCGCCGGCCCCGATGTTGAGCAGAACGGAGCGGCGGAAGGGTGAGCCGGAATCCGTCAGCACCACGCCGGTCACGTAGGTCAGCTCCGGCGAGAGGCGCACCTTGTTGAGGTCCAGCAGGCGCGCGTTCTCCTGCTCGAGCTGGATCGCAGCCTCCCGCCAGGCCTTCATCTGCTGCAACTCGCGGCGCAGGTCCTGGTTCTGCTCGTAGACGCGGGCGTATCCCTCGAACCCCTGCACCAGCCGTCCGGCCCAGGTGACGGGGGCCAGCGCCCATTCGACGTTGGGCACGATCCGGTCGACCATCGCGGCGCGAAGGCGCTCGGCGCGGGAGTTGTCGACCCGCCAGAGCAGGATGAGCCCGACCAGCAGGACGCAGAGCAGCGTGATGAGGAGGCGGCGCAGCGGCCGGCCGTAGACGTCGTCTCCGGGGCGGGTCCGCGCCACCGCGGATCAGCTCTCGTAGTCGATGACGTGGCTCAGCTGACGCTCGTATTCCAGCGCCTTGCCGGTGCCGAGCGCGACGCAGTTCAGGCATTCGTCGGCCACGGAGATGTTCAGGCCGGTCTGCTCGCGCAGCGCGAGGTCCAGCTCTCCCAGCAGCGCGCCGCCCCCGGTGAGCATGACGCCACGGTCGACGATGTCGGCGGCGAGGTCGGGGGGCGTGGATTCCAGCGCGGTCATCACCGCCTCGCAGATCTGCTGCACCGGTTCGGCCAGCGCCTCGGCGACCTGCGCCTGGCTGATCTCCGTCTCCTTCGGCACGCCGTTGAGCAGGTCGCGCCCGCGGATGCGCATGACCTCGCCGCGCCCGTTCTCGGGCATCCGCGCGGTGCCGATCTCCTTCTTGATGCGTTCGGCCGTGGCCTCGCCCACCAGCAGGTTCTGGTGTCGGCGCAGGTAGCTGATGAGCGCCTCGTCCATCCGGTCGCCGCCCACCCGGACCGAGCGGGCGTAGACGATGTCGGCCAGCGACAGCACGGCGACCTCCGTGGTCCCGCCGCCGATGTCGACGACCATGGAGCCGGTCGGATCGGTGATCGGCATGCCCGCCCCGATGGCCGCCGCGATGGGTTCCGCGATGAGCCCCGCCTTTCGCGCGCCGGCCCCGAGCACGGATTGGCGGATCGCGCGCTTCTCCACCGGGCGTGGCACCATGCGGGACGCAGACGATGATCTTGGGCTTGGTGAAGGTCGAGCGCTTGTGGACCTTGCGGATGAAGTGCTTGATCATCTCCTCGGCGGTGTCGAAGTCGGCGATCACGCCCTCGCGCATCGGCCGGATCGCCTCGATGGAGCCCGGCGTGCGGCCCAGCATGAGCTTCGCGTCCTCGCCCACGGCGAGCACTTCCTTGCGTCCGTTCTTGGTATGGTAGGCGACGACGGACGGCTCGTTGAGGACGATGCCCTTGCCCTTGACGTAGATCAGCGTGTTCGCCGTGCCGAGGTCGATGGCCATGTCCGAACTGAACAGGCTTCCGAAGATATTCATGTCAAGCGTCCCCAAACCGCACCGGCCCCCGTGGCGGTCGGGCCCGGAGGGTTCGCTGCGGTCTATCGGACGGGAACGGCGGGGGGAAGGGTCGGGTGGGGGGATGGGCGGCGGCCTGCCGGAGGCGGCCCGCAGCGCCGTCCCGTGTGGCCAGCGTCGCACGCCTGTCCCGGTGAATGGAGGAGTGGGGCCATCCGAACGGGTCGTCGACAAACCCATGCCTGACCGGATCGATTCCAGCAACGACGGATCGCGTCGTTCAGATCCTGCTCCGTATCGATCTGCCACTCCAGATGGCCCTTCTCCCAAAGGCCAGAACTCTCGATCGCTCCGAATGATCGCCGAACATGCGGCCTTAATCGCTTCGATCCGATCGACGCCTCCCGCACTTCCGCCGAACACCGCCAGGACGGCATGGAAATGGTCGGGCAACACGACGAAGGCGTCGATCTCGAACGGACGTCCCGCCCTCGCGGTGCGAACCGCAGCCCGGAACGCACCGAGCTTACGGATCAGCATATCGGCCCCGCAATCCGCCAAGCGGACCGTGAGGAAGGTGGTTCTGCGTGTATCGGTCATCGACATACGCCGATCTTGCCATGCAGCCCCTTAACAAAGGCTCATCGAGTTAGCCGACGTCCTTGTACGAGATCTCCCGCGCGTCCCTGCCCGTCCTTTCGCGCCGCAACAGCAAGCGGTTCAGCGCGTTGACGTAGGCGCGCACGCTGGCGACCACCGTATCCGTGTCGGCCGATGCACCCGAGACGATGCGGCCGTCCTCCTCCATGCGCACCGACACCGTGGCCTGCGCGTCCGTTCCTTCCGTCACGGCGGAGACCTGATAGAGCTGCAGCCGCGCCTCGTGCGGGACCAGCGCCTTCACCGCGTTGAACGCCGCGTCCACCGGGCCGTCGCCCGCAGCCTCCGCCGAATGGGCCTCCCCGTCGATGGTCAGCGTCAGCTCCGCGGATTGCGGCCCGTCGGTGCCGCAGACCACGCGCAGGCGCTCGACCTTGATGCGGTCCTCGCCCGAGCGCTCCTCGTCCTGCATCAGCGCCACCAGATCGTCGTCGAAGATCTCCTTCTTCTGATCGGCCAGCGTCTTGAAGCGCACGAAGACATCGGCCAGCTGGTTGCCCTCCACCTCGTAGCCCAGATCCGCCAGCTTGGAGCGCAGCGCCGCGCGGCCCGAATGCTTGCCCATCACCAGCGAGGTCTCGGCCAGCCCGACGTCCTCGGGGCGCATGATCTCGAAGGTCTCCGCGTTCTTGAGCATCCCGTCCTGATGGATCCCGCTCTCGTGGGCGAAGGCGTTCTTGCCGACGATGGCCTTGTTGAACTGCACCGCGAAGCCCGAGACGCTGGCCACCCGACGCGAGATCGCCATCAGCTTGCGGGTGTCGACGCCGGTGGAGTACGGCAGGATGTCGTGACGCACCTTGAGCGCCATCACCACCTCCTCCAGCGCGGTGTTGCCCGCGCGCTCCCCGAGGCCGTTGATCGTGCACTCGATCTGCCGCGCGCCGCCTTCGACAGCGGCCAGCGAGTTCGCCGTCGCCATGCCCAGATCGTCGTGGCAATGCGTGGCGAAGACCACATCCTCCGCCCCCTCGACCTCGGCGATCAGGCGGCGGATCAGTTCGGCGGATTCGTTGGGAGCCGTGTAACCCACCGTATCGGGAATGTTGATCGTCGTGGCCCCTGCGCGGATCGCGATGTCGACGGTGCGGGCGAGGTACTCCCACTCCGTCCGCGTCGCGTCCATCGACGACCACTGCACGTCGTCGCACAGGTTGCGGGCGTGGGTCACCGCCTCATGGATCCGATCGGCCATCTCCTCCTGCGTCAGGTTCGGGATGGCGCGGTGCAGCGGCGAGGTGCCGATGAACGTGTGGATGCGGGGCCTCCGCGCGTGTTTCACCGCCTCCCAGCACCGGTCGATATCCTTGAGGTTTGCGCGCGCCAGACCGCAGATCGTTGCGTGCTTGGCGGCGATGGCGATGTCGCGGACGGCGGCGAAGTCACCATCGGAGGCGATGGGAAAGCCCGCCTCGATCACGTCCACGCCCATGTCGTCGAGCATGGAGGCGATCTCCAGCTTCTCGTCATGGGTCATGGTAGCACCCGGCGACTGCTCTCCGTCGCGCAGGGTGGTGTCGAAGATGATCACCCTGGAATCGGAGGGTGAGGCGGGTCTGGATGGGGTGGTCATGGCGAAGTCCTGAGGCTGGTTGATCCGGTCCGGCGCTGCGTCTCACTCCCGAGCGGTCGCGCCGAAGGGCACGCTCAGGAGCGGCTAAGAAGCAGGTCGAGGATCGGGCAGCACTTCGTCATGTCGCCAGATTACGCGAACCGAAGGGGATGTGAACCCCCAAAGCTAGAACATCATGCAATCGGCACCGGGAGGCAGCGGCCGCGCGCCTTCGGGCAGCGTGGGGGTGTAGTCGAACGTGACGATCTCCGCCCCGCCGTCGAAGGCGACGAAGAGCTGGTTCGAGCCGGGCCGGATCGCCACGCCCTCCGGGTCGTCGCCGTATTCCCACAGCGACGCGCGGCCGAGGAACGTGCCGTCCGCGGTGAACTCGTAGAGGCTGTTCGTGCCCTCCCGGTCGTCCACGATCAGCATGTGGCCGGTGCGCGGGTCGATGGCGATGCCCTGCGCCTCCGTCAGGGGCGGCGTCATGGTCCGGGTGTTCCGCCGTTCCACCATCCGGCCCTCGGGCGTGAACCAGGTCAGGCGCTCCGGATCGTCCTCCACCGTCACGATGCGGCCGCCCGCGTCGACGGCGATGCCCTCGGTGTCCGCGAACCCGCCGTCCAGCATGAACGGCTCCCCCAGCGACGCGCCGTCCTTCGTCAACCGCTGCAGCCTGCCGGACCCGTCGCCCACGATCAGGTGGTCCCCCTCGATCGCGATGGCCTTGATCCGGCTCATGTCGCTGCGGATCCGGCGCAGTTCCTGCCCGTCCAGCGTCAGGAGCACCGCCTCCGGCCCCTCGTTCGCGATCCAGAGCCCGCAGAACGTCGGGTCGTACTCCAGGCTGGCCGGGCGGTTCAGGGAGTATCGCCCGGTCTCCACCAGTTCCAGCGCGCCCGCCGGTCCGGCGAGGGTGGCGGCGATCAGGACGACGATCTTCGCATGCATGACCGATCCTTCGCCTGAAACCTCTGCCCGGTCAGCAGACGACGCTTCCGTCACCCGGGTCAACCGCTCCGTCGCCGCATCTTGCTCCGCTACGACTGCCCGGAACCGCGTTCACTGGACGGGACCGGCCGCCCCCCTAGGTCGCAGGCGATGAAACACGCACTCATCATCGGCGCGTCGGGCGGCATCGGCGCGGCACTCGCCGATCACCTCGCCGCGGACCACGACGTCACCCGCCTGTCGCGCTCGGGCACCGGGCTGGACGTGACCGACGAGGCGAGCGTCGCGGAGGCCCTTGCCGGCATCGCGCCGATCGACGTCGCCTTCGTGGCGACCGGCATCCTCGCACCCGGGGGCCATGCGCCCGAGAAGACGCTGGACGCCATCGACGCGGCGGCCATGGCGCGGACCTTCGCCGTCAACGCCATCGGCCCTGCCCTGGTGCTCAAGCATCTCGCTCCGCTCCTGGTCGATACCGCGCGCGTCGGGGTGCTCACGGCACGGGTCGGCTCCATCGGGGACAACCGGATGGGCGGCTGGTACTCCTATCGCGCGGCCAAGGCGGCGGCGAACCAGATCGTCCACGGGGCCGCCATCGAGATCGGACGCAAGCGAAAGGGGACGGTCGTCGTGGCGCTCCATCCCGGCACGGTGGAGACCGCCTTCACCGAAGGCTACAAGGCCCCGAAGGTGACCGCGGCGGCGGCGGCGGCGAACCTGACGGACGTGCTGATGGGCCTCACCCCCGACGACAGCGGCGGGTTCTTCGACTACGCGGGGACGCGCATCGAATGGTAGGGCGGCTGATCCTCGTGCTGGGCGATCAGCTCTCCGACGACCTGAGTGCGCTGCGCGAGGGCGACCGGGCGCGCGACGTGGTGGTCATGGCGGAAGTGCAGGCGGAGACGGACTACGTCCCCCACCACCCCCGCAAGATCGCCTTCCTCTTCGCCGCGATGCGCAAGCACGCCGCCCACCTGCAGGCCGAAGGCTGGACGGTCCGCTACACGACGCTCGACGACCCGGACAATACCCAGTCCATCCCCGGCGAGTTGCTGCGCGCGGCCGACGCGACAGACGCGCAGGAGGTCATCGCCACCGAACCCGGCGAATTCCGCCTGATCGCCGCGCTGGAGGATTGCCCCCTCCCCGTCCGGCTCCTCCCCGACGAGCGGTTCCTGTGCACCCATGCGGAGTTCGAGGAATGGGCGGAGGGGCGCAAGGAGCTGCGGATGGAGTGGTTCTACCGCGACATGCGGCGCAAGACCGGCCTGATGATGGAGGGCGACAAACCCGCGGGCGGCAAGTGGAACTACGATCATGACAACCGCAAGCGCGCGCCGAAGGGGACGACCGCGCCGGGTCCGCTGCGGCACGCGACCGACGGGATCACCGACGAGGTGCTCGACCTCGTGCGGACCCGCTTCGGCAACCGCTACGGCACGCTCGACGGCTTCTGGTTCGCCACCGACCGGGCCGGCGCACTGGCCTCGCTGGACCACTTCGTCGCCACCTCGCTTCCCACCTTCGGCGATTATCAGGACGCGATGGTCATCGGCCAGCCGTTCATGTTCCACGCGCTCCTGTCGGTCTACATGAACGCGGGTCTGCTGGGCTGGCGGGAGGTTTGCGAGGCGGCCGTCGCGGCCTGGAAGGCGGGCGACGTGCCGATCAACGCCGCCGAAGGGTTCATCCGGCAGATCATCGGCTGGCGGGAATACATCCGCGGCGTCTACTTCCGCGAAGGGCCGGGTTACGCGTCCCGCAACGGTCTCGGGGCCAGCCGCGCCCTGCCGGAGTTCTACTGGACCGGCGATACCGACATGCGCTGCGTCCGCGAGTGCGTGACCACCACGATGGAGGAAGCCTACGCCCACCACATCCAGCGGCTGATGGTGACGGGCAACTTCGGCATCCTCGCCGGGCTCGACCCGCAGCAGGTCAGCGAATGGTATCTGGTGGTCTACGCCGACGCCTACGAATGGGTCGAGGCGCCCAACGTGATCGGCATGTCGCAGTTCGCGGACGGGGGCGTGGTCGCGTCCAAGCCCTACGTCTCGGGCGGCAACTACATCAACAAGATGTCGGACTACTGCCGCAGCTGCGCCTATTCGGTGACCACCAAGACAGGCGAGGGGGCCTGCCCGTTCAACCTGCTCTACTGGGACTTCCTGAACCGCCACCGCGACCGCTTCGAGAACAACCCCCGCATGGCGCAGATGTACCGGACGTGGGACCGGATGGACGAGGACCGGCGGTCCGCCGTGCTGTCCGACGCGGCCGCTTTCCTGGCGAGGCTCGACACGGGCGAGCGCGTCTGACGGGTCAGTCGGCGGGTGCGACCTCCGCCGATGCATCCGCCAGGGGTGCCACGGACCCGTCCCGCTCCGTCAGGACGCCCGCGGTCCAGAGCCCACCATCCACCTGCCCCGTGGCGTAGCGCATCGTGCCGCGACCCTCCCGTTCGCCCGCCACGAAGGTGCCGGTATAGACGTCGCCGTTGGCCAGCCTGGCGACCCCCTGTCCGTCCATGTCCCCATCGGCCCAGTTGCCGGTGTAGCCTGCCCCGTCCGACAGTGCGATCGTTCCCCATCCGTGCCGCCGCCCGGCCATGAACCCGCCCGCGTATCGCGTCCCGTCCGCATAGGTCACGACGCCCCGCCCCTCGGGCAGACCCGCGGCCCATGCGCCCTCGTGCCGGTATCCGTCGGGATGGGTCATCACGCCCGCGCCGTGGCTGAGCCCCGCGAGAAACTCTCCCTCGTAGACCTGCCCGCCCGCATAGACCGCGCGGCCGCGGCCCTCCATCGCACCGGCGACCCAACCGCCGTCGTAGCGCGACCCATCGGCATAGACGATCTGCCCCGGCCCCTCCGCCCGGCCGTCCAGAAACAGGCCCTCGTGGACCGATCCGTCGGAGTGGACCATCCGGCCGCTCCCCTCGATCCGCCCTTCGACCCAGGCACCCTCGTAGCGGTAGCCGCCGACGGCCACGAAGGTGCCCTGCCCGTGACGACGGTCCGACCGGAACTCCCCATCGTAGACGTCGCCGGCGGCGGAGACGAAGCGCCCCCGTCCCTGCCGCAGACCGTCCGCCAGGTCGCCCGCATAGACGTCACCGTTCGCGTGCCGCAGGGTGCCCTCCCCGTCGATGCGCCCATCGGACCAGCCGCCGTCGTAGACGGTCCCATCCGCCTCTCGCAAGATGCCCTGCCCCGACCGCCGGTTCTGCGCCATCCCGCCTTCGTAGACGGCCCCGTCGGGATAGGAGATCCGCCCCTGCCCCGCCTTGCGCCCCGCGACCCAGCCCCCTTCGTAGCGGTAACCGTTGGGGGCCTCCATCACGCCTATGCCGTCGTGCACACCGCCTGCGAAGGTGCCGGTGTAGCGCGTGCCGTCGGCGTAGTCGGCCACGCCCTCCCCCTCGATCCGGCCGGCGATCCAGGAGCCCGCATAGGTCGCGCCGTCCGCGAAGGTGATCCGCCCGGTCCCCTCGGGGCGTCCATCGGCGAACTCGCCTTCGTAGATGGAGCCGTCCGGGAAGACGGCACGGCCCTGCCCGACGATCTGCCCGTCGCTCCACTCGCCCGAATAGACCGAGCCGGTCGGCAGCGTGTAGGTGCCCGTCCCGTGCTGCCGGCCGGCCCTGATCGCACCTTCGTAGACGCCGCCGTCGTCATACTGCTTGGTCACGACGTCCTGCCCCACCGCGGGGCCCGTCAGGCCCGTCAGAAGGCAAGCCGCGAACGCGCCGATCCACCTGTCCATTCCCCGCCCCTCCACGCCCTGCTTCGACCGCAGGCTAGGCAAGGCCGCCCGGCGGGGCAATGCGGTGCGGCGAAGCGGACCCTCGCCCCCCGGGGATCGGCGCTTCCCCCCGGCGCACCGGCGGGCTACGTCCGGGCACGCACCGCCCGGAGGCCGCGATGACCGACACCTTCCGCCTGACGCTGGCCCAGTCGAACCCCGTCATGGGCGATCTCGAAGGCAACGCCGCGCAGGCCCGGAGCGTCTGGGCCCAGGCGAAGGCGGCGGGCGCGGACATGGTCGCCCTGCCGGAGATGTTCCTTACCGGCTACCAGCCACAGGACCTGATCCGGAAGCCCGCCTTCGTGGCCCATGCCCGCGTCGTCCTCGACGCGCTGGTGGCGGATTGCGCCGATGGCCCGGCCCTCGGGATCGGGCTGGCGCATTGGCCCGAGGGGGAGGAGAAGCCGATGAACTCCTGGGTCGTGGCCCACGGCGGGAGCATCGTGGCTGAGGTGCACAAGCATCATTTGCCGAACTACAAGGTCTTCGACGAGAAGCGCTACTTCACGTCCGGCGACATCTCCGGGCCCTACACCGTCGGCCCGGTCCGCATCGGGACGCCGATCTGCGAGGACGCCTGGTTCGACGACGTGGCCGAGACCCTGGCGGAGACCGGCGCGGAGATCCTGCTGGTCCCCAACGGCTCGCCCTACTTCCGCGGCAAGCAGGACGTCCGCTACGGCCACATGGTCGCGCGCACGGTCGAGACCGGACTGCCGCTCGTCTACCTCAACCTCGTCGGCGGGCAGGACGATCAGATATTCGACGGGGCCAGCTTCGTGCTCAACCCGGGCGGCGGGCTGGCGCATCACTTGCCCTCCTTCGTGGAGGCGCTCCGCCACATCGACTTCATCCGCGGCGAGACCAGGGCTGGACCGCTGCGGAGGGCGAAAAGGCCGCGCAGCCGCACGGGGCGGGCGCCGATTACGAGGCGATGGTGCTGGCCACCCGCGACTACATGACCAAGGCCGGCTTCGACCGCGCGCTGCTGGGCCTGTCGGGGGGCGTGGATTCCGCCATCGTCGCGGCCATCGCCGTGGATGCGCTGGGGGCGGGCAACGTCCACTGCATCATGCTGCCGTCGGAGTACACGTCGGAACACTCGCTTGAAGATGCGCGCGGCGTGGCCGACCGGCTCGGCTGCCACCTCGACACGCTGCCGATCACCGGGCCGCGGGCGGCGGTGACGGAGGCGCTGGCCACGCTCTTCGAGGGCACGACCCCCGATCTCGCGGAGGAGAACATCCAGTCCCGCCTGCGCGGCCTGCTGCTGATGGCGATGTCCAACAAGTTCGGCGCGATGCTGCTGACGACGGGCAACAAGTCGGAGGTCGCGGTGGGCTACGCCACGATCTACGGCGACATGTCGGGCGGCTACAATCCGGTGAAGGACCTCTGGAAGACCGACCTCTTTGACGTCTGTCGCTGGCGGAACGAGAACACGGTACCGTGGTTCAAAGGTCCGGACGGGGAGGTCATGCCGGTGCGCGTGATCGACAAGCCGCCGAGCGCGGAGCTGCGCGACGATCAGAAGGACGAGGACAGCCTGCCGCCCTATCCGGTGCTCGACGACATCCTGAAGCGGCTGATCGACCGGGAGGAATCCGTCGGACAGGTGGTGGAGGCCGGACACGACCGGGCGGTGGTGAAGCATATCGAGAAGCTGATCTACCAGTCGGAATACAAGCGCTTCCAGTCCGCCCCCGGCGCTCGGCTGACGCAGCGAGCCTTCTGGCTGGACCGGCGCTACCCGATCGTGAACCGCTGGCGCGACCCCTCCTGAGGCGGCCGGGGCCAGCCCCGGACCCCGGGATACTTATGGAAAGAGGACAGGGCATGAGCATCTTCCACTTGGCATTCAACATCCACGACCTCGACGTGGCTCGCGGTTTCTATGGCAGAATGCTGGGCTGCAAGGAGGGGCGTTCCACGGAGACATGGGTCGACTTCGACTTCTTCGGGCATCAGATCAGCCTGCATCTGGGGGAGCCGTTCGACCACGCGCCCACCGGCCGCGTCGGCGATCACATGGTCCCGATGCCGCATTTCGGGGCGCTGCTGGAGATGGACGACTGGCGCGTGCTGGCCGACCGGCTGGAGACAGCGAAGGTCGAGTTCGTGATTGCCCCGGTCCTGCGCTTCGAGGGGCAGCCGGGGGAGCAGGCGACGATGTTCCTGCTCGACCCGTTCGGCAATCCGCTCGAGTTCAAGGGGATGCGGAACCTCGCCGGGGCCTTCGCCACGTGATGCGCGTGCTGTTCGCCGCGAAGCCCGGCGCGTGGGAGGCATACCGGAAGATCCTGCCCGCCGCGCTCGCCGATGCGGGCGTGCGGGCGGAGATCGTGCAGTTCGACGCCCCTCATGATCCCGCCGCGATCGATTGGATCGTCTACACGCCGAGCTCCTCTTTGTATGATTTCGCCCCCTATACCGCGCTGCGCGGCGTCCAGACCCTCTGGGCCGGCGTGGAGACGGTGGAGGGGAACCCGACCATCACCGTGCCGCTCTGCCGGATGGTCGATGCCGGACTGACGCAGGGGATGGTGGAATGGGTGACGGGCCACGTGCTGCGCCATCATCTGGGGCTCGACGCGCAGATCGCGGGGGCGGGCTGGGACGTGCCCGCGCCGCCGCTCGCGGCCGAATGTCCGGTGGCGATGCTGGGGCTGGGCGCGCTCGGGGCCGCCTGCGCCAGCGCGCTGGTCGGGCTTGGCTTTCCCGTTACCGGCTGGTCTCGGACGCCGAAGGGTCTGGCGGGCGTGCATTCCGTCACCGGCCGCGACGGCCTGCGGGAGGCGCTGGGAGCCGCGCGGATCGTCGTGTTGCTGACACCGCACACGGCCGCGACGGAGAACCTGATGGATGCGGAGACCCTCGGATGGATGCGCGACGGCGCGGTGCTGCTGAACCCCGGGCGGGGCGCGTTGATCGACGATGCGGCGCTTCTGGCGGAACTGCCGCGGCTCGGGCATGCCACGCTCGACACGTTCCGGGTGGAGCCGCTGCCGGCGGACGATCCCTACTGGAGCCATCCGAAAGTCACCGTCACCCCGCACATCGCCTCCGCCACCCGGCCCGCGACGGCCGCCCGCGTGGTGGCCGAGAACATCCGCCGCGCCGTCGCGGGCGAGCCGCTGCTGCACGTCGTGGACCGAAGTCACGCGCTGGAGAGCACGCAATGAGACTGACCCCGCTGGCCGAGAGCCTGCCCGCCTCCATCCCCTTCGTCGGCCCGGAGGCGCAGGAGCGCGCCCGAGGGGCCGCCTTCGCCGCCCGGCTGGGTGCGAACGAGAGCGTCTTCGGCCCTTCCCCCAGCGCGGTGGAGGCGATGCGGGAGGCGGCGGCGGAGGCCTGGATGTATGGCGACCCGGAGTACGATACGCTGCGCCGTGCCCTCGCCGCGCATCACGACGTGCCCGCCGCGAACGTCGTCGCCGGCGAGGGGATCGACGGGTTGCTGGGCTATCTCGTCCGTCTGCTCGTCGCGCCGGGCGATGCGGTCGTGACCTCGGCCGGGGCCTATCCGACATTCGCCTATCACGTGACGGGCCACGGCGGAGTGCTGCATGCAGTGCCCTTCGCCGGCGACCACGAGGACCCGGAGGCGTTGCTGGCGACGGCGGCGGAGGTGGGCGCGAAGCTCATCTACCTGTCGAACCCCGACAATCCGATGGGCAGCTGGCACGGGCCGCAGGTCATCTCCGACATGATCGCGCGGGTGCCCGACGGCTGCCTTCTCTGCCTCGACGAGGCCTATGCCGATCTCGCCCCCGAAGGCGTGATCCCGCCGCTCGACGTACACGACCCCCGCGTGATCCGGATGCGGACGTTCTCCAAGGCGCATGGGCTCGCGGGAATGCGCATCGGCTACGCGCTCGGGTCGGCCGACCTGATCCGCGCCTTCGACAAGGTCCGGCTGCACTTCGGCCTCGGCCGGGTGGCGCAGGCGGGTGCGGTGGCGGCGCTCGCGGATACCGCCTGGCTGGCGCAGGTGCAGGCACGGGTCGTCGCAGTCCCGCGACGCCATCGCCGCCATCGCCGTGCAGAACGGCCTCACGCCCCTGCCCTCGGCCACGAACTTCGTCGCCGTCGATTGCGGTCGGGACGGGGGTTTCGCGCGCGCTGTCCTCGCCGGACTGCTTGCGGAGGGGGTCTTCGTGCGGATGCCGGGGGTGGCCCCGCTCGACCGCTGCATCCGCATCGGCTGCGGAGCGGCGGCCGACATGGACGCCCTGCGCGCCGCCCTGCCACTGGCGCTGGACGCGGCGCGAAGATGACTTCCCCTGTCGGCGGCATGCGCTAGTCTCGTCGGAAGCTGATGGAGGCGAGCATGCGCGACGACGGCCATTTCGACCGGGTGCAGGACTATACCGACGCCTTCCTGGCGATGTCGGCGCTCATCCTGCTATCCGCCCTCGTCCTTGTCTGGGCGGCCTTCGGCTACCTCGTCGCCCTCGCCCTCTGCTTCGGGCTGCACGTCACCATCGGCCGGCTCGCAGCCCTCCGTGCCGCCCGTGACGCGGACTGGGACGCGCGGGTCGACGCCGTGCTCGCCCGCCACCGCGATTAGCGGTCCACCCCCGCCATCACTTTCGCCGCAGCCTCCAGCGCGCCCGGCCCATGCGGCACGCCCAGCGCCTTGAGCCCCGCGTCGATCGAGCCGAGCGTTCCCATCATCGAATGGCCCGAGACATGGCCCATGTGGCCGATGCGGAAGAAGCCGTCGGCTTCCGGCCCGTAGCGATCGGGCGTCATGCCCAGCCCGATGCCGAGCGTGAGGCCCATGTGGTCCTCGCACCACATCCGCAGCCGGGTCCCGTCCCCGGGCAGGCGCACCGCCGTCACCGCGTTCGAGCGGATGCCTGCGTCGCGGACGTTGAGCTCCAGCCCCGCACCGGCGGTCCCGTGATCCTCCCACCGCGCGAAGGCGGCGTGGAGCGCGCCGGCGAGGGTTGCGTGGCGGGCCCATGCGTTCTCGATCCCCTCTTCGTGCACCAGCATGTCGAGGGCCTCGCGCAGCCCGTAGAGGTGGTGCGTCGGGCCGGTGCCCTGGAAGTATCGGAAGTAGATCTCGGGGTTCGTGCGCGGGACCCAGTCCCAGTAGTAGGTCGCAAGGTCCGAACGTTCCCGCGCCCGCGCCGCCCTCTCCCCGTAGAAGACGAAGGCCACGCCGGCGGGCGTCATCAACCCCTTCTGGCACCCCGCGAAAGCGACGTCGACGCCCCACTCGTCCATCCGCATCTCGTCGCAGCCGAGGCTGGCCATGCAGTCCGCGTGGAGCAATGCCGGGTGGCCGGCCGCATCCATCTCCGCACGGATCGCCTTCAGGTCCGCCCTGACCGACGAGGAGGTATCCACGTGGACGCAAAGGACCGACCTGATCTCATGCGCCGTATCCTCGCGCAGCCGCTGGCCGATGGCCGCCGGGTCCATGGCGGAGCGGTTGCCGAAATCCAGCATCTCCACCCGGATCCCCATGCAGATCGCGACCTCCGCCCAGCCGTCGGCGAAGGTGCCGGTCCGCGGGACCAGCACGAGGTCGCCCTTGGCGTGGGTGTTCGCCAGCGACGCCTCCCAGGCGGCATGGCCGTTGCCGATGTAGATCGTCGCGTTCTGCGCCGTCTGCGCCACCGTCTTGAGGTCCGGGATCAGCGAATGGGTCAGGTCCACCAGCGGGCCGACGTAGATGTTGGGCGACGGGCGGTGCATCGCGCGCAGCACCCGGTCCGGGATGATCGAGGGGCCCGGGATGGCGAGCGTCCGGGGACCGTGGGCGAGCGACATGGGGACTCCTGATTGCCAATTGGCAATTCGCTACGCCGCGGCCCCGGCGGGGTCAATCGGCGACGCCGGGGGGTTGGCGCGGCCGCTCCCCTGCCCCATCTGTCGGGGATGGACCGCACCATCCTCCGCATCTCCGGCGACGACCGCGCGCATTTCCTCAACGGGCTCCTGACGCGGGACGTGCCCGAGGCGGGGCTCGGCTACGCCGCGCTGCTGACGCCGCAGGGCAAGTACCTGGCCGACTTCGTCACCTTCCGCGACCCGGAGGCGTTCTACCTCGACGTCGCCACCGAACAGGCCGCGGGTCTGGCGCAGCGGCTGACGATGTACCGCCTGCGCTCGAAGGTCGAGATCGCGGACAGCGGGCTGACCGTCGCGCGGGGGCTGGTCGACATGCCGACGGGCGCGCTGCCCGATCCACGGCAGGGCATGGGCTGGCGGCACTACGGTGTCGTCGGCGGCGATGACGTGGACTGGGATGCGGCGCGGGTGGAGCATCTGGTGCCGCGCGCGGGCGTCGAGCTGATCCCGAACGAGAGCTACATCCTGGAGATGGGGTTCGAGCGGCTGGGCGGTGTCGACTTCCGCAAAGGCTGCTTCGTGGGTCAGGAGATCGTGGCGCGGATGAAGCACAAGACGGAGCTGCGCAAGGGTCTGGCGCGCGTGCGCGGCGCGGTCTCGCCGGGGGCCGCGATCACCTCGGGCGGGCGCGCGGCGGGCACCATCCACACCGTCTCCGGCGACCGGGCGCTGGCCTACCTGCGCTTCGACCGGACCGAGGGGATGGAGACCGAGGCCGGGCCGCTGACGCTGGAGTGAGCGCGCGGTTGCCGACCGGGGGCGCGGGCCATACCTAGGGCGGGACATACATCCACGAGGCCCCGATGACCCGTTTCACCGCCTGTCCGCCCCGCACGATCCTGTGCGACGCCAATGCCGCCCCCGCCGGCGGCGAGCCGCTGGGCGACCTGCCCGAATGGGACCTGTCTGACCTCTACGCCGCCGAGGACGCGCCGGAACTCAAGCGCGACATGGCATGGCTGGAGATGGAATGCGCAGCCTTCGCCGCCGACTACGAGGGCAGGCTGGCGGGGCTCGATGCGGGGCAGATGCTCGAATGCATCCGCCGCAACGAGAAGATCGACGAGATCGCCGGCCGCATCATGTCCTACGCCGGCCTGCGCTACTATCAGGTCACGACGGACGGCGACCGCGCCAAGTTCATGTCCGACTGCGAGGGGAAGCTGACGGAGTTCACCACGCCGCTGGTGTTCTTCACGCTGGAGTTCAACCGCGTGGATGACGCGACCTACGAGGGCTGGATGGCGGCGGATGCCGACCTCGCCCGCTACCGCCCCGTGCTCGACCGGCTGCGCGCGATGAAGCCGTACCAGCTCTCGGACGAACTGGAAAAGTTCCTGCACGATAGTTCCGTCGTCGGCGCCTCGGCCTGGAACAAGCTCTTCGACGAGACCATCGCCGGGCTGACCTTCCCGGTGGGTGGCGAGGAGCTGGGCATCGAGGCCACCCTCAACCTGTTGACGGATCAGGACCGTAGCAAACGCGAAGCCGGCGCGCGGGCCCTGGCCGATGTCTTCGGCCGCAACGTCCGCACCTTCGCCCGCGTCCACAACACGCTCGCCAAGGAGAAGGAGATCGGCGACCGCTGGCGGGGCCTGCCTACCCCGCAGGCCTCCCGCCACCTCGCCAACCACGTCGAGCCGGAGGTCGTGGAGGCGCTGCGCGATGCCGTCGTCGCCGCCTACCCGCGCCTGTCGCACCGCTACTACGCGCTCAAGGCCAAGTGGCTCGGGCTGGAGACGCTGCAGGTCTGGGACCGCAACGCGCCCCTGCCGATGGAGGAGACGCGGCTGGTCGGCTGGGACGAGGCGCGCCGAACCGTGATGGACGCCTATGCCGGCTTCTCGCCCGAGATGGCGAAGCTGGCGGAGCCGTTCTTCGACAGCGGCTGGATCGACGCGGGCGTGAAGCCGGGCAAGGCACCGGGGGCCTTCGCGCATCCGACCGTGACGAGTGTGCACCCCTACGTGATGCTCAACTACCTGGGCAAACCGCGCGACGTGATGACGCTGGCGCACGAGCTGGGCCACGGCGTCCATCAGGTGCTGGCCGCCGGTCAGGGCGAGATGCTGTCCTCCACGCCCGCTGACGCTGGCCGAGACCGCGTCGGTCTTCGGCGAGATGCTGACCTTCCGCGCGATGCTCGACGGGGCGAAGGACGATGCGACCCGCAAGATCCTGCTCGCGGGCAAGGTCGAGGACATGATCAACACCGTCGTCCGCCAGATCGCCTTCTACGACTTCGAGTGCAAGCTGCACGCCGCCCGCGCCGAGGGGGAACTCACGCCCTCGAGACATCGACGCGCTGTGGATGTCGGTGCAGGCGGAAAGCCTCGGGCCGGTGTTCGAGTACATGGATGGCTACGAGCACTTCTGGGCCTATATCCCGCACTTCGTCCACTCGCCCTTCTACGTCTACGCCTACGCCTTCGGGGACGGTCTCGTGAACGCGCTCTACGCCGCCTACGAGGACGCGCCGGAGGGCTTCCAGGAGAAGTACTTCGACATGCTCCGCGCCGGCGGATCGAAGCACCACAAGGAGCTGCTGGAGCCGTTCGGGCTGGATGCGTCGGACCCGGCGTTCTGGGACAAGGGGTTGTCGATGATCGAAGGATTCATCGACGAGTTGGAGGCGATGGAGGGGTGAGCTTCCGGACGACGATCGGCCCGACTTGATCGCGCTTTACGATGCTTGTGCCAGGGAAAATCGGGCGGAGGCGGGTCAGAAGCTCGCGAACGCTGATTATTTGCTCGAATGGCCGGAGGGTCGGGTCGGTGTATATCCGCTCCACTGGCTTATTCGGGGTCGGTCGAAGATCCACTTCTCCGGAAAGAAGTCGTCGAATGCTGCCAGCGGCCGGTTCCTGGATGACCGACGAATGGCCGCGATTCAGGATCGCCACGTGAGGTGACCCGGATTTCCTTGTCGGCCTGGGAACGCCACGTCGAAGCTTGCGGCTCGCTGGGCACGACGCCCCGGCGCAGAAATGGTAAACCGATTGGAACGGATCGGACCATCTGCTCGCGCCCGAGTGGAGCGCCCGTATTCCATCCTCGGGATATTCCCGATATCGAACACGATGCTTGGGACGACGAGGGTGCGCGCCGGCAACTGACGATACACGTCCATGAGCGGTCCCCTCGGAACCGAGCAGCCTGCATCGCGCATGCGACGCGTGACGGTGCGCCCCTCGCCTGCATCGTCTGCGGAATGGATTTCCTGGGCATCTACGGTCCGGTCGGTATAGGCTTCATTCACATTCACCATCTTCGGCCGCTTTCCGAGATGGATCGGCCGGGCTCCGTCGATCCGACCGTCGATCTCGTGCCGGTATGCCCGAACTGTCACGCGATGCTGCATGGGCGCGAAGGCCTCCTGACCCCCGAAGTCCTGAGGGGGAAGATGCGAGGCTAGCGTAGGGAGCTGCCTACCCCAGCATCTCCTTCACAACCGCGTCCGGTCCCGACACTTCCGCCGGTTCCTTACGCGAGATCGCCGGCGTTTCCCGGATGTGCAGATCGCCTTCCACGCAGTCGCAGCATGAAGGCCGCCAGATCGCCGGTCCGCGTGCGGATCAGGTCCTCCGGGATGACATCGTGGAAGACCTCGAAGTCGCCAGACGCCGCCTCGTCGAGCAGCCAGCCCGGGCGGATGGCCGTCCACCGCAACCAGGGCGTCGCCTGCAGGATCTTCTCCATCTCCCCCATCTGCGCGAAGATCGAAGCAAGGCCGAGCCGGGCGGCCGCCTGGAACCAGATCGGTCCTCGCGCCATCGTCTCGACGAAGCTGGCGGAGATCGTGACCAGCCGGTCCACGTCCGCCGCCTCCATTGCGGCCAGAATGTTGCGCGTGCCTTCGGTATGAAGCGGCGGCGGATCGAGAACCGTGCCGGGCCCCGCGGCGATCCCGACCGCGTTCAGCGACGGCGTCGATCCCCGCCATGTCGCGCGCTTCGGCGCCGTCGGCCTCGAGCACGTCGGTCTCGACCCACTCCAGCCCGTCGGCGCTCTTCTGGGACCCGTCGAGCGCGTGGACCGAGGCGCGGACGCGGTGGCCGCGCGTGCAGCGCCTGGTCGACCAGCCGCGTGACCGGTGGCCCCGTCGGCACCGTAGATGAGGATGTGCATCGACGTTCCCTTCCGCTCGTGTCACCGTCCCAACCGGGGGCGCGGGAGGCGGTTCCCCCCTCTGGCCCCCCGCGACCCTATGCCTTAGCTCTGGCGGCGCGGAACCGATGGAGCACCCCCATGCAACTCTGGGTCGGCCTGGGCAATCCGGGCACGAAATACGCGGGCAACCGCCACAACATCGGCTTCATGGCGCTGGACCGGATCGCGCAGGAGCAGGGCGATGGGCCCTGGCGCGCGAAGTTCCAGGGAGAGATCGCGGAGGTGCGGTTCGGTTCCGAGAAGGTCTGGCTGCTCAAGCCCGGCACCTTCATGAACCTCTCCGGGCAGTCCGTCGGCGCGGCGATGCGGTTCCACAAGCTGGAGCCGGGCGACGTCACGGTCTTTCACGACGAGCTGGACCTCGCCCCCGGCAAGCTGCGCCTGAAGCGCGGTGGCGGGCATGCGGGGCACAATGGATTGCGCTCGATCCATCAGCACATCGGGCCGGACTACGGGCGGGTGCGGCTGGGCATCGGGCATCCGGGGCACAAGGACCGGGTGGCCGGCTACGTGCTGTCGGATTTCGCCAAGGCGGAGGGGCAGATGCTGGACGACCTGCTGCGCGGCATCTGCGACGGGGCAGGCAAGCTGGCGGACGGCGACGGTCCGGGCTTCTCGAACGCCGTCGCCCTGCGCGTGGTCCCGCCCCGGCCCTCCGGTTCTTCCAAGCCGGATGCGGCGACGAAGCCCGCGCCCCCGCCACCGGAGGCCGCGCCCGAGCCGAAGCTCTCCCCCCTGCAAAGGCTCGCCGCGAGGTTCAGGTGACGGCGCGCAGGCCCCTCTGGCTGCGACGGGCGGGGCTCTTCCTCCTCGCCGTGGTGCTGCTCGCCGGGGGGGTCGCCATCGTCAAACGGGAGGAGATCCTG
Organism: uncultured Alphaproteobacteria bacterium; assembly: GCA_963757495.1. Classification (GTDB taxonomy): domain Bacteria; phylum Pseudomonadota; class Alphaproteobacteria; order Rhodobacterales; family Rhodobacteraceae; genus Jannaschia. The sequence goes on from CAVWRZ010000011.1 coordinate 166,625, forward strand.
CGGCTGTGGGCGGTGAACACGCTCTTCGCGCCGGACCGGATCGTGGCCAACTTCTCCGACATGCGCGGGGCGTTCCTCTGGGTCCCGCTCGCAGGCGAGGCGGGCCCGCCCCTGCCGCGCGGCACGGACACGCCGCTCCCTCCGGAGGCCGCGGGCTGGATCGAGGAGAGGCGGGTCACCGCGCTCGTCGTCCTGCGGGGCGGGGCCATCGCGCACGAGAGCTACCACCTGGGCACCGGCCCCGACGACCTGCGCATCGGCTGGTCGGTCTCCAAGTCCTTCCTCTCCCTGCTCGCCGGGATACTCGTGGAGGAGGGGCGGATGGACCTTTCGGCGGCGGTCGAGACATACGCGCCGTCGCTGGCGGGGTCCGCCTACGCCGGCGCGACCCTGCGCGACGTGCTGCAGATGGAATCCGGCGTGGCCTTCGACGAGACCTACGCCGACCGCGACAGCGACATCAACCGGATGGGCCGCACGCTGGCGCTCGGCGGCACGCTGGACGCCTTCGCCGAAGCGCTGGACCTGCGCGACCGCCCCCCCGGAGAGGCGATGGCATACGTGTCGATGGATACCCACGTGCTCGGAATGGCGATCCGGGGTGCCACGGGGGCCAGCGTGCCGGAGTTGATGGCCGAGCGGCTGACCGGCCCCATGGGCATCGCACCTGCCTACTACCTGACCGACGGGGCCGGGGCGGCCTTTGTGCTGGGCGGGCTCAACATGCGCACGCTGGACTACGCCCGCATGGGGCTCCTCGTCGCGCAGGGCGGTCGCCTGGACGGCCGGCAGATCGTGCCGGAACGGTGGATCGCCGCCTCCACCGTGCCCTCCGCGCGGACGGGGCCGGGGCGGATGCGCTATGGCTACCAATGGTGGATGCCGGCGGATGCGGAGCCGGGGGAGGTGCTGGCCCGGGGCGTCTACGGGCAGTTCGTCTACGTCGACCGGGCACGCGACGTGGTGATCGCCGTGAACGCCGCCGACATCGGCTTCGCGACGCCGGGCGTGATGGCCCGCAATATCGACATGTTCCGCGCAATCGCCGCCGCGCAATAGACAGCCGGCCCGCATGTGCTATTCCCGCGATCGAAGGAGCCCGACATGACCCGAGACAATCCCGGCCAGGTGCCCGCAATCAACGTCCTCGGTGAGGCGCTGCAGGTCTGCGGGATGGACCCGCTCACAGGGTTCTTCCGGGACGGATGCTGCAACACCGGGCCGCTCGACGGGGGCGTCCACACGGTCTGCGCGGTGATGACGGCTGAGTTCCTGGCGCATTCCAAGTATCTGGGCAACGACCTCTCCACGCCCCGTCCGGAGTTCGGTTTCGCGGGGCTCAAGCCGGGGGATCGCTGGTGCCTCTGCGCGGCGCGGTTCCTGCAGGCCCACGAAGAGGAATGCGCGCCGCGGATCGATCTGGCGGCGACGCATGAGCGGACGCTCGACATCGTGCCGCTGGAGATCCTGCAGACCCACGCGCGGCAGTGACCGCCTCTCTGTCGCCGGGGTTCCACGCGGTCGCCCCCGGCCGGATCGCCGCCGTGGTGACCCATCTGGAGATGCGGGAGCCGCCTGCGATGGACGGAGTGCCTCCGCTCGACGGGGCCGCCATCGACCTCGTGCCGGACCCGGGGACCACGTGGTACCGCGACCTCTTCACCCGCGTGGGGACGCTCGACTGGCTCTGGTTCTCGCGGCTGCGGATGGACGATGCGACGCTGGCGGAGGTGATCGGAAGTCCTTCGGTGGAGGTGCATGCCCTGGTGATCGGGGGCCGGGCGGAGGGGCTGATGGAGCTCGACTTCCGGGCGGACAGGGCCTGCGAGCTGGCGTTCCTCGGGCTGACCCCGGCGGCGCAGGGCAAGGGGCTGGGCAGGGCGATGATGGCGGTGGGGGTCGAACGGGCCTTCGCGCGCGGGATCGACTGCCTGCATGTCCACACCTGCACCTTCGACAGCCCCGTCGCCCTGCCCTTCTACATCCGGTCGGGGTTCGTTCCGGTCCGCCGGGAGGTGGAGGTGGTGGACGATCCGCGACTTGACGGGACGGTGCCGCCGGGGGCCGCGCCGCATGTCCCGGTGATCGCCCGCGAGGTCTGAATCCCGGGGCATACGTCGGTGCCGCAACGGGTATGACACGCGTCGTACCCTCCATGCCCTAGGACAGGTGCCAGTCCGGTGCGGCCGCGACGAGCTCGACCGTGTTGCCGTCCGGGTCGCGGGTGAAGAGGCCGCGCCAGCCGGTCCAGGCGAAATCGACGAACCGGGCCTCGCATCCTTCCGCCCGCAGCCAGTCCGCAGCGCCCACCTGCTCGTCCCAGGGCAGGCTCAGCGCGAGGTGGTGGAACGAGGACCGGGCTCCGGCTTGCACGACGTCGTTCGACGGATCGGCGAACAGGGCGAGGACCGGGACGTGGCCACCGAACCCCTCCCCCAGGCGGTAGAAGGCGATCCGGTCGGAATGCCCGCCGCGCGCTCCGGGCGTCAGTGGCGACAGATCGAGGACGCGGCCGTAGAAGTCCCGCATGGCGTCGAAGTCGCGACAGCGGACGGCGACCTCGCCCGAGGGCGCGGGGGCGGAACGGCGGTGCGCTCAGAGCACGTCGCCCATTTCCCAGCCGAGCGCGCGGGCGACGGTGAAGATGTCCTTGTCGCCGCGACCGCACATGTTCATCACCAGCAGGTGATCGCGCGGCAGATCGGGGGCGATCTTCATGACATGGGCCAGCGCGTGGGAGGGCTCCAGCGCGGGGATGATCCCCTCCATCTCGCAGCAGAGCTGGAACGCGTCGAGCGCCTCCCGGTCGGTGATGGAGACGTATTTCGCCCGCCCGATCTCGTGCAGCCAGGCATGTTCGGGCCCGATGCCGGGATAGTCGAGCCCGGCGGAGATCGAAAAGCCTTCGAGGATCTGCCCGTCGTCGTCCTGCAACAGGTACGTGCGGTTGCCGTGAAGGACGCCGGGGCGGCCGCCGGTCAGGGAGGCGCAATGCTCCATGCGGTCGTTCACGCCCTTGCCGCCGGCCTCCACCCCGATGATGGCGACGTCCTTGTCGTCGAGGAAGGGGAAGAACAGTCCCATCGCGTTGGACCCGCCGCCGATGGCCGCGATCAGCGTGTCCGGCAGACGACCCTCGGCGGCCTGCATCTGCTCGCGGGTCTCCTTGCCGATGATGGCCTGAAAATCGCGGACCATGGCCGGATAGGGGTGCGGGCCGGCGACCGTGCCGATGCAGTAGAAGGTGTCGTCGACGTTCGTGACCCAGTCGCGCAGCGCGTCGTTCATCGCGTCCTTGAGGGTGCCTCTGCCGGACGTGACGGGCACGACCTTGGCCCCCAGCAGCTTCATGCGGAACACGTTGGGCGATTGGCGCTCGACGTCGTGCGCGCCCATGTAGACGATGCATTCGAGCCCGAACTTGGCGCAGACGGTCGCTGTCGCCACGCCGTGCTGGCCGGCACCCGTCTCCGCGATGATGCGGGTCTTGCCCATGCGTCGGGCGAGGATGATCTGGCCCAGCACGTTGTTGATCTTGTGCGCGCCGGTGTGGTTGAGCTCGTCGCGCTTGAGGTAGATCTTCGCGCCCCCGAGCTTCTCGGTCAGGCGTTCGGCGTGGTAGAGCGGGCTCGGGCGGCCGACGTAATGGGTCCAGAGGTCGTGCATCTCCGCCCAGAAGCTCTCGTCGGTCTTGGCGTGCTCGTACTGCGCCTCCAGCTCGAGGATCAGGGGCATCAGCGTCTCGGAGACGAAGCGCCCGCCGAAATCGCCGAAGCGGCCGTTCTCGTCGGGGCCGGTCATGAAGCTGTTGAGAAGATCGTCCGGCATCGTCCATTCCTCCTTCGGTCCACCGCATCGGAGATCGACCGTCCTCATGGAAAAGCCCCGCTTTTCCGATCACATCGTCGACACGTCCAGTGTGGGACCGGAGGATGCATACGGCAATCGTCTCGATGCGCTTTCCGAACGCCGGACATCTCACCTCAGGTGACATTCGATACTCCGTTTGCCTGCTCGCAGAACGCCTGGATCATCTCTGTGTCCTTCACACCCGGCGCGCTCTCGACGCCAGACGACACGTCGACCTGTCGCGCCCCGGTCAGGCGGACGGCCTCGGACACGTTGTCCGCGGTGAGGCCGCCCGCGAGCATCCAGGGTTTGCTCCAGGCGCGGTCGGCGACGAGGGACCAGTCGAAGCCGATGCCGTTGCCGCCGGGCAGGTCCGCGCCCTCGGGCGGCTTGGCGTCCACCAGGATCTGATCGGCGACGGCGGCATAGACGTCGAGCGCGGGGAGGTCGGCGGCGGTGCGGATCCCCACGGCCTTCATGACCGGCAAGCCGGTGCGGGCGCGGATTTCGGCGACCCGCGCGGGCGATTCCGCACCGTGCAGCTGGATCATGTCGAGCGGCACGGCATCCGTGACGGCGTCGAGCGTGGCGTCGTCCGGATCGACCAGCAGCGCGACCTTGGCGATGCCCAAAGGGGCGGCCAGGGCGAGGTCGCGGGCGCGGTCGGTGGAGAGGTGACGGGGGGAGCGCGGGAAGAACACGAAGCCGGCATAGGCGGCCCCGGCACGGGCGGCGGACTCGACGTCCGCAAGCGTGGTCAGCCCGCAGATCTTGACGCGAAGGCCCCCTGCCCCCCCCTGCCCCATGACGCGGATCATTGCGTAGGGACGGTGCGGGTCTCAGGCATGGTTGACGATGGCGAGGACGTCGTCCTCGTCGGTGGTGCGGCCGCGGGTCCGGTCCAGCTCCTTCTCGAGCCGTTCCCGCTCCGCACGCTCCCGGCTCGCCTCGGCCCGGTGCTTGTGCTCGCGCAGCCATTCCCACACGAAGCCGACCAGCAGGCCGACGGCGATGGCGAGGAAGAGCACGATGAAGAGCGGCAGCGTGACCGAGAGATCGAGACCGACGTAGGCGGCCATGTCCTCGGGGACGATGCGCAGCGTGACCGGGGCGCGGTTCGCAAGCGCGAGGATCAGAAGGCAAAGGGCGAGAAGCCCGAGGAACAGGTATCGGATGAAGCTCATGGGGAGGGATCTAGCCCCGCCGCGAGCCCCTGTCCAGATCCTCGACGACATCCTCGCCGCGGATGTCGACCACCTTGTTCTCGGCGTCCGTCTCGTTGAGCCGATCCCGGAGGAGCTTGCCGGTCTTGAAGAACGGGACGTGCTTCTCGAGCACCTCGACCGCCTCTCCGGTACGCGGGTTCCGGCCCGTCCGGGCGTCGCGCTGCTTGACGGAGAAAGCGCCGAACCCGCGAAGCTCCACCCGGTTGCCGGACGCGAGCGCCTCGATGATCTCCTCGAAGATGGTGTTCACGATCTTCTCGACATCACGCTGGTACAGATGCGGATTGTCGTCCGCGACTTTCTGGATCAGTTCGGATCGTATCATGCCGTCCCTTCCCCGCCTCTGACGACGGGCTGGTTTCTCTATGTTTTGCTGCGTTCGACTTGCCGCCTTGATGCTATGTAAAAAAGGTAGGAGCCAGTCCGCACGACCGCAAACGCTGCAATTTCGCGGACCTGACACCCCGCCCGGGCCTGTCAACCAGACCGCGTTCCGGGCTGCTTCTATAAGCTATGACATTACAACATAGGTGAAAACGCATCATTTGTTGATGTCCGCCATTCTGACAGCGACGTCTGACACCGTCATTCTGTGATATTTTTGCCGGGCCTGTCGCACGGGGGGAGGGGAGGGGGGGGTGGGGGAGGGTATCACGGACAGCAAGACGGCCCCGCAGAGGGGGCCGCCTTCGTCGTCGCGCCGATCGGCTGCGTCAGTCGTCGTCGCCCTTGAGCGCCGCGCCCAGAATGTCGCCCAGCGAGGCCCCCGAGTCCGACGAGCCGAACTGCTCGACGGCGTCCTTCTCCTCGGCGATCTCCCGCGCCTTGATCGACATGCCCAGACGACGGTTCTTGGCGTCGACATTGGTGACACGCACGTCGATCTTGTCGCCCACGCCGAAGCGCTCGGGGCGCTGGTCGGCGCGGTCGCGCGCGAGGTCGGAGCGGCGGATGAAGGCCTTCATGCCCTCGTATTCCACCTCGATGCCGCCGTCCTCGATCTTGGTGACCGCGACGGTGATGATCGAGCCGCGCTTCACGCCGTCGATGACCTCCGCATGGGGGTCGCCGCCGGCCGCCTTGATCGAAAGCGAGATCCGCTCCTTGTCGGTGTCGACCTCCGAGACGACCGCGTTGACGATATCGCCCTTGCGGTAGTCGCCGATGACGTCCTCGCCACGGCCTTCCCAGGTCAGGTCGGAGAGGTGCACCATGCCGTCGATGTCACCGGGCAGACCCACGAACAGGCCGAACTCGGTGATGTTCTTGACCTCGCCCTCGACCTTCGTGCCCTCGGGATGGGTCTCGGCGAAGACTTCCCAAGGGTTGCGCATCGTCTGCTTGAGCCCGAGCGAGACGCGCCGCTTGGCGGTGTCGATCTCGAGCACCATGACCTCGACCTCCTGCGAGGTGGAGACGATCTTGCCGGGATGGACGTTCTTCTTGGTCCAGGACATCTCCGAGACGTGGACGAGTCCCTCGACACCGGCCTCCAGCTCCACGAAGGCACCGTAATCGGTGATGTTCGTGACGCGGCCGGCATGCGTCGAATCCAGCGGATACTTCGCGATCACCGTGTCCCACGGATCGTCCTGCAGCTGCTTCATGCCGAGGCTGATGCGGTGGGTTTCCTTGTTGATCTTGATGACCTGCACCTTGACGGTCTCGCCGATCGACAGGATCTCGCGCGGGTCGTTGACCCGGCGCCAGGCCATGTCGGTGACGTGCAGCAGGCCGTCGACGCCGCCCAGGTCGACGAAGGCGCCGTATTCGGTGATGTTCTTGACCACGCCGTCGACGTTCTGGCCCTCGGCCAGGTTGCCGATGACTTCCGCACGCTGCTCGGCGCGGCTTTCCTCGAGGATGGCACGGCGCGAGACGACGATGTTGCCGCGGCGGCGATCCATCTTGAGGATCTGGAACGGCTGCTTGAGGCCCATGAGCGGCCCCGCGTCGCGCACGGGGCGCACGTCGACCTGGGAGCCGGGCAGGAAGGCGACGGCACCGCCGAGATCGACCGTGAAGCCGCCCTTGACGCGACCGAAGATCGCGCCTTCGACGCGCTCCTCCTTGCCGTAGGCTTCCTCGAGGCGGTCCCAGGCGGCTTCGCGCCGGGCCATCTCGTGGGAGATGACGGCCTCGCCCTTGGAGTTCTCGACGCCGCGCAGGAAGACCTCGACCTCGTCGCCGACCTCGATCTCGGGGGCCTGGCCCGGCTGGGCGAATTCCTTGAGATCGACGCGGCCTTCCATCTTGTAGCCGACGTCGATGATGGCCTGTCCGGCTTCGATCGCCAGGACCTTGCCCTTGACCACCGACCCTTCGGTCGGCGTGTCGATTTCGAGGCTTTCGTTGAGGAGAGCTTCGAACTCTTCCATGGATGCGTTCTGTGCCATATGGCGCTGTTTTCCTTACGGTTGCATTTGACTGGCCGCGCGGTTGGCTCCGCCGGTCTTGGTTTGTGCCCGCGCTTCGGCGGACCGGATTGGTCGGATCGCCGTCGGACGCGGCATCGGGCCGCCATCCCTCCGGCAGTCGGGTGACGCGCGGGGGTCTAGGAGATTAACGGGCAGAGGGCAAGGGCGGAGCTAGCGCGCTACCAGCGCGGCCTGCACATGGGCGGCGGCGGTCTCGACGGCGGTGTCGATGTCCATCCGCGACGTGTCGATGACGTGCGCATCGGGCGCGGCGACCAGCGGTGCCTGCGCCCGCGTCGTGTCGCGCGCGTCGCGGGCACGGACGTCGGCGAGGACGGCGTCGAGGGTGAGCGAGGGATCGGCGACGCGGAGTTCGGCGAAGCGGCGGGCGGCGCGAACCTCGGCGCTGGCGGTGACGAAGAGCTTCACCTCCGCCTGCGGGCAGATGACGGTGCCGATGTCGCGCCCGTCGAGGACAGCGCCGCCCTCTGCGCGCGCCACGTCCCGCTGGAAGGCCGCAAGCGCGGCGCGCACCTGCGGCAGCACGGCCACCCGGCTGGCGGCCTGCGCGACCTCCGCCGTGCGCAGGGCGTCCGACGCCATGTCGTCCGGGGTGAGCGCGCGGGCGGCGGCGCGCGGCTCCTCTCCCCGCAGCACGCGCGCGCCCACGGCACGGTAGAGCAGCCCGGTGTCGAGGTGGCGGAACCCGAAGCGCGCCGCGACGGCCTTCGAGATCGTGCCCTTGCCGGCGGCGGCGGGGCCGTCGATGGCGACGGTGAAGATCATGCGGGGCTCCGGTCGGTCATGCTAGGATGTCACCATGCGACGGGTGATGATCATCGGCCAGCCCGGATCGGGCAAATCGACGCTGGCGCGGACGGTCGGCGGCATCGCGCATCTGCCGGTGGTGCACATGGACCGGATCCACTGGCTGCCGGGATGGGTCGAGCGCGACCGGGCGGAGAAGACAGCGATGTGCCGTGAAGTGCACCGCCGTCCGGCCTGGGTGTTCGAGGGCGGGCATTCGGCGACATGGGCCGACCGGCTGGCCCATGCGGACACGCTCGTCTGGCTGGATCTGCCGGTCGGGCCGCGGCTGTGGCGGGTGACGCGGCGGACGGCGGCGATGTGGGGGCGGACGCGGCCGGACCTTCCCGCCGATTGCCCGGAACGGTTCGACCGGGAGTTCTTCGGCTACGTCTGGCGGACGCGGATCACGGGACAGGTTCGGTGCGCCGATCTGTTCGAGACGGCGGGCCCGGAGGTGGCTGTGTATCGCTTGCGAAAGCCGGCGGAGGTCGCGGCGTGGGTCGATGGGCTTCGCCGGGCGGCGCGGGTCGGCAACCTCGAGATCTCGCATCGGTAGTCGCGGTTACCCCTCGGAAAACGTCGCGCCCAACCGTTCCATCAGCGGTCGGAAGATCGGGAAGGACGTGGCGATGGGGCCGGCGTCGTCCACCGTGATCGGGCGTTTCGCGGCGAGCCCGGCGCAGAGGAAGCTCATGGCGATGCGGTGATCGAGGTGAGTGGCGACGATCGCGCCGCCGTCGATGCTCCCTGCCCCGCGACCGTCCACCTCCCACCAGTCCGCACCGTCGCGCACTTCGACCCCGCAGGCGCGCAGGCCCGCCGCCATGGCATCGATGCGGTCGCATTCCTTCACCCGCAGCTCCGCCACGCCGCGCATGACCGTGGTGCCCTCGGCCGTGGCGGCGACGACGGAGAGGATCGGGTATTCGTCGATCATGGAAGCGGCGCGCCAGGGCGGCACCTCGATCCCTCTCATGTCGGGCGAGAAGCGGGCGCGCAGGTCGGCGACGGGCTCGCCGCCCTCCTCGCGCAGGTTCTCATACGTCAGGTCCGCGCCCATCTCCCGCAGCGTCTCGAAGAGGCCCGCACGGGTCGGGTTCAGCCCGATGTTGGGCACGAGCACGTCCGATCCGGGAACGATGAGCGCCGCGCAGACCGGGAAGGCCGCGGAGGAGGGGTCGCGGGGGACCTGGATCGTCTGGGGGCGCAACTCCGGACGGCCGACGAGCGTGATCTCCCTCCCCTCGTTCGTCTCCCGCGTCTCGATCTCGGCCCCGAAGCCGCGCAGCATCCGTTCTGAGTGGTCGCGGGTGGCCTCGCGCTCGATCACCACGGTCTCGCCGGGCGCGTTGAGCCCGGCGAGCAGGACCGCGGACTTGATCTGGGCGCTGGCGACGGGGGTGGCGTATCGGGCGGGGAGGGGCTCCGACGCGCCCACCAGCGTCAGCGGCAGCCGGCCACCGGAACGCCCATGGGCGACGGCCCCGAAGAGGGCGAGCGGTTCGGTGATGCGGGCCATCGGGCGTTTTCGCAGGGACGCATCGCCGGTGTAGGTGACGGAGAACCCGTGGGTCGCGGCGGCCCCCATCAGCAGGCGGACGCCGGTGCCCGAGTTGCCGCAGTCGATCACGTCCTCGGGCTCCATCAGCCCGCCGACGCCGACGCCGTGGACGACCCAGGTGTCGCCCTCCTTCTCCACCCGCGCGCCGAAGGCCCGCATGGCGCGCCCGGTGTCGAGCACGTCCTGCCCCTCCAGCAGCCCCGTCACCCGCGTCTCCCCCACTGCCATCGCCCCGAGGATCAGGCTGCGGTGGCTGATCGACTTGTCGCCGGGCACATGCGCCGTGCCGGTCAGCGGGCCGTCGGCGGTCGCGGTCAGCGGGGTGGCGGGGCCTTGGCTCATGTCGCTCTCCTCATCGTCCGGGGGCTTAGACCGCGGGCCGGCGCGCGTCCATTCCCCGTCTTTGCTCCCCAAGCATCCCCGCCGGAGGCTCCGCCCTTTCAACCGCCGCGCCGGACCCTATCTTGCGCGCCATGAAACGCCGCACACTCCTCGGCCTCGGTGCCACGCTCGGCATCGGGGCCTGCGCCACCCGCGAGGTCACGACGATGGGCAACCGCTACTACCAGGGGCCCGTCAGCGACCACTTCGACGGGGAGGCGTTCTTCAACCCCGACGGCATGCCGATCAACGGGGTACGCGACCTGCTGCGCTGGCAGCTCGGCAGCGACCGAGACCGCGCCGACTGGCCCGACCACGTGGCCGTGAGGCAAACGGTGCCGGACGCGCGGGTCGGCGGGATGCGCGTGACCTTCGTGGGCCACGCCAGCGTGTTGATCCAGGCGGGGGGCCTGAACATCCTGTCCGATCCGGTCTGGTCGCACCGCGTCAGCCCGGTGCAGTTCGCGGGGCCGCCGCGTCATACCGCCCCCGGCATCGCCTTCGACGACCTGCCGCCCATCGACCTCGTGATGATCTCGCACAACCACTACGACCATCTGGACGTGAACACCCTGCGCCGGCTGCACGCGCGGTTCGCGATGCCGGTGGTGACATGCCTCGGGAACGACACCATCCTGCGCGACGCCGTGCCGGGGATCGACGTCCGGGTGGGCGACTGGGGCGACGCCTTCGAGGCGGGGGGCGTGCGGGGTCATCTTCTGAGGTGCCACCACTGGAGCGCGCGGGGCACGCGGGACCGCAGACATGCGCTCTGGTGCTCCTTCGCCATCGAGACACCGGCGGGGCGGGTTCTGGCGGTGGGTGACACGGGCTACGACGGGGGGCGGCCCTACGAGGTCGCCGTGCCGCACGGGCCCTACCGGCTGGCGCTGCTCCCGATCGGGGCCTATGCGCCGCGCTGGTTCATGCGTGGGCAGCACCAGGACCCGGCGGAGGCGGTCGCGGGATTCCGGGCCATCGGTGCGAGATACGCGCTCGGCATGCACTGGGGCACGTTCCAGCTGACCGACGAGGGGCGGGAGGATCCGCCACGGGAACTCCTGCTGGCGCTTGCGGAGGCGGGGATCTCCCCGGACGTCTTCCGCGCGGTGCCGCCGGGCACGGCCTGGGACATTCCCGCCTGATCCCCGCTCAGTCCTTGCGGAACGTCATGTAGTGCGGCACCCGGTCCTCGCGGATCGCCTTGGCCTCGTAGCGGGTGCGGATCCAGTCCTCCCAGGGGTCGCGCCAGTCTGCCGCGCACTCCGCCGTCCAGGTGAAGCCGTGGCGCGGCACCTCCTCCATGGTCTGGCGGACGTAGTCGGGGATGTCCGTCGCGACCCGGAACTCCGCTCCGGACTTCAGGCAGCGGGCCAGCGGGGCCAGATGCTCTGCGGTCACGAAGCGGCGGCGGTGGTGGCGTGCCTTGGGCCAGGGGTCGGGATAGAGGAGGAAGGCGCGGGCGATGGAGGCGGGCGGCAGCACGTCGAAGAGATCGCGGGCGTCGCCGGGATGCACCCGAACGTTGGTGACGCCGGCGCGGCGGATCTTGCCGAGCAGCATGGCGACGCCGTTGATGTAGGGTTCCGCGCCGACGATGCCGACGTCGGGGTTTGTCGCGGCCTGATGGACCATGTGCTCGCCACCGCCGAAGCCGATTTCCAGCCAGACGTCCCGGCCGCCGAAGAGCGCATCGAGGTCGAGGGGCCTGCGCCCGGGGTTCGTCTCCCAACCGACGTCACCGGGAGAGAGCGTGGCGAGGTCGGCGTCGAGATGGGCCCTCTGCGAGGCTTTGAGCGTCTTGCCCCTGGTGCGGCCGTAGAAGTTGCGGTGCGGTCGATCGGTCATGCTCGGGAGGCTCGGATCAGGAGGGGCGGCGGAGGATGCGGTTGACGTGGCCCATCTTGCGGCCGGGACGGGTCTCCGCCTTGCCGTAGAGGTGGACCTGCGTGTCGGGCGCGGCGAGCAGGTCGGGCAGCCGCTCCATGTCGTCGCCGATCAGGTTCTCCATCGTCACGTCCGCGTGGCGTCGGCCGTCGCCGAGGGGGAGCCCGGCGATGGCGCGGATGTGCTGCTCGAACTGGTCCACGGCACAGCCCGCTTGCGTCCAGTGGCCGGAATTGTGGACGCGGGGCGCGATCTCGTTGACGACGAGGCCCGCGGGCGTGACGAAAAGTTCGACGCCGAGAACGCCGACGTAGTCCAGCGCGTTCAGGATGCGACCGGCGAGGAGTGCCGCGTCGGTGCGCTGCGCCGCCGTCAGCGTGGCTGGGACGGTAGTGGTGCGCAGGATGCCGTCCCGGTGCAGGTTCTCGCCCGGATCGAAGCAGACCGTCTCGCCGTTGATGCCGCGGGCGGCGATGACGGAGACTTCCCGGTCGAAGGCGACGAACCCTTCGAGGACCGCGGGCCGACCCTGCAGTCGTGCGAAGGCGTCGGCGGCCTCCCCCGGCGCGTCGATGCGGACCTGCCCCTTGCCGTCGTAGCCCATCGTCCGCGTCTTGAGGATCGCGGGGGTGCCGAGGTCCGCGAGGGCGCGGTCGAGCGCGTCCGCATCGGGGACGTCGCGGTAGGGTGCCACGCGCAGGCCGAGGCCCTCGAGGAAGGTCTTCTCGGTCAGGCGGTCCTGGCTGGTCTGGAGGGCGCGCCGGCCGGGGTGGATCGGGCGCAGCGCGTCGAGCCGGTCGAGCGCCGCGGCGGGCACGTTCTCGAACTCGTAGGTGATCAGGTCCACGGCGCGGGCGAAAGCGTCCAGCGCCTCCGTATCGTCGTAGCCCGCGCGCGTGACGGCATGGGCGACGTCGGCGGCGGGGGCGTCGCCGGGTTCGTAGACATGGGCACGGTAGCCCAGGCGGCTGGCGGCGACCGCGAGCATCCGGCCGAGCTGACCGCCGCCGAGGATCCCGATGGTCGCGCCGGGGGGGAGCGCGGTCATTCCGGCGTCTCGGGGATGGAGGCGGACAGGGCGGCGCGCCAGGCATCGAGACGGGCGGCGAGGTCCGGGTCCGACAGGGCCAGGATCGCGGCCGCCATAAGGCCCGCGTTGACCGCCCCCGCCTCCCCGATGGCCATGGTCGCCACCGGGTAGCCCCGGGGCATCTGGACGATGGAATAGAGCGAATCGACGCCCGAGAGCGCCTGCGTGCGGATCGGAACGCCGATGACGGGGAGCCGTGTCTTCGACGCCATCATGCCCGGCAGATGCGCCGCCCCCCCCGCCCCCGCGACGATGACCTTCAGGCTGCGGTCGGCGGCGGTGCGGCCGTAGTCCCAGAGCCGGTCGGGGGTGCGGTGGGCGGAGACGATGCGCGTCTCGTGCGGAACTCCCAGCTCGTCCAGCACGTCGGCGGCGCGCTTCATCGTGGGCCAGTCCGACGTGGAACCCATGACGATGCCGACCAGAGGGGACGCGGCGGTCATGCGATGATGTCGGGGGTCAGCTCGTCCTCGATCCGCGCGATGCGGTCCTTCAGGCCGAGCTTCTGCTTCTTGAGCCGCCGGATGACGAGCACGTCCGGGACCGCCTGCGCTTCGAGCGCGCGTATCGCGGCGTCGAGGTCGCGGTGATCCTGTCGCAGCACCTCGAGCCGCATGCGCAGCACGTCCTCGTGGTCGAGTTCTTCGGGGGAATTGGTCACGGGCCGGCCTCTCGCTCGGGGCCTGTTACATCGCGCAGGCGGCTGCGTCCAATGGTTCGCGTCCCGCCCATGGCGCAGGCTTGCGACCGGGAGGTGCCATGCCCATATTCGTGACACACCGGTGCCGCATGCGGGCCGGGAGGATACGATCGGATCGCTTCGAGAAAGGACCCGAGACATGACCAAGCCGACATTCGGCGCGCATCCCTTCCTGCTCGGGTTCGACGAGCTGGAACGCCTGGTGGAGCGGACCGCGCGCACCGGAAACGAGGGGTACCCGCCCTACAACATCGAGCAGACCGGCCCTGCCCGCGTGCGCATCACGCTGGCCGTCGCGGGATTCGCGCAGGACGATCTCGCGATCACGCTGGAGGATCGCCAGCTCGTGATCCGCGGCCGGTCGCAGGCCGAGCAGGCCGACCGGGTGTTCCTGCACCGCGGCATCGCCTCCCGGCAATTCCAGCGCGCCTTCGTGCTCGCCGACGGAATGGAGGTCGCGGGTGCGTCGCTGGAGCACGGTCTTCTGCACATCGACCTGAAACGAACCGCTCCCGAGAACGTTGTCCACCAGATCAAGATCGAAACCGGGTCCCGGCAGGGCGATCCGGACACTTCGGAAAGGACGTGACGCCATGACGAGCACAACACGCGAACAGAAGACGACGATGGAATCGCTCGCAGGATCGCTGGTCTACGTGCGGCGCGTCGAGGTCGAGGATCTGCCCGAAGCGGTGCAGGACGAGGCGCGGGAGGGCGGTCTGGACCGGCTCTACGCGCTGCACCGGTCCGACGGGGAGCAGGTCGCGCTGGTCGGGGACCGGGGGCTGGCATTCAACCTGGCGCGGGAGAACGACCTGACGCCGGTGAGCGTGCACTGACGCGACACGGCCGTCCTGCGGAGCGGACCCCGCGGTTCAGCGGCGCGGGATCAGGTGGCGCAGGGTCAGGGCGATATCATCGACCCGCGACGGCTTCACGAGGATCGGAACGGAGGGTCCATAGCGTTCCTGCAACGCGGAGATGTCGGCCCGGCCGGTGTGGAACATGAACGGCACGCCCGCCGCGACGAGCCTGTCGGCGATGGGGAAGCTCTTCGATCCGCAGAGGTCCACGTCCAGCACGGCCGCGTCGAGCGCCGTGCCGCAGGCGGGCAGCGCCGTCTCGACCGTGGCGAAGGGGCCGGTCACGGCAGCGCCCTCGTCCTCCAGCGTCAGGCTGATGTCGAGCGCGACCAGAGCTTCGTCCTCGACCAGCAGGATCTTGCAATCGTCAAGCATCGGTTCGGCTCCTCGAGGGAAGACGCCGTCCTGACGGCATCCCGGTTCGAGAGGGGAACGGAGCATCCGCCGCATGGGTTCCACACCGCTGTATCTGTCGTGAGCCAGGTTACGATTCTGTGACCTTTCGGCACATCCTGCCCCGAACGTGCCGCATTCAAGCCCGCTCCATACCTCAGGCGCGCGTGATCAGTCCCAGGGATTCGAGCTTGAGGAGCACCTGCTGGGCGCAGGTATCGACCTCGTGGCCTTCGGTGTCCACGACAAGCTCGGCCGCGGTCGGCGCTTCGTAAGGGTCGGAAATGCCGGTGAACTCTGGGATCCTGCCGGCCCGGGCCATCGCGTAGAGGCCCTTGCGGTCCCGACGCTCGCATTCCTCCAGCGAGGTCGCGACGTGGATCTCGACGAAGGCACCGTAGCTCTCGATCATTTCGCGCGCGAATTGGCGGGTCGCGGTGTAGGGCGCGATCGGCGCGCAGATCGCGATGCCGCCGTTCTTGGTGATCTCGGACGCGACGTAGCCGATGCGCTTGATGTTGATGTCCCGGTGCGCCTTGGAGAAGGTCAGCTCCGAGGACAGGTGCTTGCGGACGACATCGCCGTCCAGCAGCGTGACCGGGCGGCCGCCCATCTCCATCAGCTTCACCATGATCGCGTTGGCGATGGTCGACTTGCCCGAGCCCGACAGCCCCGTGAAGAAGACGGTGAACCCCTGCCGGTCGCGGGGCGGGGAGGTGCGGCGGAGTTCGTCGACGACGGCCGGGAAGGAGAACCACTCGGGGATCTCCAGCCCCTCGCGCAGACGGCGGCGCAGCTCGGTGCCCGAGATGTCGAGGACGGTGACGTTCTCGCGGTCCGCGATCTCGTCGGCCGGCTCGTACTGCGCGCGTTCCTGGACGTAGACCATCTGCTTGAAGTCGACCATTTCGACGCCGATCTCGGCCTCATGCGCGCGGAACAGGTCCTGCGCGTCGTAGGGGCCGTAGAAATCCTCGCCCGCCGAGGTCTTGCCCGGCCCGGCATGGTCGCGCCCGACGATGAGATGGGTGCAGCCGTGGTTGGCACGGATCAGCCCGTGCCATACGGCTTCCCGCGGACCGGCCATGCGCATCGCGAGGTTCAGGAGCGACATCGTGGTGGTGGAGGCCTGATACTGGTCGAGGACCGCCTCGTAGCAGCGCACGCGGGTGAAGTGGTCGACGTCACCGGGCTTGGTCATGCCGACGACGGGGTGGATCAGCAGATTGGCCTGCGCCTCGCGGGCGGCGCGGAAGGTCAGCTCCTGATGGGCGCGGTGCAGCGGGTTGCGCGTCTGGAAGGCGACGATGCGCCGCCAGCCAAGCTTGCGGAACTGCGCGCGCAACTCGTTGGGCGTGTCGCGGCGGGCGCGGAAATCGTAGTGCATCGGAGCCTGCAATCCGGTGATCGCGCCGCCGACGTAGACCGGACCGGCGACGTCGTGCAGGTAGCGTACCGCCGGATGCGCCATGTCATCGGCCCCGAACACCATGGCCGCCTCGCGCGCCTTGTCGGGGCGATAGATGTCCGAGACGGACAGCGTGGCCAGGATCACGCCCTCCGGGTCGCGCAGCGCGATGTCGCGGCCGGCCTCCATCGTCTCGGCGAACGCCTCGGAGACGTCCAGCGTGATCGGCATCGGCCAGAGCGTGCCGTCGACGAGGCGCATGGTCTCGACCACGCCCTCGTAGTCGGCCTGGCTCAGGAACCCCTTCAGCGGGTTGAAGCCCCCGTTCATCAGCAGCTCCAGGTCGCACATCTGCCGCGCCGTCAGATCCCAGCTCGGCAGCCCGGCCGCCTCCCGCTTCAGCTTTTGCGCGCTGTCATGTGCGACGTAGAGTTCGGGAATGGGCGCGAGATTGGCGGCGGCGGTGGGCATCGTGTTGGCCTTTCTGATGGCGTCCGGGGACCCGCACGCCTCTAGCGTCGAAGCCCTTGTGGACTCAACGGATCGGCTCGCATCTCCGCCGTCAGCCCGTCGCGAGATAGGGCGCGAAGCAGGCCGCCTGATCGGCGTCGGGACGTCCCTGCCCGGAAATGATCGCCAGGGCCGCCAGCGCACGGGGGTCTCCCGGCGTGCGCGCCAGCGTGGCCTGCACCGGGGTGGCGTCGTCGCGGCGGATCGCATCCACCAAAGGTCCGTCGCGCACGGGATCGGCGTCCGGGCAGGTTCCGCCGGCGGACAGGGAGGCGGTGCGTGCGGCGGAAGGATTTCCGGCGGGGGGGGCGCAGGCGGCGAGGGCTACGATCAGGAGGACGGCGCAGAGACGGGCTGTCATTCGGCGGCCGCGTTCACCGGCGCGCCGTAGCCCAACGGTTCAGTCTGGTCCCGATCGGCGTCCCCCGGCCCGCCGATCGCGCTGTCGAGCCCGTGCTCGGCCAGGAACCGCTCCGCTTCCAGCGCGGCCATGCAGCCCATGCCGGCGCTCGTGACCGCCTGCCGGTAGATGTGATCGGTCAGGTCGCCGGCCGCGAAGACGCCGGGAATGGAGGTCGCGGTGGAATCGGGCGCGGTGACGACGTAGCCGCCATGGTGCATCTCCAGCACGTCCTTCACCAGTTCGGACGCGGGGGCATGGCCGATGGCGACGAAGACGCCGTGGACGGATAGCTCGCGGATCGCTCCGGTCTCGCGGTGCTTCAGGCGAAGGCCCTCGACGCTGCGGGGGGTGTCGGAGCCGAGAACCTCGTCGACCTCATGGTCCCAGATCACCTCGATCTTCGGATTTCGGAAAAGCCGGTCCTGCAGGATCTTCTCCGCGCGCAAGCTGTCGCGGCGGTGGATCAGCGTCACCTTGCTGGCGAAGTTCGTCAGGAACAGCGCCTCCTCCACCGCCGTGTTGCCGCCGCCGACCACCGCGATCTCCTTGCCGCGGTAGAAGAAGCCGTCGCAGGTCGCGCAGGCGGAGACCCCGAACCCCTTGAAATGGTCCTCCGACGGCAGGCCCAGCCACTTCGCCTGCGCGCCGGTCGCGAGGATCAACGCGTCGCAGGTGTAGACCGCGCCGGCGTCGCTGGTCGCGGTGAAAGGGCGCTTCGAGAGATCGAGCGCGGCGATGTGATCGGACACGATCTCCGTGCCCATGGCGCGCGCATGCGCCTCCATCCGCTCCATCAGGGCGGGCCCCATCACCTCGGTATCGCCCGGCCAGTTCTCCACATCCGTGGTGATCGTGAGTTGCCCGCCCGGCTGGATCCCCTGCACCAGCAGGGGGTTCAGCATCGCGCGGCTGGCGTAGACGCCGGCGGTGTATCCCGCGGGGCCGGAACCGATGATGAGCACCTTGGAATGACGCGGATCGGGCATGGGGATCTCCTCTGGCGTGCAGCTCGATATGGAGGCGAATCGCGGTGGAAGGAACCCCCGCGGCAGCGATGCGGCCCGCGAAAGATCGTTGCGCGCCTTGGAAACATCGTTGCGTGCACCCTGCCATCATGGGACAGGCGAAGCACCGTAAATCCCAGGATCGCGCCATGCCCGCCAGCCGCCTCGACGCCATCGACCGCCAGATCCTCGCCGAGCTGCAGGCCGACGGGCGCATGACCAACGTCGAGCTGGCCCGCCGCGTCGGGATCAGCGCGCCGCCCTGTCTGCGCCGGGTGCGGTCGCTGGAGCAGGCGGGGCTGATCCACGGCTACCATGCGGAGGTCGATGCGAGGTTGCTGGGGTTCGAGGTGCGGGTCTTCGCGATGGTCTCGCTCGCACGGCAGTCGGAAGCGGATCTCGTGGCCTTCGAGGCGCTCTGCCTCGACTGGCCGCTGGTCCGCGAATGCCACATGCTCAACGGCGAGACCGACTTCATCCTCAAATGCGTCGCGCCCGATCTCTCGACGTTCCAGAGCTTCCTCACGGGGTCGCTGACGGCCGCGGGCAACGTCGCCTCCGTGAAGACATCGCTCGTGATCCGGGGTGCCAAGGACGAACCGGGCGTGCCCTTCGACGTGGTCGAGGCACGGGCGGCCCCGACCGGCTGACGCGGCCGCGACTCGACATTCCGACCCGGCGCGCCACCCTTGGGCGACCGCAACCCCGAGGAACGCATCCCGTGTCAGACGACAACACCTATCACTCCAGGGCCGAGGACGACGCCGAGAAGCTCGCCGCCGAAGCCGAGCGTGCCGCCGCCGCGAAGGTCCGCGAGCGGGAAGAACGGGAAAGGACGCCGACGGCGACCGAACGCGCCCTGACGAAGGGCGAGCGTACCATCGTATCGGACCACGCCAAACTGTCGGCGCTCGCGGTCTACTCCATCATCCTGCGCGAGGGGGAGGAGGAGTTGCACCGGCCCAAGACCTCGCTCTGGTGGTCGGGCATCGCCGCGGGGCTCGGCATCTCCACGTCCGTGCTGATGGTCGGCGTGATCCGCGGGGAACTCGGGCCGGACTATCCCAACCTCCAGCTCCTGCAGGCGTTCGGCTACACCTTCGGCTTCGTCCTGGTCATCATGTGCCGGTTGCAGCTCTTCACCGAGAACACGATCACCGTCGTTCTCCCGGTCCTGGCGAATCCGTCGTGGGAGGGGTTCGCCTGCATCGCGCGCCTCTGGGCCCTCGTCTTCGCGGCCAACATGGTGGGGACGTTCGTCGTCGCGGGGCTCGCCGTCCACGGGGGGATCCTGTCGCCTCCGGTGCTGCAGGGCATCCTCGACATCTCGCATCACGTGGCGGAGATCGCGCCGATGGATGCGCTCCTGCGCGGCATCCCGTCGGGCTTCTTCATCGCCGCCCTCGTCTGGATGCTGCCCTCGGCGAAGGGGTCGGAGCTGGCGCTGATCATCATGTTCACATGGCTGATCGCCGCGGGGGACTTCACCCACGTCGTCGCCGGGTCCAACGAGATCTTCACGCTGTTCTTCTACGGCGAACTCGGCATCGTGACGGCCTTCACCCATCACATCCTGCCGATGCTGGTGGGCAACGTGCTGGGCGGCACGGGCCTCTTCGCGATGCTGGCCTATGGGCAGGTCCACGACGAGATGTGAGGGCGGGGGCTCTCCGGCCCCGCCCCCGGCCTACAGCTTCAGCGCGGGGATGATCTGCTTCTTGCGGCTCATCACGCCCGGCAGGACGACGGTATCGCCGGTGACGGTCGCGCCGAAGCTCTTCTCCGCGACCGTCCGCGTCAGCGCGTTCGGAATCAGCATCGTCGCCTCCTCCGCCAGGATGTCGACCACGAAGAGGAGCACCTGCTCCACCCCGTCCTCGGCCGCCACGCCGGGCATCGCGGCCATCAGCGCCGCCTTGCGCGCGAGCACCGTCTGCGGGGAGGTGGTCTCCAGGACGGAGACGCGGAACCTCGTGCCGTCGACGGAATATTCCTTGCTGTCCATCCGCAGAAGCTCCGCGTCCGAGAAGGCGCTGACGTCGGACTTGGCCGCGAACATCTCCGCGCAGTAGGACGCGATGTCGACGCCCAGCTCCCCGGCGAGGCGTTCCGCCAGCGCCCGGTCGTGGTCGGTCGTGGTGGGGCTGCGGAACTCAAGCGTGTCCGACAGGATGCAGGTCAGCATCGCGCCCTTGACCGCGTCGGGAGCGGACGACAGCGACGTGCCCATCAGATCGGCGATGATCGTCGCGGTGCAGGCCAGCGGGCGGATCGTCACGTCGATGGGCCCCGCCGTCTCCAGCCCCCCGACCAGCTTGTGATGGTCGATGATGGCGCGCACGTCGGCCTGCGCGATGGAGGCCGGCAGTTCCAGCGGGTTGTTCGTGTCCACGATCACGCAGGGTTGCAGCGGCTCCACGTCGTCGATGATCCGCGGCTTCGGAAGGTTCCATTTGTCCAGCATCCAGAGCGCCTCACCGCTGGGTTCCCCCTGCAGCGCGGGGGCGGCCTCGACGCCGGCGACCTCGTTGAGGTACCAGGCCCAGGCGATGGGGGAGCCGGTGGAGTCGGTGTCCGGGGACTTGTGGCCGAAGACGAGGGTGGTCATTGCGCGCATCCGTGGTGAACTGTGAGGTCGCGGGGGCTCTAGCGCGGGCCCGCCGGCTTGTCACGAAGATGGGGTGCGGATGCGGGAAACGGACCTCTACCCGCCGGTGAAAGCCTTTCTGGAGCGTCAGGGCTACGCGGTGAAGGGCGAGATCGGCGCGGCGGACGTCGCGGCGGTGCGTGGCGCGGAGCCGCCGGTGATCGTGGAGCTGAAGACCGGCTTCTCCCTCGCGCTGATCCATCAGGGGATCGACCGGCAGTCGGTGACGCCGCACGTCTACCTCGCCGTGCCCGACGCGAGCGGGCGGCGTGGCCTGTCGGCGCTCAAGGCGAACCTCAAGCTCGCACGGCGGCTGGGGCTCGGCGTGCTGACGGTGCGGCGCGCCGACGGGCTGGTGACGGTGCAGTGCGACCCCGGGCCCTTCCGGCCGCGCCTCCTCAGACGACCGCGGGAGTTGCTCCTGCGCGAATTCGCCGCCCGGCGGGGCGACCCCAGTGCCGGGGGGGCGACACGGGTGGGGCTGGTGACGGCCTACCGGCAGGACGCGGCGCTGGTGGCCGGCCATCTGGCGGCGGCGGGGGCCTGCAAGGGCAGCCACGTGCGCGACGCGACGGGCGTGGCGCGGGCGACGGCGATCCTGCGCGCCAACCACTACGGCTGGTTCGTGCGCCTGCGGCCGGGTGTCTACGACCTGACGGAGGCCGGGCGCGCGGCGACGAGGCCTCCCCCGTGAGCGGCCCGATCCCCGGTCCGCCTCGCCCTGCTCACCTCCCTCGCCCTCTGCCTGCTGGCGGCGAACGCGCTGCTGACCCGCGCCGGCGTGCTGGACGGCACCGATCCGATGGCCTTCGCCGCGATCCGGGTGGCGGCCGGGGCGTTGGTGCTTGCAGCACTCGCCGCCCGGCGGGGCGTCACGGTCACGGGCGCGCGGCGGTGGGGCGCGGCCCTCGCGCTGGTCGTCTACCTTCTCGGCTTCTCGCTGGCCTATCGCACGCTCGATGCCGGGCTCGGCGCGCTCATCCTCTTCGGCACGGTGCAGCTCGCGCTCTTCGCGCTCTCGCTCGTGCGGGGCGAACGCATGGGGCTCCTGCGGGTCGCCGGCATGGCGCTGGCGCTCGCCGGTCTCGCCTGGCTGCTGGCTCCGGGCGGGACGCGGGCCGATCCGGTGGATGCGGCGCTCATGATCGCGGCCGGGCTCGGCTGGGCCGGCTACACCTTCGCCGGCAGGTTCGAGCCGCGGCCCCTCGCGGGGTCTGCGGGCAACTTCCTGATCGCGACGGCCCTGATCTCGGCGGCCGTCCCGCTCTGGTGGGGGGCGGCCGTCACACCGTTCGGCGCGGCGATGGCGGCGGTCTCGGGCGGTATCGCCTCGGGCCTCGGCTACGCGCTCCTGTTCCGGGTGCTGCCGCGGATGGGCGTGGCGACGGCGGGCGTGGTGCAGCTCGGCGTGCCGGTGATCGCCATGGCCGCGGGCGCGATGCTGCTGGGGGAGATACCGGGGACGCGGGCGCTGGCGGCCGGCGGGCTCGTGCTGGCCGGAATCGCGCTGGCCACCCTGCCCGGCTACTCGGGGATCAGGTCCAGCGGATCGTAGACCGGCGCGCCCGTATCGCCCCAGACCACCGCCTCCAGCGCGCGGGGCGGACGGCGCGGGCCGCCATCTCCGCCCGCGAGCCCCCGCGACGCGACGTCACGATCCCCTCCGGGTCGATCCAGCCGTCGTCGATCTCCCCGGACAGCAGCGTGCAGCGGAAGAACACCTCCACCTGATGCCAGTGCCGGCGCGGGGCGTGGAACTCGTTCACCAGGCAGGGCGCGCCGACCGCGATGCGCAGGCCGGTCTCCTCGTGGACCTCCCGCGCCAGATTGTCCGGCAGGCTCGCGTGCGGCTGCGCCCCGCCGACGGGCGCGCACCACAGGGCGCTGCCCTTGCCCGGCGGCCAGGCGTTGACCAGCAGAAGGCGATCCGCCTCCAGGATCACCGCGCGGGCCGCCAGCCGGATGGGACGTCGGGTCTGCGCCATCGCAGACGCCTAGCGCGGGCGACGGGGGCGCATTAGATGCGGCGGATGATCCGCACCCTCCTCCTCGCCCTGCTGACGACGATCCCGGCGTCGATCCCCGCCCGGGCCGCCGGCACCGGACCCGATTGCGTGGTGCTGCTGCACGGGCTCGCCCGCTCCGACGCCTCGCTCCTGCTGATGGAGGAGGCGCTCCTCGCGCAGGGCTACCGCACCGCCAACAGCGACTACGACAGCACCGTCGCCCCGGTGGAGGTGCTGGCCGAGACCGCCCTGCCGCCGATGCTCGACGCCTGCGCCGGCGCGCCGACGGTGCATTTCGTGACGCATTCGATGGGCGGGATCCTCCTGCGCCAGTGGATGTCCCTGCACGACGTCCCGAACCTCGGGCGCACCGTGATGCTGGCCCCGCCGAACCACGGCTCCGACATCGTCGACGTCCTCGGCGACGTCGCGGCCTTCGAGTGGATCAACGGGCCCGCCGGCGCGCAGATGGCGACGGACGGGATCACCCGCACCCTCGGCCCGGTCTGGCCCGGCGTGGGCATCGTCGCCGGCACGCGCAGCCTGAACCCGCTCTGGTCGACGATCCTGCCCGGGGCCGACGACGGCAAGGTCTCCGTCGCCTCGACGCGGGTGGAGGGAATGGACGACCATATCGAGATGGGCGTGACCCATACGTTCATGATGAACCAGCCGCTCGTCATCGCGCAGGTGCTGACGTTCCTCGCGACCGGCCGCTTCGACCACGACCCGACGCTGGCGGAGGCGGTCGACCTGCTCGTCGGGGAGTGATCCTCAGTCCGGCAACAGGCCCCTGGCCTCCAGCGCGGCGATCAGCGGCGCGATCTCCGCGGCGCTCCGCTCCCATCCCCCGCGCGAGGAGCGGTAGATCGGCTGGCGGACCTGCGCGAAGCTGAGCGTGCGGACGGGGCCGGCGTGGGCGTGCGGCTCCAGCGCCCGGTCGTCCCAGTCCAATCCCACGGCGTCGAGCAGCGCGCGGGACCGGCTCTCCGGATCGTCCAGCAGATCCTCGTAGGCGATGCGGTGGAAACCGCCGGGCAACGCCGCCTCCCAGAAGGCGATGACCTCGGTGAAGAGCGCGATCTGCTCGGCGATGCCCTCCTGCGTGGCAGCGTATCGATGCGTGCCGTCGCGGAACTGATTGCGCCAGAGCGAGAGTCCGGTGTCGCGCGGATCGCGGGTGACCACCACGATGCGCGCGTTCGGAAGGATGGCGCGGACCGTGCCGATGTCGTTGTAGGTGAATATGGACTTGTCGGTCATCCGCCCGTCGCCCCGCGTGCCCCCGGAGCGCCGGTCGGCCGCCTGCGCGTAAGCCTCCCCCGCGGCGGTGAGCGCGGCGCCGTCGACGTCCCCGTCGACCCCGGCGAGCGCCCGTTGCAGCACGGCCAGCTCCCCGCCGGCGACGACCTGCGGATGCGCGGCGAGGATGCTCTCCACCAGCGTGGTGCCCGACCGTGGCAGGCCGGTCACGAAGATCGGCGCGGCACTCGCGGCGCTGCGGGCCCCGGCGTCCCCGGCGGCGCACACGGCGGGCCAACGCGCGCCCGTCGCGCGGTCCGCCGCGACGCGCAGCTGCGCCGGATCGTAGGGGTAGCTGCGCAGGACGGAGGCGTTCGCCGCCGCCAGATGACGGGCGGCGGCCGCCGCGTCGTGCGGTGCCAGCGCGCGGGCGAGGGCGTAGTCGAAGGACCGGACGACACCGGCCGCGAGACCCGGCCGCGCCGCGCCGGCCCGCATCCGCGCAAGCGCCGGATCGTCCGCCGCGAGCTTCGTGCCATAGGCCAGCGCCCGCGCCGCGACCCCGTCGCCCGGATCGGCGTCGAGACTGGCGCGCAGGTCCGCCTCCGCCCCCGCGGCGTCGCCCGCGGTCTGGCGCAGCTGACCCCGAGAGGCCAGGGCCGCGGCATCGGCGGGCCGCTCCGCGAGCACCTCGTCCAGCAGCCGCAGCGCGCCCTCCGCATCCCCCGCGTCCCCGAGGATTCCGGCCAGCAGCATCCGCCCCTCGGGTGCCTTCGCGGCGAGGGTCCGGGCGTGGCGGATGGCATCGTCCGTGCGGCCGACCCGCGCCGCCGCCTGCGCCGCGAGCGCGAGGACGCCGCCGTCGTTCGGGGCCTGCGCGAGCATCGCCTCGGCCACCGCCATCGCCCGGTCGTCGAGCCCGGCCTGCAGCGACACCCGCCCGTGGAGCAGTTGCGCGGCCACCAGGAGAGGCGCGACCTGCGCGGCGCGGCGGCTTTCGGCCAAGGCGGCGGCGAGGTCCCCCTGCCGCATCAGGGCGCGTGCGAGCCCGAGACGCAGGTCCACCGCGTAGGGCTCCAGCCGCAGGCCCTGCCGGAAGGCCTCCACCGCGGTGCCGGTCTTCCCCGCGTCCAGCCGCGCCTGCGCCAGCAGACCCCAGACGACGGCCCCCGGCCGCGCCTTCAGCAGCGGGATCGCCCGCGCCTCCACCGCCCGCAGATCGCCGGCGGCCTTCGAGAGCACGGCGAGATCGGCGCGGCTCGCGGCCCCGGTGCCATGCGCCCGCGCACCCTGCCCCGTGCCCGCCGCCTGCACCATCGACACCAGCGCCGCCGCCAGCCCCGCCTTGCGCGCGCGCGCCACGATCGTGCCGCCGCGACCGTGTCGGGCCTCGAACAGGGCGCATTCCATCCAGACGACGGGCTCCCCCGGGGCGGCACGCAGGCAGGCGTCGAAGGAGGCCCGCGCGGCAGCCGCATCGCCGGCCGCCGCCTGCGCCCGGGCGAGCTGGAGGCGGATCTCTGCCGCGTCGGGATGGGCGCGGGCCAGCGGTTCGAGCAGGTCCAGCGCGGCCTGCGGACGCTCCGCTTCGAGAGCCGCGCGGGCCCTGGCCACGAGGTCGGCAGGAGAGGGGATCGATGCCATGTCCGGGGGCGTATCACGGCGGTCCGATGGCCGGAAAGTCCCCGCGAAACCGATTGTTTCACAGGCTCTCGTGGATCGGCGCGTTCCGATGCGCTACACCGGCGACGCGGTGGGGGCCGTATCGCCGGAGTGTCGCCGAATGACCGCCCCTGTCCGAACGTCCTCCTCCCACCGAACCATCGCGGCCCGGTCCATGCCCGTCGACTGCGGCCTGACCTGGACCGACGCCGACGGCGCGGTCCACCGCGAGCGGCGCGGCCTCCCCGGGACGCCGACGGTCGAGGATGCCGTGTCGATCTTCGCGCACGGCACCATGCTGCAGGATGCCCGCGGGCCGATCGCCGTCGAGGATCTGCGGGCGGGGGACCGTGTGCGCGTTCTCGGGGGGCGGCTCGCCGCGATCGTCTGGATCGGATCGCGCGGCCACGCGGAGGCGGAGTGCCGGCCCGTGTTCTACCGGGTGGCCGGACGGGCCTTCGGCGCGCGGGGGCCGGACGCGGACATCCTGCTCGGGGCCTCCGCACGGATCCTGATCGACGACCGTCGCTGCGAGGGTCTCGTCGGCCGTCCGCTGGCCTTCGCGCCGCTGGCGGCCTTCGAGGACGGGCGCTCCGTCTGCGCGGTCCGGCCGCGGGGGGAAGCGACCGTCTACGGGATCGGCTGCCGGGCGCAGGAGGCCCTGCTGGCCGGAGGGCTTCCGGTGGAGAGCGCCCACCCGGCCCGCGCCACCGGACGACGGCTGACTCCGGCGGGGATGGCGGAACTGGCATGGCTCTTCCCGCAACTGGCCGCGGGGGTCGCGTTCGGCGCGTCGCGCATCCCCTGCCTGTCCCGGCGGGAGGCGATGGAGCTGGCCCTCGCCCGGCGGTGACCGGACCGTCGGCGTTTCCATCGCCCCGTCGGGTCCGCTAAGGAGAGGCGCAGCGCAGCAGCCCGAGGCCACGACCGATGCAGACCATCTCCGCCCTTTCCGAGATCTCCGCGGACTACCCCGCGATGTTCGTGGACCTCTGGGGCTGCGTCCACGACGGCGTTCGCGCTCTGCCGGGTTCGGTGGAGGCGCTGCGGGCCTACCGCGCGGGCGGCGGCATCGTGATCCTGGTGACCAACTCGCCGCGGCCGCGCGCCGGCGTCGCGGCGCAGCTGGAGGACTTCGGCGTGCCCGACGACGCCTACGACGACATCGCCACGTCGGGCGATTCGGCGCGCGCGGCGATGTTCCGGGGGGCCGTCGGGACAGCAATCTGGCATCTGGGCCCGGACCACGACGCGGCGTTCTTCACGCCGCCCGCGGTGGTGGACGCGCCGGTGGACATCCGCCGCGTCGCGCTCGACGAAGCGGAGGGGATCGTCTGCACCGGGCCCTTCGATCCTTTCGCCGACCCTTCCGTGCTGCGCCCGCAGTTCCTGGCCGCCAAGACCCGGGGCCTGAAGCTGCTCTGCGCCAACCCCGATCTGGTCGTGGACCGGGGCGGCGCGCGGGAGTTCTGCGCCGGCGCACTCGCCGCGCTCTACACCGAGATGGGCGGGGAGAGCCTCTACTTCGGCAAGCCCCACCCGCCGATCTACGATCTGGCGCGGCGACGGCTCGCGAAGTTCGCGGAGGTCCCCGACGCCGGCATCCTCGCCGTCGGGGACGGGCCGCTGACCGACGCGGCGGGGGCGATGGGCGAGAACCTCGACCTGCTGTTCATCTCCGGCGGGCTGGGCGCTGCGGAAACGGGCACCACTCCCGGAGGCGACCCGGACCCGGAGCGCCTGAGGGGCTATCTCGCGGCCACCGGGGTCTCCCCGACCTACGTGATCGGGACGCTGCGCTGACCGCCCCGCGCTTGCACCCCGGCGACCGCCGGGCTAGCCGCGCGTCATGCGCATCTTCCGGGAGTATCGTGACGTTCGGGCCGACGCCCGCGGGGCTTCCGCGGCGATCGGCAACTTCGACGGCGTGCATCTGGGCCACCGCGCGGTGCTCGACCTCGCCCGCCGCGATGACGTCCCGCTCGCCGTCGTCACCTTCGAGCCGCATCCCCGCGAGGTCTTCGCCCCGGGCGCGCCGCCGTTCCGCCTGATGACGCCCGAAACGCGCGCGGCCCGTCTGGCGAAGTCGGGCGTGGACCTGCTGTTCGAACTGCCCTTCGCGGACATCCGGCCGCTGACGGCGGAGGCCTTCATGGCCGATGTGCTCGCAGGCGGGCTGGGCCTGACCCATGTCGTCACCGGCGCGGACTTCCGCTTCGGCAAGGGTCGTGCCGGCGACGTGGGGACGCTGATCGAAGGGGGCGCGCGGCTCGGGTTCGACGTCTCCACCGCAGCACTCCTGGGCGACGCGGCGCCGGTCTCCTCCACGGCGATCCGCGACGCGCTGACCGAAGGCCGCCCGCGCGACGCGGCCGCCATGCTCGGGCACTGGCACCGGATCGAGGGTCCGGTGCTGCACGGGGAGAAGCGCGGCCGCGAGCTGGGGTATCCGACGGCCAACATGGCGATGGACGGGCTGCATCTGCCGCGGCTCGGCGTCTACGCCGTGCTGGTGGACATCGCCGGTGGACCTCATGCCGGCATGCGCCACGGCGTCGCCTCTCTTGGCGTGCGGCCGATGTTCGGGGAGAACACGCCCAACCTCGAGACCTTCCTCTTCGACTTCGAGGGCGATCTCTACGGCAAGCGTCTGTCGGTCGCGCTTGTGGAGTTCCTGCGCCCCGAGATGAGCTTCGACGGGCTGCCGGCCCTGATCGCGCAGATGGACGGCGACAGCGCGCAGGCCCGCGCGATCCTCGCCGCGCTGCCCGATGGTTGACCCGATCGACCGCGACGGGCTGCGGCCCCGGTTCTGGGAGCGGGGGCTGTCGGGGCTGACTGGCAAGGAGTGGGAGGCGCTCTGCGACGGCTGCGGCAAGTGCTGCCTCAACAAGCTGGAGGACGAGGAGACCGGCGAGGTCGTGCTGACCCGCATCGCCTGCCGGCTCTTCGACGACGGGACGTGCCGCTGCTCGAACTACGCCGACCGGCTGCGCTTCGTGCCCGAATGCGTCGTGCTGACCCCCGCGACGCTCCCGAAGGCCGCCTATTTCATGCCCACCACCTGCGCCTATCGCCGTCTGCACGAGGGGCGGACCCTGCCGGACTGGCACCCGCTGCTGACGGGCGATCCGATGTCGCCGCATCGCGCGGGCGCCTCGATGATGGACGAGACGCTCTCCGAGATGGAGATCGACGAGGACGACTGGGAGGACCACCTGATCGAGGAACCCACCGGAGGGGCGTGATGAACCTGAACTTCGCATCCGACAACACCGGCCCCGTCGCGCCGCAGATCATGCAGGCGATGGTGGACGCCAACCACGGCGCGGCCATGCCCTACGGCAACGACCCGTGGATGCCGCAGGTGACGGAGCGCCTCCGCACCCTGTTCGGCTGGCCCGAGGCGGAGGTGCTGCTCGTATCGGTCGGGCACGGCGGCGAACGCGCTGGCGCTGGCGGGGCTGGTGAACCCCTGGGACGCGATCCTGTGCCACCGCATCGCGCATATCGAGGCGGACGAATGCGGCGCGCCCGAATTCTTCACCGGCGGCGCGAAGCTCTCCCTGGTCGACGGCGAGCAAGGTCGGATCGACCCGGACGCGCTCGCCGGCCCGGATCGCCGCGACGGGCGGATCGGTCCACAACGTCCAGCGCGGCGCGCTGTCGCTGACCAACGTGACGGAAGCCGGGACGCTCTATTCGCTGGCGCAACTCGACGCTCTGACCGGGATGGCCCGCGACGCCGGCATGGGCACGCATCTGGACGGGGCGCGCTTCGCCAACGCCTGTGCCGCGCTGGCGTGCACGGCGGCGGAGATGGTGCGCGGGTTCGACGTGGTGTGCTTCGGCGGCACGAAGAACGGATGCATGGGGGTGGAGGCGATCGTGCTGCGCGACCCCCGCCTGCACCCGGAGATGGCGCTGCGCCGCAAGCGCGGCGCACAGCTCTGGTCCAAGCACCGGTTCCTCTCGGCGCAGATGCTGGCCTATCTCGACGGACGACCTGTGGCTCGCGAACGCGCGTCTGGCCAACGCAGCAGGGCAGCGGCTGGCGGCAGGTCTGCTCGACATCGGCGCGCGGATCGACTGGGAACCGGGGGCGAACCTCGTCTTCGCCCACCTGCCCCGCGCGGCGGTCGAGCGCACGCGCGCCGAAGCGCAGTTCTACGTCATGGACGAGACGGACGAACCGCTCTGCCGCTTCGTCTGCGACTTCACCAAGACCGACGCGGAGGTCGACCGGCTGATCACGCTTCTCGCCGGCTGACGCGGGAACGGCGGCCGACCGAAATGCAGAAAGACCCCCGGATTGCCAACTGGCAATCGGTCAGTTCTTCGCCGCGTCCATCGCGTCGAGCCGGGCCTTGAGCGCGTCGTTCTCCTCGCGGGCCTTCTGCGCCATCGCGCGGACCGCGTCGAACTCCTCGCGGGTGACGAAATCGCGGTCGGCCATCCAGCGGTCGAGCATCGACTTCATCGCCGTCTCCGCCTCCTCCCGCGCGCCCTGGGCCACGCCCATCGCGTTGGTCATGAGCTGGCCGATGTCGTCCATGAAGCGGTTGCGGGTCTGCATGGGTCTGTTCCTCCGAAATGTGTCCGATCGGATATGGGGGCGGCGCGCCCGGACCTCAAGGATCTCCCCGGAGCATTGATCTTGCCGCGGGTGCCGGGCATTGCACGGGGCATGCTCGCCTCCCTCCCCCTCGCGCTGCCGTTCCCCGAAGTCTCCCCGGACATGTTCACCATCCCCGTCGTGGGCTTCGCGGTGAAGTGGTACGCGATGGCCTACATCGTCGGCATCCTGGGCGGCTGGCTCATGGGGCGCTGGCTGGTCTCGCGCCCCGGGCTCTGGCCGGGCGACAGCCGCACCGATGACCCGCGCGCAGGTGGAGGACGTGATGACCTGGGTCGTGCTCGGCATCGTGCTGGGCGGGCGCATCGGCTACGTCCTGTTCTACCAGCCGGGACTGCTGCTGGAGAACCCGCTCCAGCTGTTCAACCTGCGCGGCGGCGGCATGTCGTTTCACGGCGGCGCGATCGGCACCGGTCTGGCGGTCGGGCATCTACGCCTGGCGCAAGGGCATCTCCGTGCCGGCCATCGTGGACATCGCGGCGCTCTGCACGCCGCTGGGGCTGGGGCTGGGCCGGGTCGCGAACTTCGTCAACGCGGAACTCTGGGGCCGGCCGTCGGACCTGCCCTGGGCGGTGATCTTTCCCGGCGGCGCGGCGCAGGCCTGCGAGAACGTCGGCGCCTTCTGCGCCCGCCACCCCAGCCAGCTCTACGAGGCGATCCTCGAAGGGCTGGTGCTGCTCATCCTGCTCTGGGTCGTGGCGCTGCGCGGCGGCCTCAAGACGCCGGGGCTGATCTTCGGCCTGTTCCTGATCGGATACGGCGCGGCCCGGACCTTCGTGGAGCATTTCCGGCAGGCCGACGCGCAGTACATCACGCCCGACAATCCGCTCGGTCACGTCGTCGGCGGGGCGGAGATCGGGCTGACGATGGGGCAGCTGCTGTCGCTGCCGATGGTCGCGGCGGGCCTCCTCGTGCTGGCCATCGCGCTGCGCTTCCGGCGGGCATGAACGGCACGCTGCGCGATCACCTGCTGGCCCGCATCCGACTGAACGGGCCGCTGACCGTGGCCGACTACATGGCCGACTGCCTGCTGCATCCGACGCTGGGCTACTACTCCACCCGCGATCCGTTCGGCATGGCGGGCGACTTCACCACCGCGCCCGAGATCAGCCAGATGTTCGGGGAGATGCTGGGCCTTTGCCTCGCACAGGTCTGGGTGGATCAGGGACGGCCCGATGCCCTCGCACTGGTGGAACTGGGACCTGGCCGCGGGACGCTGATGGCGGACGTGTTGCGCGCGACGCGGGGCGTGCCGGGGTTCGGCGAGGCGGTGCGGGTGCATCTGGTGGAAGCTTCCGCCACCCTGCGCGAAGTGCAGGCGCGGACGCTCGCGGGCCACGATCCCGTCTGGCACGATACCGTCGATACCCTGCCCGATCTGCCGCTCTATCTGCTCGCAAACGAGTTCCTCGACGCGCTCCCGATCCGCCAGCATGTCCGCGACGGGAATGGCTGGCGCGAGCGGCTGGTGACGGAGGAGGACGACGCGCTGGCCTTCGCCCTCTCGCCCCCGATGCAGGTGCCCGAACTGGCGCATCACGACGTCCAGGGCGGCACGCTGGTGGAACGCGCCCCGGCCCTGCCCGGCATCGTCGGCGCGGTGGCGGAGCGGGTGGCCGCGGGCGGTGTGGCGCTTTTCGTCGACTACGGACACTGGCGCAGCCGGGGTGACACGCTTCAGGCGATCCGCGCCCACGCCCCCGAGGATCCGCTCGCACACCCCGGCGCGGCCGATCTGACCGCCCACGTCGACTTCGAGGCCGTGGCCCGCGCCGCCGCACCCGCCGGCACCACGGCGATGACCCCGCAGGGCGTGCTGCTCGAACGGCTCGGCATCACGGCGCGGGCGCAGGCACTGGCCCGAAACCTCGCCGGGTCCGCGCTCGATGCCCATGTCGCCGCGCATCGCCGCTTGACCCACCCGGCCGAGATGGGAGACCTCTTCAAGGCGATGGCCCTGGTTCCTCCGGGTGCCGCACCGCCACCGGGATTCGACCCATGACGCTGGAGGCCCTGAGATCCGACCTGCTCGGCCCCGTCCGCCACGGGTTCTTCACGCGGGCCGGCGGGGCGTCCTCGGGCATCTTCGCGGGCCTGAACTGCGGCCCCGGCTCCTCCGATCAGACGGAGGCGGTGGAGGTGAACCGCGCCCGCGTGGCGCGGGCCATGGGCGGCCCGCTCCACGGCGTGCACCAGGTCCATTCGGCCGACGTGGTGACCATCGACGGCCCGCTGTGCGACGCGACCGACCCGGACGGGGCCCCCCGCCGGGCCGACGCGCTCGTGACCTCCGTGCCCGGACAGGTGCTCACGATCCTGACGGCCGATTGCCAGCCGGTGCTGTTCCACGACCCGAGGGCGGGGGTGATCGGCGCGGCGCATGCGGGCTGGAAGGGCGCGCTCGGCGGGGTGCTGGAGGCGACGGTGGAGGCGATGCGCGGCCTCGGGGCCAACACCCGCGACATCCGCGCCGCCATCGGCCCGTCGATCAGCCAGGCGGCCTACGAGGTCGGGCCGGACTTCCCCGAACCGTTCGTCGACGACGACCCGGAAGCGGCGCGCTTCTTCGTCGATGGCGACAGCGGCAGGTATCGCTTCGATCTGCCGGGCTATGGGCTCTGGCGGTTGCGCCGCGCGGGGGTCGAGGCGGAATGGACCGGGCACTGCACCTACGCCGACGCCGCCCGCTTCTACTCCTACCGGCGAACGACCCACGCCGGAGAGGCCGATTACGGCCGGCTCATCGCCGCCATCCGGCTCTAGTCGCCCTTCGCCATGTCCGACAGCGAGGCCCCCGGGGTCAGCATGTCCGGGTCGAGCTTCAGGTGGATCACCGCCAACGTCCCGCAGGCCAGCGCGGCGTCCAGCGCGGGGGCGAATTCCTCCTGCGCCGCGACCGTCCAGCCCTGCCCGCCGTAGGCCCGCGCCAGCGCCGCGAAGTCCGGATTGGCGAGGTCGGTTCCCGAAACGCGTCCGGGATAGTGCCGTTCCTGATGCATCCGGATCGTGCCATAGCGGCCGTTGTCGGCGACGATGACCACGGGTTTCGCGCCATGCTGGATCGCGGTGGACGCCTCGTTGCAGGTCATCTGGAAGCAGCCGTCCCCGGCCAGGCAGACGACCGCGCGGCCGGGAAGCGTGATGCTGGCCGCGATGGCCGCCGGAAAGCCGTAGCCCATCGATCCGGAGGTCGGCGCGAGCTGCGTGCCGTGGCGTTTCCAGCGGTAGTAGCGATGCAGGAACGACGCGTAGTTGCCCGCGCCGTTGGTCACGATCGCGTCTTCGGGCAAGGTCGCGTCCAGATGCGCGATCACCTGTTCCAGCTTCAGCGCGCCGGGGGTCTCCTTCGGCTGGATCCAGGCTTCGTAGTCCGCGCGGGCGTCGGCCTGCTGCGCGTGCCAGCCGGGGAGCGCATCGTCGCGCGCGACGAGCGTGGCGATCACGTCCGATGCCCGCGCCTGGATCGGCAGAGTGGCGGTCCAGACGCGGTTCAGCTCGCCCGCGTCCGGGATGGACGTGGATGAGGGCGGGCGCGTCCCGCACCGGGTCCAGCACCTCGTAGCCGCCCGTCGCGATGTCGCCCAGCCGGGTGCCGAGGGCGAGGATCAGGTCGGCCGCCTTCAGACGTGCCATCAGTTTCGGGTTCGGCCCGACGTTGAGGTCGCCCGCATAGGCCGGACTGCGGTTGTCGATGTGGTCCTGCCGCCGGAAGGTGACGGCGACGGGCAGGCCGTGGCGTTCGGCCCAACTCTGCAAGTCCCGCGCCGCCCGCGTGGACCAGCCCGGCCCGCCGGCCACGACGAGCGGGCGTTCGGCGGAGCGCAGAAGATCGATCAGGGCTGCGAGGTCGGGCACGGCGGGTTGCGGCACCACGATCTTCGGCCGGTCCGGCACGTCCGCCTGCGCCGCGAGCATGTCCTCCGGCAGGGCCAGCACCACCGGACCGGGCCGCCCGGACTGCGCGACCGAGAAGGCGCGGGCGATGTATTCCGGCAGCCGCTCCGTCGCGTCCACCTCCGCCACCCATTTTACCAGCCCGCCGAAGAGCGCGCGGTAGTCGACCTCCTGGAACGCCTCCCGGTCGCGGTGGCCGCGCGCGATCTGACCCACGAAGCAGACGAGCGGCGTCGAATCCTGCATCGCCACATGCAGCCCC
This sequence comes from uncultured Alphaproteobacteria bacterium, assembly GCA_963757495.1. Taxonomy (GTDB): domain Bacteria; phylum Pseudomonadota; class Alphaproteobacteria; order Rhodobacterales; family Rhodobacteraceae; genus Jannaschia. Next base: position 201,476 of record CAVWRZ010000011.1, read on the forward strand.
GCACTGGCGTTGGTGGCCCCCGGGCCGCGGGTCACGAAGACGACGCCGGGCGCGCCGGTCAGCTTGCCCGTGGCCTCGGCCATCATCGCCGCCCCGCCCTCCTGCCGGCAGACGACGTTGCGGATGCCGCTTTCGTGCAACCCGTCGAGCGCGGCCAGGAAGCTCTCGCCGGGCACCGAGAACACCCGCGTCACGCCCTGGATGCGCAACTGGTCCACCAGGATCTTCCCGCCGTGCCGCATCGCAGGCCCTCCCCCTCAGACGCCGGCGGCGACGATCGCATCCGCCAGCAACGGCACCGTGCGCGCGTTCAGCCCGGCGATGTTCATCCGGCCGTCGCCGACCATGTAGACGCCGTGGTCGCGGCGCATCGCCTCCACCTGCTCCGGCGTGGCTCCGAGCAGCGAGAACATGCCCCTGTGCGCGGCGAGAAAGCCGAAGCGGTCGGAGCCGCAGCGGTCGCGCAACTCGGAGGCCAGCGCCTCCCGCAGGCCGAGCATGCCGTTCCGCACATCCTCGAGTTCCGCGGCCCAGTCGGCGCGCAGGGCGTCGTCGGTCAGGATCATCGTCACCACGCGCGCGCCATGGTCGGGCGGAAAACTGAAGTTGAGACGGTTCAGCGCGGCCATCGCGCCCTGCGTCACCTTGAGCCGGTCGGCGGAGGGGGCGAGGGCCATCAGCAGGCCGGTGCGCTCGCGGTAGATGCCGAAGTTCTTGGAGCAGGAGGCGGCGATCAGCGCCTCGGGCACGCGGGCCAGCAGCCGGCGCATCCCCGCCGCATCCGCCTGCAGTCCGTCGCCGAAGCCCTGATAGGCGATGTCGACGAAGGGGATCAGCCCGCGTTCGAGGCACAGTTCCGCCACCGCGTCCCACTGATCGAGGGTCAGGTTCGCGCCGGTCGGATTGTGGCAGCAGCCGTGCAGCATGACGACGTCGCCCGCCGCCGCCCGGCCGAGATCCTCCTGCATCGCGGCAAAATCGACGCCGCCGGTCTCCGCGTCGAAGTAGCGGTATTCGCGCAGCGGCACGCCGAGGTACCTTCCGATCGCCGGGTGGTTCGGCCAGGTGGGCATGGACAGCCAGAGCGTCGCGTCCGGCGCGGCCATGCGGATCAGCTCCAGCCCCTGCCGGATCGCGCCGGTGCCGCCCGGCGTGGCGACGCAGGCGAGGCGATCGACGGCGCGGACATCGCCCAGCACAAGCATCGACAGCGCCTCCGCGAAGGCCGGGTCGCCGGCGAGGCCGGTGTAGACCTTCGTGTCCTGCGTCTCGACCAGCTGCCGCTCGGCCGCCTTCACCGCGCGCATCACCGGCGTGAGTCCGGTCGCGTCCTTGTAGACTCCGACGCCGAGGTCGATCTTCGCCTCCCGCGGATCCTCCTTGTAGGCGGCCATCAGGGCCAGGATCTTGTCGGGGGCCTGCGCGGTCAGGGCGTCCAGCATGTCTCAGCCTCTCTCGATCGGAAGGTCGGGGTACATGCCCCACTCGGCCCAGCTGCCGTCGTAGAGCGAATGATCGGTATGGCCCAGTCGCGCCAGTCCGAGGTTCAGCACGGCCGCCGTCACGCCGGAGCCGCAACTGGTGATGACGGGCCGGTCGAGGTCGACGCCGGCGGCCACGAACGCCTCCGTCAGCTCCAAGCCGTCCTTCATGCTGCCGTCGGCGCGAAACAGCGCGGCGATGGGCAGGTTGCGCGCGCCGGGGATGTGACCCGCCCGCAGGCCGGGGCGCGGTTCGGCCGCATCGCCGCGAAACCTCGGCGCGGCGCGGGCGTCCAGGATCTGCGCGGTGCCGAGCTTCGCGGCCCGCGCCACCTCGGTGACGTCGCGCAGCAGATCGGGAGCGGCGGCGACGTGCAGGTGCCGGTCGCGGATCGTCGGCGCATCGGCCGTCACCGCGCGACCCTCGGCCCGCCACTTCGCCAGCCCGCCATCGAGCACCGCCGCCGTCAGGCCGAACGCCCGGCAGAGCCACCAGAGCCGCGCGGCCGAGAAGATGCCCCGGTCCGCCCCGTCGTAGATGACCACACTCTGCCCGTCGCCCACGCCCGCCCGCCGCATCCGCGACGCGAAGACCTCCGCCGAGGGGGCCATGTGCGGCAGCGGATCGCCCGCGTCGCTCACCTCCTCCAGTGGCACGAAGCGCGCGCCGGGAATGTGGAGTTCGTCGTATTCCGCGCGCGCGTCCCGACCCGAATCGGGCAGGTACCAGGACGCGTCCAGGATCCGCAGGTCGGTGGCACCCAGCCGCTGCGCGAGCCAGCGCGTCGACACCAGCGTCGCCGGGTCGTCGCGCATCCGGTCGGTGGCGGGGTTGGACATGGCGCGGCCTTCGCGGTGGCGGGTGGTCTGCCCGGGCGGCATACGCCCCCCGGGGCCGGGGTGCAACGCGGGCGGGGCTTGCCTTGCACCCGCCCGGGCCGTAGGGGGCGGGCTCGAAACGGGCGGACACCCTTGGAGGCCGCCCCCTCAGGTATGGAGAAACATCATGGCAAAAGAGATTCCGGATCTCGTTGTTCATGCACGGACGGGGACAGGCAAGGGGGCCGCTCGTCAGGCACGTCGGGACGGCATGGTCCCGGGCGTGGTCTATGGCGGCGGGCAAGACCCGGTCGCCATCCAGATCCCCTTCAACGACCTTCTCAAGAAGCTGCGCGCCGGTCGGTTCCGCGCGACGCTCTGGAACCTCAAGGTCGAGGGCAGCGAGGACGTCCGCGTCATCGCCCGCGACGTGCAGCGCGACGTGGTCAAGGACTTGCCGCTGCATCTCGACCTGATGCGTCTGCGGCGCACGTCGAAGGTGAACCTCTACATCCCGGTCGTGTTCGAGAACGTCGACGGCTGCCCCGGCGACAAGAAGGGCGGCGTGCTCACCGTCGTGCGCCCGGAAGTCGAGTTGCGGGTGACCGCCGGCGACATCCCCGAGCAGATCACGGTCGACTGCGGCGGCATGGAGATCGGCGACACCGTCACCATCTCGGACGTCACGCTGCCCGAAGGGTCCGTGCCGACGATCGACCGCGATTTCGTGCTCGCCAACATGCAGGCCCCGGCCGCGCTGCTGTCGGAGGAGAGCGACGAGGAAGTCACCGAGACGGAGGTCATCAACCAGACCGCCGAGACGGTCGAGGGCGAAGACAAGGACTGATCGGTTCCATTCGCGGATCGGGAAGGGGCGCGACGGGAGACCGGCGCGCCCCTTTCGGTTGCGCGACCGCTCGGTTACTTCAACTGCGAATCCTTGCTGCCCCGGCGGTTGATCCCCGCGCGCGGGGCCACCCGCCCGTCCCGCTGCCCGGCGCAGTCGATGCACAGCTTCACCCCCGGGACGGCGATCCGCCGCGCGTCCGCGATCGGTTCCTCACATTCCACGCACCGCGTCCGGCTTTCGCCCGTCGGGACCGGCCGCGCCCTCATGCGCGCCAACTCGTCGGCGATGGAGGCCTCGATCTGCTCGGACACCGCGCCGTCCTTCGTCCAGCCCCCGGCCATCGTCAGGCCCGCCGTTCCAGGACCGGGGCGAAACCGCCGTAGATCATGCGCTTTCCGTCGAAGGGCATCTCGACCATGTCCTTCATCTCGGCCTCGAACTCCGGGCTCGTCATCCGGGCGTTGGCGGCATCGTGCGTCGCCTTGTCCGGCCATTCGATCCAGCTGAAGACGACCGTTTCCCCGGGTTCCGCCTTCACGGCCATCGGGAAGGAGGTGAGCGCCCCGTCGGGCACCGCGTCGCCCCAGGTCTCCATCTGCGCGATGGCCCCCAACGGTTTGAAGATGACGTCCCATGCCTGCGCGGCATGGGCAATGAACTCGGCCTTCCGGTCGGTCGGCACGGCGGCGACGAAGCCCGCGAAATAGGACATGGCATACCTCATTGCGATTGGCTCGGGCGTCCAGCCTATACGTCGAGCGCCGCATTCCAAACCGGAACGCGGCTCGACACGTGGCGAAGCCGCGCAAGTCAGCCGGCGGCCATGCCCTTTTCCCGCGCGAGATCCCGGACCCGCTTGGACAGCTTCTCGAACGCGCGCACCTCGATCTGGCGGATGCGCTCGCGGCTGACGTCGTACTTGCCCGACAGGTCCTCCAGCGTCACCGTCTCCTCCGACAGGCGCCGTTGGGTCAGGATGTCCTTCTCGCGGTCGGTCAGCACGGCCATCGCCTCCGTCATCATGTCGATGCGGGTGTCGAACTCGTCCTTCTCGGCGTAATCCCCGGCCTGGTCCGCCGAATCGTCGGCCAGCCAGTCCTGCCACTGGGTCGTGCCCTCGCCGTCCGAGCCGACCTGCACATTGAGCGAGGCGTCGCCGCCCGACATGCGCCGGTTCATGCTCGTCACCTCGGTCTCGGTCACGCCGAGGTCCTTGGCGATGCGCGCGACGTTCTCGGGGCGCAGGTCGCCCTCCTCGAGCGCGCCGATGCGGTTCTTCGCCTTGCGGAGGTTGAAGAACAGCTTCTTCTGCGCGGAGGTCGTGCCGAGCTTGACCATCGACCAGGAGCGCAGGACGTATTCCTGGATCGAGGCGCGGATCCACCACATCGCGTAGGTCGCGAGTCGGAACCCCTTCTCGGGATCGAACTTCTTGACCGCCTGCATCAGCCCCACGTTCGCCTCCGAGATCACCTCGGCCTGCGGCAGCCCGTAGCCGCGGTAGCCCATCGCGATCTTGGCGGCGAGGCGCAGGTGCGAGGTCACGAGCTGGTGCGCCGCGTCGGTGTCCTCGTCCTCGACCCAGCGCTTGGCGAGCATGTATTCCTGCTCGGGCTCGAGCATCGGGAAGCGCCGGATCTCCTGAAGATAGCGGTTCAGACCCGCCTCGGGGTTCGGTGCCGGAAGGTTTGCATAGGTCGCGGCCATCTCGGTCTCCCTCATGTTAACGGGGTTAACACCCCGTTCACTCTCAACTGGTCCTCGTTCACATGGTCTTCAAGCTACGCCGGCACACTTGCCCGTGAGCACGACGCGCCTTTCCGGGGCGCTCCAATATTCCCACCGCCGCCCCGGCAGCAGGGCGGAAACGGTCAGGTCTCCCCTGCACTCTCGCACGGAAACCTTTCGTCCGCGTCAATGTTCCGGGCCGCGACGCCGCATCGCCGCGACCAGCTCGTCCATGTCGCCTGGCAGGGGCGAGGCGAACCGCATCGGCTTTTCGCCGACCGGGTGCCGGAAGCCGAGCGTCGCCGCGTGCAGCGCCTGCCGCGGGAAGGCCGCGACTGCTTCCATGCCGGGATGAGCGCGCGGCAGGCGGCGGGACCCGCCGTAGGTCGGATCCCCGATGAGCCCGTGACCGGCATGGGCCATGTGCACCCGGATCTGATGCGTGCGCCCCGTCTCAAGCCAGCATTCGATCATCGCGGCGGGCCCGAAGGCCTCGACGGTGCGGGCGCGCGTGACGGCGTGGCGCCCCCCCTCCCAGCAGACAGCCTGCCGCTGCCGGTCGGTGCGGTGGCGCCCGAGCCGGGTGGTGATCTTGAGGATGTCCGCCGCCTCCCAGCTCACCCCCCGCGTGCCCCGCAGCCGCGGATCGCCGGCGTCGGGCACGCCGTGGCAGATGGCGAGGTAGCGCCGCTCCACCGTGTGCTTCTCGAACTGCGCCGCCAGCCCGTGATGCGCCGCGTCGGACTTGGCGACGACCAGCAGGCCGGACGTCTCCTTGTCGATCCGGTGCACGATGCCCGGGCGCTTCGAGCCGCCGACGCCGGAGAGCGCGCCGCCGAAGTGGTGCAGCAGCGCGTTCACGAGCGTCCCGCCGGGCGAGCCGGGGGCGGGGTGGACGACCATGCCCGCGGGCTTGTCCACCACGATGAGGTCCGCGTCCTCGTGCACGATCGCGAGCGGGATGTCCTCCGCCCGGGTCTCCGGATCCTCGGCCACGGGCACGGTCACGACGACCCTCGCGCCTTCGGCCACCTTGTCGCGCGCGCCGGCCCGCGTGCCGTCCACCGTCACGCGCCCCTCCTCCAGCAGGCGGGTGAGGCGGGAGCGCGACAGATGGGCTTCGGCTGGCACGTCGCGGGCGATTGCCTTATCGAGCCGGGGCGGCGGGTTCTGCGCGATGGCGAAGGTCACCACCTGCGAGGAGCTTGACGTGTCGGACATGGAGACCCCCGGGCTGCCCCCCGACCTGCGCTTTCTGAAGGCGCTGGTCACGATCCTGACGGGGGTGATGATCGTCGGCGTGATAGCCATCGTCGCCCTGCTTGTCACGCGGCTGCCGGGCGGGGGCGTGACGCTGCCCGAGCAGTTGATACTGCCGGTCGGAACGGAGGTCGTCGCGGTGACGCAGGCCCCGTCCTACTGGCTGGTCACGACCGCCGACGACCGGGTGCTGATCTTCGCGCCCGACGGGACGTTCCGGCGTGAGCTGGCGCTAGAGTAGCGGCGCGACGGAGGGCAGGAGCGAGGCCACGAGCAGCGCCGCCATCGTCCAGTTGAACGCTCGCAAACGTCCCGGCGAGGTCAGGAACCGGCGCATCTGCACGCCGAGCACGAGCCAGACGGAGATCGACGGCAGGTTCACCACCGTGAAGATCGCCGCCACGGGAACGACGGCCCAGGGCCCGCCGGCGGTGTAGAGCGTCACCGCCGTCAGCGCCATCGTCCAGGCCTTGGGGTTCACCCATTGGAAGGCGGCGGCCTGCAGGAAGGTCAGCGGCACGGCCTCTCCCGACCTCGCCTCTGGGGGTGCGGCACGGGCGATCTTCCAGGCGAGCCAGAGGAGGTAGGCGACGGAGAGGAGAGCGAGGAGCGTCTTCGCCACCGGCCAGCGCACGAAGACCTGCGCCAGCCCGAGGCCGACGAGGACGATCATCACGCCGAAGCCGAGCGAAATGCCGAGCGCGTGGGGGACGGAGCGGGCGATGCCGAAGTTCGCCCCGGACGCCATGATCATGAGGTTGTTCGGCCCCGGCGTGACGGAGGAGACGAAGGCGAAGGCGACGAGGCCGAGGAGGAGATCGTATGTCATGACGGCAGTATCCGTTTTCTTCCGGGGCATGTCCTTGCGAAGATCGCGAAGATCGGCGATAGATCGCAAGACATGGAGCCGATCAACGACATCGACCGCAAGATCTTGCGGGTATTGACCGAGCGGGGGCGCATCACCAATCAGGCGCTCTCCGACACCGTCGGCCTCTCCGCCTCCGCCACGCTGCGCCGGGTGCAGGCACTGGAAGCCACCGGGCTGATCCGCGGCTACCGCGCCGTGATCGACCCGGAGAAGGCGGGGACCCGGTTCACCGCCTACATCGCCGTCGGGCTGAACGACCATACCAAGGCCGGGCAGGAGGCGTTCGAGCGCGCCGTCGCCACCGCGCCGGAAGTCCGCGAATGTCACAACATCACCGGCAACGTGGAGTACCTGCTGCGGATCGAGGCGCGGGATCTCATCGCCTACAAGCACTTCCACACGGAGGTGCTGGGCGTGCTGCCGCAGGTCGCCCGGATCACCACCTACGTCGTGATGGGCTCCCCCAAGGACGAGCGCGCCTGAGCGGTCAGGGCCCCGCCGCGCCGTGCCGGTGGCACCCGACGACGCGGTCGTCCATCGGCCCCGCCGCCTTCACCTCCTTCGGCAACGCGACGGCGGCGGGGTATGGGTCAGTACCTCCGCGAGGCCTCTCGGTCGTTGCGGATCGGGATGCCGCCGACGTGGTCCCGGACGAGGCGGGCGACCCCCTGCCCTTCCGCGACGTCGATCAGGGCGCGCGCGTTGCCGAGCGTCGCCTCGATCGTGCCGCGGCGGCGCACGATGCCCGGGTCGGCCAGCAGCCGCAGCACCTCCGCCTCGCCCAACCGGCGATCACCTCCGGCTCGAAGCCGGCGAAGGCGGCGCGGAAGGTCCCGCGCCTGCGCAGGACCGTGATCCGGCTCAGCCCGGCCTGGAACCCGTCGAGGACGAGCTGCTCCCGGAGCGCGCGCGGGTCGCGCCCGGGCACACCCCATTCGTGGTCGTGATAGGCTTCGTAGGGCGGGGCCGCGCTCACCCGTCCGCAACGTTCCATCGCGTCTCCCTCCGCCGTCCCGCGCCACCATAGCCGGCTCCGGGCGCGAGCGGGGGCCGCGATGTCCGTTTGATCCCCGCCCGATCCCGCGCTAGGGCATGGGGCAATCGCCGCCGGAGCATCTCGTCGGGGCACGCCGCCCCGCCCTCCAGCCGCGCGAACAAGGGATGTCCGCCATGACCAACGTCGTGATCGCCTCCGCCGCCCGCACTCCGGTCGGCTCCTTCCTCGGCAGCTTCGCCGGGACGCCTGCCCACGATCTCGGGGCCGCGGTGATCGAGGAGGTGGTCGCGCGCGCCGGCATCGACAAGGCGGACGTCTCGGAGACGATCCTGGGTCAGGTGCTGACCGCCGGCCAGGGCCAGAACCCCGCCCGTCAGGCGCATATCAATGCGGGGCTGCCCGAGGAATCCGCCGCCTGGGGCATCAATCAGGTCTGCGGGAGCGGTTTGCGGGCGGTGGCGCTCGGCGCGCAGCACATCCTGCTGGGCGACAGCGAGATCGTCGTCGCCGGGGGCCAGGAGAGCATGTCGATGTCGATGCATGCGCAGGCGATCCGGCAGGGGCAGAAGATGGGCGACCTGAAGCTGGTCGACACGATGATCACCGACGGGCTCTGGGATGCGTTCAACGATTTCCACATGGGTCAGACGGCCGAGAACGTCGCCGAGAAGTGGCAGATCACCCGCGACCAGCAGGACGAATTCGCCGTCGCCAGCCAGAACAAGGCGGAGGCCGCGCAGAAGGCGGGGCGCTTCGCGGACGAGATCGCGGCCTTCACCGTCAAGGGCCGCAAGGGCGACACCGTGGTGGAGCAGGACGAGTACATCCGCCACGGGGCCACGATGGAGGCGATGGCCAAGCTGCGCCCCGCCTTTACGAAGGACGGCACCGTGACGGCGGCGAACGCGTCCGGTTTGAATGACGGCGCGGCGGCGACGCTGCTGATGTCCGCCGAGAACGCGCAGAAGCGCGGGATCGAGCCGCTGGCGCGCATCGTCAGCTACGCGACGGCCGGCCTGGATCCGAAGATCATGGGCGTCGGCCCGATCTACGCCTCGCGCAAGGCGCTGGAGAAGGCGGGCTGGTCCGTGGGCGACCTCGACCTCATCGAGGCGAACGAGGCCTTCGCCGCGCAGGCCTGCGCCGTGAACAAGGAGATGGGCTGGGACCCGGAGATCGTGAACGTGAACGGCGGGGCCATCGCCATCGGCCATCCGATCGGGGCCAGCGGGGCCCGCGTGCTCAACACGCTGCTCTACGAGATGAAGCGGCGCGACGCGAAGAAGGGCCTCGCCACGCTCTGCATCGGCGGCGGCATGGGCGTGGCCCTCTGCGTGGAACGCGACTGAGCCCGGCGACATGGCCGAGACCCTCTTCGAGCAGGTCGTCTTCTCGGGCGGCGGCACCCGTTGCATGTGGCAGGGCGGGTTCATGGACGTGCTGCGCAAGGAGCGCCCCATCGTTCCCACCCGCGTCGCGGGCGTGTCCGGCGGGGCGCTCGCCTCCTGCGGGTTCCTGCTCCACCGCGGCCAGATGGTCCGCGACACGATGATGGAGAAGTTCGTCTCGCAGGAGCACAACGCGCCGCTGCACGAGCCATTCGACGACGAGCCCGGCAACTCCCCGCACCAGCAGATGTATCACGACGTGGTCGAAGCGATCATCGGCGACGAGGAGGCGCGCCGAACGCTGGCGGACGGTCCCTCCTTCCAGGTCCTCATCGGCCGGCCGCCGTCCGATCGCTGGGCCAAGCTGAGCGGCACGGCGATGACGCTCTTCTACGAGGCGGATTCGCTCCTGCGCTCCAATCCGCATTTGATCTTCCCCGAGGCCGCCGGGCTGACGGCCGATCTCATCGACGCGAACCAGGCCGCGCGGGACGGCACGATCGTGGACCTCGTCGCCTTCGCCGCGACGATCCCGCCCGCGTTCGAGCCGCCGATGTATGGCGGCAAGCCGGTGATCGACGCGGGCATGGTGGATCAGGCCCCGATGCCGGATCCGGACGAGGGGCGCACGATCATCCTGCTGACGAAGCCGTTCCGCAACCTGCCCGAGATTGCGGGACGCACCTATGTCCACCCCTCCGAACCCGTCCCTGCCGACAAGATCGACTTCACCGATCCGTCGAAACTGCAGGCGACGTGGGAGATGGGCGAGGAGGATGCGCGAAGCGCCCTGCGCGACGGCGTCTTCGGCTGACGGATCGGAGGATCCGCGAGCCCCGACGGGCGACGGCGGTCCGCCGGGCCGATCGGCTTCGACCGGCCTTCGCTCTTGCGCACGCGCCGACTTCTCCGCCGCATTCGGCAACGCCTCTCCCGGCCGACCTCCACCGCCCATCGACGGGCTGGAAGGACATCTCGGGCATGATCCGCGCCGGACGGCTCGGGACATGCCCGACGAGGTGCCGAAACCCCCATCCACGATCGTCGGCACCTGCATGAGGATCGGCTCGATCACCGTCACCGGGCCCATGTCGAGGAGTCTGTCGCGCAGATCGGTGAAGACGAGGGCCAGCCTCGCGGCGGTGTAGGCGGACGCTCGGATCGCGCGGAACGGTATGGTTTCCGGTCCGGTTCGCATGGTGGAGCGCCACAAGGGTGGTTCGGATCAGGATGGGAGCGCCGCTACATCGCAGGCCGGCGTCTGCGCCGCAGGCGGTTCGACCATCCACCCCCGCCCGGCCAGCCGAAGGACGCCGTGCCCATCCGCATCGTGCTCGACCACGCCATCCGCTCCTGGCCGAACCGGACACCTGCGCGCATCGCCAATTCGCCGGACTCGTCGAACGAGACGCCTCCGTCGTGGCTCGTGCGGCGGCGCACGCGACCCCTGACCGTGATGGCGAAGGCGGCCGTCCCGTCGAGGTGGGCCGGTGTCGAGCGTCATCGCGTCGCTCTCGTCCGCCTGCAGCAAGCGTTGCCGGCCATCGCCACGGCGACGCCTCCGGTGTCGAGCCCGATCCGTGGGTCGGCTTCGAAACACTCCGGCAGAGAGAGCGTCGATCCGCGCCGCGGTCTGTGCCACGCCGGCCGCATTCGTCCCGATGGCGGCCCGCGTGCTCCCCCCGTCCGATGCGACGCTGCCCACCGCATCCGTCATGAGCATCCGGACCGGACCCGATTGCACCATCCGGCTTGCTATCAAGGAGACACCGGCCACGCGCGGGGTCTGGCTCGCGGAGCCGGACGACATCTGGTTCGCGGCGGTGGTCGCGACCCCCGCGCCGACGGCGATGCTGTCCGCGAGCGCCGCGGCGCTGCCCTGCCCGACGGACATGGCGGAGGCGGAGGCGGACCGTGCGCGCTCATCGTGAGCGTCCCCATGGCCGAGGCGATGGCATCTGTTCCCATCGCAACCGACCTGTCGCCGGAAGCGCGGCTCAGATCGCCGACGGTCAGTGCACGAAACCCTGTCGCGTCGCTGAGGCCCCGGGTGCCATGCTGTCGTTCCGCGTGTCCAGGGCATTCCGCCCCACCACGGGGGAGTTCGACCCGGGGGCGTTCGCGCCTTGCCCGTTCGCGACTGTGCTGTCGCCGCCCGCACCGGCACCCCCGCCGACGGCGTTCGCGCCCGCGCTGACCTGCGTGCTCCGCGCGGAGGCGGCTGCGGCGAGCGCCACGACGGCCGATGCGGCCCGGCAGATCGTCCGGACACCATTCCGCATCGTCCCAGCCGGTCCCGGCCGGGACGGTCCGTTCCGCAGAACGCACCTCGGCTTCGGCTCTGCACGCGTACGCGCTGTCATCCGTTCGGACCCTCCCGTTACCTCCCGGCCCTCGCGAGATCCCGCCCGACCGCCATCCCGGAGACCGGGCACCGCCTCCGGCGCTTGCCAATGCACGCGTCGGTCATATCGGTCGTGGGTATCGGATCGGGCCGTCGCCATGGCAATCGGGCTTTCGGACGCGTCGTCCCGGTTCTCTGCGCGGCGCGAGTGACCCATGGGATCGCTCCGTCCTCCTGCCTTGGGGTTAAGCCTCGAGAAGCGAGGAGCCAGCGGGGACCGAGAACCTTCCCGGCAGGCTTGGACAGGCCCCCGACGGGGGCGCTCCCGTGATGCTCGCCCGGATGCGCCGCGGAACGGACCATCGCCATCGTTCCGACACGATTGACTTGCGCCACCTCCAATCGCGTCGCGCAATGTCTCCGATGGGACCGCACCCCGACCTCCGCTCCGCATGGACACCCCGCCCCCACCTTGCGACACTCGCGCAGCACAACGGGAGGGAGACCCACATGACACGCACAGCAATCGTCACCGGAGGCAGCCGCGGCATCGGGGCGGCCATCGCCAGGGCGCTGAAGGAGCAGGGCGCGCAGGTCGCCGCGACCTACGCCGGCAACGACGAGAAGGCCCGCGCCTTCACCGAGGCGACAGGGATCCGGACCTACAAGTGGAACGTTGCCGACTACGACGCTTGCAAGGCCGGCGTGGCGCAGGTGGAGGCGGATCTCGGACCCGTCGACATCTTGGTAAACAACGCCGGCATCACGCGCGACGCGCCGTTCCACAAGATGACGCCCGAGCAATGGCACGAGGTGGTCGACACGAACCTGAACGGCGTCTTCAACATGACGCACAACGTCTGGGGCGGCATGCGGGAGCGCAAGTTCGGCCGCATCGTCACGATCTCCTCGATCAACGGTCAGAAGGGTCAGTTCGCGCAGGCCAATTACGCCGCGACCAAGGCCGGCGACATCGGCTTCACCAAGGCGCTGGCGCAGGAAGGCGCGAGGGCCGGCATCACGGTGAACGTCGTGGCCCCCGGCTACATCAACACGGACATGATGAGCACGATCCCGGAAAAGATCATGGACCAGATCGTCGGGGCCATTCCGGTCGGCCGGCTGGGCGAGGCGGAGGAGATCGCGCGCGCGGTCGCGTTCCTCACCTCCGACGATGCGGGTTTCGTGACCGGTTCGACGCTGTCGGCGAACGGCGGTCAATACCTGGCGTAAGCAGCGGAAGACCCGCCCCGGTCGACATCGGGGCGGGACGTCGGGCGTCGGATCAGTGGGCGGTCGCGGTGCTCAGCTTCTCGATCTGCTGCTTGATCGCCAGCTTGCGCTTCTTCATCTCGCTCAGGGCGATGCTGTCGACGGCGGGGCTGCGGGCCTCCGTCTCGACCTGCCGGGATAACTGTTCGTGTTTCCTGCGCAATTCCGACAGATGGGATGTTAGCGACATGGCATGACTCCTCTGATGGTTTCGGCGTGACACCAGTGCATCACGAGACGCCGCCGCCTGTCACGGGATTTCGGACGGCTGGGTCGGAATGTTGCGTCGAATTGATCTCATCTTAACGAATGTGCCGAAAGAGCAAGCGATCTTAACACTTTGGCCGTCAGTCACTGATGTGGACCCCGTTGTCCGTCAGCACGATCCGCGCCTCGTCCAGATCTCCGTCCGCCACCATCATCCGCCGTGGCAATATGCCGATGGAGCCCTCGAGCACCGAGATGTTTTCATCCAGCACGAAGCAATCTATGTCTTCGCCGTCCAGGAGGGCGCTGGCGAAGGCGATGATCGTGGGGTCGTTCGTGCGCAGGAGTTCCTTCATGGACCAAGCTATGGGCGCAGCCCGTTCCAGTGTCGAGGGATCGCCATGACCGAGGTCTCACCGACCCTGCCGCAGGACCGTCTGGCCGCCGCCCTCTCGGACGACATGGCCGCGGTGGGAGAGCTGATCCGGACCCGCATGGCCTCCGAGAACGCGCCCCGCATCCCCGAGGTCACCGCCCATCTGGTCGGGGCCGGCGGCAAGCGGGTGCGCCCCCTGCTGACGGTCGCCGCCGCCCGGCTCTGCGGCTACGAGGGGGCGGATCACCTCAAGCTGGCCGCGACGGTCGAGTTCATCCACACCGCCACGCTGCTGCACGACGATGTGGTGGACGAGAGCCAGCAGCGGCGCGGGCGGCCCACCGCCAATCTGCTCTGGGACAACCAGTCGAGCGTGCTCGTCGGCGATTACCTCTTCGCGCGGTCCTTCCAGCTGATGGTGGAGACGGGATCGCTGCGCATCCTCGACATCCTCTCGGGGGCGGCGGCAACCATCGCCGAGGGCGAAGTGCTGCAGCTGACGGCCGCCCGCAACGTCGCCACCACGGAGGAGACGTACATCCGCGTCGTGCGCGGCAAGACCGCCGCCCTGTTCCAGGCGGCCTGCGAAAGCGGCGCGGTGATCGCGGGCGCATCCGAGGAGCACGTCACCGCCTTCGCCGCCTTCGGCGATGCGCTCGGCGTGAGCTTCCAGATCATCGACGACTGGCTGGACTACGGTGGAGCCGGCGACGGGATCGGCAAGGATCTGGGCGACGACTTCCGGGAGGGAAAGCTGACGTTGCCGGTGATCCGCGCGCTGGCCCGGGCAGACGGCGCGGAACGCGCGTTCTGGACCGCGGCGCTGGAACGGGGCCAGGCGGACGATCTCGACCGCGCCCGCGCGATCCTCGCGCGGCACGGCACGCTGGAGGAGACGCGGCTGGAGGCGATCGCCTGGCGCGACCGGGCCCGCGCCGCGCTGGACCGCCTGCCCGAGGGCGACCTGCGCGACATGCTGGGCGACATGGCCGACTACGTCGTGGTCCGCGCCCTCTAGCGCAGCACGCAGGCCCGCACCCACCGACCCGGGCGGGCCAGTTCGGACGGCGGCCCGGGTCGCGGCCGTGGCGTCGGCGTAGAGCCCGAAACAGGTCGCCCCCGATCCGGACATCCGCACCAGCTCCGCGTTCGTGGCACGAAGCGCGGCCAGCACCTCCGCGATCCCGGGGGCAACAGCGAGGGCGGGGGCTTCCAGATCGTTCCGCCCGGCCCCCAGCCAGTCGATCAGCGCCCCGGCATCCGTCCAGACGGGCAGGTCCCCCATCGGTGCCCTGTCGGCGGAGTCGAGCATGCGGAACACGTCGGGCGTGGAGACCGCGATCCCCGGATTGACCAGCACCGCATGCAGCGGCGGCATCTCAACCGGCTCCACCCGCTCCCCGATCCCGCGCATCCGGGCAGCGCGGCCGATGGCACAGACGGGCACATCGGCCCCAAGTGTCACGAGGTCGGCGACCGGCAGATCCACCCCCACCATTCGCAGGACGGCGGCGGCATCCGAGGACCCGCCGCCCAGTGCCGGCGGGATGCGGCAGGCGCTTGTCCAGCGTCACCGCGCGGCGCACCCCGGCCAGCGCCAGGGCGCGGCGGATCAGGTTGGTGTCGTCGGTCGGCACGCCCCGGGCGAAGCGGCCCGTCACGGTGAGCCCGTCGCCGGGCTCCACCGTCAGCAGATCGCCGACATCCGCGAAGGCCACGAGCGAGTCGAGGAGGTGGTAGCCGTCCGCGCGTCGGCCCGTGACGTGCAGCGTCAGGTTGACCTTGGCGGGCGCCAGAACGGCCGGCACGGGCTCAGTCGACGGCTTCGATCGGCCCGACGCCGCCCTCTTCCTCCAGCACGACGTCGAGGCCGACATCGATCTTGCGGCGGATGCGGTCCTCCTGCTCCGTCGGGTCGAGCGAGAGCGCGCGGCGCCACTGGAACTGCGCCTCCCGCTTGCGACCGACGGCCCAGAGCACGTCGCCCAGGTGGTCGTTGATGAGCGGGTCCAGCGGCGTCAGCATCACGGCGCGCTCCATCGGCTCCACCGCCTCCTCGTAGCGGCCGAGCCGGTAGAGCACCCAGGCCAGGCTGTCGGTGATGTAGCCGTCGTCGGGGCGGGCGGCGACGGCCCGCTCGATCATGTCGAGCGCCTCGTCGAGCTTGATCCGCTGCTCCACCAGCCCGTAGCCGAGGTAGTTCAGAACGTTCGGGTTCTCGGGGTTCAACTCCAGGGCGCGGCGGAAGTCGGCCTCCGCGGCGGGCCATTCGCCCGATCCGCTCGTGCGCGATGCCGCGGGCGTAGAACAGCAGCCAGTTGCGCTCCGTCACCTCGGCCAGCATCCCGATGGCGCGGTCGTAGGCGGCTGCCGAATCCTCGAACCGGTCGAGCCGGTTGAACGCCTCCGCGAGGGCCGCCCAGACCGCGACCTCCTCGCCATCGGTCTCCGTCAGCGCCTGAAGCGCGGCGACGGCGTCTTCGCCGGAATCGGTGGCCATGAGAATGTTCGCGCGGGTGATCTCCGCCTCGTAGAACGACGGATCGTCGGCGGGGACGCCATCCAGCACCTCGGCCGCCAGCACCTGCTGGTCCTGCTGCTCCAGAAGCTGCGCCGTGAGCACCAGGGCGTCGACGTGGTCCGGGCGCAGCGTCACGGCCGCCCGGGCGTTCAGCAGCGTGAAGGTCGCGGAGGATTCGCCGGCGAGAAGCGCCGCGAAGACGTAGTAGGCCTCAGCCATCCCGTCGCGGGGCGTGCGCAGCAGATCGAATGCGACGTCGCCATCGCCCTCCAGCCGGGTCTCCAGATCGCGCAGCAGGGCGGAGCTCGTGGCGGCGTTCGCCCGGGCGACCAGATCGAGCGCCTCGTCCCGCCGGCCGAGGGCCGCGAGCACCTGCGCGTGCCCGGCGATGCCCCGCGCCGTCGCGTTCAGCAGCCCGTCGCCGGATCGCCCCGACATGATCTCGTCGGCGGTGGCGAGGTCGCCGTTCATCGCCGCGAGGTAGGCCTTGTGGCGCAGGGCGAAGGGCACGAAGGCGTCGTTCTGCGTCAACGCGTCGAAGGCCGCCGCCGCGCCCTCCATGTCCCCGTCCGCCGCCTCGATCCAGCCGGCGAGCAGGCCGTCGAGCAGCGGCCCCGCCACCGGACCCGCATCGAGCAGGGCCCGCGCGCCGTCCAGATCGTCGTCGCGCAGCGCCGTGACCATGCGGGCGCTGGCGGCGAACTGACTGCTCTGCCCCGCCTCCGTCAGGATGTCGGCCACGTCGACGGCATCGTCGAACCGGCCCAGTACGGAATAGATGATGAGCGCGTTCTCGAGAATGAGCGGCGTGGTCTCGCCGCTGCTCGACCAGCGCGCCGTAGCTCTCGCCCGCCGCCGCATAGTCGTTGTTGAAACCCGCGACCCGCGCCGTGAGATAGGGGCCCGCGACCCCCTGCGCCGAAGCGACGCCGGGGGCGAGACAGACGGCGGCCAGCAGCAGCGATCGAAGCATCGGGACCCTTTCAGACGGGCGTTCGAGCCCCGGTTTGGGGCACGCTAGGCGGCGGTGCGGCGGGATGCAACGGCGGGTCACGCGCTGGTGACCGCACCGCTCACATGTTGGGGTAGTTCGGGCCGTCACCCCCCTGCGGCGTGGTCCAGACGATGTTCTCGGACGGGTCCTTGATGTCGCAGGTCTTGCAGTGGACGCAGTTCTGAAAGTTGATCTGGAACCGAGTGTCCTCCCCCTCGCCCACGAACTCATAGACGCCGGCGGGACAGTAGCGCGAGGAGAGCCCGGCATACTTCGGCAAGTTCACCTGCACCGGCACGTCCGGGTCCTTCAGCTTGAGGTGCGCGGGCTGGCTCTCCTCGTGGTTGGTGAAGCTGAAGGCGACGTTGGTCAGCCGGTCGAACGACAGCACGCCGTCGGGCTTGGGGTAGTCGATGGGCTCGTGCTTGGACGCCGGCTCGGTGGAACGCGCGTCGGATTTGCCGTGCGGGCTCGTGAAGAGGGACGTGCCGACGAGGTTGTTGATCCACATCGACGCGCCGCCGATCGTCAGCGATGCGGTCAGCCCGTAGCTCGACCACAGCGGCTTGACATTGCGCACGGCCTTGAGGTCCTTGCCGATGGGGCCGCGGCGGACCTCCGTATCGTAGGCTTCGAGCACGTCGCCCGCGCGACCGGCCTCGATGGCCGCGTGCGCCGCCTCGGCCGCCGCCTTGCCCGAGAGCATTGCGTTGTGGTTGCCCTTGATGCGCGGCACGTTGACCATGCCCGCGGCACAGCCCAGCAGCACGCCCCCGGGGAACGCCGTCTTCGGCAGCGACTGCCACCCGCCCTCCGAGATTGCCCGCGCGCCGTAGGCCGTGCGCTTCCCGCCCTTCAACAGCTCCGCCACCATCGGATGGTGCTTGAACTGCTGAAACGAGAGGTACGGATTCACGTAGGGGTTCTTGTAGTTCAGGTGCACGACGAAGCCGACGTAGACCTGATTGTTGTCGAGGTGATAGATGAACGACCCGCCGCCCGCGTTCTTGCCCAGCGGCCAGCCCATCGTGTGTACCACCTTGCCGGGCTCGTGCTTGGCCGGGTCGATCTCCCAGATCTCCTTCATGCCGAGCCCGTACTTCTGCACCTGCGCGTCGGCGTCCAGCTTGTAACGCGCGATGACCTGCTTGGAGAGCGACCCGCGCACCCCCTCGCCCAGCATCACGTACTTGCCGTGCAGCTCCATTCCCGGCTCGTAGCCCGGGCCCTCGGTGCCGTCGGAATTTCGGCCGAACTCGCCGGCCACGACGCCCTTCACCCGGTCGCCGTCGATCACCAGCGCAGAGCAGGACATGCCGGGGAAGATCTCCACGCCCAGCGCCTCCGCCTGCTCCGCCATCCAGCGGCAGACGTTGCCCATGGAGACGACATAGTTGCCATGATTCGACATCAGCGGCGGCATTGCCAGGTTCGGCACGCGCACCTTCCCCTCCTCGCCCAGCACGAAGAAGCTGTCCGACGTCACCGGCACGTCCAGCGGCGCGCCGCGGTCCTTCCAGTCGGGGATCAGCGCGTCGAGACCGACCGGGTCCAGCACCGCGCCCGACAGGATATGCGCCCCGACCTCGGACCCCTTCTCCAGCACGACGACCGAGCGTTCCGGATCGAGTTGCTTGAGCCGGATCGCCGCGGACAACCCCGCGGGCCCCGCGCCGACGATGACGACGTCGTATTCCATGCTCTCGCGTGTCGCTGGCTCCGCCATGTCCCGTTTCCTTCCCGAATGCGCTGACTTCGATATGCGTGCCGCCACCTTGCGGGTCAACGCTCGCGCAGCATCGTGTCGCAGCGTTTCCCGGCGCGGCTGCGACTTCCTCTTTCTCGAAGTATCCCCGTCGGAGACACCCGCCGTTCCCCCTCGCGCGAACCTTCGATATGCAGGCGCGATACCGGCGAAGGGCCAGACATGAAACCGATCCGCCTCCTCTGGCTGGCACTCTGCATCGCGGGGATCCTGCTCCCCATGCGCCAGTTCATCCCCTGGTTGTCGGCGAACGGGTGGGACTTCGGCGCGATGGTCGCGGCGTGGCAGGCGAACGGCGCGGTGGCCGGCCTGTTCTGGGATCTCGCCGTCGCGGCCGCCGCCTTCACGATCTGGGTGCTTTACGAAACATGGACGACGCGGCGGTGGTCGAACCTCGCGGCCATCCCGGCCACCTATCTCGTCGGCCTGTCGTTCGGCCTGCCCCTCTACCTCTTCCTGCGGAGCCGCTGATGGACCATTTCCTCTACCGCGACGGCATGCTCCACGCCGAGGACGTGCCGCTCACCCAGATCGCGCGCAGCGTCGGCACGCCGGTCTACGTCTATTCGGCCGCCACGCTGCTGCGGCACTACCGGCTCTTCGACGAGGCGCTCGCCTGGGGGCCGCATCTGGTCTGCTATGCGGTGAAGGCCGCCAGCAACGTGGCGCTCCTGAAGCTTCTGGGCGATGCAGGCGCGGGCATGGACGTCGTGTCCGAAGGCGAATACCGCCGCGCCCGCGCCGCCGGCGTGCCCGGCGAGCGGATCGTCTTCTCCGGCGTGGGCAAGACCGAAGGGGAAATGCGCCACGTGCTTGCCAACGGCATCCGGCAGATCAATCTGGAGAGCGAGCCGGAGATGCGGCTGCTGTCCCGCGTGGCGTCGGAGATGGGGGTGGAGGTCCCCGTCACCGTTCGCGTGAACCCGGACGTCGACGCGAAGACGCACGAGAAGATCGCGACGGGCCGCTCCGACACCAAGTTCGGCATTCCGATCGCCCGCGCCCGCGAGGTCTACGCCGAGATCGCGACGCTCCCCGGCCTGCGCGTCGTGGGCATCGACGTTCACATCGGCTCGCAGCTGACGGATCTGGAGCCTTTCCGGGCCGCCTACCGCAAGGTCGCGGACCTGACGGTCGCCCTGCGCGAGGACGGTCACGAAATCGCCCGCCTCGATCTCGGCGGCGGCCTGGGCATTCCCTACGCCCGCTCCAACCTCGCCCCGCCCGTCCCGATGGAATACGGGCAGGTCATCCGCGAGGAGGTCGGTCACCTGGGCTGCGAGATCGAGATCGAGCCGGGCCGCCTGATCGCGGGCAACGCCGGCATCCTGCTCACCTCCGTCCTCTTCGCCAAGCAGGGAGAGGGCCGGGACTTCCTGATCGTGGACGCGGCGATGAACGATCTGATCCGCCCGGCGATGTACGGCGCGCATCACGACATCGTGCCCGTGGTGGAGCCGCGCCCCGGCGTCGAGACCCGCCCCTTCGACATCGTCGGTCCGGTCTGCGAGACGGGCGACACCTTCGCCAAGGCGCGCGACATGCCCCCCGTCACGGCGGGGGACCTCCTCGCCTTCCGATCCGCCGGAGCCTACGGCGCGGTGATGGCGAGCGAATACAACTCCCGACCGCTGGTGCCGGAGGTGCTGGTGCGCGGAGAGGAGCATGCGACCATTCGCCCCCGTCCCAGCTACGAGGAGATGATCTCGCGCGAGGCCATTCCCCATTGGCTCGAATGATCCTATCTTGAGGAGACCCGACCGACGGAGAGTCCCGTGACCGACCCGACGCCGCCCCACGCCCGATCCGTGACCCGCGCCCTGCGCCTGACCCGCGCCGGGCTCTGGGCCGAACGGCTGACCCGCGCGTTCTGGCCGGCCTGGACGGCGGCCTTCGTCGGGCTCGCCGTCTGGGCCTCGGGTGGGCTGCCCCCCGTCTGGGACGTGTCGGCGGTCGCCGCATCGGGCCTCGTCGCTCTCGTCTTCGTCGCCCTCGGCCTGCGATCCTTCCACCGCCCCACCCGGACCGAGGCCCGCGCCCGGCTCGACGCGACGCTTCCCGGCCGACCCCTCGCCACGCTCGCCGACGACATGGCGATCGGGAGCGACGACCCGCAGGCCGCCGCCGTCTGGGCCGCGCATCGCCGCCGCATGGCCGCGCGGCTCGAAGGCGCGCGGGGCGTACCCGGCGACCTGCGCGTGTCCTCCCGCGACCCCTACGCCCTGCGCTACATGGCCGTTCTGATGGCCGCGGTCGCGCTCCTCTTCGGCACGCTCTGGCGCGTGCCCGAGGTGCCGCAACTGCCCGGCATCGGCGCGCAGGTGGCGGCCGGACCGGCATGGGAGGGCTGGCTCGAGCCGCCGCGCTACACCGGTCGCCCGACGCTCTACCTCGCCGACATCCCGCCCGGCCCGGTGGAGGTGCCGGCGGGCACCCGCGTGACGCTGCGCCTCTACGGAGAGATCGGCGCGCTGGCGGTCTCCGAGACCGTCTCCGGGCGCACCGAGACCGACCCCTCCGCCCCGATCCAGGACTTCGAGGTCACGCAGTCCGGGACGCTCGCCATCGACGGCGCACCGGACGCGCCGCTCTGGACGCTCACGACCATGGCCGACGCGCCCCCCGAGATCGCCGTCTCGGGCGAGGCCGCCTTCGTCTTTCCCGACCAGACCACCCTCCCCTGGACCGCGACCGACGACTTCGCCGTCACGGGTGCCCGGATCACCATCGCGCTCGACCCGGAGGCGGCGGACCGGCGGCACGGGCTGATCATCGAACCCGAGCCGCGCGAGCCGCTGACGCTGGAAATGTCGTTGCCGATCACGGGCGACCGCGCGGAGGTCGCGGAGACCTTCCGCGCCGAGCTGACCGAGCATCCGCTCGCCGACATGCCGGTGACCTTGACGCTGGAGGCGGAGGACGCGTCGGGCCAGACCGGCACGACGGCGGAGCGGATCACCCTGCCCGGCCGGGCCTTCTACGACCCGGTGGCGGCCGCGCTGATCGAGATGCGCCGCGATCTCAACTGGTCGCGCGCCAACCGCGCCCGCGTCGCGCGCCTGCTCAAGGCCGCGACCTGGGAAGCGGACGGAACGTGGAACGCGCCGACGGCCTTCCTCATCACGCGCATGGCGATCCGCCGCCTCGATGCAGGACCGCTGACGATGGAGGCGCGCGACGAGGTCGCCGACATGCTCTGGCAGGCCGCCGTGCGGATCGAGGACGGCTCCCTCGACAGCGCGCTGGCCCGGCTTCGGGAGGCGCAGGAGCGGCTGGCGGAGGCGATCCGGCAGGGAGCCTCGCCCGAGGAGATCGACCGGCTGATGGCGGAGATGCGCGACGCGATGGACGACTACACGCGTCAGCTCGCGCAGCAGGAAGGTCAGCAGGGACAGGAACAGGCGCAGGGGGGGCAGTCGCAGGAAGTCACGCCCGACATGCTCGACCAGATGATGCAGCGCATCGAGGAGCTGATGGCGCAGGGCCGGACCGCCGAGGCGCAGGAGCTTCTGCGGCAGCTGCAGGAGATGATGGAGAACCTGCAGGTCACCCAAGGTCAGGGCGGCGGTCAGGGACAGCCCGGCGAAGGCGAGCAGGCGATGGACGAGCTCCGCGAGCAGCTGCGAGAGCAGCAGGACCTGTCCGACGAGGCGTTCCGCCAGCTGCAGGAGCAGTTCGATCAGGGCGGTCAGCCCGGCGAGGGCCAGCCGGATCAGGGGGAGGCCGGCGAAGGTCAGGGCCAAGGCGAGCAACCTTCCCCCGGGCAAGGGTCGCAGGGCCGGGGCGAGAGCCAGCGGTCGCAGGAGCCGGGTCAGGGCAGCGGTCAGGGCCGGCCGCAACCGGGCGGTACCGGTCAGGATGCGCAGGCGCTCGCCGAGCGGCAACAGGCTTTGCAGCGCGGGCTGGAATCCCTGCGCGGCGATCTGCCGGGCGCGGGGAGCGAGGCCGGCGATGCGGCGCGCGAGGCGCTCGGCCGGGCAGAGGAGGCGATGGACGATGCAGCGCGCGACCTGGCCGATGGCAACCTCGGCGGCGCGCTCGACGATCAGGCCCGGGCGATGGACGCCCTGCGCGACGGGATGCAGGAACTGGGCCGCGCCATGGCCGGCGACCGGCCGCAGAACGGGGATCAACCGGGCAGCCAGGGGGAGGCCGGCACGAGGACCGGCCGCGCGTCGGACCGCGATCCGCTGGGCCGCCAGTCGGGCGAAGGCGGGCAGATCGGCAGCAGCGAAGCGCTTGGCGAAGGGCCGGAAGCGCAGCGCCGCGCCCGCGATCTGATGGACGAGATCCGGCGCAGGTCCGGAGAGCGGGACCGCCCCGATGTGGAGCTCGACTACCTGCGCCGCCTGCTCGACCGGTTCTGACGACCGGTCAGGCCGCGGGCATGAGCCGCATCGTCAGGGCCTCGGTCGCCGCGATGAGCGCGACCCGCTGCGTGTCGATCCAGGTCACGTAACGGGCCAGCGGATCGGACAGCTCGGGCACGGCCTCTCCGAGAGGCATGGCGAAGACGTAGAGCGCGACGAGCACAGCGGTCACCACCCCGACCGCCACGAAGCCGATGCGGAACCCGGTGCGACGACGGGCAGCCGCCGGCGTCCGCTCGCCTGCCCGCGCGCGCGCCTCCGCCTCGACGATGCGGGGGTCGGGGCGCAGGGAGGAGTTGATTTCCTCGATGTCGGGCAACAGGTCGCGCCGCGTGGGGCGGATCGTCGTATCGGCCGGAACATCCTCCTCGAACGCAGGCGGTTGGATCGTGTCGTTCCGACCGGCTCGGGCCGCCGGGCCGTCGTTTCGGGCGCGGCGGGACGGGCCTCCTCGCGGGCCCGGCCGCGCGCCGCGGCGGTGGCCATCCGTTCGCGCTCGGCGGCAGCCTTCTCGCGGGGACCGTTGGCCTCATCGGACGAAGCGCGCAGTCGGGCAGCCTCGTCCGCGGCCCGAAACTGCTCCTCGCGCACCCGCTCCTCGCGCAGGATCTCCAGCGTCCGAGGGTCGGCTCCACGCGGCTTCGGGAGCTCCGACCGGGCCGCCGGCCGCGCGGGGATGTCGTCCGGAGCGGGCTCGTCCACCTCCTCCGTCGCGCCGTCCGGCTCCGCCGCCGGGGGCGCACTCGCCACCGGCGCGCCGGTCTGGAACCACGTGGTCTGACAGGCGGAGCATTGCACGTCGCGTCCTTCGGCCGAGATCAGATCCTCGCCCACTTCGTACTGGACCTCGCAGTTGGGGCAGGTGATGCGCATGGGGCGGGTATCGTTTCTTCCGGATCGCGTTGTTGAGGTCCGCGCACCGCGCCCGATCGGCCCGCGGCTGTCAACCCCGCCTTTCGCCGTCCGCGCCCGAAGTGTGCCCCGAACCCCGCGCCCGCGCACGAGCCGTTCGAGGCGCATGAGCCGGGCTACCTGCATGTCGACGTGAAATGCCTGCCGCAAATGGCCGACGAGGACCGTCGCCGCCATCCGTTCGTCGCCGTCGACCGCGCCACCCGGTGGGCCTTCGTGCGCGTCTATCCGACGAAGACCGCCGCCAATGCCCGCCGTTTGCCTCGCGCGATCCGGAGCGCGCCGCGCCGATGCGGATCACCCGCGTATCGACGGACGATGGCCGCGCGTTCGCCGACCGGCTCTTCGGTCTGCGCAAGCGCGCTGCTACCGGCACCCACGAGTTCGACCGGCTCTGCGCCCATCCCGGCATCGAGCGTCGCCTGGCCCCGCCGATGCATCCGCAAACCAACGGCATGGTCGAGCGGTTCGACGGTCGGATCGAAGACATCCTGCAAAGCCACCGCTCCCACGGCGGCGAGGACCTGGAACAGACGATCCTGCGCTACGTCCGCTTCCACGACGGCCAGTTGCCGCAATCGGTTCCCGGGGGCCGCGCGCCCATCGACACGCTCCGGGCATGGCATCGCAGAAAAACCGGAGTTGTTCGAGAAACGGCGGTATAATCACGCGGTATGCGACAAGCAGCATTCGAACCATTCGACCCGGCGACGGTGGCATTTCCCCCGAAGGCCGCTGCGCGACCTTTCGCGCCCCTCCGAGGATCGGATAGGCTGCGGCCATGCAACTGCTCCGTTCCCTCGCCTTCAACGTCGTCATGTATCTCTGGATGGCGATCGTGGGCATCGCCTGCATCCCGCTGCTGATCGCCTCGCCCGAGGGCGCGCGATGGACCTGCACCTTCTACGCGCGCACGACGCTGTGGCTGCTGGCGAAGATGACCGGCCTTCGCACCGAGATCCGCGGGACCGTGCCGAGCGGCGGCACGCTCGTCGCCGCCAAGCACCAGAGTTTCCTCGATATCCTCATGATCTGGGTACCCCAGCCGCGCCCGTTCTTCATCATGAAATCGATCCTGCGCTTCGCACCCTTCCTCGGACAATACGCCCTCCGTCTCGGCTGCATCCCGGTACAGCGCGGCAGGCGGGCGGAGGCGATCAAGCGGATGCTGGCCGAGGTGCGATCCGGCAAGCGCGAGGGAGGTCAACTGCTGATCTATCCACAGGGTACCCGCGTCGCCCCCGGCGCGCACCTGCCCTACAAGGTCGGAACCTTCGCGCTCTACGAGATGCTCGGCCAGCCCTGTGTGCCGGTGGCGACGAACGTGGGCGTCTTCTGGCCCAAACGCGGCGTGCTGCGAAAGCCCGGCCTCGCCGTCGCGGAGTTCCTCGAACCGATTCCCCCCGGGCTCGACCGCGTGACCTTCATGGCAACGCTGGAAGAGCAGGTGGAGACAGCGTCGAACCGGCTGATGGCGGAAGCGGGCTTCGACGGTGCCGGTCCGGCTCCGACACCCGGCGGGGTCCGGACCCGCGACGTCTCCTCCTGACCGGGACGGAGCGGGCGGCACGACGCATGACACGGGCGATCATGATCCAGGGGGCCGGCTCAAACGTCGGCAAGTCGATGCTCGTGGCAGGGATCTGCCGTCACTTCGCGCGGACCGGTCTGCGCGTGCGCCCCTTCAAGCCGCAGAACATGTCGAACAACGCCGCCGTCACGGTGGATGGCGGGGAGATCGGGCGGGCGCAGGCGCTGCAGGCGCTGGCCTGCGGGACAGATCCGATGACGGACATGAACCCGGTGCTGCTGAAGCCCGAGACGGATACCGGCAGTCAGGTGATCGTGCAGGGGCGGTGGCTGGCCACGGTGCGCGCGCGGGACTACGCCAGGCTCAAGCCGCAACTTCTGGACGCCTGCCTCGACAGCTTCCGGCGTCTGGCGCGCGACGCCGACCTGATCGTCGTCGAGGGCGCGGGCTCGCCGGCGGAGATCAACCTGCGCGCGGGCGACATCGCCAACATGGGCTTCGCGGAGGCCGCGGGCGTGCCGGTGATCCTCGTGGGCGACATCGACCGCGGCGGCGTGATCGCCCAGCTGGTCGGGACGAAGGCGGTTCTGGAGCCGGGCGACGCGGCGCGGATCGAAGGGTTCCTCGTCAACAAGTTCCGCGGCGACGTCACGCTCTTCGACGAAGGCACGGCGCAGATCGCGGCGCGCACGGGATGGGCCCCGCTCGGTACCGTGCCCTGGTTCGCCGATGCCTGGCGCTTGCCTGCGGAGGACGTGATGGACATCCGCTCCGCGCCGCGCACCGGAGCCTTCCGCATCGTCGTGCCCCGTCTGAACCGGATCGCCAACTTCGACGACCTCGACCCGCTCTCCGCCGATCCGGCGCTGTCGGTGGAGATCGTGCCGCCCGGCCGCCCCCTGCCCGTCTGCGACCTCATCCTGATCCCCGGCAGCAAGTCCACCATCGCGGACCTGGCCGACCTGCGCGCGCAGGGGTGGGACATCGACATCGCCGCCCATATCCGACGCGGCGGGCATGTACTCGGCCTCTGCGGGGGCTACCAGATGCTGGGGCGCAGCATCGCCGATCCCGAGGGGCTGGAAGGTCCGCCGGTCACGGTCGCCGGGCTCGGCCATCTCGACGTCTCGACCGTCCTGCAACCACGCAAGCGCCTTTCGCGGGTGGCCGGACGGGACGTGGAAAGCGGTGCCGGCGTGACGGGATACGAGATCCACCTCGGCGAGACGGAGGGGCCGGACGCCGCGCGCGGCTGGCTGGAGATCGACGGGGCGGCGACCGGGGCCGCCGATGAGAGCGGGCACGTTCGGGGATGCTACCTGCACGGGCTCTTCGCGGGCGACGCCTTCCGCGCCGTCTACCTGGCGCGGCTCGGAGCGGTCGTCGCGCCGTCGGACTACGACGCGGGGGTGCAGGCGGTGCTTGACCGGCTTGCGGATCACCTTGCCGGATGCATCGACATGGCGGCGATTAACCGGATCGCAACCGATATCGGATAACCCGGCGGCCAACGTTGCCCCCTGCGGGTGCCATGCTACCCTTCCGGCGAGAATCTTCAGGAGACCTCCATGTTCCGCGCCCCCCTGCTCCGCGCCACCGCTCTCGTCGCCATCCTCTTCGCCGCCCCCGCGATCGCCGCCCAATGCGGCGACGACGCGAGTGGCTTCGACCGCTGGAAGGCGCAGTTCGCGCAGGAGGCGGCGGCCGTCGGGATCGGGCGCGGCGGGCTCGATGCGCTCGCCAATGCGACCTACGCCACGCGCACCATCGCCGCGGACCGCAACCAGACGGGGGTGCGCTACGCGCTGGACGATTTCATCCGCATCCGTCTGGGCTCCCTCGACGGGTTCGCGGCGCAGGCGACGAAGCGGCTAAATCAGAACCGCGCCTTCTTCACCTCGCTGGAGCAGCGTTACGGCGTGCCGGCAGGCATCCTGCTGGCGATTCACGGGATGGAGACGGGATTCGGCCGCAACATGGGGTCGGAGAACGTGGTCTCCTCCATCCTGACCGTCGCATACGACTGCCGGCGCTCCGCCTTCTTCACGCCGCACGCGCTGGCCGCGTTGCAGATGGTCGACCGCGGCATGCTCTCCCCCGGACAGAATGGCGCCGCCCATGGAGAGCTCGGCCATACCCAGTTCCTGCCGGGCAACGCGCTGCGCTACGGGCAGGACGCGACGGGCGACGGGCGGGTCGATTTCTACGACATGGCCGACGCGATGGCCTCCACCGCGAACTTCCTGCGCCAGAAGGGCTGGCAGCCGGGGCAGCCTTTCAACGAGGGAACGGCGAACTTCCGGATCCTGAACGACTGGAACGCCGCGACGGTCTATCAGCAGGCGATCGCGCTCTCGGCCGCTCGGATACGCTGAAGCTGCCGACGTCCCCGACCGTGATTCCATCCAACGTCGGCGACGGGACCTCTGCAGGACCGGTTCGTACGGGTGGCGGGACTCGAACCCGCACGGGCGATGCCCTTCAGATTTTAAGTCTGATGTGTCTACCGTTCCACCACACCCGCATCCCTCCGACTAGGGCGTAGGGCGGGGCGATGGCAAGGGCGGCTCAGAGGTCGACGCTCTCCGGCCTCAGGGTCAGGTAGGCACGCTCCCCCAGCCAGGGGTTCAGCTCGAGGGCACGCCGGATCTCCACCTGACCCTCCCGGATGCGGCCCATCCGGATCAGCGTCAGCCCCTTGCCGGAAATCGCCGGGATATGCCGGGGCTGCAGTTCCACCGCCTTGTCCAGATCGGGCAGGGCCGCGGCGAAATCCTCCCGCAGGAAATTGGCGAAGGCCCGCTGATTGTAACCCTCCGCATAGGCGGGGCAGTAGTCCACCAACGCGTCGAAGGCCAGGATCGCGCCGTCGAAGTCGTAGCTCTCGCGCCGCTGCATTCCCTCGTCCAGGAGTTCCTGCGCACGGTCGTCCGGCGCGTCGGTCCAATACGCCCACATCCGCCCCGAGATGACCCGCGCGGCGCGCTCGTCAGGGGCGGCGCGTGCCTGCGCGACGAGCCTGTCGATCCCGCGTTCGATATCCGGCGCGGCGGGACAGGCCGCCATGGCGGGTCCGGGGATCAGAACGGTGAGGATCAGGGCCTTCAGCATGACGCTGATCATGGCACGTCGCGCGCACGGGTCAACGCCCCGCAGGCGCGTCAGCGGGTCGCGGCGGTGTCCACCGGAGCGCGCACCTCGACGCGCCCGTCGCTCTCCTCCCGCTCCCGGGCGCGCGCGAAGGCCCCTACGAGCGTGTCCAGCTGGTCCTCCATGACCGCGGCCAGCGAGACGTCGCGCCCCT
Source organism: uncultured Alphaproteobacteria bacterium (assembly GCA_963757495.1). GTDB lineage: Bacteria > Pseudomonadota > Alphaproteobacteria > Rhodobacterales > Rhodobacteraceae > Jannaschia. The sequence continues at coordinate 230,466 of CAVWRZ010000011.1, forward strand.
CCCACCGGGCTCTGGCGGAGACGACGGAGACGACGCGGACTTCACCGCGGTGGAGCGCGAAGATCGGTGCGCCGGAAGAGCCGTGGTCGACGCTGCAGCTGAGCACGAGGACGGCCGCATCGCGGGCGAGGATCGCACAGTTCTCCTCCCGCGAGGGGACCAGCGCGCGGTTCCACCCGTAGCTGACGACCTGCACCACCTGCCCCGTCTCGACTCGTGGCTGGGTCCGGAACGGGGCGACCCGGTCGGCGCGGATCGGCCGGTCGAGCTGCAGCAGGGCGAGGTCCGAGCCGACCCGGTCGAGCCGGGCGGCATCGGCGAAACCGTAGTCGGGATGCACCATCACGCGCTTGACCCCGCGATGGGCATCGGACTCGCCCAGACGCAGGCCGGCCTGGAATTCGATGATCGCAGGATCGATGGGCGCGCCGGAGCCGGGATCGAAGAGGCAATGCGCCGCCGTCAGGACGATCTCGGGGGAGATCAGAACCGCGGTGCAAAAACCGTCCGATCCGAGGTCGAGCCGGCCCACCGCTTCCCACCCGCGGGCCTCCGCGGCCGTCGCCAAACGGTGCAACGGTTGTTCCGCCCGAACGCCGGGCGCGGTTCCGGCAAGCGCCGCCAAACCAAGGCAACATGTCCAGATCCACCGCTGCATCGCAATTCCCCCGGTCGAGGGAACGGTTGGCGGGCAAACGCGGCCACATCGCGTCAGGACGGAAGCGGGATCGGGACGTTTTCGGGGCGGGCCCTGCGAACCGTGGCGACGGGAGGGCGGATCGTCGGGTTTCGCCGCAGTTCCGACACGTTCCGCCCCCGGTGGAGGTCAGCGCAGCCGGGGCGGCGCGGCGGTGGCCGGTGGCCTATCTTCGAACACGGCGATGGCTGGCGGAACGGGCCCGCCCGTCGCCCAGTCCAGCAGTTCGACGGTGTGCACCACGGGCACGGAAGCGGCCGCGCCGATCTGCATCATGCAGCCGATGTTACCGGCGGCGATGACATCCGGGCGCGTCGCCTCCAGCGTGGCGACCTTGCGGCGCTTCAACTCGCCCGAGATCTCCGGTTGCATCAGGTTGTAGGTGCCCGCGGAGCCGCAGCAGAGATGCGCGTCTCGGGGTTCCAGAACGGTGAATCCGGCACGCTTGAGCAACGTCTTCGGCGCGGCCTTGATCTGCTGGCCGTGCTGCAGCGAGCAGGCGGCGTGGTAAGCGACGTGCAGCGCGCCCTGCCCCGCCGGTTCCGGTACGCGCGCTGTCGGGATGCCGCCAACGCCGTCGCGGGCCGGGCGCGGCGGGGTGACGAAGGCATGGTCCTTCGGCAGCAGGTCGAGCAGCACCTCGGACACGTCCCTGGCCAGCGCGGAGACCTTCGCGGCCTGCGCGGCCAGGGGGTCGTCGCGAAACATGTGACCATAGTCCTTCACCGTCGTGCCGCAGCCCGACGTGTTGATGACGATCGCGTCCAGCCCCGCGCCGTCGGCCTCCCGCGTCCAGGCCGCGATGTTGCGCGCGGCGGAGGCGTGGCTCTCGTCCGTCTTGCCCATGTGATGCGTCAGCGCCCCGCAACAACCCATCCCCTCCGCGATCACCACCTCCGCCCCGAACCGCGTCAGCAGCCGGATGGTGGCGTCGTTGATGTCGGTGTTCAGCGCCTTCTGCGCGCAGCCGGTCATCAGCGCGACGCGCATCCTGCGGTCCTGGGCGGGGAACACCTGCGGATCGTCGTTGCGGCTGACCGGCGGGATCGTCTTCGGAGCCATCTCCAGCATCGCGCGCAGGCGGGCGTCCGGCATGATCCGCGCGAAGGGCCGGCCGAGCTTCGCGCCCATCAGCGCCAGCCGGAAGCGCCCGGGATGGGGCAGGATGCGCGACAGCGTCCAGCGCAGGAGCCGGTCCATCAGCGGCCGGCGGTAGGTCTTCTCGATATGCTCGCGGGCATGGTCGACGAGATGCATGTAGTGCACGCCCGACGGGCAGGTCGTCATGCAGGCGAGGCAGGACAGGCAGCGGTCGATATGCTTGACGGTCTTCTCGTCGGCGTCGCGCCCCGACTCCAGCATGTCCTTGATGAGGTAGATGCGCCCGCGCGGGGAATCGAGTTCGTCGCCCAGCACCTGATAGGTCGGGCAGGTCGCGGTGCAGAACCCGCAGTGGACGCAGGAGCGCAGGATCTCGTTGGAGCGTTTCGTCGCCGGATCTGCGAGCTGCGCGTCGGTGAAGGTGGTCTGCATGTCAGGCCCCGATGCCGGTCTGGAGGAGTCCCCGCGGGTCGAACTTCGCGCGAAGTCCGGCGGTGAGGGCGGCGAGCGCCGGCAGGTCGGGCTGCATGTCCGCCCCGCCCCGCACCCGGGTCGCATGGCCCGCGAAGCGCCCGAGCCGGGCGCGCAGGTCGGTTCCGTCGGGCAGGCGCAGCCAGACGAGGCCGCCGCCCCAGTCCAGCAGCGACGCCTCGGCTCCGGCGCGCGCTACCATCTCCGCCGCGTGCGACGGACGGACCGAGAGACGCCAGACGTCGCCCGGGCCCGACATCGCACGCGCGTCGCGCACCTCCGCCCAGACCGCATCGGAGGCTTCGGGGTCGAGGGTGTCGACCGCGCCGAAGGGGGCCAGCAGAGCCGCCAGCTCCCCGGCGCGGTAGGCGACGGAGCCCGGCAGCCCCTCGATCCTCAGCCAGGTTCGCGCGCTGGCGGTGTCGTGGGCGGCGGCGTTGACCTCGAAGGGCGAGGACAGCCCGGCGGCCATCGCCGCGACCGCCCGCGCCACCGTCAGACCCTCCACACGCAGCGTCGCCTGCGTCGCGGCGGCGGGCAGCACCTTGAAGCCGACCTCCGTCAGGATACCGAGCGTGCCGCGCGCGCCGGCCATCAGGCGGGCGAGGTCGTAGCCCGTCACGTTCTTCATCACCCGCCCGCCGTTCTTGACCACGGTCCCCTCCCCGTCCACGAACCGTACCCCGATCAGGCTGTCGCGGCAGGCTCCGGCCTGCACGCGCCGCGGACCGGAGACGTTCATCGCCACGGCCCCGCCGATCGTCGGCATGCCGGTCGTGCCCAGCAGCGACCGGTGGTCCATCGGCTCGAACGGCAGACGCTGGCCCTCGGATGCGAGCGCGGCCTCCACCTCCGCCATCGGCGTGCCGGCGCGGGCCACGAGCGTCAGCGCGCCCGGTTCGTAGAGCGTGATCCCGGCCAGACCGGCGGTCGTCAGCGGCGTGCCCGCGCCGGGCAGGTGTCGCGTCGCGCCGCCCCGGACCGAGAGCGGGCCGTTCGCGCCACGCAGGATTTCGGCGAGCTGGGCCTCCGTCTCGGGTCTCAGCACGTCGCGGCCCCGCGCGTCACGCCGCGCCGGCTTTCGGTCACGTCCAGCGGAAAGACCTTGGCGGGGTTCAGCAGCCACTTCGGATCGAACACGTCCTTGACGCGCAACTGCGCCTCCATGTCCTCGGGAGTGAACTGGTGGTGCATGAGATCGCGCTTCTCCACGCCCACCCCGTGTTCACCGGTCAGGCAGCCACCGACCTCGACGCAGAGCTTGAGGATCTCCGCCCCCATCTCCTCGCAGAGCTCCAGGTCGCCCGCCTTGTTGGCATCGAACAGGATCAGCGGGTGCATGTTGCCGTCGCCCGCGTGGAAGACGTTGCCCACGTCGAGGCCGTACTTCACCGAGAGCGCCTTGATGCCGCGCAGCACCCGGGGCAGTTCGGACACCGGGATCGTCCCGTCGAGGCACATGTAGTCGTTGATCTGCCCCATCGCGCCGAAGGCCGACTTGCGCCCGAGCCAGATCGCGGCACTCTCCGTCTCCGAGGTGGAACGGCGCAGCTCGACCGGATCGTGCGTGCGGGCGATGCGCTCGATCACCTCCAGCTGCTCGTCGATCTCGTCCTCGGACCCCTCGACCTCCACGATCAGCAGCGCCTCCACGTCCGGATAGCCCGCCTTGGCGAAGGCCTCGGTCGCGCGGATGACGGGGCGGTCCATGAACTCGATGGCCACCGGCAGGACGCCGGCACGGATGATGTCGGCGACGCATGCGCCCGCCGTCTCGTTGTCGTCGAAGGCGATCAGCACCGGGCGCGCGCCCTCGGGCTTGGGCAGGATCCGCAGCGTCGCCTCGGTCACGACGCCGAGCTGCCCCTCGGAGCCGCAGATCACGCCGAGCAGGTCGAGCCCCGCCGCATCCATGTGCCCGCCGCCGATCTCCACCACCGTGCCGTCCATCTGCACCAGCGTCACGCCGAGCAGGTTGTTCGTCGTCACGCCGTACTTGAGGCAATGCGCCCCGCCGGAATTCATCGCGATGTTGCCGGCGATGGCGCAGGCCAGCTGGCTGGACGGATCGGGCGCGTAGAAGAACCCGTCCGCCTCCACGGCGCCGGTGACCGACAGGTTCGTGCGACCCGTCTGCACCCGGATGATGCGGTCGTCGTAGTCGACCTCCAGCACGTCCGTCAGCCGCGCCACGCCGAGGATCACGCAATCCGCCGTCGGCAGCGCGCCGCCGGCCAGGGATGTGCCCGAGCCACGGGGGACGACGGGGATCTCCATGTCGTGACAGATGCGCAGCACCTCCGCGACCTCCGCCGTCGAGCGCGGCAGGACGGCGACGAGGGGCGGGCACTTGTAGGCCGTCAGCGCGTCGCACTCGTAGACGCGGGTTTCCTCGGGCGCATGGATGATCGCATCCGGCGGCAGGACCTGCGCGAGGCGCTCGATCAGCCTGTCCTTCTTGGCGAGGGTGAAGGGGTCGATCTTCGGCATTTCCATGGGGGAAGTCCTTCAGGCGCTGGTGATCGGTTGGTAAGATCATATGACCAATTTCGCGGAAGGCAAGCGGCCCCGGGTCCGGTAGGGTTGCCCCGTGTCCAGTCTCCTGACGAACGCCTTCACTCCGTTCGACGCGATGGCCCCTGTCGTCCCTCTCCTCGCGTGGGCCGGCGCGGGGCGGATCGTGGAGCATCCGCCGGCGTGGCGGCCTTGGGGCTCGCTCCTGATGCGGAGTTACCGGCGCGACCGGATGGACGAGATGGCGACCCGGCCGACGCGCATCTTCGACGCCTCCCTGCTGGGCAGCCTTCGGCAGAGCACCGCCTTCATGACCTCTGCCGCGATGATCTCCGTCGGCGGGGTGCTTGCGATGGCCGGCAACGCGAGGCGGCTGGACGACATCGTGATGGGCGTGGGCATCGAGGGGCATCCGGCCGCGTTCTGGCAGGTGAAGCTGGGCGTCGTGGCGCTGCTGCTGACCCATGCGGTGTTCAAATTCATCTGGTCCAACCGATTGTCCGGATACTGCGCCGTGGTCATGGCCTCCGTCCCCGACGACGTCACCGTGCAGAACGCGGCGGCGCGCGCACGGCAGGCCGCCGAGATCGACATCCGCGCGCCGATGAACGTCAACCGGGGCTCGCGGCCGGTCTACTTCGCCTTCGCGGCCCTCGGCTGGCTGCTGGGGCCCTGGGGGCTGCTGGTCGGCGTCGCGTCACCGCTGGGACGGTGCTGTCACGGGAATTTGCATCGACGGCGCGGCGGATCCTGCTGGATGGTCAGGCGTGCGATATCTGACCCCCTTCCTCCTGCTCTGCGGGCCCGCCCTGGCCGACCTGCCCACCGTCGAGGGCGTCGTCGCCACGCGGTCGCACGATGGCTGGACCTTCGCGGTGACCGTCCGGCATGCCGACGAGGGGTGGGACCATTACGCGGACGGCTGGACGGTCTTCGCCATGGACGGCACCGAGCTGGGCACCCGCCCGCTGGCGCATCCGCATGTCGACGAGCAGCCGTTCACCCGGTCTCTGGGCGGCGTGGCGATCCCGGAGGGCACGGAGCGGGTGATCCTGCGCGCGCATGACGCCGTGCACGGCTGGGGCCCGGACACTCCGGTCGACCTGAACTGAAACGACGTCAGCCCCGATGGGCACCGTCTGCCAGCGACGCGACGTAGGCCAGCACCTCCGCCGCGGCGTCGCCGCGGGCGATCCGGTCCACGATGGCGGAGCCCACGACGCAGCCATCCGCCACCTCCGCGATCCCCCGTGCCGCCTCCGGCGTCTTGATGCCGAAGCCCACGATGACGGGCAAATCCGTGCTTTCCTTGATCCGCGCGACCTCCGGAGCGACCTTCGCGGCGTCGGCGGAACCGGAGCCGGTGATGCCGGTGATCGAGACGTAATAGACGAAGCCGGAGGTGTTGCGCAGCACCATCGGCAGGCGCTTGGCATCCGTGGTCGGGGTGGCGAGACGGATGAAGTCGATCCCCGCGGCCTGCGCGGGCAGACAGAGTTCGACGTCCTCCTCGGGCGGCAGATCCACGACGATGAGCCCGTCCACGCCGGCCTCCTTCGCCTCCGCGAGGAAGCGCTCCACGCCGCGGGCGTAGATCGGGTTGTAGTAGCCCATCAGCACGATGGGCGTCGTGTCGTCGGTCGTCCGGAAATCGGCCACGAGGTCGAGCGTGCCGCGCAGCGTCATCCCGCCTTCGAGCGCGCGCTGCCCGGCGAGCTGGATCGTGGGGCCGTCGGCCATCGGATCGGTGAAGGGCAGGCCGAGCTCGATGACGTCCACGCCGGCCTCGGGCAGGCCGCGCAGGATCTCCGCCGTGCGCGCCGCGTCCGGATCGCCGGCCATGATGTAGGTCACGAAGGCCTTGCGGTTCGCCGCCTTCAGGCGGGCGAAGGTGTCGTCGATGCGCGTCATGGGAGGCTCCGGTCCGGGACGGGGAGGGAGTGCGCCGGATCGGACGGCGGGTCAACAACCCTGCAGGACCGCGGAACTGGTCAGAAACCTGTGCGATCTCGCGGTGCAAACGATATGGGTCATACATCGGTATTACATGGAACATACCGGTGCTCCGGGGAAAAGCTCCGCGTGCCCCGGAGGTCATGTCTGCGACCATGGACGAAAACCTCCGGTGCGGGGGTGGAACCGAAACGCGGGTCATCCCATTTAGCCGTCATGAATTATCTTCTCGCCATCCTTCTTCCGCCCCTGTCGATCTTCCTCGCCGGTCGCCCGATCCTGGGAATCATCGTGTTCCTCATCTGGATCCCGGCGATCATCATTTCCGGCGGTCTCGGCCATCCGATGTTCGTCCTGCTCGCCTGGTTCATCATCTTCGAGCGGCGGAACAGGGAGCGTTGACGGGCGGGCGGGCTGCACCGGTTGGCCGGTGGCGTCCGGGAGATGCCTGCGCCCTGTGCCTGAGCGGGGCGGACGTCCGCAGGAACCGTCCGCGATGCCTCGCAGGCCGGGCCCGACGGATGAGGGCGCACAGCGGCTGGTGCCATCTGACATAGCGCGCTGCGTCGGTCCTTGGATCGGGGTAGACCTCAGGCTACGACGAGGCGACGAGAAAAGGGGCGCATTGGGTCGCTTTCCGCGCAATCGATACGCTTCGGGCGCGTTCATCGTGACCCGGCAAGTCTGGAACAGGCGCGTCATTCGAAGCTTGCACGGCCTCTTCGACTGCCGGTGACGCGTGTGCGGATGAGAGCCCGGAGTCGCCCACCGCCTGATCGGTTCGCGGTAAATCCGCGTTGGGCCCCCTTACGGCGTCGCGTGGCCAACCCCACAGCCCATCGCCACGAAAAGCAGGGGAAGCGCGGCCGGATCGGCCCCGTTCTCGTTAGCGGCATCGCGCGAGAACGTCATCGTCGAGTCGCCGTTTGAGCCGGATAACCCCTAGGACTGGGCCTCCACGCTGACGATTGCATGGGTCGCCAATGCATCGATCCTGACAGCCTGTCTCCCGAACCCAAGAGCGAAGCACGGCACCGTTGCTGCCGACCGCGGTGGAGTCGGACACTGTCGGATCGTCGAACGCCACCGTGCCCGATGCTCCCGCATAGGCAAAAACGCACATGGCCGCCCGAAGCATCACGTACTTCATCGTTCCCCCGTCTCGTCGAGATGGCGAGAACACCGTGATATCGGGTTCCATGCTGCAACCCTCGCGTCGAGGGTACAGATCTCCGGTCCCCGGTGACTGTCCGTCCTGACAGGAAGACCGTGCGGACGGCTGGCGGTGGAAGTCGGTGCCGGCCACTCCGCCCGGGGTTACTGGCCCATCGTCCGCGCCGGTCGCAGGGACGGCCGCGCCATCTGCTCAACGGCACCGGCCATGGACGCGCGTGTCCCAGATGACCCAGCGTCGCGCTTCACACCCGGGACGCTTTCGAACCTGGCCCCAGGTGATCTTCGACCGGGGCCCGACCTTCGCGCCCTCATCGGGCGGTGCTGCGGGTCGGTTCAGACCCAACCGCTCTTTCGCCCCGCTTGCCGCGCCCTGCGGCGGCGCGTAGACGGACCGCGGTCCGGCGCGGAAGGTGATGGCATGGGTTTCAAGATGGGCATCGTGGGTCTGCCGAACGTCGGCAAGTCGACCCTGTTCAACGCGCTGACGAAGACCGCCGCCGCGCAGGCCGCGAACTTCCCCTTCTGCACCATCGAGCCCAACGTCGGCGACGTGGCCGTGCCCGACGCCCGGCTGGACCGGCTGGCGGCGATCGGCAAGTCGAAGGCGATCATCCCGACGCGGATGACCTTCGTGGACATCGCCGGTCTGGTGAAGGGTGCCTCCAAGGGCGAGGGGCTGGGCAACCAGTTCCTGGCCAACATCCGCGAGACCGATGCCATCGCCCACGTCCTGCGCTGCTTCGAGGATGGGGACGTGACCCATGTCGAGGATCGCGTGGACCCGGTCGCGGACGCGGAGATCATCGAGACGGAACTGATGATCGCCGACATGGAGAGCATCGAGAAGCGGATCGCGGGGCTCGGCCGCAGGATCCGCGGCGGCGACAAGGAGGCGGTCGCGCAGGAGCGTCTGCTCAAGGCCGCCCTGGAGGCTCTGGACGCGGGGCGGCCCGCGCGCACCGTCGACGTGGCCCCGGACGACCGCCGCGCCTGGGACATGCTGCAGATGCTGACGTCCAAGCCGATCCTCTATGTCTGTAACGTCGAGGAGGCATCGGCGGGGACGGGCAACGCGATGTCGCGCGCCGTCGCCGCGATGGCCGAGGCGCAGGGCAACGCCCATGTCGTCATCTCCGCCCGCATCGAGGAGGAGATCGCGCAGCTTCCCACGGAGGAGGCCGGCGAGTTCCTGGCCGAGATGGGGCTGGAGGAGCCGGGGCTGGACCGGCTGATCCGCGCCGGCTACGCGCTTCTCGAGCTGGAGACCTACTTCACCGTGGGACCGAAGGAGGCGCGCGCCTGGACTATCCCGCACGGGACCAGCGCGCCGAAGGCCGCCGGCGTGATCCACGGCGACTTCGAGAAGGGGTTCATCCGCGCCGAGACCATCGCCTACGACGATTTCATCGGCCTGGGCGGAGAGCAGCCGGCGAAGGAAGCCGGGAAGATGCGGTCGGAGGGCAAGGGCTACACGGTGAAGGACGGCGACGTGTTGCACTTCCTGTTCAATACCTGACGCCTTCGTGACCCGTGAGCATGCGACCGGCTGGGACTTTATTAGGGTTCGTGTGTTTAAGTATGACTGACGAGGAGTTTTGAACGATGGACAGACGGCAGATGATCCTGGGCGGTGCCGCCCTTTCGCTGTTCGGCAGCACCTCCGCGATGGCGCAGGCGATGCGGCCCGACTTCCTGCCGGTGGAGGTGCCGATCCGGCTCGACATCGCGCCGGGCGAGATCCACGTGCTGCCCGGACAGCTACATGCTGTTCTGGACCATGCCGGGCGGCCGCGCGATGCGCTACATGGTCGGCGTGGGGCGCCCGGGGCTCTACGAGTCGGGCGAATTCTACGTCGGTGCGAAGAAGGAATGGCCGAGCTGGACGCCCACGCAGGACATGATGGAGCGCACCCCGGCCTACAGGGAGTGGGAGGACGGCATGCCCGGCGGGCCGGACAACCCCTTGGGGGCACGCGCGATCTACCTGTTCGAGCCCGGGCGCGGCGACACCTACCTGCGCATCCATGGCACGAACGCGCCCGGTACCATCGGCACGGCCGTGTCCAACGGCTGCGCGCGGCTGGTGAACGATCAGGCGGTGGACCTCTACAATCGCGTGACGATGCAGGCGCGCGTGGTGCTGCACCCCAAGGCGGTCTAGCGGCCGGGGCGGCGGGTGCGCCGCCTGGACGTGCCGGATCCTGCGGTAGTCCACTAGGATCGAAGCGATCGGCTTGCCATTGGGTTGGGACGTCGGAGCCGGTGCGGTCTGCATGGATTGGTCCGACGCGATCCGCTTCCCCTGATGCGACGTGCGGACTTCCGCCACCGCGCATGCCTGACGCGAAAAAGATCTTGTGTCGTTCAGACGGTCGGGAGACTAGGATTCATGAACTACTTCGGCCCTTCCTTGCGTGACAGGCTTCGAAGGGGCACGAGGCTGGCGCAGGACTCGCTGGAGCGGGCCCAGCTTCGGCTCGACCTCGAACGTCCCGAAGCTCTCGCCGCCTTCCTGCGCGCACAGCGCAAGGCGGCCACCTCCCTGATCGTGGCGGCACCGGAACTCGCCGATGACCTGAAGCTCGCCCTCGAACGGCTGGACGCGGACCTCGGCCCTTGCCGCGTGAAGGCCCCCGCGGGGCCGGCGGCGGACGATGCGCTCGGCCGCGGCTACGTCTGGCATACGCAGCAGATGGCGCTGCAGTTGCGCGCGCGCCGCCTGCCCGACGCGGTCGTGGAGGGCAGCGCGTATCTTTCGGCTCCCCGGGATGCGGCCGCCTGGCGGGAACACTGCGCCGTGCTCGAATCGACGCCCGGGCACGGGGCGGAGGCCGAGTTGTCCCTCCGGGTGGCGAACGACTGGTTCGCGCTTTGGGAATCCATCCACCTGTCGCAGGCCCGCGACCCGGACTGACCTTCCCCGCACCGCCGGATCGGGATAGGTCCGCCCGGATCGACACCTACAGGGCAGGACACGCGATGACGGGAGACGCACGGATCGGGCTGATCGGGCTTGGCACCATGGGGGCCGCGCTGGCGTCCAACATCGCGGAGAACGGCTTCGCGGTCGCGGTCTTCAACCGCACCACGCAGGTCACCCGGGACTTCGCGGCTGATGCCGGCGACCTCGCCGCGAAGATCGTTCCGACGGAGACGCTGGAGGATTTCGTCGCGGCCATCGCCACGCCCCGCGCGATCATCCTGATGGTGCCCGCGGGCGAGGTGGTGGATGCGCAGATCGAGGCTTTGCGCCCGCTGCTGGACGCGGACGACCTGATCGTCGACTGCGGCAACGCGAATTTCCACGACACCGACCGGCGGGTGGCCGACGGCACCGGCCCGTTCCTCGGCGTCGGCGTGTCGGGCGGGGAAGAGGGCGCACGGCACGGGCCGTCGATCATGGGCGGCGGCGACCCGGCGCATTGGGCCCGCGTCGAGGACATCATGGTCGCGATCTCCGCCAAGCACGAGGGCGATGCCTGCGCGGCGCTGATGGGGCCGGGCGGGGCGGGGCATTTCGTCAAGATGGTCCATAACGGCATCGAATACGCCGACATGCAGATGATCGCCGAGGTCTACGGCATCCTGCGCGACGGGCACGGGATGGGTTACGAGGCCATCGCTGACCTGTTCGACGGCTGGAACGAGGGGCCGCTCAGGAGCTACCTGATCGAGATCTCGGGCAAGGTCGCCCGCGCGAAGGACGTCGCCACCGGCGAACCGCTGCTGAGCCAGATCGTGGATGCCGCGGGGCAGAAGGGCACCGGGCGCTGGACCGTGATCGAGGGACAGCACCGCTTCGCCCCCGTCCCCGCCATCGAGGCGGCCGTGCTGGCGCGCAACCTCTCGGCCCGGCTCGACGAACGGGCGCGGGGCGAAGAGATCTTCGGCGCGGCCCCGCAGGCCTGGAACGGGCTGGACCACGCCACGCTGGAGAAGGGGCTGATGGCGGGCAAGATCATCTGCTACGCGCAGGGGTTCGAGATGCTCTCGGCGGCCATGCGCGACTTCGGGTGGGACCTTCCCATGGCGCGGATCGCGCAGATCTGGCGGGAGGGCTGCATCATCCGCTCCACCATGCTCGACGCGATGGCAACGGCGCTGGACGCGTCGCCGGGCACGAACCTGATGTTCACCGATCATTTCGCCGCCATCCTGCGCGAGGATCACGACGCCCTCCGACAGGTCGTGGCGCAGGCGGCACTCAACGGGCATGCGGTGCCGGCGCTGGCGTCCGGGCTCGCCTATTTCGACATGATGCGAACCGGGCGCGGCACCGCCGACATGATCCAGGGGCAACGCGATTTCTTCGGGCTGCACGGGTTCGTCCATGTGAACGGAAAGACGGACCAGCACGGGCCCTGGGCGCGGGACTGACTCAGCCGCGCCAGTCGAAGAACCCGTCCGGCGCGCGGTCCAGCAGATCCTGCGCCAGACGTTCGCCCAAGGCCGCCCCCCCGGTCACCGGGCAGTCGCCCGAGACCGTCAGCACGTCGGAGCCGTCGGGGCGGAGGATCTCGCCGCGAAAGTGCAGCGTGTCTCCGTGCAGCTCGGCCAGCCCCGCGATGGGCGTCTCGCAGCTGCCGTCGAGCGTGAGGAGGAACTGACGCTCGCAGTTGAGCCGCATCCCGGTCTCCGCGTGATGGATCGCGGCCAGCAGGAGTGCCGCGTTCTCGTCCGTCACCCGCCGCTCGATCCCGATGCAGCCCTGCGCGACGGCGGGCAGCATCTCGGCGGTGTCGGTCGCGTGGCGGGGCACGTCGACCATGCCCAGACGGTTCAGCCCGGCCATGGCGAGGAAGGTCGCATCGGCCACGCCGCCCTCCAGCTTCTTCATCCGGGTCTGCACGTTGCCGCGGAACTCGACGACCTTCAGGTCCGGGCGCCGGTGGGCGATCTGCGCGCGCCGTCTCAGCGAGGAGGTGCCGACGACCGAGCCTTCGGGCAGGCCGGCGAGCGTGCCGCCATCCAGCGCCACGAAGGCGTCGCGCACGTCCTCGCGCGGCAGATAGCAGTCGATCACCAGCCCGTCCGGCTGCAACGTCGGCATGTCCTTCATCGAATGCACCGCGATGTCGATCACGCCGGCGGCCAGCGCCTCCTCGATCTCCCGGGTGAAGAGCCCCTTGCCGCCGATGTCCTTGAGCGGCCGGTCGATGATCCGGTCACCGGTTGTCTTGATGACCTCGATGGAGAACGCCTCGTCGGGCAGCTCGAAGGCCGCCATCAGCCGGGCGCGCGTCTCATGCGCCTGCGCCAGTGCCAGGGGCGATCCGCGGGTTCCGATGCGGAGGGGGGCGTCGGGGGTGGGCAGGTCGGGCATGGCGCGGTCTTTCGGCGGGTTCGGTCCAGTTGACCTCGGGCCCGCGGCGGGACACATCGGGTCGAGCCCATCTGCCCGTCCCCTGCGGGTGCTGTCCACCCCCGGACGGGAAGCCCCGAAGGAATGCCCCCGTGACCAAGACCATCCTGCGCGCCCTCGCCGGCGAGACCCTGCCCACGCCCCCGATCTGGATGATGCGACAGGCCGGGCGCTACCTGCCCGAGTACAAGGCGACGCGGGCCGAGGCCGGGGATTTCCTGTCGCTCTGCTACAACCCGGACCTGGCCACCGAAGTGACGCTGCAACCGATCCGGCGGTTCGGCTTCGACGCCGCGATCCTCTTTGCGGACATCCTGCTGCTCCCGCAGGCGCTCGGCGCGGATCTGTGGTTCGTGACCGGCGAGGGGCCGCGGCTCTCGACGATCACCGGACCGGAGGGGATGGCGAAGCTCAAGGGCGTCGACGCGATCCACGAGACGCTGAACCCGATCTACCAGACGGTGCGCAACCTCGCCGGCGCGCTGCCCGCGGAGACGACGCTGATCGGCTTCGCCGGCGCACCCTGGACCGTCGCCACATACATGATCGCCGGGCGCGGCACCCCGGACCAGGCCCCGGCGCACGCTTTGAAGGCGGAGGATCGCGGGACGTTCGAGGCGCTGATCGAGCTCATCACGGCGGGCACCATCGAATACCTGTCGGCGCAGATCGACGCGGGCGCGGAGGTGGTGAAGATCTTCGACAGCTGGGCCGGATCGCTGAAGGGCGAGGACTTCCGCCGCTACGCGCTGGAACCCGCCCGCCGGATCACGAAGGCCCTCAAGCAGCGCCACCCCGGCATCCCCGTCATCGCCTTCCCGCGGGAGGCGGGCGAGGGCTACATCGGCTTCCACGCGGCCACCGGGGCCGATTGCGTCGCGGTGGACAATTCGGTGGACGCGGCCTGGGTGGCCGAACACGTGCAGCCCGGTGGCTGCGTGCAGGGCAACCTCGCGTCGTCGCACATGGTGACGGGGGGCGACGCGCTCGTTTCGGAGGTGCGGCGGATCCGCGAGGCGCTGTCGGGGGGGCCGCACATCTTCAACCTCGGCCACGGGATCACGCCGGACGCGGATCCGGACAACGTGACGCTGATGATCGAGACGCTTCGGGAGAAATAGGCTTCACGACAGATAGTCGGCGGCCGTAGCGTCGGGCGCATGGAGAGATTCGATCACATCGTCGTCGGGGGCGGCATGATGGGGGCACCCTGCGCCCGCTATCTCGCGGAGGCGGGCGGACGCGTCGCCCTGGTCGCCGCCCCCGAGCCCGACGACCGGACGACGGCGACCGGCCCCTTCGCCAGCCACCACGACGCGGCGCGGATCACCCGTCGGGTGGCCTCCGATCCTGACTGGTCGCTCCTGTCGCGCCGTTCCATCGCGCGCTACCGCGATCTGGAAGCGCGGTCGGGGCAGGTGATCTTCCACGAGACCGGCGCGGTGATGGCAGGGCCCGAGGAGGGGCCGCTCGCCGGGTTCACCGCCGCTTTCCGTACCGTGGCCGCCGCCTTGCCCGCACCGTCGGTGGAAATCGGGGGCTACGGGGACCACGGCATCGCCCTGCCCGCCGGGTCGCTCACCACCCATGAGCGCACTTTCGCCGGATGGATCGATCCCCGCGCGATGCGCGCGGCGCAGGTGGCGCTGGCGCAGAAGGCTGGTGCCACGCTCTTCGCGCAGGCCGCCCTGGCGCGCGACGGGGGCCGGGTTACGCTGGCCGACGGCAGCCGGATCGAGGCCGCGCAGGTCACCATCGCGACCGGGCCGCATGCCGGGTCGGACGGGCTGCTGCCGCGGGTGCCGGCGTTGAAGGTCTGGGCGCGGACCATCGCCTTCGCGCGCCTGTCGGAGGGGGCGGGCGCGGCACTGGCCGGCATGCCGTCGGTCATCTTCGTGCCGCAGGGGTGGGATCACGACCTCTACGTTTTGCCGCCCGTGCGTTATCCGGACGGCCGTCTCTACCTCAAGATCGGCGGGCAGCTCGACGGTCCCCGCATCCGCTCCGCCGCCGAGATGCGCGCCTGGTACAACGGGTCGGGTGACGCGGAGGTCGGCGCGCGTCTGCTGGAGCAGCTTGCCGCCCTGCTGCCGGACGTGCCGTTCGAGGCGACGCATACCGGCCCCTGCGCCGTGGTCTGGACGCAGACGGGGTATCCCTGCATCGAGCGGCAGGACGAGACCGTCACCGCGCTGATCGGCGGCAACGGAGCGGCGGCGAAATGCGGGGACGAGCTGGGCCGACTCGGCGCGATGGTCGCGCGGGGGCAGGACATCGGCGGCGAGGGCTACGCCACCGATTTCCGCGGGGTCTGGACGGATGCGAGGGCCACCGCGGCCGAATAGCTCAGTGCCACTTCGCCTCGGGCGGCAGCGACATCAGCACCGCGTTGGCGTCGTGCCCCGATTCCAGCCCGAACTTCGTGCCCCGGTCGTAGACGAGATTGTATTCCGCATAGAGCCCGCGATGGACCAGCTGCGCGTCCTTGTCGGCATCGGTCCAGGGGTCGGCACGACGACGCTCCACCAGCGGCACGAAACGCGGGCAGGAAATGCGCGCCGACGTCCCGGGTGAAGGCGAGGTCCGCGTCCCAGTCCCCGGTGTTCAGGTCGTCGTAGAAGATGCCGCCCACGCCCCGCGCCCGGCCCCGGTGGGGCACGAAGAAGTAGTCGTCGGCCCAGGCCTTGAGCTTGTCGTAGCGGTCCTCCCCGTCGAGCGGCCCGTGCGCGTCGCAGGCGGCCTTCATCCGCCCGTGGAAATGCGCGGTGTCCTCGGCGTATTCCAGACAGGGGTTCAGGTCGGCCCCGCCGCCGAACCACCAGGCGTGCGGCGTCCAGAACATCCGCGTGTTCATGTGCACGGCCGGCACATGCGGGTTGCGCATGTGCGCCACCAGGCTGATGCCGCTGGCCCAGAAGCGCGGATCCTCCGCCATGCCGGGCACGCCGCGCGCGGCCATCGCCTTCTGCGCGCGTTCGCCCAAGGTCCCGTGCACCTGCGACCAGTTCACGCCGACCTTCTCGAACACCCGGCCCCCGCGCATCACCGACATGATCCCGCCGCCGGCGTCCGACCCGTCGTCGGCCGCACGCGCGGTCGGCGTGACCTCGAATCGGCCTGCCGGCAGTTCGGCAAAGGGACCGGGCGCGCCCGCATCCTCCAGCGCCTCGAAGGCAGCGACGATCCGGTCCCGCAGCTCCCTGAACCAGCCCGAGGCGGCGGCCTTCCTGTCGTCGGCGGTTCCTGTCATCCACGCTCTCCGGCCATGTCACGCTGGGCGGATGATACGAAGACCGGCCGGCGGGTGCGAGGCGAAAACCCGACGCATCCCATGGATACCACAGCCGAATGAGGTTTTTTCTGGGCAGCGGCTTCGGCGGTGGATTCGCACCCGGCGTTCGGGTTAGGCTCGAAGAAATTCACACAGGTCACCGGCGCAAGATCGGGACCCCGGACAAGACCGAGCAGTCTAGTGAAGATGAACCTGATCCGAACGGCCGTTCTCGGCTTTGCGACCTTCTGTGCGATCTGGCTGGCGGTGGTGCCGATGGCCCGGGCCGCGCCCTATGCCGAGATGGTGATCGACGCCCGCACCGGCGAAGTGATCCGCTCGCGCAATGCGGACACGCGGCTGCATCCGGCCTCCCTGACCAAGATGATGACGCTCTACATCGCCTTCGAGGCGGTGCGGCGGGGCGAGATCACGCTGGACACCGAGGTCCGCATCAGCCGCAACGCCGCGAACGAGGTGCCCTCCAAGCTGGGGCTGCGGGCGGGGCAGCGCATCGCCTTCCGCTACCTGATCCGCGCGGCGGCGGTGAAATCGGCCAACGACGCCGCCACCGCCATCGGAGAGGCTATCTCGGGCTCCGAAGCCGCCTTCGCCGACCGGATGACGCGCACCGCGGTCGCACTCGGCATGCCGGACACGACGTTCCGCAACGCGCACGGGCTCACGGCCTCGGGCCACCTGAGCACGGCGCGCGACATGACCACGCTCGGCCGGCGGCTGTTCTACGACTACCCGCAATACTACAACCTCTTCTCACGCGCGACGACGGATGCGGGCGTCACCCGGGTGCGCAACACCAACCGCCGCCTGCTGTCCGACTATCGCGGCGCGGACGGCATCAAGACCGGCTACACCAATGCCGCCGGGTTCAATCTCGTCTCCTCCGCCGAACGAGGCGGCGTACGCATCATCGCCACCGTCTTCGGCGGGCGCTCCACGGCGACGCGCAACGCCCGGATCGCGGAACTCCTCGATCTCGGCTTCGCCAACGCGCCGGTCCGGGTGACGGAGCGGCGGCCGAGCCTGCCCGTCTACAGCACCGCGACGACGCCCGGCCCCACGGCCCCCGCCGTTTCCGCCCGCCCGCTCCGGCGCAGCGCGCCTGCCAACGTCTATGCCTCCGCCATCACCGCCACGGTGGCGACGATCCAGCCGACCGCGCGGGGCGAGGCTCCGCGGATCGTGGTGACCCGGCCGCCGACCTCGGGGCAGACCTACGGGATCGCGCTGGAGCCGCAGGGGTCCCGGTCGGAGGCGGACAAGCTGCTGCTGCGCACGGCGCTGCAGGAGCTCGACACGCTGGCGCAGGCGCTCCGGCGGGTGGACCGCGGCACCGGCGGCTACGCCCCGAGCTTCATGGGATTGTCGCAGGTGAGCGCGCAGCGCGCCTGCACGCGATTGCGCGCCCGCGACGTGGATTGCAACGTCGTGCTCGGCGGCTAGACGGCGGCCTTGAGGTCGAACGCGGCCGCCATCAGCGTCCGTGTGTAGGGGTCGGCGGGCGCGTCGAACACCTGGGCCGCCGGCCCCGCCTCCACCACGTCGCCACGCTTCATCACGATGACCTTGTGGCTGAGCGCGCGCACGACCCGAAGGTCGTGGCTGATGAAGAGGTAGGCAAGCCCGTGCCGGCGTTGCAACTCGCGCAACAGGTCCACGATCTGCACCTGCACCGTCTGGTCGAGCGCGGACGTCGGCTCGTCCAGCACGACCAGCTTGGGGCGCAGGATCATCGCGCGGGCGATGGCGATCCGCTGGCGCTGCCCGCCGGAGAACTCGTGCGGATAGCGGTCCATCGAGGCGGGGTCGATGCCGGTCTCGGTCAGGATCTCCGCCACCTGGTCGCGGTGGGGGCGCGCGTCCCCGGTGTCGTGCAGCTTGAGCCCCTCCGCCACGATCTCCGCCACGGTCATGCGGGGCGAAAGCGAGCCGTAAGGGTCCTGGAACACGATCTGCATGTCCTGCCGCAGGGGTCGCAGCGCCTTGGACTGCAACCCGTCGATCCGCGCGCCCTCCAGCGTGATCGGCCCCTCCGAGGAGATGAGCCGCATGATCGCCAGTGCCAGCGTCGTCTTGCCCGACCCGCTCTCCCCCACGATGCCCACGGTCTCCCCGGCGCGCACCGACAGCGTGGCGTCGTTGACGGCCTTCACGTAGCCGGCGGTGCGCTTGAGCAGGCCCTTGGTGATCGGGAACCAGATCTTCAGCCCCTGCGTCGCGGCGATCTCGGGCGCATCCGCCGGGACGGGATCGGGCGTGCCGGTCGGTTCGGCAGCCAGCAGCATCTGCGTATAGGGATGCTGCGGCGCGTCGAAGATCTCGGCCACCGGCCCGGTCTCCACGATGACGCCGTCCTGCATGACGCAGACCCGGTCGGCGAAGCGGCGCACGATGCCGAGGTCGTGGGTGATGAAGAGCATCGACATGCCCTCGTCGCGCTTCAGATCGGCCAGCAGTTCGAGGATCTGCGCCTGAATCGTCACGTCCAGTGCCGTCGTCGGCTCGTCCGCGATCAGCAGGTCCGGGCCATTGGCGAGCGCCATGGCGATCATCACGCGCTGCCGCTGCCCGCCCGACAACTCGTGCGGATAGGCCGGCAGGCGGCGCTCGGCGTCGTGGATGCCGACCTTGGCGAGCAGGTCGAGGATGCGAACGCGCACCGCATCGCCACGCAGACCCTGGTGCAGCTCGATGCTCTCGCGCAGTTGCTTCTCGATGGTATGGAGCGGGTTCAGCGAGGTCATCGGCTCCTGGAAGATGAAGCTGATGTCGTTGCCCCGCACCCGGCGCAGCTCCTTCTCGTCGGCCCCGACCATCTGCGCGCCGTCGTAGGTGATCGAGCCGGTGACGATGGCGCTGTCGGGGAGCAGGTCCACGGTGGCCAGCGCGGTGATCGACTTGCCCGATCCGCTCTCGCCCACGAGCGCGACCGTCTCCCCCTTCTCCACCGTGAAGCTGACGCCCCGCACGGCGAGGCTCTCGACCCCGTCCTGCCGGAAGGCGATGGACAGGTCGCGGACGTCGAGCAGGCTCACGTGAAGGTCTTTCGCGGGTCGAAGGCATCGCGCACGCCCTCGAAGATGAACACCAGCAGCGAGAGCATGATCGCGAAGGTCGCGAAGGCGGTGAAGCCCGAGCCAGGGGGCCTGGAGGTTCTGCTTGGCCTGCAACGTGAGCTCCCCCAGCGACGGCGAGGAGGACGGCAGCCCGAAGCCGAGGAAATCGAGCGAGGCGAGCCCGCCGATGGCCCCGGTGACGAGGAACGGCAGGAACGTCAGCGTGGCGACCATCGCGTTGGGCAGCACGTGGCGGAACATGATGGTGCCGTCGCCGACGCCCAGCGCCTTGGCCGCGCGCACGTATTCGAAGTTGCGCGCCCGCAGGAACTCCGCGCGCACCACGCCCACCAGACCGATCCAGCCGAAGAGCACGGTGAGCCCGACGAGCAGCCAGAACGATACCGGGATGATCGCGACCACGATGATGATGACGTAGAGCGACGGGCGTGGAGCCCCAGATCTCCACGATCCGTTGCAGGACGAGGTCCGTCCAGCCGCCGAAGTAGCCCTGCACCGCGCCCGCAGCGATGCCGAGCACCGACGACAGCACCGTGACGATCAGCGCGAAGGCGACCGACAGCCGGAACCCGTAGATCACCCGGGCCAGCACGTCGCGCGCGGTGTCGTCGGTGCCGAGCCAGTGGTCCGCGTCGGGGGCCGACGGAGCCGCGCCGTCGATGTCGTTCACGGTGTTGTAGCTGTAGGGGATCGGCGGCCAGAGCAGCCAGCCCGCCTCCACCGCCGTGCCGTCCACCAGGCCCGTCGCCTCCACCTGCGCGATCACGCCGTCCGGATCGTCGAGGCAGGGGTCCTCCAGCCCGCCGGACACGATGAGGCAGCGCACCTCCGCATCGCGGTAGCTGGCCTCGGTCTGGAAGAAGCCGCCGAAGTCCTGCTCCGAGTAGAACGACAGGATCGGGGAGCGCAGTTCGCCCTGGTAGCTCACCAGCAGCGGCTTGTCGTTCGCCAGCAGCTCCGCGCAGAGTGCCAGCCCGAACAGCACCGCGAAGATGCCCAGCGACCAGACGGCGCGCCGGTTCTTGCGAAAGTTGCGCAGCCGGCGGGCGTTGAGCGGCGACAGCCTCATGTCTCGCGGCTCGCGAAGTCGATGCGCGGGTCCACGAGGATGTAGGTCAGGTCCGTCACGAGGTTCATCACCAGCCCCAGCAGCGAGAAGGCGAAGAGCGTGCCGAAGACGACCGGATAGTCGCGGGTGATCACCGCCTCCAGGCCCAGTCGCCCCAGCCCGTCGAGCGAGAAGATCGTCTCGATGATGAGCGACGCGCCGAAGAACACGCCGACGAAGGCGGCCGGGAAGCCCGCGATCACGATCAGCATCGCGTTGCGGAACACATGGCCGTAGAGCACGCGGTTCTCCGGCAGGCCCTTGGCCTTGGCCGTGACGACGTATTGCTTGCGGATCTCGTCGAGGAAGGAGTTCTTCGTCAGCAGCGTGAGCCCCGCGAAGGACGACAGCGTGATCGCGATCACCGGCAGCGTCAGGTGCCAGAAATAGTCGAGGACCTTGCCGATGGCCGACATCTGCTCGAAATCCGACGAGGTCAGCCCCCGCAGCGGGAAGATCTTGTAGTAGGATCCGCCCGCGAAGAGCACCAGCAGCAGGATCGCGAAGAGGAACGCCGGGATCGCATAGGCGACGATCACGATGCCGGACGTCCAGCTGTCGAAGCCCGAGCCGTCTCGCACCGCCTTGCGGATGCCCAGCGGGATGGAGATGCAATAGGCCAGCAGCGTCGACCAGAGGCCGAGCGACAGGGAGACCGGCAGCTTCTCCAGCACCAGATCGACGACGGAGATGGAGCGGAAGTAGCTCTCTCCGAAGTCGAAGCGCACGTAGTCCCACATCATGTTGAGGAACCGTTCCAGCGGCGGGCGGTCGAAGCCGAACTGCCGTTCCAGCTCCGCGATGAACTCCGGCGGCAGGCCCCGCGCGCCCTGGTATCCCGTCTCCGCCGTGCCGCTGCTCACGCCGCCCTGAAGCTCCGTCCCGGAGCCCGAGAAGCCGGCGAAGGCGTCACCGCCCCCTTCGAGCCGGGCGATGATCTGCTCGATCGGGCCGCCGGGGACGAACTGGATCAGCGCGAAGTTGATGACCATGATGCCCAGCAGCGTCGGCACGATCAGCAGCAGCCGGCGAAGGATATAGGCTCCCATTCAGAGGGCTCCGGCCTCGCGCAGCTCCTCCGCGGCCTCGGCGTCGAACCACCAGAAGTCGAGGATACCCAGCGCCAGCGGCGGCAGGTCGTCGGGGTGGCGGTACTGGTCCCAGTAGGCGACCCAGTGCTCCCGGTTGCTCCACTGCGGGATCCAGAAACCATAGGCGCGCAGCACCCGGTCGAGCGCCTGCGTGCGCACGCGCAGGACGTCGAGGTCGTCGGACTCGATCACCCCGGTGACGAGCCGGTCGATCGCCGGATCGGCCAGCGCCATGATGTTGCGCGACGAATCCTCCGCCGTCTCGCTGCCGAACCATTGGCGCAGCCCGATGCTCGGCTCGAAGTCCTGCCCCGGGGACTGGTTCGTCAGGTCCCAGTCGCCCGACCGCCGCCGCTCGACGTATTGCGAGCTGTCCACCCGCTCCAGCCGGGCGTCGATCCCGATGTCGCGCAGGTTCTCGAGATACGGGTTCACGATCCGGTCGAACGTCGGATTGAACTGGATGATGACCAGCTCCAGCCCCGCGCCGCCCGCGTCGCGCAGCTGTCCCTCGGCGTTCAGCGAATAGCCCGCCTCCTCGAGCAGCCGGAGCGCCGCGCGACGCACGCGGCGGTCGGGCCGGTTGCTGGCCACGTCGTTCACCGGCGGCATCACCGCCTCGTCGGTCAGGATCGACGCGTCGAGCAGCCCCTCCGCCACCAGCGGCTCCAGCAGCGCCAACTCTCCTTCCGACGGCACGCCCTCGGCGGCCAGGTCGGAGTTGCCCCAGAACGAGGCGGGCCGTTCGTAGAGCCCGTAGAACAGCGTGTCGTTCGACCATTCGAAATTGAACATCAGCCGCACCGCCTCGCGCACGCGCGGATCCTGCCACTTCTCCCGGCGCAGGTTGAAGACGAACCCCTGCGCCGTGGTGATGTTGCCGTCGGGCGGCGTCTCGCGCACGACCCAGCCCCTCTCGACAGCCGGGAAGTCGTAGGAGGTGGCCCATTCCTTCGAGGAGCCCTCGACGCGCATGGTGTATTCGCCCGCGGTGAACCCCTGCATCGCGGCGGAGCTGTCGGCGAAGTATTCGGTGCGCACCCGGTCGAAGTTGAAGCGGCCGCGGTTGATCGGCAGGTCCGCGCCCCACCAGTCGGGGTCACGGGCCAGGATCACGCTGCGCCCCATGTCCACGGATTCGAGGACGTAGGGGCCGGTTCCGAGGAACGGCCGGTCGGTGCTCTCGTCCAGTCGCGTCCCCGTCTCCTCGAACCACGCCTTCGAGAAGGGGTTCCAGAGCCCGACGAGGCCCATGCGGTCGCGCTTGGGCGCGGTCTCGTTGAACTCGAACCGGATCTGATGGGGCCCGGTGATCTCCACGGAGGCGAAGAACCCGTCGATGATGTTGCGGAACTCGGCCAGTCCCTGCTCCAGGAACAGGTCGATGGTGAACTTCACGTCCTCCGCCGTCATCGGCGTGCCGTCCGAGAAGGTCACGTCCTCGCGCAGGTTCAGCACCACCCATTCCAGGCTCTCGGGATATTCGATCGTGGTGCACAGGTTGCAGTAGATCGCATAGGGATCGTCGGCGGCGGCGATCATCAGGTTCTCGAACAGCAGTCCGTCGCCGCTGCGGTCCGACACGCCTTTGCGGGTGTAGGCGTTGAAGCTGTCGAAGGTGCCCAGCGAGGAGAAGCTGATCTCGCCGCCCTTGGGCGCGTCCGGATTGACGTAGCTGAACGGCTCGTCCGGGCCGTATTTCAACTCCCCGAAGTTGCTGAACCCATGGCTGACGATGGTGGCGTCCTGCGCCATCGCCGGAGTGGCGGCGACGACGGCGAGAAGGGCGAGACGTCGGAACATGGTTGATCCTCCCGGATGGTCGTTTCAGGCAGGTAACGAGCCCCGCGTGCGATGTTCAAGCCCCCGGACGCCACAGATCGGTGAACCCCGGCCGGTCCCACGAAAAAGGCCCGCCGGAGCGGGCCATCTGTATGACGCATGGCGCTGCGACGTGTCGCCTCACGGCTGCGCGGCGAGATAGGCGATCAGGTTCGCCCGGTCCTCGACGTCGGCCATGCCGCGATAGGCCATCTTGGTGCCCGGCGCGTATTCCTTCGGGTTCTCGATGAAGGCGCTTATGTTCTCCGGCGTCCAGGCTCCCTCGGTCGCCAGTAGCCCATCGGAATAGGCGTAGCCCTCGACCTGGTGCTTCTCGCGGTCGACGACACCGTTCAGATAGGGGCCGGTCGCGCTGGCACCGTCCAGCCGGTGGCAGGACGCGCATTGCCGCCAGAGCCCCTCGCCCGCCTCGGCCGAGGCATTGACGTAGACCTCCTCGAACGGGACCTCCGGCTCGGCCTCCGCCATCGCCACGTCGCCCCCGGTGTCGGGCACTTCGATGGCATAGCCCTGGACGATCTCCTCGCCCTCGTAGCCGTGCGCCGCCGACGTGATACAGACTTTCCCCGGCCCAGGCCCCCATGAGAAGGATCAGGAGCGCGCCGCAGAAGGCGCCGCCGGCCTTGGTGATCGTCATCGTGTCCATCGGGGCGTCTCTCCTCGGCGTGGGTCAGGTCTTCCGTCGCCCGTCATCTATGTGCTTTCACGCCGCGCACGCAAGCGTTACAGCCTGCGACCGAACGCATCATCGGCAGCAGGAGGGGCCGCCAATGGGCAGCATCGCATTCCAGGGAGAGCTCGGCGCCTACTCCCACGAGGCCTGCGCACGGGCCCATCCCGAGCTCGCCCCCCTGCCCTGCGCCACCTTCGAGGCCTGCATCGCCGCCGTCCGCGACGGCCGCGCCGACCTCGCCATGCTGCCGGTGGAGAACTCCACCTACGGCCGCGTCGCCGACATCCACCGGCTGCTCCCGGCCTCCGGCCTGCACATCGTGGGCGAGGCCTTCATCCGCGTGCGCATCGCGCTCATGGGCCTGCCCGGAACCGCGCTCGCCGACATCCGCCACGTCCGCGCGCATCTCGTGCTCATCCCGCAGGCCCGCGCCTGGCTCGATGCCCGCGGCATCACCGCAGAGGCCGCCGCCGACAGCGCCGGGGCCGCTGCCGAACTGGCCGCCCGCGCCACCCCCACGGAGGGCGTCCTCGCCTCCACGCTGGCGGCTGACACCCACGGGCTCGACATCCTCGCCCGCGACATCGAGGACGAGGGGCACAACACCACCCGCTTCGTCGTCATGTCCCGCGATCCGGCCCGCCCCGCGCCGGGCGGCGCGCACACCAAGACCACCTTCGTCTTCCGCGTCCGCAACATCCCCGCCGCGCTCTACAAGGCGATGGGCGGCTTCGCCACGAACGGCGTGAACATGGTCAAGCTGGAGAGCTACATGGTGGATGGGCAGTTCACCGCGACGCAGTTCTACGCCGACATCGAGGGCCATCCGGAGGACCCTCCGGTCGCCCGCGCGCTGGAAGAGCTGGCCTATTTCTGCTCCGCGCTCGACATCCTCGGCGTCTATCCCGGCCGACCCCGACCACTTCGACGGCGGCAACGCCTAGCCGAGCTTCGGATCCTTCCCGATCCGCTTGGCCAGCCCCGACACCTGCTTGGCATACCGTCCGCCCAGCCGGTCGCGCGCCATCTCCGCCGTCTTCAGCAGCAGCTTGCCCGCGATCCCCTGCGCCGTCGCCTCCGTCGTCACCGTCAGCCGCGTCATGTGATCGCTCACCACCGTCAGCACGATGTCGATCCCGATCTCGATCCCCTCGATCCGGGCGCGTGCCGCCATCCGGTGCGGCGGCTGCATCTCGGTCAGCGTCACCGTGACCTCGCGGCGCTTGCCCATCACGCTCGCATACGCCGTCCACACCGTCCCGTGCCCCGCCGGGCCGGGCGGCCGCCGCTGGATGTCCTCGATATGCGGGCGCACCTTTGCCTCGAACCCCTCGATGTCGGCCAGCCGCTCCCAGACCAGGTCGATCGGGGAGGAGATGTCCTCGACGGCGGTGAACTTCATGGGCTTTCCTTTCGTGTCATGGCCCAAACGGGCGAAACCGGCTTCGGTTCAATCCAGCCTGTCGGCCAGCCAGCGGTGCAGGAGGAAATGCGCGATCGCTCCCTCCCGCGCCGGCAGGATGCGCGGGTGCGTCCCGGCAAAGACCTCCGCCAGCTCCTCGCGCTCCAGCCAGATCGCCTCCGCGATCTCCTCGGGGTCGATCTCGATGGTCTCGCTCACGGCATGCCCATGCGCGCCCAGCATCAGGCTACCCGGGAACGGCCAGGGCTGGCTGGCCAGGTAGTCCACCGCCCCGACCCGCACGCCCGTCTCCTCCCAGACCTCGCGCCGCACCGCCGCCTCCATCGTCTCGCCCGGCTCCATGAACCCGGCCAGACAGCTGAAGAACCCCTCGGGCCAGGCCGGCGAGCGCCCCAGCAGCACCGAATTGCCCCGCGTCACCAGCATGATGACCACCGGGTCCGTGCGGGGAAAATGCATCCGGCCGCAGCCCGCGCAGCCGCGCATCCATCCCGCCTTGCCCACCTGCGTCGCCGTCCCGCAATTGGCGCAGAACCCGTGCGTCCGGTGCCATTCCAGCACCCCCCGCGCCGTCGCCGCCAGTTCCGCGTCCAGCGGCGACAGATGGGTCATCATCCGCCGCAGCTCGCAGAACGCCGTCCCTGCGGGCAGGTCCGCATGGGTCTGCTCGCTCTCGTCGAGGAACGCGCCGAGCCCGTCGCGCGGGCCCACGACCTCCAGCGCGGAGACGTCGCGCGCGAAGACCGCCGCGCCGTCGATCCGCCCCAGCAGCACGGGCACCCCCAGATCGGGCAGAACCTTCCCCTCCAGCACCGCCAGCCCGTCGCGCGCGCCGTTCATCAGCGGCTTGCCGCGCCAGAGGAGAAGCGTTCGCACGGGCAGCGTGGCGAGCACCTCGGGATGCCGGCGCAGATCCTCGTCCCGGTCCAGCACGCCGCCGCCGAAGGTCACCGTCTCGGCATGTCTCATCGCGGCACCCCCTGCTGCGCCCTTTCCAAGAGCATCGCGGCGCGGGGAGCAAGGGGACGAATGCCCGGAATCGCGGCAACGCGACTTCCCACGGCCCGATTTATGGGCAAGGCTCCGGAGCGATGGCATCGGGACGCCGCCGGCTCTGGCCCTCCTCCGGGGCGGTCCGGAAAAGCGGTCGTCCGAAAAGGGGAGAGTGACATGTTCGAGAAATTGGGTGGGCTCGCCGCCCTCGTCCTGCTGGCCGCGCCGGCAACCGCGCAGACCGAGGTGCCCTTCGCGCTCGACTGGAAGTTCGAGGGGCCGTCCGCCGCCTACTTCGCCGCCATCGACAACGGGCATTTCGCCGACGAGGGTCTGGAGGTGGAGATCAGCGCCGGTCAGGGCTCGCTCGACGCCATCCCCAAGGTCGCCACCGGGGCCTTCCCGATGGGCTTCGCCGACATCAACTCGCTGATGCGCTTCCTCGACCAGAACCCGGACGCGCCGGTCACGGCCGTGATGATGATCTACGACAAGCCGCCCTTCGCCGTCGTCGGGCCGCATCTCGCAGGGCGTCTCCGTGCCCGCCGATCTGGAGGGCCGCACCCTCGGCGCACCGCCCCCCGACGGGGCCTGGGCGCAGTTCCCCATCTTCGCCGAGACCGCTGGCATCGACATGTCCGCGATCACCGTGGAGCCCGTCGGCTTCCCGACCCGCGAGCCGATGCTGGCCGCGGGCGAGGTCGACGCCGTCACCGGGTTCTCCTTCTCGTCCTACCTGAACCTCGTGCGCCTCGGCGTGCCCGAGGACGACATCTCGACCATCCTGATGGCCGACCACGGCGTCGAGCTCTACGGCAACGCGATCATCGCCAACACCGACTTCGCGGAGGCGAACCCGGAGATCGTGACCGGCTTCCTGCGCGCCGTCGCCGCCGGCTGGAAGGACGTGATCGCCGACCCCGCGATGGGCGCGCAGGCCGTGATCGACCGCAACCCGGCCGGCGACCTCGACCTCGAGCAGCGCCGGTTGCAGCTCTCCATCGACGCCAACGTCATGACCCCCTTCGCGATGGAGAACGGCATCGGCGGCATCGACCCCGACCGAATGGCCCGCGCCATCGAGCAGACGCGGCTCGTCTACGAGTTCCAGCAGGAACCGGACGCCTCGCTCTACTTCACCGACGCCTACCTGCCCGACGCGTCCGAGCGCATGCTGGAATGATCCGACGGACGTCCGACCCGGATCATCCGAACGTCGATGATACGGGCGGGCACCCCTCCCGGTGCCCGCCCGAACACACCGCCCGAAAGCGTCGCATGTCCCTGCCCATCTCCCTCGAACACGTCACCCACGCCTACCGCACGGCCGCGGGTCCGCTGCCTGTCCTGAAGGACCTGAGCATCGACATGCCCGAGGGCAGCTTCACCGCCGTCGTCGGCCCTTCGGGCTGCGGCAAGTCCACGCTGACCCGTCTCGTGGCGGGATTGATGAAGCCGGATCAGGGGGTCGTGCGTCTGGGCGGAGAGCCGGTGACCGGCCCGCGCAGCACCGTCGGCATGGCGTTCCAGAACCCCGTCCTGCTCGAATGGCGCACGATCCTGCAGAACGTGATGCTCCCGCTGGAGATCGTCTCCACCTCGATGTCGAAGGTCCAGCAGCAGGACCGCGCCCGCGACCTCCTCGCCCTCGTGGGCCTCGAAGGCTTCGAGGACAAGAAGCCCAGTGAACTTTCCGGCGGCATGCGCCAGCGCGCTTCGCTCTGCCGCTCCATCGTCCACCGCCCCGAGGTGCTGATCCTCGACGAGCCCTTCGGCGCGCTCGACGCCTTCACCCGCGAGGACCTCTGGCTGACGATGCACGAGTTGCGCGCGCAGGAGCGGTTCACCTGCGTCCTCATCACCCACGACCTGCGCGAATCGGTGTTCCTGTCGGACCGCACGGTCGTCTTCTCCGCCCGCCCCGCCTTCGCGCAGCGCACCGTGGAGATCGACCTCGGCCCCGACCGTGGCCTCGACGATCTCTACGCCCCCCGCGCCGTCGAACTGCTGGCCGAGCTGCGCCGCGAGATCCAGATCGCCCAAGGGAGGGAGGTCGACGACCCGAAGCCCACCCCCGTCCCCGGCGTGGCCGGCCGCCCGGTGGAGCACGTCGCCCCCACCGCGCAGGACCCGTCGACGGAGGGGATGCGATGAGCAACCTGCGCCAGTTCGCCGTGCCCGTCGGGCGCGATGCTCGTCTTCCTCGCGCTCTGGGAAGCTGCTCGTCTGGGCGAACGGCTGGCCGAACTTCGTGATGGCCTCCCCCTCCGACCTGCCCCCCGCCTACGCCCGCTACTGGGAGCTGTTCCTCGTGGGCGGGTGGCAGACGCTCTGGCGCACGATGGTCGGCCTCTTCCTCGCCGTGATCTTCGGCGTCGTGCTGGGCATGATCATGGGATTCTCCCGCACGGCCCGCGAGGCGCTCTACCCGCTTCTCGTGGGCTTCAATGCGGTGCCCAAGGCCACCGTCGTCCCGATCCTCGCGCTCCTCTTCGTGGGCCAGCACGACCTCAACACGATCCTGCTCGCCTTCATGATCTCCTTCTTTCCCATCGCCGTCTCCATCTCCATCGGCCTGTCGACGCTCGAGCCGGAATACCGCGACATCCTGCGCAGCCTCGGCGCGTCGAACACCACGATCTTCTGGAAGATCGCGCTGCCGAAGACGCTGCCGGAGTTCTTCGGCGCGCTGAAGGTCTCGGTCACGCTGGCCTTCATCGGCACCAACCTGATGGAGATCGTCTCGCCCCACGGCCGCGGCCTGGGCGCGCTGTTCGATAGCGGGCGCACGAACGCCGACTACCCGCTGATGTTCGCCGTGCTGATCGCGCTCGCGGTTCTGGGCATCGCGCTCTTCTACGTCGTGGTGGCGCTGGAGAAGATCTTCGCCGGCTGGGCCGAACGCGCGCCCGGATGACTTGAAAGCCGCCGCCGGGCGGCGTATCTGACCCCCGAGAGGTTGGCGCGGGCAGGCGCCTTGCCAACCTGGTCAGGTCCGGAAGGAAGCAGCCACAGCGAGTCCCGTTTGGGTCGTCGTCCAGCCTCTCACCTCCGACGGACTTTCGCTCCGCGAAAGTCTCGTCGTCGGTAGCTCCCGAACACTCCCGCAAGCGGCAGGGGCTTTTCGCCAGAAAAGCTCCCGAGAGCGCCTTGACGTCCACCCCACGCCCCCGCGATTCCACTGGACCCCACTCCCCAGCCCCCTACCCTCCCGCCATGTCCGATCCCCCCGACAAGACCAAGATGGCCGAGGACCGCACCGACTGGGCCGAGGACCGCACCATCATGGCCAACGAGCGCACGTTCGCGGGCTGGATGCGCACCGGCATGGCCGCCATCGCCATCGCCGTGGGCCTGCGCGCCGTGTTCTCCGAGGCCGATCCGGCCTGGATCCCGAAGCTGGTCTCGACGCTCTTCATAATCGCGTCGCTCTTCATCTTCTGGTCGGCACGAAGGAACGCGTGTCAGGCGCAGGAGAGGCTTCACGCGCACGAAGCCGAGGTGCAGTCGACGCGGAACTTCACGCTGCTGTCGATCCTCTTCTCCATCGGCGGGGTGACGGTCGGAGTCGTCCTCTGGACGCTCTAGCGTCCGGCCCCCGACCACCCTAGATTGACTCCTCACCGGAGGGCCAGGATGACGACCGAATATCAGGTGCTGGCACGCAAGTACCGCCCCGCGACCTTCGCCGATCTGAAGGGGCAGGACGCGATGGTGCGCACCCTGCGCAACGCCTTCGCCGCCGACCGCATCGCGCAGGCCTTCATCCTCACCGGCATCCGCGGCACCGGCAAGACGACGACGGCGCGGATCATCGCCAAGGGGCTCAACTGCATCGGACCGGACGGCGACCGGCGGGCCGACGACCGAGCCCTGCGGCATCTGCGAGCCCTGCGTCGCCATCGCGGCGGGCCGCCACGTGGACGTGCTCGAGATGGACGCGGCGTCGCAACACCGGCGTCGGCGACATGCGGGAGGTGATCGATTCGGTGCACTACCGGGCGGCCTCGGCGCGCTACAAGATCTACATCGTGGACGAGGTCCACATGCTGTCCAATGCCGCCTTCAACGCGCTTCTCAAGACGCTGGAGGAGCCGCCGGCCCACGTGAAGTTCATCTTCGCCACCACCGAGATCCGCAAGGTGCCCGTCACCGTCCTGTCGCGCTGCCAGCGCTTCGACCTGCGTCGGATCGAGCCGGAGGTGATGATCGACCACCTGCGCGCCATCGCGGAGAAGGAAGACGCGCAGATTGCCGGTGACGCGCTCGCCCTGATCGCGCGCGCGGCCGAAGGGTCCGTGCGGGACGCGATGTCGCTCCTGGATCAGGCGATCAGCCACGGAGCCGGGGAGACGACGGCCGAGGAGGTCCGCGCGATGCTGGGCCTCGCCGACCGGGGCCGGGTGATGGACCTCTTCGACATGATCATGAAGGGGGAGGCGGCGGCCGCGCTCACGGAACTGGGCGCGCAGTATTCCGACGGGGCGGATCCGATGGCCGTGCTCCGCGATCTGGCCGAGCTCACCCACTGGGTCAGCGTGATCCAGATCACGCCCGACGCCGTGGAGGACGCCACCGTCGGCCCCGACGAACGCGCCCGGGGCCAGGCCTTCGCGCAAGGGCTCCAGATGCGCAGCCTCACCCGGATGTGGCAGATGCTGCTGAAGGCGCTGGAGGAGGTCGGCAATGCGCCCAACTCGATGATGGCCGCCGAGATGGCCGTGATCCGCCTGACCCACGTGGCCGACCTGCCCAGCCCCGACGATCTGGTGCGCAAGCTGCGCGACGCGCCCCCGCCCGCCGGCTCCGCCCCGGCTCCGCGTCCCGCCCCGAGCGGTGGCGGCGGCCCGGTCGCGCGCGGCTCCGCACAGCCGGCCATCGTTTCCGTACCCGACCCCGCGCTGGAGCGGTTCGCCACCTTCCCGCAGGTCGTCGAGCTGATCCGCGCGAACCGCGACGTGAAGCTGCTGGTGGAGGTGGAGACGGGCGTGCGCCTCGCCGCCTACGCCCCCGGCCGGATCGAGTTCGAGCCCACGCCCGCCGCTGCGTCCGACCTCTCCGCCCGGCTCGCAGGGCGGCTGCAGGGATGGACCGGGGTGCGCTGGATCGTGACGCTCGTGCCCGGTGGCGGCGCGCCGAGCATCGCCGAGTTGCGCGACCGCGGCGCGCGGCAGGCGGAGACCGACGCCATGGCGCATCCGATGACGCAGGCCATCCTTCAGGCCTTCCCCGGTGCGCAGCTGGTCGAGGTGCGGACCCGCGCGACCCTGGCACAGGATGCGGCGGATGCCGGGCTGCCGGAGGTCGAGGACGAGTGGGATCCGTTCGACGAGGCCTGACGCCCCGATTTTCCGGAGCCCGATGCAACCGAAACCCCGCGCCCCGTGTTGCTCCGGTGAAACCACACAACCGGAGGCCATATGCCCGAGAGCTTCATCACTGGGATCGAACAGCAGACGCAGGAACAGATGTGCGAGGTTCTCAACGAACGCCTCGCCCATGGCCTCGATCTGGCACTGGCCGTGAAGCAAGCGCACTGGAACCTGCGCGGCAAGGGTTACATCGGCGTCCACGAATTGCTCGACGAGGTTGCCGCCCGGGTCAGCGAGGGGACCGATCTGATGGCCGAGCGGGTCGCGCTCATGGGTGGATTTGCCCGCGGCACCACGCAGGTGGTCGCCGAGAAGTCGACGCTGGAGCCCTATCCCCTGGAACTGACGCCGGTCGAGGATCACGTCCGCGAACTGGTCTCGCGGTTCAAGATCTACGGTCGGATGCTGCGCAAGGGCATCGACACGGCGGGCGAGGCCGGCGACGAGGACACCGCCGACCTGCTCACCGAAGTGAGCCGCATGGTCGAGAAGGACACATGGTTCATCGGGGCAAACGCCTCCGTCTGATCGGACCGGAACGTCACGACAATCGAAGGCCGTCCCGTGCGGGGGCGGCCTTTTCGCTGGCCGGGCACCGGTTGCGGCGAGGGGGGCGGGGCACTACCTCGGGAGCGGAACGACAGCGGAAGGAAACGGCATGTTCAAGGGAATGGGCGGTCTCGGCGACATGGCCGGGATGATGAAGAAGGCGCAGGAGATGCAGGCCAAGGTCGGCGAGATGCAGGACGCCCTCTCCGACATCGAGGTCACCGGCGAATCCGGGGCCGGGCTCGTCCGCGCGACCTGCACCGCCAGGGGTGACCTGACCGGGCTGGACATCGATCCGTCGATCTTCGTGCCCTCCGAGAAGGAGATGGCCGAGGACCTCATCCTCGCCGCCATCAAGGATGCGCAGGCCCGCGCGACCGAGCGCAGCCAGCAGGAGATGGGACGCATCGCCGAGAGCATGGGCCTGCCGCCCGGCATGAAGCTGCCGTTCTGAGTTGGACGCCACCCGCGACATCGAGGCGCTGATCGAGATGATGGCGCGCCTGCCCGGTCTCGGGCCGCGCTCCGCCCGCCGCGCCGTCCTCCACCTCGTCAAGAAGCGCGACACGCAGCTTCTGCCGCTTGCCCGCCTGATGGACGGGGTCGGGCGGTCCGTGCGCGCGTGCCTGAACTGCGGCAATCTGTCGACCGCCGACATCTGCGCGATCTGCGACAGTGACCGGCGGGCCACGGGCGTGATCTGCGTGGTGGAGGACGTGGCCGACCTCTGGGCGATGGAACGCGCCCGGGTGTTCGACGGGCGCTACCACGTTCTCGGCGGCACGCTCTCCCCGCTCGACGACGTCGGCCCGGACGACCTGCACATTCCCAAGCTGCGCGACCGCATCTCCGCCGAAGGCGTGACGGAGGTGATCCTGGCGCTCGATGCCACCGTGGAGGGGCAGACGACGGCGCATTACGTGGCACAGGAACTGGACCACACGGGCGTCTCGGTCACCGGTCTCGCGCGGGGCGTGCCCGTGGGCGGCGAGCTGGACTATCTCGATGACGGCACGCTGCGGGCAGCTCTGGCGGCCCGGAAAGCGATTTGACGTAACGTTCCCCGCCGACCGTGTTAACGTAACGGTATCGTCGTTGCCCGTCTCCGGACATCCGGGCGGCGGTAAGAACGCGGGGGGACGTCGACATCGCCGATGCGATCCTTATCACGGTGACTTTGCTGCTCGGAGCCTCCGCCGGCTGGCTGCTGCGCCGCCCTGCGCGTGCGGCCCGGGACATGCCCTCGCCCGCATCCCCGTCGGACACCGCCGAACCGCGCGGCACCACGGTCGCGCTCTTCGATCTCGACGACCTGTCGGGCGTCAACCGCCGGCACGACTTCGATATCGGCGACCGCCTGCTGGGGGTCGTGGAGGACGTGCTGCGCCGCTCCGTTCCGCCGGGTGGATGCCTCGAGCGGCTCGATGGCGGACGGTTCCTGATCTGGGCGACCGGCGTCGACCTGCGCGCGACGTCCGAGATGAGCGAGCGCATCCGCCGTCTGGCGTCCTGCGCGCAGGTCGAGGGGCCCGACGGCACGATCGCGCGATCGCTCTCCGCGGGCGTGGTGGAGACGATGCCGGGCGAGAGCCGCATGCGCACGATCCTGCGGGCGGACGCAGCCCTCTCCCGTGCCAAGAACGCCGGCGGAAACCAGACCCACACGATCCGCGCCCCTGCCGTCCCGTCGGTGCTCCCGTCGCGCGCCGTGATCGCCGAGGCCATCGCCGCACGGGCTTTCGAATACCACATGCAGCCGATCCTGCGCCTCGCCGACCGGCGGCTCGTCGGGGTGGAGGGGCTGCTGCGCTGGAACCGGGCGGACGGGTCCGTCACCGGCCCCGCGGGCTTCAGCGACACGCTCCACCGGTTGCCGGAAGCCGGGTTGGATCTTCTGCCCCAATTCGCCGTCGATGCGGCCCTGCCCTTCGTTTCCCGCCCGGACCCGATCTATGCGAC
Source organism: uncultured Alphaproteobacteria bacterium (assembly GCA_963757495.1). Taxonomy (GTDB): domain Bacteria; phylum Pseudomonadota; class Alphaproteobacteria; order Rhodobacterales; family Rhodobacteraceae; genus Jannaschia. The sequence continues at coordinate 265,119 of CAVWRZ010000011.1, forward strand.
CTTCAACATCACCGGTGCGGTGCTGGACGGAAAGAACAGCAATGCCTGCCGCTGGCTGCAGCACGTGCTCGAACGGCTGCCCCCCGAACGGCTCGTCCTGGAGATCCTGGAGACGGCGGTCATCGTCGCGCCCGAGCGGGCCCTCGACCTCATCACCCGGTTGCGCGCGCAGGGCGTCCGGATCGCGCTGGACGATTTCGGGACCGGACTGTCGAACTTCGAGCGGCTGCGGGAGTATTCCGTCGACATCCTCAAGGTCGACCGCGCCTTCGTCGTCGGGACTGGGCACCACGGGGCGCGAGGAGGCGATCCTGGATGCTCTCGTGGCCCTTGCCGAACGGCTCGACCTCGATCTGATCGCCGAGGGGCTGGAGACGGAGGCGCAGGTCGAGGCGGTGATGGCGCTCGGCGTGCAGTTCGGGCAGGGATACCACCTCGGCCGCCCCGCCCCCGCCGCCGACTGGATCGGACGGATCGACGCCCCCGCCTAGCGGACCGGCGACAGGATCGCGCCGGGCAACGCGCAGTCGCGCATCACGTCGCCGGCCGCAGTCCCGCGGCTCCAGATCGCGCGTCAGGCAGATCCGCACCTCCTGCACCCGGCCCTGCCGGCAGGTCACCGTCACCCCGTCCGCCGAGAGGTCCGGGTTGGCATCGAGGAACGCCTCCTCCACCAGCCGCGCCGGAAGCGTCACCTCCCGGCCCAGCCCGCGGATCGCCGGCGGCCGGACGACGCTCTCGTAGGCCCGCCGGGACAGCTCGAAATACTGCGCCGCATCGAGCCCCGAGCAGACCCCATGCTTGCGCCACTGATGGAACGCGAGGCCCGAGGCACCCATGATGTCCGCCATCGTCGCCGTCTGCCCCCGCGTCGGCGCGCGCGCGGCGGTGGCGCAGTAGTCGGGCCAGCCCGTCTCGTACTGCGGCCAGAGACCATGCAGCGTGAACCCGAACCCGCGCCCCGTGTCGCACTGCGGCGACGCCCGCGCATCCCCCTCCAGTGCGCACCAGGTCGGCGACCAGGACAGCGCCATCACGTAGTAGTCGAACACCCCCGCCCGCCCGTCGGCAGTCGCGGGGGCGGCGAGGAGGAGGAGGGCGGTCAGCAGGCGTCTCATCAAACCTCTTTCGCATTGCGGGCGACCCACGTATACGCCGTCCCAAGTTCCCCGAAAGCGAGAACACGCGGCCCGCGCCGCAGCCCCCTGATCCGGGCCACGCCCGAGCCACGTTCCGAAGGAAGCATCACGATGAACAAGCCCATCATGGCCAAGGCCACCGCCGTCTGGCTCGTCGACAATACCACCCTGACGTTCAAGCAGGTCGGCGACTTCTGCGACCTGCACGAGCTCGAGGTGCAGGGCATCGCCGACGGCGACGTCGCCGCGGGGGTCAAGGGCTTCGACCCGGTCGCCAACAAGCAGCTGACCGCCGCCGAGATCGAGGCCTCCGAAAAGGACCCGGCCCGCGGGCTGCGCCTGCTGCACAACCCCGCCTCCGAGGGCGAGGAGAAGCGCCGCGGTCCGCGCTACACGCCGCTGTCGAAGCGGCAGGACAGGCCCGCGTCGATCCTCTGGCTGGTCAAGTTCCACCCCGAGCTCGCCGACGCGCAGATCTCCAAGCTGATCGGAACCACCAAGCCGACGATCCAGGCGATCCGCGAGCGCACGCACTGGAACGTGCAGAACATCGACCCCATCGACCCGGTCGCGCTCGGCCTGTGCAAGCAGACCGAGCTGGACGCCGCCGTGCAGAAGGCCGCCGCCAAGCAGAACAAGGACGGCGCGGCCGCGATGACGGACGACGAGCGCCGCAAGCTCGTCTCCACCGAGCAGAGCCTCGGGATGGACCCGGACGACATGCGGATTCCGTCGAACCTGAACGGCATCGGCGCGTTCAAGCTGTCGGGCGACAAGCCCGCCGAGGAGGAGGAGGACAAGCGCGACGTGCGCGACGCCGAGAGCTTCTTCAACACGCCCGATTCGGACGACGACAAGTAGCGGGCGGGTCGGGCTGCCCCCGGCGGGCGGCCCCCCGCCGGTCAGGCGTTCGTCTTCTCGATGTAGGCACGCAGGTCGCCGGCCTCCCGGCGGGCCTCGCCCAGCCCCTCCATCGCCGCCGACAGTTCCGCCTGCGACTGCGTCAGCTGCGTCGACAGTTCGTTCTCGCGGTACTGGTAGTAGGTGATCGCCTCGTCGCGCTGCTCTTCGGCGTCGTGCAGGGCCTTCGCCATCTCCTCCAGCTCGGCCACGTCCGAAATCGTCACCCGGCTGAACCGGTGGACGATCCAGGAGGCGAACCAGCCCAGCACGAAGGCCACGAAGAGGATCGCCGCGATGGCGATGACGAATTCGGTGCGGTTCATCCGTCGTCTCCCATAGGGTCCACCGCGGCGGCGGCGGCCGGGACCTCCACCGCTCCCGCAGCCTCGACCGCGTCAGGTCCGGCCTCCCCGTCGCGCCGCCCCAGCAGCGTGAAGGTGATCCGCCGGTTGATCTCGCGGCCGTCCTCGGTGCCGTTGTCGGCGATGGGCTCCGCCTCGCCATAGCCCTCCGCCACCAGCTGCCCCGGGGATGTGCCCCGCGCGATGAGCGCGTCGCGCACCGCCTCCGCCCGGCCCATCGACAGCCGCAGGTTCGATTCCTCGCGCCCCTGGCTGTCGGTGTGCCCGCCGATCTCGAACACCGCGCGCCGGCAGTCGCGCAGCATCTCCGTCAGCCGCGCGAGCTGCCCGTCGCCCGCCTCCTCGATCGCGTACTCCCCCGGCGCGAAGGTCAGCTTCTGCTCCACGAGGATGTCGTTGAGCCGCACCGCGCATTCCTCGGGCGTGGGGATGTTGAGCAGCGGGTCCAGCTCCTCGTCGTAGGTCACCTCCATGCGGTAGTCCGCCTGCGCGCCCAGCTTGGACGACAGCAGGCCCGAGATCTCCGCCTCCGCCTGCCGGTCGCCGGTCACGCCGCGCAGCACGACCACCTCCGGGCGCACCACCACCGTGCCCTCCTCCAGCCAGGACAGCGCCTCCATCCCCGCCAGCACCCGCCGGGGCCAGCCCTGCGGCAGCGTCTCGTCCACGCGGGTCGCGGCGCTGGTCTGCTGCACCCCGAAGAGCGCACGCCCGACGCTGAGCACCGCGTCCTGCTGCGCCGCGTCGTAGAGCCGGCCGCGCAACTGCGCCCGGCCCTCGGCCGAGAGGGTGGCCACGAACTCCTTCGGCCCGTCGTCTTCCGACGCGGCCCCGTCCGCCTGTGCGGGCTCGGGGCGTACGGCCGACAGCACGAAGAGCTCCGGCAGCGCCGCGTCGAGGTCGTCCGTCACCGTCTCGAACGTCTCCCGCTCGGTGCCCGTCAGCGCGATCAGCGAGACGTCCGCGTCCGACAGCGTCAGCGCCCCGCCGCCCAGCCGGGCCAGCGCCCCGATCCCCTCGGCCGCCGCGGCACCCCAGCCGGCGGAGGGCACGCCGAGCGCGATCACGCAGTCCGCCGTTCCCACGAACCCCGCGGCCACGGCCGCCGCGAGCACCCGCTCCCGGGCGTCCTCCGAATCCACCGCGCAGGCCTCGAAGCGCGGCCGGTCGCGCCCGTTGATGACGAAGCGCAGCGTGAACGGGGAGATCACCGGCCGCGGCGCCGCGATGTCCAGCGTCAGATCCACGGCCGCCGGGGCCGCCGCCGCGAGGTCCCGCTCCAGCGCGCGCCGCGCGTCGTCGCTGTCGGCCACGGCCGTGACCGCGACCCGCCCGGCGGAGACGGACACGCGCGAACGGGGCAGCATCTCCAGCACTTCCACCGCGAAGCGCAGCGTCGTCTCCCAGGCCTCGGGCACCGCGTGGTCCGCCGTCTCGACCATGTTGACGATCTCCAGCGGCGCATCGTCGGCGGCCCCGGCCAGCAACCGCCCCAGCAGGTCGTCGCCTCCGGCCGTCGGAACCAGCCCGATGACCGAGACCTCCGCATCGTTGCGCAGGATCTCCAGCGAGAAGCGCGGAGCCTCCACCGGCCGGCGTGCCTCCACCTCCATCGCGTCGACGATCCGGCGCGGGTCCACCACCGTGCCCGTCCGCGTGACGGCGCGAAAGCGGGCCGGCTCGTCGGGCGCGGTGCCGGTCAGGATGAGTTGCAGCCCGTCGGTCTCCACGCCGGCCCAGTCGAGGTCGGCGGACGAGAGCGCCTGGCCCACGGCGTCACGGGACGATGCCTCGACGTATCTCGCCCCGACCCAGGCTCCCCCGATGCAGGCGGCGCCGGCGACCCCGAAGGCGGCGGCGGTCGTGAGAATGCGTTTGCGTGACATCGGTCTTCCCGCGGCTCCAGGGTGCCTGATTACCCGCCGCACCCGCGGGGGGCAATCAGACGAGCGCGGCCAAGGCGAAAAACGGCAGGGGCAGCAGCCCGGCGGTGCGGTTGGTGCGGAACAGATGCAGGCAGAGCGCCGGATCGGAAACGTCCAGCCGCGCCATCTGCCACGCCAGATGCGCGCCCATGCAGCCGATCCCGACGATCGCGACCGCCGCGGCGACCGGCGGCAACGCCAGCAGCGCGGCGACCGACAGGAGCAACACCGATCCGGCCGCGAACCCCCGCAACCAGGGCATCGGCCGCGCCCCGAACCGCCGCGCGGTGGAGCGCACCCCGATCAGCGCGTCGTCCTCCACGTCCTGATAGGCGTAGATCGTGTCGTAGAAGAGCGTCCAGGCGATCCCACCCAGATAGAGCAGTACCGGGGCCCAGGCGAGCGACCCGGTCTGCGCCGTCCAGACCAGCAGCGCGCCCCAGTTGAACGCGATCCCGAGGAACGCCTGCGGCCACCAGGTGAACCGCTTGGCGAACGGATAGAGCGCCACGGGAAGCAGCGCCAGCACCCCCAGCCCGACCGCCGCCCAGTTGAACGTGAACAGGATCGCCGCCGACGCCGCCACCTGTGCCGACATCCACACCAGCGCCCCGCGCACGGTGACCTGCCCCGAGGGGATCGGCCGCGACCGGGTACGCGCGACCGACCCGTCGATGTCCCGATCCGTCACGTCGTTCCAGGTGCAGCCCGCGCCCCGCATCAGGAACGCGCCCACGGCCACCGCCCCCGCGATCCACAGATCGAACGCCCGGAACCCCGTCGCCGCGACCGCCAGCGCCAGCCCCCACCAGCACGGCAGCAGCAGCAGCCACGTCCCGATCGGCCGGTCCGCGCGCGACAGCCTCAGGTAGGGCCGCGCCTTTTCCGGTGCCAGCGTATCGACCCAGTTGCCCTTGACGGCGTCGGCTACCTGTCCTTGATCGGCACTCTCGGTCATCGAAGGCAGGTTCCATGGACAGCAGGGTGAGGTTGCACATAGCTGGTCCGCTGTCCCCGGGGCAATCCATCGACCTGTCGCGCGATCAGGCGCACTATCTCTCCGGTGTGATGCGCCTGTCGCCCGGCGACACGCTGGAGGTGTTCGACGGCCAGAACGGTGCCTTCCGCGCGACCGTCTCCGCCGCCTCCAAGCGCGGCGGCACGCTCGACATCGGCGAGGCGACCGCGCCGCAGCGCAACCCGCCCGACCTCTGGCTCTGCTTCGCACCCATCAAGAAGGCCCGCACCGACTTCATCGTGGAGAAGGCCTGCGAGCTGGGTGCGGCCCGCATCCGCCCCGTCGCCACCGCCCGCACCAATGCCGATCGCATCCGGCGCGACCGGCTGCAGGCCCACGCGACCGAGGCGGCGGAGCAGTGCGGCGGCACGTATCTCCCCCCGGTGGACGACATCGTGCCGCTGGCGACGCTCCTCGCCGACTGGCCCGCCGACCGCGCGCTCATCTTCTGCGACGAGTCCCTCGCCGGCACCGCTCCCGCCCCGCTGCCCCCCGCGCCCGCCGCGATCCTGATCGGCCCCGAAGGCGGCTTCTCCCCCACCGAACGCGAGATCCTGCGCGCCCATCGATGTGCCCATCCCACCGCCCTCGGCCCCCGCATCCTGCGCGCCGACACAGCCGCCGTCGCCGCGCTGACCCTGTGGCAGAGCACGAAAGGAGACTGGACATGATCCCCGTCACCGAGCGCAACCGCGCCGCGATGGAGGCCAGCCTGCGCCTCTGCCCCGAACTCGCGATGTTCCCCCTCGCCAACCTCGCCGCCCACGGCATCACCGGGATCGGCCACCGCAACGCGACGCGCTACTGGATCGACGTCGATCCCGACCCGAAGGCGGTCCTCGGCCTGACCGCGGGCGGCATGGCGATGGTCTATGCGCCCGACGACCTCGACGCGGCGGCGGCGGCGGCCATTCTGCGCGGCATGCCCCTGACCGGCATATGCGGAGCCACGGGGCCCGTCCGCACCGTGATGACGGCTGCCGGACTGAACGACGCCCCACCCGGCTTCGACAGCGACGAGCCGCAGTTTCGCCTCGACCTGACGGATCTCCAGCATCCCCGACGGCCCGGGCAGGCTCGCCCCTCTGAGCGCCGACCCGGATCTGGCCGCCGCGTGGCGGCGGGCCTACGACGCGGAGACGGGCCTCGGCGATACCGCGACCGGGGCCGCGCAGGACCGGATCGCCGAATGGATCGCCTCCGGCAGCCACCGCTTCCTCACCGTCGACGGCACCCCCGTCGCCATGACCGGCTTCAATGCGGCCCTGTCCGACATCGTGCAGGTCGGCGGCGTCTACACCCCGCCCGCCGCGCGCAACCGCGGCCATGCCCGCCGCGCCGTTGCCCTCCACCTGGCCGAGGCCCGCGACCGCGGGCGTCCGGACGGCGACGCTCTTCGCCGCCTCCGACGCCGCCGTCGCGTCCTACGCGTCCCTCGGCTTCGCGCGCATCGGCAGCTTCGCCCTCGTCCTCTTCGCCGGCCCGGTCACCCCGTGATCCGCCCCGACGTCGCCGCCCGCCTCGCCCGCTGGCGCGAGGCCCTCATCGGGGCCGCAGCCCTCGTCGCGGGCCTCGCGCTCTGGTTCGCCAACTCGGGGCTCCTCGCCCTCTTCGGGGCCGTCGCCATCGCCGTCGGCTGCGTCCTCCTCCTCTCGGGCATCCGCACCGCGCGGTTCCGCAGCGATGAGTTGCGCCCCGGCATCGTGCAGGTGGTGGAGGGGCGCATCACCTACATGGGCCCCCACACCGGCGGGCTGGTGGAGCTCGACGACCTCACGCAGGTCGCCCTCCACCGCGCCGCCGACGGCACCGCCGACTGGCACCTCGCGCACCGCGCCGGCCCGCCCCTCGTCATCCCCGAGGGGGCCGCGGGGTCCGACCGGCTCCTCGACGCGCTCGCCCCGCTGCCCGGCCTCGACACCGGCGCGATGGTGCGCGCGGTGCAGAACGCGCACGCCGGGCATCACGACGGTCTGGCGCCGGGACCCGCTGCGCGCCTTGACTTGACCCGGCACCGCGCTCACTCGTGACGCCGGAACCGCTCCCGAAGGAACGCCCCCCATGTCCATTCCCCAGTCCGGTGGCGGCACCATCACCGACCCTGCGCAGCTCGCCGACTACATGGCATCGGGGTGCAAGCCCAAGGAAGACTGGCGCATCGGCACCGAGCACGAGAAGTTCGGCTTCTGCGAGGACAGCCTGCTCCCCCTGCCCTACGCCGGCGACCGTTCCATCGAAGCCGTGCTGTCTGGGCTGCGCGACCGCTTCGGCTGGACCCCGGTGGAGGAGGGCGGCCATCTGATCGGGCTGGAGAAGGACGGGGCCAACGTCTCGCTGGAGCCGGGCGGGCAGCTAGAGCTCTCCGGCGCGCCGCTGGAGACGATCCACCAGACCTGCGACGAGGTGAACGTCCACCTCAAGGAAGTGAAGGCCGTGGCCGACGGGATCGGCGTGCAGTTCATCGGGCTGGGTGCCGCTCCGGTCTGGACGCACGAGCAGATGCCGCTCATGCCCAAGGGCCGCTACAAGCTGATGGACGGCTACATGGGCCGCGTCGGCACCATGGGCCGCGTCATGATGCGCCGCACCTGCACCGTGCAGGTCAACGTCGATTTCGCCACCGAGGCCGACATGGTGCTCAAGCTGCGCGTCGCCATGGCGCTGCAATCCGTCGCCACCGCGCTCTTCGCCAACTCGCCCTTCTTCGAGGGCAAGCCCAACGGCCACAAGTCGTGGCGCTCCCGCGTCTGGCGCGACCTGGACGCCGCGCGCACCGGCATCCCCGAGTTCGTCTTCGAGGAGGGGTTCGGCTTCGAGCGCTGGGCCGACTACGCGCTCGATACGCCGATGTACTTCGTCTACCGGGACGGCAAGTACGTCGACGCGCTGGGCCAGTCGTTCCGTGATTTCCTGCGCGGCGAGCTGCCCGCCCTGCCCGGCGAGAAGCCGACCCTCTCGGACTGGGCGGACCACCTCACCACGCTCTTCCCCGAGGCGCGCATCAAGAAGTACATGGAGATGCGCGGCGCCGACGGCGGCCCCTGGCGCCGCCTCTGCGCCCTGCCCGCCTTCTGGGTCGGCCTGCTCTACGACCAATCCTCGCTGGATGCCGCCTGGGACATCGCGAAGGGCTGGGATCAGGAGACCCGGCTGGCCCTGCGCATCGCCGCCAGCGAGGACGGCCTGCAGGGGGAGGCGAACGGCGTGAAGCTCCACGACCTCGCCCGAGAGCTGGTGGAGATCAGCCATGCCGGCCTCGCCGCCCGCGCCCGGCCAGGAGCCGACGGGCTCATCCCCGACGAGACGCATTTCCTCAACGCCCTGCGCGAGTCGGTCGAATCGGGCCTCACGCCGGCGGATGAGATGCTCGACGACTACCACGGGGTCTGGGGCGGCGACCTGAGCCGCATCTACGCCGAGCGCAGCTACTGAGCGAAGGATGGGCGTCCGCGACTGGCACCCCTCCGGCAGGCGGTCAGCCCGCGTCGTGTGCCTTCCTGCGACGGGCGGCCAGGCCCGCGCCGCCAGCCAAGGTGCCGAGCAGCAGAAGGCCCGAGGCGGGAACCGGAATGACGGCCGTCTGGATGATGAAAGCGCCGGCCCCGGGGATTCCCGTGATCTGTATACCGCTGATCGAGTACGATCCGGCCGACAGCGCGAAGACGCCGCGCGAATAGTTCGGATCGCCGAACGCACAGGTGAAATTCACGCCGCAGGTGCCCCCGCTCGTCGCGGAGGAGGTTACGCCGAGTGATTCTCCGAAATTGAAGATCTCGAACTCGTCGGACGATATAGACAGGTCCAGCACGATCAGAGAGCCAGCAGAGCTCGGGGCGATGTCGAAGGTCCAGGGCGCATCTGGGCTGTCGGTGCCCGCCGGGTTCACAGGCAGTGAGAAGGGGCCGCCCGCGGTCCCGACGAGAGCCGTGCCGACCCCATCGAAGCCGAAGCCGTAGAGGGTGTCGAGCGCGACCGGCGCGGCGGTCGCCGCCGTCGCGGCCGTGAGGGTTCCGAACGCGGCAGCCAGGATCGAACGCATCATCTTGAAGTCTCCGAATTTCGTAAATCGTGCTGCGCAAGCGGCAACGCAGGAAAGCCCCCGGAATTGCGAGCCTCCATCGCGGTTAATCCAAATTGACGTAACGTTCAATCCTTTCGACGGGCTTTGCCCTGCCCTAACGTCATTTCGCCCCGATCCGCGGCTCCGTCCCGGCCCGGATGCGCGCGATGTTCGGTCTGTGGAAATAGACGATCAGCCCCGCCAATGCCGCACAAAGCACCGCGCCAGAAGGATGAAGCCATAGCGCCCAGAGCGGTGCGGAGACGGCCGAGACCATGGCCGCAAGCGAGGAGATGCGTCCGAGCGCCGCCGCCGCCAGCCACGTCAGGCAGGCCGCCGCGCCCAGCGGAAACGACAGCGCCAGCAGCGTGCCGAGGAACGTCGCCACCCCCTTGCCGCCCTTGAGGCCGAGGAAGACGGGAAAGCAATGTCCGAGGAACGCGCAGAGCCCCGCCACCTGCGCCGCATCCTCCCCGACGAGCCAGCGCGCGAGCAGCACCGCCGCCCCGCCCTTGCCGGCATCGCCCAGCAGCGTCAGCAGCGCGGCGAGCTTGTTGCCGGTCCGCAGCACGTTCGTCGCCCCGATGTTGCCCGACCCGATGGCCCGCAGATCGCCCAGCCCGAAGAGCCGCGCCATCACGATCCCGAAGGGTACGGACCCCAGCAGATAGGCCAGCAACCCGACCACACCGATGAGCCAGAGGGGGCTGACGAGCTCAGGCACGCGCCGCCTCCCGGTCGTACACGACCTCGCCGCCGACCCAGGTGGTCAGCACCCGCCCCTCCATCCGCGCCCCGTCGAAGGGCGTGTTCTTGGACTTCGACGCGAGGTTCCAACGGTCCAGCACGAAGGGCGCGTCCGGGTCGAAGAGCACCAGATCGGCCGGCGCACCGGGCTCCAGCGTCCCCCCATCCAGCCCGAACCGCCACGCCGGGTTCGTCGAGAGCGCGCGCCAGAGAGCCGGCAGCGTCACGTGACCCGCATGCACGAGCCGCATCGCCGCCGGCAGCAGCGTCTCCAGCCCCACGGCTCCCGGGGCGGCCTGCTCGAACGGCAGGCGCTTGGATTCCTCGTCCTGCGGCGTGTGCCAGGAGCCGACGATATCGATGGTCCCGTCTGCGAGCGCGTCCGCGATGGCCAGCCGGTCCTCCTCCTCGCGCAGCGGCGGCTTGATCTTGAAGAAGGTCCGGTAGTCCGCCACGTCCAGCACGTTGAGCGTCAGGTGATGGATCGACGTCCCCGCCGTCACGTCCAGCCCCGCCGCCTTTGCCCGGCGCAGCGCGGGCAGCGCGGCGGACGTCGTCACCTGGTCGAGGTGGTAGGCCACGCCCGTCGCCTCCGCCAGCGCCAGGTCCCGCTCCACACCCATGCGCTCGGCCAGCGGCGACACGCCAGGCAGCCCGCGCAGCGACGCGAACTTTCCGGAGGTGATGCAGGCCCCCTGCGACAGCCCCGGATCCTGCGGATGGCCCACCACCAGCGCGCCCAGCGAGGCGGCGTAGGTCAGGCAGCGCGACAGGACGCGGGTGTCCGCCACCACATGCGTGCCATCCGTGAAGGCCACCGCCCCCGCGTCGCGCAGGAAGCCGATCTCGACCATCTCCCGCCCGCCGCGCCCCCGCGTCAGCGCCGCCATGTGGTGCACCCGCACGACGGAGCGCTCGGCCCGGCCGCGCGCGTGCTCGAGCATCTCGGGACTGTCGATCACCGGCGTGGTGTCCGGCCGGCAGACCATCGTCGTGATCCCGCCCCGCGCCGCCGCTTCCCCCGCCGTCAGGAAGCTCTCCTTGTGGCGCTCTCCCGGCTCGCCGACCTTCACGCCCACGTCCACGATGCCGGGGGCGAGGCACTTGCCGCGACAGTCGATGATCCGCGCTGCCGGCCCCGGCGCGGCGATGCGCCCGTCCTCGATCCGCAGATCCCCCGGCCGGTCGGTGCCCGCCACCGGGTCGATCAGCCGGGCGTTGGTCAGGAGCGTGGAGGCCATGGAACCGGAGTTACCCGTGGCGACGCGACCTGTCCATCGCGCTCACAAGGCCGCGAGGAACAGCGCCGCCGCCGCCAGCGCGACCACGATCACCGCCGCGATCGTGCCGCCGGAGAGGGCGGGCGACCGGCGCGCGGGCGCGGCCGGGGGCACGTCGCTCGGCTCGCGCACCGCGCGCGGCAGGTCGCGGGGCGCGTTGTCCGCCTCGGTCGGGGCATAGCTGCCGATATGGGTCAGCTCCGGACGCGGCGAGAGCGCCCCCGCGCCGCCCACCCCATCGAGCGCGCGGGGGGCCAGCACCACGACGTCGCCCGACAGCCCGTCGAGCCGCGCCGCGTCCGCCTCCAGCGCCTCGCGGGGGATGTCGTGCGCCTGCGCGAGATAGGCCCGCAGCCCCATCGGCTCCACATCGCGCACCGCGAAGACCTCGGCGTAGGTCGCGTCGATGTCCGCGCCGAACGCCTCCGCGAGCGGCAGGGTCTCCGCCTCCTCCGACAGGCGCGACAGATAGGTCTGATGCGCCAGCTTCACCGGCCCGTCGCTCACGGAATAGACGTGGATGCGTGGGTCGTCGGTCGTCGGGGCGATCGTGGGGGCGGCGGGTGCGGGGGTCATGGGGGCGTCCTCGGGATGCTGCGGTCCTCCGGCCAACGCCCGGGCCCGCGCGCGGGTTTCGTCAACTCTCGGCCCGGTTGCGCGCCAGCAGCTCCATCGCCGCCATCCGGACGGCCACCCCCATCTCCACCTGCTCCTGGATCACCGAGCGGTTGATGTCGTCGGCCAGCGTTCCGTCGATCTCCACGCCCCGGTTCATCGGCCCCGGATGCATCACGATGGCGTCGGGCCTGGCATGGGCCAGCTTCGCCGCGTCCAGCCCGAAGCGGTGGTAGTACTCGCGCTCCGACGGGATGAAGCCGCCGTCCATCCGCTCCTTCTGCAACCGCAACATCATCACCACGTCCGCCCCGGCCAGCCCCGCCGCCATGTCGTCCGTCACCTCGACGCCGAACGTCTCGATCCCGCCGGCATCAGCGTCGGCGGCCCGATCAGCCGCACGCGGTTCTCCATCTTGCCCAGCAGGATCAGGTTCGAGCGCGCCACACGGCTGTGCGCGATGTCCCCGCAGATCGCCACGATCAAGCCGGTGCAGCCGCCCCTTCGCCCGCCGGATCGTCAGCGCATCCAGCAGCGCCTGCGTCGGATGCTCGTGGCGCCCGTCGCCGGCGTTGAGCACCGCGCAGGTCACCTTCTCCGCCAGCAGGTTCACCGCGCCCGAATGCGGATGCCGCACCACCAGCAGGTCGGGGCGCATCGCGTTCAGCGTCAGCGCCGTGTCGATCAGCGACTCGCCCTTGGTCACGCTCGACGCCTGCATCGCCATGCTCATCACGTCCGCGCCCAGCCGCCTGCCGGCGATCTCGAAGCTGGCCTGCGTGCGGGTGGAGGGCTCGAAGAACATGTTGATCTGCGTGAGCCCCGCGAGCGCGCGCCCATGCGCCGCCCCGGCCCGGGTGGCCTCGGCATGATGGTCCGCACGATCCAGCAGTTCCACGATCTCCAGCGGATGCAGCGGCTCGATGCCCAGGAGGTGACGCTGGCGGAACATGCCCGCTTCATGTCCCCCGCATCCGCCGCGATCAAGCCTTTCCGTGGAATCCGGCCCTTCCCGACTCGGGGGCGGCCGCGCTATCCTGTTCCATGATCGACGAGATGGATCCACGGGAAGCGGCGGCCACGCTCGAATGGCTGATCGAGATGGGCTGCGACGAGGCCATCGCGGCCCGTCCGCTCAACCGTTACGCCCTGCCCGATCGGATGCCGCCCGGCGCGGCCGCGCCCACGGCACCGGTGCCCGCGCCGACGCTCGCGCCCGTTCCCGACGATCCGGTGCGCGCTGCCGGGCGGACCGCGGCCGCGGCGAGCACCATGGAGGAGTTGCGTGCGGCCATCGCCCGCTATCCGCATTGCGACTCGCGTCTGGGCGCGCGCGGCCCGGTCTTCGCCGAAGGGCTGCCGGGTGCGCGCGTCATGATCGTCGGCGACGCGCCCGACCGGGAGGAGGATCGTGCCGGCCGGCCCTTCGTCGGCCCCGCGGGTGATCTGCTCGACAAGATGCTCGCCGCCATCGGGTTGTCGCGCACCTCCGAGGATCCCTCGCGCGCCGTCGCCACCGTGCCCGCGCTGCCCTGGCGTCTGTCGGCGCGCGATCCGGACCCGGCGGAACTGGCCATGACCCGCCCCTTCCTGCACCGCGCCGTGGAACTCGCCGCCCCCGAGATCCTGATCTGCATGGGCAACCATGCCTGCGATGCGGTCCTGGGCGAACGCGGCGTCACCCGGCTGCGGGGCACCTGGACGACCGGCTTCGACCGGCCCGTCCTCCCCATGCTGCCGCCCGCCTTCCTGCTTCGGCAGCCCGCCGCCAAGCGCGACGCCTGGGCCGACCTGCTGGACCTTGCCGCCCGCCTCGACCTCTGACCGCGTGCGCCCCCGCACAGCCGCTCCCCGCCACGGGCCACTGGACACCGCGCGCCCATGCGTCATCCTGTCCTCGGACCCGAATTCACAGGACGCCCGATGACCTACACGCCCCCCGCCGTCTGGACCAACACCGCCTCGGGCGGCAAGTTCGCCTCCACCAACCGCCCCACCGCCGGTCCGACCCACGACAAGGAACTGCCCGCCGGCAAGCATCCCTACCAGCTCTATTCGCTCGCCACCCCCAACGGCGTGAAGGTCACGATGCTCTTCGAGGAGCTGATCGAGGCGGGGCACGATTTCGACTACGACGCCTGGCTCATCGACATCTCGGAAGGCGACCAGTTCGGCTCCGGCTTCGTCGCGGTGAACCCGAACTCCAAGATCCCGGCCCTCGTCGACCGCTCCGGCGACACCCCCGTCCACATCTTCGAATCCGGTGCGATGATGCTGCACATCGCCGAGAAATACGGCGCGTTCCTGGGGGCCGACCGCCCCGCGATGCTCTCCTGGCTCTTCTGGCAGATGGGCAGCGCGCCCTTCCTTGGCGGGGGCTTCGGGCATTTCTACGCCTACGCGCCCGAGAAGCTGGAGTATCCGATCAACCGCTACGCGATGGAGACCAAGCGCCAGCTCGACGTGCTCGACCGCCGACTGGCGCAAAGCGACTACATCGCCGGCCCCGACTACACGATCGCCGACATGGCGATCTGGGCCTGGTACGGGCAGCTCGTCCTCGGGCGGCAATACGGCGCCGCCGAGTTCCTCGACGTGGAGAGCTACACCAACGTCCTCGCCTGGGCCCGGAAGATCGACGCGCGGCCCGCGACGCGTCGCGGCCGCATGGTCAACCGCAGCTTCGGCGACGACGAGAGCCTGAAGCTGCCGGAGCGGCATTCGCGCGACGATTTCCCGAAGTGAGCGACCCGCGATGACCGACCGCGCCTTCATCGCCTGCCGGATCGCCGTCCTGACCGTCTCCGACACGCGCACGCCCGAGGGCGACCGGTCCGGCGACACGCTGGTCGAGCGGCTGGAGGCGGCGGGGCATCTGCTGGCGGCGCGCGGCATCCTGCCCGACGACCGCGCCGCCGTCGCCGCCCGTCTGCGGAAGTGGTGCGCGGACGAGGACGTGGACGTGATCCTCACCACCGGCGGGACCGGGCTCACGGGCCGCGACGTGACGGTGGAGGCGCACCGCGACGTCTACGAGAAGGAGATCGACGCCTTCGCGACGGTCTTCACCATCGTCAGCATGAAGAAGATCGGCACCTCCGCGGTCCAGTCGCGCGCCTGCGCCGGCGTGGCGGGGGGCACCTACCTCTTCGCGCTGCCCGGCTCGCCGTCGGCCTGCCGCGACGCCTGGGACGAGATCCTCGTGCACCAGCTCGACCACCGCCACCGCCCCTGCAACTTCGTGGAGATCATGCCCCGGCTGGACGAGCACCTGAGGCGAAAGTGATCGCGCCCGCGTCACCCTGGGCCCTGTCGCACCCCCGCTCCGGTGCTATGTACCGGGTGTCGCCCCGCCCGGAGTCCCCATGCGCTTTCTCGGACGAAGCCTCCTCGGTCTCTTCCTCCTCGCCCTGACGGCGGGCCTGCTGGGCTGGGCGGCGCAGATCTCCCTCGCCGCCCTCGAGGCCAGCCGCGCGGAGGAGACCGGCGGGCCGCCCGCGCGCGAACGCGTGCTCGCCGCCAATGTCGTCGCCGCCGCCCCGCAGACCATCGCCCCCATCCTCACCACCTTCGGGGAGGTCCGCGCCCGTCGCGTTCTGGAGCTGCGCGCCCCCTCGGGCGGCCGCATCGTCGAGCTGGCCGAGGGGTTCGAGGATGGCGGCACCGTCACGCAGGGCCAGGTCCTGCTGCGCATCGACACCTCGGGGGCGGAGGCCGACCTCGCCGTCGCGCGCGCCGAGGTGGGCGGAGCGGAGGCCGAACTGCGCGACGCCGAGCGCGGTCTCACGCTGGCGGAGGCCGAACTCGCCGGGGCGCAGGCGCAGCGCGACCTGCAGGCCGCCGCGCTGGACCGCCAGCGGGACCTGGCGCAGCGCGGTGTGGGCTCCACCGCCTCCGTCGAGGCCGCCGAGCTGGCGCAATCCGCCGCCGCCCAGACCGTCCTCGCCCGGCAGGGGGCCATCGCGCAGGCGCAGACCCGCATCGACGCGGCCCGGCTGGCCGTGGAGCGCGCGCGCATCGTGCGCGACACGGCGGACCGCGACCTGACCGACCGCACCGTCGTGGCCGATTTCGACGGGCTGCTGACGGAGGTGTCGGTCCTGCGCGGCGGCCTCGTCTCCCCCAACGAGCAGGTCGCCACCCTCATCGACCCCGCGGCACTGGAGGTCGCGTTCCGCCTCTCCACCGCGCAGCACGCGCGCCTGACCGAAGGCGGCACGCTCGCCGGCGCGCCCGTCCGCGCCGTGCTCGACGTGCAGGGCCTCACCCGCACCGCGACGGGGGTCGTCACGCGCGAGAGCGCCACCGTCGGCGACGGGCAGACCGGCCGGCTCGTCTTCGCCACGCTGGACGCGGCACAGGGCCTGCGCCCCGGCGACTTCCTGCGCGTGGAGGTGGAGGAGCCCCCCATCGCGCAGGCCGTCCGCCTGCCCGCCACCGCCCTGTCGCCGCAATCCACCGTGCTCGTGCTCGGCGAGGACGACCGGCTGGAGGAGGTCGCCGTGGACCTGCTGCGACGGCAGGGGGACGACGTGCTCGTCTCCGGTCCCCTCGACGGGCGCGACGTGGTCGCCGAACGCACCCCCGCGCTCGGGGCCGGCATCAAGGTCCGCCCGCTTCGTCCCGGGGCCGAGGCCGCAGCCCCGGCGCTCATCACCCTCGATCCCGACCGCCGCGCCCGGCTGAAGGCCTACGTCCAGGACAATGTCCGCATCCCGGAAGCGCGCCGCGCGCGCCTCCTCGCCCAGCTCGACGACGAGACCGTGCCCGCCGACGTGATCGAGCGTCTCGAAGCGCGGATGGGGGGCTGACGTGGGCATCTTCGGCTACTTCACCCGCCATCGCACCGCCGCGAACCTGCTGCTCGTCCTGATGCTCGCCGCCGGGGTGCTCGCCATCCCGAACATGCGCGCGCAGTTCTTCCCCGACGTGATCGTGGAGGACATCTCGGTGTCCACCCGCTGGGACGGCGCGGGCGCGCAGGACGTGGACCGCGGCATCGTGCAGCTGATGGAGCCGGCGCTGCTCGGCGTCGAAGGCGTCTCCGGCAGCGACGCCACCTCCCGCGAGGGTTCCGCCCGGATCACGCTGGAGTTCGAGCCGGGAACCGACGTCGCGGCCGCCACCGACGACGTGCAGGCGGCGATCGACGGCGTCACCGGCCTGCCGGACGGCATCGACGACCCCGAGATCGTGCAGGAGCGCTGGCGCGACCGGGTGACGGACGTGATCGTGACCGGCCCCCTCGGCGTGGATCAGCTCGCGCGCATCGCCGACGAGTTCGTCCTGCGCCTCTTCGCCGCCGGCGTCACCCGCACCGCGATCCGCGGCATCGCAGCCCCCGAGGTCGTGGTGGAGGTGCCCACCGCGAACCTGCTGCGCCACCGCCTGACGATGGAGGAGATCGCAAGGGCCATCGGCGCGCAGGCGCAGGCGGATCCCGCGGGCGACGTCTCGGGGGCCAACGCCCGCGTGCGCACCGGCACCGCGCGCCGCGACACGGCCGACATCGCCGCCATCGTCCTGCGGCGGGAGGCCGACGGCACCGCGCTCACGGTGGGCGACGTCGCCCGCGTCTCCTCGGAGGGCGTGGACCGGGACCGGGCCTATTTCGTCGGCGACGATCCGGCCATTTCCGTCCGTGTCGACCGCTCCGCCGAGCAGGACGCCATCGCGCTGCAGGCGACGGTCGAGTCCGTCGCGGACGAGGTCGCCCGGGATGCGCCGCGGGGCACCCGCATCGAGTTGATCCGCACGCGCGCGGAGGCGATCACCGGCCGCATCGACCTGCTGATCGACAACGCGCTGCTGGGCCTCGGCCTCGTCGTGGCACTCCTGTTCCTGTTCCTGAACGCGCGCACCGCCTTCTGGGTCGCGGCCGGCATTCCGGTGGCGATGTTCTCCGCGCTGGCCCTGATGTGGGCGGCCGGCATCACCATCAACATGATCTCCCTCTTCGCGCTCATCATCACGCTGGGCATCGTGGTGGATGACGCCATCGTCGTGGGCGAACACGCCGATTTCCGCCACCGCCGCCTGGGCGAGGACGCGAAGACCGCGGCCGAGAACGCCGCCCGCCGCATGTTCACGCCGGTCTTCTCCGCCACGCTGACCACGGTGATCGCCTTCTTCGGGCTCGTCGCCATCGGCGGGCGGTTCGGAGAGCTGATCCTCGATATCCCCTTCACCGTGATCGCCGTGCTGATCGCCTCGCTGGTCGAATGCTTCCTGATCCTGCCGCACCACATGGCCGGCGCGCTCGCCTCCCGCGCCCCCGTCGGCACCGATCCGATCCGCGCCGCCATCGGCGCGGTGACGGCGGCACTCCTGTTCCCCGTCATGGCCTGGGTCGCCGTGGTCGCCGCGATGCTGGGTGCGCAGCTGCTGGGCCTGGGGATGGGTGCCATGGCCCGTGCCACCGCCCTGCCCTTCGTCGCCGTGGTCACACTCGCCACCTGGGCCTTCCTCGCCTGGCGCACGCTCGCCACCTCCGACGCCCGCGGCCGCACCCTCGCGCTGTTGTCGCGCCATGGCATCGACATCGTCTCCCACAACGTCACCCGGGGCTTCGACTGGCTGCGCGACACCGCCTTCCGCCCGCTCGTGCGCCTCTGCCTCGCCGCGCGCTACCCGGTGGCCGCCTGCGCCGTCGTGCTCCTCTCCACGCAGGCCGCGCTCTTCATCCGCGGTGACGTCCAGTGGCGGTTCTTCAACTCTCCCGAGCAGGGCTCGGTCACCGGCAACTTCGCCATGATCGACGGGGCCACCCGAGAGGACACGCTGGCGCAGATGCGCGAGCTGCAACGCGCGACGGAGGCGCTGGGCGCGGACTACGCCGAACGCTACGGCACCAATCCGCTCGCCTACGTCATCGCGGAGATCGGCGGCAACACCGGCCGCCCCCTCGCCTCCGCCGACGACAAGGAGCCCGAGCAGTTGGGGGCCATCTCCATCGAGCTGATCGACGCGGACCTGCGCCCCTATTCCAGCTTCCAGTTCGTCGGCGAGTTGCAGGACGCGGCCGCGCAGCTTCCCCTTACCGAGGAGATCAGCTTTCGCGGCTGGCGCTCCGGCCCCGGAGGCGACTCGCTCTCGGTAGACTTCTTCGGTGCCGATTCCGCCACGCTCAAGGCCGCTGCGGAGGCGCTGAAGACCGCCGTCGCCCGCTTCCCCGAGGTGACGGGCGCGGAGGACACGCTGCCCTACGACAAGGACGAGCTGATCCTGAACCTCACCCCGCAGGGGGAGGCGCTGGGCTTCGACATCGACGGGCTCGGCCGCACCCTGCGTGACCGGCTGAACGGGATCGAGGCCGCGACCTTCCCCGCCGGCCCCCGCACCGGCGCGATCCGGGTGGAGCTCGCCGCTGGCGAGATCCGCGCGGATTTCCTCGACACGCTGCGCCTGATCGCGCCCACCGGGGCAGACGTCGCGCTGTCGGACATCGTGACGGTGGAGGTGCAATCCGGCTTCGCCACCCTGCGCCGCGACGACGGCGTGCAGATCGTCACCGTCGCGGGCGAGCTGAACCAGGACGACGCGGCCCGCGCCAACGCCATCCGCGAGGAGATCACCGAAGACATCCTCCCCGAGATCGCGGCCGTCCATCAGGTCTCCTACAGGCAGGGCGGGCTGGCCGAACAGGAGCGGGAGTTCCTCACCGACGCCGCCACGGGCCTCGTCGCCTGCCTGCTCGGCATCTACCTCGTGCTCGCCTGGATCTTCTCCAGCTTCACCCGCCCCGGCGTCATCATGGCCGTCATCCCCTTCGGCCTCATCGGCGCGGTCTGGGGCCACTGGTGGTGGGACGTGCCGCTGTCGATGTTCTCCGTCGTGGGGCTCATCGGGATGACCGGCATCATCATCAACGATTCCATCGTGCTGGTCACGACGGTGGACGAATACGCCAGGGATCGCGCCCTGCGCCCCGCCATCGTGGACGCCGTCTGCGACCGGTTGCGGCCCATCCTGCTGACCACGCTGACCACGGTGCTGGGCCTGACCCCGCTGCTCTACGAAAGCTCCGCCGACGCCCAGTTCCTGCGCCCGACGGTCATCACGCTGGCCTACGGCCTCGGCTTCGGCATGGTCCTCGTCCTGCTCCTCGTCCCCGCGATCCTGATGATGGGAGAAGACATGGCGCGGCTGACCGGCACCTTCCGCCGGATGCTGCGCCTGCCCGCCCGCCGTCGCGGCCGCGGAGCCGGCGTCACGGGCCTCGTCCTCGCCACGGTCGTGGCCGTCTGGGGCTTCGCCACGCTGGGCCACCGCCTGATCGTCGGGGAGGTCTGGGCCCCGGTGGCCCTGCTCGTCCCCGGCGAGAGCGTCGGGATGACCCTCGCCACCTTCCTCGCCGGCACCGCCGCGCTCCTGCTCGCCGCCTGGCTCGTCGCCGCGGCGCTCCAGCCCCGCCGCAACCCCGCCTAGAACGCCGCCGGCTTCGCCTCGCGCGCCATGTGGTCGAGCACGCCGTTCACGAACCCCGCCTCCTTGCCCTCCGGAAAGAACGCCCGCGCCACCTCGACGAACTCGTTGATGACGACCTTCGGCGGCGTGTCGCTCCCCAGCAGCTCGCCCCCCGCGGCCCGGAACAGCGCGCGAAGCGTCGGGTCGATCCGCCCCAGCGGCCATTTCGCCACCAGCGCCCGATCCGTCAACTGATCGACCTTCGCCTGAAGCGTCACGGCGGATTCCAGAAGCGACCGGAACAGGTCGGGGTCGCCCTCCTCGAAGGCCCCCTCCTCGACGACCATGCCGAAGCGATGCGTCTCGAACTCCTCGCGCACCTTGTCCAGCGTCTGCCCCGCCGCCTCCATCTGGAACAGCGCCTGCACCGAATAGAGCCGCGCGGCGGACTTCATGCGGCGCTTGAGCGCGCGCTTCTCGTCTTGGGTCATTGGGTCCATCGCCGCGACCTAGGCGGGGCCGCGCGGAGCGTCAAGCGACGGTAGGGCCGCTCTTCTCCGCCGCGTCGTGCCGGAAGCTTCCGGGGCGAAACCCGACCCCCGTCCCAGCCTTCTTCATCGAGCGCTGGAGCGCGATCAGATGCAGCGCCGCCTGCGCCGCCGCCCCGGCGGTATCCAGCCGCGCCGCGTCGGCCCGCTCCTCGGCTTGGCTCATGTTCTCGACCGTGATGATTCCGTTGCCGATGCAGGCCCCGGCCAGCCCCAGCGTGGCGATCGCCCGCGCGCTCTCGCCCACCACCACGTCGTAATGCGACGTCCGCCCCCGGATCACGCAGCCGAGCGCGACGTAGCCGTCGAAGTCCGACTGCCGGTGCGCGATCCCGATGGCCGTCGGGATCTCCAGCGAGCCGGGCATCTCCACCGTCTCGTGCGTCACCCCCGCCCGCTCCAGCACGCCGCGCGCCGAGGCCAGCTGCGCCGCCGAGATCGCGCCGTAGTAGGGCGCGATGACGATCAGCACCTTCGCGGGCTGCTCGAACTCCGGCAGCGCCAGCTCGTTGTCGGAATGTCCCGCCATCTCAAGCCCCCTTCGGAATGGCCCGCGTGCCCGTGATCGTCAGCCCGTAGGCCTCCAGCCCGACGACCCGCGGCGCGCCCGAGTTCGTGACCAGCTCCATCTCGTGCACCTGCAACGCCGCCAGGATCTGCGCGCCCAGCCCGTACTGCCGCAGCTTGTGCGGGCTGACGCCGCCGCCCCCCTCCATCCGGTCGAGCTTCATCTCCGTATCGCGCAGCATCACCACCACGCCGCGCCCCTCCTCGGCGATCACCCGCATCGCGCCGGCCAGATCGCTGTCGCCCACGCCCAGCACGTCCTCCAGCGGGTTCATCGCGTGCATCCGCACCAGCAGCGGCGCGTCCCCGGCGTGGATGTCGCCCTTCGTCAGCACGATGTGCTCCGCCCCCATCGTCTCGTCGGTGAACACGCGCATCGCCCATTCGCCACCCACCTTCGACGTGACGGGGCGCGGCTCGCCCTCGTGGACGAGGTTGTCGTTGCGCCGGCGATAGGAGATCAGATCGCTGATCGTCCCGATCTTGAGACCGTGGCGCTGCGCGAAGGCGATCAGGTCCGGCAGCCGCGCCATCGTCCCGTCGTCGTTCATGATCTCGCAGATCACGCCCGACGGGTTCAGCCCGGCCAGCCGCGCGATGTCGTTCGCCGCCTCCGTGTGTCCCGCCCGGACCAGCACGCCGCCGTCCCGCGCGCGCAGGGGGAAGACGTGCCCCGGCGTTGCGATGTCGGCCCCGGTCTTGCTGGCGTCGATCGCCACCGACACCGTCCGCGCCCGGTCGCTGGCGCTGATGCCGGTGCTGACCCCCTCGCGCGCCTCGATGGACACGGTGAACGCCGTCTCGTGGCGCGAGGAGTTCTGCGACGCCATGAGCGGCAGTCCGAGCGCGTCGATCCGCTCCCCCGTCAGCGTCAGGCAGATCAGCCCGCGCCCGTGGGTCGCCATGAAGTTGATCGCGTCCGGCGTGGCCATCTGCGCCGGGATCACCAGATCGCCCTCGTTCTCGCGGTCCTCGTGGTCGACCAGGATGAACATCCGTCCGTTGCGCGCGTCCTCGATGATGTCCTCGATGGCGGAGATGACGTCACTGTTCTCCCGCTCGACCGGGCCGGGCTTCTCGAATGGGATGGGTTCGGCCATGGGGCACCTCCTGCTTGCGGCGCTACCTAGCCTCCGTGCCCCCCGAGGGCCAGAGGACGCGGGTCACTGCGCCCCGCCGAAGTAGCGCTCCGCCGTCAGGTAACCGCCCGCCCGCAGGGCGGCGCACCAGCTTCGCTCGAATGCGGTATCCCCCACCAGCAGCACCGAATCCCCCGGCAGCTTGCGGTCCCGCAGCACGGCGGCCAACTTCGCCCGCGTCTCGCTCCAATTGTCCACGAAGCGCGGAGCGGCGGCGGCGAAGTCCAGCGGCGGTGGGGCCACGGCGGCCAGCGGCGCATGCATGAGGACGCCACGGTCCGCCGCGACGGCTTCCAGCCGCGCCGCCATCCGCGCCTCCAGCTCGGCCGCCCGGATCATGCCAAGCGCGTTGGACGAGAAGAGCAGCGCCGCGATGTCGCGCCCCGTCCCCGCGCGGATCGAGGCGTAGGTGCCATAGTCCAGCCCGAGCGCCGCCGCCCGCCGCACCCGCGTCCTCACGACCTCCACGGGGATCGTGTTCGGGATCAGCGCGCGACGCGCGCGACGCCATTGATGCAGCCGGCCGGAATAGCCATCGAAGTCCTGCCCGGAATTGTGCCCGATCCCCGGCCCCGTCATTCCAGCCACCCGACCGCTGCCGCGGCGTCCGCCCGCGCCGCCTCCCTATCGGTGAATCCCGCCGCGCGGCGGATGCAGCCGGCGCCAGCCGTGCGCGTCCTCCGGATCGCGGCGGCACTCGACCCAGGACCAGCCGGCGCGATCGCGGATCAGATCGACGCAGCGATCCCCCGTCGCATCTTCGAGCGATGTCTCGACGACCGGCTTCACCCGGCTTCGGCCAGCCGCGCCACGTAGCGCGCCAGGGTGTCGATCTCGAGGTTGACGCGGTCTCCTGCCTTCGCCGTCCCCCAGGTCGTCACCTCCTGCGTATGCGGGATGAGATTCACGCCGAACTCCGCCCCCTCGACCTCGTTCACGGTCAGCGAGGTCCCCTGCAACGCGACCGAGCCCTTGGGCGCGATGAAGCGCGCAAGCGCCTCCGGGGCGGCGAACCGATACCGGATCGAATCCCCCTCCGGCACGATCGACAGGATCTCCGCCGTCCCGTCCACGTGCCCCGAGACGATGTGCCCGCCCAGCTCGTCCCCGACCTTCAGGCTGCGCTCGAGGTTCACGCGCGCTCCCCTCGGTCCAGGTGCCAAGCGCGGTCTTCGACAGGCTCTCCGCGCTGACGTCCACGTCGAACCAGCCGCCCTCGCGCGTCCGCCCCCCGGTCCACCACCGTGAGGCAGCATCCGTCGCAGGCGATGGAGGCCCCCAGCGCGATGCCGGCCGGATCGTACCGCGTGCCGATCCGGGCACGAAGGTCGCCGCGCCGGGTCAGGGCGCGCACGGTTCCGATGTCGGTGACGATGCCGGTGAACATGGGGGCCTCCTTGCTGTCCCGTCAGCTAGTGCCGGCCCGCCGCGGCAGCAAGCCCGGGGTCCGATAGGGTGTGCTCCACGTCATACCCACGTCATACCGCCTGCCATACGTCGTATCGCACCATTCCTTCAGCGTTCCAGCCGCCCCAGGATCTCGTCCGTCAGCGCCGCGACTTCCGCCGCCGCCGCCTTCGCGCCCGGAAATTCGCAGACCCCCTGCCCCTGTCCCAGAGCCTCCGCATAGGCCACCCGCTGCCCCAGAACCGTCTGCGCCGCATCCGCCTCCAGCTTCGACAGCGCGGCGTGTATGATCCCCGAGATCCGGGTCCCCGACCGCGCCCGGTTCATCACCATCAGCGGTCGCTTCCCCTCCCGTCCGGCCATCTCCAGCACGCCTTCGGTCGCCCAGAGATCGACCTCGGAGGCGGAGACGGGGACGACGATCAAATCCGCCACGCGCAGCGCGGGCTTCAGGTCGCTGTCGATCTTGGGCGGCGTGTCGATCAGGACGAAATCGTGCGAATCCCGGTACTTGGTACATTCGAACGTCACGCCCCACGCCGATGACGTGGAGAAGGTGATGTCGCCCTTGAGCCCGCCCGTCCGCTCGTAGCGCATCATGAACCAGCGCCCGAGCGAGCCCTGCGGATCGACGTCCAGCAGTGCGACCCGGTGCCCCCGCGCCGCCAACTCGCAGGCGACATGCGCCGTCAGCGTCGTCTTGCCCGACCCGCCCTTCTGCTGCGCGATGGTGATGACGGTCGCCATGGTCGTTCCCCCCGGCGTTGCCGCAACGCGGCGCGACCATGCGTCACGGGGAGAACCGGGTCAACGCGGGTGCGCGGCCTGGGCACGGCGCTCGCAACTGGAAACAGCTGGTCGCGACGAGGGCGATGGTTGAGAGGAAGGCCGCTGGAGACCCGTCGTAGCGGGTCGCCACGCGCTTCCAGTCTTCCAGCCGTCCGAACGTGATCTCGGTCGTATTGCGTTCTCTGTAGCGGCATTCGTCCCTTGCCCGGCAGGGCATCCCGCAGGGATGTCCCGGGAGGGGATGGAGATCGCCCGATCGTCGGGTGCCTTTGCCGCTCGTCCAGCCCTGATCCGGACGAAGACCCCCCGTCCGCGGTTTCCCCCGGACCGATCGCGTTCGACCGCTCGCCTCCACCTCTTCCAACGGTCGTAGAGCGTCTTGTGCGGGCCGTACTCTGCGGGCGCAGCACACTGGCGAGAGCCGTCGCGGTCGATGGAGGCAATCGCGCTCGGAACGCGACGGTCGTCCCTCTGGAGACATCACCGCGCGATGCCCTGCCGGCAATGGATGCGCGGCACCCCATGGCTCCTGGGAAAGTACGGCCGAAGACGTGCGATCTGCGTTTCGCTCGGCCAGTACGAACTGCTCATTGCGGGCTCCCGGGCTCGGGAGCTCGAATCAGCCAGCCTCGGAAGACGCAATCGAATCGATGGGTCCTGAGGCCAAGCATGATCCGTTCGGCCGTATCGGATGGCATCGACAGATGGCCTCGAGGATCAGATCTCCCCGCCAATCCCGTCTCCTCGAACCTCATTCTGGCAGACGATGCTCTGGAAGGTCGCCGGGACGAAGCGGCATCTCGACCTGGGTACACCGCGTCGCGTACCGGGTTCCGGTCGTAATTCTCCGCGAAGATCCAGGGGTCGCGGCAGGTCCTGTGGTCGATCCGGCACGTCTTCGGCCAGACGACGAAGCGCCCGAACGGAGGGACCATCGAACCCGCGGAACACGGGCCGGTCGAAGATCGGATCGAACGCAAGGCAAACCCAGATCGACCCTGACCCTTCGGGCCCCTGGAACGCCGGTCCGGCGGCGGAGGGCGGGATCCTGCGGTTCTCGGAAAACTGCGGGATGCAGAAGCAGGCCCTGCCGATGCCGCAAGCCCAGCCGTGACATGGGCCCAGAGTCCCCTGCCTGCCATCGATCGGCGCGATCTCGACCCGGCTCAGCTGCGCCTTATGGTGCCGGCAGACGTCGAGGACCGCCGTCAGTTCGCCATCGAGGGGTGCCGGCGCGACCGGCTTGCCCGGCGGCTGACTTTGGAGGACCGCGCCATCGGTCAGATCGTCCGACCGCGCGACGAAATGCCGGAACCGCGACATTCCTGCGGTGAAGGCGGCGATGGCCGCCGGCGTGGGACCGGCGTGAGGATCCACGAGCGTGCGCGGTTCGGACATCGGTCGCCTCTCGGACTGTCGGTCCGAAGGCCGCGCGACCCGGGCCGCCCCTTCCCCGGTCCATCTGTCGGATCACGCGGGCCAGGGCAAAGCCGCCCTTCGGTCGAAAACCATCGGGGAAGGACAGCTCCGTGCCAGGCATCGTCGAGAGATCCTGTGTGGTGGCAATCTGCTCCAACGCGCGTCCCATCCGGGCGATATCGGCGGGGTCGAAGCCGTTCGCAGCCACCGCCAAACCCTCGAGCAAATCCGGGTTTGCCCCGGTGAAATCGGTGCGGACGATGATGACGTTGCAATGGAGCTCTGGACTGCCCCCATCGGGTGGTCCGGGCTAATCTTTGGTGCATCGTCGGCCCCTGGTCCATTGGAACGAATGTTTCCGGTGCCGGCGGGCGGTATCTCAGCGAGCCGTGCGGCCTGATCGTGTTGAAGTGGCAGTGCCGTCGCCCGATCGGGGTCCGAGCCTCCTTGAGTGCATAAAGGATTTCGACGTTCAGCAACTTGTCGCGGAACCGGGCATCGAAGCTCTCGCAGCAGCCGTTCTCCCACGGTGATCCTGGCTCGATGAAGGCGGTCCTGGCACCGACGGTGCCGATCCAGGCGCGTAGCTTCCTGGCCTGTTTGCGCGGGACCTTCAGCCCTTCGCGCCACCATGTCCTCTCAACCCGCTTGGGGTTCACGTGCCAGCCGGCGTCGTTCGGCGATCCGGTGATCATCCGATAGCCGTGACGCCCGCGGGCGCGCGGCAGCCCGATGATGTCTTCCGTCAGCCGTTCCTCGTCCGGGGCGCCGCAGGGAACCTTGCGTCGTGTCGATCGGTGCTGCCCGAATGTGCGGCAGGCGCGGCGCTCGGACACGCCAGGCGCGTGCCGCACATGATCGATGCAATCGCGACGGCGCGAAGGGCTCAGGAGGTTCCCCGTGCAGCCTCCGTCAGGATCACCTCGTCCAGTGCCGGATCCGACACCGCGCGCCTCGACCGCCGGGTCTGCGTCCCAAGCTCCTGGCGCCGCTTGCGCCGGTCCCGGCTCATCCCGCCATACTGCCTGCGCCAGCCGCAACACGTCGGCTCCGTCACGCCGATCCGGCGCACCGCATCGGCGATCGCCATCCCTTGCCCTTGCAACACTTCGACCTGCCGAAGCTTCAGCACGATCTCTTCCGGTCCATCTCGCTTCCCTGCCATCTCCAGGCCTCCCGACGCGCTTCACCTCGACGTCGCCCTCCACCATCGGGAGCGCCACGCTGTCGTCCCCGAGGCTGCCCAGGCGAGCGGTGTTCCGGAACGATGTCAACGAGAAGCCGGTGATGGCGTCCAGCTCGCCCCCGCCGCCAGCATCGGCGCGCGCGTCGGGACCGCTCGACGGTGATCTGATCCAGGTCGAGACTGTTTTCGGCCGCGGATATGCGAAACTGCGCCAATGCACCGTCGAGGGGGATGCGCGCCGAGGATCCTGCCTTGAGGGGCCGTCGATACCCAGCGACGTGCGGCCGACCACCGAGACGGGCGGCTTGTCGTATCAGGTCATCGCCGCGATCAAGGGGGCGTCGGGGTTCTGATCGAGGAACCGGATCGGACTGTCGATGTCGGCCCGGCCGATGGGAGAGGCACCCGTCGCGACCCTGGGGATCGCATAGAGCGACCCTTTCCCGGCCTCGATGGTTTCGCTCATGCCCTTTTCCTCGAAGTAGCCCTCGTCGATGGCGGCGAACAACGGCGGGGCGGACCCGTTGAACTCTCGATCGAGTACGACCGGAAATTCGGCCTGCGCATGTGCGGTTGCCGGGCCCATGGCGACGGCGGCGATCAGCGTACACTGGAAGATCGACGGCAAATTCCCGGATGTCGAAGGCGGGACATGCGAGCGTTCACGACGGTCTACACGAACGCGAACCACCGGCCGTTCTGCTCGTCACCAAACGCGAACCGATGGCGTTCCCTGACTGGTCACCAGGCAGAATACGGTGCCCCTAGTTTCCAGGACGCCCGCCCCGTTCAGTTTCGCTGCTGCGCCTCGAAGTTGACGGGCGACAGCATCCCGTTGGTCGTGTGCTTGCGCTTCGGGTTGTAGAACATCTCGATGTACTCGAACACGTCCTGCCGCGCGGCCTCTCGGGTGGCATAGGTCCGTCGCCGGATCCGTTCCCGCTTAAGGAGCTGGAAGAAGCTCTCCGCGACTGCGTTGCGTGGCAGTTGCCACGGCGGCTCATGCTGGGTTCGAGATCGTGCTGCGACAGGAAGGTTCTCCATTCGCGGCTCGAGAACTGGCTGCCTTGATCCGGAGATGCGAACCAGGACCGGGGCTCTTCGGCTTTCTACGCCAGACGGCCATGAGCAGCGCCTGTAGGGCGAGCTCCGTCGTCATCCGGGGTTGCATGGACCAATCGACGACACGGCGGGAGAACAGGTCGATAACGACGGACAGGTACAGCCAGCCCTCATGGGTCCGGATATAGGTGATGTCGCTCGCCATTGTCCTCGGACCAATGGCGGACAAGGCTCGCCCAGATCGGATCCGGCGCATCGACCTCGAACTGCCGGTCCAGCCTGTTCTCGGCAACGATGGCAGGCTTGCCACCATACCGCCCAGGACGCCGCCGGTAACCGATCTGGGCTGCGATCCCCGCAAGGCTCGCAAGCCGTGCGACCCGGTTCGGCGAACATGTCTCTCACTCGCCAGGTCACTCGGACCAATGGCGCGACAAGGCAGCGCGCAGATCGTCGTGCAGCTTGCGGTAGCCATAGACCTTTCCGCTGTCCGACCAGGCCTCGCGGATCAACGCGGTCTGCCGGGCAGTCTTCCTCGGCCCGCGTGCTCATCGGCTCTCTCAGCCAGGCGTAGAAACCACTGACATGGATCCGCAGCATCCGGCACATGGCCCGCACGCCGAATTCCTCGCGGTGTGCCCAAACGAAGGCGTACTTCTTCCGCTGCCCGGCAGGGGTTTGCTTGCAAACCGCGAGAGGGGGACTCTCGCGCGAAGTACGCGCTCGTCCATCGTCCTCGGACCAATGGCGGACAAAGGCCTCGCCCTATTCCAGAGTATCGCGCTCCTCGGTGACACGAGCCAGATCGCGCTTCAGCCGACGGTTCTCGGCCTCATGGTCCACCGCGTTCTGCCGGCAGCTTGAGGCCCGTAAAGCTTCAGCCACTTGTACACGGAGTACGCGCTGACACCGAGCCGTTTCGAAACCTCCCGAACCGGATAGCCCCGATCGGTGATCTGCGCGACGCATCCCGCTTGAACGCGTCACTGCAATTGCTCGTCCCCATGATGGCCTCCTGACCTCGAAGTCAGGGGGCAAGGCGTCTACAAATCTAGGGGCACCTCAGGGCCAAGGCCGCGGCCCGCATGGCCTGCTTCAAGTTCGTCGAAGGATGGCACGACTTCTCGCGGCACTACTCGGCGCTCGATTAAAAAGCTCCTGTTCCATTCTGAAAGGGACATGCGAAAGCAGCTACAATTCGCATCTGGAGCGGCTCACCGCCGAGCGGAATCGCGGAGGTTTCCCCCCACCGTCGTATTCGTCAGTCACCTTTCCCGGAGGTGGATCATGGCCAGATCGTTGTCTTCGGACCTGTGCGAGCGGGTGGTGGCGCAGGGGGATGCGGGTCATGCCCGTCGCGAGGGGGGCTACGGTCCGGGGTCGGCGCGGGCCTCGTGGCGAAGCTGGTGGCGCGCGCCGAGCGGTCCGGGTGGCGCGCGGCGGCGAGACGCGGTCGCCCCTTCGGGTCCGGCAAGCCGGCGGGGGCGCGGGATGCGCCGATCGCGCGGGTCGAGGCGGCCCCGGACGCGACGCCGGCGGAGCCGACCGACCGGCTGGCGCGCGGGTGCGGCGCGAGCGCCACGTCCGGCGAACGCTCCGGCGGCCGTGGATGCGCCGCGATCCGCACCGGCCGGTCTTCATCCCTCCGGGCAGATCGCCGCGCGATCGCCTGCCGGGCGATGGATGAGACGTCCACGACGACGGAGATGACGGGGCCGCGCGGACGCGCCCGGCGCGGCCATCGTCTGACCGCCACCGCGCCGTTCCGGCCATCGGGGCACGCGGAGGTTCGTCGCCGGGCCCGGATGCGGCAAGCCGGTCGCCCCTCGGGGGCCCGCTGGACAAGGCCGTGTCCGGGGTCCGCGTCGAGACCCGACCCGCACCGGACCTCGGCCCGGGCGATGTCGTCATCCTCGACGACCCGTCGTCCCACGAGAGCCCCCGCGCCGCCGGGGCCCTCCGGGCGCGGGGTGCCCGGTTCCTCTCCCTGCCCGCGTACCCGCCCGATCCGGACCCGATCGAAACGGCCTCCCCGAGGCCGAAAGCCCACCTCCACCGCATCGGCGCGCGGACGATCGACGACCTGTGGCGGGCCATCGGCAGCGTCTGCGACCTCTGCGACCAGAGGGATTGCCGGAGCTGCTTCGCCGCGATCACATGCGCGCAGGAGCGCGATAGCGACCGTAGGGTCAACCGCAACGCCCCGACGTGGCCGTCTCGGGCGTGCCTTCCAGAACCCGCAGCGGCTCGCGGACGCGGGAGGCGAGGCCCGGGCGCGGACGGGCCGGGACCTGCTTGGAGACTTCGAGGAAGATCACCCCGCCGCCGCCGGACCGGGAGAGCTTCTGCCCCAGCCGCTCGACCCAGCCGCCGAAGCGCAGCCAGAACTTGTTCTCGCTCGGCGGCGCGAAGAGGGCCGCGGCGTGGCGTTCGGGCACCAGACCGGCCCGTTCGACCTGCGCCTCCAGCTGGCCGATCGAATAGGGCCGCCCGAAGCCGAACGGCGTCCGGTCGCGCCGCGCCCAGAGGCCCGATCGGTTCGGCACGATAAAGACGGCCCTGCCCCCGGGACCCAGCACCCGCGCGCATTCTCGGAGAACGGCGGTCGGGTTGTCGGAGGTCTCCAGCCCGTGCAGCAGGACGAGCTTGTCCACCGCCCCCGTCTCCAGGGGCCAGAGCGTCTCCTCCACCAGCGCCGAGACGTTGGGCAACCCCGCCGGCCAGTGCATTACCCCCTGCGGCCCGGGCATCAGTCCGATGACGCGGCGCGCGTCCCCCAGATACGGGCGCAGGAGCGGGACGGCGAAACCGAAGCCCGCCACCGTCTGGCCCTTCGCCTCGGGCCAGAGCACCAGCAGGCGGTCGCGGACGGCCTTCTGCGCCGCCCGGCCGAGACGGGTGCGATAGTAGAATTGCCGCAGGTCGAGCACGTCGAGATGCATGGATCGGCGATTGCCTCCGGGTCGGATCGTGCCATGCTTACCCCGACGGGGGGGAGAATCCATGACCGCAATCGCAGAAACCCTGGTCGTGGTCCCGATGTTGCGCGATCGCTTCCCCGATCTGCTGGACAACTACGGCTTCCTGTTCCGCGCCGGCGACCGCGTCGTCAGCGTCGACTGCGCCCGCGCGGAGCCCATCCAGGCGGCCGCCGAGGCGCGGGGATGGACGATCACCGACGTCCTTTTGACGCATCACCATCCGGACCATGTCGACGGTGTGGCGGGCCTCGTGGCGCGAACCGGTGCCGCCGTCTGGGGCAACGGGGCCGATGCCCACCGCCTGCCGCCGCTGGACCATGCCGTCGCCCCAGGGGACGTGATCGATATCGGCGGGGCCGCGGCCCGCATCCTCGACGTGTCGGGCCATACCATCGGCCATATCGCCTATCTCTTCGACGACGTCGCCTTCACCGGCGACAGCCTGATGGCCGGGGGCTGCGGGCGGCTGTTCGAGGGGACGGCGGCGCAGATGCATGCCTCCCTGATGCAGTTCGCGGACCTGTCGGGGCACATGCTGATCGCGTCGGGCCACGAGTACACGGGGGACAACCTCGACTTCGCGCTCTCCCTTGAACCGGAGCATCCGGCTCTTATCTCGAGGCGAGGCAGATTGGAGCGGATGCGGAGCCGCGGGGTGCCCTCCGTTCCCGCCGCGCTGGACCTCGAACGCGGGACGAACCCCTATCTGCGATGTCACGAACCGACCCTCAAGGCGGCGACGGGCACGGCGGGACGATCCGACGCGGCCACCTTCGCGGCCGTGAGGAAGGCAAAGGACGCCTTCTGACGCTGCGTATGCAAGAATAAGTCGCCCGATCCTCCGTTTCCCGAACACGGAACGGTGCGGAACGAGAAAAGGGCTTGAAGCCGGGCGGCTGACAACCAAAACTTAAACAAACGCGATCCATACTTCCGTGGAACCGCATACAGGCAGGAGAGCACCATGCCCTCGTTCTCGAACACGCTCGAACAGGCGATCCATGCCGCCCTCGCGCAGGCCAACGCCCGCCGTCACGAACTCGCCACGCTGGAGCACCTGCTCCTGGTGCTGATCGACGAACCGGACGCCGCCCGCGTCATGCAGGCCTGCGGCGTCAATCTCGACGATCTCAGGAAGACCGTGGAGGCCTTCATCGAGGACGACCTCTCCACGCTCGTGACCGAGGTGGAGGGTTCGGAGGCCGTGCCGACAGCCGCATTCCAGCGCGTGATCCAGCGTGCCGCGATCCACGTGCAGTCGTCCGGCCGGACCGAGGTCACCGGGGCCAACGTCCTCGTGGCGATCTTCGCCGAACGGGAGTCGAACGCGGCCTACTTCCTGCAGGAGCAGGACATGACGCGCTACGACGCCGTCAACTTCATCGCACACGGCGTGGCGAAGGATCCCGAATTCGGCGGCAACCCCCCGCTGCAGGGTCAGGAGAGCGAGGGCGAAGGGTTCGGCGACGCGGAACCGTCCGGCCCGAATGCCTCCGAGAACCGTGAGAGCGCGCTGGCGAAGTACACCGTCGATCTCAACAAGAAATCCGCGAAGGGGGAGGTCGACCCGCTGATCGGGCGGTCGCACGAGGTTGAACGCGCGATCCAGGTTCTGTGCCGGCGGCGCAAGAACAATCCGCTGCTGGTAGGTGACCCCGGCGTCGGCAAGACCGCCATCGCCGAAGGGCTGGCGCGCAAGATCGTGCAGGGCGAGGTTCCGGCGGTGCTGTCGGGTGCGACGATCTACTCGCTCGACATGGGCGCGCTGCTGGCCGGCACGCGGTATCGTGGCGACTTCGAGGAGCGTTTGAAGGCCGTCGTCACCGAACTGGAAGAGCACCCCGACGCGGTATTGTTCATCGACGAGATCCACACCGTGATCGGGGCCGGGGCCACATCCGGCGGTGCCATGGACGCGTCGAACCTGCTCAAGCCGGCGCTTGCCGGGGGCAAGTTGCGGACGATGGGCTCCACCACCTACAAGGAATTCCGTCAGCATTTCGAGAAGGACCGAGCACTGGCCCGCCGGTTCCAGAAGATCGACGTCAACGAGCCGTCGGTCGAGGATACCGTCAAGATCCTGAAGGGCGTGAAGACCTACTTCGAGGACCATCATTCGATCAAGTACACTGCCGAGGCGATCAAGACCGCGGTGGAATTGTCGGCCCGCTACATCAACGACCGCAAGCTGCCGGACAAGGCGATCGACGTGATCGACGAGGCAGGAGCCGCGCAGGCACTTCTGCCCGACAGCAAACGGCGCAAGACCATCGGCACGAAGGAGATCGAGGACGTCGTCGCCAAGATCGCGCGCATTCCGCCGAAGAACGTATCCAAGGACGATGTCGGCGTGCTGCGGGATCTCGAAGCCTCGCTCAAACGCGTCGTCTTCGGACAGGATGCGGCGATCGAGGCCCTGTCGTCGGCGATCAAGCTGGCCCGGGCCGGGTTGCGCGAACCGGAGAAGCCGATCGGCAACTACCTCTTCGCGGGCCCCACGGGCGTCGGCAAGACGGAGGTGGCCAAGCAACTGGCGGATACGCTGGGCGTCGAGATGCTGCGGTTCGACATGTCGGAGTACATGGAGAAGCACGCGATCTCGCGGCTGATCGGCGCGCCCCCGGGCTACGTCGGCTTCGATCAGGGCGGCATGCTGACCGACGGGGTCGACCAGCACCCGCACTGCGTCCTGCTGCTCGACGAGATCGAGAAGGCCCATCCGGACGTGTTCAACATCCTGTTGCAGGTGATGGATCACGGCAAGCTGACGGACCACAACGGGCGAGCGGTCGATTTTCGGAACGTGATCCTGATCATGACGTCGAACGCGGGCGCTTCGGACGCGGCCCGCGAGCCGCTCGGCTTCGGCCGGAACCGCAGGGAGGGGGAGGACACTGCGGCGATCGAGCGGACGTTCACGCCCGAGTTCCGCAACCGGCTCGATGCGGTGATCAGCTTCGGCGCGCTGCCCAAGGATACCATCCTGCAGGTGGTCGAGAAGTTCGTCCTGCAGCTTGAGGCCCAGTTGCTGGATCGGAATGTCTCCATCGAGCTCACGAAGGGTGCCGCCGAGTGGATCGCCGACAAGGGCTACGATGACAAGATGGGGGCTCGCCCCCTCGGTCGCGTCATCCAGGAGTACGTCAAGAAGCCCTTGGCGGAGGAACTGCTCTTCGGGAAGTTGGCCAAGGGCGGGCTGGTGAAGGTCGGGGTCAAGGACGGAAAGCTCGACCTGCGCATCACGGAGCCCGGCCCCGAGAAGATTGCAAAGAGGAAGCCCCCCCTGCTGACGGCAGGGTAGGCATCCACGCCCCCCCGATATCGTTCGAACGGTATTGGGGGGCTCACGTCGATCGTTCGGCGAAAGATATCGCGGTGCTTCATCACGATGTCAGAATTGGCCGGAGTTCTGGGGAAATGCAGGTGGCGGTATCGTCTGACGATTGCCGCTCCTCATCCGGCTTCTGTCGACCCGGAGGCGGCGAGCGAAATACGCTTCAATCCAGATCCAGCAGATATCAACGCGGACGGTCGGATGGTGCACCGAGTGACGCCCGAAGCCGGAGGTCGGTCGGCAGTTCGATCCGCATCGCCTGGTCGTCGAGGGGGTGGGGCCCGACCAACATCCGTGCAGCCCGGCGTCCCATCTCCCGGTGAGGGACATGGATCGTGGTCAGGGCGGGCTCCGCAAGCGACGCGAGTTCCGTGTCGTCGAACCCGGTGATGGAAACGTCGTGGGGCACCCTGAGCCCCATCGCCTTCGCACCGCGCAGGGCGCCGATCGCAAGGACGTCGTTCCCGCAGAACACGACGGTCGGGCTTGGATCGGCGGAGGCGATCCGCCGGAACGCGGCCTCGCCCGTCTGGATGCCGTAATCGGTTTCTATGACCGAGAGACTCGAGGCCGGAAGACCGGCCGCAGCCATGGCGCGCACCACGCCCTCCACCCGGTCACGGGCGCGATCGTTCGACCGGCGGTGGGCGGAGATGAAGCCGAACCGGCGGTGCCCCTTGTCGATCGCGACCTGCGCGAGTCCCTCCATAGCACCTGCATTGTCGAACCCGATCGACATCTGCGGCGCATCCGAGTGGAACGCCCAGGCGACGACGAACGGAACGCCGCGAGACTTCAGCATGTCGTAGACATCCTGCTTCCGATGGTACCCGATGAGAAGCAGCGAATCTGCCCCGTGGGCGACGAGGGTCCGGATCTGCTCCTCCTCCACATCCTCCCTGTACCCGGAACTGGCGATGAGAAGCGTCTTGCCGTGACGGCCCAACTCCTCCTGGAACGCCTGGATGCCCCGTGCGAAGATCGCGTTGTCCATCGTCGGAATAACCGCGCCGATGGTGTGCGTCTGCCGAGCGGCAAGGGCCCGCGCCCCGAAGTTGGGGGAATATCCGAGCGTCCGCACCGCCTCGAGAACCCGGTCCCGCGTCGAGGCGTGCACCCGATCGGGCATGTTCAGACAGCGTGACACCGTGGCGGTGGAGACCTTCGCCTGCCGCGCGACGTCGACCAGCGTCGGGATCCGCAGACGACCGTCCGGAGTCATCCATATCCGCACGCCCCCATCTTTCGATCCACGTCGTTCGGGACTTGATATAAGGCTCTGACGTCCGGATGAAATATAAACTTGCCAATTTGAATGTAAGCGCTTACATCTCTGGAGGAGGACTGTCGGGGGAGGATCCGTACATGCCGTTCATATTGGCAGCCACTTTGCTCGCGCTCTTCGTCGCGAACGTGGTGACGGGCGCGCTGACCGGTGCTCCGGTCGTCGGGAGCGTACCCGAGATGCTCGTCCTTCTGGGCGCGGCCATCAGCTTCACCGTCGGCATCCTGCAGCGCGAAGCTGCCGAGGGCCGCGGAAAAGACCGTCACTGAAGTTCCCCAGGGAGGAATGAGAATGCACAAGATCGATCGTCAACTGGCCTCGGCCGAACGACGCAATTTCCTGAAGCTCGGAGCCGGCGGGTTCACCGCGGCGATGGTGGCCGGTGCCGCCGGCATGCTCTGGTCCGGCCCCGCCGTGGCACAGATGGCCGCCGAGGAGCGCGACCGCGAAGCCGCCGCGGATCACGTGATGACGCTGGCCACGGCCTACGTTCTGAGCGCCGATCGCAGCTATCCGATCATGCAGCTCGACCTCAAGGAGAACATCCAGAACCTGACGAACGGCAAGGTCTACGTCCGCCTGGCCCCCGGCGGTCAACTGGGTGCCGGCGGCGCGCTCGTGCAGGCCGTGCAGGGCGGGACCATCGAATGCGCGCAGCATTCGCTGTCGAACTGGGCCCCTTTCGCAAGTGCGGTCGACCTCATCAACCTGCCGTACTTCTGTGGCTCGAACCAGCGGTTCACCAACCTCGTCTCCTCTGATGCCTGGAAGGCAGAGGTCGATCCGAAGATCGCGGCCGCCGGTTTCAAGGCGCTGTTCTACATCGTCATCGACCCGCGCGTCGTGGCCGTCCGGCAGGGTGGAGAGGCGATCCTCACGCCGTCCGACATGGCGGGCGTGAAGTTCCGGGTGCCCGGCTCCGCGATGCTGCAGCAATACTACCAGATGGTCGGCGCGAACCCGACACCCGTCGCCTGGGGCGAGACGCCCTCGGCGATCCGTCAGGGCGTGGCCGACGCGCTCGACCCGTCGGTCGGCGCGCTGCACGTCTTCGGTTTCGGCGAAATCCTCAGCCATGTGACCTTCACGCAGGCCGTGCCCGACAGCCAGGTCTACTCCGTCAACCTCGAGTGGTTCGAAAGCCTGCCCGCGGACGTGCAGGAGGGGATCGTCGCCGCCGGCGAGATCACCAGCGCGCAGAACCTCGCAAAGGTTCCGGCAGCCCGCGCCTTCGCCATGTACGAACTCCGCAAGGCCGGCGTGGAGTTCCATACCCTGTCCGATGACCAGCTCGGTGAATGGCAGGCCGCCGGGGGCTACCAGCTCCCGGAGTGGGACAACTTCAAGACGGAGCTCGCAGGCTCGATGGAGACGTTCGCCAAGCTCGAGGAAGCGGCCGGGACGCAAGGGCGATTCTACGTCGACGACGCCTGACCAGGACGGGCCGGTGCGCTGACGCATCGGCCCTCCCACGATCCGAACGCAAGACCCAACCCATGCGGCGGGCGGCGGATGCACCGCGCCCGAACGGGAGAATTCCATGTCGCGGATATACGAGGCGCTCGACCGCAACGGCGAGAAGTGGCTGCTGCTCGTCTTCTACGTCATGCTGGTCGGCACGATGTTCATCGAGGTCGTCCGGCGGGAGGTCTTCTCCTACTCCTCCATCTGGGGAGAGGAGATCGTCCGCTACGCCTTCATCTACCTCGCCTGGATCGGGGCCGCCGCGGCCGTCAAGGAACGCGGTCACATCCGCATCGACGTCATCATGAACTACGTGCCGCGCACGGCCAAGGCCCTCCTCTACATCTTCGGCGACGTGGTGATGTTCGTCGTGGCCCTCGTCGCGCTCTACTACTCGTTCGAGGCGGTCCACGTCTCCTGGACGTTCGGCTCGGTCACCCACGGCCTGCGCATCAGCCAGGTCTTCTTCCTCTTCGCCGTCCCGTTCGGGTTCGCCCTCGTGGTCCTGCGCC
This sequence comes from uncultured Alphaproteobacteria bacterium, assembly GCA_963757495.1. Lineage (GTDB taxonomy): Bacteria > Pseudomonadota > Alphaproteobacteria > Rhodobacterales > Rhodobacteraceae > Jannaschia. Next base: position 303,267 of record CAVWRZ010000011.1, read on the forward strand.
TGATCCAATCCGTCCTCCGGGACATCTCCGACCTTCGTGACGGCCGTCCCGTCTACGAAGGCGATACCTTGTTCGACTAGGGGAGTTTCGCGATGCTTTGGCAACAGATGCAGGAAGCAACCGTCGAACTCGGCGCGGACTTCTATATTCCGATCCTGGTCTTCGTCGTGCTCATCGCGCTGGCGGTGCCCGTCTGGGCCGCCATCGGGTCCGCCGCGATCCTTATGCTGATGATCTCCGGCGCGTTGCCGCTGTCGTTGGTGGGCGAGAGCCTGTTCCACGGCATCGACCACTTCGCCCTGACGGCGGTGCCGCTCTTCATCCTGACGGGCGACGTGCTGGTGCGGACGGGCCTGTCCAAGAAGTTCCTCGACGTGGCGGAGGCGATCACCTGCTGGGCCAAGGGCGGCTTCGGCTCGGCCACGGTCCTCGTCTGCGGCATGTTCGCGGCCATCTCCGGCTCCGACGCCGCCGGTGCCGCCGCCGTGGGGCGCATGACCATCGACCGGCTGGTCGAGAGCGGCTACCCGCGGCCCTATGCCTGCGCGCTGGTCGCCGCCGGTGCCTGCACCGGCATCCTGATCCCGCCCTCGATCGCCTACATCATCATCGGCCTCGTGCTCGGCGTGAACGTCTCGATCCTGTTCCTCGCGGCCGTGATCCCCGGCTGCCTCGTACTCCTCGCCATCCTCATCACCAACACGCTGGTCAACCGCCGGCATGCCTACGAAGGCGGAGGGCTGATGACCTTCGGCGAGTGGGGGCGCAATCTCCTGAAGTCGATCGGCTCCGGCTGGTACGCCTTCCTCGTCCCCGGCATCATCTTCTACGGCATCTTCTCGGGCCGCCTCACCCCGACGGAGGCCGGCGCGGTCGCCGTCGTCGTCACCATCGCCATCGGATTCATCATCGGCACGCTCCGGTTCTCGGACTTCCCCGCGATGCTGGTCAGTTCCGCCAAGGTGAACGGGGTGATCCTGCCGATCATCGCCTTCTCCCTGCCGCTGGCGCAGGCGCTCGCCATCCTCGGCGTGCCGCAGGGCTTCGTGGCCGCCGCGACTTCGGTGAGCGACCAGCCCTGGGTGCTGATCCTGATGATGATCCTGATCCTGATCGCCGCGGGTTGCGTGATGGAGACGACGCCCAACATCGTGATCCTCGCCCCCATCCTCTTCCCGCTCGCCCAGCAGATCGAGATGAACGAGATCCAGTTCTGCATCATGATGATCACCGCGCTCGGCGTCGGATTCATCACGCCGCCGCTGGGGCTCAACCTCTTCGTGGTCTCCGGTATCACCGGAGAGTCCATCCTCAAGATCGCCGTGCGCGCCGTGCCCTTCGTGATCTTCATGCTGATCGTGACGCTGTTCATCGCCTACGTGCCGCTGATTTCCACGGCACTTCTTCCTCAGAACTACCAATAGGAGCCGCTCCGATGACCAGAGAGTATCTCAAGAAGGCCAGTCTCACCTCCAAGAGCGATGCCTCCGAGGTCCAGGCGACCGTCCGCACGATCCTCGACGAGATCGAGGCCGGGGGGGACGACAAGGCGATGGAATACGCCGCGAAGTTCGACCGTTACGACGGCCCGGTCCTGTTGAGCGCGCAGGACATCGAGGCCGCGTCCGCGATGGTCTCCGACAAGCTGAAGGCGGACATCCAGTTCTCCCATGCCAACGTCAGGAAGTTCGCGGAAGCGCAGCGGGACAGCCTGCACGAGATGCAGATCGAGATCAGCCCGGGCGTCACCGCCGGCCAGAAGTGCGTGCCGGTCCATGCCGCCGGCTGCTACGTGCCCGGCGGGCGCTACAGCCACATCGCGAGCGCCATCATGACGGTCACGACGGCGAAGGTGGCCGGCTGCAAGCACATCGTCGCCTGCTCCCCGCCCCGCCCCGGCGTCGGCGTGCCGCCCGCCATCGTCTACGCCGCGCATATCTGCGGCGCGGACCGGATCCTCGCCATGGGCGGGGTACAGGGCGTGGCCGCGATGACCTTCGGGCTGTTCGGCCTGCCCGGGGCGAACATCCTCGTCGGCCCGGGCAATCAGTTCGTGGCGGAGGCCAAGCGGATGCTCTTCGGCCGCGTCGGCATCGACATGATCGCCGGACCCACGGACAGCCTGATCCTGGCGGATGCGACGGCCGATCCGATGGTCGTCGCCGTCGATCTCGTGGGCCAGGCGGAACATGGCTACAACTCCCCCGTCTGGCTCGTGACGGACGATCGCGGGCTCGCGGAGGAGGTGATGCGCCTCGTCCCCGACCTCATCGCCGACCTGCCGGAGACGAACCGCGACAACGCCGCCGCCGCCTGGCGCGACTACGCGGAGGTGATCCTCTGCGCCGACCGAGAGGAGATGGCCGCCACGTCCGACGACTACGCGCCAGAGCATCTCACCGTGCAGGCCGAGGACCTCGACTGGTGGCTCGACCGGCTGTCCTGCTACGGCTCGCTCTTCCTCGGGGAGGAGACGACGGTGGCCTTCGGAGACAAGGCGTCGGGCACGAACCATGTCCTGCCGACCTCCGGCGCGGCGGCCTACACGGGCGGGCTTTCGGTGCACAAGTACATGAAGATCGTGACCTGGCAGCGGTCCACCCGCGACGGCGCGAAGCCCGTCGCCGAGGCTACGGCCCGCATCTCGCGACTCGAGGGGATGGAGGGGCATGCGCGGACCGCCGACATCCGGCTGAAGAAGTACTTCCCGGACGAGACCTTCGATCTGGTCGCGGACGCGTAGGCGATGACGCACGCACGCCATCCGGACCTCACGGGTCGCGTCGCCCTCGTGACCGGAGCGAGTTCCGGTCTCGGACGGCGCGCGGCGCTCGCGCTGTCGCAGGCGGGTGCGAAGGTCGTTGCGGTGGCCCGACGGGCCGAGGCGCTGGCGACGTTGCAATCCGAAGCGGACGGCGACATCGCCCCCCTGCCCTTCGATCTGGCGGATCGCGACGGGCTGCCCGCGCTGGCCGAGCGCGCGGCCGAACCGTTCGGCGCGCCCGACATCCTCGTTCACGCCGCCGGCATCAATACCCGCGAAGCGGCCGACGACGTCACGCCCGCGGGCTGGGACGTCACGTTGAACCTCAACCTCGCCGTGCCGTTCTTCCTGTCGCAGCGGCTGGTGCCCGCCATGAAGGCGCGGGGCTGGGGCCGCATCGTGAACTTCGCCTCGCTCCAGTCGACCCGCGCCTTCCCAGGCGGGTTGGCCTATGGCGCGTCCAAGGGCGGCATCGCCCAGATGACCCGGGCCATGGCCGAAGGTTGGTCCCGGCATGGCGTCTGCGTGAACGCCATCGGGCCGGGCTTCTTCCCGACCGAACTGACGGCCGCGGTCTTCGACGATCCGGCCCGCGCCGCCGCCAACGCCGCCCAGACCTGCATCGGCCGCAACGGCACGCCGGAGGACATCGACGGGCCGCTCCTGTTCCTCTGCTCGGACGCCTGCGCCTATGTCACGGGTCAGGTGCTGATGGTCGACGGGGGGTTCACCGCGAGATGAAGGCGCTCGTCTACACCGGTCCCGAAACGCTGGACTACCGCGACGTGCCGGATCCGGAAGCGGGATCCGACGCGCAACTGATCCGCATCGACTGCGTCGGCATCTGCGGTTCCGACATGCACGCGTTCCTCGGCCACGACGACCGCCGCCCCGCCCCGTTGATCCTGGGCCACGAGGGGGCCGGCACCATCGTCGGCGGCCCCCGCGACGGGGAGCGGGTGACGATCAATCCGCTGGTGACCTGTGGCGATTGTCCGGCCTGCGCCGCCGGGCGGGACAATCTCTGCGCGACGCGGCAGATCATCTCGATGGCCCCCCGCGAGGGAGCCTTCGCGCAGTTCGTCGCGATGCCTTCACGCAACCTCGTCACGGTGCCCGGCGGCGTTCCGTTCGAGAAGGCCGCACTGGCGGAGCCCGTCGCCTGTGGCTGGCACGCCGCGCGGATCGCCCGCGGGATGCTTCCGGAAGAACCGCGAACGGCCCTCGTCATCGGCGGCGGGGCCATCGGCGTCGGTGCCGCGCTTTCCCTGAGGGCTCAGGGCGTGGAGGACGTCACGCTGATCGAGCCGAACGCGTTGCGCCGCGACTATCTGGGGGCGCAGGGAGACTACGCCGTCCACGCCCCCGAAGAGATCACTGTCCGCGCATTCGACCTCACCGTCGACGGCGTCGGCTACGACGCCACCCGCGCCACCGCCTCGGCCGCGACACGCCCGGGCGGCGTGATCGCGCATATCGGGCTGGGGGGCGGCGCGGGCGGGCTCGATATCCGCCGGTTGACGCTGCAGGAAATTGCCTTCGTCGGAACCTACACCTATACCGCGCAGGACTTTCGCGACACCTGCGCCGCCCTGTTCGATGGCCGCCTCGGCCCCCTCGACTGGACCGAATCCCGCCCCCTGAGCGAGGGCGCGCGCGCCTTCGCCGACATCCGCGCCGGCGTGACCGCCAGCCCGAAGATCATCCTGAAACCCGCCTGAACGGAGAGACCCATGGCCGATACCACGAACCCCAGACCCAACGAGATCCCGCAGCTTCTCGTGCACGAGGAGGCCGACAACGTCGGCGTGGTCGTGGTCGAGGATCTCACCGCCGGCACCGACATGCTCTGCTGCATCACCCATGACAATTCGACCTTCCGCCTTACGGCGAACGCGGACGTGCCGATCGGTCACAAGGTCGCGCTGAAGGACCTGAAGGCCGGCGACACCGCCATCAAGTACGGGGAGGACATCGGCAAGATCATCGCCGACATCGCCAAGGGCGACCACGTCCACACCCAGAATTGCAAAACGAAACGCTGGTAGGAGGCCGCACCATGGCATCGAAGTATTCCAACACCACGATCCACGGCTACCGGCGCGAGAACGGTCGCGTGGGCGTGCGCAACCATGTCCTCATCCTGCCCGTGGATGACATCTCGAACGCCGCCTGCGAAGCCGTCGCGAACAACGTCAAGGGAACGATGGCGATCCCGCACGCCTACGGCCGGTTGCAGTTCGGGGAAGACCTCGACATCCACTTCCGCACCATCATCGGCACCGGGGCCAACCCGAACGTCGCCGCCGTGGTGGTGATCGGGATCGAGCCCGACTGGACCAAGCGCATCGCCGACGGGATCCGGAAGACGGGCAAGCCGGTCGCGGAGTTCTCCATCGAGCAGAAGGGTGATTTCGAGACGATCCGCGCCGCCTCCTGGGCCGCCAAGGACTTCGTGCATCACGCGACGGAAATGCAGCGCGAGGAATGCTCCATCAACGAGCTCTGGGTCTCGACCAAATGCGGGGAGAGCGACACGACCACCGGCCTGGGCTCCTGCCCGACGGTCGGCAACATGTACGACAAGCTGCTGCCCGAAGGGATCACCGGCTTCTTCGGCGAGACCTCCGAGATCACCGGGGCGGAGCACATCTGCCAGAAGCGGGCGATCAACGAAGAGGTCGGCGCGCGCTGGTACAAGATGTGGAAGGCCTATCAGGACGACGTGATCTTCGCGCACCAGACCGATGACCTGTCGGACAGCCAGCCGACGAAGGGCAACATCCTCGGCGGCCTGACGACGATCGAGGAGAAGGCCCTCGGCAACCTCGAGAAGATCGGCCGCACCTCGCAGTTCATCGACATCCTGGAGCCGGCCGAGGCCCCGTCCTCGGGCAAGGGCCTGTACTTCATGGACAGTTCCTCTGCGGCGGCGGAATGCGTGACGCTGATGGCGGCGGGGGGCGCGGTGATCCACACCTTTCCGACGGGCCAGGGCAACGTCGTCGGCAACCCGATCGTGCCGGTCATCAAGATCACGGCCAACCCGCGCACCGTGCGCACGATGGCCGAACACGTCGACGTGGACGTCTCGGGCATCCTGCGCCGCGAGCAGACCATCGACGAGGCGGGCGACGCGCTGATCGAGATGATCCGGCGCACGGCCAACGGGCGCAACACGGCCGCCGAAGCGCTCGGGCATCGTGAGTTCTCGATGACGAAGCTCTATCGCAGCGCCTGAACCGAACCGGGCGGCCCGCCGGCCGGGCCGCCTACGCCCTACCAGGATCGAGACTTGCATGACCGACACGAGCCGCATCAGCCTCAGCGAAGCGACCGACCTCATCCGCTCCGCTCTGACGACGGCCGGCCTGCCCGAAGGTCCTGCGACCTCCGTTGCGTCCGCGCTCGTTGCCGCCGAGGCGGAGGGTCAGGTCGGGCACGGGTTCTCCCGTCTGGGCGACTACGTGGCGCAACTGCGCAGCGGCAAGGTCAACGGCGCGGCGAAGATCACGGTGGACGCTCCGCGCCCCGCATCGCTGCGGATCGATGCGGATCACGGCTTCGCCTACCCTGCGATGGACGCGGCGCTCGACGCAGGGCTCCCCGTCGCGTCGGAACTCGGCATCGCCGTCATGGGCATCACCAACTCGCATCACTGCGGCGCGCTCTCGCTGCAGGTCGACCGGATCGCCCGCGCCGGTCTGATCGGCATGATGTTCGCCAACGCGCCCAAGGCCATCGCGCCCTGGGGCAGCAACGTCCCCGTCTTCGGCACCAACCCGATCGCCTTCTCCGTGCCCCGCGGCGATGGCGACCCGCTGGTCATCGACCTGTCGCTCTCGGTGGTCGCGCGCGGCAAGGTGATGAACGCCCGCAAGTCCGGCAAGCCCATCCCCGAAGGCTGGGCGCTGGACCCGGACGGCAATCCGACCACCGACCCGGAGAAGGCGCTCGCCGGGACCATGCTTCCCATCGGCGGGGCCAAGGGCACGGCGCTGGCGCTGATGGTGGAGATCCTCGCCGCGCTCTTCACCGACAGTGCCCTGAGCACCGAGGCCACGTCCTTCTTCGACGCCGAGGGCGCGCCCCCGGGCGTCGGCCAGACGCTGATCGCCATCCGCCCGAACGACGGTGGCACCCCGGGGTTCGCCGCGCGGCTCGAGGGGCTGCTGACGATGATCGCCGGGCTCGACGGCACGCGCCTGCCCGGCACCCGTCGGCTGGCCGCGCTTGCCGATGCACGGGTCAACGGGCTCGCCGTCCCGCCGGCCTATCTCGCGCTTGCACACGACCTCGCCCGTGGCGGCTGACGCCGCCGGGCCCGCGGCATGGCTCGACACCGTCCGCGCCGCCCTGCCCGGCGTCGCCGTCGCCCTGATCATCGCCCTCGCCGCCAGCTTCGTCTCCGAGCACTACGGCGCGCCGGCCATGCTGCTGGCGCTGCTCTTCGGCATCGCGCTGAACTTCCTGGCGCAGGACGCGCGCTGCGGCCCCGGCATCGCGGCGGGCGCGCGGACGCTGCTGCGCGCCGGCGTGGCGCTCCTTGGGCTCCGCGTCAGCTTCGGAATGGTCGGCGATCTGGGCTGGCCCATCGTCGCAATGGTCGTGGGCGCTGTGATCGCAACCATCGGCTTCGGCATGGCCATCTCGCAGCTCTTCGGCTTCCGCCACCGCTTCGCGTTCCTCTCCGCCGGCTCCGTCGCCATCTGCGGAGCCTCCGCCGCGCTCGCCATCGCCGCGATCCTGCCGCGCGACGAGAAGTCGGAGGACAGGCTCGTGTTCACCGTCGTCGGCGTGACCGTCCTGTCGACCATCGCGATGATCCTCTACCCGGCGCTCATCGGTGCCTTCGGCTGGGGCGACGTCACTGCCGGCATCTTCATCGGGGCCACCATCCACGACGTCGCGCAGGTCGTCGGAGCGGGGTTCTCCATCTCCGAGGAGGCGGGGGAGACGGCGACGCTCGTCAAGCTGCTCCGCGTCTCGATGCTGGCCCCCGTGGTCATCGTCGCGGCCGCCGTCATCCGCGCCCGCGCGAAGGCCGTGGAGGGCGGGGACCGACCGCCGCTGGTGCCCACCTTCGTCCTCGCCTTCCTCCTGCTGGCGACGCTCAACTCCATCGTCGCACTTCCGGCCTTCGTCACGCAGGCCGCGCAGGCCGGGTCCTCCTGGCTCCTGCTCGTCGCCATCGCCGCCGTCGGCCTCAAGACGCGCCCGCAGGAGATCGTGAAGGTCGGCCGCGCCGCAGTCGCGCTCCTGCTGGCGGAGACGCTGTTCCTCGCCCTGCTCGTCGGGCTCGCCCTCACGCTGCTGCCCACGCCCCTGCCCTGAACCGGAGCCGACCGATGCACACCCACATCCTGATCCCCGTCGCCATCGACCATGAGGCCATCGTCTCCCGCAAGCTGGACCTCGCCCGCCGCCTGCTGTCCGAGGGCGGGCGCATCACGCTGCTGACCGTGCTCGAGCAGATCGGCGGCTTCGCGGCGGAATTCGTGACGGTGAAGCCCGCGAACCACGTCAGCGCGCGCATCCTGGAGCGGTTGGAGGCCGCCCGCGGCGGCGCGGCGGACGTCGCGACGAAGGTCATCACCGGCAAGCCCGGCGTCGAGATCGCGCGTTACGCCGGCGAGAACGGCGTGGACCTCATCGTCATGGGGTCCCTCGCGCCCGACGCCGCGGGCTACATGCTCGGCTCCACCGCCGCCCGCGTGATCCGCCGGGCACATTGCTCCGTCCACGTCCTGCGCTGAAGGCAGCGCGTCGGCCGGGGGACATTGAGGGCTCCCGCGATCATCCTACCTGATCGGGAAATCGAACGGAGCGATCCTTCTGTGCAACTCCTCCACCTCGTCGGGGCCACGACCACGCGGTTCTACCACGACCTTTCGCTGACCTATCACCGGGAGACGGTCGTACCCGCCTGCAGTTCGGCGCATGTGCTCCGGGTCGCTCCCGACGGCGGGCTTCACCTGCGGCGAACGAAGGACGCGGATGAGGCAGAGGTCGATTTCGGAGAGGTCGCGGCGCTGGCCGCATCGGTCGATCTGGTCGTCCCCTACATGTTCTGCCCCGCCGGGATGACCGTCTGGCGCGACGTCTTCGAGACGATCTGGAAGGTGCCGGTCGTCGGCCCGCCCCTGGCCGCTACCGTCGCCTCGACATCGAAGTGGCAGACGAAGGCCCTGGCGCAGGCCGGTGGCGTCCGCACGCCGAAGGCCGTCCGCCTTACCTCGGCGGAGGCGCTGCCGGAGTGGACGGGCCCCTGCATCGTGAAACCTGACGCGGAGGACAATTCGATCGGCCTGAGCATGGTGCGGGAGCCGGGCGCGCTGCGCGCGGCGGTGCGGACGGCGCTGTCGCACGACGCGGCGGCGTTGGTGGAGGCATACATCCCCGGACGCGAGATCCGCGTCGGTCTTCTCGAAGGACCCTCCGGCCTGCGGATGCTCCCGATTCTCGAGTACCACGTGACGCCGGAGCATCCGATCCGGGTGCGCGCCGACAAGGTCGACGTGGACGAAAGCGGAGCCGTCACCCGGCGCAGCTGGGACATGCCGAGCCTCGCCACCTCCTGCCCGGCGGAAATCGGGGCGGAGACGATGGCGGAGATCGAGGGAATGGTCCGGCGGATGCACGAGGCCCTCGGCGCGCGCGACTACTCGCTGTTCGACCTGCGTCTGGAGAGCGGTACGGACCGGCCCTTTCTGCTGGAGGCCTGCAGCTTCTGGACCTTCGCGCCGATGAGCGTGATCTCCCGCATGCTCCGGGCGGAGGGGACGGACCTGGAGGAGGCGTCGGCGGCCATCTTCCGGCGGGCGGCGGCCCGCGACGGACGGGACGCGCGTCGGTCCGCCTCCGGACCGGTCACTCCTCCCCGGTGAGCTTCTCCATCAACGTCGCGCGGTCGGCCATCTGCCAGCTCTCCACGATCACCCCGTCCTTCACCCGGTGCACGGCGATCGCTCCGAAGGTGATGTCCCGGCCGGTTGCCGGGATACCGTAGAACGTCCCGGTATGCCGTCCGGTGATCGTGCCGCGAACGGTGATGACGTCGTCGGCCAGATAGACATCGTCGACCGTGAACCGCCCGTCGGCGAAGCCCGAGGAAAAGCCGGACAGCTCGTCCATGAACCCGGCCGCATCCAGCGTCGGCAGCGAAGGGGACTCGCCGTGCACGACCCAGCGTTCCGACAGCACGTCCTGCAGCAGCGTCTCGTCGCGCGCGTTGAGCGCCGAGTAGTACCTGTCCACCATGTCGAGCGCCTGCGCCTCCTCGAGCAGCGGCGAGGCCAGGGCATCGGCGAAATGCCCCACGTCCGGACCGGCCGACTTCAGCCGCAGGTAGCCCAGCACCTGCAGGTCGCGCTTGGGGTCGAGCACGAGGATCTCGCCCTCGAACACCCGGAACTGCGTCAGCTCCTCGATGTTCGTGTAATGGCTCACGAGCAGCAGCGGGCCGGGCCGCTCCGGATCGCCGTTCCAGGCCAGCGCGAGGTCGCGCAGCGCCGCGGTGCTCTTCGCCCCCTGCAGCGAGAGCAGAAGGTTGAGTTCCGCATCCGACGCGACGGGCATTTCCGCGGCGATCGCCGGATCGATGCGGTCGAACCCTTCGAACAGATACTTCACCGTCTGCTGGTTGCGGCACCACTGGCTCGCGACGATCCGCGACGGCACCACGCCGTTGGCCGCCATCAGCGTCCCGAGGTCTCGCATGTCCTCCGCCCCCTCCTCGATCATCACCCGCTGGTCGTCGCAGTCGCCCGGGGCCACGTCCTTGGCGTCGAGCTTGGTCCAGTCCGTCGGACCATGGCGCATCAGATAGACGACGTCGTCGCGCCCGAACATCTCCTCGAGCTGCTGATAGGGCTCGAAGCGCAGCGCGTCGTCGATGTCGATGTCGCCGGCCTCCACCGCCATCCCCATCTCGCCCATGTGGTTCGAGACCTGCCGCATGGCTCCGAGGTCCGCGGCGGGCACATCCTGTGCGTGCAATGCGAACGGGACGATGCAGGCCGCAAGGCACAGGAGAGGTTTGATGATTGACGTCATGGATCTTCCCTACTCTGGCAGCGCGAGGCAAACGCCATCCGCGCGAAGGGTTCTACCGTGACGGGAGGACCGTTGGATGCGACGACAGGCGAATGCCCCCGTCTTGCACCATGCAGCCGCGGATCGCCAGTTCCCACCGTCCGTCGAACGCGCGGCGAGGCGCACCATCGCTGTGCGCTGACCCACGCCCCCCCTTCTCAACCCTCTCAGTCGTTTTGCCCTGTTGGGTCGCATCTCTGCCGTCACAGCCGGTTCAGCCTCTTTCCTCTTTTGCCTGTTCGATCCAGGTTCTCAGCAGCTGGCGTTCCTGGTCGGTGATGTCGGTGATGTTTGCGGGGGGCATGGCGTGTGTGAGGCCGGCCTGGAGGTGGATCTGGCGGGCGTGGGTCGCGATGTCGGCGTCGGTTTCGAGGTGGACGCCCTTGGGGGCCCAGTGCATCCCGTCCCAGTTGGGCGCGCGGGCGTGGCACATGGAGCAGCGGCCGCGCACGACGTTCGCGGCCTCCTCGAAGCCGGGGGCTTGGGCGAAGCGGGCGGCGGCGGGCGTCATCGGGGCGGCCTCGAGCGTGTCGTAGTCGCCGTCGAACGACGGGACGGTCGAGAGCCAGGCCATGGCGACGAAGAGCACGGCGGTGGCGCCCCAGGTCCAGGCCGGGCCGCTGCCTGTCCTGTGCAGCGTGTTGAAGTAGTGCCGGATGGTGACGCCCGTCAGGAACACCAGGCAGGCGATGATCCAGGCGTACCGGGTGCCGAAGGCCAGCGGGTAGTGGTTCGACAGCATCAGGAACAGGACCGGCAGGGTGAGGTAGTTGTTGTGGGTCGAGCGCAGCTTGGCGATCGCCCCGTACTTCGGGTCCGGCGCGCGGCCCGCCTGCAGGTCGGCGACCACGATGCGCTGGTTGGGCATGATGACGAAGAAGACGTTGGCCGTCATGATCGTCGCCGTCATCGCGCCCAGGTGCAGGAGCGCGGCGCGGCCCGTGAAGATCTGGTTCAGGCTCCAGGAGGCCACGACGATGCCCGCGAAGAGCACCAGCATGACGGCGGTGGCGTTGGACCTGAGGGCCGAGCGGCAGAGCGCGTCGTAGCCCAGCCAGCCCACGGCGATGAAGCCCGCCGAGATCGCGATGGCCTGCCATGTGGCGAGGTCCGCCTTGGCCGGGTCGATCAGGAACAGCTCCGCCCCCGCCCAGTAGACGATGGCGAGCAGCGCCGCGCCCGAGAGCCAGGTCCAGTAGGCCTGCCACTTGTGCCAGGTCAGGTGCTCGGGCAGCCGGTCGGGGGCGACGGTGTACTTCGTGGTGTGGTAGAAGCCCCCGCCGTGGACCTCCCATTCCTCGCCCGACGCGCCGTCGGGCATCCCCGGAGCGCGGCGCAGCATCAGGTCGAGCGCGATGAAGTAGAAGCTGGCCCCGATCCAGGCGATGGCCGTGATGACGTGCAGCCAGCGCACCGCGAAGGCCAGCCAGTCCCACATGATGGCCGCGTCGTACATGGGCATCCCTCCCGCATCGGTTCCGACCCGGGGTCTACGACGGACGGGCCGGCGCTACCATCGGTCGGGTGGCCGCGGGCGGGGCGGGACGGCGCGCCGGGCGACGGCCCGTGCGGACGGCTCCCGGCCCTGCTCCGCGCGCCGGTCCCGCCGCATGCGTCCCGGGCGGCGACGCGGGACGGGACGGCGGCCGGAGGGGCCGCTGACCGGACGGCCCCGGGGCGCGGTCGCACCGCGGGCGGCGGGGGTCGGCAGATGGGCCGGACGGGAGGGCCTCGGGATCGCGCCGCCCCCGGATCGGGCGGTGGAGGCCGCGGACGCGACGGTGCGGGGCGTGGGGCGCGGGGCGTGGGGCGCGCCCGGCCGGACCGGCGCGGCCCGCCCGGGGCCCGCGGGCCCGCCGGGGCGGGGGGGGCGTCAGGAACCGCGGTAGGTGGAATAGCCGAACGGGCTCAGCAGCAGCGGCACGTGGTAGTGCACCGGGCGCGACATCCCGAAGCGCAGCGGTACCACGTCGAGGAACCGCGGGGCCTCGGGGGGCACGCCGACCCGGGTCAGGTAGTCGCCGCAGTGGAACTCCAGCTCGTAGGTGCCGGTCGCGAAGGCCCCGCGCGGCAGGATCGGCGCGTCGGTCCGCCCGTCGGCGTTCGTCACGGCCTGCGCGATCTTCGTCCGCGCCTCCCCATCGAGCCGGTGGAGCACGAGGCGCAGCCCGTCCGCCGGCCGGCCCCGCGCGGTGTCGAGCACATGCGTCGTCAGGTATCCCCCCGCCGTCTCCGCCCCCGCCTCCGCCGTCTCCGTCCTCGCGTCTCCGTCCTCGCAGCCATCGTCCGCCCTCCGCTTGCGCCCCGCCCTCCGGGGCCCGCGCCGGACCCTATCCGCCGCCGCCCCGCCGCGATAGATGCGGACGCGACCGGTGCCCCAGACCGCACGCCCCCGCCCAGACCGCACGCCAGATGCCCCGCCATCGCGCCCCGCCCCCGAGACCCGCCCCTGAGACACGGAGACCCCATGCAACGCTACCCCCGCGACATGCACGGCCACGGGCCCACACCGCCCGACGCCGCCTGGCCGGACCCCCACCTGCCCGGCGGCGCGCGCATCGCCCTCAGCCTCGTGCTCAACTACGAGGAGGGCGGCGAGAACTGCATCCTGCACGGCGACGCCGCATCGGAAGCCTTCCTGTCGGACATCACCGGCGCGCAACCCTGGCCCGGACAGCGCCACGCCAACATGGAGTCGCTCTACGAATACGGCGCGCGCGCCGGCTTCTGGCGGCTCCACCGCATGCTCGCCCATCTGCCCGTCACCGTCTTCGGCATAGCCTCCGCCCTCGCCCGCGGCCCCGCGCAACTCGCCGCCATGCAGGCCGCCGGCTGGGAGATCGCCTGCCACGGGCTCAAGTGGATCGAGCACAAGGACATGGCCGAGGACGACGAACGTGCCGCCATCGACGCCGCCATCGCCCTGCACGGGCAGGTCACCGGCACGCCCCCCGCCGGCTTCTACTGCGGCCGCTCGTCCCAGAACACGCTCCGCCTCGCCGCCCGGACCGGAGCCTTCGCCTACCTGTCGGACAGCTACGCCGACGACCTGCCCTACTGGGCGGAGTTCGGGGAGCGCGACCAGCTCATCCTGCCCTACACGCTCGACGCCAACGACATGCGCTTCGCCATCCAAGCCGGCCACCCCGACGGCGCATCCTGGGAGACCTACCTGCGCGACGCCTTCGACTGCCTCTACCGCGAAGGCACCCAGGGCCGCCCCGCCATGATGTCCGTCGGGCTGCACTGCCGCCTTGCGGGGCGCCCAGGGCGCGCCGAGGCCCTGCGCCGCTTCCTCGAGCACGTCGCCGCCCGCCACGAGCGAGAGGGCGGCGTCTGGATCGCGACCCGCGCGCAGATCGCCGCGCACTGGGCCGCCACCCACCCCCACATCCGCCGCGCCCGCCCCTCCGAAATGGACCGCGAGACCTTCGTCGCCCGCTTCGGCTCCGTCTTCGAACACTCCCCCTGGGTCGCCGAGCGCGCCTTCGACGCCGAACTCGGACCCGCCCACGATACCGCCACCGGCCTGCACGCCGCCCTCGCCCGCGCCTTCCGCGCCGCCACCGACGACGAGCGCCTCGGCGTGCTCACCGCCCACCCCGACCTCGCCGGCAAACTCGCCGCCGCCGGACGCCTCACCCCCGAAAGCACCGCCGAACAGGCCGCCGCCGGTCTCGACCTGCTCACCGACGCCGAACGCGAGACGTTCCGGATGCACAACCAGGCCTACGTCCGCAGACACGGATTCCCCTTCATCCTCGCCGTCCGAGACCACGACAAACCCGCCATCCTCGCCGCCATGAAGACCCGCATCGCCCAAAACCCGAAAACCGAACGCGCCGAAGCCTGCCGACAGGTCGAACGCATCGCAGAACTGAGACTGCAGGACATGATGAAATGACCCCCGACCGGTTCATCGCCCGCTGGACGGGCACCCGGCTCAAGGAGCGCTCCGCCTCCCAGTCGCACTTCAACGACCTCTGCGCGCTGCTCGGCCTCGACGATCCGGTCGCCGCCGACCCCACCGGCGCGTGGTTCACCTTCGAGAAGGGCGCGTCCAAGACGACGGGCGGCAAGGGCTGGGCCGATGTCTGGCGGCGGGACTGCTTCGCCTGGGAGTACAAGGGCCCGCATGCGGACCTCGACGCGGCCTACGCGCAGGTGCAGCGCTACGCCCCCGCGCTGGCCAACCCGCCGCTGCTGATCGTGTCGGACATGGAGCGCATCGTGATCCGCACCTCCTGGACGGGGCGGGTGGTGGAGACGCATGAGATCGGGCTCGAAGACCTGCGCGACGCGCGCCACCGCGACACCCTGCGCGCCTGCTTCGAGGATCCGGCCCGCCTGCGCCCCACCCGCACCCGTGCGGACCTGACGGAGGAGGCCGCCGCCCGCTTCGCCGCGCTGGCCGCGCAACTGGCCACCCGCGGCCATGCGCCCGAACCCGTGGCGCATTTCGTCAACCGTCTGGTGTTCTGCATGTTCGCCGAGGACGTGGGCCTGCTCCCCAACAAGATGTTCGAGCGGATGCTGCACCACTGCCGCGCCGCCCCGGCCGACTTCGAGACCCATTCGCGCACCCTCTTCGCGGCGATGCATTCGGGCGGCATGGTCGGGTTCGAGCGGGTGGACTGGTTCAACGGCGGGCTCTTCGACGACGGTGCGACGATCCCGCTCACCGGCCCGGAGGTGGCCGACCTGCACGCCACCGCCAGGCTCAACTGGTCGGAGATCGACGCGACGCTGCTGGGCACCCTCTTCGAGCGGGGGCTGGACCCGGCCAAGCGCAGCCAGCTCGGCGCGCATTACACCGACGCCGCCAAGATCGCGCAGATCGTGGAGCCCGTCGTCGTGCGGCCCCTGCGCGCGGAATGGGCCGACGTGCGCGCCCGGATGGAAGCGGCGCTTGCCCGCCGACCGGTGCGCACCGCCGACCGGCTGCTCTCGCCCGCCGACCGCGCCGCGATCACCCGGCTGGAGGGGCAGGCGACGGCGCTGCATCTGGGCTTCCTCGAACGGCTGCGCGGCTTTCGCGTGCTGGATCCGGCCTGCGGGTCGGGCAACTTCCTCAGCCTGACGCTGACCGCGCTCAAGGATCTGGAGCATGTCGCCAACCTCGACGCGGAAGCCATGGGCCTCGCGCGGCCCGCACCGCAGGTGGGGCCCGAGGCGGTGCTGGGGCTGGAGCTGAGCCCCTACGCCGCCGAGCTGGCCCGCGTGTCGATCTGGATCGCGGAGATCCAGTGGATGCGCCGCAACGGGTTCGACGCCGCCCGCGATCCGATCCTGCGCAAGCTGGGGACGATCCGATGCGTGGACGCCCTGCTCGACGGCCCCGAGGATGCGCCGACCCGCCGCGTCTGGCCGCGCGCGGACGCCATCGTCGGCAACCCGCCGTTCCTGGGCAACAAGCGGATGATCTCGGAACTGGGCGAGGCCTACGCCACCCGGCTGCGGCGGACGTGGAAGGACGTGCCGGGCGGGGTGGACCTCGTGGCCTACTGGTTCGCCGCCGCGGGCGAGGCGATCCGGGAGGGGCGTGCCGCGCGGGCGGGGTTCGTGGCGACGAACTCGATCCGCGGCGGGGCGAACCGCAAGGTGCTGGAACCGCTCGTGGAGCACGGGCGCATCTTCGAGGCCTGGTCCGACGAGCCCTGGACGGTGGAGGGCGCGGCGGTGCGGGTCTCGATGATCTGCTTCGACGGCGAGGCGGGTGGCGGCGTGCTGGACGGGCGGGAGGTCGAGCGCGTGGCGTCGGACCTGACGGGCGGCGGGGTGGACCTGACGACGGCGGCACGGCTGGAGGAGAACGTGGGCGTTGCTTTCATCGGGACGCAGAAGAATGGGCCATTCGATATTGCACGGTGATCTAGGCGCGACATGCTTCTAGCGCTGCCGACAAATCCGAATGGCACGAAGAACGATGACAGTTGTTCGACCTTGGCGAATGGAATGGACATTACCCGGCGGCATCCGGATAAGTGGATTATCGATTTCGGCGGACATGAGCGAGGCTGAAGCGGCCTATTTCGAGGCTCCGTTCGAGTATGGTGCGTGAGCAGGTGCGTCCAATGCGAGCAGACGAACCGACGACGCGAAGCCATCGCACGCGAATTGGTGGCATCACGGTCGAACCGGCACGACCTCGGAATGCGTTGCGCCGTCTCGCGTCTGTCACGATTCATCGTAACGCCACGCGTGGCGAAACATCGCCTTTTCGTTTGGCTGACCGAGGCTGAACTTCCGGACTGCCAGCTCTATCGCCATCGCCCGCGACGACGACACCACCTTCGGCATCCTCCACTCCCGCTTCCACGAGATCTGGTCGCTCCGCATGGGCACCTTCCTCGGGGTCGGCAACGATCCCCGCTACACCCCCTCCACCACCTTCGAGACCTTCCCCTTCCCCGAAGGCCTCACCCCCGACGTCCCCGCCGCCGCCTACGCCGACGACCCCCGCGCGCGGGCCATCGCCGCGGCCGCCGCCGATCTGAACGCCCGCCGCGAGGCCTGGCTGAACCCGCCCGACCTCGTGCGCCGCGAACCGGAGGTCGTGCCGGGCTATCCCGACCGCCTCCTGCCGGTGGACGAGGCGGCGGCCAAGGTGCTGAAGACCCGCACCCTCACCAACCTCTACAACGCCCGCCCCGCCTGGCTCGCCGGCCTGCACGACCGCCTCGACGCCGCCGTCGCCGCCGCCTACGGCTGGGAGGAGGCGTGGGACGCGGGCATGGAGGACGAGGCCATCCTCGCCGCCCTCCTCGCCCTCAACCGCGCGCGCGCCCGACCCTAGAGACAGTCCAGCAGCAGCGCCCGCGTGTTCGCTTCCGTCATCTCCACCGGATTGCCGCCCGTGCTCGGGTCGCGCAGCGCGTCCGCCACGATCCGGTCCACGTCCGGGTCCGTCACGCCGAGCGCCGTGAGCGTGCGCGGAATGCCGAGGCTGTCGTTCAGCGCGTCGACATAACCCGCGAACCCGTCGAAGCCGCCGTCGATCCCGAGGTAGGCGGCGGCGCGGTCGATGGCGGTCTCGATGGCCGGTCGGTTGAACCGGAGCACGGCGGGCATGCAGACGGCGTTGGTCGTGCCGTGATGCGTGTGGTGGATCGCGCCGATGGGGTGGGAGAGCGCGTGGATCGCGCCGAGCCCCTTCTGGAACGCCGTGGCCCCCATCGCCGCCGCCGCCATCATCTGCGCCCGCGCCTCGATGTCCGTCCCGTCGGCGTAGGCGCGGGGCAGGTATTCCTTCACCAGCCGCATCCCCTCCAGCGCGATGCCGTGGGACATCGGGTGGAAATGCGGCGAGCAGTAGGCCTCCAGGCAATGCGCGAAGGCGTCGAGCCCGGTGCCGGCGGTGATGGCGCGCGGCATGCCCACGGTCAGCTCCGGGTCGCAGATGACGACGGTGGGCAGGATCCTCGGGTGGAAGATGATCTTCTTCTCCGCCGTGACGGAGTTGGTGATGATCGAGGCGCGCCCGACCTCCGAGCCGGTGCCCGGCCGTGGTCGGCACGGCGACGATGGGCGCGATGGCGTCGGCGTCGGCCCGGGTCCACCAGTCGCCCACGTCCTCGAAATCCCACAGGGGGCGCGTCTGCCCGGCGAGGAAGGCGACGAGCTTGCCGAGGTCGAGCCCCGAGCCGCCGCCGAAGGCCACCACCCCGTCGTGGCCGCCCTCGCGGTAAGCGCGCACCCCGGCCTCCGCGTTGCGCTCGTCGGGGTTCGGATCGACCTCGAGAGAACATCGCGCGGCCGAGCCCCCCGGCCTCCATCAGGTCGAGCGTGCGCGTCGTGATCTCCATCGACGCGAGCCCCCGGTCGGTCACGAGGAGGGGCTTGGCGATGCCGGCGGCGGCGCAGGCCTCGGCGATCTCGGAGATGCGGCCGGCCCCGAAGCGGATCGACGTCGGGTAGGACCAGTTGGCGCGGAGTGTCATGGGATCAGGACTTCTTGAAGTGGAAGGATTTCGGGCGGGTCAGGTTGTGGAACCCGATGACGGAGAGCCCGCCGCCGCGCCCGGTGTCCTTGCACCCGGTCCAGCAGAGCGCGGGGTCGAGGTAGTCGGCGCGGTTGAGGAAGACGGTGCCGGTCTCGATCCGGTCGGCGATGGACTTCGCGCGGGCGGGATCGCGGGTCCAGAGCGAGGCGGTGAGCCCGTAGGCGCTGTCGTTCATCAGCCGGACGGCCTCCGCGTCGTCCGCGACCGGCATGATGCCGACCACGGGGCCGAAGCTCTCCTCGCGCATCACGGCCATGTCGTGGGTCACGTTCGTGAGGATCTGCGGCATCAGGTAGGCCCCGCCGTCGTTCGGGAAGCGCGTGGGATCGACGCGCGCGACCGCCCCCGCCGCCACGGCCTCCGCCGTCTGCGCGCGCACGTGGTCGGCGAAGCGGGCGTGCGCCATGGGCCCGAGCGTGGTCTCCGGGTCCAGCGGGTCGCCCAGCACGTAGCCTTCGACGATGGCGACGGCCTTCGCCACGAAAGCGTCGAAGAGGCTTTCGTGGACGTAGATCCGCTCGATCCCGCAGCAGCATTGCCCCGCGTTGAACATCGCCCCGTCGATCAGCGTCTCGACGGCGGCGTCCAGATCGGCATCCTCCATCACGTAGCCCGGATCCTTGCCGCCGAGTTCCAGCCCCAGCCCGGTGAAGGTCCCCGCCGCCGCCCGCTCCATCGCGCGCCCGCCGGCGACCGAACCGGTGAAGTTGACGAACCCGAAGGTGCGCGCGGCGATCAGGTCGGAGGTGGTTTCGTGGCCGAGGAAGACGCAGCGAAAGACGTCCTCGGGCACGCCGGCGGAATGGAACGCACGCACCATCCGCTCGCCCGCCAGCGGAGTCTGCGACGCCGGCTTCAGCATCACCGCGTTACCGGCGATGAGCGCCGGGGCGACCGTGTTGATCGCCGTCATGTAGGGGTAGTTCCAGGGGGCGACGACCAGCACGAGCCCGTGCGGCACCCGCTCGATGGAGCGGTGGAAGGCGTCGCGAGTCCTCGATCACGACGGGGGCGAGCGCGGTCTCGGCGATGCCGGCCATGTAGGTCGCGCGCTCCTCCACGCCGCCGAACTCGCCGCCGTAGCGAATGGGGCGGCCCATCTGCCGGGCCAGCTCCGGCACGATCTCCTCGTTCATCGCGCCGAGGGCGGCCACCCCGGCCCGCACCAGCGCGATCCGTTCGGCGAGGGGGCGGGCGGCCCAAGCGACCTGCGCGGTCCTCGCCCGCCCGGCGATGGCTACCGCCTCCGCCCGCGACAGCGTTTCGCGGGTTGCAAAGGTCGACCCGTCTATGGGGGAGATGCACTCTATGGTCATGTCAGGCCCTTTCGAAACCGCGGGCGATCTCCCAGTCGGTGACCGCCCGGTCGAACTCCTCCTGCTCCCATTCCGCCGCGCGGGTGTAGTGGTCGATCACGTCGTCGCCCATGGCCTCGCGCAGGAAGGCCGAGCCCCGCAGCGTCTCCGTCGCCGCCCGCAGCGTCCGCGGGATGTCAGCCGCCCTGGCATCCTCGTAGACGTCGCCCGTGGTCGCGGGGGCCAGCTCCATCTCGTGCTCGATCCCGCGCATGCCGGCCGCCAGCATCGCCGCCTGCGCGAGATAGGGGTTCAGGTCCGACCCGCCGATGCGGCATTCCACCCGCACGCCCTTCGTCCCCTCCCCGCAGAGCCGGAAGCCCGCGGTGCGGTTGTCGACGGACCAGACCGTCTTGGTCGGCGCGAAGGTGCCCTTGGCGAAGCGCTTGTAGCTGTTGACGTAAGGCGCGAGGAAATAGGTGTACTCCGGCGCGAAATGGATCAGCCCGGCCATGTAGTGCCGCATCAGATCGGACATGCCGTGCCCGGCGTCCTTTTCCACGAAGGCCGGCGCACCGTCCTGCCACAGCGACTGGTGGACGTGGCTGGACGAGCCCGTGCGGTCCTTGTGCCACTTGGGCAGGAAGGACGCGGCGTGGCCCTGCTGCCAGGCGATCTCCTTGATGGCGTGCTTGGCGATGGAGTGGTTGTCGGCGCAATCGAGCGCGGGGGCGTAGCGGATGTTCAGCTCCTCCTGCCCCGCCTCGGCCTCGCCCTTGGTGTTCTCGATCGGCAGGCCGGCGGCGTAGAGGTGATTGCGGACCCTGCGCATCACGCCCTCCTCCTTCGTCGTCTGGAAGATGTGGTAATCCTCGTTGTAGCCGCTGATCGGCTCCAGCGTCCGGAAGCCCGACTTGCGGATCGTGTCGAGACTGTCGGCGAAGAGGAAGAACTCCAGTTCCGTCGCCATACGCGCCTCGAACCCCATCGCCTCCAGCCTGGCGATCTGCCGCTTGAGCACCGCCCGAGGCGAATGGGGCACGGGCGCGTGGGTGTGGTGGTCGAGCACGTCGCAGAGCACCATCGCCGTCCCCTCCAGCCAGGGCACCGGCCGGATGGTCGTCAGGTCCGGCTTCATCACGTAGTCGCCGTAGCCGCTCTTCCAGCTGGTGGAGGCATAGCCGTCCGGCGTCGCCATCTCGAGGTCGGTCGCCAGCAGGTAGTTGCAGCAATGGGTCTCCTCATAGGAGGTCTCCACGAAGTTCACCCCGTGGAAGCGCTTGCCCGTCAGCCGACCCTGCATGTCCACGAAGCAGGCAAGCACGGTATCGACCGAGCCATCCTTCACCCGCGCTTGAAGGTCTTCGAAGGTCCAGGGTCCGGGCATATCGTTGCTTTCGTTGGGAAGGGCGGGGGCGACGCGCGGCCGCCCCCGTCGGATCAGCCGTAGCGGTAGGGGCGACCGGCGCGCAGCATGTCGGCGTTGTACTGCTTGAAGATGTCGACCACCCGCCGCTTGGTCTCGGATTCCGCGGCGATCTCCTCCCAGAACTGCTCCGCGGCCGTCTCGACGATGGCCCACTCCTCGTCCGGAATCGTGGTCAGCTCCAGCTTGGTGCCGTTGACGCGCAGGTCCGCCTCCCCGCCCCAGTACCACCACTGGCGGTAGTAGTGCGACTGGTCGCAGCAGACGCGGAACAGCGTCTGCAGGTCCTCCGGCAACTCGTTCCACCGTTCCATGTTCGCGAAGAACGACCCGGCCCAGGCCCCGGAGATGTTGTTGGTCAAAAAGTAGCTCGTCACGTCCGCCCAGCCCACGGTGTAGGCCTCGGTGATGCCCGACCATGCGATGCCGTCGAGCTCTCCGGTCTGCATCGCGACCTCGATGTCCTCCCACGGCAGGTTCACCGGCACGACGCCGAACTGCGACAGGAAGCGCCCGGCGGTCGGGAAGGTGAAGATGCGCTTGCCTTCCAGATCCGCCAGCGAGCGGATCGGATCGCGGGTGGAGAAATGGCACGGGTCCCAGGCTCCGGCCGAGATGTGCTTCACGCCGACCTTGGAGTATTCCTCGTCCCAGATCTCGTTGAGCCCGTACTTGTTGAACAGCACCGGCACGTCGAGCGAGTAGCGCGACCCGAAGGGGAAGTAGCCGCCGAAGACGGTGACCTCGGTGGGCGAGGCCATGGAGTCGTCGTCGGACTGCACCGCGTCGATCGTGCCGCGCTGAAGCGCCTGGAACAGTTCGCCCGTCGGGACCAGCTGATCGGCGTAGAACAGTTCGATCTGCATCCGGTCGCCGGCGATCTGATTGAACATGCGGATCGCCGGGTCGATCACCTCCGCCGCGAGCGATGCTCCGGCGTAGGTCTGCATCCGCCAGGTGATCGTGCTCTGCGCCAGCGCAGGAGCCGCGAGAGCTCCGGCGGGGGCGGCCAATGCGGCCCCCTGGATGAACTTGCGTCTTGATGTCATGGTCTTTCTCCGTGGATGGTGAGCGGGTGGGATCGTGGTCCGGGGGCCAGCGTCCGGTTCAGGAACCGGCCCAAGGGCCGCTCGAACCTGAAATGCAGGACATGGGCCACCGCGAGCGTGGCGGCGAGGTAGAGCGGCAACAGCAGCGCAGACGCCGCGAAGGCTCGGGTGCCGTCGAAGAAGCGGTCGGCGACCAGCAGCAGTAGCATCTGGAGCGGCACATGTACGAGGTAGACCGCATAGCTCAGGTCCCCCAGCCAACTCAGGCGTTCCCGCAGCATGGACCCGCGTTCGGCCGCAAGGGCTCCGACGATGGCGGCCCCGGCGAAACCGGCCACGGCGAAGTCGATGGAGTTCCATGCGATCCCCGCCGCGCCGATCGCGCAGCACAGCAGGGCGACACCCGAGGTCGGACCGGCCGCGCCGCCGGCCAGGCGAAACAGATGATAAAGCAGACATCCGAAGAAGAAATAGAACGCGCAGAGGAAGACCGGTGCACCGATCAACGGAAGATCGATCGACATTAGGAAACCCGCGGCGATCAACGCCGCCACGGACGTCGCCAGCGCGGCGCGCCGCATCACCGGCAGAAGGGCGAGGAACATGACGTAGACCGGAACCTCCAGCGAGACCGACCAGATCGGACCGTTGTAGCTGAGACCGTTGGACAGCGAGACGGAGTTCGACATCAAGCCGAGTTGCAGCAGGAAATGCTTGAGGTCGTTGTTGCCGTAGATCTGCCAGTGACCGACCGCGTGCAGGCTGTAGATCTGGAGCGCCGCGACCGCGAGCAACGTCAGCAGGTGAAGCGGATAGAGGCGGGCGAAGCGGGCGACCGCAAAGCGCCAGACGGTCGTGGTGCGCTCCCTGTAGACGTGCAGGAAGACGACCCCGGAGATCATCCAGAACAACTCCACCGCCCTGGCCGCCCATGCGGAATAGAGCGGCAGGAGCAGCGCGGCATAGGGAAACGTGTCGGCCGGGGGGATCGTCGGTCGCGCGGCGAAATCCGCAAGGTAGAAGTGGTGGTAGTGGAACACGACGATGGCCAGCGCCGCCACTCCGCGAAGCCGGTCGATCCAGATCAGCCGATCCGGCAGGATGGCGGCCGGTGCGTCAGTTTCCATACACGACCCCCGGCAGCCACATCGCGATCCCCGGAAATACCATCACCAATGCCAGCGCGCCGACCATTATGAAAACGAAGGGAGTGATGGAAGCGTAGATATCGCGCAGGCCGATTTCGGGCGGGGCCATCGCGCGCATCAGGAACAGGTTGTAGCCGAAGGGCGGCGTCATGTAGGCGATCTGCGTCGTGATCGTGTAGAGGATGCCGTACCAGATGAGGTCGAACCCCAGCTCGCCCACCAGCGGCACGTAGAGCGGGGCTACGATCACCAGCATCGCGGTGTCGTCGAGGAACGTGCCCATGAGGATGAACGACAGCTGCATCAGGATCAGGATCGTCCAGGGGCTCAGATCCAGCCGCTCGGTGAACACGCCCTCGATGGCCTTCACCGCGCCCAGCCCGTCGAACACAGCGCCGAAGGCCAGCGCGGCGAGGATGATCCACATGAACATGCAGGTGATGCCCAGCGTGTTGCGCACCGAGTTCTCGAACACCTCCCGCGTCATCCGTCCCTTCAGGACGGCGGCGGCGAAGGCGGCGAGCGCGCCGATGGCGGAGCTCTCGACCAGCGACGTCCAGCCCTGCACGAAGGGCACCATCATCGTGGCGAAGATGGCGAGCGGCAGCAGGCCGGCACGCAGCAGGCGCATCTTCTCGGCCCGTGGCACATCGCGCTCGGCCGCGGGGAGCGCCGGTCCGAGGGCGGGGTTCGCCCGGCAGCGCAGTACGATGTAGACGACGAAAAGCCCCGCCATCATCAGCCCCGGCACCACGCCCGCCAGCCAGAGCTGCCCCACCGGCTGCCGCGCGATCATCGCGTAGAGCACCAGCACGACGGAGGGCGGCACGAGGATGCCCAGGGACGAGCCCGCCTGGATCACCCCCGTCACCATCCGCTTGTCGTAGCCCCGCTTGAGCAGTTCCGGGAGCGCTATGGTCGACCCGATGGCCATGCCCGCGACCGACAGCCCGTTCATCGCCGATATCAGCACCATCAGCCCGATCGTCCCCACCGCCAGCCCGCCGCGCAGCCCCCCCATCCAGACGTGGAACATCCGGTAGAGATCGTCGGCGATCTTCGATTCCGACAGCACGTAGCCCATGAAGATGAACATCGGCAGGGTGAGCAGCGGATACCATACCATGAGGCCCATCGCCGCCGAGAAGCCGATGTCGAACCCGCCCCGGTCGCCCCAGAGCAGCAGCGCGGCGACGACTGCGACGAAGCCGATGGCTCCGAACACCCGCTGCCCCGTCAGCAGCATCAGCATCATCGTCGAGAACATCAGCGTGGCGATGAGCTCGTAGGACATCAGGCCGCCTCGCCGCGCAGCCGCAGCACGTCCTTGCAGAGTTCCGAGGTGCATTGCAGCAGCATCAACGCGAAGCCCAAGACCATCACCGCCTTGATGGGCCAGAGGTAGGGCCGCCAGGCCGTCGGCGACTGCTCCATCCGCCCGACCTCCGTCGCGCCCGTGACCAGCCCGCCGAGGAAGGAGAACGGCTCCGACCCCCAGTAGCCCAGCGAATAGGCCGTCGAGCTGACCGCGCCGTAGAGCATCACGCCGAGGTAGAAGATCAGAAGGCAGACGGTGACGAGGTCGAACCAGGCCTTCCGACGAGGGGACCATTCGCCGTAGAACAGGTCCATCCGGACGTTGGAGCCGAGTTGCAGCGAGTACGGCCCTCCCAGGATGTAGTAGCCGACCATCACGAACTGCGCCATCTCCAGCGTCCAGAGCGAGGGGACGTAGAAGGTCTTGCTGAACGACGACCACAGCAGGATCGCCATCAGCACGAAGATCCCGTACATCACGACCCGCCCGAGCCGGAAGTTCACCGCATCGACGGCGCGGATGTAGCCGCGCATCAGCCCCACGCGGCCCTGCGGACATCGGACGTGTCATCGGCTCCGCACCGGACCCCGGCCGAACGGGAGACGACGCCGGCGCCGCGACCGTCCTCTCGCTGTATGCGCACCTGCGCCATGGCCACTCCCGGTCGAGCCGTTCGACACGACCAAGCCTCCGGGGACGGCGGGCCGCTGTCAACGGATATGCGACGGGAGGGCGACGACGGAGATGCGGGAGACGGGACGGATGTCGGCGATGCGGGGTTTGGAGGCAATCTGGTCCACAGGTTCTCGCGCGTGCCGGCTCAGCCTGCATAAAGCCTTTCGTGCGGTCGGAGACTGGTCGGCAGGATCGTCGTCGCTGGCTATCCGGAACCGGTCGATCCGTCCGTCCCGGCGACATTCGCAGGCCCCCGACTGCCTGTCTGCTGGTTGGACCAAGAACGAAGAGAGGCGCTTCCCGTCATGGAAAGCGCCCCCTCGGCCGGATTACTCCGCGGTTCGGTTCACAGGGCGTTCAGGCTAACCGTTCTTGCCCGGCACAGCGCTCTTCAACGCATCCGCGGCCGAGGTCATCGTGTCCTCGGCGATGGTCTCCGCTTTCGCCCGCAGGCCGGCGACCTCCTGGCGGTAGACCCGCTCCGCCTCCACCAGTGCACGGTCGCGGGCGGCACCGAGGTGCCGGTCCTCGGTCTGCGTCCGGGGCAGGATGCCGCCGATGACCGCGCCGACACCG
Organism: uncultured Alphaproteobacteria bacterium; assembly: GCA_963757495.1. GTDB lineage: Bacteria > Pseudomonadota > Alphaproteobacteria > Rhodobacterales > Rhodobacteraceae > Jannaschia. The sequence goes on from CAVWRZ010000011.1 coordinate 329,615, forward strand.
AAGGCGACCAGCGCCCCCATGAGCGGCTGGCTTGAATAGGCATCGCGGCTCGCGGCGCTGTACTGCCGGGCGCGAGCCTCGAGGCGCTGTTCGGCCTCGAAGGCGGCTTCCCTGGCGGCCATCACGCGGTCTCTTGCTGCATCGGTCATGGTCTCGGTTCCTTCGATCAGGCGATCGCGGAGGCTCTTCTTGCCGGTCGCGCGTCGCGTTTGGGTTCTGGACGTACGGTCCGCATCGGCGCGGATCGCGGGGTCGTATCGGCGGGTCTCGGCCCGGGCCATCCGCGTCTCGAAGCTGTCGTCCGGATCGGGCCTGCGGAAGCCGGACACCGTCTCGTAGGTCCGGTGGTCGTAGGTCACGCTCGGTTTGGCGCGTGCCGGCCTGGGCGACCTCTCGGGCATGAACTGCTCGCGCTTGGCGGACAGGTATCCGGCCGGGTCGTAGCGGTTCTGGACCGGCCCGACCATCAGCCAGGTCAGTCCCACGCTTGTCAGCGCCAGCGCCATCGGGTTCTCCCGGATCTGACGCACGGCGGTGTCCACGATCTCCCCGCCGTTGTCGCGGATCAACGTCGTGGCACGCTGTGCGAAGGCGTCGGGCGAGAGCGTCCGCTGCAACTCATCGATCGAACGGGCCAGCGCGACACGTTCCATCTCGATATCGCGCTCTATCTCATCGGAGGTGAGAGGCTCAGCCATCAGATCGTCTCCTTCACGGCTTCGGCGTCGCGCCGGATGTTCTTCGCCGTCCGCGTCGGGGCGAGGCTGACGAGCTTGAGATCACCGACCCCTTTCGAGGCCATCACCCCGGCAGCGATCGCGAGCGCACCGCCGACGATCAGCGCCGCCCACCCGGTCGCCAGTCCCAACTCCGCGATCGCCGCCACCAGCGCCGCCGCGAGGACATTGAGCGCGACCAGCGCCACGACCAACGCGCCGACCAGCAACCCGATGGCCACGCCGGCGCGGTTCACGTTCTCGGACAGCTCCGCCCGCGCAAGGTCGAGCTCCTTGCGCACGAGTGACGCCGCATGTCCGAGGACATCGCCCACCAGCCCGGCCGGGCCCTTGGGCTCGGGAGCGTGCTGCGTCATGCGCGGCCACCGTGTTCGGACGCCTTGAGAAGACGCGCGACGGCGAATCCGAGCAGCGCGGCACCGCCCAGTACGAGGGTCGGATTGCTGCGCGCGAAGGCGGTCGCCTCCCGGGTCATGCTATCGAGATCCTGCGCGCGGATGCGGTCCGCCGCCTCGATAAGGTTGTCGGCCAGGTAATCCGCCGCCTGCGCCTGATAGCTGTCGTCGCCGAACTCGCGGCCGGCACTGCGGATATGGCTCGCGGTCTCGTCGATGCGCTGCGTCGCCTCGCCCTTGATGCCTTCGAGGCCGGATTCCGCGGCCGACTTGGCCTTGTCGGCGACCTTGGACGCTTCGGCCTTGGCCTTGTCCGCCAATTCGCCCGAACCGCCGCTGCCGGAGGTCGACTGGCTGGCGGATGCGGCGGAGGAGGAACTGGAGGCATCCAGACTCGCGCGCGCCGCCGGCGACGTGGTGGAGGCTTCGGTGACGGTCTTGAACGAGTTGGTGTCGGCTGCGGACGGTGACTTCGGCGGGGTGTTCGGGGAGGTCATTGGGGATTCTCCTGAGCTTGCGATGACGGAAACGAAGGGCCCTGGATCAGGCAATGAAGCTAATGATGGCAAGAACCACGACAACGACGCCGATGATGTAGAAGATGCTGTTCATTGGACTGCTCCGTTTCTCGATTGTGCGCCTGCGCCTCGCGCAGGTGGGGAGCATGTGCCCCCGGTATTTCTGTCGTGGTAACGCAGGTTGCGGCGGGGATGTTCCGTCGCACCTCATCGACTTTTTGCGCCTTGCCGGAAACGGAGGGTGAACATAGGTTGAACACTATGGGAAAGATGTCGATTCAGGAGAAACTCGCGCTTCTATCGGATGCCGCGAAGTACGACGCGAGTTGCGCCAGTTCGGGCACGACGAAGCGCGGATCGCGCGACGGCACGGGGCTCGGCTCGACCACCGGGTCCGGGATCTGCCATGCCTACGCGCCCGACGGTCGCTGCATCAGTCTGCTCAAGATCCTTATGACGAACTACTGCGTGTACGACTGCGCCTATTGCGTGAACCGGGTCTCCTCGAACGTGCCTCGCGCGCGTTTCACGGTGGACGAGGTCGTCTGGCTGACGACGGAGTTCTACCGCCGGAACTACATCGAGGGGCTGTTCCTCTCCTCGGGGATCGTGAAGTCGTCGGACTATACGATGGAGGAGATGGTGCGCATCGCCGAGAAGCTGCGCGCCGGGGGCTTCCGCGGCTACATCCACCTCAAGACCATTCCCGAGGCGTCGCCCGAGTTGATCGAACGGGCGGGCCTCGCCGCCGACCGGTTGTCCATCAACGTGGAGCTTCCGACCGATGCAAGCGTCCGCGCCTTCGCCCCCGACAAGAACCCCGAGGGCATCCGGCAGGCGATGGGCAAGGTTCGTCTCACGAAGGAGGACTACGCCGACCGCAGCCACACCGGGCGCAGTCGCGGCAGGTTCGCGCCCGCCGGTCAGTCGACGCAGATGATCGTCGGGGCCGACGCGGCGGACGACGCGGCGATCCTGGGAACGGCGAACAGGCTCTACGGGGCCTACGGGCTCAAGCGGGTCTACTACTCCGCATTCTCCCCCATCCCCGACGCCAGCGCCGTGCTGCCGCTCGTCGATCCGCCGCTCATGCGGGAACATCGCCTCTACCAGGCCGACTGGCTGCTACGGTTCTACGACTTCGGGCTGGACGAGATCCTGACGCGGGAGACCGGCGGAATGCTCGACCTCGACGTCGATCCCAAGCTGGCCTGGGCACTCGCGAACCGGGACCGTTTCCCGGTGGACGTGAACCATGCCGACCGGGAGACGCTGCTGCGCGTGCCGGGCTTCGGCGTGAAGATCGTGCAGCGCATCATCGCGGCCCGGCGCAGCGCCTCGCTGTCGCTGGAGGACATCAAGCGGATGGGCGGGCGCATCAAGCAGGCGTCGTCCTTCGTGGTCGCGCGCGGCCACACGCCCGGTCAGATGCTGGACGCGCAGAACCTGCGCGCCCGCTTCGTGAAGCCCAAGCAGATGGAACTCTTCTGAGGTGTATGCCCCCCGCCTGCCGCGGATCGGGACCTATGCCGCCTGGCGCGACACCGCCCGGCGGCTGGCGCGGGCCGAGGTGCCGGCGGCGGCGGTGGACTGGGGGTTGGCCGGCGACGGCGCGTCGATGTTCGACCGCCCCCTGCCCGTGGAGCGCGGCGAGATCCGCGTTCCCGCCAGCTTCGCGGACCTTTCCCGCAGCCTGATCCCCGAACGCTCGGGTCGCGGCATGACACTGGCCTACGCGCTGCTCGTGCGATTGCAGGAGGAGCAGGGCCTGCTGTCCAATCGGGCCGACCGGCAGGTCGCGCAGGCCCGCGACATCGCCAAGACCATCCACCGCGACCTGCACAAGATGCACGCCTTCGTCCGGTTCCGGGAGATGCCCGCGGGCAAGACGGCACGTCGCCGCTTCGCCGCCTGGTTCGAGCCCGACCACCGGATCGAGGAGCCGACGGCGGACTTCTTCGTCAACCGCTTCGGCGACATGGACTGGACGATCGTGACGCCGGAGGTGACGATCCGCTACGTCGATCGCGTGCTCGATCTGAAGGCCGTCGAGAGCCTTCGACCCGAGGGCGACGACCCGCTGGAGCAGCTCTGGACGACCTACTACAGCAACATCTTCAACCCGGCCCGGCTCAAGCCCGACGCGATGCGCGCCGAGATGCCGATGAAATACTGGCGGAACCTTCCGGAGGCGCGGGTCATTCCCTCCCTGATCGCCGACGCGCGGGCGCGGACCCTCCGGATGCAGGAGGCGGGCCCTACGACGCCGGCCCCGAACACGGAACGCCGGAAGGAAATGAACATGAACCGCGACATGCCCGACCTCTTCGGCGCGCCCGCCCTGCCCGAACTCATGCAGCAGATGGCCGCCTGCGAACGCTGCCCGCTCTACGCCCCCGCGACGCAGGTCGTTCCCGGCGAAGGCCCGCCGGACGCACCCGTCATGCTCGTCGGCGAGCAGCCGGGGGATCAGGAGGACATCGCCGGCCGGCCCTTCGTCGGCCCGGCGGGGCAGCTCTTCGACACGCTCTCCGCCGAGGTGGGCTTCGACCGGCGGCGGGCCTACGTCACGAATGCCGTGAAGCACTTCAAGTTCGTGCAGAAGGGCCGCCGCCGCATCCACCAGAGCCCGGCGGCGAGTGAGATCTCCGCCTGCCGGTGGTGGCTGGATCAGGAGCTTTCGACCGTCGATCCCGATCTGGTCGTGGCGATGGGGGCCACCGCGCTGCATGCGCTGACGGGCAACGGCAAGGGCCTGCTGAAGCGGCGCGGCGGGGTGGAGGAGACGAAGGACGGCCGCCCGCTCCTCGTCACGCTGCACCCGAGCTATCTCCTCCGCCTGCCCGACCCGCAGGGGCGCGAACGGGCGACCGCGGATTTCCGCAGCGACCTGCGCCGCATCCCCGAACTGCTCGCCGGTTAGGGGCGACATCCGGACACCCGCCGCTCCCCTTTCGGCCTGCGAGGGGGATCGAGATCTGAGGGAACTTCGCTGCATTTCAGAACGTTAATGGGACGTAACGAATTGAGGGGTGACACCCCGCAGCAGGAGAACCCCGATGCCCCGTATCGCCACGATCGTCTTCCCAGTCGCCGGCATGGGGACCCGCATGTTGCCCGCCACGAAGGTCGTCCCGAAGGAGTTGCTGCCCGTCTACGACACGCCCCTGCTGCAGTTCGCGCTGGACGAGGCGCTGGCGGCCGGCGCGCGGCGGCTCGTCTTCGTCTCCCACCCCGACAAGGAGGCGATCCGGGACTACCTGCGGCCCCGCCCGGACCTGGAGGCGGCGTTGGAAGCGAAGGGAAAGGTCGAGTTGCTCGCCGCCGTTCGCGCCGCGGGGATGCCCGCCGACGTCGAGGTCGTCTTCGTGATGCAGCCCGAACCGCTCGGATTGGGCCATGCCGTGCTTCAGGCGGCGGATCATCTGCTCGACGGCCCCGTGGGCGTGATCCTGCCCGACGACCTGATGCTCGGCACCCCCTGCCTGGCCGAGATGGCCGAAGCCTTCGACCCGGACACGATGGGCAGCCTCGTGGCGGCGCAGGAGGTGCCCCGCGACCGTGTCTCCGCCTATGGGGTGTTCGACTGCGTGCCGGGGGCGGCGTCCGTGACCCCCGCGCGGGGGTTCGTGGAGAAGCCCGAACCGTCGGATGCGCCGTCCACCCTTGCGGCCGTCGGGCGATACGTCCTTAATGCATCGGTGTTCCGTGCGCTGCGATCGACGCGGCCCGGTGCCGGGGGGGAGATCCAGCTGACCGATGCGATCGCGGCCGCCGGTGGCATCCATGCCTTCCGCTTCTCGGCACGGAGGTTCGATTGCGGCACCCCGGACGGGATCGTCGAAGCGACCTTGGCCGTGCAGGCCTCGCGTCAGAAAACGGCCTACAGTCTGGCCGCCGAATAGGGAGCGCGGATGCCGTGCCGATGGAATATTACCAGATGACCGGCTTCATGGGCGGCGACGATACCGTGGCCGCTGACCTGACGTCGCGGGACCTGCCCGACCCGGCGAACGCCACGCTCCTGCTCGATTTCGACGGAACGCTCGTCGACATCGCGGAGCGGCCCGATGGAATCACGGTTACGGACCGGGTGACCGCCCTGCTCGACAGGGCGCTGGACCGGCTGGACGGTCGCGTGGCGCTCGTGTCCGGTCGCTCCGTCGCCACCCTCGAAGGGTTCCTGCCCGGTTTCGCCGGCACGCTGATCGGGACCCACGGCTCCGATATGCGCCACGACGGCCGGCAGGAGGCGATCGCGACCTTCGACCGGGACACCGTCGCCCGGTTGATCCGCATCGCCGACGATTTCGCCGCCCTGCGCCCCGAGTTCCTGGTGGAGCACAAGCCGTCGGGCGTGGTGCTGCACTACCGTCAGGCGGAGGAGCACGGCGCGCTGGCGCTGCGGTTCATGGAGAGCCTCGCCATGGCGGCCGACGGCTTCCGCCTGCAACCCGCTCTCATGGCCTACGAGCTGAAGCCCGAGGGCGTCGGCAAGGAGATCGCGCTGGAGCGGCTGCTGGGGATGCCGAAGTTCGCCGGGACCGTGCCGATCTTCGCGGGCGACGACCTGACCGACGAGCCGGCGCTGCAACTCGTCGCCGACAGGTCAGGCGTCGCCATCAAGATCGGCACCGCGGAGACGGTCGCCCCCGCCCGCCTGCCCGGCCCCGACGCGCTGCTCGACCTTCTGGAGGGCTGGCTTGCCTGACACCGCGTCGGACCATTCGCCCGAAGGCGACACTACCGAATCCGGCGGACGTCTCATCGTCGTGTCGAACCGAATTCCGCGCGGCAACGTGCCCGCCGGCGGTCTGGTCTATGCGATCCACGAGGCGCTGTCCGTTGCCGGCGGGCTCTGGATCGGGGCCGCCGCGCCCAGCGGACAGGCGCTCGACGGGCTGACCGAACTGGGCTCGGGGGCGTATGAGCGTGCGACGTTCGCGATCACCGAAGAGGAGCACCGCGGCTTCTATCTCGGCTATGCGAATTCCGTCCTCTGGCCGCTGTTCCACCACCGCCCGGACCTGCTGTCGTTCCATTCCGGCGACTTCGAGGCCTATGCGGCCGTGAACCGCCGCGTGGCGCGCGCCATCGCCTCCATCGCGGAGCCCGACGACCTGATCTGGATCCAGGACTACCATTTCCTCATGGTCGCGCAGGAGTTGCGCCATCTGGGGGTGGAGAACCGGATCGGGCTCTTCCTGCACATCCCTTTCCCGAACCCGAACGACGTGATGGCCCTGCCGCAGGTCGCGGCGCTTCCGTCCTGGGTGGCCGCGCACGACATCTTCGGGCTGCAGACGAAGCGCGACGTCACCTCGGCCACCGAGATCCTGCGACACGATCCCAAGGTGCAGATCCGCTCGCGGGCAAGCTGGCTGCGCGAAGGGCGGTCTTTCCAGGTCCTCAGCTTTCCGATCGGCATCGATGCGGAAGGGTTCCGCCGGACGGCCGAGGCCGCCCCGCCGCCGGAGTTGCAGCTGGCTCCCGGGGCCCCGCTGCTGATCGGGGTCGACCGGCTCGACTATTCCAAGGGCCTCGTGCACCGGTTCAAGGCGTTCGGCGCGTATCTTTCCCAACTCGCCGAAAGCGCACCGCGGCCGACGTTCCTGCAGATCGCCCCGATCTCGCGCAAGGACGTGGAGGCCTACCAGGACATCCGCGAGGAGCTGGAGCAGGCGTCCGGGTCGATCAACGGGGCCCATGCGGACCTGGACTGGACCCCGATCCGCTACGTGCGCCGGCACGTCGACCGGGCGGTGATCGCCGCCCTCTACCGCCGCGCGAACGCCGCCCTCGTCACGCCGCTCGCCGACGGGATGAACCTGGTCGCCAAGGAGTTCGTGGCGGCGCAGGATCCGGATGACCCGGGCGTCCTGATCCTGTCGCACTTCGCCGGGGCGGCCGAGCAGATGACGGAGGCGCTGATGGTCAACCCCTTCGACCACAGCAGCTTCGCGGACGCGATCGGGCGGGCGCTGCGGATGCCGCTGGAGGAGCGCCGGGAACGTCACCTCGCACTGCGCACGTCGGTGTTCGAGCAGGACATCAAATGGTGGACGACACTGTTCATAGACCGGCTGCGCAGGCCGCCCCCGGAGGCGAACCGCGGGCATCAGCGCCCGTGAGGGTGGGCGCGGGCATAGGTCTCCATCAGATGCACCTGATCGACGGCCGTGTAGGTCTGCGTCGTCGACAGGCTGGCGTGCCCCAGCAGTTCCTGGATCGAGCGCAAGTCCCCGCCGGCCTCGAGCAGGTGCGTGGCGAAGCTGTGCCGCAAAGCATGGGGCGTGGCGGATGAGGGCAGCCCGAGTTGCAGCCGCGCGCGCGCCATCACGCCCGCCACGATCCGCGGGCTGAGCGCCCCGCCCCGCGCGCCCCGGAACAGCGGCTCCCCGGAGGCCAGCGCCCAGGGACAGGCCGCGACGTAGCGGTCCACCGCGGCCCGCGCGACCGGCAGCACGGGGACCAGCCGCTCCTTGTCGCCCTTGCCGCGCACCCGCAGCATGTCGGGCAGCGGCGCCGCGGCCCCCGTCAGGCCCAGCCCCTCGGAGATGCGCAGCCCGCAGCCGTAGAGGACCGTGACGACGGCGACGTCGCGCGCGGCGATCCAGGGGGTGTCGTGCTGCATCCCCACCGTCTCGATCAGATCGCGCGCGGCATCCTTCGAGATCGGGCGCGGCAGCGGGCGACGGAACTTCGGCGCGCGGGTGGCGAGGATCGCGGTGGGGTCGAACCCCTCCCGCTCCGACAGCCAGCGCGTGAAGCTCTTGACCGAGGAGAGATGCCGCGCGACCGACCGGGGCCCGATGCCGCGCAGCCGCTGGTCCGCCATCCAGGCGCGCATGTCCGCCGTGCGGATCGCGCCGATCTGCGCCAGCCCCATCGGCCCGCCGCCGTGCGCCGCCTGAAACGCGAGGAAGGCGGCGACGTCGCTCGCATAGGCCGTGAGCGTCGCCTGCGCCGCGCCGTCCAGCGCGCGCATGTGATCCACCCAGGCCGCGAGCGCGTCGCGCGCGCCGGGGGAGATGTCGACGCTCACTCCAGATGTCCGCGCAGGATCCGCTGGAACGCCTGCGCGAAGAACGCCAGCAGCTCGGTGCCCTGCGCGGGGTGGAACTGCTGCGGATCGACCGATCCGAAGGCCAGAAGCGCGCCAAGCTTGCCGGGCCCGAGATCGACATGCAGCAGCGCCTCTGACCGCAGATCGGCCGCGTCCTCGCCGAATACCCGCGCGGCCTCCGGTCCGCAGGACCGCAGCGTCACCTGCCGGACCGGGCCGCCCTGGGCCTCGGTGAGATAGCGCATCACGGACCCGGCAGGCACGAGCGAGACGGCCGGATGCGGCGGCTCCTCGTCCAGGGGGCTCTCCAGCACCAGCCGGACGCAGGAGACATGCACGATGTCCGACAGGCCGGCCGGCAGAAGGTCGAGCAGTTGCGCGAGCGTTTCCGCCTCCAGCAGCTCCAGCACGCAGCGGTGGATCTGGGCGGTCCCGGCGACGTTGTCGCAGGCGGCGGCGATCACGGTGCGATGCGCGTCCTCCAGCCGGGCCAGCCGTTCCTCCAGCCGCGCCATGGCGATGCCGCGCAGGTCGATGACGTTCGCGCCCATCCGCCGCTCGCTCGCGGCCGACAGGGCGCGCATGACGTCGCCGTCCTCCAGCAGCATGTCGGGGTCCGTCAACACGCGGTCGCGCCAGTCGTCCCCCGCGGCCTGCATCGAAATGTCTGTCATCTGCTCTCTCCTCGGTCTGATGCCGGTTGAGGGAGAGCTAGCACGGGCGGCGGGGGCCGGGGATGGCAATCCAGCCACCGGCCCCGCCATTCGCGAGGACTGTGGCCCGCGGGCCGACGTCCCTACAGGATCCTGATGCCGCCCTTCTTCACGTCCGCCATGAACCCGTCGAGGCCCTTCTGGGTCAGCACGTGGTCGATCATCGCGTGGATGACGGCCGGCGGTGCCGTCGCCACGTCGGCCCCGATCAGCGCCGCGTCCTTCATGTGGTTCGCATTGCGGATCGACGCGGCGAGGATCTGCGTCTCCGAAGCCGTAGTTGTCGTAGATCGTGCGGATGTCCTGGATCAGGTCCATGCCGTCGATGTTGATGTCGTCGAGCCGGCCGATGAACGGGCTGATGTAGGTGGCCCCGGCCTTGGCCGCCAGCAGCGCCTGGTTCGCGCTGAAGCACAGCGTGACGTTGACCTTCGTGCCCTCGTCGGTGAGGATCTTGCAGGTCCGCAGGCCCGCCCAGGTCAGCGGGACCTTGACGCAGATGTTGTCGGCGATCTTCGCAAGATGCCGCCCTTCCGCCAGCATCTGCTCATGCTCCAGCGCCACGACCTCGGCCGAGACCGGCCCGTCGACCAGATCGCAGATCTCCTTCGTCACCTCGTTGATGTCCCGTCCGGACTTGGCGATGAGCGACGGGTTCGTGGTCACGCCATCGACCATCCCGGTCTCGCCGAGCTCGCGGATGGCGTCGATGTCGGCGGTGTCTACGAAGAATTTCATGTTGTCCTCGGGGGCTGTGGGGGCTTTCCTCCTGATACGCCCCGATCGATGCGAGGACCACCCCGATGGATTTCACGCTCTGGCTCGCCTTCGTCGCCGCCTCCACCGCCCTGCTGATGATTCCGGGCCCGACGGTATTGCTCGTGATGAGCTATGCCTTGAGCCAGGGCCGCCGCGTCGCCGTCGCCTCGGCCGGCGGCGTGGCGGTGGGCGACGCGATCGCGATGTCGGCCTCGCTCGCGGGCCTCGGGGCGCTGGTGCTGGCGTCGGCCACGCTCTTCACCGTCCTGAAATGGGTCGGCGCGGCCTACCTCGTCTGGATGGGCTGGACGCTGTTCCGCTCCGCCGGGGTCACGACCCTCGGACGCGTCGACCCGGTGCCCGACGTTCCCGTCCGCGCCGTCTTCGGACACGCCGCCGTCGTCACCGCGCTCAACCCCAAGTCCATCGTCTTCTTCATCGCCTTCGTCCCGCAGTTCCTGCGCGCGGACGATCCGCTCCTGCCGCAGTTCACGATCCTGACGGCCACCTTCGTCGCGCTGGCCACCCTGAACGCCCTCGCCTACGCGCTGCTCGCCGATCGGCTGCGCGCCGGGCTGAAACGCCCCACCGTCCTGCGCCGGATGACGCGGGCGGGGGCCTGGCGCTGATGGGGATGGGCGTCCTCACCGCGCTGACGCGCCGCGCCGCCTGACCGGCCTCTGGCATCGCGGGGGTGCAGGGGCGATATGGACCCCATGTCCCGTTTCCATCCATCCGGCGCGCCCGTCGCCGTCCTGACGACGCAACCGCTGGACCGTGCGCTCGACTACCGCGCGCCCGAGGGCGGGGTGGAGGACGGGGCCTACGTCGAGGTGCCGCTGGGGCCCCGCAAGGTGCTCGGCGTGGTCTGGGGGCCGGGCACGGGCGACTGGCCGGTGGAGAAGCTGCGCCCCATCCTGCGTATCCTGCCGATCCCGGCGATGACGCCGGCGCTGCGCGACTTCACGGAACGCGCCGCTGCCTATACGCTCACGCCGCTGCCGGCGATGCTGCGCCTCGGGCTGCGCGCGCCGGGACTGGGGGAGGCTCCGGGCAAGGCGGCGGGTCTACGCTCTGGGCACGGGCGTGCCGGACCGCGCGACGGACCCGCGCGCCCGGGTGATCGCGGCGCTCGAAGGATCGGCCCGGCGACGTCTTCGCGCTGTCGGAGCTGGCCGACATGGCCGGCGTCTCGGCGGGCGTGATCAAGGGGCTGGTCCCCTCCGGCGCGGTGCTGGAGCAGGACATGCCGCGCGATGCCGACTACGCGCCGCTCGACCCGCACCGCGCTGGCAAGGCGCTGGCCGCCGATCAGTCGGACGCGGCCGCGACGCTGCGCGGGCAGGTGCGGGCGGGTATCTACGGCACCACGCTCCTGCGTGGCGTCACCGGATCGGGCAAGACGGAGGTCTATCTCGAAGCCGTCGCGGAAACGCTCGCGCAGGGCCGGCAGGCGCTCGTCCTGCTGCCGGAGATCGCGCTCACCGGCGAGTTCCTCACCCGGGTGGAGGCGCGGTTCGGTGCGCGCCCTGCCGAATGGCACTCCGGCGTCACCCAGGCCGAACGTCGCCGCTGCTGGTCCCACGTCGCCACGGGGCAGGCCCGGCTCGTCGTCGGCGCGCGCTCCTCGCTGTTCCTGCCGTTCCGGAACCTCGGCCTGATCGTCGTCGACGAGGAGCACGACACCTCCTACAAGCAGGAGGACGGCGTTCTCTATTCCGCCCGCGACATGGCCGTGTTGCGCGCGTCCTGCGAAGGCGCGCAGGTCATCCTCGCCACCGCCACGCCGTCGCTCGAAAGCTGGGCCAACGCGGAGCTGGGCAAATACGCACGGCTCGATCTCACCTCGCGCTTCGGCGAGGCCGTGCTGCCGAAGCTCTCCACCATCGACATGCGCGACGAGGAGGTGCCGGGCGGTCGCTGGATCTCCCCCACGCTCAAGTCCGCCATTGCCGCGCGGATCGCGCTCGGCGAGCAGTCGCTGATCTTCCTCAACCGCCGCGGCTATGCCCCCGTCACGCTCTGCCGCGCCTGCGGGCAACAGGTCGCCTGCCATCAATGCGACGCCCGGATGGTCGAACATCGCTTCCAGAAGCGCCTGATGTGCCACCAGTGCGGCGACACCGCGCCGATGCCCCCCGCCTGCCCGTCCTGCGGCGTCGAGGGCAAGCTGGCCGCGGTGGGCCCCGGCGTGGAGCGGATGGCGGAGGAGGTGACCGCGCTCTTCCCCGACGCCCGCGTCGCGATCCTGTCGTCCGACCTCTTCGGCTCCGCACGCAGCCTCAAGGCCAAGGTGGAGGAGATCGCGGGCGGCGGGGCGGACATCATCGTCGGCACGCAGCTCGTGGCCAAGGGGCACAACTTCCCGCTGCTCACTCTCGTCGGCGTCATCGACGCGGACCTGGGGCTCCAGGGTTCCGACCTGCGGGCCGCCGAACGCACGTTCCAGCTCATGCGGCAGGTCTCGGGCCGCGCCGGCCGCGCCGACAGGCCGGGCGTGGCGATGATGCAGACCTATCAGCCCGAGCACCCCGTCATCCGCGCGATCCTGTCGGGCGACGAGGAGGCGTTCCTGCGCGAGGAGGCGGACCAGCGCCGCGCCGCCGGCGTGCCACCCTACGGGCGCATGGCCGGGATCGTCATCTCCGACACGGACGGGAGGGTCGCCTTCGACGTCGGCAACGCGCTCGCCCGGAACACCGCGCCGATGGAAGCGGTCGGTGCCGAGGTCTATGGTCCCGCCCCCGCCCCCATCTCCCGCATCCGCGGCCGCCACCGCGTCCGGCTGCTGGTGAAGGCCCCGCGGCAGTCGCCGATCCAGCCCGCGCTCGCGGAATGGGTGGCGCAGGTGACGCTGCCCCGATCCACCCGCCTCTCCATCGACATCGACCCCCAGTCGTTCCTCTGACCGGCCCGCAGGATTGCCCCCTCCCCGGCCTGCGCATAGAACGGCCCGGACATGGGGAGTCCGCCCAATGAACGCCGCACCGAAACCCCAGCCGGGGATCATGGAGATCGACCTCTACGTCGGCGGCGCGTCGAAGGTGGAGGGCGTGGAGGACATCCTCAAGCTGTCGTCCAACGAGAACCCGCACGGCGCCCCGGAAAGCGCGCGCCTCGCCGCCGCCGAAGCCGCGGGCGCGATGCACCTCTACCCGAACACCGACCACGCGGGCCTGCGCGCCGCCATCGGGGAGGTCCATGGGCTCGACCCCGACCGGATCATCTGCGGCGTGGGATCCGACGAGATCATCCACTGGCTCTGCCAGGCCTTCGCGGGCCAGGGCGACGAGGTGCTGCACACAGAGCACGGGTTCCTCATGTACCCGATCAGCGCGCGTGCCGCCGGGGCCGCGCCGGTCCGGGTGCCGGAGCGCGCGCGCAGGGTCGACGTCGACGCTCTGCTCGGCGGCATTTCGGCGGCGACCCGGCTGGTCTTCATCGCCAACCCGGCGAACCCGACCGGCACGATGATCGGGGGGCAGGACGTGACGCGGCTCGCGGATGGCCTGCCCGACGGCTGCCTCCTGATCCTGGACGGTGCCTACGCCGAGTTCTCCGAAGGCTACGACGGGGGGCTGGGCCTCGCCTCGGCGCGCGAAAACGTCTTCGTGACCCGCACCTTCTCCAAGCTCTACGGGTTGGGCGGCATGCGCGTCGGCTGGGGCTACGGCCCGCGAACGGTGATCGACGTGCTCAACCGCATCCGGGGGCCGTTCAACCTCTCGAACGTGGCGTTGGCGGCGGCCGAGGCGGCGGTGCGCGACCGCGGGTTCGCCGACCGCTGCACCGCCGACAACGCCGTGCAACGGGGTCGCCTTCGGGCGGGGCTGGCCGAACTGGGCCTGCCGTCCGACCCGTCGGAGGCCAATTTCGTCCTTGCGCGATTCGCGGACGCGGCGGAAGCGGTCGCCTGCGACGCGCACCTCAAGTCGCGCGGTGTGATCGTGCGCCACCCGGCGAACTACGGTTTCCCCGACTGCCTGCGGATCACCGTCGGGAATGCGGCGGGCGTCGACCGCCTGCTGGCGGCGGTGGCGGATTGGCGGAGCGCGTGATCTACGAGCGCGTCGCGCTGATCGGGCTCGGCCTCATCGCGGGTTCCATGGGGCTGCGCATGAAGCGCGACGGGCTGGCCGGGGAGGTCGTGGGCACCGCGCGCTCCGCCGAGACCCGCGCCGTCGCCGTGGACCTCGGCCTCTGCGACCGCGTGACGGAGACGGCGGCGGACGCGGTGAAGGGTGCCGATCTCGTCGTGCTGTGCGTCCCCGTCGGCGCGATGGCGGAGGTCGCGCGCGCGAGATCGGGCCGCATCTGAAACCCGGCGCGACCGTCACGCGACGTCGGCTCCGTCAAGGCGGCGGTGATCGAGGCCGTCGCCCCCCACCTGCCGGGCGGCGTCCACTTCGTCCCCGCCCATCCGCTCGCCGGCACCGAGCACTCCGGGCCGCGCTCGGGCTTCGCGGAGCTCTTCGACAACCGCTGGTGCCTGCTCACCCCCACCGCGGACACGCCGGAGGCGACCGACAGGCTCGCCAGGCTCTGGCGCGCGCTCGGCTCCAACGTGGAGACGATGGATCCCGAACACCACGACCGCGTCCTCGCCGTCACCAGCCACGCGCCGCACCTCATCGCCTACACGATGGTGGGCGTGGCGGACGACCTGAGCCGCGTGACCGACAGCGAGGTCATCCAGTATTCCGCCGCCGGCTTCCGCGACTTCACGCGCATCGCCGCCTCCGACCCGGTGATGTGGCGCGACGTCTTCCTCAACAACAAGGATGCCACGCTGGAGATCCTCGGGCGGTTCACCGAGGAGCTCTTCGCGCTGCAACGCGCCATCCGCACCGGCGACGGCGACCTGCTGCACGCCTACTTCACCCGCACCCGCGCGATCCGGCGCGGCATCATCGAGGCGGGGCAGGACACCGACAAGCCGAACTTCGGACGGGGGGACGCGCGGTGAGGTGGCTTCTGATGCTGGCGATCCTCGGCGGGGCGGCGCAGGCCGACGTCCGCCCCGTGCCGCGCCCGGTGCCGCAGATCGAGATCCTGTCGCCGGGCGGCACGACGGAAGTGCCGAAGGTCGCGGCGATCCCGGTTTCGGTTCGCCCGCCCGAACGGCTGACCGTCGCAACCCGGCAGGCCCTCGCCCGCGCCGCCGTCCTGCGCGCTCCCGAGCCGCGGATCGACGTCGACGGACGGGTGCGGCAATCGGACCGGCCGTCGCTGCGCCCCGCCGGCCCGGTCCACGCCGCAAGCCGGACGCCGCGCCAAACGCCGGGCGGTGGGCTGTGCGGGCGGTCCAGCCTGCGCGGGGAGCGCATCGCTCCGGTCACGGGGGCGGGCGGTTGCGGCATCCCGGACGCGGTGCGGGTCACCTCCGTGCGGGGCGTGACCCTCAGCCGGCCGACGCGGATGACCTGCGGCACGGCGCGCGCGCTGGACGACTGGGTGCGCGACGGGCTGCTGCCGACGGTCGGGCGCAGTGGAGGCGGTGCGGTCGGACTGCAGGTTGCCGCCGGCTACGCCTGCCGGGGGCGCAACAACCGGTCCGGCGCGAAGCTGAGCGAACACGCCAGGGGCAACGCGATCGACATCTCCGCCATCCGGCTGGCCGACGGCTCTCGGATCTCGGTGTTCGACGATTGGAACCGCGGGACGAAGGGCCGACTGCTGCGCCGCCTCTGGCAATCGGCGTGCGGGCCGTTCGGAACCGTCCTCGGGCCCGAGTCCGACCGGTTCCACCGCGACCACTTCCACTTCGACGTCGCCGCCTACCGCTCCGGGCCCTACTGCCGCTAGGGGTTCAGCGCTCCGTCAGCTTGAGTTCGATCCGGCGATTGCGGGCACGTGCCGTCTCGGTCGGCGCGGGGTCGACCGGGCGGTATTCGCCGAACCCCGTCGGGGCCACCCGGTCGGGCGGCAGTCCGAGATCCTCGATCATGTAGAGCGCCACGGAAAGCGCCCGTCCCTGGCTCAGCTCCCAGTTGTTCGCGTATTTCCCGGAGCCCGACAGCGGAACGTCGTCGGTATGCCCGTCGATCCGCAGCACCCAGTCGATCTCCTCGGGGATCTGGTCCGCGACGTCGAGGATGATCCCGGCGACCTGCGCGATCTGCGCGCGCCCCGCGGCCTGCAGGTCCGCGTCGCCCTGCGCGAACAGGACCTCCGAGGAGAACACGAAGCGGTCGCCCACCACCTCGATCCCCTCGCGGTCCGCGAAGACGTCGCGCAGCTGCCCGAAGAACTCCGACCGGAAGCGCTCCAGCTGCCGGGCCTCGATCTCCAGCCGCTCCGCCCGCGCCTTCTCGTCGGACGCGACCTGCGCCATGGCGACGTTCAGCCGATTGCCGAGGTCTTCGATCCGAACCTGCGCCTCCCCGTCCCGCGACTCCGCGTCGGAAAGCAGCGTCTCCAGCCCCCCCAGCTGCGCGCGCAGTTCCGCCACCTGCAGGTTGAGCGCCGCCGCCTCGCGCTGCGCGGCGATCCGGCTTTCGTCCACTTCGGCCAGCTGGGCCTCCGCCACGCCCATCAGCACCGCATCCCGCTGGGACCGGGAGAGGACGGACGCCGCCTCGTCCTCCGCGGCGCGTCGTGCGGCAATTGCCCGGGCCAGACCGTCGCGGAGTTCCGCCTGCGTGGCACGGGCGTCCTGTCGTTCGGACAGAGCCGTCTGGAGGCGCCGTTCCAGGTCCGCCTGCCGCTCCGCCGCACCCGCGATGTCCGCGCCCCGCGCCTCCACCGTCGAGCGCAGACGGGCGACTTCGGCGCGCAGATCATCCTCGACGGAGCCACTCTCCTCGAGGCTGGCAAGCGCGGCGGACAATCGCTCCTCCATCGACGCAGCGCCGTCCCGCTGCGCCGTCAGATCGACCAGCGCCTGCGACAGCCGGGCGTCCAGATCGTCGCGCGCCACCTCGGTCGCCGCGAGCAAGGTCAGCGTCTCCTCCGCCTCCCGCCGCCGCTCCTCCAATGCGAGCGACATGACGGTCAGCTCCGCGTCCGACGATTCCAGTCGCGCGCGCAGGGTCTGCGCCGCCGCCGCTTCCGCAAGCCGGCCGGCCTCCGCCTCCGTGAGCTCCGCGCCCGTTTCCGACAGTCGGACGCGCAACGCCTCCGCCGCGGCGACTTCAGCCAGTCGCGCCGCGGCCTCCGCGTCGAGCGACACCTCCAGATCGGTCACCCGACCCTGCAGCGTCTCCGCCCGCGCGCGCGTCCCGTCCAGCGCGGCAAGCGTCTGCGCCAGCGTCGCCTGCCGCGCGGCCGCCTGGCTGCGCAGATCCGCCACCATCGCTTCCACCGCATCGCGCCGCGCGGCCGCCAGCCGGGCCGTCTCCGCCTCCACGTCGATCTCCTCGCGTGCGGTCGCCAGCGCCAGACGCAGCGCCTCGCGTTCGTCCACGATGCGCGTCACTTCCCCCTGCAGCGCGACACGCTCCTCCTCCGTCGCGTCGAGCAGCACGTCGAGACGGTCGCGGTTGGCGATAAGGGAGGCCACCTGCTCCTCGAAGCCGGCGACCCGGCGCGTCAGGCCGTCGCGCTGCGCGTTCAGCGTCGCGATCAGCGCGTCCTGCCCGTCGCGCTCGGCATCCAGCGCGGCGACGTCCTCCTCCAGCCCGTCGGCCCGTCGCGTCTCCAGACCCAGTGCGCGCGACAGGGAGGCGACCTGCTCGCCGAAGGCGTCCAACTCCTGCCCCTGCCCCTCGATCGTCTCGGACAGGACGAACTGGACGAGCATGAAGATCGACAGCACGAACATCAGCACCAGCAGCAGCGCGGTCATCGCGTCGACGAACCCCGGCCAGACGTTGGCCGTGAACCGCTGCCCGCTGCGCCGCACGAAGGCCATCTCAGCCGCGACCCGGATCGCTCGTGGAGGCCTCGACCTGCCGGTTGAGCACCTGCAGCGTCTCCGTCAGCGCGGCGAGGTCCCCGCGCAGATCGTCGATGGCGGAATTGCGACCGCGGTGCATCTCCTCGAACACCTTGAGCAGCTGCACGTCGATCGAGCGCAGCCGCATCCGGCTCTCCGCGTCCAGCCCCCCGTCCCCGGTGCCGGAGGAGCCGCGCAGCACGGTGACGATGTCCTCCTGCCCCTCGGCCACCCTGCGCAGTGCATCCGCCGTGCCCGCGCCGCCGTCCATCCGCGAGGCCATCGCCGTCACCGCCTCCGACAGGCCCGCCATCTTGCTGTCCGCCGCCAGCCGCCCCGCCTCCGCGCGCGCGAACATGTCGCCCAGGGATTCCATCTGGAAGTTCATGTGATCGAGGACGGCGGCGAGCGAATACTGGTCGATCGTCTCCTCGCCGTCGTCGCCCACGAGCCCCACGCGGGTGATGGAGGACAGCCAGTCCTCCATCTCCCGGTAGAAGCGGTTCTGCCCGTGACCCGCGAAAAGCTCCAGCAACCCCACGACGAGCGACCCGGCAAGGCCCAGCAGCGAGGAGGCGAAGGCCGTGCCCATGCCCGCGAGCTGGCTCTCCAGCCCGCCGATCAGCCGCCCGAAGACGGCGACGCCGGCCTCTTCGGTGTCGGGGTTCAGGTTTCGGATCGTGTCGACCACGGCCGGCACGGTGGTGGCAAGGCCCCAGAACGTGCCCAGAAGCCCCAGGAAGATCAACGTGTTGACGATGTAGCGCGTGATGTCGCGCGCCTCTTCCATGCGGGCACCGACCGAGTCGAGGATCGAGCGCGAGGAGGAGGAGGAGATCTGGCTGCGCGCCGACCGCGATCGCAGCAGAGAGGCGAGCGGTGCCAGAAGTCCCGGCGGGCGCGACAGGTCGGGGTCGGCCTTGCGCTCCGCGAAGCCCTCGATCCAGGAGACGGAGGAGAAGAGCTGGAACACCTGCGCGAAGCAGGCCATCACGCCCAGGAAGAAGACGGCGATGATCGTGCCGTTGAGCCAGGGGTTCGCCGCGAAGATGGGCGCCACCCGCGGATAGGCCGCGAAGACTCCCGCGCCGACGGCCGCGAGGATGACGAGCATGAACGCGATCTGGCGGATCGGTTGCGAGAATTGGGTGCCGGTCTCCAGCGGTTCGCGTGCCATCTGCCCTCGTGGGCCCGGGAGGGGCCAATGCGATCATCGGGATCGACCGAGCCTAGACGCCGCGCCGATGCCTCACAAGGATGGCTCAGATACCCTCGACGATCTGTTGCACCCGTGCGACCAGCCAGTCCATCGCGGCATCCTCGATGCCCAGCGCCGCCATGCCCTCGGCCGTGCGCGTCAGGTACTCGTGGTTCGGCCCCCGCCCCCCGACGGCCCCGGCGATGATCCGCGCCTGATCCTCCAGCGGCAGATCGGGGCAGTACTGCGCGTGGCCGGTGTCGATGACGTAGGCCAAGGCCGCGATCGTGCCGCCATCCGACGCGCGCAGGGTCACCCGCTCCTCGACGTAGGCCGCGGAGACCAGCTCGCGTTCGCGCAGGTAGGCCAGTGCCGGCACCGGTTCCGCGGCGCGCATCGCCACGCCGGCGCAGGCCGCGCCCTCGTGCGGCTCCAGCGCCAGGACGAGGCCCGGCTCCGCCTCGGACCCGCGGTGGTGGATCGAGCGCATGCAGAAGCTGCGGCGGTACTCCGCCAGCACCGCGGGCCGTGTCCGTGCGACCTCGAACCCCGGGTTCCAGAGGAGCGATCCGTAGGCGAAGATCCAGAGATCGTCGGGGCTCGGCATGTGCGGTCCTTTCGCATGGGCTCGCCTCCGGTTAGAGGGCGGCGGAAGCGAGCGAAAGGGTGCGCCGATGCTGAGGGGGTTGACGATACTGGCGCTGACGCTGGCCGCCGGGTTGTCGGGATACTGGTTCGTCGGGTCCCGCGCGGTGGAACGCGGGGCGGTCGCAGGGGTCGAGGAGGCGCGTCTGGCCGGATGGACAATCGCCTACGACGACCTCTCCGTCGCGGGCTTCCCGAACCGGTTCGACACCACGGTAACGCGGCCCCGCGTCACGACGCCCGACGGCGCGGTGCGCTGGGCGGCGCCCTTCCTGCAGGTCTTCGCGCTGGCCTACGGGCCCCGCCATCTCATCGTCGTGGCCCCCGACGAGATGACGGTGGAACTGCCGGGCGATGCGGTGGACATCCGCAGCGCGGACCTGCGCGGATCGTTCGTGGTGACCGACGAAGCGCCGCCCGCGCTCGATCATTCGACCGTGACGACCGATACGCTGCGCATCGCCCTCGCCGACCTCTGGGTGGAGATCGGCGCGGGGCAGCTCTCGACCCGGCTCATCGGTGCGCAGAACGCGCATCAGGTCTCCCTGTCGCTGACCGACGTCACGCTCGCTCCGGCGTTGCTCGCCGCGTCCGGCACGCTTCCCGACCGTATCGAGGCCATCGGGATGGACGCGGACCTCGGCCTGTCGGAGCCCGTCGGACCGGGCCGCGCATCGCGGGTGGAAACGCTGCTGCTGCGCCGGGCGGAGGCGGTCTGGGGCGATAGCCGGGTCGCGCTCTCGGGCGAGATGACGGTTGCCGCGGACGGCACGCAGGACGGTGCCTTCACGCTGGCGCTGACCCGATGGCGCCCGCTGCTGGACGTCCTCGTCGAGCGGGACCTGCTGACGGGTGCCGGAGCCGCGCTGCTGGGGGCCGGTATCGCCGGGCTGGCGGATGAGGACGGCGTGGCGCAGGTGCCCCTGACCCTGACGAGCGGGCAGGTCGGCGTGCTGGGCGTCCCGCTTCTCGCCCTCCCGCCATTACCCGGGGAATGACGCGGCGAACCGGGGCCGCGTGACGGTCACCGTTCGTTGCGGTGCGCAGCCCTCCGGCCGCCCGTCCCGTCCGCCCCGCGCCGTCTCGATCGAGGCGACGATGCAGGCGACGACCGCCCCGGAGATCGGCGCACCCTCGTCCAAGAGCCTCGCCCGCCCCGTGATCGCCGAGATGTACGAGGATCACCCGCGTCGATCCGGCCGGCGATGGCCGCCGGATCGTCACCACCCCGGCCCGTCCGTCGCAGGCGGTGCCGCAGAGCCGCGCCACCTCCGTCAGCCCCTCCAGGTTCTGCCATCGCCGCAGCGTGACGACCTGCGTGGGGGCCGTCGCCGGATCCCGCACGCGGGCGGGTCCGGGCCAGGTGAAGAGTGCCTCGGCCAATTGCGCCGACCCATCCCCGCTCAGATGCACCCTATCCGGGGCGACCGGCGTGACCGCCCGATGGGCCAGCACCCCTCCGGCAAAGGCCAGCGCGAGGAGGAGCGCCGTCCTAACCGTCCTGACGAATGCGCGCGTTGGTCGGGTCATAGGGGCTGTCCTCGGTCACCACCGCGTCCCAGAGCCTGCGCTGCATCCGGACGCGCAGCTTCGTGCCCGGCGCGGCCAGGTCGGGACGGACGTAGCCCATACCGATGGACCTGGAGAATGCGACGGAATAGCCCCCCGACGTCAGCCGGCCCACCCTGACGTCTCCCTCGTAGAGCGCTTCCCGCCCCCAGGGGTCGGCATCGGGCGGCCCGTCGATCAGCAGGGTGACGCATTTCGACCGGATGCCGATCGCCTCCATCGCCGGTTTGCCGTGGAACTCCTTGGACAGGTCCACGAAGCGGTCCAGACCCGCCTCCAGCGGCGTCGCGTCGCGGCCGAGTTCGGTGCCGAAGGCGCGGTAGGACTTCTCCTGCCGCAGCCAGTTCTGCGCCCGGGATCCGACCAGCTTCAGCCCGTGCCCCTCCCCCGCCTCCAGCAACCGGTCGAAGAGGTAATTCTGCATCTCCATCGGGTGATGCAGCTCCCATCCCAGCTCGCCGGTGTAGGCGACCCGGATCGCGTTCACCGGGCACATCAGCAGCTCCAGCCGGCGCGCGGACAGCCATGGAAATCGGGCGTTCGACAGGACCGTCTTCGGCTCCGCGTCGCGCACGATCTCAGCCAGGATCGCCCGGCTGTTCGGCCCGGCCAACGCGAAGACCCCGTGCATCCCCGTGCAATCGTCCAGCCACATCGGCCCGAACCGGTGCACGTTGTCGTTGATCGCCTGTCGCGAGGTAAGTCGCTGTCGTAGCTCTGCCAGGCACCGGCGGAGACGAGGTAGAAGGTGTCCTCCGCCAGCCGCACGATGGTGTATTCCGTCCGCGTCGTCCCGGCCTCGGTCAGCGCGTAGGTCAGGTTGATGCGCCCGACCTTCGGCAGCCGGTTGGTCGTGAACCAGTCGAGGAAGTCCGCCGCGCCGGGCCCCCGCAGCTTGTGCTTGGTGAAGGCGGTCGCGTCGATCAGGCCGGCGGTTTCGCGGACCGCCGTCGCCTCGTCCACCGCATGCTGCCACCAGCCCCCGCGCCGGAAGCTGCGCGCGTCGTGGTCGTAATCTGTCGGGCGCATCGACGGGGCCGAAGTAGTTCGGCCGTTCCCACCCATTGACGCAGCCGAACTGCGCCCCTCGGGCGCGCATCCGGTCGTAGCAGGGCGCGGTCTTGAGGGGGCGGCAGGCGGAGCGTTCCTCGTCGGGGTGGTGCAGGATGAAGACGTGGTCGTAGGCCTCCTCGTTCTTGCGGGCTGCGTATTCCGTCGTCATCCAGCGCCCGAAGCGGCGCGGGTCGAGCGAGGCCATGTCGATCTCCGCCTCCCCTTCCGTCATCATCTGCGCGAGGTAGTGGCCCGTCCCGCCCGCCGCCGTGATCCCGAAGCTGAACCCCTCGGCCAGCCACATGTTGCGCAGGCCCGGCACCGGGCCGACCAGCGGATTGCCGTCGGGCGTATAGCAGATCGGACCGTTGTAATCGTCCTTGAGCCCCGCCGTCTCCGACGACGGGATGCGGTGGATGAAGGACATGTACTCCGCCTCGATCCGCTCCAGGTCGAGCGGGAAGAGATCGGCGCGGAACCCGTCGGGCACGCCGTATTCGAACCGGGCCGGCGCGTTCTTCTCGTAGGGCCCGAGAATCCAGCCGCCCCGCTCCTCGCGCACGTACCACTTCGCGTCCGCGTCGCGCAGGACCGGATGCTGCGGCATCGTCTTGCGGTACTCCACCAGCGCCGGATCCGGCTCCGTCACGATGTACTGATGCTCCACCACGACGGCGGGAATCCTGACTCCCAGCAGCCGCGCCGTTCGCTGCGCGTGGTTGCCGGTAGCGGTGACGACGTGCTCCGCCGCGACCACCACCTGCTCCCCGGAGGCCACGAGGTTGCCGCCCTTCTCCGCCATCTTCGTGCAGGTGACGTCCCAGTGGTCGCCCGCCCAGGCGTAGCCATCCACCTGCCAGCGCCGCTCGATGGTCACGCCCCGGTCCCGCGCCCCCTTGGCCATCGCCATCGTGACGTCCGCGGGGTTGATGTAGCCGTCGGTCGGGTGGAAGATCGCGCCCACCAGATCGTCGGTGCGCACCAGCGGCCAGCGCTCCGCGATCTGCGCGGGCGTCATCCATTCGTGGGGGATGTCGATGGTCTCGGCCAGCGAGGCATACAACTCATACTCGTCCATGCGCGCTTGCGTCTGCGCCATCCGCAGGTTGCCGACGACGCTGAACCCGGGATTCAGGCCCGTCTCCGCCTCCAGCGTCTTGTACATCCGGATCGAGTGGTCGTGGATATGGCTGGTGGCATAGCCCATGTTGAAATAGGGCAGCAGCCCCGCCGCGTGCCAGGTCGAGCCCGCCGTCAGCTCGTCGCGCTCCAGCAGGACGACGTCCGACCAGCCCGCCTTGGAGAGCGCGTATGCGATTCCGGTGCCCACGGCCCCGCCGCCGACGATCAGTGCCTTGACCCGGGTCTTCATGCGCCGCCCCCATTCCGTATCGGGATCAATCTGACGGATCGAAGGGGCGGGAGGCAATCGGGGCCGACGCGCGGAGGGCGAATTGCGACGCGGAGCTACAGCACGCCGATCTCGGCCAGCGCGACCGACAGGCCGGGCGGCAGCGGCGCTTCCGACGCGCGGGACGGATCGATGTCCATCGGGGCGTCCGCCGCAAGGAGGTAGCGCCAGCCCTGGAAGGGGCGCTTCGGCGTCGGCACGACCGGCACAGGACCGGGGGCCACCACGATGCCGCAGCGGACGATCCCGTCGGCCCCGGTGACCTCGTCGAGCCGCAGGATACGCTGCCGGCACAGGATCGCGCCCTTGACGACCCAGTAGATCGATCCGCCGTCCAGCACCTCCGCCCCGCGTCGTGGCCACATCCGGGTGACGTGGCGCGGCTGGCCATCCGACCCCCGGGCGCGGGGATTCCGCTGCCAGTCGGCGAGGTCCGCGATGGTCTCCGTGCCGACGGACAGCTTGACGAGATTGATCATGGCGGCCCCCCGGCGGTTGCCCCGTACCTAGCCGCTCCGCCCCGGCGCGCAACCGTCGGGAAGGGGCGCAGCACTCACAGCACGTCCGATATCTTCATCGGCAGCGCGGTCAGCCGCTTGCCCGTCGCATGGTAGACGGCGTTGCCGATGGCCCCCGCCGTGCCGACGATCGACAGCTCCCCGATCCCCTTCACGCCGAGCGGGTTCACGTAGTCGTCCCGCTCCTCCAGCATCTCCACGCGGATCTCCCGGACGTCGGCGTTCACCGGCACGAGGTATTCCGCGATGTTGGCGTTCAGGAACCGGCCGCGCGGCGTGTCGACCTCCGTCGCCTCGTGCAGCGCCGACCCGATGCCCCAGACCATGCCGCCCATCAACTGGCTGTGCGAGGTCTTGCGGTTGAGCCATGTGCCGGCGGCGAAGGCCCCGTGCAGGCGCGGGACCCGGATCTCATGGGTGTAGCGGTGGATGCGGACCTCGGCCATCTGCGCGCCGAAGGCGAACATCGCCATCTCGGGCGTGACCGGGCCGGCCGTGCCGTAGCCGCCCGCGAAGGTCGCCGCGATCATCTGCGGCGTCATCGCCTTGTGTCGGAACTCGCCGATCACCTCGATCTCGCCCTCGGGCAGCAGGCCGAGCGCTTCGCGCAGGCTCTGCCGCTCCCCGTCCGGTCCGACGAGCGTGCCGTCCTCCAGCGCGATGCGCGTGGCATCCACGCCGGCGAGCGGGCCCTCCGACATCGCGGAGACGCGCTCCGCCACCTGCCGCCCGATCCGCATGCAGGCATCGTGCACCGCCGACCCGGCGGAGGCCGCCGTGCACGACCCGCCCGACAGCGGTGCCACCGGCAGGTCCGCCTGCGCCCATCACCACGTCGACCGCCTCCACCGGCAGGCCCAGACGCGCGGCGGCGACCTGCGCCATGATCGTGTAGGTGCCGGTGCCCACGTCATGGGCGGCCAGCTCGACATAGGCGTTGCCCGTCGCCTGCATCCGCACCCGCGCGTTGGAGGCGAGGATGTTCGTCGGATAGGTCGAGGTCGCGCAGCCGTAGCCGACGAGCCAGTCCCCGTCCGTCATCGAACCGACCTGCGCGCCGCGCGCGGACCAGCCGAAGCTCCGGGACACGGCGTCGTAGCTCTCCATCAGGGAGCGCGAGGAGAAGGGCACGCCTTCCGTCGGGTGGGTCATCGTGTCGTTCGCCCGGCGCAGCTCGACCGGATCCATCCCCAGCTTCCAGGCCAGCGCGTCCATCGCCGACTCCATGCCGAAGAACGGTGCCATCTCGTTGGGCGCGCGCATGAAGCCGCCGGTATTCGTGTCCGACCGCGACAGCCGCTGCTCGGTGTGGATGTTGGGGCAGGCGTACATCGCGCGGGTGATATGCGTGCCGGGGTTCACCACGTCGTCGAACCGCGACGTCTGCGCGATCTCGACATGCTCGAACGCGGTCAGCTTGCCGTCGGCCGAGGCACCGAGCCGGAAGGTCTGCCGCGTCTCGGGGCGGAAGGTGGCCACGGTGAACATCTGCGGCCGCGTCACGATCAGGCGGACGGGCGCGCCGACGCCCTTGGCCGCCGCGATCGTCAGCATCGTGTAGGGCGTGATCCCGGCCTTGGATCCGAACGCGCCCCCCACGAACGGGGAGATGACGCGCACGCTCGTCTCCGGCAGCCCGTAGGCCCCGGCGATCCCGGCGCGCAGCGTGCGGACCGATTGCGACGGCATCCAGACGGTGAGCCGGTCGCCGCGCCATTCGGCGGTGGCGGAGAACATCTCCATCGGGTTGTGGTGCTGGAACGGCGAGGTGAAGGTCATGTCGACCGTCTGCACCGCCGCGTCGAACCCGGCGGCAAGGTCCCCCTTCGTCAGGACCATGCCCTCGCTGCCCTCGCCCGCCCCGACGACGAAGCTGTCCTCCGCGTCCATGTGGATCGTCGGGGCCGCCTCTTCGTAGGTCACGACGACCAGATCGGCCCCGCGTCGCGCGGCGGCGGCCGTTTCGGCCACGACATAGGCGACGGGCTGACCGGCGTATTTCACCTCCGCGCCTTCCATCGGCCAGAAGGAGGCGGAGCCGGGACCGCCCGCATAGAAGCCCTTGACGGTCTTGTAGTCCGGCAGGGTGTCGTGGGTGAACACGGCGACGACGCCCGGTTCGGCCTCGGCGGCGGAGGTATCGATGGATGTGACGGAGCCGACGGCGATCGCGGAACAGGTCAGCGCGCCGTGCAGCATCCCCGCAGGCATCACGTCGGCGGCATAGGTCGCGGTGCCCGTGACCTTGCGACGGGCATCGGTCCGGGTGACCTCGGTGTTGATCGTCTGGGCCATCATTCGCCTCCCATGCGGGATTTCAAAGTCAGGAGCGCGCCGGCGACCACGTCGGCCCCCAGCGCGATCTTGTATGCCGAGCCCTCCAGCGGCACCGCGTCGGCGAAGGCGATCCGCCCCGCCTCCCGCGCCGCAGCCTCGGTCAGCGGCCCGCCGCGCAGGCTCTCCTCCGCCGCCGTGGCGCGCCAGGGCACGGAGGCCACGCCGCCCAGCCCGATGCGCACGTCGCGCACCATATCGCCGTCCATCTCGACCCCCACCGCGGCGGAGGCGGAGGCGAAGGCGTAGCTCTCCCGGTCGCGCGCCTTGAGGTAGATGCTGTTCGCCATCGCCGGGATCACGGGCACCTCGATGGCCGTCACGATCTCGCCGGGCTCCAGCACCGTCTCGACGTGCGGCGTCCCGCCGGGCAACAGGTGCAGCTGCGCGAAGGGGATCGTGCGGCCGCCGCCGGGGCCGCGCGTCACCACCTCCGCGTCGAAGGCGATCAGCGCCTGCGCGAAATCCCCGGGATACATCGCCACGCAGGCGTCGGAGCCCCCGAGGATCGCGTGCAGCGTCGTCTCTCCGCCGTCCAGCGCCGCGCATCCGGACCCCGGAGCCCGCTTGTTGCACTGCGCGAAGGCCGTGTCGCGGTAATAGGGGCAGCGGGTGTGCTGCAGGATGTTGCCGCCCAGCGTCGCCACGTTGCGCAACTGCGGGCTGGCCGCCTTCCAGAGCGATTCCGTCAGAGCGGGGAACGTCGCGACCATGGCCGGATCGTCTCCGACGGTCGCCATCTTCGCCAGCGCGCCCAGGCGGATGCGATCGGGGCCGACGTCGTACCCCTGCAGCTCCGCCAGTCCGGTGACGTCGACCAGAGCGCCGGGCGTCATCACCCCGATCTTCATGAGATCGACCATCGTGGTGCCGCCCGCGATGATCCGGGTGTCGTCGGCCGAAGCGGCCTCGCTTGCCGCGCCGAGGGCGGTGGGTCGCGCATAGGTGAAGTTCTTCATGTCCTCAGCCCTCCCGGCCGTCGCGGACCCGCTCGATGGCGGCCACGATGTTCGGATACGCGCCGCAACGGCACAGGTTGCCGCTCATGTATTCGCGGATCTCCGCGGCGTCCCCGGCGTGCCCCTCCTCGATGCAGGCGATGGCCGAGAGGATCTGCCCCGGCGTGCAGTAGCCGCACTGGAAGGCGTCCGTCTCGGCGAAGGCGGTCTGCATCGGGTGCAGCTCGCCCGTCGGATCGGCCAGCCCCTCGATCGTCACGATCTCCGCCCCCTCCGCCATGACGGCGAGGACGAGGCAGGCGTTCACCCGCGCGCCGTCCATCAGGATGGTGCAGGCGCCGCACTGCCCCTGGTTGCAGCCGACCTTGGTGCCGGTCAGGCCCAGCCCGTCGCGCAGCGCCTCCAACAGCGTGGTCCGCGGCTCGACGGCGACGTGGCGCGTGGAGCCGTTGACCCTGAGCGCGATGGAGCGGGCCTCGGCGCTGGCGGTCGCCTGCTGCGCCTGCGCGGCCCCCGTCATGACGCCGAGCGAGCCGGCCACCGCCGAACTCCCTTGAAGGAAGCCGCGACGGGAGACGCCGGGGCGGCGCAGGTCTGGCGGGGTCTCGGACATGGGGCACCCTCTCGATGTCGTGAAACGTCCTGTCGCAATGGAAAGTGGCGCGCGGAGGTCACAAGGCAACGGCGCAATGGAAATGAAGCCCCGCCGCCATGACCGCATCGCGGCGCGCGTCGGGCTTGCATCCCGCCTCCCCGTGCCTACTCTGTGCTGCGAACCGCGCGCCGTTCGGCACCGCGGCCGTGAACCGGTCCGGGAGGGATCGGACACGACCACCAGGGAGATACGCATGAAATTCGCAGCACTCGTCGCCACCACGGCGCTCACCACCACGGCCGCCTTCGCGGACGCACATCTCGACCGGACCGGCTGGCCGGACAGCTTCACCGTCGCCACCGCGTCGCAGGGCGGCACCTACTTCGCCTACGGATCCGGCTGGGCCAATCTCGTCGGTGAGCAGCTGGGGCTGGCCGGCGGCGGCGAGGTCACGGGCGGACCGATGCAGAACATGGCGCTGGTGCACACCGGCGACGCGGCCTTCGCGATGACGACGATGGGCCCCGCGGCCGAGTCGATCGCCGGGGAGAACCCCGTCGCCCCGGGCCTGTCGATGGACAACGTCTGCGCGATGTTCCCGATGTACCAGACGCCGTTCGGTGCGGTCACGCTGGCCTCGTCGGGCATCACCTCGCTGTCGGAGATCCCGGATGGCGCGCGCGTCGGCTTCGGCCCCGCGGGCGGCACGGCGGGCACCTACCTGCCCCGGATGCTCACCGCGCTCGGCCGCACCTATGACGAGCGCAACGGCGGCTACGACGATCTGGGCGGCCAGCTTCAGGACGGGCTGATCGACGTGGTGGCTTTCGCCGCGGGCGTGCCGGTCAGCTTCGTCTCGCAGCTCGAGGCGCAGACGGACGTGACCATCCTGGGCATGACCGACGAGGAGCAGGCCGAGATCCTCGCCGACTTCCCGGTCTCGGAGTTCACGATCCCCGGCGGCACCTATACCTCCGTCGGCGAGGACCTGAAGTCGGTCTCGATGTGGAACTTCGCCGTCGCGAACTGCGACCTGCCGGCGAGCTTCGTGAATGCCGCCGTGGACGTTGTGATGTCGGACAACGCCCGGATGATGACCATCCACAACGCCGCCTCCGAGACGCTGCCGGAGAACTGGGACAAGAACCGTGGCGTGCTGCCGTGGCATCCGGGCGCCGCGCAGTGGTTCATCGACAACGCCGGTGCCGACATTCCGGCGGATCAGATCAAAGGCGAGTGATCGCCTGAGGGCTCACGGAGCCGACACGACATCGTGGGGCCGTCTCCCGGGAGGCGGCCCTTGCGTTTCAAGGACCCGCCTTCGATAACTTCGCCGAACGCGTAGGACCGGGGGGGCCACCATGAGCGATCGAGATCCGACGACACCGGACATGATCCCCGCCGCGGATGCCGCCGGCGCGATTCCGGTCCGGTCCGGCCCCGTCCGGTCGGACGACGATCCGATCCTCGCCGACGGGGTGGACGAGGAGCCGGTCGAGGCGAACCGCCGCATCTTCGACACCCGCCTGACGCTGGTGACCGCGGCGATGTCGGCCTTCTACGCCATCTTCCACGTCGCCGCCCTCAACGGCTGGTCCATCAACGAGTGGACGGGCATCTCGCTTCCCTTCCTGCCGCGCCTGCCGATGGAGACCTGGACGTTCCGCACGGTGCACGTCGCCGGCGCGCTCATCCTCGGCTTCGTGCTCTACTCCGCGCGCGCCTTCCCGGACGAAGACAGCGGCGGGCGGCATCCGCTCGACCTCGCCGGATGGGTCCTCGCCCTGCCCGCGCTCTACGCCTGCTGGACGGCGCTCGGCTTCGCCTCCGACATCGCGGGCGGGGCGCAGTGGAACGGGATCGACCCCGCCATCCGCGCCGCCGAGATCTGGCACTACGGCGTGCCGCTGGCCGTCGCCGGTATCGGCGGCATCCTGGCCGGCTGGGCCCGGCCGCGGGTTCGGGGGGCCATCGCGCCGGCGGACGTGACGCTGGCGATCTGCGCCGTGGGCGTCGCCATCTATCTGGTCACCATCTTCGCCACGCCCACGCGACAGGCCGCCGGCACGCCCTTCGCGCCCATCGGGATCAGCATCGCCGGCGTCGTCGGCGTGCTCCTCATCATGGAGATGACGCGCCGGGTCGCGGGGCTCGCGCTCATCGTGATCTCCGCGGTCTTCCTAGGCTACACCTTCGTGGGCGAGCACCTGCCGGGCTTCCTCAACGCGCCGGACATCACCTGGGAGCGGTTCTTCAGCCAGGTCTACACCGACGCGGGCATCCTCGGGCCGACCACGGCGGTCTCCTCGACCTACATCATCCTCTTCATCGTCTTCGCGGCCTTCCTTCAGGCGTCGAAGGTGGGCGACTACTTCGTGAACTTCGCCTTCGCCTGCGCCGGGCGCGCGCGTGGCGGGCCGGCCAAGGTGGCCATCTTCGCCTCCGGCCTCATGGGCATGATCAACGGCACCAGCGCCGGCAACGTCGTCGCCACCGGCTCGCTCACGATCCCGCTGATGAAGAAGGTCGGCTACAAGCCGCAGACCGCCGGCGCGGTCGAGGCCGCCGCCTCCACCGGCGGGCAGATCATGCCGCCGATCATGGGCGCCGGTGCCTTCATCATGGCCGAGATCACCGGCATCCCCTACACCGACATCGTCATCGCGGCGATCATCCCGGCGGTCCTCTACTTCGTCTCCGTCTACTTCATGGTCGACTTCGAGGCGGCGAAGCTGGGCATGCGCGGCATGACCGACGACGAGCTGCCCAAGCTGCGCAACATGATCCGCCGGGTGTTCCTGTTCCTGCCGATCGTGATCCTCATCGTCGCGCTCTTCATGGGCTATTCCGTCATCCGGGCGGGCACGCTGGCCACCGCCTCGGCCGCGGTCGTCTCCTGGTTCACGCCCTACCGGATGGGGCTCCGGTCCGTCTGGAAGGCGTTCGAGCTCGCCGGCTACATGTCGATCCAGATCATCGCCGTCTGCGCCTGCGCGGGCATCATCGTCGGCGTCATCTCGCTGACCGGGGTGGGCGCGCGGTTCTCCTCGGTGCTGCTGGAGATCGCGGACGCCAACCAGCTCCTCGCGCTCTTCTTCGCCATGTGCATCTCGATCCTGCTCGGGATGGGGATGCCGACGACGGCCGCCTATGCCGTCGCCGCCTCCGTCGTCGCACCCGGCCTGATCCAGCTCGGCATCCCGCCGCTCACCGCGCATTTCTTCGTGTTCTACTTCGCCGTCCTCTCGGCCATCACGCCGCCCGTGGCGCTGGCCAGCTATGCGGCGGCCGGAATCTCGGGGTCGAATCCGATGGCGACGTCGATGGCGTCCTTCAAGATCGGCATCGCGGCCTTCATCGTGCCGTTCATGTTCTTCTACAACGGCGCGATCCTGTTCGACGGCACCTGGGTCCAGATCGTTCGCGCGGCGGCCACCGCGACCTTCGGCGTCTACCTCCTCTCCGCGGGCGTGCAGGGCTGGTGGGCCGGCGGTCGCGCCTCGGTCCCGATCCGCGTGGCACTCGTCGTGGTGGCCTTGTTCATGATCGAGGGCGGCCTGCTGTCGGACGCCGTCGGCATCGGCGGAGCACTCGTCCTCTTCGCGCTGGCACGGGCCACCCGGAAGAGGACGACGGCCGAAGCCTGACGAGGCACCCGCCGCCAGACCTTCCGCTTGCCGCGCGGCCCCGGCCTGCTATTGCGCCCGCACGGAGGCGGAGGCGACATGGCGGACATCATCCTTCTCGACGGGGGCACCGGGCAGGAGCTCGTCGCCCGCTCCGCCCATCCACCCTGCCCTCTCTGGTCCGCCGGGATCATGGAGCGCGAACCGGACCTGGTCGTCGCCGTCCACCGCGATTTCATCCGCGCGGGCGCCACCGTCCTGACCATCAACGCCTACACGGCGACGCCGGAGCGGCTGGCGCGGGAGATGGGTGGGGCATCGGCGGATCGGCGGTTCGAAGCGCTGCAACGGCAGGCGATCGCCCTTGCGCGCGACGCCCGCACCGATGCTGCGCACGGTATCGCCGTTGCCGGCTGTCTGCCACCGTTGCTCGGTTCGTACCACGCCGATGCCGTGCCGGGATTCGACGCCTGCCTCGCGTCCTACCGCCGGATCGCGGCGTTGCAGGCCCCCTGTGACCTGATCCTGGCCGAGACGATGTCGTGCGTCCACGAGGCGCGGGCGGCCGCGCGGGCCTGCCGCGACGGGGGCAAGCGCGCCTGGATCGCCTTCACCGTGGACGACGCGGACGGGACGCGGCTGCGATCGGGCGAGGCGCTCGAGGCGGGAGTGGCGGCGGCGCTGGAGGAGGGGGCGGAGGCGATCCTGCTGAACTGCTCGCGCCCCGAGGCCATCGGCGCGGGCCTGCCGTTTCTGGCCCGCGCCGGCGTGCCGTTCGGGGCCTACGCGAACGGCTTCGTGCGCGCCGACGAATTGGCGCTTGGATCGACGGTGGCAGGGATGGCGGTGCGCACGGATCTCGGAGCCGAAGCCTATGCGGAGCGCGCGATGGAGTGGATCGCGTGCGGGGCCACCATCGTCGGCGGCTGCTGCGAGGTCGGGCCGGGGCACATCGCCCATCTGCGCGACCGGATCGAGGCGGCGGGTGACCGCATCGTCGCACCTTCGAGCGCAGACTAGGCCCTCAGCCCGCGATCATCGGCGTGCTCGCGGCGATGGCCCAGGCCAGCATCAGCCCCAGCATCGGCACCGCCGTCCCGGGCCCAGTGCGCGCCGCCATCCAGCGCGCGGCCAGTCCGAACACGAGCCAGAACAGCAGCGTCACCGGGATCACGGTGAAGGCCACGCCGAGGACCGGATCGAGGAACATCACCCCGAGCAGCGCCGCCGACGGCAGCAGGCGGGCGGCGATCCGCAGCGGCCACCCCGCCCCGCGGGTCAGCAGCGCGTCGGCCCAGACGAAGAGCAGCGCCGCCGGCAGCAGGAGCAGCATCGGAGCGAGGCGCATCCCCGTCGGCAGGAACGCAGCCCCGTAGCGGTCGAGCGCGAGGGCGAAGACCCCGACGGCCCAGGCGATCAGGACGAGCGCCGGCCCGGGTCGCAGGCCCCCGAGGCCCGGCCGCATCCGCAGGAGCATCGCGCCCTGCACTCCGCCCCAGACGGCGAGGAAGGCCGCAACGGGTGCGACGGCGCGCAGCCCGAGGAGGTCGGGCATCAGGACGGCAGCCGCGACCGCGGGCAGGACGGGTGCGAAGAGGGCCGGAAGCGTCCTGCGCCAGGGCAGTGACGGCACATGCCGCACCGGCCCCGCGGCGGCGGCCAGCGGCCAGGCGAGTGCGACGGCCGCCGTCAGCAGCAGGCCGAGCCAGACCCAGGTCGCCGGGGGCCGCCCCGCCGGTGCGACGCCCAGAGCCCCGGCGATCCAGTCACGCGCCTCGACCAGTCCGGACGGGGCGTAGAGCACGCCGACATGCCCGACCCCCGGCGCGGCGACCGCCCGGCGCATCACCTCGCCGGACGTCACCGTCTGCCCTTCGCCCGCCGCCGCATCGAGCTGGCGGACGGCCGCGAGCGCCACTTCCCGCAGCCGCCCCTCCCGCGCGCCCGACAGGATCAGCAGCCGGTCGGGCGCCGTGGCGGTGACGGCTTCCGAGTACATGGACACCGCCACGACCGCGTCGGGATCCAGCCGTTCGGCCGCCCGCACCACCACGTCCGTCGCCATCGAATGCCCGAGCAACGCCAGCCCCGCGCCGAGTTCGGGACGCGCGCGCAGCTCTTCGGCGACAGCCACCACCTCGTCCACCAGGCGCGCCGTGGCCCCGTCCAGTCGGGTGATGTCCCCGGTCATCGGCTCCGGATGACGCCCGTGTCCCGGAAGATCGACATTCGCCACCGCGATGCCGGACCGCGCCAACGTGACGGCGAAGGCGCGCATCATCTGCCGCGAACCGGCGTAGCCATGCGCCACGACGGCCAGCGGCGGAGCCTCCACCCCGTCCGGTCGCCAGAGGGTGACGGGCGCGCCCGCGACGTCGAGCCGTTCCACCGTCAATCCCGCCGCCTCCCGTTCCAGCATGACGGCCGAGAGGGCGAAGACGAGCAGTGCGACGGCCGCGACGATCCGGGTCAAGAGCGGGTCACGGCCGGTGCGCCCGGGGCCAGCGCCTCCCCGATCTCCGCGGCCATCTTCCGCAGGGCAGCGGAGAGCGGCGTGGTCGCGCGCCAGATCATGCCGATCGTGCGCCGCGGCGGGGCTCCTGCAAAGCGGCCGACGGCGACCGGGGCGGCCCGTGCCTCCACCGCCACCGCCATCTCCGGGATGAGCGTCACGCCGAGGCCCGCGCCGACCATCTGCACCAGCGTCGAGAGCGACGATCCGTCGAGCCCGTGGCGCGGCCGGGCCGATGGCAGGCCGCAGACCGCAAGGGCCTGATCGCGGAAGCAATGCCCCTCCTCCAGCAGCAGGAGCCGCATCGCCGGCAGCTGTTCCGCGGAGGGCATCGGCCGCGCGGCGTCCGCGACGGGACGGACGAGGACGAACTCCTCGGTGAAGAGCGCCACCTCCGTCAGGCCCGGCTCGGAGACCGGCAGCGCCACGATGGCCGCGTCCAGCCGCCCCTCGTTCAGCTCGTCGAGCAGGCGCGGGGTGATCGTCTCCCGGATGTCGAGGTCGAGGCCCGGGAAGGCGACCTCCAACCGGGCGATGAGCGAAGCCAGCACGTAGGGTGCCACGGTCGGGATCACGCCGAGTCGCAGCCGCCCCGACAGCCCGTCCTGCGACACGCGCGCCAGCTCGCCCAGTTCGTCGATCGCGCGCAGCACGTCGCGGGCGCGGGGCGCGAACGCCTCCCCGAAGGCGGTCAGCCGCAGGTTGCGCGGGGACCGGTCGAAGAGCGGGGTTCCCAGCGTCGTCTCAAGCTCCTTGATCTGCCCGGAGAGGGCCGGCTGGGAGATCGCCGATGCCTCCGCGGCCCGGCCGAAGTGCCGGTGCCGGGCCAGCGCCTCGAAGTAGCGCAACTGCTTTATCGTAAGGTTCGCCATAACCGCAGATTATCGCGGGCATAGGGAGATGCAACTTATCACTATGATGCAGCTCTGCTAGAACGGATCCAACATACTCCACGGGAGACGATATCATGATGGACGGATCCGACAGCGCGGGCAAATGCCCGGTCATCCACGGCGCGACGCTCCACACCCTGAACCGCGGCCGGTCGAACCGGGATTGGTGGCCGAACCAGCTGAACCTCAAGATCCTCGCGCAGAACGGCCCGCAGGTCGACCCGCTCGGCGAGACGTTCGACTACGCCGAAGCCTTCCGCACGCTCGACCTGGAGGCGATCAAGGCCGACCTCACGCATCTGATGACCGACAGCCAGGACTGGTGGCCGGCGGACTATGGCCACTACGGCCCGTTCTTCGTGCGCATGGCCTGGCATTCGGCGGGCACCTACCGCACCGCGGACGGGCGCGGCGGCTCCACCTCCGGCAGCCAGCGGTTCGCACCGCTGAACTCCTGGCCCGACAACGGCAATCTCGACAAGGCACGCCGCCTGCTCTGGCCGATCAAGCAGAAATACGGCAACGCGATCTCCTGGGCCGACCTGATGATCCTCGCGGGCAACGTCGCGCAGGAGTCCATGGGGCTCAAGATCTTCGGCTTCGGCGGCGGGCGGGCGGATATCTGGGAGCCCGAGGAGGACATCTACTGGGGCATGGAGGACGAGTGGCTCGGCACCAAGGACCACCGCTACGACAAGGGGGAGGATGGTCTGGGCCGGTTCATGGAGAACCCGCTCGCCGCCGTGCAGATGGGCCTGATCTACGTCAATCCCGAGGGGCCGAACGGCAACCCCGACCCGTTGAAGTCGGCCTATGACATCCGCGACACCTTCGCGCGCATGGCGATGGACGATTACGAGACCGTGGCGCTCGTCGCCGGCGGGCATACCTTCGGCAAGGGCCACGGCGCGGGCGATCCGACGCTGGTGGGCGCCGAGCCCGAGGGCTCGCCGATCCACGCCCAGGGCCTCGGCTGGAAGAACGGGTTCGAGACGGGCCTGGGCGAGTACACCACGACGTCCGGCATCGAGGGAGCCTGGACGGCGACGCCGACGAAGTGGGACATGTCCTACTTCGAGACGCTGCTGGGCAACGATTGGGAGCTGACGAAATCTCCCGCCGGCGCGCACCAGTGGCGGCCTGCCAACGGGGCGATGGCCGACGCCGTGCCCGACGCGCACAACCCCGCGAAGCGCCACGCGCCGATGATGACGACCGCCGACATGGCGCTGAAGGTGGACCCGGAGTACGCGCGCATCAGCGAGCATTTCCTGGGGCATCCGGATGAGTTCGCCGATGCCTATGCCCGCGCCTGGTTCAAGCTGACCCACCGCGACATGGGGCCGAAAGCCCGCTACCTCGGCGCGGACGTGCCCGCAGAGGACCTGATCTGGCAGGACCCGATCCCCGCCAATGGGAACCCGGACCTGACGGAGGCGGACGTGGCCGACCTGAAGGCGCGCATTCTCGCCTCCGGGCATTCCGTGGGCGAGCTGGTCAACGCAGCCTGGGCCTCCGCGGCCTCGTTCCGCGGGCTCCGACCGGCGGGGCGGTGCCAACGGCGCGCGCATCCGACTTGCTCCGCAAAAGGACTGGGAGGCGAACCAGCCGGCGACGCTGGCGCGCGTGCTGGACACGCTCGAAGGCGTGAAGGCGACGTTCGGCAAGCCCGTGTCGATGGCCGACCTGATCGTGCTGGCGCGGATCGGCGGCGGTGGAGAAGGCCGCGCGAGACGCCGGTCATGACGTGATCGTGCCCTTCACCCCCGGTCGCGGCGACGCCACGGCCGAACAGACGGATGCGGAGAGCTTCGAGCCGCTGGAACCCAAGGTCGATGGGTTCCGGAACTTCCAGTCGGTGGAGTACAAGGTCTCGGCCGAGGAGCTGCTGGTCGACCGCGCGCAACTGCTGACGCTGACGGCTCCCGAGATGACCGTGCTGGTCGGCGGGCTGCGGGCGCTGGACGCCAATACCGGGGGATCGAAGCACGGCGTGCTCACCGACCGTCCGGGGATGCTCACGAACGACTTCTTCCGCACGCTCCTGTCCATGGACGTCGAATGGGCCCCGGCGACCGACGATGCCGACAGCTTCGTCGGCGTCGATCGCAGGACGGGCGAGAGGAAGTGGACGGGCACGCGCGTCGATCTGGTGTTCGGGTCGCATTCGGTGCTCCGCGCCATCGCGGAAGTCTATGCGCAGGACGATTCGGAGGCGCGGTTCGTCCGCGATTTCGTGCGCGCCTGGGTGAAGGTCATGAACCTAGACCGGTTCGACCTCGCCTGAGCGAAGGTCGGCGGCCGCCCCGGTCGAAAGGCCGGGGCGTTACGATGCATCTCAATAGGTGCCAGGGAGTGGTGCGAATTCCTTCGCCGCGAAGGTCACGGTCAGGCAGTAAAGCTCATCCTCCTCGCAGACGTTCACCTCCGCGCCCAGCTGCGTGGCGAACGCGCGGATCAGCTTGCGGCCCATGCCCCGCGTCGGCCGCGGACCGCTTCCCGGCGGCCCGCCCCGGTTGCAGGTGCGGAAGGTGCAGACCCCCTCCGCATCCTTCGAGAAGGCCACCTTCAGCCACCGGTCGGGCGCATCGGGGCCCGACTCGGGCATGTGCTTGAGCGCGTTCGTCGCCGCCTCCGATGCCAGCAGCGACATCGGCACGGCCTGATCGGGATAGAGCCAGACGTCCTCGATCTCCAGGGTGAGGTCCAGATCGTCCAGCTCCGGGTTCATCTCGATCGTCTTGCCGATCACCTCCCCGATGAGATGCCCGACATCCACCAGCCCCGTCTCGTTCGTCTGGTAGAGGTCGCGGTGGATCGTCGCCATCGACAGCACCCGGTCCTGCGTCCGGCGGAGCACCGATTTCGCCTCCGGTCCGACCGCGTCGCGGATCTGCATGTTGATGATCGAGGAGATGAGCTGGAGGTTGTTCTTCACCCGGTGGTGGATCTCCTTGACCAGCACGGACTTCTCCCGGACGGCATGCTCCAGGCTCGCCTCGTCGCGGATCAGTGCTTCCGTCATGCTGTGGAAGGCCCGCTGGATCCGCCGGATCTCCGTCGGTGGATCCGACGACAGCCCCTCGTCCGGCAACCGCCGCGCGGCGGTGAAGAGCGCCATCTGTCGGCCCAGAACCTGCAGGTGGCGCGTCACGAGCTGGTGGACGGCGATCAAAGCCACGATCAGCCCGGCCATCCACATCAGCGCAGGAAAGAGGGAGGTGATGATCTCGCCTCCGGTCCGCCCGGTGACGCTGGACTGCCTGTCCCAGATGCCCAGCGCGTAGACCTGCCCCGCCTCGATGGTGGTGACCGTATAGATGCGCGGCGTCCCCGTACGATCGTCGAGAGTCTGCGCCGCGCGTCCCGCGGCTCCCAGGTCCGCCAGCGACATCTCCGCCGGCAGCAGATCCGCCGCCGTCTCCGGATCGCCGCGCGAGGTCAGCAGATCGCCGTCACGGTTGAACGTCACCAGCTCCAGCGCCTTGTCCCGCTCCGGCGCGGCTTCCGGCAACCCAAGGCGATTGTGCGGGATCGACAGGGTGACGTAGCCCATGAACGTGCCCGCATCGGAATAGGCCGGGGTGCTCAGGATCACGACGGAGGTGCCGCTGACGGGCCCGTCCCGGTTGACCGTCACCGTCGGACGGGGGTCGGCCATGCGCGTGCGGAACATCTCCGTGCCCGAGAAATCCATGCCCCGACCCGAGGAGGCGCAGTCCATGATGCCCGAGAGCGGCACGAAACCGGCGAAGCTGAACGTCTCGTCCGCGACGACGGAGCGTTCCATGACGTCCGCGCAGAGCGCCGGATCCGCGAGCAGCGAGTCCATACCGAAGGCGAGCACCTCGCTGGCACCGCGACCGACGTTCAGCGCCCGCCGCTCCACCGCCGCCGCCTGTTCTGTTAGCGCCAGAAGCGCCAGTTCCGCGTTTTCCTGCGCGGTGCCGGCCAGGCTGCGGGTCTGAACCGCCGCGACGATTCCGATCGGGAGGAGCGCCACCGAGAGAAGCGCCGCGAGCCGGAACCGGAGACTTCTGTACCACGGGTCCGTCATGTCGTCCGTGGCGGTCAGCGCATGACCCCGCCGCCACCGGCCACGACGGCCATCGTGGCGTTGTCGGTGATCTCCAGCGGGCTGTTGCCGTCGAGCTGCAGCAGCTCCGTCAGCTTGGCCCGTCCGCGGTTCGCGCGGCTCTTGATCGTTCCGACGGCGACCCCGCAGATCCGCGCCGCGTCCTCGTAGGAGTGCCCCGCCGCGCCGACGAGCACGAGCGCCTCGCGCTGCTCGTCCGGCAACGTCTCGAAGGCCTTGCGAAAGTCGGCGAGGTTCAGATGTCCGTCATGGTCGGGCTTGACCGAAAGACTGTCGGTCATGATGCCCTCGGGGTCGGACACCTCGCGGTTCAGCTTGCGACGGCTGGAATAATAGGTGTTCCGCAGGATGGTGAAGAGCCAGGCCCGCATGTTCGTGCCGACCTGGAACTTTTCGATGTTCGTCCAGGCCTTCACGACCGTATCCTGCACCATGTCGTCTGCCGTGGCACCGTTTCGCGTCAGCGAAAGCGCGAAAGCCCGCAGGGCGGGCAGATGATCGAGCATCTCCTCCCGGGGATCGGCGTGCACCTTGGCCTTGGGGGCATCCTTCATCCCCGCGCCGCCGTTTCGGCATCGTCGCCGTCATCGGCTTCCTTCGCCTTCAGGACCGCCAGAAGATCCTTGAACCTGTCCGGCAACTCCTCCTTCGTCAGGTCGGAATAGACCCGCTTCAGATTGGCGTCGATCATCGCAGCGATCCGGGGGTCTGGGACATCGTTGGGGTCTGACATGTAGAAGGGACCGATCAATCGCTGCAATTATTTGGAAATTACGGGAACAAAAGCGGCGACGCTCCGTTTGGTTCCGATAAAAGTGATAAAAAAGGTTGCGACATATGTCGACGACACCAGGGACGACCGATCTTTCAGACCGCATCGCAGGCGAACTTCCCTACCTCCGCCGATATGCCCGCGCGCTCACGGGCTCGCAGTCCAGCGGGGACAGCTACGCGATCGCCACGCTCGAAGCCATCCTCCAGGATCGATCGATCTTCGAAGGGGACATCTCCACCCGCGCGGCCCTCTACAAATGCTTCCACGCGATCTGGAGCACGACCGGCACGCCGACCGCCGAGGCGGAATCCGGTGGTCGAGGACAGTCCCTTCTCGCCGATCTGCAGGCCAACACCCGCGAGGCTCTGCTCCTTTCCACCGTCGAAGAATTCGACACCGACGAGATCGCGGCGATCATGGATGTGGACGCGGACCATGTGCGCCATCTGATCGCCACGGCCCGCGCGGACATGGAGGCGGGGATCGCGGGGCGCATCATGGTGATCGAGGACGAGCCGATCATCGCCGCCGACATTTCCGCCATCGTGCAGGATCTCGGGCACGTCGTCGTCGGCGTGGCCCGCACCCGCGCCGAGGCCGTGGAGATGGGCAACCGGGAGCGGCCGGACCTCATTCTCGCCGACATACAGCTCGCCGACAATTCCTCCGGCATCGATGCCGTGAACGATCTCATGACGACGCGACCGGGCACCCCGGTCATCTTCATCACGGCCTTCCCCGAACGTTTGCTCACCGGGGAAAAGCAGGAGCCGGCCTTCCTGATCTCCAAGCCTTACAAGGAAGATCAGATCGTGTCCGCGGTGAGCCAGGCGATGTTCTTTTCCTCGACCGAAGCGCTCACGGCCTGACACGACATCCGACGGCGAACCGTTTATCCCCCACGTGCGGCACTGCGCGCGGGGTCATCTCATCTGGCCTCACCTGTAACGTTGGTTAGATCCGGGCGACCAATGCGGCGAAGCTGAACGCCAGAAAGATGATGCTCACGATCTGCGCCGCTTCCGCGGATCCGAGCGCGCCGAAGCCGAAGAGGCCCGACAGCGCGGCGATCCCGATGTACACCGCTGCCCACATACGACCCTCCCTGGGTTCCTACGCCTGCTACCAGGCTGCAAGGCGCGCAACGATTCTGCTGCGCTGGCATGCCCGCACTTCGATATAGGCCGGCAGCTTCATGACCGGGCTATTGACCGCATTCACTCTACGACATCATTGTTTCGACACCGTTAACATGTCAGATGACATCTGGATCGGGTATGTCCTCAACGTCCGAACCCGTGGGAAAGAGCTTCATGGCCACAGAATGCGACAGATGCCCTCTCCGGGCGCTGGATCTCTTCCTGCCCTTCACCGAGGAGGAGACCCGCTTCATGATGGGTTTCAAGATCGGTGAGATGACAGTCGAGCCGCAGACCGTCCTCCTCACGGAAGGGGCGAACGCGCGGCATCTCTACACCGTCCTCTCCGGTCAGGGGCTGCGGTCCAAGGCGATCCGGGACGGGCGGCGTCAGGTCGTGAACTTCGTGTTCCCTGGCGATTTCATAGGGCTGCAGGCCGGGGTCATGGGGGAAATGGGGCATTC
Source organism: uncultured Alphaproteobacteria bacterium (assembly GCA_963757495.1). Taxonomy (GTDB): domain Bacteria; phylum Pseudomonadota; class Alphaproteobacteria; order Rhodobacterales; family Rhodobacteraceae; genus Jannaschia. Next base: position 371,466 of record CAVWRZ010000011.1, read on the forward strand.
CGTCATCGCCACGACGCGTACGACGCTCTGCATCTTCGACCGTGCGGAGATCTGGTCGCTCTTCAAATCCCATCCCGACCGGGCGTTCGACATGACCTGGCTCGCCGCTTCCGAGGAGATGTTCCTCGGCGAGACACTCGCCACCATCGGCCAGCGGTCGGCGCAGGAGGCGGTGGCCTGGGCCATGGTGCGCCTGTTCCAGCGGGCGGAGGCGCTCGGCCTCGCGCGGGGCGACACGATGCCCCTGCCCTACCGGCAGCAGGACATGGCCGACGCGCTCGGCCTGTCGCTGGTGCACACCAACAAGACGCTGGCAAAGCTGAAGGCCGCCGGGCTGCTTCGCTGGCAGGAGCGCGTCCTGACGCTTCCGGATCGCCCGGCCCTCGCCGCCATCGCGGGCGTCTCCCTTACCGACCTGCGCCCCCGCCCGCTGATCTGACGCGACCGTCGCGGACCCTATACTTCCGCACGCCCTTGCCTTAGGGACCGGCGCTTGCCGCCCCGACCGCGGGGCAACGAAAGGCCATCCCCATGAAGAAAGCCCTCGCCGACGCGCTCGAGGCGCGTGGATACGACACGCTGACCCCCGTTCAGGAAGCCGTCCTGGACCCGCAGCTCGACGGGGTCGACATGCTCGTCTCCGCGCAGACCGGCTCGGGCAAGACGCTGGGCTTCGGTCTCGCCATCGCGCCGACGCTGCTGGGCACCGCCGAAGCCTTCCCGCAGGCCGGCGCGCCCCTCGCCCTCGTCATCGCGCCCACCCGCGAGCTGGCGATGCAGGTGAAACGCGAGCTGGCCTGGCTCTACGAGAAGGCCGGGGCCGTCATGGCCTCCACCGTCGGCGGCATGGACATGCGCGACGAACGACGCGCCCTCGACCGCGGCGCGCACATCGTCGTCTCCACCCCCGGCCGTCTGCGCGACCACATCGCCCGCGGCTCCATCGACCTGACCGCGATCCGCGCCGTCGTGCTCGACGAGGCCGACGAGATGCTCGACCTGGGCTTCCGCGAGGACCTCGAGTTCATCCTCGGCCAGTGCCCCGAGGCGCGCCAGACCCTGCTCTTCTCCGCCACCGTCCCGGCCGCCATCGCCAAGCTGGCCGAGAGCTATCAGCAGGACGCCGTTCGGGTCGCCACGGTGAACCCGCGCGAGCAGCACGCCGACATCGAGTATCACGCGCTGGAGGTCGGCCCCCGCGACGGTGAGAACGCCATCATCAACGTTCTGCGCTTCCACGAGGCGGCCAATGCGCTGGTCTTCTGCAACACGCGGGCGATGGTGAACCGCCTGACGACGCGCCTGTCCAACCGCGGCTTCTCCGTCGTCGCCCTCTCCGGCGAGCTGTCGCCAGGCTGAACGCACCCATGCGCTTCAAGCGATGCGCGACGGCCGCGCCCGCGTCTGCGTCGCCACCGACGTGGCGGCCCGCGGCATCGACCTGCCCAACCTCGACCTCGTCGTCCATGCCGAACTGCCCACCGGGTCGGACACGCTGCTGCACCGATCGGGCCGCACGGGCCGCGCCGGGCGCAAGGGCGTCAGCGCGCTGATCGTGCCGCCTGCCGCGAAGAAGAAGGCGCAGCGGCTTCTGGGCTGGGCGAAACTCTCGTCGACATGGGGACTGGCCCCCGGTGCCGACGAGGTGCGCGAGAAGGACCGGGAGCGGATGCTGGCAGACCCCGCCTGGTTCGAGGAGGTCACCGAGAGCGAGTCCCCCACCGTGGTCGAGCTGACTTCGCGCTTCACCCCCGAGCAACTCGCCGCCGCCTATCTGCGGCTCAAGGCCGAGCGTCAGACCGCGCCCGAGGACCTCTCCCCCGTCTCGACGACATTCACGCCGACGCCGCGCGCCGAGTTCGGTCCCTCCGTCTGGTTCGCGATCCAGGGCGGGCGTCAGGCGCATCAGGACCCGCGCCGGCTGCTGCCGATGCTGTGCAAGGCCGGCAACCTCACCCGCGACGACATCGGCGCGATCCGCATCCGGGACGAGGAGAGCTTCTTCCAGATCGCGGAGTCGCAGGCCGCCGCCTTCCAGAAGGCCCTCGGTCCCGACATGATCGGCGAGGATGGCCTGACCATCCGGCGCTCCGACGCGCCGCCCGCGCAGGGGTTCAAGCCCGGAGGCGGTGGCTACAAGGGCAAGACGCCTCGTGATGACGCCCCTCCGTCCGAGCGGCCGGCCTGGAAGGACAAGACGGAAGGTGCGGGCAAGCCCGAGCATCCGAACGCCAAGCCCCGCAAGCCGCACTTCGACCGGCCCGAGGGCGTGGTCGAGGAATACAAGCGGCCCGGCAAGCCGGCGGGGAAGCCTCCCTTCAAGAGCAAACCCGGCGGCAAGCCGGCGTTCAAGGGCAAGGGGAAACCCGGCAACGCCACCAAGCCCGGCATGGCCCCGGCGACCGCGAAGCCCAACAGCAAGAAGAACAAGGCCCGCGCCGCCGCCGCAAAGGAAAGACTAGCTTCCCCGCGCCTTCTCTGCGTCCGGCAAGGCACCCCACCAATCGGCATAGGCGGTGTTCCACGGCGCGTGCCGCGTCACGTCCTCCGCGCCGTCGTCCCACCAGACGGGCCCGCGCTCGCCCAGCCTGACCTTCGCGTCCTGCACGCCGGCCCGGGCGGCGGCCGTCTCCTCCTCGCCTCGCGCGAACCGCACCGCCCGTCGCGCCTTCATCAGATCGCGCACGGCCGCCACGCGCGACCTCCTCCGGCAGGGACGGATCGGTCCTGCGCCACATCCGACCCTTCGACACGAAGTAGCGTCCATCGGGCGTTTCGGGGTACCTGGAAGCGGCCATGCCGCTCAACTCATCCGGATGACCTTGGGGTCCAGCGCCAGCATGTAGCCCTGCCGCGTGATGTTGCGGATCAGCAGATGCGTCACGATCTGGTTGCCGAGCGCGTCGCGCAGCCGCTTGATCCGCGTCGCCCCCGCCGCCTCCTCGCAGTCGGACTCGGGCTTGCCCGAGATCATCGACTCGATCTGCACCCCCGTCAGCATGTCGCCGTCGAGCCGCGCCTCCGCCAGCACGGCCAGCGTCTCCATCGCCGCATCGGTCAGCTTCAGTTCGATGTCGTTGAGCATCACCGCGTTCTCGGCGCGCGCCAGGATCAGCGAGGTCACCTGGATCCCCGACCGCTCGATCTCCCCCATCCGCCGGTTCAGCGTCACGATGGCGAGGAGCAGCACGAGGCAGGCGATGAGCAGCGCGGTGGCGAAGACCAGCAGCACGAAGATGATCGTCCGGTAGCTGACCAGAACCTCGGAAAACGCCGTGCCGGACTGCGCCAGCACCTCCAGCAGCCCGATCTCGGCGCGCGTCGTCAGGTCCGCCTCCACGAAGAGCCGTTCCACCCGCACGTTGAAGGCGTTGCCGTCCGGAAGCGTGGCGAAGAGGAACGCGGCGGCGACCAGCAGGATCAGGACGATCGCCGCGATGCCGATGCCGACCACCCGCGCCGAGGCCGCGCGCGTCTCAGTAACGGAGGAAGTAATCGCCGGCATTCTCTTCCCTCTGACCCAGGCCCTCGTCCCCGAAGACCGAAACCACCTCCAGCAACTGCCAGCCGTCGCCCAGACGCGACCGAAGCGCATCGGCCGCCGCTGCGGTGTCGCAGGCCGCTTCGGGAAGCTCGACGACGCCGTAGTGCAGTTGCAGCGGATCGTCCTGCTTGGCCTTGTAGTCGGCATAGCAGGCCGCCGCCACCGGCCCGGCGGACAGGAACGCGAAAAGGAGGGGAAACGCGCGGATCATGCGCCGACCATGCGACACGGCCCGACATCAGGCAATGGGGAGGAGAGGTTATCGCATGACCCATCGGCGACATTGAGCGGCCGCGGCCCGATCCGGCAGATGAGGGTCGACCGCCCGCAATGACGAGATGCGGCGCCCCGATCCCCATACCGTCCGGCCCCCAAGCCCGGCGGACCGAGCCTCCCGCACCGCAAAGCGTTCGACGCCCCCCCGCGTTGACGCCCCGCCGGAGCGGAGACAGGGTCGCGCGATGCGCAAGAACATCGCCGGCCCTGCTCGCCTGACCTCGCCCACGAGCGCGCCGCCCGGACCCGGGGGGCGCGTTTCGTCGTCGGGCTCGACGAGGTCGGCCGCGGCCCGTGGGCCGGGCCCGGTCGTCGCCTGCGCCGCGTGCCTGACGGGCGCGGCCCCCGCCGGCCTGGACGATTCCAAGACGTCTCACCGCCGCCCGCCGCGCAGGCCCTCGTTCCCCTGCTGATGGCGGTCTGCGAGGTCGGGTTCGGGGAGGCGAGCGTGGAGGAGATCGACACGCTGAACATCCGGCAGGCCACGCATCTCGCCATGCGCCGCGCCATCGCCGCCGTTGCCGCATCCGCCCGACCACCTGCTGATCGACGGAAACGACCGCCCCGCCTGGCTCGACTGCGCCCACGACCTCCTCGTCGGCGGAGACGGACGGTCGCTGTCCATCGCCGCCGCCTCGGTGCTCGCCAAAACGAGGCGGGATCAAGGCATGGTGTCGCTGGCGCAACAGCATCCCGGCTACGGCTGGGAACGGAACATGGGCTACGGGACGAAGTCACACCGCGATCGGTCTCGAAACACGGGGGGTGACACAACATCATCGGCGCAGCTTCGCGCCAATACGCAAGATGTTGTGTGCCTGACGCTGCCCCATTCTCGCCTCAGTCCGCTCATGGACGGTTAACCACCCGCCCGTCATCGTGAGCCTCAGAACAAGGCACCCCGAACAATCGGGGGCATTCGAGGCAGAGACAATGGCAAGACATCGCCGGACGCCCCCGCGCTTCCGCTCGACACGATCATGTCCGGCGACTGCGCGACGGCGATGGATTCGCTCCCCGCGAACTCCGTCGATCTGATCTTCGCGGATCCGCCCTACAACCTGCAGCTGCGCGGCGACCTGCACCGGCCCGACAACTCCCGCGTCGATGCCGTCGACGATCACTGGGACCAGTTCGAAAGCCTGCGCGCCTACGATCACTTCACCCACCGCTGGATGAAGGCCGCGCGCCGCATCCTGAAGCCCGACGGCGCGATCTGGGTGATCGGCAGCTACCACAACATCTTCCGCGTCGGGGCCGCGCTGCAGGATCAGGGCTTCTGGCTTCTCAACGACGTGGTCTGGCGCAAGACCAACCCGATGCCCAACTTCCGCGGCAAGCGCCTGACCAACGCGCATGAGACGATGATCTGGGCCGTCGCAAGTCCGAATCGTCGAAGTACACCTTCAACTACGAGGCGATGAAGGCCCTGAACGAGGGCACGCAGATGCGCTCCGACTGGACCTTTCCGATCTGCACCGGTCACGAGCGGCTCAAGAACGCGCGCGGCGAGAAGGCACATCCGACGCAGAAGCCCGAGGCCCTGCTCCACCGCCTGCTTGTGGCCACGACCAACCCCGGCGACGTCGTGCTCGACCCGTTCTTCGGCACCGGCACCACGGGGGCGGTCGCCACGATGCTCGGCCGGCACTTCGTCGGCATCGAGCGGGAGGAGGCGTATCGACAGCTCGCCGCCGAACGCATCGCGCGGGTCCGCACCCTGCCGCCGCGGCGCTCGAGGTTACGACCTCCAAACGCACGGAACCGCGCGTGCCCTTCGGCCAGCTGGTCGAACGCGGCATGCTGCGGCCAGGCGAGGAACTTTCCTCGGGGAACGGCCGCCACCGGGCAAAGATCCGCGCCGACGGCACGCTGACGGGGGATGGCGTGAAGGGCTCGATCCACCAGGTCGGGGCCGCCGTCGAATGCGCGCCCAGCTGCAACGGCTGGACCTACTGGCACTTCCGGCGCGACGGGAAGGCGATTCCGATCGACACCCTGCGCCAGCAGATCCGCGACGAGATGGCCCGCATGGCCTGACGTCGCGCACGACCCACCGCCTGCGGTCCCTGTTCTATGTCCGGGGACCGCAACTCAAGCCTCCGCTCCCGCCTACCGGGTTCGGGGGCTCTTTTCTGCCGTTGCGGCTGCCCACACCGCGCCGGCTGCACGCAAACGAAAAACGCGCCCCCGGAGGGACGCGCCTTGAACGAAGCCGCGGGGCTCGTCGCTGTTCGGATCAGTCCGAAGCGGCGGCGGCGGCGGCCAGCAGGATGATCGCCAGGATCGGAACGATGATGCCGGCCGAGGAGGACGAGGTGTCCTCGACGATGACGACGGGCTCGGGCTCGACCGGAGCCGGCGCGATGTTGCCGGCGAAAGCGGCGGTCGAAGCGACCGACAGGGCGGCGGCGAGTGCGATTTTCTTCATAGTGGTATCCTCCAAGATACGCCATTCGGTGAGGGGACAGTTGCCACACCATGTGACACCCAGGACTGTACCTCGTAGTAGCTGTTAATCACCTAAGATGGACCGGCGCAACGATCCCCAAGGCGACGCCCGCTCCCTTCGGATGGCCATCGTCAAATTAGCAACACCTGCGGCGACGTCGTGCCGGCCGAGGGTCCGACAGGGCGCACCGGACCAACGGTCGAAGGACATCCGGCGGGAAACCCGCAGCGGATCGCCGAACGATTCGTGCCCTCCCCGGGAACCGGAGCATCCCAGTCTGCGTTCGGCGCTCCGCCTGGCACCTGAAGGTTTGCACGGGCCCGCGCTCCGCTGTAGTCCCGGCGAAACGCGATCACGACATCGGGCCCGGACGCATGTGGGCCCGCCAGACAATGGGGACCGCCATGAACCGCCGCTTCGCCCTGACCCTGCTCGGGTCCGCCGCCCTCGCCGCCTGCGCCGCCCCGCCGCCCGCGCTGGGACCCGATGGCCGGCCGCTGCCCAAGCTCTATCGCATTTCGCGCGCCGACGGTCGGCGGCTCCCGTTCCGCGCGCTCGACGCCGTGAACGCGCTGCGTCAGGGATCCGGGGCGGCACCGCTGGAACTCGATGCCGCGCTTTCGGCCGCCGCCGAGACCCACTCGCGCGACATGTCCCTGCAGAACCGTCCCTGGCATTTCGGATCCGACGGCTCCTCCCCCTTCGACCGGACGCAGCGTGCCGGCTTCGACGGGATGCTCCTCGGGCGAGACGATCTCGGAAACCTACGAGACCGAACTCGAGACCATCGCCGCCTGGCTGGACGATCCGGGCCCGCGCCGCGTCCTGCTGGATCCGCAGGGCCGCCGGATGGGCTTCGGCTACTTCCAGGAGGACAGCGGCAAGATCTGGTACACGCTGAACGTCGGAACCTGACGCCGCGCTGATAGTGGCGCGCGGCACCCCGCGGCTCAGGCGAAGATGTCGACCGGCGTGCCGTTGCGAACCATCGCGTAGACCAGCTTCATCTCCCGATTCGTCACCGCGACGCAGCCGGCCGTCCAGTCGCTGCTGCGCCCGCGCCGCTTGTCGCCCCAGCCGTGGATGAAGATGTCGCCGCCCGGCGAGCTGCCCCTGCGACGCGGCGAACGCGCGATCCTCCGCGTTCGGATAGTCGATCCCGATCGAAAGGTAGAACGACGAATTCGGGTTCCGGCGGTCGATGTTGTAGCGCCCCTCGGGCGTCCGACCGTCGCCCTCGAACTGCTTGGGGCCGGCGGCGGTGAAGCCCAGCTGCACCTGATAGGGTTCCAGCAAGATGTTATGGTGGAACAGGTACATCGCCCGGTTCGACTTCTGGACCTCGACCCGCGTGACCGCCGGTCCGCGATAGGTCATGAACTTGCTGCCGCAGCCCGCGACGAACGCCGCCGAGCCGAGCGTCAGGGCAAGCGCCCCCCGTCTGGTGTATCGTTCCATATCTGCCTGCACTCTGACGTTGCATTGCCCTCGGATCCGTCTACCGCGATTTCGCACGGGGCGGAACGGGTCATTCGTCTCGAATTGGATCGATATTCGTCGCGTCGCAGCAGATCGGCCAGCCCTGCCCGGTAATCCGGGAACCGCAATGCGATGCCCAGCTCGTCCTTGATCCGCTCGTTCCGCACACGCTTCGACTCGGCGTAGAAGCTGCGCGCCATCGGCGTCATTTCCGCGTCCTCGAAAGCAACCTCCGGCGGCGGCGGCAAGCCGAGCAGCGCCGCCGCATGACCGATCACGTCCTGCGGCGGGGCCGGGTCGTCGTCGCAAAGGTTGTAGATCGCGCCCGCGTCGGGCCGTGCCATGCTTGCCGCGAGCACCTGCGCGATGTCCTCGACATGGATGCGGCTGAACACCTGGGCCCGCTTCACGATCCGCCGCGCGGTGCCGGCCCGCACCTTGGCGAACGGCCCCCGCCCCGGTCCGTAGATGCCCGCCAGCCGGAACACGTGCAACGGTGCGCCCGTCCGACCGGCCAGCGCGGCCCACGCCGCCTCCGCCTCCACCCGCCAGCGCCCGCGCGCCGTCGACGGGGCCAGCGGCGTCGCCTCGTCCACCCAGCCGCCGCCGTGATCGCCGTAGACGCCGGTCGTCGAGAGGTAGCCGATCCAGTCCTTCGCCCCCAGATGCCGCGCCAGCGCCGAGCCGTAGGCGCGCAGCACCGGATCGCCCTCCGCATCCGGCCCGGCGGAGGTCAGCACATGGCTCGCCCGCTCCAGCGCCGCCGTCCAGCGGCGCGCCGAAGATCACCGGCTCCACCCCCTCGGCGCGCAGCGCCTCCGCCTTCTCCACCGACCGCGTCGTGCCGATCACCGTCCAGCCCTCGGCCAGCAGCAGCGGCGTCAGCGCGCGCGCCGAGTAGCCGTGCCCGAAACTCAGCAGCGTCTTCACAGCCGCGCCACCGCCCAGCGCGCGGCATCCGCCACCGCCGCATCGGCGTCCTCGCACAAGCCCTGCACCATCGGCCGCATCGCCGCCTCCCCCGAGTTGCCGATGGCGTAGCAGACGTTGCGCACCATCCGGTCTCGCCCGATCCGCTTGATCGGCGAGCCCGCGAACCGCGCCCGGAACCCCGCATCGTCCAGCCCCGCCAGCTCCGACAGCGCCGGCGCGCGGTGCGGCCCGTGATAGCGCATGTCGGAGGCATCGACCGCGAACTTGTTCCACGGGCAGACGGCGAGGCAATCGTCACAGCCGTAGATCCGGTTGCCCATCGCCTCGCGCAACGCCTCGTCCACCGGCCCGCGATGCTCGATCGTCAGATAGGAGATGCAGCGCCGCGCATCGAGCCGGAACGGCGCGGGAAACGCGTCCGTCGGGCAGACGTCGAGGCACTTGCGGCACGACCCGCAATGTTCCTCCTCCGCCGCGTCGGGCTCGAGCTCCAGCGTCGTGAAGATCGCACCGAGGAACACCCAGTTCCCGAAGTCGCGGCTCAGCAGGTTCGTATGCTTGCCCTGCCAGCCCAGACCCGGCCGCCTGCGCCAGCGGCTTCTCCATCACCGGCGCGGTATCCACGAAGACCTTCACCTGCGCCCCGGTCTCCGCCACCATCCACCGCGCCACGCGCTTGAGCGCCTTCTTGACGACGTCGTGGTAGTCCCGTCCCTGCGCATAGACGGACACCGCCCCCCGCTCCCGTCGCTCCAGATCCTCCAGCGGATCGTGCTCGGGCGCATAGGACTGCGCCAGCATCACCACCGATCGCGCTTCGGGCCAGAGCGCGGCCGGATCGCCGCGCCACGCCGTCCGCTCGGCCATCCAGCCCATCTGCCCGTGGTGCCCGTCGCCGAGGAACGCCGCCAGCCGCTCCGGTGCCTCCGGGATCGCATCCGGCCGGCACACCCCCACCGAGACGAAACCCGCCGCCCGCGCCTCCGCGTCCAAACGCGCCCGAAGGCTCAAAAATCCAGATCGGCGTAGTGCTTCGCCGGCCGGAACCCCGGCACCACATCCGCGAGGATCGACCGAAACGCCGGCCGCGACTTGATCTTGGCATACCAGTCGCGGACGGGCGCATTGCGGTTCCAGTCCACGTCCGAGGAGTAGTCCAGGCACGACAGATGCGCCGCCGCCGCGAAATCCGCCATCGTCAGTCCGCGCGCCGGCCAGCCAGCGCTGCCGGTCCAGCAGCCAGCCCATGTAGTCGAGGTGGAACTTGATCGCCTTCACCCCGTTCTTGACGTTCTCCCCGTCCGGATAGCCCGCCCGCGTCAGCTTCTTGTTGATCCGCTCGTAGACCAGCTTCGACGTCACCTCGTGGTGAAACTTGTCGTCGAACCAGGCCACCAGCCGGCGCACCTCCGCGCGCTCCGCAGGGTTCTCGGGCAGCAGCGCGGGCTCGGGTACCGTCTCCTCGAGGTATTCGCAGATCGCCCCCGAATCCGACAGCGTCAGCCCGTCGATCCGCAGCACCGGCACCTTGCCGGCGGGGTTGCGGCGCAGGAAGTCCGACGCCGCCTTCCCAGTAGCGCTCGTCGACCAGCTCCACCTCGAGCTTCTTCTCGGCCAGCACGAGGCGGACCTTCCGGCAGAACGGCGACAGTGCGAAGTGATAGAGCTGGATCATCGCCCGCGAGATGCCCGTTCCGCCGCGATCTTCAATCCTCGAAGCACGCCGCCCGCCCGTCCGCGAGGATCGTCGCCGCCCCGTCGCGCACCCGGGCGGCCTTCCGCTGCATCGCCCCGCCCGGCCGCGCCGCATCCCGCGCCTTCGGGTTCGGCAGGATCGATGCCAGCGCCGCCGCCTGCGCGCCCGACAGATCCGCAGCGTCCGCCCCGAAAGCCTGCCGTGCCGCCGCCTGCACGCCGAACACGCCCTCCCCGAACTCCGCCACGTTCAGGTAGACCTCCAGGATCCGCCGCTTGGGCCAGAGCGCCTCCATCAGCGGGGTCAGCCCCGCCTCCAGCGCCTTTCGCGGCCAGGACCGCCCCTGCCAGAGGAAGGCGTTCTTCACGACCTGCTGGCTGATCGTCGAGGCCCCGCGATTGCCGCCCGTCTCCAGCGCCTGCCGGATCGCGCCGACGTCGAAGCCCCAGTGCCGGCAGAAGTTCGCGTCCTCCGCCGCCACCACCGACCGCGCCATCGCCGGGGCGACGTCCTCGAGATCGACCCAGACCCGGTCCACCCCGCCCAGCCGTGCCGATTCCGAAAGCATGTAAGGCGTCGTGGGCGGGTCGATCCATCGATAGGCCAGCACCCACATCACGAGCGCCACCGCCCCCGCCAGGAGCACGCGCCAGACCCAACGCATCGCGCGCTGCGCCACCGACGTGCTCGCCCTGCGCCGTCCGGATATCTTTGCCGATCTCGCCATGCCCCCTCCAACCGGGCCGGCGCGCCGGGGTCAAGCGCAACCCCGCCCGCGCGTCGGCGGGCGGGGCGGCAGAGTCGCGGGTCCGGGGCCTATTCGGCCGGGATCGCCCCCGCATCCTCGGTCAAAGGGGCTGGCAGATGGATCAGCATTTCCTTGGGACAGATCTGAAGGAACGCCGCCCGCTCCCGCTCCCAGTCCGACAGGATCCGCTGCGCCTTCTTCGACCCGGTCTCCGCCGCGTGCCGTTCCACCAGCCCGCGCAGCTGCGCCTCCCAATGCGGCACGGTCACGGGGCAGGTCACCAGCGTTTCCATGTTCATCAGCACGTTCGACGCGCCGTCGGGATCGTAGAGATAAGCCATCCCCCCGGTCATGCCCGCGCCGAAGTTCGCGCCGATGGAGCCGAGGATCACCGCGACGCCGCCGGTCATGTATTCGCAGCCGTTCGACCCGCAGCCCTCGACGACCACGCTGGCCCCCGAGTTGCGCACCGCGAACCGCTCGCCCGCGCGCCCGGCGGCGAACAGGAACCCGTCCGTCGCCCCGTAGAGCACCGTGTTGCCGATGATGGTGTTCCGGTCGGCCACCAGCGGCGAGGCCATCGCCGGGCGCACGACGATCGTGCCCCCCGACAGCCCCTTGCCGACGTAGTCGTTCGCGTCGCCCGCCACCTCCAGCTTCAGCCCCGGGTCAGGAACGCGCCCAGCGATTGCCCGGCGGAGCCCTGCAGCTTGACCGTCAGATGATCGGGCTGCAGCGAATTGCGCATCCCGAACCTGCTGACGACATGGGACGAAATCCGCGTGCCGACCGAGCGATGTGTGTTCTGCACCGCGTACTGCAGCTGCATCTTCTCGCCATCGTTCAGGAACCGCGCCGCATCCTCCACGATCTGCGCGTCCAGCGTGTCGGGCACCGGGTTGCGCGGCTTGGTGCGGTCGTAGCGGATGCGATCCGCCCCATCGACGGTGATGAGCAGCGGGTTGAGGTCCAGATCGTCCAGATGCGCCGAGCCCGCGCGACACCTGCGTCAGCAGGTCCGCGCGCCCGATCACGTCGTCGAGCGACCGCGCCCCGATCTCGGCCAGGATCTCGCGCACCTCCTGCGCATAGAAGGTGATGAGGTTCACCACCTTGTCCGCCGTCCCGGTGAACTTGGCGCGCAACTCCGGGTTCTGCGTGCACACGCCCACGGGGCAGGTGTTCGACTGGCATTGCCGCACCATGATGCAGCCCATGGAGATCAGCGCGGCGGTGCCGATGCCGTATTCCTCCGCCCCCATCATCGCCGCCATCACGATGTCGCGCCCGGTGCGCAGCCCGCCATCCGTGCGCAGCGTCACCCGCTCGCGCAGCTTGTTCATCGACAGCACCTGATGCGCCTCGGTCAGCCCCATCTCCCAGGGCAGGCCGGCGTATTTGATCGACGTCGCCGGCGACGCCCCCGTGCCGCCGTTGTGCCCCGAGATCAGGATGACGTCGGCCTTGGCCTTGGCCACGCCGGCGGCAATCGTCCCCACGCCCGAAGACGCCACCAGCTTCACCGTCACCTTGGCGCGCGGGTTGATCTGCTTGAGGTCGTAGATCAGCTGCGCGAGATCCTCGATGGAGTAGATGTCGTGGTGCGGCGGCGGCGAGATCAGCGTCACCCCCGGCGTCGAATGGCGCAGCCGCGCGATCAGCGACGTCACCTTCATCCCCGGAAGCTGCCCGCCCTCGCCGGGCTTGGCCCCCTGCGCGACCTTGATCTCCAGCTCCTCGCAGTGGTTCAGGTATTCCGCCGTCACGCCGAAACGCCCCGACGCCACCTGCTTGATCTTGGCGCTCGGGTTGTCGCCGTTGGCCTCCGGTACGAAATGCGCCGGATCCTCCCCGCCCTCGCCCGAGTCGGACTTCGCCCCGATCCGGTTCATCGCCACGTTCAGCAGCTTGTGCGCCTCCGGGCTCAGCGCGCCCAGCGACATGCCCGGCGTCACGAAACGCTTGCGGATCGCGGTGATGCTCTCGACCTCCTCGATGGGGATCGACTTGCCCATCGGCTTGATCGCCAGCAGGTCGCGCAGGTGGATCGGCGGGTTCGCCTGCATCGCGGCCGAGAACTGCTTCCAGATCTCGTAGCTCCCCCGGTCGCAGGCGGTCTGCAGCATGTGCATCGTCTGCGCTTCCCAGGCGTGCTTCTCGCCCGACCGCCGCTGCTTGTAGAACCCCCCGATGGGCAGCACGTTGGAGGCCCCGTGGTAGGCCGCCGCATGCACCGCCTCCAGCTTCTTCTGGATGCCGTTGGTCCCGATCCCGGAGATCCGCGACAGCATCCCGGGGAAGTACTCCGCGCACATCGCCCGGCTCAGGCCCGACCGCCTCGAAGTTCAGCCCGCCGCGATAGGAGGAGACGACGGAAATCCCCATCTTCGCCATGATCTTGAGCAGACCCGCGTCGATGGCCTGACGGTAGCGGTCCACCGCCACGTCCAGCGTGCAGTCCAGCAACCCCTTCCCGATCCGGTCGGCCAGCGAATCCTGCGCCAGATAGGCGTTCACCGTCGTCGCCCCGCAGCCGATCAGCACCGCGAAGTAATGCGGATCGATGCACTCCGCCGAACGCACGTTGATGGAGCAGAACGTCCGCAGCCCCTTGCGCGTCAGCCAGGAATGCACCGCGCGACGTCGCCAGGATCATCGGCATCGGCACGCGGTCCTCCCCCTGCAACCGGTCGGTCAGCACGATGTGCCCCGCCCCCGACCGCACGGCATCCTCGGCTTCCGCCCGGATCCGTTCCAGCCCGTCCTTCAAGGCACCATAGGTCTTCCCGGCGTCGAAGGTGCAGTCGATGGTCACGACCGATTCCGCGATGTGGTCGAACATCGCCTGGAACTGCGCATTGCCCACGAAGGGCGAGGGCAGCTCCAGGATCTCCGTCTGGCTCCCGTCCATGTCCAGCACGTTCTTGAGGTTCCCGAATCGCGTCTTCAGCGACATCACCCGGAACTCGCGCAGGCTGTCGATCGGCGGGTTCGTGACCTGGCGAAAACGACTGCCGGAAGAAGTGGCTCAGCGGCCGGTACTTCTCCGAGAGCACGGCCGACGGCGTGTCGTCGCCCATCGACGCCAGCGTCTCCTTGCCGTCCTCGGCCATGGGCGCGAGGATCTGCTCCAGCTCCTCGATCGAATAGCCCGCCGCCACCTGTCGCGCCCGCAGCTCCGCACCCGAATGGATCGCCGTCTCGGTCACGCCCCGTGTCACCGCGCCCAGGTCGGTGATCCGCTGCACCCAGTCGCCGAAGGGCCGGTCCGCGGCCAGCTTGTCCTTGATCTCGCGGTCGTGGAACAGCGTGCCCGTCTCCATGTCCACCGCGATCATCTGACCGGGGCCCAGCGCGCCCTTCTCGACCACCGATGCCTCGTCCACCGGCACCATCCCAGCCTCCGACCCCGCGATCAGCATCCCGTCGCCCGTCAGCGTGTAGCGCATCGGCCGCAGCCCGTTGCGGTCCAGACCCGCGCAGACCCAGCGTCCGTCCGTCATCGCCAGCGCGGCCGGCCCGTCCCAGGGCTCCATCACCGCGTTGCAATAGGAGTACATGTCCCGCCAGGCGTCCGGCAGCTCGACCGCCAGATGCGACCAGCTCTCGGGCACCAGCATCGTCTTGGCCATCGGCGCGCTGCGCCCGGCCCGCACCATCACCTCGAACACCGAATCCAGCGCCGCGGAGTCGCTTGCCCCCTTCGGCACGATCGGCTTGATGTCCTCCGCCATGTCCCCGAAGGCGCTCGACGCCATCCGGATCTCGTGGGACCGCATCCAGTTGACGTTGCCCTTGAGCGTGTTGATCTCGCCGTTGTGCGCCAGCATCCGGAACGGCTGCGCCAGCCACCACTGCGGGAAGGTGTTGGTCGAATACCGCTGATGGTAGATCGCGAAGGCACTCTCGAACCGCTCGTCCTGCAGGTCCGGATAGAACTGCGCCACGTCCTGCGCCAGCATCATGCCCTTGTAGATCACCCCCCGGCACGACAGCGACGCCAGGTACAGCCCGTTGATCTGCGCCGCGATGGCCGCCTTCTCGATCCGCCGCCGGATCACGTAGAGCTCGCGCTCGAACGTATCCTCGTCCACGCCCTTCACGTTGGAGATCAGGATCTGCTCGATCTCGGGGCGCGTCGCGTTCGCCTTCTCGCCCAGGCAGTCGATGTTCACCGGCACGTGCCGCCAGCCGTAGATGTAATAGCCCATCCGCAGCACCTCGGACTCCACGATCGTCCGGCAGACCTCCTGCGCCGTGAAATCGCTGCGCGGCAGGAACACCTGACCCACGGCGATGCGAAGCCCCTCGTGCGGCTCGTGCCCGGTGCGCCGGATCTGGTCGCGGATGAATTCGATGGGGATCTGCACGTGGATGCCCGCGCCGTCCCCGGTCTTGCCGTCCGCATCCACCGCGCCGCGGTGCCAGATCGCGCCCAGTGCGGCGATCCCCGCCTCGACCACCCTGCGCGAGCGTTTCCCGTCGATGTTGACCACAAGCCCCACGCCGCAGGAGGCGTGCTCGCTCTCCTCGTGGTAGAGGCTCGCTGCGCCCATGGCGGCCCGGCGGGCCAGCTCGTCACGCTCGAAGTCGCTGAAGTAATGGGTCATGGATCGTCTCCTTCGATGGCGGCGCTGTCGCGTTCGTATTCGGTCCGGGTCTTCGTCCGGTGGTCGCCCGACAGCGGACCGTAGCCCGGCTGTCGGTCGGTGTGGATCTCGGAGATCAGCAGGGACTCCGCCGCACCCCCGGTTGGTCCCGGAAGCAGTGCAAGGGCCGCGTCCGGATCGTCGGTGTTCCGTATCCGGAGATGCGTGACGACAAGACCGTCCTTGATCCGGGCGGTCACGGCCCCGCAGAGGCAGCGCGCGGAGTGACGTCCCTCCCGGCGATATGGCGTCATGTCCATGTCGGCCCTCCGACGATCAGAACGGTTACCATAGCGTTACCCTCGAACAGATCAGCGGTGCTGACGTTTCGAACCTCAGGAGGCGGTATGGCGGCATGAACACGGGTATGACCCCCTGCCATACGCGCTGCATGACCCTATTCAGCCGCGATCACGGGCGCGATCCGCGGCGGACGCGCGGCCTCGAACTTCTTCAGAATGTCCTCCGCCGCCTCCCGCCCGTCCCGGATCGCCCAGACCACGAGTGAGGCTCCGCGCACGATGTCCCCCACCGCATAGACCCCCGGCAGCGGTGTCTCGTGGGTGCGGAAATCGGCCTTGATCGTGCCCCAGCGCGTGACCTCCAGATCGGGCTTGTCCCACAGCGTCGGCAGCTCCTCCGGCTCGAACCCCAGCGCCTTGATGACCAGATCGGCCTCCTCGACGTAATCCGCGCCTTCGATCAACTCGGGCTTCTGGCGACCCGTCGCGTCCGGCTCGCCCAGCCGCATCCGCTGGACGTTGACGCCCTTCACCGCGACCGCATGGGCGCTGGCCTCGGCATTGAGCACGGCGACGGCCGGGCCACCGGCGGCGGCATCGCGCGAACCGGCCTCGAAGCCCGCGGGGGCCGTCAGCCAGACGAACTCCACACCCTCCTCCTCCGCGTTCTGCACCTCTCGCTGCGACCCGGGCATGTTCGCCTTGTCCCGCCGATACAGGCACTTGACCGACGTCGCCCCCTGTCGGATCGCGGTCCGCACGCAGTCCATCGCCGTGTCGCCGCCGCCGATCACGACGACGCGCTTTCCTTCCGCGTTCAGCGATCCGTCGTCGAACTCCGGCACGTGGTCACCGAAGCTCTTGCGGTTCGACACGGTCAGGAAGTCGATCGCCCGCACCACGCCGTGGGCATCCGCATGCTTCCCCTCCAGCTCCCGCGTCTTGTACACGCCCGTCGCCACGATCACCGCATCGTGCTTGTCGCGGATCTCGTCGAAGGTGATGTCGCGCCCGACTTCGCAGTCCAGCACGAACGCGACGCCGCCCTCCTCCAACTGCGCATTGCGGCGCATCACCACGTCCTTTTCCAGCTTGAAGCCGGGGATCCCGTAGGTCAGCAACCCGCCCGCGCGGTCGTAGCGGTCGTAGACCGTCACCTGCACGCCCGACCGGCGCAGCATGTCCGCCGCCGCGAGCCCGCCCGGCCCCGCACCGATGATGCCCACGCTCTCCTCGCGCTCGCGGCGCGGCTCGATCCTCGGCACCCAGCCGTTCTCGAACGCCAGATCGGTGATGTATTTTTCCACCGCGCCGATGGTCACGGTGCCGTGGCCCGACTTCTCGATGACGCAGTTGCCTTCGCAGAGCCGGTCCTGCGGACAGATCCGGCCGCAGATCTCCGGAAAGGTGTTCGTCGCCTGGCTGACCTCGTATGCCTCCTCCAGACGGTTCTCCGCCACCAGCCGCAGCCAATCCGGGATATTGTTGTGCAGCGGGCAATGCGTCTGACAATAGGGCACGCCACACTGGCTGCACCGCCCCGCCTGCTCGGCAGCCCGTTCGGCGGCAAATTCGCGGTAGATCTCGCCGAAATCGTCCCGACGCGCTTCCGCCGTCCGCTTTTCCGGAGTAACCCTGTCGACGGTGACGAACCGGAGCATCCTGTTAACGGCCATGAAACCCTCCCGCAGTATCTCCAGGACGGGATACGGCAGGAGCTGAGGAACATAAAGTCAGCGATGCTGACCTAAATGCGGTTTTTCGCCCGGGCGGGGCCGTTTGCCGCGACAAAACCGCCGATAATCGGTCCGTATCGGTCCTATCATCTCCGCGTCATGTCGGCATGCCTTGCTGGACGGTGTCGCGACGTCCGCGAATCAGGTATCCCATGGCCCTCTGGCATCTCGTCTTCCTCGCCCTCGTTCAGGGCATCACCGAGTTCCTCCCGGTTTCCTCCTCCGCCCATCTGATCCTCGTCCCCCGCCTCACCGGCATGGCCGATCAGGGCGCCGCGCTCGACGTCGCTCTTCATGTCGGCACGCTGGGTGCGGTCGTCCTCTACTTCCGCGCCGACGTGATCCGCGCGATCTCCGGGGCCCTGGGCTGGTTCTCCGGCCACCGCGGCCCGGACGAACGCCTGGCCCTGGGGCTGGCCATCTCCACCGTCCCAGTGATGCTCGCCGGGCTGGTCCTTCACAGCCTCGGGATCGACCGGATGCTCCGATCCGTCGCGGTCATCGGCTGGGCCACGATACTCTTCGGCGCGTTGCTCTGGTGGTTCGACCGCCGCGGCGCGGAGGCAAAGACCGTCGCCGACTGGACCCCCGGGCAGGCGCTGAAGTTCGGCCTCTGGCAGGCTCTCGCGCTCATTCCGGGCACCTCGCGCTCGGGCGTCTGCATCACCGGCGCGCGCGCCATGGGCTATGGCCGGGAGGATGCCGCCCGGCTGGCCATGCTGATGTCGATCCCGACGATCCTGGCCTCCGCGGCACTTCTATCCCTCGACGTGATCGGCGCGGACGATGGTCCGCTGCTGACGGACATGGCGCTCGCCGCCTCCTTCGCCTTCCTCGCCGCCCTCGGCGCGCTCGCGCTGATGATGCGGCTCCTGCGCACCGTCGACTTCACGCCCTACGTCATCTATCGCCTGATCCTCGGGTCGTTCCTGCTTGGCTGGGCCTATCTCTAGCCGTTTGATCCCAAGGTTTGATGATGCGATCCTTTCTCGGGAATGGAAGGAAGCGAAATGGGACAAGTTCGTCATGGGAGCGCCACGACCACGCATGCTGTCAGAGCTGCGATACAGCGATCCATTGTCCGGCAGGGTAATGCGAAGCACGATCCCGAGAGAGGCAAGCTTCGCTCGCGCAGCTGAGCCAGGAGCTGCGCATCGACCCCAGGATCGTTTCGAAGTGGCGCAGGCGCACGTCGGCCGTGGATACGAAGACCGGTCCGACGGAACCGCGCTCGACGCTGCTGACCGAGGCGGAGGAGGCGATGATCGTCGCGTTCCGACGGCACACGCTGCTGCCGCTGGACGACTGCCTCTACGCTCTTCCAGCATTCGATCCCGCACCTGACGAGATCGGCGCTCCATCGTTGTCTTCAGCGTCATGGGATCTCTCGCCTGCCGGACATCGAAGGCGACAAGTCAAAGCGATCGAAGTCTAGACGCTACCAAATCGGTTACTCTCAGGTCGATATCGCAAAAGTTCAGAGCATGCCGCCGCCGGGCACCGTCTGGACGAGTTTGCAGACGCGATTGTACCGGCGCAACCACTCCGATCCGACGACGGAAGGACCGTCGGCCGGGCGGCAGAAGTACCGGGCCCTCGCATCCGACTGCAGGACGTACCCGTCGAAGCTCCGCTGCTGCCCGAAGGCCGCCGCGGGGGACATCACCCGCGAGGAGCCCGAGGACGTCCGGGGCGTCGCCCGGGAGTGCGTGGCCTCCGAGGTCTGCAGGAAGATCGCAGGCCCCGGGCGCAGACAGGTCGAGAGGCTCTTGGGGCACCTCGCGCGCATCCTCGGGCTCGGCCGCCTGCGCTTGCGGGGGCCATGCGGTGCCGGGGACGAGTTCACCCTCGCCGCCACCGCCCGGAACCTCCGGACGCCCGCGAAGCTCAGGCCGCGGACGACCCGAGCGGCGGCCACGAGGTGATCCGAGAGGCCGGAAAGGGCGAAACGACCGACCTGGCCGGGCCCGGGCCCGAGGCCGAACCCGCGACGAGCCCCCAGATGGGCCAAACCGCCGCCTCGAGCAGCCGACTTTCTTTACGAGATGGGCTCCTTCCGGTTATTCGCCGCAAATAGCCTAAGTCCGCTCCTTGAGAACCGTACTGTCTGCGGTTCCAATCAGATCGCCTTCTGGTTCACCCGCTTCGACAGCTCTTCGGCGCTTTCCTTGCGCTCGCTGTAGCGGTCGAGGAGATAGGCCTTGTTGTCGCGCGTGAGCATCGTGAACTTCATCAGCTCTTCCATGACATCGACCATTCTATCGTAGAACGGCGAGGGTTTCATGCGGCCCGCCTCGTCGAACTCGAGGAAGGCCTTCGGGGTGGAGGACTGGTTCGGGATCGTCAGCAGGCGCATCCAGCGACCGAGGATGCGCAGCTGGTTCACGGTATTGAAGCTCTGCGAGCCGCCGTTGACCTGCATGACCGCCAGCGTCTTGCCCTGTGTCGGGCGCACGCCACCCAGGGAGAGCGGGATCCAGTCGATCTGGGCCTTCATGACACCGGTCATCGCGCCATGCCGCTCGGGCGAGCACCAGACCATGCCGTCGCACCAGGTGACGAGGTCGCGCAGCTCGGCCACCTTAGGGTGCGAGGCCTCCGCGTCGTCCGGCAGCGGCAGGCCGGAGGGGCGATAGGTCCGCGTCTCGGCACCCAGGCGCGTCAGGACGCGGGCGGCTTCCTCGGTCATCAGGCGACTGAACGAGCGGTCCCGGAGCGAGCCGTAGAGAAGCGCGATACGCGGAGCGTGGGTCGTCCGCGCGGGTGCCAGAAGGCGATCCGTGTCGATGGCGCGGAAATGCGCGTCTTCGAGATTCGGGATCTCAGCCAACGCGGTTTCCTGCCACGTCGATCAGCGGAGTCCCGTCTTCCTTTGCCATCGGGCCGGGCGGAAGGCGGTCGAGCAGGTCGAGCACGGTCTCGCTCGGGCGGCAGAGGCGGACGCCCTTGGGCGAGCAGACGATGGGGCGGTTCACCAGCGACGGATGCGCGATCATGGCGTCGAGCAGCGCCGCGTCGTCCACGGACGGGTCGAGCAGGCCCATCTCCTCGGCCGGCGACTTCGAAGTCCGAAGCGCCGAGCGGGGCGTCAGGCCGGCGGCGGCGAAGAGCCCGAGGAGTTGCGGGCGGGTCCAGCCGGTGTCGAGATAGCGGATGACGACGGGCGTCTCGCCCGACGCCTCGATGATCGCCAGCACGTTGCGCGAGGTGCCGCAGTCGGGGTTGTGATGGATCACGACGGTCACGACTGGCCCTCCTCCGCCGGGAACCAATGTTGCGTCCGGTTGGCGAAGGCGACGAGCGACAGCATGACGGGCACTTCGACCAGCACCCCCACGACCGTGGCCAGCGCCGCCCCCGAGCCCAGCCCGAACAGGCTGATGGCGACTGCGACGGCCAGCTCGAAGAAGTTGGACGTGCCGATCATGGCGCAGGGCGCGGCCACGCTGAACGGGATGCCCCAGGCCCGCGCCGCGCCGTAGGCCACGAAGAAGATGCCGTAGGACTGGATCAGCAGCGGCACGGCGATCAGCACGATGACGAGCGGGCGGTCGAGGATGACCTCACCCTGAAACCCGAAGAGCAGCACCACCGTCACCAGCAGCCCGAGGATCGAGAACGGCTGCAC
This sequence comes from uncultured Alphaproteobacteria bacterium, assembly GCA_963757495.1. Classification (GTDB taxonomy): domain Bacteria; phylum Pseudomonadota; class Alphaproteobacteria; order Rhodobacterales; family Rhodobacteraceae; genus Jannaschia. The sequence goes on from CAVWRZ010000011.1 coordinate 392,849, forward strand.
GCGGGACTTGAACGCATCGACCGCCGCTTCTCCGCCGCCCGAGATCAGCTTCCGGCGTGTCAGAGACCCGGCCAGCAGCGGCAGCAGGACGTAGAGGCCGACCGACAGGAGCAGCGTGTCCCACGGCACGACGATGTCGGTGACGCCCAGCAGGAAGGCCACGATGGGGGCGAAGGCGAAGACCATGATCACGTCGTTCACGCTGACCTGCACCAGCGTGTAGGTCGCGTCGCCCCGCGTGAGGTTCGACCAGACGAACACCATCGCGGTACAGGGCGCGGCCCCCAGCAGGATGACGCCGGCGAGATAGGCCTGCGCGTCGTCCGGCGGGATCAGGCCCGCGAAGACGTGCTCGAAGAACAGCACGCCAAGCGCGGCCATCGTGAAGGGCTTGATCAGCCAGTTCACCACCAGCGTCACGACCAGCCCCTTCGGCTTGTCGCCCACCTGCCTGAGCGCGCCGAAATCCACGCCGACCATCATCGGATAGACCATCGCCCAGATCAGCACCGCCACCGGCAGGTTGACCGACGCGATCTCCAACGTGGCCAGAGCGGCGAACATCCCCGGAAAGAGATTGCCCAGCAGCAGCCCGGCACCGATGGCGAGCGCCACCCAGACGGACAGCCAGCGCTCGAAGGTGCCGAGACCCGCCGCGGCGGGAAGCGATGTGTCTGTCATGTCGGACGTCCGGAGAGCGGGATCAGGAGGCCCTGGCCACGGCCTCGCCGATCCCGTCGGGGTCGCGTTGGAGGGTAAGTTTGTCGAGCGAGCCCATCGGCAGGCCGACGAAGATCGAGGTGTGGCCGCGTAGCAGCCGGTAGGTGTCGAAGAAGGCGAGCTGCCGGGCGGCCCTGGAACCTTCGGCGCACACTGGATCGGACACGTCCCAAAACGCGGTTATCGGCTTGGCCGACCAGAGTGGGTATCCCTCGGCGGCGGCGTTTTTCATAGAGGGCAAACGCGAATTCCGATTGCGGCGCGCCCGCACCGGCGAACTCGTCCCAGTTCTCGGACCGCGCAAAGCCGATCTCATGGTCCATGCCCTCGAGCAGGTCAGGCAGATCAGTGTGCGGCGCGGCACATGGCTTCGATCCGGTGTAGTGGGCTTTGAACTTGCCCGTTCCTTCCCGGTTCATGATCGCCTCCGCAATGATCGCCCGGGCCGAATTGCCGGCGCGGAGGAACGGGACGTCGTGGGGTTTGTGGTCACGACGGCCCCCTCAGCAGGCGCAGGCAAGCTCGTCGATGACGGGCTGACAGAGTTCGGGACGCCCGCCACAGCAATCCTCCATCAGGAACGCCAGCAGACCGCGCATCCCGTCCATGTCGGCGAAGTAGCGGATGCTCCGGCCCTGCCGCTGGTTGCGGATCAGCCCGGAGCGAACCAGAACGCCCAGGTTGGCTGACATCGTATTCTGGCGAACCTCGAGGGTATCGCTGATGTCGCCCGCAGACATGCCCGCATCCCCGGCCTTGATGAGCAAACGGAACACATCGAGCCGGGTGGACTGACTGAGGGCTGTGAAGGCATCGAGAGCGTTGATCCTATCCATATATCCAGATGAACCGATACATCTCGATGTGTCAAGGTGCAGGAGCAGTCAATCGTACAAGGTTCACTCTGTCCCGCGTCCCGCTGACATGGGTCATCAGCTAACGAAGGTCGGCTTAGAAATATCGTTCTCTACCGCAGCCTTGCATAACGATACCAATCCTTGGTATCCCGTAGCTAGGAGGCTCGCCATGCCACGCAACACGTCCGTGTCCCTCGGGGACCACTTCGCCGCCTTCATCGACGAGCGACTCGGCTCGGGCCGCTACAGCAGCGCGAGCGACGTCGTGCGCGCGGGGCTGCGCCTGCTCGAGGAGCACGAGGACAAGGTCGACCGCCTGCGGGCCGCGCTCGTCGAGGGCGAGGCGTCCGGTCCGGCGCGGCCGTTCGACGTCGAGGCGTTCATCGCGCGGAAGAGCGGCGACTGAGGGGTGCCGGTCGCGCGCCTGTCGCCCCTTGCCGAAGCCGACATCGACGAGATCTGGGACGACAGCGAGGAACGGTGGGGTCGGCCGCAGGCGAACCGCTACGTGCGGGACCTCGACGCGACCTGCACCGGGATCGCGGAGGGTCGCGTATCCAGCCTCTCGGCCGAGGACATCCGCCCCGGCTACCGCAAGACGGCCTGCGGGTCGCACATGGTCTGCTTCCGGCTGGACGGCGACGATATCGACGTCGTCCGTATCCTGCACCAGAGCATGGACGTCGGCCGCCACCTCTGACGGCCGACGTCTCTCGTTCAGGTCGGCTACAGGTCGATGTCCTCGGAGATCGCCAGCGCGTCCTCCAGCTCGACCCCGAGGTAGCGGACGGTGCTGTCCATCCTGGTATGGCCGAGGAGGAGCTGGACGGCGCGCAGGTTGCCGGTCTTCTTGTAGATCTGCGCCGCCTTCGTGCGACGCATCGAGTGCGTGCCGTAGGCGCTCTGCACCCCGCCGGTTCTGTCGGAGGCTTCGACGCCTGGGCAGGACGGGGCTTCATGAGCCAGACGACGAACGAGTATTCCCTCCAAGGTACGCGAAGGCGCGGTACGGATGGGTCTGAACGACGAAGGCCGGCATGAGGGCCGCCGGTCCACGATCCTGTCGGTCCCGTCCATTGCCGGCATGGCCGCAGGCAATGTCCCGGGAGGGGACGATCATTGCGGGGCGTTGCCGGTGGTGGCGCCATCGGTCCGAGCCCCGCCGGCGACGGGTCGGGCCGATCTGCAAGGTGCTGCCGATCGCCCCCTCCGGCTGTCACGATCGTCCGGGATGCGGGCCGATCCGGCGCGCCTGTCCGATCGTGCCAGGCGCGATGTCGGACCGAAGCCCGGGATCGGGCGCGCGTCCGACGCCGGTTTCCGCGTCCACGGCGTGCGCGAGATCTGGCGGCACCCTCCCGTGACATCGCTCCGCGATGCCCTGCCGGGCAACGGACAGGTCGGCCCCGTGTCCGCCGGACCGCGTGAGCCGTCGGCTCCACGCACCGGCCCCGGACATGCTCCGGGTCGGCGACGTCAGGCGCGTCGCGACGTGGAAGGGCTTCGCCTGCGTCGCATTCGCGATCGATGCCCATGCCCGACGCATCGTCGGCCGGCGCGTCGGTCGCACCGCCCATGCCGGGTCCGGTCCCGATGCCCTGGAACAGGCCGTCCACCAGCGCCGTCCGGCAAAGGGGGCTGGCCTCGCGCATCCCTCCGACAGGGGTGCCCGATATCCTGCGACACGCGACACCGAGCGCCTCGCACGAGCAGGCATCGCGCCCTCGGTCGCTCCGGGGCTTTCGCGGCCCCACCGGGGCCACGGTCCCCTTCGCCGTCGGGGACCCTCGTGACACCGCGCTGGCCGAGACGGTCGACGGGCCGTCCGAGGCAGAGGCCATGCGCCGTCGCGGTCCCCGGCGCAGCTTCGACGCCGTCGAATACGCCGCCCTCGAATGGGTGCACCGGTTCGACGAGCGCCGCCTGCCGGAGCCCACCGGAAACATCCCGCCCGCCGAGGCGGAAGCGACCTTCCAGGCCGCCATGGAACGGGCGGACATGGACGCGTGACCAGGAGCAATCAGCCTCCGCCAGACCCGGTGCGGTTGAAGGTGCCCTTTGAGCCGAACGTCACGTTCAGCTTCGTGGGGCGCCGCAACGGCATCCGACCGAACCAGTTCTTCGCCTAGTGCATGCTGGCGACACAGGGGGCACTGACGGCGACGAGCGCGCGTAAGCCAGTGGTAGGGACCTCGGAATATCGGGCCGCTCGGAGCAAGTCCGTGAGCCGCAGCGCCTGCTCGGAAGGAAGACGATGGAGGTCGAGATCCTGCGTGAAGCGCTGGATGTCGCTGCCTCAAAAAGCGTCCCTTACGCATATCGTCGTGGCCCGCAGGAAGTTCCCAGCGAGCGCCGTATGCGAGGTGCTTGGCACGGCACGGTCAAACGTGAGCGTGGACTGCCCCCCATTTCGACCGGGCAGTCCGGCATGATCATGGAAGGCTCGAGCCTGTGCTTGAGGACATGCTTATGCCGGGCGAGACGCATCCCCGTGTCGAGGTGATCACCGGCCTTGCCGGACGCCGCTACTGGCCGGCGCAACGGACGCTGCGCATCATCGAGGGTGAGGAGGACCGTGGCCCCTATGGGGCCGCGTAAGCCGACGAACGGTTCCGGGGGAGTCCGTCTCCGCCGTGGCGCGGCGCGGGCGGCGTGGCTCCGAACCTGCTGTTCCGTTGGCGGCGCCTCATGGACGAGGGGGGAGCGATGGCCGTGGGGTCGAACGAGCCGGTGGTGGGTGCGTCCGAGGCCTGCCAAGCTCGAGGACAAGGTCCGCGCCCTGGAGCGCATGCCTGGCCGCAAGACGATGGAGAACGAGATCCTGCGCGAGGCGCTGGACCAGGCACGGGCAAAGAACAGACGTGGCTGCCGGTGTCGCCGCCCAGGGGACGGTTCCCCCCTCTCGGGATCATGCTGCGCATGACCCTGCCCACTGCCCGGAAGGGCATCACGCAGTGATGTCCCGAGAGGGGGCAATGGATGAGCCGTGTCGCCGAGGTTCTCGAGATCAGCCGGTCCCAGCTCCACGTGCGGGCGTCCGGAGCCTCGAAGCCTCGCGGCTCCTATCGCAAGACCGCCGACGTCGAGCTGCTGCCGTGCGATCCGCCGCCTCGTCGACCAGCGTCCGACCTACGGCTACCGCCGTCTCACGGCGCTGCTGAACCGGGAGCGGCGCAGCGCGGGGTCAAAGCCGGTCAACCGCAAGCGGGTGGCTCGCGCATTCTCGGCCAGCATGGCCTGACGCTGGAGCGCTCCACCGGACGACGCGAGGGACGTGTCCACGACGGCCGCGTCGCGGTGATGGCATCGAACCTGCGCCGGTGTTCCGACGCCCTCGAGATCGCCTGTCGGAACGGCGAGAAGGTCCGCGTCGCGCTCGATCATCGTTCTCGGACCGATGGCGGACAAGGCTCGCTCATCGACGCCTTCGACCGCGAGATCGTCGCCCACGTCGCGGTGGCGGGCGCGGGCATCTCCGGCTCCGACGTCCGCGACATGATGCTCGCCGCCGTCGAGCGCCGCTTCGGCACCGGTCGCGCCCCGCACCGGGTCGAGCATCTGTCCCCCTCTCGGGACATCGCTGCGCGATACCCTGCCGGGCAATGGACAACGGCAGCTGCTACACCGCCAAGGGCGAGCCGTCGTCCGCCATCGGTCCGAGGACGATGGCGAGCGCGACTTCGCCACGGCCCTCGGCCTCACCCCCTGCTTCACGCCGGTCCGGTCGCCCGAAAGCAACGGAATGAGCGAGTCCTTCGTGAAGACCCTCGAGCGCGACTACGTCCGCGTCACGCCCTTGCCCGACGCCGCCGCGGTGCTCGGGCTCGTCGCCGGATGGATCACCGACTACAACACCGTCCATCCGCATTCCGCGCTCCGCATGCGCTCGCCCGCCGAGTTCCGCGAAACGCTCAACCCCAGCCGGACTGTCCGGTGAAACGGGGGGCACTCCAGAGCGAGAAGGCGAACCGGAAGGACGCAGACAGGACAGTCTGTCGGGGCCGCCCGCCCGCGCCAGACGCGGATCTTATCGCACAGATCGAGGAGGTGATTGGCGAATTGCCGACCTATGGCTACCGGCGGGTGCATGCGATCCTTCGTCGCCAAGCGCGAGCCGGAGGCCCACACGCTCCCGATCACAAGCGCGTCTACCGTGTCATGCGCGAGCACGGCTTCCTCCTTCAGCGTCATTCCGGCAAAGGCGTACCCCCGCGTCACGATGGGCGCGTTGCCGTGGACCGTTCGAACCTAAGCTGATATTTACAGGAATTCGTCATCATCACGGCGGTGTCGCAGACTTCGTCCGTGCGGGATCCACAGCCCGGATCCATGCGGTCGGACAGGCTGGAGGAGCAAGCCCGAACCTGCCCCGCGCCCGCCCGCCACCGAACGACGAACGGGTCCGGCGACGACGCTGCGCTCCGCCGGCGTCGCTCGCTGCCGATCCGGCGGGACGAGGAGATGGCCCGGCACGCGCCGCTCGAGGGGAGGGGCGCAGGAGCGCCGCATGAAGGGAGAGCCGCATGAGGGCCGCCCGCCGGCAGTTCCGGAGGCGGCGGTCCGTCCTGCCCGACCGCTGGCCCCCTCCCTAGGACAGCCTTGCGCGATACCCTGCCGGGCGAGGCACGGCACCGGCTTCGAGGTCTAGCGCGTTGGCGACCGGCAGGCCCGCAAGCACGGCGTCCGCGGGCGACGACATCAGCACCGTGACCGCGGAGGTGCCTGCCATGCACGACGCTGCCACGGTGCCATCGTCGCACGCAGCGGCCCGGCGATCCCGCCCGTGCGAAAGAACGGCCGAGCCCGCAAGGAGGATGCCCCGCCAGCCCGGGCGCGCAGCGAGGCCCGGATTGCCGGCACCAGGCTGACGAGCGCGCCTGCGTCGACGACGCCGGCAACGGTCCAGCCTCCGCGCAGCGACGGGGGCTCGATCGGCAGCCAGAGGCCGTATGCGCCATCCAGGATCGGTTGCCCGATCAGCAGACCAACGTAGAGCAGCGCCATCCCGAGCAACGCGCCGAGAGCCGCCACCAGCACCACCTCCAGGACCAGCATCCCGAGGATGGTCTCGGGGCGGGCCCCCATCGCGCGGAAGTATCGTCATCTCCCGCCGACGCTCGTTCAAGCTCGAAAAGATCGTCGCCATTCTCCCGATCAGCACCGTGAGGACCACCATCGCCGACACCCCGAGCAACGCCGTCTCCGCCATGCCGATGATGGCCCAGAGTTCCTGCAGCGCGACGCCGGGCAGAATGGCGAGGAGCGGTTCGCGCGAATACTCGTTGATCGCCCGCTGCAGCGCGAAGGTCTGCACCCGGCTTTGCACGCCGGCGAGGGCCGCCGTGATCGCCTCGAGGCTGACGATCACGGTGCGATTCACCGGCGTGCTGTCTTGGCCGAGATGCCGGAGATGCGGAACGGTGGGTCGTCGTGCTCCGTGAAGGACGCGATCCCGTGCGCCATGGCGATCGGATCCCCCGCCGCGTAGTCCAGCGTGGCGGCCACGTCCGCGCCGATGACGGCATCGAACAGGTCGTCCAGGGCCCGCCCGTCGGCGATCTCCCGTGCGGTCCCGGCGATACTGGTAGCGCTCGAGGAAGGCGGGGGTCGTGCCCATGACGCGGAACTGCCGGTGACTGTCGCCCAGCGAGAACGGCATGACCCATTCGACCTGCGGTTGCGCGGCGATGTCGACATAGCTGCCCCAGGTGACGTTGTTCGTCGCGTTCCCGATGCGGAAGACGAAGTAGAGCAGAAGCTGCACCGAGCCGGACCGCGCGCCGGCGATACGATCCGTCCCGGAGGATCCGTCCCGGAGATGGTGTCCGAGAAGCTTGCCTTCGCCCCCGTGCGCACTTTCTCCACCCCGAGGAAGAGCGCGACCCAGAGCGCGATGGCGAGGACCGTCATCGCCACCGTCAGGGTCCGCGCGCCCAGGGAGGCGATGGCGAGGCGCAGGATCATGCCGCCTTCCGCCCGGACGTGGCGATGTCCTCGACCCGCACGACCCGGTCGAACCGCGCGCCCAGCCGGGGATCGTGACTGACCATGGGCAGCGACGTGCCGGCGGCGGCGAGTTGCGCGGACATCAGGTCCAGGAAGGCGGCCTGGCTGCCCGCGTCCCGCGAGGACGGCGGCTCGTCCGCGACGATGAGCGGGGGCTGACCGATCAGGGCCCGGGCAACGGCGACGCGCTGTTGCTGACCGACGCTGGTGGACCATTGGAAGTTGGAGTTGAAGAGGATGCCGTAGGGCGGGTCGACGTAGATCGCCTGCACCTTGCCGCGCAGCCCCTCGCGCTCGGACAGCGAGGTCATCACCTCGAGGCTGTCGCCCAGGATGAAGCGGTTAGCCCAGCGGCGGGTAGGGCGGTAGAACTCGACCTTCGCCTCCCGGTCCTCGTCGGTCAGGCCGAAATGACCGAAGAGGTCTTCGTCGCGCTTCTTGCCCGACCGCAGATCCTCGATCAGCGCCTTGGGGCTGACCTACTCCTGAAGGTAGATGGGCGGGGAGCGGACCTCCAGCGGGCCGGTCCGCTTGCCGCGCCAGACGAGCTGCGGGTCCATGTCGGGGTCGCGTTCCTCGATGGTCACGCGGATCGGCTCGCGGTCCTCGGGGCGCAGGACGGGCTCCATCTCCTGCGCCGGGATGTTGGCCGCGGGCTGGGTGTGGGCGTGGTGCGTGAGGTCGTCGGTGGGGGCGGGCATGCGGGCGGTCTTTCCGGGTGGGGGCGTCATTCGGCGGGCTCGGGCGTGCGGGCAAGGGTCGCGTCGATGGCGGCGTCGAGTTCGGGGCGGAAGTCGTGGATCGCGCGGAGCTCCGCGAAGGCCCAAGCCCCGTGGGTGCCGAGGCGATTGACGGCAGGCACCCACTTATTGCGGATCGTCTCGGCCTTTAGCATGGCGTCGTGGTCGCGGAAGCCCTTGACCTCGAGGACGAGGGTGGTCGGGTCCGGTGTGTCGAGACGTATGAGGAAATCGGGGCGGTAGCGTCGCGTCTCCCCCTCCACCGCGTAGGGGACTTCCAGCCCGAGGTTATGATTCTTGACGTAAGACGAGACGCGGGGGTGGGTGTCGAGGATTTGCGCCAGCCGGATCTCCCAGTCGCTGTCGGCGATCATCCAATTGACGTGGCAGCGGCGCGGGTCGGTGGCGTGGCGCGCGGCGACGGAGGTGGTGAAGGAGACTTCCCCGGTGGTGCAGGTGGGGGCGAAGGGGTCGGGGACGGCGCGGATCACCGACTGCCCCGAGGGCGCGTCGAGGAGCGCGCCCATGAGGATGTCGCAGACCTCGTCGGTGATCTGGCGGTAGAGGATCTGTGCGGGTTTCACACCGCCCTTGAAGACGACGTGGCCGTTTGCGGGGTCGAGCCACTGGCGCACGATGCGCTTGGCGTCGAGGAAGAGGTGGGTTTAGGCGCGGCGTTGGCATCGCGGAGTTTCTGCATCGACCAGTAGGTCGCGATCTCGAAGGCGACGGTGCTGAGACGGACGTCGTCGAGATGCGCGAGGTCGAGGTCGTGTCGGGTACCGACGATGCCGGCCATGCGGACCTCGGTCGCGCCCACCTTGTCGGGGGTCAGGACGTAGGGTTCCAGGCGCGAGAGGTCGACGGCGAGGCGTTCGGTCGGCAGGTCGACGCGGTAGCCGTCGATGCGGGGGAAGGTGATCTCGAGGTCGTCGCGGTCGGGGGTGACGGCGTGGACGTGGACGGTCTGCCTTGGTGGTTGCGGCGGGGCGACGGTGGCGTCGCCGAGCATCAGCCCGTCGATGCCCATGATGTCGGCGTATTCGGTGCGGAAGAGGCCGGTGTCGGGGTCGGCGTCGTAGGACATGCGGCGGAGCGCGTGGCCCATGACCTCTTCGCACAGAAGCCGCGACCCGAAGGCGCGCAGGCCGAGGATGTGGGTGACGTTGTTGGCGTCCCAGCCTTCGGTGAGCATGGAGACGGAGACGACGCAGCGCACCTGGCCTCCGAGGCGGTTCGGCTGGCTGACGGTGTTCATGACCTCGCGCAGCAGCCCGGCCTCAGAGACGTCGTCGGTGCCGTCGCCGCGCGCGATGCGCTCGCACATGAAGGCCTGGATCTCGGTGACATGGGCATCGCGGGAAGCCTTATCGACCGCGCCGCCGGATTCGAGGGCGGCGGAGTCGATGAGGATGGTGCGGGGGCGGTCGAGCGGATCGCCGAAGTCGTCCTGGTTGCGGAAGAGTTCGAGCGCGCCCCGCTGCTGGCGGGTCATTCCCTCCTCGTCTTCGTATTCGTATCCGGCGATGTAGTCGCGGACGGCACGGCTGACGTTGGTGTTCGAGCAAACGACGAGGAAGACGGGCGGGACTTCCATGCTCTTGCGCCGCCACTCGTCGTAGGTCGCGACGTAGTGGCCATAGGGCGCGTCGAGAGCGGTCTTGACCTCGGAGGGGAGTTTCTGGGGATCGGCGTCCTTGCCCAGCCTCGTGAGCTGTTGACCGACATGCTCCCACAGGTTGCGGTAGATCACCTGCTGGCCGTCGGGGCGATTGTCGGAGATGGGCACGCGCGGAAGTTTCACGATACCGCACTCGATCGCGTCCATCAGGGAGAAATCCGTAACGACCCAGGGGAAGAGCGTGCCTTCGGGCCAGTTGGAGCCGGAGATGAAGAATGGCGTGGCGGACAGGTCGTAGACGCGACGAACGCCGTGGCGGCGGTTGATCGCCTCGAGCCCGGAGAGCCAGAGACGCGCGGTTTCGGCGTTGCCCTCCGCTTCTTTGCGAGCATCGCCGACAAGGGTCTCGGGGTTGACCTGAGGACGTGGGCGGTAGCAGTGATGCGCCTCGTCATTGATCACGACGACGTCGCGCATGTCGCCGATGACCCTCTGCACCATCTCGCCCTCTGTCTCCAGCGTATCAAACGGCGCGCCGTGGCCCGTGAGAGCGCGGCGCGTGCCCGTGGCAGCCTCGAAGCCATCGCGGCGTTTGAAGGCATGGTAGTTCGTGATCACGATCTTTGCCCGGTTCATTTCTCCCGCAAGCTCCGACGGAATGAGGTCGAGCCTCCGGTAGTAGTCGTTCGGATCGTTCGGCTGGAGGACGCGGAGCCGGTCGCGGATCGTGATCCCGGGTGCAACGAGTAGAAAGTTCTGCGAGAAGGTCTTTGAGCCGCGCGACCGGGCCGCGTTCAGCGCTTGCCACGCGATAAGCATCGCCATCGCGGTAGTCTTGCCCGCACCCGTCGCGAGCTTAAAGGCGATCCGCATCAGGTCCGGCATCGAGGCATCGACTGGTGTGCCATCCGCGCTGAGAACGATATTGTTACCGGTGCGGATCTGTTCGAGCAGGCGTTGCCCTCGTTATCCGGCCTTCGGCGCAACTTCCGTTAGCCAAATCGCCGCCTCCACGGCATCCAGCTGGCAGAAGAAGGGGCGAATGGATCGGGACGGATCGGCCTGTATCTCACGCCAGTGCCGGAGAAGACGCCGGGTTGTCGGTGTCACGTTCCAATGGCCCGGATCGCGGATCTTGTGCCAATCCACGAGAGTGTCGCGCAAATCGTTGATCGTTGGAGTCGGATCGATGGCCGTTGTCGCGGTCGTATGGCCGTGGCCATCGAAAAGGCTGCCCGTAACCGACCGAGAAGCGCCGACGGAAGCACGTGGCAGGGCCGTCGACAGTTGAGAGGATCGGTGACGATCCATGATCCGTGTTGCTGGCTTGTCATCTGCATCCAGTTCCCAGTGCCGCACGGGTTCGGCATATGGGGCGTTCAGGATCGAACGTTCGAAGAAATCTGGGATAGTCATCGCCGGACTGTGTGTCGCAGTCAGCTTGGAGATCAACTGCTTCCCGATAGTAAAAGGCCCTTTGAAGGCCCTCTGTGTTGCAAAATTATTTGAGACTAAGGCCAGAGAAATCGCAAAGCGATCTACTGCTACCCTTCAAATCGGTCGTCGAATTCTAAGCAGCGTCCCTCAGAATGCGAGCGTAGTCGTCGTCGAGCCCGCGGAGTGCGGCGATCTCCCGTTCGAGATGCAAAACTAAAGGGATGTAGCGCCTGCCGTCGGGTCGCTCCCTGACGACCCGCAACATGGTTTCGCGCGCTTGCGTCAATCGTTCGATGGACACCGCCATGGTCCGCTCCCTCCCCAATCTTGAAGGGAAGGAGTTCGAAACGACGTGAGACAGGCGGAAACGCAGATCCAAAAGCGTGCCCGTGGTCCAGATCTGGACGATGCCCTGAAGCTCGAAACGTAGAAGCAGATGTGGTGCGGTTTGTGTAGCAGTCTCAGGGTTCAAGATGCAAAAAGCCTCAAGAAAGCAGGCTTTCTTGAGGCTTTTTACTTGACCATGGTGCCCAGGAGAGGACTCGAACCTCCACTCCCTTGCGAGAACTGGCACCTGAAGCCAGCGCGTCTACCAATTCCGCCACCTGGGCTCTCACGGTGCGCGGTGGGTAGCCGCGGCTCCGGGGCGTGTCAATCGCTCGCGTGGGGAAAACCGCATCCCTTGCCCGCCCCGTCCGCGGACGGTATCGCGGGCGCGAACCTCCAGGAGATCGCGCCATGCGACAGCTCGTCACCATCTTCGGCGGATCCGGCTTCGTCGGGCGCTACATCGCGCAGCGGATGGCGAAGGCCGGCTGGCGCGTGCGGGTGGCGGTGCGCCGTCCGAACGAGGCGCATTTCGTGCGGATGTACGGCTCCGTGGGCCAGGTCGAGCCGGTCTTCGCCAACATCCGGGACGACGCCTCGGTGGCGGCCGCTTTGACGGGGGCGGACGCGGTGGTGAACTGCGTGGGCGTGCTGGCCGGGTCGGGCAAGAACACCTTCGCGGCGACGCAGGCCGAGGGGGCGACGCGCATCGCCCGGCTGGCGGCGGAGGCGGGCATCGCGCAGATGGTGCAGATCAGCGCCATCGGGGCGGACGCGGACAGCAGGAGCGAATATTCGAGCACCAAGGCCGAGGGCGAGGCGGGGGTGATGCGGCACGTTCCAGGGGCGGTGATCCTGCGCCCGTCGATCGTGTTCGGGGCGGAGGACCAGTTCTTCAACCGCTTCGCCGGCATGGCACGGCTGGCCCCGATGCTGCCGGTGGTGGGGCCGAACACGCGATTCCAGCCGGTCTGGGTCGACGACGTCGCCGCGGCGGCCGAGGCCGCGCTGACGGGGCGGGCGCAGCCGGGGATCTACGAGCTTGGCGGGCCCGACGTCGACACGTTCCGCGAGATGATGCAGACGATGCTCCGCGTCATCCGGCGGCGCGCCCTGATCCTGACGGTGCCGTTCTTCGTGGCGCGGATCATGGCCTTCGTGCTCGACTGGGTGCAGAAGCTGACGCTGGGCGTGATCCACAACGGGACGCTGACCCGTGACCAGGTGCGCAATCTTGCGCGCGACAACGTCGTCACCGGGGATCATCCGGGGTTCGCCGATCTCGGCATCGCGCCCTCTGCGATGGAGGTCGTGTTGCCGGAGTATCTCTGGCGGTTCCGCCCGTCGGGACAATACGCCGACATCAAGGACAGCGCGGGGAACCTGAAGCCCTGACGGCCGGCGCGGGCGTGCTAGCTTCACGCCGTAACGCCGGAGGACCGACATGGCCAAGACGACACGCGACCTGACCGAAGGACCCGTCTGGAAGGCTCTCGCACGGCTGGCCGGTCCGATGATGCTGGGCATTCTCGCGGTGATCTCCACCGGGCTGGTCGATGCCTATTTCCTCGCCCGCGTGTCGCCGGAGGCGCTGGCGGCCGTAGGCTTCGTCTATCCGGTGACGACGGCCGTCGCCTCGCTGTCGATCGGCCTCTCGGCGGGGGCGAGCGCGATCATCTCCCAGGCGCTCGGGCGCAAGGAGAGCGACGACGACATCACGCGTCGGGGGCTGCATGCGCTGGGGATCGGACTGGTGCTGGCGGCGCTCGCCTCGCTCATCTTCTGGCTGATCGACGGACCGCTGCTGTCGGCGCTCGGCGCGCGGGAGGAGGTGCTGGAGGCGGCGCTGCGCTACACGCCGATCTGGTGCCTGTCGTTTCCGTTCCTCGTCTCGATGATGCTCATAAACGCGGTCTTCCGTGCCCATGGCAGCGGCGTGGCCTCCGCCGGGATCATGGTCTTCTCGGCGATGGTCAACGTTGCGACGACCCCGATGTTCATCACCGGCTGGGGCCCCGCGCCCCAGATGGGCATCGCGGGGGCGGCGATGGGCACGCTGGTGGCGATGGCCTCTGCGAGCGTTCTGGCCGGGGTTCTGGCCGTGCGGTCGGGGCTGCTGCAGCCCTGTTCGGAGCCTCTGCGCGATCTCTGGCGCAACGCGAAGAACATCGCCGGTGTCGGCGGACCGGCGGCGACGTCGAACGCCATCAACCCCGCGGGCATGGCGCTGGTGACGGCCGCCGTGGCGACCGTGGGGGCCACGGCGGTGGGCGGGTTCGGGGCGGCGACACGGGTGGAATCCCTCGTGGCGGTGCCGCTTCTGGCGCTTTCGGCCGGGATCGGCCCGGTGGTGGGGCAGAACTGGGGAGCCGACCGGCGGGACCGGGCGCGTGCGGCGCTGCGGCTCTGCCTGGGATTCTCGGTGGTCTATGGCCTGTTCGTGGCGGTGGGGCTGACGGTGTTCGCCGACTGGATCGCGGCGGCCTTCGGTGCTGGGGAGGACAGCACGGCGGCGGCGGCCTCCTACCTGCGTATCGTGGGCTGGTCGCTCTTCGGGTTTGGGATGCTGGTGACAGGGAACGCGGCGCTCAACGCCATCTCGCGGGCGGGGCATTCGATGGTGCTGTCGCTGGCGCGGGTGCTGGCCGTCTACGTGCCGCTGGCCTGGCTCGGAGTGACGCTCTTCGGCTATGCGGGCGTCCTCGGGGCCGCTGTCGTGGCCAACGTCTTCGGGGCCTGGGCGGTGCTGGTGGCGGCGCGGGCGACGGACCTGCTGGAATGGGACGTGGCCCCGGTATCCGGGCCGGCGAAGGTCGTACCTGGATGAAGCATTTGCCGCTAGATATTCAGCCCCGGCATCTGGTGGATCGGATCGGGGATGAATCTGATCCGGCTCTGATGTCCAGATCTCTGCAGACGTATTCGCAGGGCGTGAGGCCGACGAGGGTCTGGGGTCTGCGGGCGAAGTCGTAGGCGTCCGCGGACGTCGGCGAGGTGGGTGCGCAGCGGATCGTGGCTGCCATGAGTGGTAGCGCTTCACGTCCAGCCGTCGCCGATCCCCCGGATCGGCTCCGGGCCTCACCCTCCCTGATCGTGCGCCTCGTCCGCTCGACCCGGCCGTCGGTCCGGGGGTGGTTCGGCTTGGTCGGGCGGGGCTCGATCCCGCTCGACCGTCGTCCTCGGACCGTCGCCGGCGGTGCCCGGACCGATGGCGCATCCGCTGGCGACCGGACGTGGTCTCGCCGTCGCGGATCGTGTCGAAGCGCATCGGCCGGGAGTAGACGGTGGTGCGGTTCCGGGGCCGCTCGGCGAACTGGATGCCCTCGTCCCTTGCCCGGCAGGGTATGTCCGCACGAAATGTCCCGAGAGGGAGTGAGGATGGTGTGGACCTGGCAAGGCACCGCTTCGGGCATGTGCTGCAGGAACTCCCACGCCGTCTTGCTGTCTGCCTTCTCGACGAGCTGGGTCACGGCGAACTTGCGGGTCCGGTCGATGCCCGCGAAGAGATGGAGCTTGCCCTCGAATGTCTGAACCTCCGCGATGCCCCCTCTCGGCGGATTGCTTCGCAATCGCCTGTCCCGCTGCCCGGCAGGGTCATGCGAAGCATGATCCCGGGAGGGGGGCAGTGGATGTGGAAGAACCCGATCGGCTCGCCATCGTCCTCGGACCGATGGCGGACGAGGCTCGCCGTTCGAACTTCCGACGCTTCGGCTCGTCCGCTGCAAGGCAGTGCGTTGCGCAGCGATGTCACGAAAGGTGCCCCCGACGTCCGGCAGGCGAGAGATCCCATGCCGCTGCAGGCATCGGTACAGCGCCGAGCGCGTCAGACGCGATACCTGTGGCTGCAGGGCATGGAGGCAGTCGTCCAACGGCAGCAGTGTATGGCGTCGGAATGCCACGACCGCCGCTCCTTCGGCCTCGGCCAGGACCGTCGAGCGCGGCTCCCCCGGGCCTGTCTTCAGATCCCCGACCGTCGCCCGTTTCCGCCACTCCGCGACCGTCCCGGGATCGATGCCGAGTGCGTGGCTCAGCGCCGTGAGCGAAGCTCAACCCCTCTCGGGATCATGCCGCGCATGACTGTTAAGTTCCACTCAGAAGTGACACGGGTAGCGGCCAAACTTCCATTGGAAATTGACCCACGTGACCCTTTCTTCAGTGCCATGCGCAACGGGGGACATTGGAGTGATACACATGGGACTTTTGTGGATCATCCGGCGAGGACCGCAACTCGTTGGGTTTCCTGATGTGATACCCTGATATTCATGGAGATTGACGAGGATAAGATCGACGACGCGGTTCTGGGGCTGCTTTTGTTGGTACTGCAT
>CAVWRZ010000012.1:0-137750 GCA_963757495.1 uncultured Alphaproteobacteria bacterium
TCAGCGGATGCGGGCCTCCGTCACGCCGTCGAAGACCAGGATGCGGATGGGATCGATGGTCAGGCCGATGCGGTCGCCCTCGTCCGAGCGGATGTCGCCGCGCTCCTCCACCACGATCTTCTCGCCTGTGTCGGCCGTCAGGTAGGCGTAGCTGACCCCGCCCAGCGCCTCCGTCAGGTCGACGCTCAGCACGTCGCCCGCGCCGACCTCGAAATGCTCCGGACGCATGCCCACGATCACCTCCGTCCCCTCCGCCGGCAGCGTCACGGCCGGGGTCACGCTCGTCTGCAGCCCCGGCACCTCCACGCCGGCACCCCGCACCGTGCCACGCAGGAAATTCATGGAAGGCGAGCCGATGAAGCCCGCGACGAAGCGGTTGTCGGGGTTGCGGTACAACTCCAGCGGCGCGCCGACCTGCTCGATGCGGCCCGCGCGGAGCACCACGATCTTGTCGGCCATGGTCATCGCCTCGACCTGATCGTGGGTGACGTAGATCATCGTGGCACCGATCTCCTTGTGCAGCCGGGCGATCTCCACCCGCATCTCCACGCGCAGCTCGGCGTCGAGGTTGGACAGCGGCTCGTCGAAGAGGAAGACCTCCGGCCCCCGCACGATGGCCCGCCCGATGGCGACCCGCTGCCGCTGCCCCCCCGAGAGCGCGGCGGGCTTGCGCTTGAGATAATCGTCGAGCTTGAGGATCCGCGAGGCCTCCGCCACCTTCGAGGCGATCTCCTTCTTCGGATGGCCGTTCATCTTGAGCCCGAAGCCCATGTTCTCGCCCACGGTCATGTGCGGGTAGAGCGCGTAGGTCTGGAACACCATCGCCACGCCGCGCTGCGACGGATCCGCCCGCGTCACGTCGCGCGCGCCGATCTCCACGCGGCCCTCGGTCGTCTCCTCGAGCCCCGCGATCATCCGCAGCAGGGTGGACTTGCCGCAGCCCGAGGGGCCGACGAAGACGCAGAACTCCCCCTCGGCGACCTTCAGATCCACCCCGTGCATGACCTGCACGTCGCCGTAGCGCTTGACCACGTTGGTGAGTTCGACGCCTGCCATGACCCTAGTCCTCCCGTTGATCGGGGAAGCGCCAGTCGCGCACGTCCCCGGCGATGTCGTTCGCCGCGCGCCGCAGGTGCGGCAGGTGGCGGTGCATGTCGTCCCGCGCGTCGCGTCCCGCCTGCGAGGTGACCGAGACGGCCCCGAGCAACGCGCCCGTCTCCGACAGGATCGGCACGGCGAGGCAGCGGATGCCCGGCTCGTGCTCCTCGCGGTCCTCGGCGAAGCCCGCCTCCCGGATCGCATCGAGCTCCGCGCGCATCGCCTCCGGCGAGGCGATCGTGGCGTCGGTGAAGCGATGCCAGCTCTGCTGCGCCAGCACGGTCTCGAGCGTCGCCTCGGGCAGCCAGGCGAGCATCGCCTTGCCGACCCCGGTGCAGTAGGCTGGCCCGACCTTGCCGGCCTCCGAGTACATCCGGACGGGGCGCGCGGCGTTGCGCTTGTCGACGTAGAGCACCTGCCCGCCGTCGAGCTGCGCCAGATGCACCGTCTCGCCCACCGCGCGGGCAAGCACGTCGAGATGGGGGCGGGCGATGGGGGCGAGGCTGGAGGAGGCCCAGGCGGCGTGGGCCATGCGCAGGAGCCGCAGGCCGGGAACGTAGGTGCCGCGGTCGGGATCGAAGCGCAGCATCCCCTGCGACGTCAGCGTCTGCACGAGGCGGTAGAGCGTGGCCTTGGGGAAGGGCGCGGTCTCCAGCAGCTCCGAGAAGCGCACGGGGCGGCCGAAGGCGGCGACCCGGTCGAGCACGTCGAGGGCCTTGCCCACGGTGCCGTCGCCCTCCCGCTGCATGTTCACGCCGCCGGACCTCCCCGCCCAAGACTGTTGACAGCCTAGCCGGATCGCCGCATCGTTTTCAACATAAGAAACTAGGTTCCGACATATGGAACCGCAGGACGCTTTCTGGGAGGAAATCATGCGATCCATTCTGACGGCCCTCGCCGCCACCACCATCCTGTCCGGCGCGGCCTCCGCGCAGGAACTCACGGGCGACATGCGCGTCGTCTCCGACATGTCGAACCCCGCGCCCCGCGCCGTCATCGAGGGGCTCGTGGCCGATTTCGGCGCGCTGCATCCGGACCTCGACATCGAGCTCGAGATCGTCGACCGCGACGGCTGGAAGGGCCAGATCCGCAACGCGCTGACGTCCAATCCGCCCGACGTGGTCAACTGGTACGCCGCCAACCGGATGATGCCCTTCGTGAACGCAGGCCTCTTCGAGGACGTCTCCGACCTCTGGGGCGAGATCGAGGGGCTGGACGCCGTGAAGGGCGCGCTGACGATCGACGACAAGCAGTGGGGCGTGCCCTACACCTACTACAACTGGGGGCTCTACTACCGGGAAGACATCTTCGCGGAGCTGGGAATCGAGGAGCCGGAGACCTTCGAGCAGGAGATCGCGAACTGCCAGGTCATCCTCGACTCAGGGCGCAAGTGCTATGCCATCGGCACGAAGTTCCTTTGGACCGCCGGCGGCTGGTTCGACTACATGAACATGCGCACCAACGGCTTCGACTTCCACATGGAGCTGGCCCGCGGCGAGGTCGAGTGGACCGACGAGCGCGTGCGCGAGACCTTCGCCAACTGGCGCGAGCTGATCGACATGGGCGCCTTCATCGACGACCACCAGAACTACTCCTGGCAGGAGGCCCTGCCCTTCATGGTCAACGGGGAGGCGACGCACTACCTCATCGGCAACTTCGCCGTCGCCCCGATGCGCGAGGCGGGCCTGACGGACGAGCAGATCGACTTCTACCAGTTTCCGACGATCGCCGACGTGCCCATGGGCGAGGACGCGCCGATCGACACGTTCCACATCCCCTCGGGAGCTTCGAACAAGGAGGCCGCGCGGGAGTTCCTCAAGTACGTGACCTCCCCGGACGTCCAGACGGCGATCAACGGGCCGGAGGTCAAGGACGGGGACACGGTGACGAAGCCCGGCCTCGGCCAGCTTCCGGTCAACGCGGCGAGCGCGGTGGAGGACGACGAGTTCCTCAACCAGGGTTTCGAGATGCTGACCACGAACGCGCCGGGCGGGATCGCGCAGTTCTTCGACCGCGACTTCGAGGCCGAGATGGCCGCCGCCGGGATGGAGGGCCTGCAGGAATTCATGGTGTTCCCCGACAACCTCGAGGACATCCTGCAACGGCTGGAGCAGACCCGGCAGCGCATCTACGCCAACTGATCCGACGACCGACCCTCGCCCGCCACGGGCGGGGGTCGACCCACGGTCCATCCGCAAGCCCGCAGGCTTCCGCATGGCACCGCATCCCGAGGAGGCCGCCCCATGACCACCGCCCCCGTCGTCCCGACCACCCACGCGTCGCAGCCCCGGCGCGGCTGGTACCGGCGCAACGAGATCGCGGTGACGCCCTGGCTGTTCCTCCTCCCGGGCATCCTCTTCTTCGCGGCCTACGTCATCATTCCGATCTTCCAGTCCTTCTACGTCAGCTTCTTCGACTGGGACGGGCTGGGCGACATCGGCGAGACCGGCACCTTCGTGGGCCTGGGCAACTACACGGAACTGGCCTCCGACCGGAACTTCGAGATCAGCTTCTGGAACAACGTCCGCTGGCTCGTGCTCTACCTGCTGGCGATCCCGATGGGGCTCTTCATCGCGCTCTTCCTCAACCAGACGGTGACGGGCATCCGGCTCTACAAGTCGCTGTTCTTCTTCCCCTTCGTCATCTCCCAGGTCGTCGTGGGCCTCGTCTTCTCCTGGTTCTACCTGCCGTCCGAGGGGCTCCTGAACACCGTCATCGGGCTCGTCGGCCTCGGCCCCGTCAACATCCTGGGCGATCCGGCCTGGGCCACCTATGGCATAATCGCCGCGGGCCTCTGGCCGCAGACGGCCTATTGCATGATCCTCTACCTCACGGGCCTCAACGCCGTGGACCCCGAGCAGATCGAGGCCGCGCGTCTCGACGGCGCCAAGGGCCTCAGGATGCTCTGGTACGTCATCATCCCGCAGCTCAAGCCCGCCACCTTCATCGCCTTCGTCGTCACCATCATCGGCGCGCTGCGCAGCTTCGACCTCATCTCGATCATGACCAACGGCGGCCCCTTCGGGCAGACCCGCGTGCTGTCGTTCTACATGTTCGAGAAGGCGCTGGCCGAGTTCGGCTTCCGCATGGGCTACGGTGCCGCCATCGCCGTCGTCCTCTTCCTCATCATGCTGGTCTTCATCGCCTACTTCCTCTGGTCCATGTGGCGCGACGAGAAGGCGGCCCGGTGACCCGCGCGGATGTAGACTCCTTCTGCGCCGCTTACCCCGGCGCGGTCCTGTCGGGCCCCGGCGAACTCGATAGCTGGAAGGTCGGCGGAAAGATGTTTGTCTGCTATTCCGGCGAGGCCAAGGGGGATGCCGTGGAGGGGAGCCAGGCCACCGGTTTCAGCGTGAAGACTCCGTCCATCGAAACCGCAACGATGTTGATCGAGACTGGGGTCGGCGAAGTGGCAGCCTATTTCCATCGATCCTGGGTGCGACTGCCGTTTGCTGCCATCGACCCGAACGAAGCCGCCCACCGCATCGCCGTCAGCTTCGACACGATCCGCGCGGGGCTCACGGCCAAGGTCCGCGCCACCCTCCCCGACCCCGAGGCCACCTGATGTTCCCCAGACCCATCGAGAAATCCTCCCGCGCGGTCCAGATCACCTACCAGACGCTCCTCCCCGTCGCGCTGATCGCCTGGCTGCTCCCGCTCATCGCGGTGATGATCTTCTCCATCAAGCCCGACAGCGACTTCACCCAGGGCAACTACTGGGGCGTCCCCGGCTCCTTCGAGCTGTTCGAGAACTACGGCCGCGTCTTCTTCGACAGCGACATGCCGCGCTACCTGCTCAACTCGCTGTTCATCACCGTGCCCACCGTCATCGGCACCGTGGCGCTCTCCTGCATGACCGGCTTCGCGCTGGGCATCTACCGCTTCAAGGGCAACCTGCTGATCTTCTTCATGTTCATCGCCGGCAACTTCGTCCCGTTCCAGATCCTGATGATCCCGGTGCGCGACCTCACGCTCGCCATGAACCTCTACGACACCAAGACCGGGCTCGTGCTCTTCCACATCGCGTTCCAGACCGGGTTCTGCACGCTCTTCATGCGCAACTTCATCCGCGCGCTGCCCTTTCCGCTGATCGAGGCGGCGCGGGTGGAGGGCGTCGCCGAATGGCGCATCTTCGTCTACGTCGTCCTGCCGCTGATGAAGCCCGCCATCGCGGCGCTCGCCGTCCTCGTCTTCACCTTCATCTGGAACGATTACTTCTGGGCCATCGTGCTGACGCAGGGGCCCGATTCCACCCCCGTGACCGCCGGCATCACCTCGTTCAACTCCGAGTACCGCGCCGCCTATCACCTGATGAGCGCGGGCAGCATCGTCGCCGCCCTGCCCCCGGTCGCGATGTTCTTCCTGATGCAGAAGCACTTCATCGCCGGCCTGACGCTGGGCGCCGTCAAGTAGCCCCGCGGACCGATCCCATGACCACGATCTCCCCCGCCCTGCGCACCTGGCGGCTCGACGACGATGATCCCGTCCACGGGGCGCGGCAAACGATGGTGCTGACCGCCGAAGGCGACCGCCTTCCGCAGGTCGTCTATTGGGGCGCACCTCTGCCTTTGGACGAGGATCTGGAGATCGTCGCCCGCGCCACGACCCTCGACGTCACCGGCGGGATGCTCGACGCGAACCCGGACCTCAGCCTTTGCCCCGAAGCGTCGCGCAGCTTCCCCGGCCAGCCGGGGCTCATCGCGCGGGCCGACGACGGCACGCCGCTCCTGCCGCGGTTCACCTACCTCGACGAAACCCTGGGGGACGGTACGCTAGACCTGCGCTACCGCGATATCGACAACGGCTTGACCATCACTTTCCGGTTCATCCGTGACCTGGATACCCGCATCGTCACGGCCAAGACGATTCTCGAAGCGACGCACCCGATCCACCTGCACTGGCTCGCCGCCCCGGTCCTGCCGGCTCCGCAGCACTCGGCGGAGATGATCGACGTCTCGGGCCGCTGGTGCGGGGAGTTTCAGCTGAACCGCACACCCTGGTCGGCCGGCATCCGCTACCGGGAGAACCGCACGGGGCGGACGGGTCACGAACATTTCCCTGGCCTGATCCTCCCCTGCTTCGGCGCGACGAACACGCAAGGGGAGGCCTACGGCTTCCACTACGGCTGGTCGGGCGGACACCGGATGATCGCGGAGGAACTTCCCGACGGGCGGCGGCAGATCCAGTGGGGCCACGCCGCGCGGATGGAGACGAAGCCCGGCACGCGGTTCGAGAGCGCGCGCCTCTACGTCACCTATTCCGGCACCGGGCTCAACGGCTGCGCGGCCAGCGTTCCAGCGCCACCTGCGCGACCGGATCGTGACCTGGCCGAAGCCCGGCACCCCCCGCCCGGTGCACTACAACTGCTGGGAGGCGGTCTACTTCGACCACTCGCTCCCGGTACTGCGCGACATCGCGACCCGCGCCGCGCGGCTCGGGGCGGAGCGCTTCGTCCTCGACGACGGCTGGTTCGGGATGCGCGACGACGACACGCGCTCGCTCTCGGACTGGGAGGTCGACCCGCGCAAGTATCCCGACGGGCTCGGGCCGCTCATCGACCACGTGCATGCCGAAGGGATGACCTTCGGCCTCTGGTTCGAGCCGGAGATGATCAACCCGGACAGCGACATCCACCGCGCCCATCCCGATTGGGCCCTCGGGAGCGAGGACCAGACGCTGGGCCGCCAGCAGAAGGCGCTGGACATGGCGAACCCGGAGGTGCGGGATTTCATCCACGACCGCATGGCCGCCATCCTGTCCCGCCACGCCATCGACTACGTCAAATGGGATCACAACCGCGTCCTGCCGATGCCCGACGCCGATCAGACCCGCGGCTCCTACGCGCTGATCGACCGGCTGCGCGCCGGTTTTCCGCAGGTGGAGATCGAGAGTTGCGCGATCGGGCGGCGGGCGCATCGACTTCGGCATCCTCGCACGCACCCAGCGGGTCTGGCTGTCGGACAGCAACGACGCGCTCGAACGGCTGCGCATCCAGCACGACGCGGCGCTCTTCCTGCCGATGGCCGTGTCGGGCAGCCACGTCGGCCCGCGCCGGTGCCACACCTCGGGGCGCATCCTCGACATCTCCTTCCGCGCCTGGGTCGCAGCGCAGCGCCACATGGGGTTCGAGATGGACCCGCGGGAACTCGACGAGCGGGAGACGACGGTGCTCACGGAGGTGACCGCCTGGTGGAAGCGCAACCGCGACTGGATGGTGGACGCCGACATCCTGCGCCTCGACAGCGCCGACCCGGCCGTCATCGCCGAGCAGCAGATGCCCCGCGACGGTCATCGCTTCGTCGTCTTCGCCGGCAAATCCGCCGCCTCCGCACAGATCGCCCCCCGCCCGCTGCGCCTCACCGCGCTGGACCCGGGCGCGCGCTACCGGGTGGAGCTGACGAACCGCGCCGATACCCCGGCCCTGTCGCGGGGCAGGCCGATCCTCAAGGACGGACCGGTGGAGATGTCGGGGGCGTGGCTCATGCACCAGGGGCTGACGCTGCCGTGGAGCTATCCGGAGACCATGTGGGTGATCGAGGGGTGCCGGCTGTGACGCACGGACGTATGAACGCAGGTATGACCCGTTGCGGCACCGACGTATGACACGAATCTCAAAGGACCAGACATGAGTGCGACAGCGACCTATCCCGACCTCGACGGCGCGTCGGTCTTCATCACCGGCGGAGGCTCCGGCATCGGCGCGGACCTGACCGAAGGCTTCCTGCGACAGGGAGCGAAGGTGGCCTTCATCGGGCGCTCGGATGCGTCCGCCTTCGTGGACGAGATGACGGAAGGCACGGGAAACGCTCCGCTTTTCATACAGGGCGACATCACCGACCTCGCCTCCCTGCGCGGCGCGATGGACAGGGCGGCGGCGGCTCACGGAACGATCACGCGGCTGGTCAACAACGCCGCCAACGACAGGCGCCACAGCACCGAGGAAGTCGACGAGGCGTTCTGGGACTGGTCGATCGCGATCAACCTCAAGGCCTACTTCTTCGCCTGCCAGCACGCCATTCGCGGCATGAAATCAGCCGGTTACGGCCATATCGTGAATTTCTCCTCCGTCAGCTACATGATGGGAAACGCCGGCTACCCCGTCTACACCGCCGCGAACGCGGGCATCACGGGACTGACCCGTTCGCTCGCCCGAGAGTTCGGCCCGAGCGGCATCCGCGTCAACGCCCTCGCCCCCGGCTGGGTGCTGACGCCCAAGCAGCTCGAACTCTGGGCCGACCCCGCGAGCCTCGCCGCCCATCTCGACCGCGCCTGCCTGAAGGACCATCTGACCCCCGCGGACATCGTGAACCCGACCCTGTTCCTGTCGTCCGACGCCTCGCGGATGATGACGGGGCAGGCCATGGTGGTGGACGGCGGCGTCGTGGTAACCGGCTGACATGACAGACTGGATCGCCGTCGACTGGGGCACCACCGCGCTGCGCATCACGCGGATGGATGGCGCACACGCCGTCGAGACCCGGGTCGGCGACCGCGGCATGGACACGCTGGAACGCGACGGATTCGAACCGGCGCTTCTGGCGCTGGCCGAGGGCTGGATCGATGGACCCACCCGTATCCTCGCCTGCGGCATGGTCGGCGCGCGGCAAGGCTGGGCAGAGGCCGCCTACCGCACGGTGCCCTGCGCCCCGGTGGACAGCGGGCTGACGAAGGTGGCGACGCAGGACCCCCGCCTCGACGTCTCCATCGTGCCCGGCGTCCGCCAGCTGGCCCCGCATCTGGACGTGATGCGCGGGGAGGAGACGCAGATCGCCGGCATCCTGACCGTCCTGCCCGGCTTCGACGGCGTCGCCTGCCTGCCCGGAACGCATACGAAGTGGGCCCATCTGTCCGCCGGGGAGATCGTCGGCTTCCGTACCGTGATGACCGGAGAACTCTTCGCCACGATCGCGCGGCGGACGGTCCTGCGTCATTCGCTGGGCGGCGACGGCTGGGAGGAGGACGCGTTCCTGCATGCCGTCTCCGACGCGCTGTCCCGCCCCGAGACGCTCACCGCCCGGCTCTTCGAACTGCGCGCGGCCGACCTGCTGCGCGGGCAGGACGCCGCCATCGGGCGTTCGATCCTGTCGGGGCTGCTGATCGGCGCGGAGCTTGCCGCCACGAAGCCCTGGTGGCTGGGCCGCGACGTGGTCGTCACCGGCTCCGAGACCACAACCCGCGCCTACGTCGCAGCCCTTGCGGCGCAGGGGCTGAACCCGCGCATCCTCGCCGCCGACGACATGACGCTCGCCGGGCTGGCCGCCATCGGAGGAACCTGAATGACCCGCCCCCTGATCGCCATCCTGCGCGGCATCACGCCGCCCGATGCCCTCCCCGCCTGCGCCGCGCTGATCCACGCGGGCATCATGACGGTGGAGGTGCCGCTGAACTCGCCCGAACCGCTGTCCTCCATCGCCGCGATGGTGGATGCGCATGGGGCGGAGGCGCTGATCGGGGCCGGCACGGTGCTGTCGGTGGCGGAGGTGCAGTCGGTCGCGGACGCCGGCGGGCGGCTGATCGTGTCGCCCAACGCGGATCCGGAGGTCATACGTGCCACGCGGGATCTGGGGTTGGAGAGCTGGCCCGGCGTGTTCACTCCGACGGAGGCCTTCGCCGCGCTCAAGGCCGGTGCGACGGGGCTCAAGCTCTTCCCCGGGTCGATGGCGGGGCCGGACGGGTTGCGGGCGATGCGGGCGATCCTCCCGGTCGGCACGCTGGTCTACGCCGTCGGCGGCGCGGGGCCGGCGAACTTCGCGGAGTGGATCGAGGCGGGGGCGGACGGGTTCGGGCTGGGTACGGCGCTCTACGTGCCGGGCCTGGGCATCGAGGAGATCGCCGCGCGGGCGCACCGGATCGTCGCCGCCTACGATGCGGCGACCGGAGGCGGCGTGCTGGCATGACCGTCGCCACCGTCCACGACGATCGCGTCTGCGCCCTGGGCGAGGGGCCGCTCTGGCATCCCGAGCGCGGCCAGCTCTTCTGGTTCGATATCACGGGCAAACGCCTGCTGTCGCGCGAAGGCGATACGCCCCTCTCCTGGGAGTGGGACGAGGAAGTAAGCGCCGCGGGCTGGATCGACCGCGACACGCTCATGGTGGCGGGGGCGAGCGCGCTCTGGCGGTTCGACATCGGATCGGGGGCGCGCGAACCGCTGGCGGCATTGGAGGCGGACGTGCCGGGCAACCGCTCGAACGACGGACGGGCGGATCCGGTCGGCGGGTTCTGGATCGGGACGATGGGGCGCGGGGCCGAGGCGGGGGCCGGCGCGATCTACCGCTACTTCCGGGGCGAGGTGCGGCGGATCTTCCAGGACCTGACCATTCCGAACGCGATCTGCTTCGCGCCGGGCGGGGACATCGCGTATTTCGCCGATTCCGCCGACGGGATCGTGAGACGACAGCGGATCGACCGCGCCGGCTGGCCATCGGGCAGGCCAGAGGTGTTCGTGGACTTCTCGGGCATGGGCCTGACACCGGACGGCGCGGTCTGCGACGCGAAGGGGAACCTGTGGATCGCGCAGTTCGGCGGCTGGCGGGTGGTCTGTCACGGGTCGGGCGGGGCGTATCTGGGGGCGGTGGAGATCCCGGCGGCGCAGCCGACCTGCCCCGTCTTCGCAGGTCCCACGCTGAACCGGATGTTCGTCACCAGCGCCACGGTCGGGATCGCGGCCGCCGGGGACGGGCATCATGTGCATGCCGGGCGCACCTTCGTCGCCGACATGGCCGTGAAGGGACTCGCCGAGCGCAGGGTCGTGCTGTGAAGCGCACGCTCGGCGTCTGTTATTATCCGGAGCACTGGCCCGAGGCGCAGTGGCCGGACGATGCGCGCCGGATGGCGGAGCTGGGCCTGACCTGGGTCCGGATCGGCGAGTTCGCGTGGAGCCGGCTGGAGCCCGCGCCGGGGGTCTACCACTGGGGCTGGCTGGACCGGGCGGTGGACGTGCTGACGGGCGCGGGGCTTTCGGTGGTGCTCGGCACGCCCTCGGCCACGCCGCCGCGCTGGATGCTGGACCGGTTCCCGGACATGCTGGCCTGGGATGCGAAGGGGCGGCCGCGGGGGTTCGGATCGCGGCGGCACTACGATTTCGCGCATGATGGATACCGGGATGCGGCGGCGCGGATGGCGGGCCTGATGGCGGAACGCTACGGCGGGCAGGTCGCGGCGTGGCAGGTGGACAACGAATACGGCTGCCATGACACGGTCGTCAGCTGGTCGCCGGTGGCGCGGGATGCGTTCCGTCGGTGGCTGAAGGACAGGTACGGAACGATCCAGGCATTGAACGATGCCTGGGGCAACGTGTTCTGGTCGATGGACTACGACTGCTTTCGAGCAGATCGACCTGCCGAATCTTACCGTGACCGAGCCGAACCCGAGCCACGCGCTGGCCTTCCGGCGCTTCGCCTCGGATATGGTGGTGCGGTGGAACGCGGCTCAGGTCGCGGCGATCCGGGCTCATTCCGACGCGCCGATCTCGCACAACTACATGGGGCGCGAGGTGGCAGTTCGACCATTACGCGACCGGCCGGCAGATGGAGATCGCGACCTGGGACAGCTATCCGCTCGGGTTCCTGCTCGACCGGGTGCCGGGGGCGACCGGGCGGCCTATCCTGCGGCAGGGCGATCCGGATTTCCAGGCGTTCCACCACGATCTCTACCGCTGCGTCGGTGCAGGGCGCTGGTGGGTGATGGAGCAGCAGCCGGGGCCGGTGAACTGGGCGCCTTGGAACCCGGCCCCGCTGCCGGGCATGGTGCGTCTGTGGTCCTGGGAAGCCTTCGCGCATGGGGCGGAGGCGGTGTGCTGGTTCCGCTGGCGGCAGTTCGGGCAGGCGCAGGAGCAGCAGCATGCGGGGTTGCTGCGCCCGGACTCGACCGAAGCGACGGGGTTCGCCGAGGCGGCGCAGGTGGCGGCCGAGTTGCGCGACGCGCCTGACGTGCTGCCCGCGCAGGCCCCGGTCGCGCTGGTCTTCGACTACGTCTCGCAATGGGCCTGGGAGGTGCAGCCGCAGGGGGCCGGGTTCGACCATTTCGCGCTCTGCTTCGATCTCTACCGGGCGCTGCGCACGCTGGGGCTGTCGGTGGACATCCTGCCGCCGGATGCCGCGTCGCTGGACGGCTATGCGCTGGTGCTGGTTCCGGGGGTGCTGTCGGTGTCGGAGGCACTGCGGCGGGCCATCGGAGCGGCGCAGGGGATCGTGCTGACCGGGCCGCGGACGGATCTGAAGACGGATGAGTTCGGCGTGCCGATGCCGATGGGGCCGAACCTGCCGGGGCTGGAGGCGACGTCGACGATGGAGGAGACGTTTCCGCCCGACGCGCCGCGCGGGCTGGTCGGCGGCGGCGGAATCGACCTCTGGCTGGAGCATCTGGAGAGCGGGGCGGAGGTGGTGGAGCGGACGACCGAGGGCACGCCCGTCCTGCTGCGGCACGGGCGGCGGGCGCATCTGGCCGGGTGGCCGAACAAGATGGCGGCGAAGCGGATCCTCGGCGATCTGGCACGGGAGGCCGGATTGTCGGTGCTGGACCTTCCGGAAGGACTTCGGGTGCGCGATACGGGGACGGAGCGGTTCGTGTTCAACTACGCGAGCCATCCGCTGGAGTTCGAAGGGCGGATGGTGGAGCCCGCCGGCATGCTGCGGCTCAGCCGCCCATCCTGAGGGCCAGGTCCAGCATCCGGTTCGCGAAGCCCCACTCGTTGTCGTACCAGCCGAAGACCCGGATCAGCCCGCCCTGCCCCACCCGCGTCTCCCCGCTGGCGTGGATGTAGCTCTCGGGACGGCCGCGCAGGTCGGAGCTCACCAGCGGCGCATCCTCCACTCCGATCACGCCGCCGGCGGCGCGCAGGGCGTCATCGACCTCCGCCGCCGTTGCCCGGATGCGCGGCAGGAAAGACAGGTCGATGGCGGAGACGCTGGCGACGGGCACGCGAACCGACTGGCAGGGCACGCGGCCTGCGAGATGCGGCAGTACCTGATTCGACCAGGTTGCCGGCGCTCGTGGTGGTCGGCACCATCGACAGCGCGGCGGCGCGGCTGCGCGCGAGGGGGCCGGAGCGCGCCGTATCAACCGTGGGCTGACTGCCGGTGTAGCAATGGATCGTGGTCATCGAGCCGGTCACGACCCCGAAGGCCGCGTCGAGCACGGCAAGGAGCGGGGCGACAGCGTTCGTCGTGCAGCTGGCGTTGGAGACGATGCGGTGCGCGGGAGACAGCGCGGCGTCGTTCGCGCCGATCACGATGGTCGCGTCGGCGACGGCGGAGGGCCCGGACATCAGCACCCGGGACGCGCCGGCAAGGAGCCCGCGCTCGACCTCGGGGCGGGTGTCGGCGTGGCCGGTGCATTCCATCACGAGGTCGATGCCGCCGAGCGAGAGCGTGCGAAGGTCGGGGGTGCGGTGGAAGGGGATCGGGCGACCGTCGATCAGCAGCGTGCCGTCGACCGTTTCCACCGTGCCGTGCCAGGGGCCGAAGACGCTGTCGTAGTGGAAGAGGTAGGCGCAGGCATCGAGCGGGGCGATGTCGTTGATCCCCACGATCTCGATGCCCTGCCCCACCCCGCGCAGGTGGGCACGCAGGATGGAGCGCCCGATCCGGCCGAACCCGTTGATGAAGACCTTCATGCCGCCCCTCCCCGCGTCTTCCCTGCGGGGGCGGGCAGGTCGATGTCAAAGGCCGGATCGTCGGGAGACATGGAAGGACACCCGGAAAACACGAAAGGCCCCGCCGGTCCTGGCAGGGCCCGCATGCGAACGACGTCCGTTCAGAGGTTGGCGCGCGAGGAGTCCAGGCCGATGTGACCGCCGATTGCGACCATGTCGGCGAGGAGCTTCGTCGCAGAGTCCACGAAGTCCGGCTGAGCTTCGTCGCGCGCGGCGCGGGCTTCGGTGACCCAGTCATCGAAGACCTGCTGGGAGACGTCCGAGGTGCGCAGCGCGCGCTCGGCAAGCACGGTGACGCCCGCGCCGATCTCGGCGAAGCCGCCGGTGACGGCGAAGCTCTCCTCCCCGCCGGCCGTTTCGATGGTGAGGATGCCGGGGCGCAGGGAGGTGATGGTCGGCGCGTGGTCGGCCATGGCGGTCAGGTCCCCGTCGGCACCGGGGATGCGGACGGCCGTGACCTCTTCGGAGGCCAGCCGCCGCTCTGGGGAGACGAGCTCGAACTTCATCACGCGGCCTCGGCGGCCATGCGCTCGGCCTTGGCCTTCACGTCGTCGATGCCGCCGACCATGTAGAACGCGCCTTCCGGCAGGTGATCGTACTCGCCGGCGACGACGGCCTTGAAGGAGGCGATCGTCTCCTCCAGCGGGACCTGGATGCCATCGGCCCCGGTGAAGACCTTGGCGACGTCGAAGGGCTGCGACAGGAAGCGCTCGATCTTGCGGGCGCGGGTGACGGAGAGCTTGTCGTCCTCCGAGAGCTCGTCCATCCCGAGGATCGCGATGATGTCCTGCAGCGACTTGTAGCGCTGCAGCACGCCCTGTACGTCGCGCGCGACCTGGTAGTGCTCCTCGCCGATGATGGCCGGGTCCATCAGGCGGGAGGTGGAGCCCAGCGGGTCCACGGCCGGGTAGATGCCCTTCTCCGAGATCGCGCGGTCCAGCACCGTCGTCGCGTCCAGGTGCGCAAAGGAGGTGGCCGGCGCGGGGTCGGTCAGGTCGTCCGCGGGGACGTAGACGGCCTGCACGGAGGTGATGGAGCCGGCCCGGGTGGAGGCGATCCGCTCCTGCATCGCGCCCATGTCGGTGGCGAGCGTCGGCTGGTAGCCCACGGCGGAGGGGATGCGCCCCAGCAGCGCCGAAACCTCGGAGCCGGCCTGGGTGAAGCGGAAGATGTTGTCGACGAAGAACAGCACGTCGGAGCCGGACTCGTCGCGGAACTGCTCGGCCAGCGTCAGGCCGGACAGGGCGACGCGCATGCGGGCACCGGGAGGCTCGTTCATCTGGCCGTAGACCAGCGCGATCTTGGACTTCTCGAGGTCGTCGGGGACGATGACGCCGGATTCGATCATCTCGTGGTAGAGATCGTTGCCCTCCCGCGTCCGCTCGCCCACGCCGGCGAAGACCGACAGGCCCGAGTGCACCTTGGCGATGTTGTTGATCAGCTCCATGATCAGGACCGTCTTGCCCACGCCGGCACCGCCGAAGAGGCCGATCTTGCCGCCCTTGGTGTAGGGGGCCATCAGGTCGATGACCTTGATGCCGGTCACGAGGATCTGCGTCTCGGTGGACTGGTCGGCGAAGCTGGGCGCGTCGCCGTGGATCGCGCGGGTCGCCTCGGAGTTGACGGGGCCCTTCTCGTCGACGGGGTCGCCGGTGACGTTCATGATCCGGCCCAGCGTCGCGGTGCCGACGGGCACGCGGATCTGGTCGCCGGTGTCGGTGACCTCCTGACCGCGCACGAGGCCTTCGGTCGCGTCCATCGCGATGGTGCGGACCGTGTTCTCGCCAAGGTGCTGCGCCACTTCGAGGACGAGGCGGCTGCCGTTGTTCTCGGTCGTCAGCGCGTTGAGGATCTGCGGCAGGTCGTCCGCTGAACTGCACGTCCACGACGGCCCCGATGACCTGGGTGATCTTTCCGACTGCGTTTGCCATGTCGTATCTCCGGTTATTGGGCATGCGGCCCGTCGTTTATCCTGCGGTGGTGTCTGCCAGCTCGAGACGACGCTCGATCCGCACCATGCGTTCGTCGAACCGGTCCATCCGGCTGTTGAGATGCCCGATCCCGGTCTCCACGGCGGACATCCGGACCTTCAGGTTCCGCATGTCCGCCTGCACGTCCGTGATCTGCACCTGACTGCGCTTGAGCAGTTCGAAGGTCATGACGGCGAGGTCGGAGGGATCGGGCTTGTCGGACATCAAAGCGCTTCCGCACCCGAGATGATCTCGATCAGCTCGTTGGTGATGACGGCCTGGCGCGAGCGGTTGTACTGGATCGTCAGGTCCTCGATCATCTCGCCGGCGTTGCGCGTCGCGTTGTCCATCGCGGACATGCGCGCGCCCTGCTCGGACGCCCCGTTCTCCAGCAGGGCCGCGAAGATCTGCGTAGCCACGCCGCGCGGCAGCAGGTCGGCCAGGATCGCCTCCTCGCTGGGCTCGTAGTCGTAGAGGGTCGAGACCTCCGCGCCCTCGTCGAACTCGGCGGGGATGATCTGCTGCGCGGTCGGCGTCTGCGCGATGACGGACTGGAACGCGGCGTAGAAGATGGTCGCCACGTCGAACTCGTCCGCATCGAAGCGTTTGAGCACGTCCGCGGCGATCCCGGCGGCATCGGAATATCCGATGCGCTTCACGTCCGAGAGGTCGACATGGCCGACGTTGTACTTGCCGTAGTCGCGCTTGAGCGACTCGCGCCCCTTCTTGCCGACCGTGAGGATCTTCACCGTCTTGCCCGCGCCGATGAGCTTGTCGGTATGGGTCTTGGCCAGCTTGGCGATGTTCGCGTTGAACCCGCCGCACAGGCCCCGTTCCGCCGTCAGCACGATAAGAAGATGCACCTTGT
Source organism: uncultured Alphaproteobacteria bacterium (assembly GCA_963757495.1). Lineage (GTDB taxonomy): Bacteria > Pseudomonadota > Alphaproteobacteria > Rhodobacterales > Rhodobacteraceae > Jannaschia. Next base: position 16,589 of record CAVWRZ010000012.1, read on the forward strand.
CCGACCCGGTGCCCGCGAGCAGCCGGGGGGCCGTCGCCGACCCGCCGGCGGAGGCCGCCAGCCCGCCGAGGACGGCCAGGAACCGCTCGGTGTAGGGGCGCGAAGCCTCGGCCGCGTCCTGCGCGCGGCGCAGCTTGGCGGCCGCGACCATCTGCATGGCCTTGGTGATCTTGCGCGTGGACTTCACGCTCGCGATCCGGTTCTTCAGAACCTTGAGGTTGGGCATCCGTCAGCCCCCCTACGAGAACGACTTGGCGAAACCGTCGATGGCGGACGCGATCTTGTCGGCCAGCTCGTCCTTCACCTTGCGGTCGTTCTGCGTGATGTCGTCGAGCAGGTCCGCGTGCTTGTTGCGCAGGTGCGACAGCAGCCCGGCTTCCCAGCGACCGACGTCCTTCACGGCGACCTTGTCGAGGTAGCCCTTCGTGCCGGCGAAGATGACGCAGACGATCTCGGCATTGGTGAGCGGCGAATACTGCGGCTGCTTCATCAACTCGGTCAGGCGCGCGCCGCGGCCCAGCATCTGCTGGGTGGAGGCGTCGAGGTCGGAGCCGAACTGCGCGAAGGCGGCCATCTCGCGGTACTGCGCGAGCGACAGCTTCACGGGGCCGGCGACCGAGGACATCGCCTTGGTCTGCGCCGAAGAGCCGACGCGGGAGACCGAGAGGCCGGTGTTCACGGCCGGGCGGATGCCCTGGTAGAAAAGCTCCGTCTCGAGGAAGATCTGACCGTCGGTGATCGAGATCACGTTCGTCGGAATGAACGCGGACACGTCGCCGCCCTGCGTCTCGATGATCGGGAGCGCGGTGAGCGAGCCGTTGCCATAGTCGTCGCCGAGCTTGGCCGACCGCTCCAGCAGGCGCGAGTGCAGGTAGAACACGTCGCCCGGGTAGGCTTCGCGGCCGGGCGGACGGCGGAGCAGCAGCGACATCTGGCGGTAGGACACGGCCTGCTTGGAGAGATCGTCGTAGACGATCAGCGCGTGACGGCCGTTGTCGCGGAAGAACTCCGCCATCGCGGTCGCCGCGTAGGGCGCAAGGAACTGCATCGGGGCCGGATCGGAGGCGGTGGCGGCGACGACGATGGAATAGTCGATCGCGCCCGTCTCCTCCAGCCGCTTGACCAGCTGCGCCACGGTCGACCGCTTCTGGCCGATGGCGACGTAGACGCAGTAGAGCTTCTTGCTCTCGTCGTCGCCGGCGGCCTTGTTGTAGGAGGCCTGGTTCAGGATCGCGTCGAGCGCCACGGCGGTCTTGCCGGTCTGACGGTCGCCGATGATGAGTTCGCGCTGACCGCGGCCGATCGGGATCATGGCGTCGACGGCCTTGAGGCCGGTCGCCATGGGCTCGTGCACCGACTTGCGCGGGATGATGCCCGGTGCCTTCACGTCCGCCACGCGGCGCTCGGAGGCATTGATCGGGCCCTTGCCGTCCAGCGGATTGCCCAGGCCGTCGACCACGCGCCCGAGCAGCTCGTTGCCCGCCGGCACGTCCACGATCGAGTTCGTGCGCTTGACGGTGTCGCCTTCCTTGATGTCCCGGTCGGAGCCGAAGATCACGCAGCCGACGTTGTCGGATTCGAGGTTCAGCGCCATGCCCTGGATGCCGCCGGGGAACTCGACCATCTCGCCGGCCTGCACGTTGTCGAGCCCGTAGACGCGGGCGATCCCGTCGCCGACGGACAGCACGCGGCCGACTTCGGAGACTTCCGCGTCCTGACCGAAGTTCTTGATCTGATCCTTCAGGATCGCGGAAATCTCGGCTGCCTGAATGGCCATCAGCGGACCTCTTTCATCGTGTTCTGGAGTGCGTTGAGCTTCGCGCGGACCGACGTGTCGATCATCTTCGAGCCGATCTTGACCACGAGACCGCCGATCAGGGCGTCGTCGACCGTGACGTTCAGGTTCACGTCCTTGCCGCTGGACGCCTTGAGAGCCGCGATCAGCTTGTCGGACTGGGACTGCGTCAGGGGCTTTGGCGCGCGGACCTGCGCCGTGACCTCGCCCGCATCGGCGGCCAGCATGTCCGCCAGGGCCTCGAGCATCTGCGGGGCCACGAAGAGCCGGCGTTTGGCAGCCATGAGCTTGAGCGTGTTCGTCAGGACAGGGTCCAGACCCATCTTCGCCGCGACGGCCCCGATGGCTCCACCCTGCTCCTCGCGCGACAGGATCGGGGAGGAGAGGACATCGCGCAATTCGGGCGAGGTCTTCAGCGCCTCGTCCAGCGCGGCGACGTCCCGGCCCAGCGTCTTCAGATCGCCGGCATCCCGGCTGAGATCGAAGACGGCCTGCGCATAGCGCGCGGCGATCCCCGTGGAAATCGAAGCTGGTTCGGACACGTCCACCCTTTCGACAGTCTCTCTGGCCCGACCCGCGACCGGCCCGACCTCATGCAGACCCTCACCGTCCCGGCAGGGTCACGAAATCGCGCTCCCTCTAGCAGAGGGGTCCGGGCCCCGCAACAGGGCCCGCGCGCCGCGCATCCGCAAAACCCGCGGCCGATCCGTGGCTTCGGGTCCGAGCCTGATCGCCCACCCGGCGCGCGTAGGAAATCCGGTCGATGCCGTCGCCGTAGTAGTCCGGCACACAGCCGACCTGCCGGTGCCCGGCGAAGCCGTAGAAGGCCCGCGCCGGAGCCTGATCCTCGCCGCCGGCGGTATCGGCGAGCGGCGGTCGTGCGCCCGCCATGCGCACCTGCCGCTCCATCTTCCACAACAGCGCGCGGCCGACGCCCCTGCGCTGCCGCGCTCGCACGAACCTGGCGAAGAGCATGTTCCAAGCGTCGTCGAACATGGGTTCGAGTGCCGCGAATGCTGCCCCCTGCCCATCTTCAGCGATCGACCAGACGCGGGGACCGTCCGGATCGTCGGGGGCCCAGGCGTCGAGGCTTTGCGCGAAGAGCGGGATCTCCACGGCGGAACGGAGACCGCTGCCTCGGCGATGGCGAGTATCGCTGCCCGGTCGGCGACGCGAACGGATCGGATATCCGTCATGTCAGGGTGGCTTCCGGTCGGGACGAAGGGCCCAAACTGCGGAATGGTGGCCTGGGCGCGGGATGCGCCGATCGCGCGGGTCGAGGCGGCCCCGGACGCGACGCTGGCGGAGCCGACCGACCGGCTGGCGCGCGGGAACGGCGTCCGCGCACATCTCCGTCCGGTCTGCCGGGTGCCGCGGGCGGCGGGGTTCGCATGCGAAGGAACCGCTGCCGGCGGTGGAAGCTGGACGCGCGCGGGTGCGGCGCGAGCGCCACGTCCGGCGAACGCTCCGGCGGCCGTGGATGCGCCGCGATCCGCACCGGCCGGTCTTCATCCCTCCGGGCAGATCGCCGCGCGATCGCCTGCCGGGCGATGGATGAGACGTCCACGACGACGAAGATGACGGGGCCGCGCGGACGCGCCCGGCGCGGCCATCGTCTGACCGCCACCGCGCCGTTCCGGCCATCGGGGCACGCGGACGTTCGTCGCCGGGCCCGGATGCGGCAAGCCGGTCGCCCCTCGGGTGCCCGATGGCCCGATGGACAAGGCCGTGTCCGGGGTCCGCGTCGAGACCCGACCCGCACCGGACCTCGGCCCGGGCGATGTCGTCATCCTCGACGACCCGTCGTCCCACGAGAGCCCCCGCGCCGCCGGGGCCCTCCGGGCGCGGGGTGCCCGGTTCCTCTCCCTGCCCGCGTACCCGTCCGATCCGGACCCGATCGAAACGGCCTCCCCGAGGCCGAAAGCCCACCTCCACCGCATCGGCGCGCGGACGATCGACGACCTGTGGCGGGCCATCGGCAGCATCTGCGACCTGCGCGACGAAAGGGAAGGCCGGAGCTACTTCGCCGCAATGACGCGCGCACCACTGACCGTGAAACGCTCGTGATCAATTATCCAAGGACCCCGGGGGAAGGCCAGTTCGAGACTGCAGGCGACAAATCCACCTTATGGCACGCGCCTGATCCTCCTGAACGGCGTGCAGCCGGAGGTGATGGCGTCTAACGGAAGCGCTTTGTAGAAGAAGTGGTATCTGGTGGAGCCGAGGGGAATCGAACCCCTGACCTCGTCATTGCGAACGACGCGCTCTACCAACTGAGCTACGGCCCCATCGCCGCCGCGTATGGCGAGGGGTCCGGGGCCTGTCAAGCGGATGCCGGAACCCGAATCGGGCGGCACCGCGTTGGACAGGGCAGCAGGCCGGAGGGCGCATATGTTTCTTACCGAAGGCCTGTGGCGTTTGCTCGATCTCGCGCGACAGACCTGGGTCCGCGTGGCGCTCTTCTGCGTCCTGGCCCTCGCCATCGCCGCCTTGTCGCCCCTGATCGCACCGCTGCTGCCCGATGATCTGCAGGACCGGCTCGGACGCGATCCGACGTTGGAACTGCTCTCGATCCTGACGAGCTCGATGCTGGTCGTGGCGACCTTCTCGCTGTCGGTCATGGTCAGCGCGCATCACTTCGCCGCCAGCCAGGCCACGCCGCGCGCGCACCGGTTGCTGCGCGAGGACGGACGCACGCAGCAGGTGCTGGCGACCTTCATCGGAGCCTTCGTCTTCGCGCTCACCTCGCGGATCGCGGTGAATGCGGAGGTCTACGATCTGGGTGACTACCCGGTGATCTACGGCGTGACCGTGCTCGTGATGATCGCGGTCGTCCTGGCCCTCATCAACTGGGTGCAGCAGCTCTCGGCGCTCGGTTCGATCGAGAAGACGACGGGGCGCGTGCAGCAGGCGACGGCCGAGGCGATCTCCGCGCTCGCCCGGGCCCCGTACCTGGGCTGCGCACCGCTGCCGCCGGATGCGCCTCCACTGGGCCGAAGCGTCACCGCCGGGAGGACGGGATACGTCCGCTACATCGACGTGGAGGGCCTGTCAGGCTGCATCGAGGATGGCGGCCGGATCGACGTGCCGGTGCTGCCGGGAGACTGGGTCGGAAGCGGCGATCCGATCCTGCTGACCGAGGGCGTGACGGCCGACGACGACGACCTGCGCGAGAAGATCGTGCTGGGCGACCTGCGCTCTTTCGACCAGGACCCGATCTTCGGCCTGCAGGTCATGTCGGAGATCGGCCAGCGCGCCCTCTCGCCGGGCATCAACGATCCGCAGACGGCCGTCGACGTCGTGCGCCGTCAGGCGCGTCTGCTGAGCGATTGGAACAGTCGTGTCGTGGAGGCCTCCCGGCCGGGCCTGCGCCTGCGCGAAACCTCGGCCCTGCGCGCGGTCCAGGCGGCCATCGACCCGATCGCCCGGGACGGCGCGCATCTGCTCGAGGTTCAGCTCGCGGTGCAGGAGGCGCTGGCGCGGCTGAGCGGATACGAGGATGCGGATGTCCGGCAGGCGGCCCTCGCCATCTCGGCCCGCGCGCTCAAGCGCTCGGATGCGGCGCTCGAACTGGAGGACGACCGCGACGCCGTGCGCGCCGCGGCCCCCTCGGGGAAGGATCACTCCGCCGCCTGAGCGTAGCTCTCGACCGGCGGGCAGGTGCAGATCAGGTTGCGGTCGCCGGCCACGTTGTCGACCCGGTTGACCGGCGGCCAGTACTTGTCGACCCGGAACGCGCCCTTCGGAAAGCAGCCGGCCTCCCGCGAATAGGGCCGGTCCCAGTCACGGACCAGGTCCTCCATCGTATGCGGGGCGTTCTTGAGCGGGTTGTTCCCGGCGTCCATCTCACCGGTCTCGATGGCGCGGATCTCCTCCCGGATGGCGAGCATCGCATCGATGAACCTGTCCAACTCGGGCTTCGGCTCGCTCTCCGTCGGTTCCACCATCAGCGTGCCGGCCACGGGCCAGGACATGGTCGGGGCGTGGAACCCGTTGTCGATCAGCCGCTTTGCGATATCGTCGACGGTGACATGCGCGCTCTCGGCGAAGGGTCGCGTGTCCAGGATGCATTCATGCGCGATCCGCCCCCGCCGCCCGCCGTAGAGCACATCGTAGGAGCCCTTGAGCCGCGCCGCGATGTAATTCGCGGACAGGATCGCCACCTTCGTCGCCTGCGTCAGCCCCGCGCCGCCCATCATCATCACATAGGCGTAGGAAATCGGCAGGATCGACGCGCTGCCGTAGGGCGCGGCGGATACCGGCCCGTAATCGCCCCCGGTTTCGGGATGGCCCGGCAGGTAGGGAGCGAGATGCGCCTTCACCCCGATCGGCCCCATGCCCGGCCCGCCGCCGCCGTGGGGGATGCAGAAGGTCTTGTGCAGGTTCAGGTGGCTTACGTCCGCGCCGATCTCGCCCGGCTTCGACAGGCCGACCATCGCGTTCAGGTTCGCCCCGTCGAGATAGACCTGCCCGCCGTGCGCGTGGGTAATGTCGCAGACGTCGCGGACCGTGTCCTCGAACACGCCGTGGGTGGAGGGATAGGTGATCATGCAGGCGGCCAGATCGTCGCCCGCCGCCTCCGCCTTGGCACGCAGATCGTCGATATCGACGTCGCCGTTCTCCGCCGCCTTGACGATGACGACCTTCATCCCCGCCATCTGCGCCGAAGCCGGGTTGGTGCCGTGCGCGGAGGTCGGTATGAGGCAGATGCGCCGGTTCTCCTGCCCGTTCGCCCTGTGGTAGGCGGCGATGGTCAGCAGACCCGCGTATTCGCCCTGCGCGCCGGAATTGGGCTGCATCGACATCGCGTCGTAGCCGGTGATGACGCAGAGCCGGTCGGCCAGCTCGTCGATCATCGCCCTGTAGCCCTCGGCATCCTCGACCGGGGCGAAGGGGTGCAGTCGGCCGAAGCCGGGGAAGGTCACCGGCATCATCTCGACGGCGGCGTTCAGCTTCATGGTGCAGGAGCCGAGCGGGATCATCGAGCGGTCGAGCGCCAGGTCGCGGTCGGCGAGGCGGCGCATGTAGCGCATCATCTCCGCCTCCGCCCGGTTCATGTGGAAGATCGGGTGGGTGAGGTAATCGGATCGGCGCGGCAGCTCCGCGGGAATGTCGACGCGCGGTTCCGGCACGTCCTCGACCCCGAAGGCCCCGAGCAGACGGGCGAGGATGTCGGCGTCCGTGATCTCGTCGCAGGCGAGTGACAGCGTTTCCCGCCCGACTCGGCGCAACGTGATCCCGGCGGCGCGGGCGGACTGCCAGATCACCCCCTGCATCGCGCCCACCCTGACCGTCACCGTATCGAAAATCGGACCGTCGGCCACGTCGAACCCGGCCGCCGTCAAACCATCGCGCAGCGCGACCGCGTGGGCGTGGACGTGGGTGGCGATGTGGTGCAGGCCCGCGCGGCCCGTGGAACACGGCGTAGAAGCTGGCCATCACGGCGAGCAGCGCCTGCGCGGTGCAGACGTTGGACGTCGCCTTCTCCCGCCGGATATGCTGCTCGCGGGTCTGGAGCGAGAGGCGGTAGGCCTTGTTGCCGTGGCTGTCGACGCTGACGCCGACGATCCGGCCCGGCATCGAGCGCTTGTAGGCGTCGGCGCAGGCGAAGAAAGCGGCATGCGGCCCGCCATAGCCGAGTGGGACGCCGAAGCGCTGCGCCGAGCCTACGGCGATGTCCGCGCCCATGGCCCCCGGCTCCTTCAGGAGGCAGAGCGCGAGCAGATCCGTCGCCACCACGCCGAGCGCCTTGGCCCCGTGCAGCGCCTCCATCTGCGGGGTAAGGTCGCGCAGGCCCCCGGTCGTGTCCGGATACTGGAAGATCGCGCCGAAGACGTGCTCGGGCACCAGATCGCCGACCTCGCCCACGATGAGCTCGATCCCCAGCGGCTCCGCCCGGGTGCGCATGACGGCGATGTTCTGCGGGTGGCAGCGCGCATCGACGAAGAACGCCATCGCCTTCGACTTCGCGACCCGCTGCGCCATCACCATCGCCTCCGCGCAGGCCGTCGCCTCGTCGAGCAGCGAGGCGTTGGCGACGGGCAGGCCGGTGAGGTCCGACACCATCGTCTGGAAGTTCAGCAGCGCCTCCAGCCGGCCCTGGGCGATCTCGGGCTGATAGGGCGTGTAGGCCGTGTACCAGGCCGGGTTCTCCAGGATGTTGCGCTGGATCGCGGGCGGCGTGACCGTGTCCGAGTAGCCCTGCCCGATCATGCTGACGGTGACGCGGTTGCGATCCGCCAGCCCGCGCAGTTCGCGCCAGGATCGCGTGCTCCGTCATCTGCGGCCAGGGCAGCGGCTCGGCCTGCCGGATCGCGCGCGGCACCGTCTCGTCGATCAGCGCGTCGAGCGTCTCGGCCCCGCAGGCGCGCAGCATCTCGTCCATCTCCGACGGGCGAGGGGCCGATGTGACGGCGGTTGGCGAAATCGTAGGTGTCGTAGTCGGTCAGTTTGGTCATCGGGTCGCTCCGGGGTAAGGGTGGGGCGGCGGGGCGGTCGATCACTCGCCGACGAAGTCCTTGTAGGCGTCCTCGTCCATCAGCCCCTCCATCTCCTCGGGCGTGGTGGTCGTCATGCGGAAGAACCAGGCGGCCTCGGCGTCCTCGTTCACGAGTGCCCGGCGTGTCGGCCAGCGCGTCGTTGACCTCGGTGATCTCGCCGTCCAGCGGGGCCATGATGTCGGAGGCGGCCTTGACGCTCTCGATCACCACGATCTCCTCGCCCTTCGTGACGGTCTGGCCGACATCCGGCAGGTCGACGAAGACGACGTCGCCCAGTTGTGTCGCCGCGTGCGCGGTGATGCCGACGGTGATCATGCCGTCGGTCTCGTCGAGCCATTCGTGATCTTCGGTGTACTTCATCGGGGCCTCCGGGGGTCAGCGCTTGTAGCGGGGGGTGTGGAAGGGAAGGTCGGCGGTGGTGACGGGCAGGCGTTTGCCGCGCACGTCGCCGTAGAGCGTGGTACCGGTCGCGGTGTCGGCGGGAACGTAGCCCATCGCCACCGGCGCGCCGACGGAGGGGCCGAACCCGCCGGAGGTGACGGAGCCCACGGGGGCGACGGCGTCCGGCGCATCGTAGAGCATGACGCCCGCCCGCATCGGGGCGCGGCCGTCGGGCAGCAGGCCGACGCGGCGACGGCGCGCGCCGTCGGTCAGTTCGGCCAGCACGCGGTCGGCGCCGGGGAAGCCGCCCTGGCGCGCCCCGCCGGAGCGGCGGACCTTCTGGATCGCCCACTTCAGATCGGCCTCGACCGGCGACGTCTCCGCCGTGAGGTCCTGCCCGTAGAGCGGCATCCCGGCCTCCAGCCGCAGCGAGTCGCGGGCACCCAGACCGATGGGCAGCACGTCGTCGCTGGCGAGCAGCGCGCGGGCCAGCGCCTCGGCGTTGCGGACCGGCACGGAGATCTCGTAGCCGTCCTCTCCGGTGTAGCCCGACCGGCTGATCCAGAGCTCCGCACCGCTCCAGTCGAAGGTGGCGACGTCCATGAACCGCATCGCCGCCACGCCCGGCACCAGCGCCTCCAGCACGGCCTCCGCCGACGGCCCCTGCAACGCCAGCAGCGCGCGGTCCTCCAGCAGCTCCACCGACAGGTCCGGCAGACCGGCGATCAGGATCTCGAGGTCCAGGCACTTCATCGCGCCGTTCACCACCAGCAGCAGATGATCGCCCCGGTTCGCGAACATCAGATCGTCCGCCACGCCGCCATCGGGCAACATCAGCAACCCGTAGCGCTGCCGGCCCTCGGCCAGACCGGCGACGTCCATCGGCAGCAACCGCTCCAGCGCCATGGCCGCCTCCGGCCCGCGGACGATCACCTGCCCCATGTGCGAGACGTCGAAAAGCCCGGCCTTCGCGCGGACGTGCAGGTGCTCCGCCATGACCCCGGCGGGATATTGCACCGGCATCGAACAGCCGGCGAAGGGCACCATCCTGCCGCCGAGTTCGGCATGCAGATCATCGAGCGGCAGCGGGATTGCGTCGGACACGTCGGCACCTCCAAGGGGCCGCGCGCGACCCGTTTCGAAGCCCCCTCTGTCCCGTGCGCCTGAGATCGCTATCCCTTCGGCGGCCCCGCCACCGGAGGGGTGGGGCACTCTCCAGAGTTCGTCCGCACGCCAGGTCCGTTTGCCTGAGAGTTTACCGGGGCGGTTGCTCCTTCGGCCCCGTCCATGCGACGGAGTCTCCCGGGCGTGCCGTTCGGCGATACGAAACGGCATCGCATCAGGCAAGGATAGAATGACAGTCCCCGCGACGAACCGCTTCTTCGGCTACGGCAGCCTCGTGAACCGCCGGACCCATTCCTACCCCGACGCGACGCCGGCGACCGTGCGCGGCTGGCGGCGGATCTGGCGCGCGACATCGATAAACCGGGTGGCGTTCCTGACGGCGGAACCCGCGCCGGAGGTGTCGATCGACGGGCTGACGGCCGCGGTGCCGGGCGACGACTGGACCGCGCTCGACCTGCGGGAGACGGGCTATCTGCGGGTACCGCTCGCCGAAGGGCCGCAGATCTACCACATCCCGCCCGGCCTGCACGGCGCGGCGGATGCCCCCCGGCCGATCCTGATGAGCTACCTCGACGTCGTGGTGCAGGGCTTCCTGCGGGAGTTCGGAGAGGAGGGCGTGGCGCGGTTCTTCGACACGACCGCCGGCTGGGACGCCCCGCTCAGCGACGACCGCGCGGCCCCCCGCTATCCTCGTGCCCAGACGCTCGGGGCGGCGGAGACGGCGCTGGTAGACCGCCACCTCGCCCGCGTCCGGGCCTAGCGCCCGGCCCGCGCGATCGCGTCGAGCACAAGGCCCTCGGTCAGCAGTTCCGGCAGCATGATGCCCTCCGGCGCGCCGGGGCCGTAGACCGCGTTGAACGGTATCCCGAACCTGTCGTTGGCGCGCAGGAAGGCGGCGATCCCCTCGTCGGGGCGCGTCCAGTCGGCCTGCAGAGCGACCGTTTCGCCGATGGCCGCCGCCGCGTCGCCGCGCGACAGCACGAGCCGCTTGTTCGCCTTGCACGTCAGGCACCAGTCCGCGGTCACGTCCACGAAGACGGTCCGCCCCGCGGCGACTTCATCGGCGATCCGGGCTTCGGAGAACGGCTCCCACCCGGCATCGAGCTGCGCCGGTGCACGCGCGTCCGATGGCAGCAGGACCACCGCCAGCGTCATCGCCACCAGCCCGCCCCCGGCGACCGCCCAGACCCGCCGGCCGATGGCCAGCGCCAGCAGGAGCCCCGCCGCAAGCCCGCCGACGACCGCCGCCGCCAGCCCCCCCGCACTCGCCCAGAGCACCGTGAGCAGCCAGACGGCCGTCAGCAGAAGCAGCCCGCCGAGGATGCGCTGCATCGTCACCATCCAGGCCCCCGGTCTGGGCAGACGTCGCACCAGCCCGGGGCGCGCGGCGACCAGCAGATAAGGCAGCGCGAGCCCGGCCCCCATCGCCGCGAAGACCGCCATGATCTCCGCCGGCCCGTGGGTCAGCGCATAGGTCACGGCGGTCCCGATGAACGGCGCGGAGCAGGGCGTGGCCATGACGGCGGCGAACATTCCGGTGGCGAAGTCGCCGCCCGCGCCGCCGCGTTGCCCGATCCGCCCCATCCGCGTCATCGCGCTGGACGACAGGCCGAAGTGGAGGAAGCCGAACAGGCTCGCCGCGAAGACCACGATCAGCCCGATCATCGCGGCAAGGAACGCCGGCTGCTGGAACTGCACGCCCCAGCCGACCGAAACGCCCGCCGCCCGCAACGCGATCAGCACGCCGGCGAGCCCGAGGAAGAACGTCATCACGCCGGCCGCGGAGGCGAGGAACCCCGCCCGCACCTGCGCCGGGCCCCGGTCGCGCGCGCGCAGCGCAGAAGCGAGCTTCATCGACAGCACCGGCAGCACGCAGGGCATCGCGTTCAGGATCAGCCCGCCGAGCGCGGCGACCAGCACCATCCACCAGAGCGCCGCGCCCGGTGCCGGCAGGGGCGGCGCGGTCGCGTCCAGCATGGCGGGCATCGTCGCTGCCCGCAGCCCGTCGGTCAGCGTCAGGTCCAGCGAGCCGTCCCCGGGCGACAGGACGGGCAGGACCGCATGGAGCGCGCGCCCGCCGTCCGACAGCGTGATGCGCGGCGCACCGAAGGAGGCGTAGTCGCCCTGTTCGGGAAAGACGTCCGGGGAGGAGAACGGCACCTGCGAGGTCGCGGTGAATGTCAGGGCAGCGTCGTCCAGATGCACGCGGCCGAGCGCGATCCCGGCTTCCTCCCCCGTGCCCGGAACGCGGGCGATCCAGTCCGACAGCGTCGCGGCCGCCCCGGCGTCGATCCCGCCGCCCGCCGGCAGGTCGAGCTTCAGGTCCACCGTTTCGGGCACGCAGATCTCGGCACAGACGAGCAGCGTCGCACGCAGCGACAGGCGGGCGGGCGCTCCGGGGTCCGCCAGCCGAATGGCGAGCGGATAGACGACCTCCTCGCCGTAGCCGAAATTCTGGATGTCGAAGGCCTCGAACCGGGTCGGGGCCGGGTAGGCCATCTCGACGGAGGCGACGTTGACCGACCCCTCCCAGTCCAGCGCCGGCGGCAGGCCGACCTCCCCGGGGCTGCGCCAGTAGGTCTTCCAGCCGTCGTCCAGCGTGACCTGCAGTCCGGAGGAGACCGTCGCCGCGTTCGCACCCACGCCGTCCTCGACGGTCAGCAGCCGCGCCTCGACCGCATGGCCGCGCACGGGCTCCGACGTGGCAGCCCAGATCGGAGTGGCGAGGAGCGCGAGGACGGCGGCGAGACGGAGCATGGCGCAGGGATACGTCGGACGCGGGCGGCGGGCGAGAGGCGACCGCGACCCCTGACGCGAACGTGAGCCGGACCCCGCCCCCCCGGCTTGCGCCCGCCCGCCGCGCCGGGCACCCTGACCGCGACCCCGCCGAAGGACTTCCCATGCGCCCGATGCTTCCCTTCCTCACCGCCGCGATCCTCGCCTGCGCCGGCCCCTCCGGCGCGCAGGAGCTTTCCGTCGCGGACATGACGGAGGCCGACATCAAGGCGCTGGCGCTCGAGGCGATCCTCGAGAACCCCGGGATCGTGATGGAGGCCGTCGCGATCCTCCAGGCGCGCGACGCGGAAGCCGCGGAGGCGCAGGCCGAAGCCACGCTTTCCGCGAACCGCGACACGCTGGAGAACGACCCGAACGCGCCGGTCGGCGGCAACCCCGACGGCTCCGTAACGGTGGTCGAGTTCTTCGACTACAACTGCGGCTTCTGCCGGCGCGCAGCCCCCGAGATGGATGCGCTCCTGGCGGCCGACGCGGACGTGCGCGTCGTCTACCGCGAATGGCCGATCCTGTCCGAAGGGTCCGTCTTCGGGGCCCGCGCCGCCCTCGCCGCCCGCGAGCAGGGGATGTACGACGAGATGCACGAGGCGCTTATGACGTCGCGCGCCAAGGTCGACGAGACGACGGCGCTGCGCATCGCGGGCGACCTCGGGCTCGACGTCGAGCGGCTGCGCGCCGACATGGAGAGCGAGGCCGTGACGGCGCATCTTGCGACGACGCAGGAGCTGGCCACCTCACTCGGTTTCACCGGCACGCCCAGCTTCGTCATCGGCGACACCCGGGTGCCCGGTTTCGTCGAGACGAGCGAATTGCAGCGGATCGTGGACGAGGCCCGCGACGACGGCTGACGCCCCCCACGCGGCGCGGCGTCAGGCCCCGACGGGCACCATCGTGCCCAGCGCCGTCGCGACATGCACGCCGTCCTCACCGTGCACATCCGCCGCCACCGCGATCAACCGGCGGCCGGGCCGCACGACGCGCCCCGTCGCCACCAGCCGGCCGCGGGCGGGGGCGAGCAGCGAGATGCGGAATTCCGCCGTCACCACCTCCCGCCCCGGCTCCATCACCGTGAGCGCCGCATAGCCGGCGGCGGAATCGGCCAGCGCGAAGGTCAGTCCGGCGTGGCCGGCACCATGCTGCTGCGCCGTCGCCTCGCTGACCGTGGCGACGATCCGCACCTCTCCGGGTGCGACATGCTCCAGCGTCGCGCCGAGCGTGCGCATCATCCCCTGCCGCGCGAAGCTGGCGGCGATCCGGGCGTGCAGCTCCACCTCAACTCTCCATGATCAGGCATGTCGTGGACCCGGTGGCGTAGAGCTTCCCGTCCGCCGCCCCCCGGATCACGCCCTCCGCAACGCCGGTGGAACGGCCGCCGTGCCGCACCGACGCCCTCCGCCTCGATCGCCGTGCCCAGCGGAATGGAGCGGACCAGGTTCACCTTGTATTCCAATGTCGTGTAGACACTGCCCCGCGGCACCAACGTCATCACCGCGCAGGCCATCGCGCTGTCGAGGAGCGTACCGTACCAGCCGCCGTGGACCGTGCCCATCGGGTTGCAGTGATCGAAGGTCGGCGTCCCTGCGAAGACGACACGGCCGGGTCCGACCTCCGTCACCCGGTAGTTCAGCAGCCGGCCGATGGGGGGCTGCGGCAGGGTGCCGTCGCGGATCGCCTCCATGAAGGCGAGGCCCGACATCGACAGCAGCGTCTCGCGGGGGGCGAGGTCGTCGGGCGTGGCGGCGAACATCCTGTCCTCCCGGAGCGGTCTTCGGGCCGGACCCTAGCCACCGGCCGGGCGGATCACCAGTCTCAGGCGACGCGGCCCAGCGCCGGCCGCGACGCAAGGCCGAGCGCGGTGCAGACGTCGTGGGTCAGCTCTGGGCGGTTCATCGTGTAGAAGTGCAGGTGCTCGCAGCCCTCGCAGACCAGCATGTCGGCCAGTTCCGCCGCCTGTGCCACCGCCAGCAGGTCCTCCCGCCCGTGCCGCACCGCCACGTCGAAGGCCGCGCGCAGGTCGTCCGGGATCACCGCTCCGCAGGCGTCGGCGAACTTCGACGCCTTCCCCCAATCCTCGATCGGCAGGATCCCCGGCACGATGGGCGCGTCGATCCCGGCGGCGGCGCAACGGTCGCGGAAGCGCAGGAAGGTTTCCGCGTCGAAGAAGAACTGCGTGATCGCCTCCGTCGCTCCCGCGTCGATCTTGGCGCGCAGCCAGTCGATGTCCGCCTGCGCGTCGGCGGCCTCCGGATGGACGTCCGGATAGGCCCCGACGCGCACGGTGAACCCGTCGTCCACCAGCGCCCCGACCAGCTCGACGGAGGAGGCGAACCCCTCGGGATGCGGCACGAAACCCGCCGCGCCCTTCGGCGGATCGCCCCGAAGCGCCACGACGTCGGTCACGCCCGCGTCGCGGAAGCCTCGCGCGACCGCCATCGTCTCCTCCCGGCTGGCATCCACGCAGGTCAGATGACCCGCGACGCGCAGGTCGAACGCCTGCCCCAGCGTCCCGACCGCCTCCCGTGTCAGATCCCGGGTCGTCCCGCCCGCGCCGTAGGTGACGGAGACCCATTCGGGGCCCAGCGGAGCCAGCGTGCTGACGCAATCCCACAGGCGGAACGAGCCTTTCATGGACTTCGGCGGGAAGAACTCGAACGAGACGCGGGGCACGGGCATGGCGGGTTCCTTTCCGGGGTCGAACCCTTGTGACGCGATCCGGTTTCGTGGGACAGGCTCATAATCCTCATCATCTACATGAGCCAGGCAACGGTCGCATGAAGCTGCACATCGAATTCCGCCACCTCCGCACCATCCGCGCGATCCACGACTGCGGCGGGCTCTCGCGGGCGGCGGACCGGCTCGGCATCACCCAGTCCGCACTGTCCCATCAGGTGAAGAACCTGGAGGCGCAGATCGGGGTGGAGCTCTTCGTGCGCCGCTCCAAGCCGATGACGCTGTCGGCGGCGGGCCAGCGGCTGCTGCGGCTGGCGGAGGAGGTGCTGCCGCAGGTGGAGGCGGTGGAACGGGACTTCGCCGGCGTCGTCAGCGGGCGCACGGGGCGGCTGCACATCGCCATCGAATGCCACGCCTGCTACGAATGGCTCTTTCCCGTGCTCGAGCTCTTCCGCCGCGCCTGGCCGGACGTGGATGTGGACATCCGCCCGGGCCTGCAGTTCCAGGCCCTGCCCGCGTTGCAGAAGGAGGAGGTCGACCTCGTCGTCTCCTCCGATCCGACCGTCCTGCCCGGCGTCGAGTTCGCCCCGCTCTTCGACTACGAGCCCGTCTTCCTGGCCTCCGCCGCCCATCCGCTGGCTGCGAAGCCCTTCGTGGAAGCCGCGGATTTCGCCGGTCAGACGCTCGTAACCTATCCCGTGGAGCGCTCGCGCCTGGACGTCTTCTCGCAGCTGCTCACCCCCGCCGGGGTGGAACCCGCCGCGATCCGGCAGGTGGAGCTGACGGCCGTGATCCTGCTGCTGGTGGCGTCGAACCGGGGCGTCGCGGTGCTGCCCGACTGGGTGGTGCGGGAGGTGCGCTACAATTCCGACTACGTGACGCGGCCGCTGACCGAAGCCGGGCTGACGCGCAGGCTCTACGCCGCCGTCCGGCGGGCGGATGCGGGCAAGCCCTACCTCGCCCACGTCCTGCGGCTGATGCGGACGGAGCCGGTCAAGCTGCAGCGACCGCGCATGCCTGCGTGATCCGTCGCGCACAGCGGGTCCGCGTCTGGGCACCGCGTCCACGTTGACCGGCACCACCCGCGCGTCCCAAACCGGCACCGCAAACCAACGCCCGGAGGCTCCGATGAAGGTCTATTTCCACACCACCCCGAACCCGTTCAAGGTCGCCCTGATGATCGAGGAGCTGGGGCTGACCCCCGAAGTCGTGCCGGTCGACACCCGCAAGGGCGAGCAGCACGCGGCGGATTTCCTGGCCGTGAACCCGAACGCGAAGCTTCCCGCGATCGAGGATGACGGGCAGGCGGTGTTCGATTCGGGCGCGATCCTGCTCCATCTCGCGCAGAAGCACGGGAAGTTCCTGCCGGCGCAGGGAGCCGCGATGGGCGAGATGCTGTCGTGGTTCTTCTTCGTCGCCACCGGCATCGGCCCCTATTCCGGTCAGGCCGTGCATTTCACCCGCGTCCACAGTGACAGCGCCTATGCCACGAACCGCTACGCCAGGGAGATCGCCCGGCATTACCGGGTGCTCGACGACCGTCTGGGCGCGTCCGAATGGCTCGGCGGGCCGGATTACGGCATCGCCGACATCGCGCTCTGGGGCTGGGTCCGCGCGGCCGGCTACGTGATGGAGGGGGATGGCGGGCTGAAACCGTATCCCAACGTGCAGGCATGGTTCGACAGGGTGAACGCACGGCCGGCGGCCGAACGCGCTGGGGCCTGGGGGAAGAGGTTCGAGTTCAAGGGCGAGATGGACGAGGCGGCCATGCGCGCGATGTTCCCCCAGAACTACTAGGGAACCGGGGGCGGCCCGCCGCCCCCTAGCCCTCGATCAGCCCCAGCGAGCGGAACGAGACCTCCTCGTCCTTGCCGATGATCATGTGGTCGTGGATCACGATGTCGAGCGCCCCGCAGGCGGCGACGATCTTCGCCGTCATCTCGATGTCGGCCCCGCTGGGCGTCGGGTCGCCGGAGGGGTGGTTGTGCACGAGGATCAGCGCGCAGGCGTTCAGCTCCAGCGCCCGGCGTGCGACCTCGCGTGGGTAGACCGGCACGTGATCCACCGTCCCCTCGCCCTGCGCCTCGTCGGCGATGACGCGGTTGCGCCGGTCGAGGAAGAGGACGCGGAACTGCTCGGTGTCGCGATGCGCCATCGTCGTGCGGCAGTAGGAGACGACATCGTTCCAAGACGAGAGCACCTCCTTGTCGAGGATCCTGGCCTGCCCCATCCGGTGCGCGAAGGCCTCCGCGATCCGCAGTTGCAGGAACACCTTCGGCGTCGCCCCCTCCACCCGGAGCAGGTTCTTGCGCGAGGCGGCGATCACGCCGTTGAGGTCCCCGAAGGCCGTCAGCAACCGCTTGGCCAGCGGCTTCACGTCGATCCGTTCGATGGCATTGAACAGGAGCAGTTCCAGCAACTCGTACTCCGGCATCGGCGCATGGCCGCCCGACAGGAACCGGTCGCGCAGCCGCGCCCTGTGCCCCCAGTAGTGCGGCCGCATCGAGCCGTCGGCCTGCCGCACGAGCCCGCCGCCGGCGCTTTCGCTCGATTTCAGCTGGTCGTTCTGCTGCCAACGCGGGGATTCCGCCGGAGCGAAGATCGCATCCGGAGGCGGGATCCGCGCCTCCAGATCGAAGAGACCCTGCTGCGCGGTCTCGCCGAAACCCGTCACTCTCGCTCGGGGCGTGGGGATCTCGGGCCGCCGCCCGCCCGACAACCGATCCTGCACCATGTCGTTGAGCCACGACAGGGGGGACGTCTTCCGTTTCATGCGCTCTCCCCGTCATCAGTCAGCAGAGAGTTAAGCCAGCATTGGTAAATGACGGGTTAACGCGGGCCGCGCGGACCGGCTCCCCGGGGCTGGCCCTGCGCCCGCACCTCCGGTAAGGGCCTCCCCTGACCGAACCCCGGAGCGACGAGCATGCAGCAAGGCAGCGCGAACCTGAATGTGATGATCAAGGCCGCGCGCAAGGCCGGGCGCAGCCTGCTCAAGGACTTCGGCGAGGTCGAGAACCTCCAGACGGGTGTGAAGCCGCCGCAGGATTTCACCCGCCGCGCCGCCGTCCAGTCGGGGGAGATCATCGCCGATGAGCTGACCCACGCCCGGCCGAACTACGGCATGCTCACGGCCGACGGCGACGCGCCCGGCACCGACCCGACCCGCAGCTGGATCGTCACCCCGCTCGACGGCATGGTGAACTACCAGCACGGCACGCCGCACTGGGCCGTCTGCATCGCCCTGCGCCACAAGGGAGAGGTGGCTTCCTCCGTCATCTACGATCCGTTGCGCGACGAGCTCTTCTGGGCCGAGAAGGGCACCGGGGCCTGGCTCGACGGGCGCACGCGTCTGCGGGTGGCGGGGCGCACGGCGCTGATCGACTGCAGCTTCGCCACCAACCTGCCCGCCGCCAGCCAGAAGTACCTGCCCGCCGCCCTCAAGGATCTCGGCCGGCTCCTTCCCGTCGTCGCCGGCGTGCGGCAGTCCGGCGTGCCCGCGCTCGACCTCGCCCATGTCGCCGCGGGGCGGATGGACGGGTTCTGGCAGCGCGGATTGCAGCCCTGGGAGTTCGCGGCCGGCATCCTGATGATGCGCGAGGCGGGCGGTTTCGCGGAACCCATGCGGAAGGATCAGACGCTGCTGGAGGATGGCCACGTCGTTGCCGGCTCCGCCAACGTCTTCGACAAGTTCGCCGCCATCGTTCGCACCGCGGACTGACTTCGCCGGAGCGTCATGGTTGCCCTCCCGCCGGGGCCATGCGACGTCTTTCGCGTTCTCCAACCACGAGCGACCATAGCGTGACCGCCTCCGACCTGACCCGCAATGCCGGCTTGCCGTTCGACCCCGCCGTGGTCGAGGCCGTCCGCGTGAACACGCCCGCCACGCTGCGCCGCGCCGCGACGATCCCCGCGCGCCGGTCGCTCAAGAAGGAGTGGCAGGCCGCCTGGCTCGCCCGCGCGGTCAGCATGATCGATCTCACCACGCTTTCGGGCGACGACACCGCGGGTCGGGTTCGTCGGCTCTGTGCGAAGGCACTGCAGCCCGTCCGTCCAGACCTGCTCGACGCCGTCGGCCTGCCGGACCTCACCGTCGGCGCGGTCTGCGTCTATCACGAGATGGTGCCGACGGCGGTCGAGGCCGTCCGCGGCCGCATCCCCGTCGCCGCCGTCTCCACCGGCTTTCCCGCCGGCCTGTCGCCCCTGCACCTGCGGATCCGGGAGATCGAGGAGAGCGTCGCCGCCGGTGCCATGGAGATCGACATCGTCATTTCCCGCCGCCACGTTCTCACGGGCGACTGGCAGGCGCTCTTCGACGAGACCCGAGCCATGCGCGAGGCCTGCGGGCCGGCGCACATGAAGGCGATTCTGGCGACGGGTGAACTTGGCCCGCTGCGCAACGTGGCGAAGGCCAGCATGGTGGCGATGATGGCCGGATCCGACTTCATCAAGACCTCGACCGGCAAGGAGCCGGTGAACGCCACCCTGCCCGTCTCGCTCGTGATGATGCGCGCGATCCGCGGCTACGAGGCGATGTCGGGCTTCAAGGTCGGCTACAAGCCCGCCGGCGGCGTGTCGAAGGCGAAGGACGCCATCACCTATCTGGCGCTTCTCAAGGAGGAGCTGGGCGACCGCTGGCTGCGTCCCGACCTGTTCCGCTTCGGGGCTTCGTCGCTGCTGGGCGACATCGAGCGGCAGCTGGAGCATCACGTGACGGGGCGCTACTCGGCCAGCTACCGGCATGCGGTGGGGTAGGCAGACGGGGGCCAGCCCCCGGACCCCCGGGATATTTCAGTGAGCAAAGAAGGCGCATCATGACCGTGGCCGAGATCTTCGAGAGCATGGAATGGGGTCCCGCCCCCGAGAGCCGGAGCGAGGCGGACGCCTGGCTGGACGGGCATGGACGCGCTTTCGGGCACTTCGTTGACGGCAGGCGGCAGGACCCGGGCGAGACCTTCGCAACGTCGAACCCGGCGACCGGCGAGGTGCTCGCGCAGGTCACTCAAGGAAGTGAGGCTGATGTCGCTGACGCCGTGGCGGCGGCGCGCGAGGCGGCGAACGGCTGGGCGGCGACGTCCGATCACGACCGGGCGCGTGTCCTCTACGCCATCGCGCGCAATCTTCAGAAGAACGCGCGTCTCTTCGCGGTGCTCGAGACCCTCGACACCGGCAAGCCCATCCGGGAAGCGCGCGACATCGACGTCGCCCTCGCCGCGCGGCACTTCTACCATCACGCGGGCCATGCGGAACTCCGCGCCGAGCTGATGCCGGGCGCGGAACCCTGGGGCGTCTGCGGGCAGATCGTGCCGTGGAACTTCCCGCTGCTGATGCTTGCCTGGAAGGTCGCGCCGGCGCTGGCGATGGGCAATACCGTCGTCCTGAAGCCCGCCGAATGGACGCCGCTGACGGCGCTTGCCTTCGCCGACATCTGCGACGCCGCGGGCGTGCCGCCGGGCGTGGTCAACATCGTCACCGGCGACGGCACGACGGGAGCTGCGCTGGTGGCCGCCGAGATCGACAAGCTGGCCTTCACGGGCTCCACCGAGGTCGGCCGCATCCTGCGCCGGGAGACCGCCGGGCGCGCGATGGGTCTGACGCTGGAGCTGGGCGGCAAGTCCCCCTACGTCGTGTTCGAGGACGCGGACATCGACGGCGCGGTCGAGGGGCTGGTCGATGCGATCTGGTTCAACGGCGGGCAGGTCTGCTGCGCCGGTTCGCGGCTGCTGGTGCAGGAGGGGATCGCCGACGACTTCATCGCCCGGCTCAAGACCCGCATGTCCCGCATCCGCGTCGGCGATCCGCTCGACAAGTCGGTCGACATGGGCGCGATGGTGCACCCCGACCACAAGGCCTCCGTCGAGGCGATGCTGGCGCGCACCACCGGCACAGTCACGCGCGGGGAGTGCCCGGATGGCTGCTATCTGCCGCCGATCCTCGTGACCGACCTGCACGGCGCGGACCCGCTGATGCAGGAGGAGGCCTTCGGGCCGGTGCTCGCGGCGACCACTTTCCGCACTCCGGCCGAAGCGGTGCAACTTGCCAACGACACGGCCTACGGGCTCGCCGCTTCGGTCTGGTCGCAGGACATCGACATGGCGCTCGACACCGCGCCGAAGATCCGCGCCGGGATCGTCTGGGTCAACGGCGCGAACATGATGGACGCCGCGGCGCCGTTCGGCGGGGTCAAGGAGAGCGGTTTCGGACGCGAGGGCGGGATGGCCGGGCTCGCAGCCTACGTGCGGCCCAGGATCGGCGCGAAGCTCGGAAAGCTCCAATTGCCAATTGGCAATTCCGGCCCCTCCGACGCCATCGACCGCACCGCCAAGATGTTCGTCGGCGGCAAGCAGGCGCGGCCCGACGGGGGCTACACGCGGACCGTCGCTGGGCCGGAGGGCGCGGTCGGCAGCGTCGGCATCGCCAACCGCAAGGACATGCGCAACGCGGTCGAGGCGGCGCGGGCGGCGAAGGCCTGGAGCCGCTCGCCCGGCCACATGCGCGCGCAGATCCTGTACTATCTGGCGGAGAACCTCTCCGCCCGCGCCGCGGAGTTCGACGCCCGCCTGACGGCGCAGACCGGGGCCAAGGGAGAGACGGCGGAGGCCGCGCGCCACCTGTTCCGCTGGGCCGCCTGGGCCGACAAGCACGACGGGCGGACCGTGGACGTGCCGATGGCCGGTCTCGCCCTCGCGCTGAACGTGCCGATGGGCGTGATCGGGGCCTTCGCCTCGGAGGATCGCCCGCTGGTGGCGCTGGCGCAGGTGATCGGCGCGGCGCTGGCCTCCGGCAACCGACTGGTGCTCATCGCCCCCGAGAGCGCGCCGCTGACGGCGACGGATCTGTATCAGGTGATGGAGACCTCCGATGTTCCCGCAGGTGTGGTCAACATCCTGACGGGCGATCATGCGGACCTGGCCGCACAGATGGCCGGGCACATGGACGTCGACGCCGTCTGGAGCTTCTCCTCCGCCGACATCTCCGCGACGATCGAGCGGGAGGCGGCGGGCAACCTCAAGCGCACCTGGGTCAACGACGGGCGGCCGCGCGACTGGAGCGCGACCGACGGGGCGACATGGCTGGGCCATGCGACCGAGGTGCAGACGATCTGGGTGCCGTTCGGCGTCTGACGCTAGTCGATGACGCGGACCTGGGGCGCGATCCGCCGCAAGGTCACCCGGATCGCCCCGGCGAGTTCGGCGTAGGCCTCGCCCTGCGCCGCCGTCTGCCGCCAGACCATGCCGATGTCGCGGCCCGGGGCCGGATCGGACAACGGGCGCGCCGTCACCAGCGATTCCCGAGCGACCTCGGAGCGGACGTAGAGCGCCGGCAGCACCGACAGGCCCAGCCCCATCGCCACCATCTGCCGCAACGTATCCAGCGACGTCCCCTCGTAGTCGAGCGACAGCCGCGCCCCGGTCTCCGCGCAGAGGTCGGCCACCGTGTCGTGCAGGCGGTGACCCGCCTCCAGCGTCATCACCGTTTCCCCGCGCAGGGCCGCGCGGTCCACCACCTCCATCGCCGTCAGCGGATGATCGCTGGGCAACACGATCAGCAGCGGCTCGTGGAACAGCGGCGCGACGTGCAGCGCCGGATCGTCCAGCGGCGTCGGGAAGAACAGCACGTCCAGCGCCCCGTCGCGCAGGCGCCGCAGCAGGTCGAGCGCCACGCCCTCGCGGACATAGAACTTCAGGTCCGGATAGGCTGCGTGCAGCGCCGGAATCACCAACGGCAGGAAGTAGGACCCGAGCGAGCCCGACCACGCCCACCCGCACCGTCCCGCCCAGCGGATCGGCACCCGTACGGGCCAGCGCCGCGATGTCGGCCACGTCGCGCAGGATGCCCCGCGCGCGCCCGGCGATGTCGTGGCCCAGCGGCGTCAGCGTCACCCCGGAGCGCGATCGCTCCACGAGCTGCACGCCGAGCTTGTCCTCCAGCTCGCGCAGCTGGGTCGACAGGGTGGGCTGCGTGACATGCACCGATTCGGCGGCACGACGGAAATGCAGCGTGTCCGCCACGGCGACCAGGTATCGGAACTGTTGCAGGGTCGGCATGATCCACCCGATAGGCGAGGTCTATCGAACGACAGTCATACAGGCGGCTTGAACAATCAATCCGTTCCTATATCTGGGGGCGCAAGCGAGAGGGGCCGATGGCGGGCAAGGCAGCGAACAGTCGAACCTTGGGCGGACCGGCGGGGTGGATCTCGATCGCGCTGCCGCTCGCGCTGTTCGCGTGGTTCGCGCAGCACCTGCCGGCGGTCGCCGCCGGAGAGGTGCTGACCTGGCGGATCGACTGGGTGCCGTCCCTGGGCGTCTCGCTGGGCATCCTGCTCGACGGGCTCTCGCTGACCTTCGCGCTGCTCATCACCGGGATCGGCGCGCTGGTGACGCTCTACGCGTCGAGCTACCTCGGCGGCCACGTCCACTACACGCGCTTCGTCTGCTACCTCATGGTGTTCATGATCGGCATGCTGGGGCTCGTGCTGTCGGACAACCTGCTGGCGCTCTTCGTGTTCTGGGAGGTCACGACGGTTTCCTCCTACCTGCTCATCGGCTTCGATGCGGACTCCGCCAAGGCCCGGCGCAACGCGCTGCAGGCGCTCGTCGTCACCGGCACGGGCGCGCTCGCCTTCCTCGCCGGCATCGTCCTGATCGGCACCGCGGCAGGCACGTTCTCGATCTCGGAACTCGACGCCACGCTGCGCGACCATGCCCTCTACCTGCCGATCTTCTGGCTGGTCATCGCCGGGGCCTTCACCAAGTCCGCGCAGGTGCCGTTCCACTTCTGGCTGCCGAACGCGATGGCCGCCCCCACGCCCGTGTCGGCCTACCTGCACTCCGCCACGATGGTGAAGGGCGGGGTCTACCTGCTGGCGCGGATGAACCCCAGCCTGGGCGGCACCGACATCTGGTTCTGGACGCTGGTCATAGCAGGCGGCGTGACGGCCGTCTTCGCCTCGCTGGTGGCGCTCCGGCAGACGGACATCAAGCAGGTGCTGGCCTACACCACGCTGATGGCACTCGGCACGCTGGTCATGTTCATCGGCGTCGGCACGCCGGCGGCGATCATGGCCGCGATGACGTTCCTGATCGTGCACAGCTTCTACAAGGCCGCGCTGTTCCTGATGATCGGCGTCGTGGACCATGGCACGGGCACGCGGGACGCGACCGTGCTGCGCGGCCTCGGCCGGGCGATGCCGGTGACGATGCTGGCCGCGATGCTGGCGGCGGCGAGCATGGCGGGGCTGCCGCCGCTCTTCGGCTTCGTCGGCAAGGAGTTCATGTACAAGGCGGCGCTCGATGCACCCGGCATGCTCTGGGTCACGGGCTGCATCTTCATCGCGTCGGTTCTGATGTTCGTCGCCGCCGGCATCGTCGCCTGGCGTCCCTTCACGGGCCCACTGGCCGACACGCCCGTCCCCGCGCACGAAGGCTCCTGGCCGCTGCTTGATCGGTCCGGTCCTGCTGGGCGCGCTCGGGCTGATCTTCGGCGTGCTGCCGGACTGGGCGGAGGCGCTGGTCCGCCCCGCAGCGGCGGCCGTCGCGGGCATGCCGGTCGACGTCGACCTCTATCTCTTCAAGGAGATCAATGCCGCCTTCCTGCTGTCGATGGCGACCTTCGCCGTGGGCCTCGTCCTCTACCTCGCTCCACGGACGGCTGCGCGCGGCCCTCGCGCGTGCGCCGGCCCGGTTCGATCCCGGCTACGACCGGATGATGGACGGCGTCGCCGCGGGCTCCAAGGGGCTGACCGGCCTGATCCAGACGGGCCGGTTGCGCCGCTACATCTTCGTCACCTTCCTCACGCTCGCCCTCGCCATGGCGGTCTCGATCTGGCGGGCGGGGCTCGTGCCCGCCTGGCCGACATTCGACGACCTGCAGTTCAAGCACTGGGCCGTCCTCGCCTTCATCCTCGCCGGCGCGCTGCTGACGGCGTTCACCAACTCGCGCATGACGGCCGTCGCATCGCTGGGCGTCGTGGGCATCGGCGTGGCGCTCATCTTCATCATCTTCGGCGCGCCCGACGTCGCCATCACGCAGCTGCTCGTCGAAGTCCTCCAGGTCGTTCTCGTCGCCGTCGCCATGCTCAAGCTGCCGTTCCTCAAGACGGAGTCCGTCCGCTCCGTGCGCGGCTGGGACCTGGCGCTTGCGTTCGCCATCGGGGCACTGACCACCGTGGTGCTGCTCGCCGTGCTCGCCGCGCCCTACGATCTCGAGCTGACCCGGTTCTTCGAGCAGGCCTCCGCGCCGCTGGCCTACGGGCGCAACATCGTGAACGTCATCCTCGTGGATTTCCGCGCCCTCGACACCTTCGGCGAGATCGCGGTCGTCGCGGTGGCCGCCCTCGGGGCCTATGCCCTGCTCAAGGGTTCGCGGAGGCCGATGTCATGAAAGAGGTCGGGTCATGAACTCCCTCATCGTCCGCGCCGCCACCCGCCTGCTCGTGGGTCTCCTGCTGCTGTTCTCGATCTGGATGCTCCTGCGCGGCCACAACGAACCCGGCGGCGGTTTCATCGGCGGGCTGATCGGCGCGACCGGGTTCATCCTCTACGCCGTCGCGCACGGCAGCGCCGGCCGCGCGGCTTGCCCTCCGCGTCGATCCGCAGTCCATCGCCATGGCGGGGCTCGCGCTGGCTCTTGGAGCCGGCATCGCCGGGCTGCTGCCGGGCGACGCGCTCTTCGCGGGGCAATGGCTCTTCCTGAACGCGACGGAGACGAACAAGGGCATCCCGCTCTCCACGATCCTGGTCTTCGACATCGGCGTCTATCTCGTGGTGCTGGGTTCGGTCCTGACCATCGTCTTCGCGCTGGAAGAAGAGGTCTGACGTGGAGTTCCTGATCGCCCTCATGGTCGGCGCGCTCGTCACCGCCGCCGTCTACCTCATGCTCGCCCCCAGCGTGCTGCGCTTCCTCTTCGGCCTGATCCTGATCTCGAACGCCGCGAACCTGCTGATCTTCGCCTCCGGCGGCCTGACGCCCGAGGCCCCGCCGCTCATCGCCTTGGGGGCCGACGCGCCGCCCGCCGGGGTGGCCAACGCGCTGCCGCAGGCGCTGGTGCTCACGGCCATCGTCATCGGCTTCGGCCTCTTCGCCTTCGCGCTCGTCCTCGTCTACCGGGCCTATCAGACGATGGGCACGCTGGAATCCGACGAGATGCGCCTGGCCGAACCGCCCGAGACCGGGGAGACGCCGAAGTGAGCGACCTCCTCCTGCCGCTGCCGATCCTGATCGCCTTCGTCACCGCCGTCCTCGCCTTCTTCTTCCGCGCGGGGCCGGAGGGGCGCTGGATCTCCGTGGCGGGCTCCGCCGCCATGCTGATCGCCGCTTGCGTCCTGCTGACCACGGTGCTCCGCGACGGGGTGCAGGCGGCGCAGATGGGCACCTGGGCCGCACCCTTCGGGATCACGCTGGTGGCGGACACGCTCTCGGCCGTCATGGTCGTCATCACCGGGATCACCGCGCTCGCCGTCTCGGTCTATGCCACGTCCGACATCACCGAGGACATGGAGCGGGTCGGCTACCACGCGCTCTTCCAGGTGCTGATCGCGGGCGTCACCGGCGCGTTCCTGACGGGCGACCTCTTCAACCTCTACGTCTGGTTCGAGGTCATGCTGATCTCCTCCTTCGGCCTCCTCGTCATGGGCGGCACGCGCGTGCAGATGGATGCGGGCATCAAGTACGTGACCCTCAACCTCATCTCCACGATCCTGTTCCTGTCGGGCATCGGCCTGCTCTACGGCGTCACCGGCACGCTCAACTTCGCCGACCTGCACTACAAGATCGCGGACGCCGACCCGGGCCTCGTCACCGTGATCGCGACGATGTTCCTCGTGGCCTTCGGCATCAAGTCGGCGGTCTTTCCGCTCTTCTTCTGGCTGCCGGCGGCGTACCACACGCCCGCCTTCTCGGTCTCCGCCGTCTTCGCGGGCCTGCTGACCAAGGTCGGCGTCTACGCCCTGATGCGGATGTTCACGCTGGTCTTCACGCAGGACACGGGCTGGACCCACGGGCTGATGCTCTGGATCGCCGTCGCCACCATGGTCACGGGCGTTCTGGGGGCGGCGGCGCAGACCGACTTCCGCCGCATCCTGTCGTTCCACATCGTCAGCCAGATCGGCTACATGGTCCTCGGGCCTCGCGCTGCTCACCCCGCTGGCGGTGACGGGGGCGGTGTTCTACCTCGTCCACCACATCATCGTGAAGGCGAACCTGTTCCTCGTCGCGGGCGTCGCCAACCGCATCGCGGGCTCGACGGAAATCGAGCACATCGGCGGGCTCTACAAGGGCGCGCCGCTCCTGGCATTCCTGTTCCTGATCCCCGCCTTCTCGCTGGCGGGCTTCCCGCCGCTCTCGGGCTTCTGGGCGAAATACGTGCTGGTGAAGGCCTCGCTCGACCTCGAACTCTGGCTCGTCGCCTTCGCGGCGCTCGCCGTCGGCCTGATGACGATCTACTCGATGACGAAGATCTGGGGCCGCGCCTTCTGGAAGCCGCATCCGGGCGGGGCCGTCCCGACGCTCGCGGTCCTGACACCGGGCGAACGCTTCGTGCTGCTGGCCCCCATCGCCGCGCTGGCGACGCTCACCGTCGTCATCGGCCTCTTCCCCGAACCCTTCGTGCAGGTCGCGACGCGCGCGGCGGAGGAACTGCTCGATCCGACCGCCTATCTGACCGCGGTGCTCGGCACGCCGGAGGCCGGGTCGTGAGCGTCTTCCTGCTGAACCTTCTGCTCGCCGTCTCCTGGGCCGCGCTCATGGGGGAATTCACCCTCGGCGGGCTCATCGTCGGTTTCGTCGTCGGGTTCTTCGTGCTCTTCGCCATCCGGCCGCTCTTCGGGGAGACGGGAAACTACTTCACCCGCGTCTGGCGCTGGCTGAAACTGCTGTTCCTGTTCCACTACGAACTCGTCGTCTCCTCCGTACAGGTCGCCTGGGACGTGCTGACGCCCCGCCACCGGGCGCGCCCCGGCATCCTCTGCATACCGCTCAAGGCCAAGGGGGAGGCGGAGGTGCTGCTGGTCACCAACCTGATCTCCCTCACCCCCGGCACGCTCAGCCTCGACGTGACGGAGGATTGCAACACGCTGGTCATCCACGCCATGTTCGCCGACGATCCCGCCAAGATCGCGGCCGACATCGAGAACGGGATGGAGCGCTGGGTCCGCGAGGCGCTGGAATGAGGGCCCCCGAAACGAAGGAACGTCTGCCATGCCGATGATCGAGACCATGCCGATCCTGAACGCCTCGGTGCAGATCGCCTTCGTGCTGGTCATGGTGGCCGTGCTGCTCGCCATGGTGCGGCTCATCAAGGGCCCGTCGCTGCCCGACCGGGTCGTCGCGCTCGACACGATGACCGTCCTGATCGTCGCGTTCTGCGGGCTCTACGCGCTCGACACCGGGACGGCCGCCTTCCTCGACGTGGCGGTCGTGCTGGCGCTGATCGGCTTCCTCGCCACCGTCGCCCTCGCCCGCTTCGTGGAGCGCAAGGTCAAGCGGCCGGACGCCGCCCACCTCCACCGCGCCGACGAGACCGGGGGCACGCCATGATCCTCGAGATCTTCCTCGCCTTCTGCGTCCTCTCGGGCGGCTTCTTCGCCTTCATCGCGGGTCTCGGCGTGTTGCGGCTGCCGGACGTGCTGGTGCGGATGCACGCCACCACCAAGGCCGGCACGCTCGCCTCGGGGCTCATCATGCTGGCCGTCGCCATCGGGTTCGCCGATGCCTCGACCGTGGCGCGCGCCGTGCTCATCGTCGTCTTCCTGCTCATCACCGCCCCCGTGGGTGCCCACATGATCGGCCGCGCGGCCTTCCGCTCCGGCGTGCCGCTCTGGCCGCCCACGCGGATCGACCCGGCGGCCAGGGAGAAGCTGGGCGTCCGCGACGACGTCAGGCGTAGTTGAAGACGTAGATCAGCGCGCAGACGACGGCGATCGGCACCGCGTAGACCCCCAGCACCAGCTTGCGGTGCATTCCACGCTTCGCATCCCTGAGCCCGATATCGACGTAGGTGTGCCGCGGCAGCGGGGGTCGCCGCGCGTCCCACTCCGCCTCCAGCCGGTCGCGCTCGCCGGCGCGCAGGTAGAACACCAGCGACCAGTAGATCACGGTCAGCAGCACCATGAACATGGCGAAGAGCCGTAGCAGTCCCAGCATCGTACATCTCCCTTTCGCGCCGTCATATCCGACAGCGCCCGGCTCCGCCACTACCACACCTCGGTCGTCCATCCCTTCGGCAGGTTCGCCAGCGACAGCACGGCGATCGGGGCCCAGACCAGCGCCGCCCGCGCCGACAGCACCGCGAAATGCCAGGGGGCCGTGTCCAGCACCGCGCCGCCCGCCGCGCCATAGAGCAGATAGAACCCGCCGGCCGACAGCCCCGCCAGAACCATGGCCGACAGCGCGCCGTTGAGGGCCAGCCACCCCACCCCCTCCGGCAGCACCCGCCCCAGGAGCCATGGCACCGCCCAGGCCGCGACCGCGAGCAGCAGGAGAGGCAGGACGACGGTCGCGATCATGGCGGCTCCTCGGAACGGTTCCCCATGCAACCGCGCGCGCAACCTCTGGTCAAGCGCGCCCGGGCCCCGCACAAACGTGCCGACCGGGGAGACGCCGATGGACCGACTGCTCAGCGAGATCGAGAGCCGCCGCGACGCGCTGGTGGACCTGACGCAGCGGCTCGTCCGAATCCCCACGCTCAATCCCCCTGGCCTGCACTACCGCGACGTCTGCGACCTCGTCGGGACCCGGATGGCGGCGCAGGGCTGGCAGGTCGATTACGTTCGCGCCGAAGGGGCCCCCGGAGACAGCGACAGGCATCCCCGCTGGAACGTCGTCTGCCGGCTCGAAGGCGCGCGCCCCGGCGATTGCCTTCACTTCAACGGCCACCATGACGTCGTGGCCGTGGGCGACGGCTGGACCCGCGATCCGTTCGGGGGCGAGCTGGACGAGGGCCGCATCTGGGGGCGCGGCACCTGCGACATGAAGGGCGGGCTCGCCACCTCCATCGTCGCCGCCGAGGCCTTCGCGGCCACCCACCCCGATTTCGCCGGAGCCATCGAGATCTCCGCCACCGCGGACGAGGAATCCGGCGGTTACGGCGGCGTCGCCTACCTCGCCGAGCGCGGCTGGTTCGACCCTGCCCGCGTGCAGCACGTCATCATCCCCGAACCGCTCGACAAGGACCGGATCTGCCTTGGCCATCGCGGCGTCTGGTGGGCGGAAATCGAGACCCAGGGGCGCATCGCCCATGGCTCGATGCCCTTCCTCGGCGATTGCGCCGTCCGCCACATGGGTGCGGTGATCGACGAGATGGAGGCGACGCTCTTCCCCCTGCTCCTGACCAAGCGCACCGCGATGCCCGTGGTCCCCGACGGCGCCCGCTCTTCCACGCTCAACCTCAATTCGATCCATGGCGGCGAGCCGGTGCAGGAGGCGGGCTATACCGGCCTGCCGTCGGCCTGCGTCCCCGATCGCTGCACGCTGACGATCGACCGTCGCTTCCTGATCGAGGAGGACATCGCGGAGGTGAAGGCCGAGGTGACCCGTCTGATGGAGACGCGTCCGCGAAACCCGGCCCGACTTCCGCTACGAGATCCGCGACCTCTTCGAGGTGATGCCCTCCATGACGCCCGAAGACGCCCCCATCGTGCGCACCGTGCAGGATGCGATCCACGCGGTGCTGGGCAGATCCGCCGAATTCGTCGTCAGCCCCGGCACCTACGATCAGAAGCACATCGACCGGATCGGGCGGCTGAAGAACTGCATCGCCTACGGCCCGGGCGTGCTCGACCTCGCGCATCAGCCCGACGAATGGATCGGCGTGGACGATATGGTCGACAGTGGCAAGGTGATGGCGCTCGCCTGGCGCGGTTGCTGACCTGACTGGCGGCGCGCGGCGCGCGGCCTAGGTTTCCCGACATGCTCGACGAAGACCAGATCACCGACGTCATGACGCGCCTGCGCACCGCGATGCCGGAGGTGGAGCCGCCGTCGTCCAAGGGCGGGCGCGACCCGTTCCGCGCCGTCGTCTCCTGCATGCTCTCCGCGCAATCGCTCGACCGGAACACCGCCGCCGCCTCGCAGGCGCTCTTCGCGCTGGCCGACACGCCGGACGGGATCCTCGCCCTCTCCGACGAGGCGATCACGGCCGCGATCCGGCCCGCCGGTCTCTACAACGTGAAGTGCCGCAACCTGCGCAAGATGTGCGCGCACCTGCGCGACGCCCACGACGGCATCGTGCCGAGCACCCGGGAGGGCCTGATGTCGCTGCCCGGGGTGGGACGCAAATGCGCCGACATCGTGCTGCACTTCACCTTCGGGGAAGCCACCGTCGCCGTGGACACCCATGTCCACCGGGTCTGCAACCGGCTGGGACTGGCGACCGGCAGGACCGAGGAGAAAACGGCCATCTCGCTGGAGGCCCGACTGCCCGGCGCGTTCCTCCGGGACGGTCACGTCCTGCTGCTGGCCCACGGCAAGCGCACCTGCCGCGCACGGGCCCCGAAGTGCGACGCATGCCTGCTCGCCGACCTCTGCGAGGCCATATCCGGGACCGCCGCCTCCGAAACGTGATTTGCCAGATCGCCGCGCCCTGGGGTCAACTGCTCGCACCCTGAAGGAGACACCATGCGCGCCCTCATCCCCCTCGTGTTCCTCGCCGCCACACCCGCCTTCGCTGCCGATGCCGAGCGGGTCCAGATCACCGGGGAGGTCATCGACACCTGGTGCTACTTCTCCGGCGTGATGGGCGGGCCGGACGCCGTCCTGGGCTCCGCGCACCACACCTGCGCGCTCTGGTGCTCCGCCGGCGGCATCCCCGTCGGCCTGCTGGCCCCGGACGGCACCGTCTACATGGTGCTCAAGATGGATGGCGACGCGACCACCGCGGGCGGCGACACGAGCCTGCACATCGCCTCGCATACCATCGAGGTGGACGGGATGCTCTACCGCCGCGACGGGCTCAACTACCTCGTCGTGGAGGAGATCACCGCCGACCTCGACATCGTGAATGCCACCCATGAAGACTTCGGGGTCATCCCGGGTTTCGCCATTCCCGATTCGGAGGCTCCGGGATGAACGATCGCTTTATGATCCGCTCCGCCTTGCTCGCCGCTCTCGTCGCAGCACCCGCCGCCGCCCAGCAGTTCTCGGAGACCTCCGAGGCGCGCTCCTGGGGCCTCTTCGCCGAACAGCCGGCGCGGTTCACGGCCGTCGTCTCCGATCCGCTGTGCGAATTGACGGGCGACTGCGCTGCCGACTGCGGTGCCGGTGCCCGGCAGCTCGTCCTGATCCGGGAGGCCGACGACGCGATGGTCTTCCCCCTCAAGAACGCGCAATCCGCCTTCAACGGAGCCGTCGCCGACCTGGCCCCCTTCTGCGGGCAGACGGTGGAGGTCGACGGGCTGCTGCTCGACGATCCGGAGATCGGCGCGACCAATGTCTACCTCGTCCAGCGCATCCGGCCCGAGGGCGGCGAATGGCAGGCGGCGAACACCTGGACCGACGACTGGGCGGCGAGGAACCCCGGCGCGGAGGGCGCGGGCCCGTGGTTCCGCCGCGACCCCCGTGTGCTGGAACAGATCGAAGAGGAGGGCTATCTCGGTCTGGGCCTCGAGGCGGACGAGGCCTTCATCGCGGATTGGTTCTGATGCGCGGCCTGCTGCTGGCCTGCGCGCTCGCCCTTCCGGCGCAGGCGCAGCAGGCGACGCTCGCGGGCCCCCTCCCCGACACGCTGTTCCCGTCCGAACTTCGGCGGCGACTACGCCCTGACGGATCATCACGGCGCGACCCGCACGCAGGTCGACCCCGACGGCAACCTGCAGCTCGTGTTCTTCGGCTATGCCACCTGCGAGGCGATCTGCACCGTGGCCCTGCCGATCATGTCGGAGATGGCGGAGGGGCTGGCGGCGCGAGGCATCGACGTCACCCCGCTCGTCATCACCGTCGATCCCGCCACCGACACCGTCGAGACGATGGGGCCCGCGCTCGCCACCTTCGCCCCCGGCCTGACCGGGCTCACGGGCAGCGAAGCCGACCTCGCCCAGGCCCGCGCCCTCTTCCATGTCGAGCGCAAGTTCCTCTTCACCGATCCGCGCGGCGTCGACGTCTATGCCCACGGGTCGCACATCTTCGTCATGGACGGCGATGGCGGCTTCCTCACCCTGCTGCCCCCGATCCTGTCGACCGAACGGATGATCGAGATCGTCGCGGGCTACGCCGCCGGCTAGACCCTTGCCCCATGCGCCCGCCGGGGCCTAACCTCGCCGGAAACGGGAGGAGACCCCATGATCGTCAGAACCGCCGCAGTCCTCTGCCTGCTTGCCACCACCGCCCTCGCTCAGCAGACCGACGTGACCATCGGCATGCAGCTGGAGCCGCCCAACCTCGACCCGACGGGCGGTGCCGCGGCCGCCATCGACGAGGTGGTCTACGCCAACGTCTTCGAGGGCCTGACCCGCTTCGGCCCGGACGGCAGAGTCCAGCCGGCGCTCGCGGAAAGCTGGAACGTCTCGGACGACGGCACGGTCTGGACCTTCGCGCTGCACGATGGCGTCACCTTCCACGACGGCACCACGATGGACGCGGGCGATGTCGTCTTCTCCCTCGACCGGGCGCGCGCGGAGGACAGCACGAACGCGCAGAAGGCCCTCTTCGACGGCATCGAAAGCGTGGAGGCGGTGGATCCCACGACCGTTCGCATCACGCTCACGGCACCCAACGGCAACCTGCCGTTCAACCTCGCCTGGGGCGACGCGGTGATCGTGGCACCGGAATCCGCCGAGACGAACGCGACGAACCCCGTCGGCACCGGGCCGTTCCAGTTCGCCGACTGGATGCAGGGCGACCGCGTCGAACTGGTGGCGAACCCCGACTACTGGGGCGAGAAGCCCGCGCTGCAATCGGCGACCTTCAAGTTCATCTCCGACCCGAACGCCGCCTTCGCGGCGATGATGGCCGGCGATCTGGACGCCTTCCCGAACTTCCCCGCGCCCGAGACGCTGTCCAGCTTTCAAGCGGACCCCCGCTTCACCGTCATCGTGGGCTCCACCGAAGGCGAGACGATCCTCGGCATCAACAACGCCACCGTCCCGGACGTCCGCGTGCGACGCGCCATCGGCCACGCGATCGACCGGCAGGCGGTGATCGATGGCGCGATGTTCGGCTTCGGCACGCCCATCGGCAGCCATTTCGCGCCGCACAACCCCGACTACGTGGACCTGACCGGAGAGTCGGCCTACGATCCGGAACTGGCGGAATCGATGCTGGCCGAGGCGGGGGCCACCGACCTCACCCTGCGCCTGATGCTGCCGCCCCCGGTCTACGCGCGCCGCGGCGGGGAGATCATCGCCTCGCAGCTGCGCGCCGTCGGCATCGAGACGGAGATCGCCAACCTGGAATGGGCGCAGTGGCTCGAACAGGTGTTCAACGGCAAGGACTTCGACCTGACCATCGTCAGCCACACCGAGCCCGCCGACATCAACATCTATGCCCGGCCCGACTACTACTTCCAGTACGACGACGCGGGCTTCCAGGATCTGATCGCGATGATCGACACGACCACCGACGCCGAGCGAGCGCAGCGCGCTTCTGCCAGCAGGCGCAGCGACAGATCGCCGACGACGCGGTCAACGCCTACCTGTTCCAGCTCGCCAAGACCGGCGTGGCCGATGCCCGGCTGGAGGGGCTCTGGGAGAACGCGCCGACACAGGCCAACGACCTCACCGGCGTCCGCTGGACCGAATGATCCGCGCGCGGGGGCCGGTGCGTCTGGCCCCTGCGAACCGGGCGCGATAGGAAACGACATGACCCTCCGCGCCGCCCTCGTGCTCCTCCTCGCCCTGACCTTTGCCGCCTCGCCGTTCTTCGTCGACGGGTTCGCGGGCTTCGATCCCGCACAGTTCCCCGTCCGCATCGAGGAGCCGCCGGTGCAGCCCGCGGGCTACGCCTTCGCCATCTGGGGGCCGATCTACCTCTGGCTCATCGTCATGGCTGGTTTCGGCGTCCAGAAGCGCCGCGACGACCCCCGGTGGGACGCGACGCGCCTGTCCCTCATCGTCACCCTCGGCGTCGGCACGTTCTGGCTCGCCGTTGCCGTCGCCTCGCCGGTCTGGGCGACGGTGCTGATATGGATCATGCTGGGCGGCGCGCTGGTGGCCCTGCTGCGCACGCCCGCCGCCGATCCGCTCCTGCTGCGCGCGCCTCTCGGGCTCTACGCCGGCTGGCTCACGGCGGCCTCCTGCGTCTCGCTCGGCCTGCTACTCCCCGGCTTCGGCATCGGCCCCTTCGGCCCCGAGGGCTGGGCCATCGCCGCGCTTTCCCTCGGGCTCGCCATCGCCGTGGCGATCCTGCGGGCGCTGCCGTCGCTGGCCTACGGCGCGGCGGTCGTCTGGGCGCTGATCGGGGTGCTCGTGCAGAACGGCGCGGACCTCGTCGGGCTCTTCGCCCTCGGGGCGGCCGTCACCGTGGCCGCCCTGACGGTCCTGCGGTTCAGATCGTCGCGTTCGTAGCCCCGCCGTCGAGCAGGACGTTCTGGCCCACCATGAAGCCCGCATGCTGCGAACACATGAACGCGCAGGTCGCACCGAACTCCGCCGCCGTGCCGTAGCGCCGCGCCGGGATCGTCCCCTCCCGCTGCACCTTCGCCTCCTCGACGCTGATGTCCTGCGCCTTGGCCACGCCCCCGTCGAGCGAGACCGCCCGGTCGGTCGCGTGGATGCCGGGCATCAGGTTGTTGATCGTCACGCCCGACGGGGCGACCTGCCGCGCGGTCCCCGCGACGTAGCCCGTGAGCCCCGTGCGCGCCGCGTTCGACAGGCCGAGCGCCGGGATCGGGGCCTTCACCGATTGCGAGGTGATGTTCACGATCCGGCCCCAGCCACGGTCCATCATCGCCGGCAGGCAGGCCTTCATGAGGGCGATCGGCGTCAGCATGTTCGCATCGAGCGCCGCGATGAAATCGTCCCGCGTCCAGTCCGACCACATCCCCGGCGGCGGCCCGCCCGCGTTCGTCACCAGGATGTCGGGGCTCGCGGCCGCCTCCAGCACCGCCGCCTGCCCCTCCGGCGTGGTGACGTCCGCGGCAACGGTCGTCACCTCCACGCCGTAGGTCGCACGGATCTCCTCCGCCGCAGCCTCCAGCGCCTCCGCCCCCCGCGCGTTCATCACCAGCGAGACGCCGGCCGCCGCCAGCGCCTGCGCACAGCCGAGGCCGAGCCCCTTCGACGATGCGCAGACGAGCGCGCGCCTGCCTGCAATTCCCAGATCCATGGCTCTCTCCTGTCTGTTTCACCAGCGCTCGCGCGCGGCCTCGTCGGCCTGCGTCGCCGCCACCCAGGCCGCGCCATCCGGCCCGACCTCCTTCTTCCAGAACGGCGCGCGCGACTTGAGGTAGTCCATCAGGAACGACGCCGCCTCGAATGCCGCCTCCCGGTGCCGCGCCGCCGTCCCGACCATCATGATCCGCGCACCGGGGGCCAACCGTCCGTGGCGATGGATCACCGTCACCCCCGAGAGGGTCCAGCGCTCCGCCGCATCTGCGGCGATCCGCGTCAACGCGCGCTCCGTCATCCCGGGGTAATGCTCGATCTCCATGTAGCGCAGCCCGCCGTCGACGTCGCGGACCCGGCCCGTGAACGTGACGACTGCCCCGGTATCGGCCCCCGCCTCCAGCCGCCCGGCCTCCGCGCCCAGGTCGAAGTCACGGTCGGTCACGACGATGCGTGGATCGCACGTCACCCGCGCATCACCCTCCCGTCATCGGCGGAAAGAACGCCACTTCGGCAGCACCCGCAAGCGGCCCGTCGAGCTCGACCAGCACCTGATCCACCGCGCAGCGCACCGCCTCCATGTCCGAGAACGCCAGGTCGTAGCGGTCCTCCCGCGCGCGCAGTTCGGCGACCAGATCGGCCACCGTGGCAGCCTCGGTCTCGACCTCTTCGCGGCCGATCCCGATGCGTTCGCGGAGCCAGGCGAAGTAGAGGACGCGCAGCTTCATCGCGGCTTGTCCCTCAGGAAAGGCAGGGCCTTGGCGAAGTAGTCCCACCCCGTGAGCGCCGTCAGCGCCGCCGCGACCCAGAGCAGCGCGACGCCGGCGTAGAAGGTCGCGTCCTCCCACCAGAGCAGGCGCGCGAGTTGCAGGACGTCGGGCAGCTCCCCGGCCAGGATCGCATCGATCGTCGGCCCGTCCATCCCCTGCACCCGTTCCGCGAAATGGTGCGCGAAGACGCCCGTGGAGAAGAGTACCGACAGGGCCACCATCTGCGCCGTCGTCTTCCACTTTGCCAGATGCGTCACCTTCAGCAGCCCCGCCGTATCGCCGAGGAACTCCCGCAACCCGCTCACGAAGACCTCCCGGAAGAGGATGATCGTCGCGGGCAGCAGGATCCAGGGGTTCATGCCGGAGAAGCCGGTGATGACCAGCAGCGCGATCACGACCATCGCCTTGTCCGCGATCGGGTCGAGCATCGCACCCAGCCGGCTCTCCTGATTCCATTCGCGCGCGATCCAGCCGTCGAACCAATCGGTGATGGCGGCGATCACGAAGAGCACCAGCGCGAACCAGTCGGCCCAGGGGCGCGCGAAGAACAGGAACATGATCGCCACCCCCGGTGCCGCGAGCAGCCGCAAGACCGTGAGGATGTTGGGAATGGTCCAGATCATGCGGGTTTCTTAACGCGCCGTCCGGGCCGGGGCCATGGGGATTGCGGGACTTCCGGGAAATCCCTCAGCCCTTGTCGTGGAAATGCGCCCGGATCTTGTCGGCGAGCGCCGCCGAGACGCCGTCCACCGCGCGCAGGTCGGCGACGGCGGCGCGCGACACGGCCTTGGCGCTGCCGAAATGCGCCAGCAGCGCGCGCTTGCGGCCAGGCCCGACCCCGGCGATCTCGTCGAGCGGATTGGCAATCAGCGCCTTCGAGCGCTTGGCCCGGTGCGTCCCGATGGCGAAGCGGTGCGCCTCGTCGCGCAGGCGCTGCACGAAGTAGAGGACGGGGTCGTTGCGTTGCAGCGCGAAGGGGCGCGCGCCGGTGCGGTGGAACTCTTCCTTGCCATGGTCGCGGTCCACACCCTTGGCGACGCCCAGCATCGGGACCTCCTCCACCGAAAGCTCGCACAGGATCTCGCGCACGGCGCTCACCTGCCCCGCGCCGCCGTCGATCAGCAACAGATCGGGCCAGAGGCCGGAGGTGCGCTCCGGGTCCTCCTTGAGCAGTCGCTTGAACCTGCGGGTCAGCACCTCCTTCATCATGCCGAAGTCGTCGCCGGGCGTCAGCTCGTCGCCCCGGATATTGAACTTGCGGTATTGCGACTTCTCGAGTCCGTCGGGCCCCGACACGATCATCGCACCGACCGCGTGGCTGCCCTGGATGTGGGAGTTGTCGTAGACCTCGATCCTCTTCGGCGGGCCGGGCAGGTCGAACGCCTCCGCCATGCCCTTCAGCAACCGTGTCTGGGAGGCGCTCTCCGACATCTTGCGGCCCAGGCTCTCGCGCGCGTTGCGCACCGCCCCCTGCACCAGCTCCGTCTTCTCGCCTCGCTGCGGCACGACGATCTGCACCTTGCGCCCAGCCTTGGCCGACAGCGCCTCGGCCATCAATTCCTCCTCCTCGACCCCGTGCGAGAGGATGAGCATCCGCGGCGGCTCCTTGTTGTCGTAGAACTGGCCGAGGAACGCCTCCATCACCTCGCCGGGGCTCATGTCGTCGGCCACGCGGGGATAGACGTCGACGTTTCCCCAGTTCTGGTTCGCCCGGATGAAGAACACCTGCACGCAGGCCTGCCCGCCCTCCATATGCAGCCCGACGATGTCCGCCTCCGGCACGCCCTGCGGATTGACGCCCTGAACGGATTGCACGTTGGTCAGCGCCTTGATGCGGTCCCGAAGGGCCGCGGCCCGTTCGAACTCCATCTCCCGGGAGGCGGTCGTCATTTCGCCCGCGAGCCGTTCCTGGATGCCGGTCGTCTCGCCGCGCAGGAATTTCTCGGCATCCCGGACGGAGGCGCGATAGTCGACCGCGTCCACCAGCCCGACGCAGGGCGCGCTGCACCGCTTTATCTGATAGTTCAGACAGGGACGCGTACGCCCCTCGAAATCGCTGTCCGAACAGTTGCGCAGCAAGAAGACGCGCTGAAGCTGGTTGAGCACTCGGTTGACGGCCCCGGCGCTGGCGAAGGGACCGAAGTACTCGTTCTTCCCCTTCTTGCCGCGATGCTTGCGGATCTGCGGGAAGTCATGGGTCGTCGTGACCTCGATGTTGGGGAAAGACTTGTCGTCGCGCAGGAGGACGTTGTATCGCGGCTTCAACTGCTTGATGAGGTTCTGCT
The DNA here is from genome assembly GCA_963757495.1 of uncultured Alphaproteobacteria bacterium. Taxonomy (GTDB): domain Bacteria; phylum Pseudomonadota; class Alphaproteobacteria; order Rhodobacterales; family Rhodobacteraceae; genus Jannaschia. The sequence goes on from CAVWRZ010000012.1 coordinate 56,162, forward strand.
CGAGCAGCAGCGCCTCCAGCTCCGTCGAGGTCGTCAGCACCATCATCGACGCCGTCTCGGAGATCATCCGCGCGATGCGCCCCGAGTGTCCCTGCAGCCGGGTATAGTTGGCGACGCGGTTCTTCAGATTGCGCGCCTTGCCCACGTAGAGGACGCGGTTCTCGCCATCGAGCATTCGATACACGCCGGGCGATCCGTCGAGGCTGCGCAGGAAGCGACGGATGACATTGGGACCGGTCTGTTTCGTCGTGTCGTTCATGGCCGAATGATTCTTCCGGTGCTGCGCCGGATCAAAGGTCGGATCAAGGGGATGCCAAGGGCAAGACTGTGAATAACCCTGGGGGTGAAAGCGCTAGCCCCTCGTTTCCGAAGGTTAAAGATTATTTTCCGTCCAGAACTGCCTTGCTTGCTCGTTCCTATCAAATCCTTGATCTGGCTTACTATTCCATCGGAGCGTCAATCCCGCGAAGGGCCACCGTTGGTATTAACAGATTTTAACACCATCGATCAACCGGCGTGGACAAACTCAGCGGTACCACGAGACGATCCATCATTGGCTGCAAGATTTCCCGCCAATCGCGCGGTCGCCCCGTAGCGGATCACGTCAACGCCCAAACCAGGTATCCACAGTAGAGCATCGTCAGGACGATGCCCCAGGGTCGCGTTATGTCGCGCCCCATGAAGACGAATGGGATCAGCAAAAGTGTGGCTCCCAGCATGACCCACAGATCCTTCTGGATGAACCCTTCCTCCACCGGGATCGGCCCCACAAGCACCGCGATGCCGGTGATCCCGAGAAGATTGAACAGATTGGATCCGATCACGTTTCCAAGCGCCACATCCGCATGGCGCCGGATCGCTGCCATGACGGTCGTGGCGAGCTCCGGCAGGGAGGTCCCGATCGCGACGAGCGTAAGTCCGATCACCGTTTCGCTGACCCCATAGGCCCGCGCGATGGCGGTCGACCCTTCCACCAGCAGCCCTGCGCCGATCGGCAGCCCGATGAGCCCAAGGAGGAGATAGATGGACATCTTCCACCCGGACAGTCCCGGCTCCGCGCCCTCCACCTCGACGTCCTCGCCCCGACTGCTGAGGAAAGTAGCAGCCAGAACGACCCCGAGCATCACGAGCAGGATGATCCCATGCCACCAGACGAGCGTGCCGAACAAGCAGAGCAGAATGAAGACCACCGTCGCCGCCAGCATGTAGAGATAGTCTCTCCGCGTATCGTGTCCGGCGGTGTGCATCGTGGCGATCAGGGCTGGCAGCCCGAGGACGAGAAGGACGTTCGCCGTGTTGGATCCGACCACGTTCCCGAGCGCGAGCCCAGGCGCGCCGTCCAGGATGGCTTGCACGCTGACGAGCAGTTCCGGTGCCGACGTGCCGAAGGCGACGACGGTCAGACTCACCACGAGCGCCGGAATGCCGAAGCGCAGCGCCAGGTTGACCGCGCCCTTCACGAGCGCATCCCCCGAGAAGATCAGGATGACCAGGCCGGCCGCGACCATGAGGAATTCCATTGCCATGATCCCTCAGCCCTTCCCGCAGGGACAGGGACTCGATCCGATCAACGGCGTCTGACATGCCCGGCAGCGCCCAGCCTTCGCCCTGCGCAAGCGCGGCACCCGCAGCTTTCCGAACATCGCCAGCACGGCGATGGCCACGAGAAACAGCGTAACGATCTTGAAGATCATCAGAGACCGAACCGGGCACGCGATGCACGCTCGTCGAGGAACGCAAGACTTTCCACCATCACTCCGGGCAACACCCGCTGCAAAAGCGAACGCCTCTGGCCGAGGTAGTTGAGCTTTACATCCGCTCCGTAAAGTTCGCGCAGTTTCGGCACGAGATGGGCGACGCCATCCACCAGACCCACGTCTACCGCCTGTGCACCAACGTAGATCTCGCCATCGAAGAGCGCCGCGTCGCTCGCCAAGCGGGTGCCCCGGCGATCCTGTACGTAGGATATGAATCGGCGATGGATCTCTGCCTGCAGGGATTTCAGTCGCTCCACGTCCTCCGCCCTCTCCGGCCGGAAGGGGTCGAGCATGGACTTGTCTTCCCCGGCGGTGTGAACGCGCCGCTCGATCCCAAAGCGTGCAATCAGTTCGGAGAACCCGAACCCGGCCGAGATGACGCCAATGCTGCCGGTGATGGAACTGTGGTCCACCCAGATATCGTCCGCTGCGGCCGCCAGCCAATACCCCCCAGACGCCGCCACATCCTCCACGAAGGCATGGACGGGGCAAGACAACTCATCCGCAAGTCGTCGAACATGCGACCCGATGAGCGCCGACTGTACAGGAGATCCGCCTGGTGAATTGATGATGAGCGCGACAGCCGTCGGCTTGCCCTTCCGAAACCCTCTCTCGATCAAGGGGGACATCGCAGCGTGAGACAGCGCCCCACGCGCGGCCGTCCCGGCAATCACGCCCTGGAACCGCAAGACCGTGATCCGGGGAGATCGGGACCGAAAGACGAGGGGCAGACGCCGGAACATCTGTTCGACCTATAGTCGAGAAAGATCGCTCACAAGGCAGCGAGACAAAGTTTCAGCAGCCGGTTCGAGTCGTCAGGCCGTGCGACATAGCGACTCTAATGGCCTTACCGAACGATGAACTCTGCATGAAGCGCGCCGGCGGCTTTGATGCTCTTCAATATGTCGATCATGTCGCGGGCGGAAACTCCGAGGGCATTGAGACCTGCAATCACGTCGGACAGCGTCGTACCTCCCTGAACCAGAGCCAGCCCGGGGCCAGGCTCCTCCTGCAAAGCGACGCCAGTTCGAGGCACGACCACTGTCTGGCCGTCGGAGAAAGGATTCGGCTGGACAACCAGGGGGGCCTCTTCGATCCTCAGCGTCAGGTTGTTCTGAGATACAGCGACCTCCGAAATGCGAACCGTGCTTCCCATGACGATCGTCCCCGAAGCTTGATCCACCACGACGCGCGCGCGTTGTTCTGGGGTGACTGATATGTTCTCGATGGCCCCTAGGGCGTGAGCGGGAGAGGCTCGGCCGGCGCGGGCAATGTCGAGCAGCACCGTCCCCGAGTCCAGCATTCGTGCAACGCCGCCCCCCATTTCTCGATTTATAGCGGACTCGAGGCGTAGCGCTGTCGTGAAATCTGGGTTGCGCAGCGCCAGACGAATTTGAGTAACGGCGGTGAAGTCGAAGTCGACCTCCCGCTCGACACGCCCTCCAGCGGGTACGACACCCGCCGTCGGGACACCTTCTATAATAGTGGCCGCGTCCCCCGTTGCAGAAACCCCGCCAGCGATTATCGTACCCTGAGCGACGGCATAGATCTCACCATCCGCTGCGGTAAGCGGCGTCATGACCAACGTACCCCCGAGGAGACTGTCGGCGTCGCCGATCGCCGAAACCGTCACATCGATCTGCGATCCCGACCGGGCGAATGGGGGAAGCACCGCAGTCACGATGACCGCCGCCACGTTGCGTGGCCGGAACTGTTCCCCGGTTACGTTGACGCCGAGCCGTTCGAGAATGTTCGTCATGATTTCTTCGGTGAAAGGGGCGTTCCGAAGACCATCGCCGGTACCGTTCAAGCCAACGACCAGTCCGTACCCGACCAGATCGTTCCCGCGGACACCATCGAACTCGACGAGATCCTTTATTCGGATGGATTGAGCAGAAGCATCGCTTGCCGAGAATACCGTAACGATACTCAGAAGCATGGAGAGAGAAAGCGCGGCCGCGCGCCGAAGGCTCATCGCAGATAGTCCGTTAGACGTAGCTGGGATCGACGCGCGGTAATCGCGTAGATCGTCTCCAGCCGGCTCATCTCGTTCTGTACCCGGTTCGCAACATCGAACGGATCCGCGCCCACAAGCTCGGTCCGCCGTGCTTCTAGATGCACCCTCTCATCATTCAACGCATCCGCAAGCGCCGTAACTCGCGCCTCGACGCTTCCGATACGACCCCGTATCTCGATTGATCCGCCCTCCGAAACGGCATTTCGCTTGGCCAGTTCGGTCACGAAGAACTGGCGATCAGAAGCCGAAATTGCAAAACCTACACTGTCGAGGGAAGAAACAATGGCTGCATTCTTCAGTACATCCCTGAAGGGGAGATCCGCTGCGGAAACTGGGATGTCCAAAGTACGACCATTGCCGATGGGAACCTTCAAGGGTTCTAAAGGAAGGGGGGCTAGAACGGACGTTTCGAAAGCACCTCCCGCCGCGAAGTACGCATCGAGGCCGGCAAGGAAAGACGAAGTATCAGTCGAGGAGGCAGCGATAATAGAGATATCTCCGATCAAGACCGCCTTGTCGACGATCGGCATGCCCGAACTGTCACCTCGTCCAAATATCGCTCGCCCGCCATGCGTCTTATTAAGCGTATCGACTATATCGTTCAAAGTGCCTGTCCCGATATGCGCCAGGGATTCCACTGCACCAGAATTCGAAGACGAAAGAGAAGGGCCAACTGCGTCCCTCATCGCGGCCGAGGATGCGGCCATCGAGGCAAGGGAATACTGCGTTACTGACAAAAGCGTCGACCCCTCCGCCAATGTAGCTTTCCTCGAATCGAACGATCTAAGGGTATGTGAAATTTGCGAAAATTCGGAGAAATCGCTTCGAAGCGCGCGACCGGTATCAAACCTTCGGCCCGATGACAGCTCCTTCGTCAGCTGATCCAGCCTTGTCCGCGTATCTGCCGAATGATCAGTGCGGTTCAGGAATGCGTGAAGAGGAAGTACCGAATTCATACTAGATCTCCGTTATTCGATTGATCATGTCACCGACAGCCTGGATGACGCGAGCGTTCGCTGCATAGGCTTGTTCGATCTCGATGAGCCGACGCATCTCGGCATCGACATCGACACCTCCTCCATCACGTCGATCGAGCAGCGTTTGAACTTCCGAAGAATTGCTCGCTACTCGGTCCTCGTATCGAAGACGGTCGAATGCAAACATCGATTTCAAATTTCCGGCGCGTTCGATCGCATTGGCAGCGGACGCCGAGAGGCCCGGTAGACTTTGGGGGATCTGCTTCGCCATTGCAGCCCCGTATTCTAGCAATAGCCCGGGATCGGGTGAGCTAGAAGGGCCGATCGCACCTAGCCCGTCCCTGATCCGCCAAGACGCCCCGCCAAGATCTGGATCGACCAATGCGTTCAGTTCAAAGCGCTTCGCCAGACCAGCGGCCGGCGACGCCGTAAGAACGCCACCATCATTCGTGAACAGACCAGGGGAACCGGCCGTCCGCGTCGTATCGACAGCGGGATCCTCGAAGCGAGCGATGATATCGGCAGCGAAGCCGTCCAGTCGTTTCGACGCTTCGACGGTAACTTCGTCTCTGAGCTCGAACAAGGCCGCAAGACCCCCGCCTGGTATCCCCGAAGAGGCACCACTCATGGCGACGTCCCTTCCATTAACCGACAATCCCGACAGATTTACCGGGAACGTCATGGCAGCGGTGATAGGTGAACGGCCAGCGAACTCGAGGACCGCCGCCTTGTCATCAAGCAGAAGAAGGCCACCGTTAGAGACAAGAGCGAGGGTTCCGTCCTCGCGCGGCAGTTCCCGTAGTGGAATCTTCGCGGAGATCCGATCGATTGCGGCAGCTCTCTGATCGATCAGGTTTGCCGCGTCCGACCCGCCGATCCGGAGGCGGCGGATCGACTTGTTCAGTCGCTCGACTCCGGCGAGATCTGTGTTGAGCTCTTTGACTGAACGATCGATATCGCTATCGGCATTCTGACGTGCGTCGCCGATGGTTCGGTCAATCTCCTGCACTCTCGAACTGAGATCCTTCGCCGCTTGCAACACTTCCGTAAGACGCACCGCCGAGTTCGGGGCGGCAGCACTTGACGCGAATGCGACGTCAAGCCTCGAGAGAGCATCCTGAAGACTTCCGGCCTTGTCAGGGTCGCCGATCGCGGAATCTACGCGCGTCATGAATGTCGCGAGTGTCGCGTCCCCTTCCTGACGGGACTGTGCTTCTCGGCGTAACTGGACCAGCCGGCCATCCGTCTCACGTTGAACGCTCGTGGACATCCCGGATCCGCCGATAGACCCGCCACTGGTTTCCAGCGACCGCATCGCGTATCCGACCCGATCGGCATTCGCCACGTTCTGCGCCACGACTTGGGCACGCTTGGAAGAGACATCGAGGCCTGCGACCGCAATATTCAAGGATGAGGACAGACTCATGATGGTTCTCCTGATCTAGCTGTTGTTCATCGCTTGATGTTCGTCGTCTCTTGCAGCATTTCATCGACTGTCTGAATGACCTTGGCGTTCGAGTTGTACGCGCGTTGAGTCTGGATCAACTGCGTAAGTTCTGAGGCCACGTCGGTCGCGCTCTCCTCGCGGGAATAGGCGATGACATCTCCGACGGGGCCGTCGCCGGCGTTCCAGAGGTAGAAGGCCCCGCTTTCCCCGGATACTTCGTAAGTCTGGTTGGACAGGGCCTTCAGCCCATTCGCGTTCGGAACGTCGACCACCGGGATCTGATAGAGCGTCTTGGTGAAACCGCTGTCGTATATGGCCGAAAGCATTCCCAGCGAATCCACTTCTATGGAGGAGAGGAGTCCGACGGGGGAGCCGTTCTTTCCGATCGGAGCGGGCGAGTAGATGTCCGATAGCTGCGACAGGCCTTGTGGGGAGTTGTACGTTCCGATGTCGATCTCCATTGGCCCGCTCGGCAGGATCATGGTGATGATCCCTGTAGCGGGATCGTAGAGTCCTGGAGGCGTGGAGGTGACGCCGCCCGTCGCGATTGTCCCTCCGTTCGCAGCCGTGGAGTCGAACGTGATCGTGAACGTGGCGGTGGCGAGAGGATCGACCCGATCCGTCACCGTCATGTCCCATTGGTTCGTCGAAGGACTTCCGGGTGCCGTGGGCACGTTCGGGGTGAAGGAGATGTCAAGATACTGGGGTTCACCGAGATTGCCGTAGTACAGGAGCGGAAGCTCCAGCGGAGCGGTGCTTGCGCCTACTGCCGTCCGGGTCGCTGGTAGATTTACCCCCAGCGAAAGGCTCGTCGTGGGATTGCCATCGAATTCGTTCGCCGAAATCGTCACGGGGGTGAGACTGCCGATCGTATCGCGGGAGAACGTATCGATCGTACCGTCCTTGTTGGCCGGCCAGCCCAGGAGTGCCTGCCCCCCGGCGGTGCGCAACACACCATTGGCATCTGCCCGGAACGATCCGGTAGAGGTCATCTGCAAGGGCAGGTTCCCGCTCCCCGCGTTGACGGACGTGATCGGCGTGACCGGCAACATGCCGCGTCCGGCCACCGAGAGATCGGTCGGATTGTTCGTCGTGATAAGGGTGCCGCGCTGTTCGACGGCGCGACTGGTGGTCACGCGGACGCCGCCGGCAGAATAGGCTCCCCTACTCTGATCGAGCACCAGCGAATGGAAGTCCGCCACAGATCTCTTGTAGCCAAACGTCGCCGAGTTGGCGATGTTGTCCGAGATGGTCGCGAGCTTGCTCGCGTTCACGTTCAAGCCGGTGACCCCGGCGTTGAGGGAGGAGGAAATCGTCATCGGCGATCCTTTCTTGAGGTCGGGCGGCGGCCTGGAACTGTGACCGGATCGCCGGGCCCGTGTTGCGTTTGATGTTTCATATCGGAGTTAAGGCTGCCCTAACGCCGAGACCCGAACCGCCTCGGAGAATCAGGAAGTCCTTCGACTTTTCATCTTCCCGGCATCCGCGGCGGGACCGTATCGCGCAGCACGACGAGTTCGATCCGGTCGTTCCGCGCCGACAACCGGTCCGCCGCGACGGGTCGGCGGTCCGCGTGTGCCGTCATGCGAACGACCCGGTAGCCGGGGATGCCGGCCACAGGCAGCGCCTTTCGCACGAAGTTCGCGCGATCCTGAGAGACAGGCCAGGCACGAGGTTCTCGGGTGACGACGGGTTCGGACGCCACGAAGGCCTCGATGGCGAGGGCGTTCGGAACCGTTCGAAGTTCGGGACCGACGGAGGCGAGAAGTGCCGACATCAGGGGAGTCGGGCCGTCCGCCGTGAAGAGCGGCGATCCCGGGAGCGAGAAGAACTCGATGACGAGCCCCTGATCCGTAAGGCGAAGAGTGACGTGACGAAGCCGCTCCTCGTCCACCAGACTGTCCCCGCCCTTGCCCATGATGGCGGCTTCCAGAACCATCAGAGTGCCATCTTCCGCCGCCGTACCGGTCGCATTCGTATGGGCGACGCCGCCGCGCCCCATTTGAACGCTGCTGCTATCGGCGGTCATGGAGCGCCCGCCCAGAGCTCCCTCACCACCACCGGACGTGGGGCTGAAGGCGATGGTCGGACTGAAATAGTCGGCCAGACCCTTGCGTTGATTGTCGGAAGTGGCGTTGAGCAGCCACATCAACATGAAGAACGCCATCATCGCGGTCACGAAATCCGCATAGGCCACCTTCCAGGCACCGCCGTGATGGCCACCGGCTATGATCTTCTTTCGCTTGATGATGATCGGTCGCTTGTTCTCGCCCTTGTCGGCCATGCGCAGCCCTCCACCCGTCGAAAACTAGGGGGAAAACGTGAACAAAGCGTAACTTCAGGGCGCGATCCAGTGTCCTTCCGCCATGTCGAAGAGCGCCCGTCGGTGAGGATCGTGCGCGAGTGACACGACGTCCATCATCCGGACCAGGCCACGCAGGGCGACGAACCGCGTTGGATCGGGCATGCGAGTGACGTCCGTCGGGTCGGAGACGCGGGTACCGGGTGCGGGGTCGGTTCCGTAATTCAGGCGCGCCGCGGCCGGAATCAGGGCCCAGCGCCGGGCGTCCGCGACGATTGGCTCCATCGAGACAGCGATACGCAGCTGCAGCTGCGCCTCCGGGTCCCAGAGGAGGATCTGTGCCCGTGGATCGCGTTCCAACGCCCGGACTTTCGCCGTCCGGACGTCGGAATGGACCTCCACCGTTCCGGCATCCCGGTCCGCCGCGCGCAGCGCCACGATCCGGGCTTCCGGGCCGTCCGCACCCGTCGTCGCGAGGGTGACGAACCGGAACGGATCGTCCGAAAGGGCCACTCCGCGCTCCAACCGATCCCAGATATGCGACCGCAGGTCGGCGAGCGTCCCGAATGGATCACTCATAGCCCGTCATCTCCAGAAAACCCGTCCCCGCATGACTTCCCTCGGCGATGACAGGGCCCTCCCAATATGGAAAGATCGTCGCCTGCCAGCTGTCGTCGTTGACCGCGCGCACCGTGAGATCGATCCCCTCTTCCGGCAGTCGGACCTGCCAATCCACCGGCACCTCGCGTCCGTCGACGTCTTCCACCCGAAGCGGGTCCAGCCCCAAAGCGTCGCCGTAATAGGGCGTCAGCGTCCCGTCGGGCGCGATGTGGGAGGCATATCGGAACCCTTCCCCCCCCCGCAGTCCGAACGCCATCAGCCGCGCCCCATCGTCCAGATGCAGCGAGAACCAGTCCCAACCTTCCTGATCGTCCTGCAGGGGCTGCGATGACCATTCCCGGTCGAGCCACCCCCGCCCGGTCACCTCGACAGGCCCGGAGGGCAGATCGAGCGTTCCGGAGACGGTGTAGAAAGGCTGGGAGTAGTAGTAGCTCGCCTGTCCCGCGGCCGACTTGACCGAGAAGCCCGCATCGCCGTGGAAGACCAGCGGACCCTCGGCACGCAACGCCAGGTCGTAGCCCGCCACCTCCGTCGCAGCGCGCAGTCGCAACGATTCGAGCGTCGGCCCGGAAAGACGCCAATCGTCGATCCAGGCGTCGAAGGGCGCGGGAACCACGCCGGCCTGCCCGACGCCACCACGGGCGAACCGCTCGCCGCTGAAATGCTCCTCCGGCGAGGTCAGGCCGAAGTGGCCCATCCAGACCTGCGGGCCCTCGGGCGTCAGCGCGGATCGGAACAGCGTCCACTGCACGCCGTAGCGGATGCCGGACACATCCTCGAGCGCGGCCGTCAGGTACCACCATTCGATACGGTAGTCCGGATGGGCACCATGATCTTCGGGGAACTCGAAGACACGGCCGGGGACCGGCAGCGCGAACCCGTCGCCGCCCTGCCCAAGCCCTGCGAACCCCTGCGCCTGGGCCGGCAGCGCCAGGATCAGCCCGAGGAGAATAAACTTAACGTTCATGCGCGAACACCTTCACCAGATCCGCCGGGGCCATCCGCCAGAGACGCCAGGCCGGCAGCACCGCCGCGAGACCGGCTGCCAGCATCGCGGCGAGCGCGAGCCACGCCCAGCCCGCGGGATCGGCAAGCAAGGGCAGCCGCCACCCGAAGGCCTGCACGTTGACGACCGCCAGCAGGACCCAGGCCAGCGCCACCCCGGTCGGCACCGCGAGGATCGCCGTGAAGGCCGCGAGCAGGAGCGCCCGGGCGACGTCTGCCACCGCGAGGCGTGCCCGCGTCATGCCCAGCGCCCAGACCGGTGCCACCTGCGGCACGCGCATCGCGCCCAGCGTCGTGAGCGAGGCCCAGAGCGCGAAGGCCGCGACGCCCAGCGTGAGGACATTGAGCGCGGCCGTGACGGCGAAGGTCTGTTCGAAGATCCGCAGCGCCGCGGCCTTCACCGCCGCCTGCGCCTCGATCCGGTCGGGGGGCAGATCGAAGCGGACGGACAGCTCCTCCGACAGCTCCTCCGCCGCCGCCGGATCGAGCCGCAGGCCGAAGATGCGGTAGTCGACCTGCGGGAAGACCTGCCGGAACGCGGTCTCGTTCAGGATCGCCTGCCCCCTGGGGTTGCCGTAGTCCGAATAGACCCCGAGCACCCTGCGCACGCCGCCCGCCCCCAGATCGACCTCGGTCCCCGCCCAGAGACCCGTGCGCCGCGCCATCTGCTCGTTGACGAGCGCGCCCTCCCCGGCCGCCAGCGCGTCCCAGACGCCGGTTACCTCGTCGAGCAGGGGCCAGTTGTCGCGGAAGGTCGGATGATCGGGTTGCGAGAAGATCTCGCCGGGGACGTCCTCCAGCACGGCCTCGACGAACGCGATGGGCAGGATCGCATCGACCCGTCCCTCGAGGAAGGCACGCATCTCCGCCGCCTGCGCCGCGTCCTCCGCATAGACGTAGAGCTCCGAGGCAAGCCGCTGATCCAGCCAGCCGGTGAAGGTCGCGCGAAAGCTGCCGACCATCGTGCCGACGCCGATGTTCGACGCGAGTGCCAGCAGCAGCGCCATCAGCGCGAGGCTGAGCCCGGGCACCTGCTGGCGCGCATCCGCCCAGAGCCACTGCGCGACCGCGCCCCTTGCCGTCCGCGCCCCGAGGTCGAGGACCACGGCGAGCACGGGCGGAAGCAGAAGCGCCGTTCCGAGCAGGAGCGCCCCGAGGCAGAGGAAACCGACGATCAGTCCGGTCCCGAACAGCGCCAGCGCGCCGGACACCGCGAGCAGCGCCAGCCCTCCGAACCCCTGCCGCCGCAGCGTGACGGCCCGCGCCCGGGCCCAGGCACGGGGCATCGCGGGGGCCAGCACGGGCAGACGTGCCAGCTGCCACAGGCTCTGCCCGCCCGCCACGACGAGGCCGATGCCGGCCATGGCGAACCCCGACAGCCACCAGACCGGCGAGAGGCTCAGATCCCCGTCCACGCCCGCCCCGTAGAGCCCCGACAGCGTCGCCGCCACGCCGGGAAGCAGTGCGGCGGCGACCGCGTAGCCGAGCAGGATGCCGAGCGTGCCGCCGACGAGGGTGAACGCGACGAGTTCCACGGCCAGCAGGCCGGTCAGCCGCCCCGCCGGCAGCCCCAGCGCGCGCAGGGTGCGGAACAGGGGGCGACGCTGCTCGAAGGCCAGTCCGATGGCCGCGTGGACGATGAAGAGCCCGACGGCGAAGGCCAGCAGACCGAAGGCGGTGAGGTTGAGGTGGAAGCTGTCGGTCAACCGCGCGATATCGCCTTCGCCCTGCGGCGCGACGAGGCGAGACCCGGGGATCAACTCCGTCAGCGGCACGAGATCGGACCGCGACCCGGGCAGGACGAGCAGCCGCGTGATGCCCTCGGTGCGCAGGATCGCCTGCGCCGCGCTCACGTCCGCAAGCACCAGACCGGGGGCCAGATCGTCGACGAGGACCGCCTCCGGCAGCCCGTCCGGCAGTTCCGTCCCCGGTGCTGCGAAGACGGTCGCGCCGCTCAGGAACCCCGTCAGATCGGGCGGGTCCGACAGGTCAGGCGTCGCGGCGGAGGGGGGGGCGGTGAACGGATCGATCCCGAGGATGCGCAGGCGCGACCCGGGCACCCGCCCCTCCACCACCGGCGTCACGATCCAGCCCGCGCGTCGGGCGGCGGCGAAATCGTCCAGCGTCAGCTCCCCCTCGAGTCGGGGAAGGCTGTCCTGCCCCAGGGTCGCGGCGGCCCGGTCGTAGGACAGCCGGGCCTGCGCGTTGATCGCCTGAACCCCGACCCAGAGCCCGGTGGCCAGCGCCAGCCCGATCACCAGCGTGACGAGCTGCAACGGATGCCGCTTCCAATGCGCCAGAAGCGCGCCCAGCGCCGCGCGGTTCATGCCACCCGCCCCGCGCGCAGGTGCAGCCGGTCATCCATCTGCGCGGCCAGCCGGGCGGAATGCGTGACCATCAGCAGCCCCGCGCCCGTTTCCGCCACCATCTCGCGCATCAGCGCCATCATCGCATCGCCCGTCGCCTCGTCCAGGTTCCCCGTCGGCTCGTCGGCCAGCACCAGCTTCGGGCGGGCCACCAGCGTCCGCCCGATGGCCACCCGCTGCTGCTGCCCGCCCGAAAGCTGCTCGGGGTACCGCTGCAGATGATCGGCCAGCCCCAGGCGGTCGGCAAGCGGCGTGACGTCGCCGGGGTCGCGGCCGGCGAGACGGGCGTGGAACGTCAGGTTGTCGAGCACCGAGAGGGACGGGATCAGGTTGAACTGCTGGAAGATCAGCCCGACGAAGTCGCGGCGCAGCGCGGCCCGCCCGGCATCGGACATCGCGGCCACGTCCCGCCCTTCGAGTTCGATGGCCCCGGCGTCGGGCGCATCCAGGCCCCCGACCAGATGCAGCAGCGTCGACTTGCCCGACCCGCTCTCCCCGGTCAGTGCGAGCGTCCGCCCGGCGGCGAGCACGAAGGAAACGCCGCGCAGCACGGGCTGCGGGCCGTCGGTCGTCTCGAAGGATTTCTCGACGGCGCGGACGTTCAGAAGCATGGCGGAACGGTAGCGGCGGGGCCGGCGGTTTCAACCGGCAAAGCGCCGCCCGCGGCCGCCCGCGGCATCACGTCTGCAGCGTCACGTCCGGAAGGCTGTCGAACGCGTTGCGCAGCGCCTCCGACCAGCCGTCGGAGACGGCCCGCCAGTCCGCATCGGTCTCCTCGATCCGCCGCGAGAGACCGAGTTGCAGGCTGTCGGTCTCGTAGACCTGCAGATCGAGCGGCGTGCTGACGGACAGGTTCGCCCGGATCGTCGAATCGAAGCTCACCATCAGCAGCTTCACCGCCCGCGCGAAGGCCATGCCCGGATCGTAGGCACGCACGAGGATGGGCCGACCGTATTTCGTCTCCCCGATCTGGAAGAAGGGCGTGTCCCGCTGCGCCTCCACGAAGTTGCCCTCCGGATAGATCATGTAGAGCCGCGGCGGCCCCCCCTTGATCTGCCCGCCGAAGATGATCGTCGCGTTGAACGTCTTCACCTCCTTGTCCTTCCCGCGCTGCCGGTCGATCACGTCGCGCAGCGTGGCACCCACGAGCCGCGCGGTCTGGAACATCGTCGGTGCGCTCAGGATCGTCGGATCGCGGTCGGACGGATGCAGGTTGCGCTCCTCCAGAAGGCTCACGACGGCCTGCGTGGTGGCGAGGTTGCCGGCCGTCATCAGCATGAGCGCGCGGTCGCCCGGCACGTCCCAGGTGTGCATCTTGCGATAGGTGGAGATGTTGTCGACGCCCGCGTTGGTGCGCGTGTCCGACAGGAAGACGAGGCCGCGTTCGAGTTGCAGGCCGACGCAGTAGGTCATGGGGAGAGGTCCGGTTTGAAGGTCGCGTCACCCGAAGGCGGGACAGGCCCGATGTCAAGGTTCGGTGCCGGAACGGGCGTCCTACTGTTGCACCTGCTCCACCGATACCCGGACGTCCATCGCCTCCACCCCGGCCCCCGATCGCACGCCCGAAATCGGCGCGGCGTCCGAGTAGTCGAGCCCGGTGGCGACCCGGACATAGCGCGTGTCGGGCGAGATGCCGTTGGAGACGTCGAACCCGACCCAGCCCAGACCGTCGATATGCGCCTCCGCCCAGGCGTGCGTCGCGTCCTGCTCCACGGTATCGTTCATGCGCAGATAGCCCGAGACGTAGCGGGCCGGGATGTCGAGCAGACGCGCGCAGGTGACGAAGATATGCGCGTGATCCTGGCACACGCCCGTGCCCGCCGCGATCGCCTCCTCGGCGGTGCGGGCCACGTCCATCGTTCCGGTGTCGAACGGGACCGCATCGCGGATCGCGGCCGACAGGGCGTGCAACCGGTCCAGCGGCTGCTCGATCTCGCGCAGCTCCCGGACCAGCCCCAGCGTACCGCTGCCGCGCCGCGTCAGATCGGTCGCGCGCAGGAACATCCAAAGCGGCATGTAGCCCTGCTGCCGCCCGATGATGCCCTTCTGGTCATCCACCCGCACGATGCCCTCGGCGGTGATGGTGATCTCGCTCCGGCCCGGTTCGGCGGCGACGAGTTCCGTCCGGTTGTGATGCGCGTCGTCGAACGACAGCTCGACCTGCCCGCCCGCGATGGTGGTGGTCCACTCCAGCACCTCCTGCCCCGTCCGGCTCTTGGGCGTCAGGCGCAGCTGCTGGAGCGCGTAGCGCACCGGCGCGGTCCAGCGATACGTGGTCTCGTGGGTGATCCGCAGCGTGGCGGACCCGGGGGTGTCGGTGGCTGTGACGGTGGCATCTGTCATTGGCTGAACCTGTAATCGCGTTCGATCTGCGCGGCGAGCTGCGTGTTGCGCCGCAGGAAGTCCTGCAGGAACTGGTGCAGGCCGGTCTCGAAGATGCCCTCGATGCTGAGCTGCTGGAGATCCCGGCAGACGTCGTCGGCCAGATCGTGGCTCGGCATGCGGATCCCGTAGTCGGATTCCAGATACCGCAGGTTGTCGCCGATCTTGGCGTAGCAGAACGCCAGGCTCCGCGGCAGCCGCCCGTCCAGGATCAGGAACTTCGCGATGTCCGCGGGCCGCCGGTTGCGGCCGTGCACGACGCGGAACGCCCCCTCGCCGGCGACGGCGCGCAGGATCATCTCCCACTGCGCGTTGTCGAGCGGCGAGCCGACGCCGGCGGCAGAGGGCAGCAGGACGTAGTACTTCACGTCGAGCAGCCGCGCCGTCGCGTCCGCCCGTTCGATGAAGGTGCCCAGCCGGGCGAAGTCGTAGACGTCGCGGCGCAGCATCGTGCCGTGCAGCGCGCCGCGCACGAAGGCCGACCGCTGCTTGATGATGCCCAGCACCCGGGGCATCTCGCGCGGGGCGACCTTGCGGGACAGCTCGTCCTTCAAGGTCATCCAGCATTCGTTGACCGCCTCCCAGACCTCCCGGGTGAGGCCGGTGCGCACGAGCCGGGCGTTCGACCGCGCGTTCTCGATGCAGTTGAGAACGCAGGACGGGTTGGCCGGGTCGCGCAGCAGCCAGTTGACGACCTGCTCCCCTGTCACGTCGTCGTGGACGGCCATGTAGGCGTCGTGCGCCCAGGCGGTCTTGAGCACGCTGGCCCATTCGCCTTCGGCCCGGTCGGGGCGGGTGAGCGCGATGCGCTGCCCGGTTTCCACCAGCCGCGCGATGTTCTCGGAACGCTCCAGATAGCGGAACATCCAGGCGAGGCCGCCAGCCGTCTTGCCCAGCATCAGGAGACCCCCCCGGCGGCATGGTCGAACGAAGCGCCTTCCATCATTCGTCCTCCAGCACCCAGGTGTCCTTGGTGCCGCCTCCCTGGCTGGAGTTCACGACGAGCGAGCCCTTCTTGAGCGCCACCCGTGTGAGCCCCCCCGGCGTGATCTCGATCCCGTTCGGGGAGACGAGCACGAAGGGCCGCAGATCGACGTGACGCGGCGTGAGCCCCGCCTTGGCGAAGATCGGACAGGTCGAGAGCGCCAGCGTCGGCTGGGCGATGTAGTTGCCTGGCCGCGCCGTCAGCTTGCGGCGGAACTCCGCGATCTCCTTGCGGGACGCGGTCGGCCCGATCAGCATGCCGTAGCCGCCAGACCCGTGGACCTCCTTGACGACCAGCTCCTCCAGGTTGTCGAGCACATGCGCCAGACTGTCCGCATCCGAGCAGCGCCAGGTCGGCACGTTCTCGAGCTGCGCCTTCTCGCCGGTGTAGAACTCCACGATGTCGGGCATGTAGCTGTAGATCGCCTTGTCGTCGCTGACCCCGGTGCCCGGCGCGTTGGCGATCGTGATGCCGCCGGCGCGGTAGACGTCGAAGATGCCCGGCACGCCCAGCTGGCTGTCCGGCCGGAAGTTGAGCGGATCGAGGTAGTCGTCGTCCACCCGGCGATAGAGCACGTCGATCGTCTTGTACCCCTGCGTCGTGCGCATCGCGATGCGTCCGTCGACGACACGCAGATCGTGCCCTTCCACCAGTTCCACGCCCATCTGATCGGCGAGGAAGGAATGCTCGTAGTAGGCGGAGTTGTGGATCCCCGGCGTCAGAACGGCAACGACCGGGTCCTGATCGCACATCCGCGGCACGCAGGCGGCGAGCGAGTCGTGCAGGTTCTGCGGATAGCTGCTGACCCGGCGCACCTTGTTCTGCGCGAAGAGCTCCGGGAACATGTTGAGCATCGTCTCGCGGTTCTCGAGCATGTAGCTGACGCCCGACGGCGTGCGCGCATTGTCCTCCAGCACGTAGAACTGATCGGGGCCCGGTGCGCACGAGGTCCACGCCGACGATGTGGGTGTAGATGCCGCCCGGCGGCTCGACCCCGATCATCTGCTGCAGGAAAGCGTCGTTGCGCGCGATCATCTCCACCGGCAGGACGCCGGCGCGGACGATCTCCTGGCGGTGGTGGATGTCGTGCAGGAAGGCGTTGAGCGCGCGGACCCTCTGCTCGATCCCCCGCGTGACCTTCGCCCATTCGCGCGCGGCGATGATCCGCGGCACGATGTCGAACGGGATCAGCCGCTCGCCCGCCTCCGCCTGACCGTAGACGTTGAAGGTGATGCCCGTCAGCCGGAACACCGCCTCCGCCTCGCGGGCCTTGGCGCGCAGGTGGGCGGGATCCTCCGAGGAGAACCATCGCTCGAAGGCCTGATAGGCGTCGCGCACCGAGTTATCGGCGCGCAGCATCTCGTCGAAAGGTGTTTCGCTGTTCATCGCGCGACCCTGCCGCCTGCGCCGGGGGAAGGCAACCGGACAGTGCGACACCCGGGCGCAGCGGTATCCGACCGACGCAGCGCCTCCTCTTTGCGGCGCTTTTCCTCGGTCCGAACCGATGCTACGAACGGCCCGAGGGCTCCGGGGGATGGCCCTGTGCCGTTTCAACCCCTCGCCTGCAAACGAGTTGGACGCGCCCGTGAGATCACTGACCGCCGCGGGCCTCGCGCTCACCATCGCCTGCGCCGCCCCCGTGCAGGCAGCCCAGCTCACCATGGCCCTGCCGACCGACGAGGACCTGCGCGAGGACCTGATCGGCGCGTCCCTCGTCAAGGCCGCCGTCGACGGGAACGAGCTGGAGCGCCGCAATCTGGTGGCGGCGGCGCAGGCCGACTACGCGCGCCTGCTCGCCGTCCTCTGGGAAGCCGGCTATTTCGGGCCCGTCATCTCCATCGAGATCGACGGAGTGGAGGCCGCCGAGCTGCCCGCCGTCGGCTCCACGGACCCGGTGGGCGCGATCGTCGTTTCCGTCCAGCCCGGCCCCCGCTTCCTGTTCCGCGAGGCCTTCATCGCCCCCGTCCCCCCCGGGACGGAGCTTCCGGACGCGTTCCGCCCCGGGGCCACGGCCGGCACCGCGCCGATCCGGCAGGCCGCGCGCGCCGGCGTCGAGGCCTGGCGCGCCGAGGGCCACGCCAAGGCCGACATCGCCTCGCAGGACATCGTCGCCGACTATCCCGCGCAGGCGCTCGACGTGCGGCTCGTCCTCGCCCCCGGACCGCGCCTGCGCTACGGTCCGACCTTCGTCGAAGGCGCGGGGACCGTGCGCGAAGGGCAGATCCGGCGCATCGCGGACCTGCGTCAGGGCGACGTCTTCGACCCCGAGGAGATCCGCACGGCCGCCCGCCGCCTCCAGCGTACCGGCGCCTTCGGCAGCGTCTCCATCGTGGAGGCGGAGGATATCGGTTCCGCGCAGACCCTGCCGCTCACGATACAGGTCGTCGAGCGGCTGCCGCGTCGTTTCGGCTTCGGCGCGGAGATCTCCACCGACGAGGGGGCCTCGACCAGCGCCTACTGGCTGCACCGGAACCTCACCGGCTTCGCCGACAGCCTGCGCGTCGAGGGCGAGATCGGCGGCCTCGGCGGCAATTCGGGCGGCGCGGACTACGGGATAAGCTTCGCCTACAACCGCCCCGCGACGTTCAACCCCGAGACCGACCTGTTCGTGAACGGCGGCATCGAACGGCTGGACGAGCCCAACTTCGAGACCGACCGCCTCTTTCTCGAAGGCGGGGCACGGCGGATCGTATCGGACGAGTTCCAGTATTCCTACGGCTTGCGCTACGAATACTCGCAGGACACCGATGCCTTCGGCGAACGGACCTTCTCGACGTTCTCGATCCCGCTCACCGCCATATACGACCGCCGCGACGATCCGCTGAACCCCGCTGACGGCTACTTCGTCGAAGCCGGCCTGCGCCCCTTCGCCGGGTTCGAGGACGCGGGCTCCGGCGTGGCCTTCGACGCGGACCTGCGCGGCTACCAGGGGTTCGGGGCGGAGAACCGCACGGTTCTCGCCGCGCGGCTGCAGCTCGGTGCCATCGTCGGTCCCGATCTGGACGAGGTGCCGTCGAACACGCTCTTCTTCTCCGGCGGCGGCGGCAGCGTGCGCGGGCAGGAGTTCCAGTCCCTCGGGGTCACGCTCCCCTCCGGCGACACGGTCGGCGGCCGGTCCTTCGTCGGCCTGTCCACCGAGATCCGCCAGCAGGTGACCGAAACCATCGGCATCGTCGGCTTCGTGGACTTCGGCCTCGTCAGCCCCGACGCGGACTTCGGCTCCGGCGACACACATTCGGGCGCGGGTCTGGGCCTGCGCTACAACACCGGCATCGGCCCGATCCGCTTCGACGTCGGCGTGCCGCTCTCCGGCCCGGGCGATCCGTCGGGGGCGGAAATCTACATCGGCATAGGGCAGGCCTTCTGATGCGACGCTATCTCCTCCCCCTCGCCCTGCTCGCCGCCACGCCCGTCTTGGCCCAGGACGACGACCGCGGCTTCATCGTCGGCCTGATCGAGGACAACCTGAACGCGCCGGGCCTGACCGTCCGGCTCGACGGGTTCGACGGCGCGCTCTCCTCCACGGCATCGGTCGAGAGCCTGACGGTGGCCGATGACGAGGGCGTCTGGCTGCGGCTCGAGGACGTGGTGCTGGACTGGAACCGCTCCGCGCTGCTCCGGGGCCGGCTCGAGGTGGAGGAGCTCTCCGCCGGGCTCATCTCCGTCGTACGCGCGCCCCTGCCGGCCGAGGGGGTGGAGGCGCTGCCGGATGCCGGGGCAACCGGATTCTCGCTTCCGAACCTGCCGGTCTCCATCGACATCGACGCCCTGCGCGCGGAGCGCATCGAACTCGGGGCGGCACTGCTGGGACAGGACGCGACCCTGACGCTGGAGGCGTCCGGCCAGCTGATCGACGGCTCCGGCGCGGTCACGATCGCGGCGCGTCGGATCGACGGCGGGACCGGGACGTATTCCATCGAAGCGTCCTATGCCGCCGAGGGACAGGTCCTGTCGATCGACCTCGACATCGCCGAAGCCCAGGGCGGCCTCGTCTCGACGCTGACCCAGCTGCCCGGCGCGCCGGCCATCGAGTTGACGGTGCGGGGCGACGGCCCGCTCGACGCCTTCACCGCCGACGTGGCACTCGCCTCCGACGGGGAGGACCGCCTGTCAGGACAGGTCGCGCTGCAGGGCACCGATGCGGGCCGCCGCTTCGACGTCGACCTGAGCGGTGACGTCACCCCCCTCTTCGCGCCCCGCTACCGGTCGTTCTTCGGCGAGGACGTCTCGCTTGCAGCCAATGGATTGCAGGGCGATGACGGCACCCTCACCCTCGACGCTCTCGACCTGCGCACCCGCGCCCTGCAGCTCGCCGGGTCGGCGCGCCTAGGCGACGATGGATGGCCGACGTTCATAGACATCACCGGCCGGATCGAGGCGGCGGACGGCACCACCGTCCTGTTGCCGACGGCCGACAACAGCCAGTTGCGACGCGCGGACCTGACCCTGCAGTACGACGCCGACGTCGCCGACGACATCGCGCTCGACCTGACCCTGCTGGACTACACGTCGCCGTCCGTCACGTTCGGCGAGGGGCAGATCACGGCCACCGGCGCGATCCGACGCGACGGCGGTACGGTCGCCGGTGCCACGGCCGCTCTCGCCGCCGCGGTGGACGGTCTCGCGTTCTCCGACCCCGCGCTGGCGCAGGCCACCGGGACGCGCCTCTCGCTCGACACGACCGTGGACTGGGCCACCGGCGATCCCGTCCGCCTCACCGGCCTCGCCCTGCGCGGTCCGGATTATTCAATCACCGGAGACGTAGAAGTGGACGGCACCGATTCCGAACTTCCGGTGACCCTCCGGCTCGACCTCGCGGCCGACGTCCAGTCCCTCGCCCGGTTCGCCGCCCTCTCCGGGCAGGACCTGTCCGGCAGCGCCGAGGCAACCGTGACGGGGACGGCGGCACCGCTCGCCGGAACCTTCGATCTGAATCTGGAGGCGACGACGCGGGACCTCGCCCTCGGGATCGCGCAGGCCGACGCGCTGCTCTCGGGGGAGACGGTGCTCGCCACCGCGGTCCGCCGCACGACGGAGGGCACCTTCGTCGACGACCTCGAGCTGACGAGCGATCAGTTCACCGTCGACGGCTCCGTCACGCTGCTGGCCACGGAGTCCGAGACCTACGCATCAGGCGACCGCTCCACCGCCCGGCTGACTGCCACGGTCGCCGACGGAACCCTCTTCGATCCCCGGCTCGACGGATCCATCGACCTTTCCGTCGACGTGCGGCAGAACGAGGCCGGTGCATGGCAGGGCACGCTGGACGCCTCCGCGCCCGAGGGCATCACCGTCTCCGCCGATGGCACGCTCACGGGCGATGCGCCCGACGTGCAGTTCTCGGCCGCCGTGCCCCGGATCGAGCCCTTCGCGCCGGGCATCCCCGGCGGCGCGACCGTGACGGGACGCGCCTTCGCCGAAGACGGCGTCTGGTCCGTCGACGTGGAGGGGACCGGCCCATGGGATCTGACCGCCTCCGTCGATGGCCCCGTGACCGGCCCCGCGCCGCGCATCGCGTTCGAGGCCGAATTGCCCGACCTCACCGCGCCCGTCCCCGCCTTGGCGCAGACGCCTGCGTTGCGGGGCCCCGTCGCGCTTTCCGGGACGCTGGAGCAGGTGGACGGGCGGTGGGTCGTCGACACGTCGGTGGACGCACCGGCGGACATCACGCTGCGCGCACGCGGCCCCGTCACGGGCACGCCGCGCATCGAGATCGCGGGGACCGTCCCGGAGATCTCCGCCCTCGTTCCCGCCATCGAAGGGCGGATCGACCTCGAGGCGACCATCGCGCAGGAGGGCCAGGACTGGACCGCCGAGGCGACCCTGCGCGGGCCCTACGACGCGCGGGTCTCGGCGCGCACGACCCTCACCGAGGATCCCCTCGCCGTCGATTTCGCCGCAGACATCGACGACCTCAGCCCCCTCGCCCCCGTCCCCGGCGGGCTCTCGGTCACCGGCCGCGCGGTGCGGACCGACGACGGCTTTACCATCGACCTGGACGGCACCGGGCCCTACGACGCGACCATCGACGCCACCGTCGATCTGGCGGACGGCACCCCCGCCATCGTCGCTACCGGCCGCATCCCCGATACGAGCCAGCTCGTCCCGCAGCTCAGCGGCCCGCTCGACTACGACGTCACGGCCGAGCAGGTCGACGGCCAGTTCCGCGTCACGGCGCAGGTCGACGGCGCGCAGGCGATCTCCGCCAGCGTGGAGGGCATCGCGACCGGACCGGAAGCGGATCTCGATTTCCGCCTGTCCGTCGGCAACGTCGCACCCTTCGTCCCCGGCCTGTCGGGGGCCCTGAACGCGTCGGGTCGCGTCTTCCAGCAGGGTGGCAACTGGGCCGTGGACCTCGACGCGAACGGACCCCTGAACGCCACGCTGACCGCGAACGGCGTGCTGACCGGGGGGGCCCCGCAGGCCGAGTTCACCCTCGCCGTCCCGAACATCGGACCCTTGCTGCCCGACATCTCCGGTCCGCTCCGCGTCACCGGAACGGCGGCGCAGCGCGGCGACGCCTGGAACATCGACATCGATCTCGCCGGTCCGGCGGGCACCACCGCCGACGTCTCCGGCGACGTGGGCACCGACGGCACGCTCGACCTCTCCATCGACGGCTCCGCCCCGCTGGGCCTCGCCAACGCCGCCCTGTCGCCGCGGCGGCTGGCGGGGATCGCGCGCTTCGACCTCGCGCTGAACGGCCCGGCCGGGCTCGACGCGCTGTCCGGCACGATCACCACCTCGGGGGCCGCACTCGTCCTGCCGTCGCTCCAGAACGGGCTGGACGCCATAGACGCGACGGTCCGTCTGGACGACGGCACCGCGCAGGTCACGCTGACCGCCGCGCCCCAGACCGGCGGCAGGCTGTCGGTGGACGGCCCGATCGCACTGTCCGGCGGGTTCGCCGCCGATCTCGCCGTGGACTTCGACATGACGCTGGCGGATCCGCGGCTCTACACCGCCGACGTTGCCGGGAACCTGCGCATCTCCGGGCCCCTCGCCGGCGGGGCGCTCGTCGCCGGGACCATCCTGGTCGACGGCGCGGAGATCTCGGTGCCCTCCTCGGGCCTCACGTCCATCGGCGACCTGCCACCGATCGAGTTCGTCGGCAGCCCGCGCCCGGTCCGGCGAACGCTGGAGCGCGCGGGCCAGACGGTCGACGGCCGAGACCCGGATGCCGAGAGCTCCGACGGAGGCGGCGGCTACCGGCTCGACCTGACCATCTCCGCCCCCGGCCGCATCTTCGTGCGCGGCCGCGGTCTCGACGCCGAACTCGGCGGGCAGCTTCGGTTGACGGGCACGACCTCCAATCCGATCACGGCCGGCGGGTTCGAACTCATCCGCGGCAGGCTCGACATCCTCGAGCAGCGGTTCGACCTCGACGAGGGGCGGATCAGTTTTCAGGGCGACCTGACGCCGTTCATCCGCCTCGTCGCGGTCACCCAGACCGACACGATCACCGCCTCCATCGTCATCGAGGGCCCGGCCAACGCCATCGAGGTGCGCTTCGAATCCACCCCCGAGGTCCCCCAGGAGGAGATCGTCGCGCAGATCTTCTTCGGCCGCGGCCTCGATCAGCTGTCGCCGCTCCAGGCGATCCAGCTCGCCAACTCCATCGCCGTCCTCGCCGGGCGCGGCAGCGGCGGGCTGCTGGACTCGCTGCGCGGCACCGCCGGGCTGGACGATCTCGACATCACGACCGACGACGATGGCAACGTCGCGCTCCGTGCCGGCAAATACGTCTCCGACAACGTCTACACCGACGTGGAGGTCAATCAGGACGGGGAGGCGACGATCAGCCTCAACCTCGACGTCACGCCGAACCTCACGGTGCGCGGGGCGACCGGGGCGACCGGCGGCACGTCGCTCGGCCTGTTCTACGAACGGGACTACTGACGTGGCTTGCGCCGAGGATCTCGTCTGCTGCCCGGTCTGCGACGCGCTCCACGAGATCGGGGAGGTCGAGGACGGGGTGCGTCTGCGCTGCGTCCGCTGCCACACGGTGATCGCGGTGGGCCGACCGGAGGCCATCGTGCGGATCGTGGTGCTGGCCACCACGGCGCTGGTGCTGATGACGATCGTGGTCTTCTACCCGTTCCTGGAATTGCAGAACGGTGTCTTCACCAGCCGCGCCTCGGTCTTCCAGACGGTGATGAGCTTCTCGCAGGGCATCATGGCCCCGCTCTCGGTCGCGGTGGCGTTCTTCGTCATCGTCCTGCCGGTCGCGCGGCTCGGATCGCTCGTCTGGGCGCTCGGTCCGCTGTCCTTCGGCCGCGCCCCCTGGCCGGGGGCCGCCTTCGCGCTGCGCTGGGCGGAATTGCTCAAGCCCTGGGCGATGGCCGAGATCTTCATGGTCGGCGTCGCAGTGGCGCTCGTGAAGCTCGCCGATCTCGCCACACTGTCCATGGGGCCTGCGTTCTGGTCATTCGCCGCAATCGTGGTCATAACGGCGGTTCAGGACACACAGATGAGCAAGCATTCGATATGGTCGGCACTGGACGGCGCGAAACGGTGAGCGCCCTGACGGCACGGGACGCGGGGCTCGTCGGATGCCGCCAGTGCACCAAGGTCTGGCCCGGCGGCACCCGGGTCTGCGCGCGCTGCGGCGGCCGGCTCGAGAGCCGTGACCCGACGTCGCTCCAGCGGGTGCTGGCCTGGTCGCTGGTCGGCGTGCTCTTCTACATTCCCGCAAACGTCTATCCGATGCTGCTGACCAACACCGTCGGACGCGCCTCCGAGAGCACGATCGTCGGCGGTGCGATCGAGCTGGCGCAGCACGGGGCCTGGGGCGTCGCCTTCATCGTCTTCTTCGCCTCCGTCGTGATCCCGGTGGGCAAGTTCATCGCCATCGCCTACCTCGCCTTCGCGGTCCGCCGTCCGCACACGCTCAAGCCCACCCGCCTGCTGCACCTCTACGAGGCGGTGGAATGGATCGGCCGCTGGTCGATGATCGACGTCTTCGTCGTCGCCATCCTCGTGGCGCTCGTGCAGTTCAACCTCCTCGCCACGATCAACCCCGGCATCGCCGCCGTCTGCTTCGCGCTTTCGGTCGTCTTCACGATGCTCTCCGCGCTCAGCTTCGACAGCCGGCGCATCTGGGACGAGATCGAGACGAACTCCCGCGAAAGCCCCGCATGACCGACAGCCCCGACCCCATCACGCCCGCGACGCCGGTTTCGGAACCGGCCCGCGGCCGCAGACGCAGCATGGTCAGCGCCGTCTGGCTGGTGCCCATCGTGGCCGTCGTGATCGCGCTGGCCATCGCCTACCAGTCGTATTCCGAGCGCGGCGTGCTGATCACCGTCGCCTTCCCGGACGCGTCGGGCGTGACCGCGGGCCAGACCACCCTGCGCTACCGGGAGGTGACGGTGGGCGTGGTGGAGGATGTGGGCTTCACGTCCGACCTGAGCGAGGTGACGGTCAACATCCGCGTCAACAACGAGATCGCGCCCTATCTCGACGAGAGCGCCAGCTTCTGGGTCGTGCAGCCGCAGGTCAGCGCGCGCGGCGTACAGGGCTTGAACACCATCCTGTCGGGCACCTACATCCAGGGCACCTGGGACAACGAGCTGGGCGAGGCGACGACCGCCTTCGTCGGCAACGAGCGCGCGCCGATCGTCCCGCCGGGCGTCCAGGGCACCGCGATCACCCTGCGCGCCAAGGACAGCAGCCGTCTCGGCCCCGGCGCGCCGATCCTGTTCCGCGGCATCGAAGTGGGCCAGGTTGCGACGCCGCGCCTGACCACCGACGGCACCGAAGTGCGCGTCGACGCCTTCATCCTGGCACCCTTCGACCGGCAACTCTCGACCGCGACGCGTTTCTGGGATGCGTCCGGCGTCTCGGCTTCGCTGGGGGCCGGCGGCGTCGACCTGCGCATCGGGTCCATCGCCTCGATCCTGGAGGGAGGGCTCAACTTCGACACGCTCATCTCCGGCGGCGCACCCATCGAATCCGGCTTCGTCTATGCGATCTACGACGACGAGGCCGCGGCCCTGGCCTCCACTTTCGAGCAGCCCGAGAACCGCACCATCCGGCTCTCCGCCCTCTTTCCGACGGCGGCCGCGGGCCTGACGCAGGGCGCGCTCGTCCGCTACCAGGGCGTGACCGTCGGCAGCGTGGTGGAGATCACGGGCTTCGTGCGGCCCGACAGCCCCACCAACCAGGTCCAGCTCCTCGCCGTTCTCGCGCTGCAACCGGGGAAGATGGGCCTGGAACAGGTCGGCGACGATCTGGCGGCGATCGACTTCATCGACGACCTCGTGGCCGCCGGAATGCGCGCCAAGCTGGTCTCGACCTCTCTGCTCGGCAGCGAGCTCGCCATCGACCTCATCGACGATCCGGACGCCGTCGCGCAGGCCAGCCTGGAGATCGGCGTCGCCGCCAACCCGCTGATCCCGACCGTTCCCGCCGACATCCAGGGGCTGACGGCCAGCGCCGAATCCGTCCTCACCCGGATCAACGAACTGCCGATCGAGGAGCTGCTCGCCGCCGCCACCGACCTGCTGGACAACGTCAACCGCATCGCCGGCGACGACGATACCCGGGCGATCCCCGGCGAGGTCCTGGCCTTGCTGGAGGACGGCCGGGGCCTCGTGCGCGACGGGCGGTCCATCATCGCCTCGCCACAGGTCGCCTCGGTCCTGATCGACATCGAGACGATCACCGGCGATCTGCGCGCCATCACCGAGGAGATCGCGGAGCGGCAGGTCGTGGCCACCCTGGACGCGGCCCTCGTCGCCGCCGCCGCCGCCGCGGAGAACATCGCAACCGGCACTGGCGACCTCGACGCGCTGACCGCTTCCGCGCAATCATCGCTCGCGGGCATCGACGCGCTGGTCAACGATCCGGCCACGGCCGAAATCCCCGCCTTGGCCCGCGACACGCTGGTCGGCGCTGCGACGCTGGTGAACGGCCCGGAACTGGAGGCCATCCTCGCCGACGTCGCCGCCGCCACCGCGGATGTCCGCGCGCTGGTCGCCCCCTTCGAGGGGACCGCGCTGTCGGAGACGGTCACCAGCGCCCTCTCCCTGATCGAGCGGACGGCCGCCAACGTCGCCGCCGGCACCGCCGATCTGGAATCCCTGCGCACCCAGATCAACGGGATCGTCGGGGCCGCCGATGCGCTGCTGGCCTCCGCCGACACTCAGGCGCTGCCCGGTGCCGCGCGCGGCCTGCTGGAAGGCGGCCGCGACCTCGTGACCTCTCCCCAGGTCGAGAGCGTGCTGGCGAACCTGACGGAGGTCACCGCGCAGGTCCGCACGATCACGGCGGAAATCACCCGGCAGGGGGCGGTCGCCAGCCTCACCGCCGCGCTCGACGCCGCCGCCGAGGCCGCGAGCAGCGTCGCCGCGGGCACCGAGAACCTGCCGCAGATCACCGCCGCCACCGAACGCGTCCTGACGCAGGCCGAGACGCTGGGCGAGAACCTCAACGTCCTCTCCGCCAAGGCGAACGCGCTGGCGCTCGACGAGCTCGTGAATGCGACGACTGAGCTCATGACCTCCGCCGACGCCTTCCTGACGACCGACGAGGCCAGCGACATCCCCGTCGCCCTCGTCGCCACGCTGGAGGAGTTGCGCCTGACCATCGAGACGATCCGCACCGGCGGCACGCTCGACACGATCAACAGCACCCTGCGCTCCGCCTCCGGGGCCGCCGACAGCGTGCGCACGGCAGCGGCCGATCTCCCGGCCCTCGTCGCACGGCTCCAGACCCTGACGCAGGACGCCGGCGGGCTGCTCGGGACCTACGGCGACGGCAGCCGGGTGAATACCGAACTCTATCAGGCGCTGCGGGCGGCCACGCGCGCCGCGCAGGACGTCTCCTCCCTGTCGCGCACGATCGAACGCAATCCGAACTCCCTGCTGCTAGGACGCTGATACCCATGCCGACGCTCCCCGCCCGCCTCGCCCCGCTGGTCCTTCTCCTCGCGGCCTGTTCGCAGACGCAGTACTACGCCCCCCCCACCACCCAGTCCGACCTGCGGGTGAACGTGCGCGCCGACACCGTGCAGGTGAACGAGATCTCGATCCCCGAGTACGCAATCAATCAGGAGATCCCGATCCAGCAGCCCGACGGCAGCCTGACCACCGATGGCGACAGGCTCTGGGCCGATCTGCCCGACCGTGCCATGCAGGGAGCGCTCACCCGTCACCTGAACGCGATCACCGATGCCCGCGTCGCTTCCGAACCCTGGCCGCTTTCGGGATTCCCGGACGTGGAGGTGTCGATCTTCGTGGACGACATGATCGTCCGGGCGACCTCGGTTCTCGCGCTCACGGGAACCTACGCGCTGCGCTCCGAAATCGGGGGAGACAAGGTCGGGACCTTCTCGATCGCCTCGCCCGTCGCGGTGGCGGGCGACTATTTCTCGATCATCGCCGCCCATGAGAACGCATGGCAGCAACTCGCGGAACGCCTCGCTCGCGAACTCTGATCCTGGGAAGGGCCCTCCGGGCCCGCAGTGGTTTGATGGCTGGGGAGATCGACGCCCCCGGGCGTCTTGGTGCCGCTGAGAGGACTCGAACCTCCGACCCCATCATTACGAATGACGTGCTCTACCAGCTGAGCTACAGCGGCCACCTTGGCCGCGTCCTAGCAGGGGTCCGGGGCGTGTTCCAGCCCCGAATCGCAATCAGCGGCGCGCCTCCCCGGAGGTCTGGTCGATGTCGTCCGTCGTACCCACGATGGACGGATCTATCGGCCGGGAGGGCGGGGCGACGGTGCGGTCCGCGGGCCGTTCCGCATCCGACAGAACGTCCGCGTCGCCCTCCGTCGCCTCCACGAGCGCCACGTCGTCCGCCAGCACCGCCGGCACGTCCTCGTGGACGGTCTCGGTGCGCTGTCCCGTCAGCAGGGGCAGCATCTCGGCCGACATGGTCGTCGGGACGGACCCCACGGGGGCGGATTTCCAGCTCAGGCTGTCGAAGGCCTCGCAGCTCGTGCAGACCGGCAACCAGTCCGAATGGACCGTCCCGCAGGTGTCGCAGATCCACTGCGGCCCGCGCGGCGCGCCGATGGCCTTCGCGAGCCAGCCCCGCACGACCGCCTCCGATCCGCCCTCGCCCCGCTCGATCGCCGCCATCAGCGTGAGCGAGCGCGTCGTGGGCTCCGTCTCGTAGAGCGTGCCCGAGCGCCCGGCGCGCCCCGGGGAAATCCTCCGCGGCGAGGTAGAGTTCGGTCTCCAGCAGCTTGGACTCGCTGGCCTCCGGCGCGACCTTCAGGAACGGCTGGAACCGCTTGATCCGCTGCTCCGGCGTCTCGGCGGGCTCGATCTCCGCGAAGGCGGCGGCCAGATCGGGGTGCTGCGTCTTGAGCCGGGCGGCCTTGAGCACCTTGGCGGCGCGGCGCTTCTCGTTCGCCTCGATATGCAGCCGGGCGGCCATCACGGCGGCGGGCACCAGTTCGGGGGAGAGGCGGTTCGCCTCCAGCACCTCGGCACGCGCCTTCTCCGTATTGCCCTGCGACAGCTCCTTGCGGGCATCGGCCAGCGACAGCACGGCCTCGCGCCGCTTGTAGACATCCTTGGGCAGGGCCCCGGACTTCAGCTTCGCGGACAGCACGCGCCGCGCCCCATCCCAGTTCTCGTCGCGCGCCTGCAGACTGCAGCAGCGTGTCCTGCGTGCCGACGTGCCGCGGCTTGAGCGCGAAGGCCTTCTCCGCGAGCTTCATGGCCGTGGCCGTGTCGCCCTTCTCCAGCTCCTGGAGCATCAGCCCGCGCACGCCCACGAACCGCGTGCGATCGTGGGTCACCAGCGACTTCCAGGCCTCCCGCGCGCGCTCCGTCTCGCCCGCCGCCTCGGAGGCCTGCGCGACGAGCAGCGTGGTGACCTCGGGGCGGTTGAGGTACTTCTCCGCCTTCTGCGCCTTGGCGGCCGCATCGCGCGCGTCTCCGCTCGCCAGCGCGATCATGCTGTCGGAGAGCGCATCGTAGCCCTTCCGCTCGCGGTTGCGGTCGAAATAGGTTCCGAGCGCCGTATCGTCGCCATTGATGAACTTCAGCGCGGCGACCAGCAGGCCAGCCAGCTTGAAGAGCACCCAGAGCACCAGCAGCGCGGCAATCGCTCCGATCACGACCACCAGCGGAGGCAGAACGTATTCCGACCCGGAGAAGGTGATCACGACCTCCCCGGACACGTTCAGCAGCCATTGCACGCCGAAGGCGAGCGCGGCGACGATCGCCACGAAGACGAGGATCTTGAAAAGCGACCAGAGCATCTAAATCCTCATCCGTCCTGAAGGTAGTCATCTGCGGCGGCGAGCGCCCGGGCACGGGCACGGGCCCGCGTCGTCCATGGGTCGAGAACCGCGCGCGCCTCGGACGGCAGGGCCTCGATCTCGGTCAGAGCCGCATCCAGATCGCCGCTCTGCACCGCCGCCTCCGCGCGGCTGAGCACCGCGTCCGGATCATCGCCCTCCCGCGGCTCCAGGCTGCGCGGGTTCAGCGCGTTGCGGAACAGCGAGCCGACCCCGGCCTCCGGCGCTGCGGAGCGCGCCTCACGGAGGGCCTCTCGGGACAGGGGTGGAAAATCGTCGATCAATGCGGCCTGCGCGGACACGCCCGTCTCCGCCATCTCGTAGAGCGCGAGCGGCACGTCGTCCAGCAGCGCGATCTGCTCGGCGTAGGGCGCGCCGGACTGCAAGGCCAGGCGGACCTGATTTCGGGCCGCCTGCTTCGCCATCGCTTCCGCCTCTGCCTCCACGTCGCGGGCAGCGACCCTGGCCTCTGCGAGTCCCTCCTCGACGGAGGCGACCCGCGCCGGCAATTCCTCGAGGGAGGCGACGCGGCCCGTCAGATCCTCTTCCAGCGACGTCACGCGCGAGGTTAGGTTCTCCTCCAGCGCCGTCGCCTGCGACGACAGATCCGTGGAAAGAGCCGCGACCTCCTCGGACAGCGCGTCGAGATCGGCGCGCAGCGTTCCGGTCATCTCCGTGGTCGCCACCGGCGCATCCGGCACGGCCTCGGCGTTGCGGGACGCGGTGGACGACACCGCCGCCAGATCGGCTTCCGCCGCGTCGAGCCGCAGCGCCACTGCATCGAGCCGGCCGGCAAGATCACCCTGCGCCGTCTCGAGGGGTGAAAGATCCGTCAAAGGAACCTCCGCCGCCTTCAACTGCTCCACATCGGCGAAGATGGCATCGATCCGGGCAGGATCGACGACGGCTGCGGCCTCCCCGTCCGACGATCGGCCGAAGGTCGCGACCGCGAAGCCTATGCCTCCGGCCACCAGACCTCCCAGGACGAGGGGCAGGAACCCGGGGCTGGAGGACCGCACTTCCGCGGGGGCCCGGGCGGGCTTGTCTGCCTCGGCGGGTGGCTCCGAAGGGCGCGGCTTGTCGGACGGGCGGATCGTCGGCACCGAGGACGCGCTGGCGGCCTCCTCCGGAGCGGGGGGAGCCGGCACCGGAGGCGAGGCGACCGGGGCGGACGGGGTGGGTGTCTCGACCGATGCGCTGGTGACGGGGCGCGGCGCGCCGGGCGTCACCGTCCGGGCTCCCGACGGGTCCGCGCGGTCGGCTGCAACGGTGGCGTCGGACTTGCCGCCCGCCGGCTTGCGAACCGACTTTCTGGGGGTCGATGGCTTCGTGGTGCGCGCCAAGGCATG
Source organism: uncultured Alphaproteobacteria bacterium (assembly GCA_963757495.1). Lineage (GTDB taxonomy): Bacteria > Pseudomonadota > Alphaproteobacteria > Rhodobacterales > Rhodobacteraceae > Jannaschia. The sequence goes on from CAVWRZ010000012.1 coordinate 87,629, forward strand.
CCCTCCCGGCAGATTTCAACCACACCTAGACCGTCGGCCGATGCCCCTCAACCGCCGATTGCAGCCAGATGTTCCCGCAGGAGCGCCAGCATGCCCGCGCCATCGGGCACCGCCGCGATCCCGACGCGGCGGAACGGGCCCCGCCCGCGCGACCGCCGCGACTGAGCGCCAGCAGGCGCAGGGCCCCGCGGCACCCGGACGGGCAGGCCGCGCCGAACAGCCGGGCGCTGCGGGGAGAATAGAGCGGAACGAGGACCGGGCCGGACCGCATGAGGGCGATGGCACCTTCCGACAGAGGCAGCGCGACCTGCCGGTAGATCACCGCCTCCGACACGCGCAACCCGCGGGCCGCGAGCCGCGCGGCGAGATCGCCGCGCGTATGCGCCCCTCGCAGGTGGGTGAGGGGCGGCGCGTCCGGCGGGACGAGCCCCACGAGCGCATCCACGTCGGCCGCGGTGCCGCGCACCTCGAAGCCGGCGGCCCGGGCCATCTGCGCCGTGCGCGGCCCGACGACCCAGGCCGGCGTGCCCGGCACAGGCCCGTCCGCCGCGATCCGCGCCACCGCGGCCCCGGACGTCAGCAGCGCGGCCTCTACCCCCGGCACCTCCCCGACCGGCTCCGTCCGCATGAGCGGCGCGACCGTCACCCGCGCGCCCCACCCGCGCAGGACAGCGGCGAGGTCGTTCGCGGCAGTCGGCCGGGCGGGTCAGCAGGACGGGGGCGGGCGCATTGTTCCCCCGGGGCGCAGGGCGTAGGAGACACCGGAGTGGACCGGTGGCGACCATGACACAAGACCTGACGATCCTCGGCCTCGAGAGTTCCTGCGACGACACCGCCGCCGCCGTGGTCCGCCGGACGAAGGGGCGCGGGGAGATACTGTCCAACGTCGTGCTGGGACAGGACGGGCTCCACGCGGCGTTCGGCGGCATCGTCCCCGAGATCGCCGCGCGCGCCCATGCGGAGAAGATCGACCTCGCCGTGGAGGCCGCGCTGGACGCCGCCGGACTGACGCTGCAGGAGTTGGACGCGATCGCGGTGACCGCCGGGCCGGGGCTGATCGGCGGCGTGCTGGCCGGCGTGATGTGCGCCAAGGGGCTGTCGGCGGCCACGGGGTTGCCGCTGGTCGGGCGTGAACCACCTCGCCGGGCACGCGCTGACGCCCCGGCTGACGGACGGACTGGCCTTTCCCTATCTGATGTTGCTGGTGTCGGGCGGCCATTGCCTCTTCCTGCGCGTCGAGGGGCCCGACGCCTTCGTCCGGCTCGGCGGCACGATCGACGACGCGCCCGGAGAGGCCTTCGACAAGGTCGCCCGCCTGCTCGGGCTGCCGCAGCCCGGCGGCCCTGCCGTGGAAACCTGCGCGCGGGGGCGACGGCCCCGGTCCGCCTCCCCCGCCCGCTGCTCGACCGCCCCGGGTGCGACCTGTCGTTCTCGGGCCTCAAGACCGCCGTCCTGCGCGCGCGCGACGCCATCGTCGAAGAGCACGGGGGCCTTCCGGGCGGCCGACGCGCGGATCTCTGCGCGGGCTTCCAGGATGCGGTTCGGGACGTGCTGGCGGAAAAGTCGCGCCGCGCGCTGGCCCTCGGTGGCGTCACGGCCTTCGCGGTCGCGGGGGGCGTCGCGGCGAACGCTCCGCTCCGCGCCGCCTTGCGGGACGTCGCCGCCGACGCCGGCGTGCCCTTCGTCGCCCCGCCGCATGCGCTGTGCACCGACAACGCCGCGATGATCGCCTGGGCCGGGGCCGAGCTCTTCGCGGCCGGCCACCGCGACGACCTCTCCACTGTCCGCGCGCCCCCGCTGGCCGCTGGACCGGGGCGCGGCCCCGATGCTGGGGTCCGGCAAGCGGGGGGCGAAGGCGTGATCGGCGTGCTGGGCGCGGGCGCTTTCGGCACGGCGCTGGCCGTGGCGCTCGCGCAGGCCGGCCGTCCGGTCGCCCTCTGGGGCCGTGACGCGGAGGCGATGGCGGAAGCCGCGCGGAGCCGCCGCCTGCCCCGCCTGCCGGATGTCCCGCTGCCCGACGGGGTCATGCCGACCGCCGCCGCATCGGACCTCGCCGGATGCGATACGCTCATCGTGGCGATCCCGGTGCAACGGCTCGCGGGAGCGCTCGCGGACCTGCCGCTGCGCCCACGTCACGCCGTCGCCGCCTGCAAGGGTCTCGATCTCGCCACTCTGCGCGGCCCGACGGCCATCCTCGCGCAGGCCTTCCCGGGGGCCGTCACGGCGATCCTCTCCGGCCCCAGCTTCGCCGTCGACATCGCGCGCGGGCGGCCCACCGCTCTTTCTCTCGGATGCGTGGAGGAGGCGGTCGGGATCCGGTTGCAGGGGCAGCTGTCCACCCCGTCGCTCCGCCTCTACCGGACGACCGACGTGGCGGGCGTCGAACTGGGCGGGGCGCTCAAGAACGTCGTCGCCATCGCCTGCGGCGCGGCCGTCGGCGCGGGCCTCGGCGACTCCGCCCGGGCGGCCCTGATGACGCGGGGCATGGCGGAGATGCTGCGGCTCGCGCCGATCCTCGGCGCGCGTCCCGGCACGCTCATGGGCCTGTCGGGTCTCGGCGACCTCGCGCTCACCTGCGCCTCGCCGCAGTCGCGCAACTTCGCGCTCGGCCATGCCATCGGAGCCGGCACGCCGCGCCCGGACGCCACGGTGGAGGGGGCCGCGACCGCCGAAGCGGTCCTGCGCCTGGCCGAGACGCACGCGCTCGATCTGCCCATCGCCGCCGCCGTCGCCGCCCTTGTCGCGGGCCGCCTCACCGTGGAGGATGCGATCCATCGCCTGCTCGACCGCGACCTGACCGCCGAATGACGAAGGACACCCGAATGCTCCATGCGCTGATCTGCACCGACAAGCCCGACCATCTGGAGGTCCGCCTCTCCAACCGGGATGCGCATCTGGCGCATCTGAAGGCCGACCGCCACGTCGTCCAGGCCGGGCCCTTCCTGGATGCGGATGGGGGCATGTGCGGCTCTCTCATCGTCTTCGACACCGGGGACCGCGCCCACGTCGAAGCCTTCGCGGCCGCCGATCCCTACGCCGTCGCCGGGCTCTTCGCGGACGTGCGGATCGAGGCCTGGAACCGCGTGATCGGCTGATCCATGGACCACTGGCTCTTCAAGTCCGAACCCTCCGCATGGTCCTGGGACGATCAGGTCGCGCGCGGCGTGGCCGGCGAACCCTGGGACGGGGTGCGCAACTACCAGGCCCGCAATTTCATGCGGCGAGATGGCGCTCGGGGACCGGGGCTTCTTCTACCATTCGCAGGGCGAACGGGCGGTGGTCGGCATCGTGGAAGTCTGCCGGACGATCCGCCCGGATCCCTCCACCGACGATGCGCGGTGGGAATGCGTCGACCTGCGCGCCGTCGCGCCGCTGCCCGCGCCCGTCACGCTCGCCGCGATCAAGGCACGGGCCGAGTTCGCCGACATGCCCCTCGTCCGCAGCCCCCGCCTGTCGGTGCAGCCCGTCGCACCCGAGCACTGGTCCGCGATCTGCGCGATGGGCGGCTTCACAGACCCCCGCGATGCGGACTAGGCCGAACCGATCCCTCCGCCGGAGACCCCCATGACCCGACCCGCCGACGACCGCCTCATCATTGCCCTGGACGTGGCCGACGCGCTGACCGGCCTGAAGCTGGCGGAGCGGCTGGGCGACGCGGTGTCCTTCTACAAGATCGGGCTCGGGATGCTGACGGGCGGCGGGCTTGCGCTGGCCAACGAGCTCAAGTCCGATCACGCAAAGCGCATCTTCCTCGACATGAAGCTCTTCGACATCGGCGCGACGGTGGAGGCGGCGGTGCGGGGGCTGGCGCGGTTCGAGCTGGATTTCCTGACCGTGCACGGCGACCCGCACGTCGTGCGCGCGGCGGCGCAGGCGAAGGGCGACACGAAGATCCTCGCCGTCACGATCCTGACGTCGCTGGACCGGGCGGACCTCGATGCGGGCCTCATGGTGGCGGGGGACCTCGTCGATCTCGTGGTGACCCGCGCCGCCCGCGCGTTCGAAGCGGGGGCCGACGGCGTCATCGCCTCGCCCATGGAAGTCGCGGCGATCCGTGCGTTGCCGCAGGCCCGGGGCAAGCTGATCGTCACGCCGGGCGTGCGGCCCGAAGGATCGTCACCGGGGGATCAGAAGCGGATCAGGACGCCGGCGGAGGCCATCGCGGCGGGGGCCGACCACATCGTCGTCGGCCGCCCGGTCCATGCCGCCTCCGACCCCCGCGCCGCGGCGATGGCGATCCTGGCAGATCTGCGCCGGATCTAGTTCGAGGTGGCGGCCGGGTCGGGCTCCTGCGGCACGACCTCTTCGCCGTCGAGCGTCTGCAACCCGTCGGCACCGGGCACGACGATGCCGTCGATGCTCTCCTCGGCCGGCCCCTCCGTGCCGGAGGCGTAGAGGTTCGGCAGCACGAAGATCACCAGCAGCCCGCCGATCACGATGGCGACGGCCAGGCCGATGTAGAAGCGCGTCTTGGAGGCTTCGGGCACGGGGGCGTCGTCGGGTTCGCGGACCATGTTTCGTTCCTTCGGGTATCTGGACATTCGAACGCGATGATGCCCTCGTCGGCTCCGGCGCACAATCGGGATCGGCGGATCGGTCGCAGGTCAGTCGTTCACGTCCCGCTCGAAGGTCCGCGCATCCTCCCCGGGCCGCCCGAATGCCGCTCGCAGGGCAAGCCAGGCCGCGAAGGACAGCACGGCGAAGACCACCAGAAGCCATGCTGCCCCGTAGGCGGAGGTCGCCAGCATTCCCAGCAGACCGGCGACGAGCCCGAGCGCCACGAGGCCGGCCCCGATCGCGAAGCCGAGCAGGATGTAGGTGGGGGCCACGACCTCGAGTACCCCGAAGGCAAGCGCCGCCAGCGCCCAGACCCACCAGGCCGACAGCATCAGCCGCGCCCCTTGAGCATGCGGAAGGCCTCGCCGAAGGCATCCATCGCGGAGGCGGGGACGACGATCGTCTGCGACCCGTTCCCCTGCCCCAGCGCCTTGAGCGCCTCGACCTGCTTGAGCGCGACCTGATACTGCGCCGCCTCCAACCCGTTCTCGGCGATGGCCTTGGCGACGACGCCGGTGGCATAGGCCTCCGCGTCGGCGGAGATGCGGCGGCCCTTGGCGGTCTGCTCGGCGGCGTAGAGTTCGGCGTCCGCGGCCAGCTCCACCGCGCGCCGCTTGCCCTCGGCCTCCGTCACCTGCGCACGCCGGGCCCGTTCGGCGTTGAGCTGCTGCATCATCGCCTCGCGGGTCTGCGCGTCCAGATCGACGTCGAGGATCTCCGCACGGGTCACCTCGATGCCCCAGTCGTCCACCGCCTCGGCGACCTGGCGACTTGATCTTGGCGATCACCTCGGAGCGGTTGGACTGCACCTCGTCCAGCTCCATCATGCCCACCTCGGCCCGTACGATGCCGGCCACGGTGGTGGAGATCGCGGCATCTACATCACGGATCCGGTAGACCGTCTTCTCCGGGTGAAGGATGCGGTAGAAGACGCTGGTCTCGATCTGCACGAGCACGTTGTCGCGGGTGATCGCATCCTGGCTGGCGTTCGGCAGTTGCCGCTCCAGGATCGAGATCTTGTGCGCCACCTTGTCGAGGAACGGCACGATCAGGTTTATCCCGGGGCCCAGCACGCTGCGCAGACGACCGAACCGCTCGACGACATATTTCTCGGACTGCGGCACGATCCGGACGCCGAGCAGGATGCAGACGATCACGAAGATCGCCAGCGCGATCAGGACCGCGTTCTCTCCGGCGAAGTTCAGCACGTCCTGTTCCATGTCGCCCGATCCAGTTCATCCCGAGGCTTACATGGGTGCAGGCGACGCCGGGGACAATGGCGACGCGTCAGTCGCCCGCGGGGACGAAGGTGCCTTCTTCGACGGTCGACCCTTCGATGACCGGCCCCTCGATCGGGTCGGGCCCTTGCCAGGCGAAGATCACCGCGAGCAGGATCGTGATCGCGATGATCGCGCCGAGGACGAGCAGCCCGATGGTCGCCCGGCCGCGCCTGGGGGCGACGTCCTCCGGCTCCAGCGCGGCTCCGCCCGGAACGGGCCCTTCGGTGCGGGCCGGCGCGCGCGGAGTGCCGACGCGCGCCCCGGTATCGGGCAACGGATCGCCGGGCGCGGTGGCGAGGCTGCGGTCGTAGGTCATCTCGCCGTCCTTGCCGGCGGCCCTGCGATCCGCGGCGGCCTTCTCGGCGGGGGAATCGGTGCGGACCATGGGAACCTCCTGATGGCGGGACGGGACGTGCAGCGGATCAACCCGGGTGCCGCCTGCGCGGTTCCCCCCGCCCGCCGGGCCGTCTAGAACGAACCATGCCCGCGCTCTGCCGCCAATGCCTGACCCCCTTCGAGACCGGCAGCCGGTGCCCCGCCTGCCGCAGCCCGCGCATCGCGGCGCATCCCGAACTCTTCGACCTGTCGATCGCACACATGGACTGCGACGCCTTCTACGCCAGCGTGGAGAAGCGCGACCGCCCGGATCTCGCCGACAAGCCGGTCGTCATCGGCGGCGGCCGGCGCGGCGTCGTCTCCACCTGCTGCTACGTCGCGCGGACCCGGGGCGTGCGCTCCGCCATGCCGATGTTCAAGGCGCTGGAGCTCTGCCCCGACGCGGTGGTCATCAAGGGCCGCATGGATCTCTACGTCGAGGTTTCGCAGCAGGTCCGTGCGCTGATGGAGGAGCTGACGCCGGCCATCGAGCCGCTGTCGCTGGACGAGGCGTTCCTCGACCTGACGGGCACGACGAAGCTGCACGGCGCGCCGCCCGCCGTGATGCTCGCCCGCCTGACCCGACGGATGCGCGAGGAGATCGGGATCACCGGATCCATCGGGCTCAGCCACAACAAGTTCCTCGCCAAGATCGCCTCCGATCTCGACAAGCCGCGCGGCTTCTCGGTGATCGGGCGGGCGGAGACGGAGGCGTTCCTGGCGCCGCAGCCGGTCGGCATCATCTGGGGCGTCGGGCTGGTGGGGCAGGAATCGCTGAAGAAGGCCGGCATCGCCACCATCGCCGATCTGCGCCGCTGGGACCGGGCGGACCTGTCGCGCCGGTTCGGCTCGATGGGCGACCGGCTCTGGCATCTGGCCCGCGGGGAGGACCGGCGCGGCGTGAACGCCCGCCGCGTCGTCAAGTCGATCTCCAAGGAGACGACGTTCCGGGAGAACACCTCCGATCCGGACATCCTCGACGGGCATCTCTGGCGGCTGTCCGAGCAGGTCTCCGCGCGGGCCAAGGCCAAGGGGCTCGCGGGCCGCGTCGTGACGCTCAAGCTCAAGCGTGCCGACTTCTCCGCCATCACCCGGCGACACGCCCTGTCGGACCCGACGCAGATGGCGGACCGGCTCTACCGCGAGGCGCGCGCGCTCCTCGATGCAAGCCGCGAACGGGGGCCCGCGCGGCTCATCGGCGTCGGGCTCTCCGATCTGGTGCAGGCGGATCTGGCCGACCGGGGCGGCGACCTGCTGGACCCGGGCGGCGACAGGCGGCGCGAGGCGGAGCGGGCGACGGATGCGATCCGCGCGCGATTCGGCGACGATGCGATCCGCAAGGGCCGCGCCCTGCGCTGACTACTCCGCCGCCAGGTCCTTCGGGGCGGCCACCCGGTCGCAGAACCGCGCGACCGCCTCCGTCATCAGGGCCTGCATCCCGGCGAAGCCGGCGGTCCGCTCGACCCGCGCCTCGTCGAGGTAGAGCGCGCGGTCGATCTCGATCTGGATCGCGTGCCGGCCCCGGTGCGGATGACCGTAGGCCTGCGTGACATAGGCCCCCGCGAAGGGCGCGTTGCGCGCCACCCGCAGCCCCAGACCCTCGAAGACCGCCTCCAGCGCATCGACCAGATGCGGTGCCGCCGAGGAGCCGAAGCGGTCGCCCAGCACGATCTGGGGCGGCTTGCCGCGCGGACCCGTCGCGGCGATGGCCTCGTGGGGCATCGAGTGGCAGTCGAGCAGGATCGCTTGCCCGAAAAGATCCTGCGCCGAGGTCATGAGCCGGTGAAGCTCCCCGTGGTAGGGTCGCCAGTAGGCGTCGATCCGGTGGGAGGCCTCGCGCCGGCTGATCTTGCCGCCGTAGATCGCCCGCCCCTGCGCCACGACCCGGGGAATCACGCCGAGGCCCGAGCTGATCCGCGGATTGGCGGCCGCGGGCGGCACGTCGCGCACGACCGCCGGGTCCATCTCGCCCGGACGCGCGGTTCAGGTCGAGGAAGGCGCGGGGCATTCCTGCGGCGAGCAGCGGCACGCCGAACCGCGGCACACCCTCCAGCAGCAGGTCGACATAGGCATCCTCGGACGACCGGATCCGCGCGAGGTCCAGCACGGTGGTCTGCAGGAACGCGGCGTCGTAGTGCCGGCCCGAATGAGGCGAGCCCACGACGACCGGGGAGGTGACGTGCCGCGGCAGCGTCAGGTGGAACGGCACTCTCGGCATGGGTCGCGGGCCTCCCTCGAGCGATAGATAGGGCGTCTGCCAAACTGTCGATAGCCCCCTTGCGGGCCGAAACGAAAGCCACTATCCACCGCCCACCAATCGACGGCTCGGCTCTTGTCCTCGCCATCGTAAGGGGTGATTAGCTCAGCGGTAGAGCACTTCGTTGACATCGAAGGGGTCACTGGTTCGATCCCAGTATCGCCCACCATCCCGCCCTCTTCCCCGGAAGATGCCGGGCCCACCGCCTCCCCCGGGGGGCAGAGTTCAACCCGGGGCGTCACCCCGCATCAGGAGAGCAGCCATGAAGGTTCGCAATTCCCTCCGGTCGCTGAAGGCCCGCCATCGCGACTGCCGCGTCGTGCGCCGCAAGGGCCGGGTCTACGTGATCAACAAGACGCAGCCGCGCTTCAAGGCCCGCCAGGGCTGAGGCAGCGCCGCAACTGTCCGGAAGGCCGCTCCCCCGGGGGCGGCCTTTTCATTTGTGGCTTCATCTCCGGACCGTCCGAAGCTTGACCTTTCGTTCCCGGCGCTTACCCTGCGGGGATGGCCAAACCTTCTTCCCCGAAGCATCTCGCCGAAGTGATCGACCGTCTTGCCGCCGCCCTGCGCCGGGTGCAGGGGTCCGGGGCCGAACGCGCGCCCCGGCTCGCGCTTCTGGGGCACCTCGCCGACGACGGACCGCTGGGGATGCGCGACCTCGCCTCACGGCTGCACGTCTCGCCGCAGGCCGTCACCGGGATCGTGGACCAGTTGGAGGCCGAAGGACTGCTCGCCCGCGAACGGCACCCGACGGACCGGCGCAAGACGGTCGTGCGCCTGAACGATCATGCCGCCGCGCATGTGAAGGTCGCCCGCGCAAATCGCACGGACGGCCTCACGACGCTCTTCGACGGCATCTCCAAATCCGACCGCGCCGCCTTCGCGCGGGTGGCGGAGACGCTGCTTGACCGGCTGTCCTAGGCCGACGGGTCCTTCGTCATCCGCAGGTAGGGGAAATGCGTCGTGAACTCCCCGAACTTCGCTTTGGCGTCCTCGTCCGACACCGTCGCCGGGATCACCACGTCGCGCCCCCGTTCCCAGTTCGCCGGCATCGCCACGCCGTGCTTCGCCGCCGCCTGCAACGCATCCACCGCGCGCAGGATCTCCGCGAAGTTGCGCCCGACGTTCATCGGATAGGTCATCGACAGCTTGAGCTGCCTGTCCGGCCCGATGACGTAGACCGAGCGCACCGTCGCGGTGTCGTTCGGCGTGCGCCCGTCGGGAAGGTAGGCATCCGCCGGCAGCATGTCGTAGGCCTTCGAGATCTCCAGCCCCGCGTCCGCGATGATCGGGAAGGTCGCCTCCGTGCCCGCGAAGGTGCCGATGTCGCCCTTCCACTTGCGGTGATCCTCGACCCCGTCGACGGAGATGCCGATGACCTTCACGCCGCGCTTCTCCCATTCGTCGTGCAGCTGCGCCACGGCTCCGAACTCGGTGGTGCAGACGGGGGTGAAGTCCTTCGGGTGGCTGAACAGGATGGTCCAGCTATCGCCCATCCAGTCGTGGAAGCGGATCGGCCCCTCGCTGGTCTCGGCCTCGAAATCGGGGACGGTCTGGTTGATGCGCAGGCTCATGGCGGCTCTCCTCGCGGTTGACGTCCGATGCGACATAGACACCGCGGGGCCCCGGGGGAAGGCCGTCAGAATGGACAGGGAGCCTCCAATCGCATCACCTGCCCCGTCACCGGATGCTCGAACTTGAGCCCCTCCGCATGGAGCATCATCCGCGACCACGTCGCGTCGGGCGCGTAGAACGGATCGCCCAGGATCGGATGGCCGAATGCGAGCATGTGCACCCGCAGCTGATGCGTCCGCCCCGTGCGCGGCATGAGCCGCATTCGCGTCGTGCCGTCCTCAACCGCCATCCGGCTCCAGTCGGTGACGGCCCTCTTGCCCATTTCGTGGTTCACATGCTGCAGCGGCCGGTTCGGCCAGTCCACGATCAGCGGCAGGTCCACCGTCCCCGATTCCTCCGCCACCCTGCCGGCGACCCGCGCGACGTAGCGCTTGCGGATGCGCTTGACCTCGAACATGCGACAGATCTTGCGCTGGCCTTCCTTCGTGAGCCCGAAGACCATGATGCCGGAGGTATCCCGGTCGAGACGGTGGCAGAGCAGCACCTCCGGATGAGCCATGGCGAGCCGCGAGATCAGGCAATCCGCCAGATGCTCCCCGCGCCCCGGCACCGAGAGCAGCCCCGCCGGCTTGTCCACCACCAGCAGGTGATCGTCGCGGTAGATCACCGGGATCGGCCCGTCCGGCGGGTCGTAGGGAGTGGAGGGGCCTGCCATGTCCCGCGCCTAGCGCGGCCGCGACCCGGACGCCAGCTTGCCCGACCTGTGGAACCGCGGGCACCCTGGGGGGTTCCCCCGTATGTATCGCATCACGCTCGCCGCCATGGCCGCCGCTCTCCTGTCCTTCACCTCCGCCTCCGCCGAACGCGTCGGAGAGGTCGGCGTCGACTGGGTCGGCAACGACATCGTCATCGACGCAATCCAGGATCCGGAGGTCCAGGGCGTCACCTGTCACATCGCCTACTTCGACCGCTCGCTCATCGACCGTCTGTCGAACGGCAACTGGTTCGAGGACCCGTCGAACGCCTCCATCGCCTGCCGTCAGACCGGGCCGATCGTGCTCGGGGATATCGACACTTCGGAGGATGGCGAGGACGTCTTTCGCGAAGGCCGCTCGATCATCCTGAAGTCGCTGCGGATCAAGCGCATCTTCGATCAGGAGAACCAGACGCTGATCTACCTCGCCCACGCGCAGGAGCTGACCGAGGGCTCGGCCAAGATGTCGATCTCCACGGTACCCCTCTACGGTGCGACGCTCGGGAACTGACGGGACGGTCGTTCCACTGCCGGCCCCTGTCGCCTCGGGCCTTTCGGCTCCCGCGCGACCCTCCTAGGGTGGCGCCAGACCGGAGGCGCGCCAATGTCCGACACCATTCGATTCACGCTCGACGGCGCGCCTGTCGAAGCCCGCCCCGGCGAGACGATCTGGGAGGTCGCGCAGGGTCGCGGCCTCGTCATCCCTCACCTCTGCCATTTGCCGGCACCCGGCTACCGCGCCGACGGGAACTGCCGCGCCTGCATGGTGGAGATCGAGGGAGAGCGCGTGCTGGCCGCCTCCTGCGTGCGCGCTCCGACCCCCGGCATGGTCGTCACCACGGACAGCGTCCGGGCCACCTCCGCCCGTCGGATGGTGGTGGAGATGCTGCTGGCCGACCAGCCGGAGCGCGCCGTCTCGCATGACCGCTCCTCCCGCCTGTGGGACGTGGCCGACGCGGAGGGACTGACGCAGAGCCGTCTGCCGACGCTGGACGCGGACCATATCCCGCTCCTCGACGACAGCCATGTCGCCATGCGCGTGAACCTCGACGCCTGCATCCAGTGCGGTCTCTGCGTCCGGGCCTGCCGGGAGGTGCAGGTGAACGACGTGATCGGCATGGCCGGGCGCGGGCACGACAGCTATCCGGTGTTCGACTTCGACGATCCGATGGGGGAGAGCACCTGCGTGGCCTGCGGCGAATGCGTGCAGGCCTGCCCCACCGGCGCGCTGATGCCCGGCACGATGGTCGACGCGGCGCAGATCGGCGACTCGGCGGATTGGGAAACCGAGACGAAGTCGATCTGCCCGTTCTGCGGCGTCGGCTGTCAGGTCTCGCTCAAGTCGAAGGCCGGCAGGATCATGAAGGTCGACGGGATAAACGGCCCCGCCAACGAAGGCCGACTCTGCGTGAAGGGTCGGTTCGGTTTCGACTACGTCCACCATGCGCACCGGCTGACGAAACCGCTCATCCGTCGGGACGACGCGCCGGCGAAGGGGCTGAACGTCGACCCGGGGAACTATGCCGAGGTCTTCCGGGAGGCGAGCTGGGACGAAGCGCTCGACGTCGCGGCGAACGGCCTGCGCGGGCGGGGGCGCGAGGTCGCGGGCTTCGGCTCCGCCAAGTGTTCGAACGAGGAGGCCTACCTCTTCCAGCGGTTCATCCGGCAGGGATTCGGGCACAACAACGTCGATCATTGCACCCGCCTCTGCCACGCCTCCTCGGTCGCGGCGCTGATGGAGAACGTCGGATCGGGTGCCGTCACCGCCACCTTCAACGAGATCGAGAACGCCGACGTGGCCATCGTCATCGGGGCGAACCCGGTCGAGAACCACCCCGTCGCCGCGACGTACTTCAAGCAGTTCGCCAGGCGCGGCGGCAAGCTCATCGTCATCGACCCGCGCGGTCAGGCGCTCAAGCATCACGCGTCGCACATGCTTCAGTTCCGGCCCGGTTCGGACGTCGCCCTCCTCAACTCGATCATGCACGTCATCGCGGAGGAGGGGCTGACCGACCGGCAGTATATCGCGGCGATGACGGAGAACTGGGAGGCGCAACGGGCACATCTCGAAGGGTTCGCGCCAGAGAAGATGGCTCCGCTGACCGGCATCGACGCGGAGACGATCCGCGACGTCGCGCGCACCTTCGCCGGGGCGAAGTCGGCGATGATCTTCTGGGGAATGGGCATCTCCCAGCACATCCACGGCACCGACAACTCGCGCTGCCTGATCTCGCTGGCGCTGATGTGCGGGCAGATCGGGCGCCCGGGGGCCGGGCTGCACCCGCTGCGCGGGCAGAACAACGTGCAGGGTGCGTCGGACGCGGGGATGATCCCGATGTTCCTGCCGGATTACGCGAGCGTGCTGAACGCCGACGTGCGCGCGAAATACGCGGCCCTATGGGGCGACGAACCGCTGGCGGAGAAGGGGCTTACCGTCACGGAGATTCTCGATGCCGTCCATGCGGGCGAGATCAAGGCGATGTACATTCTGGGCGAGAACCCCGCCATGTCGGACCCGGACGTGGACCATGCGCGCGCTGCGCTCGCCACGCTGGACCACCTCGTCGTGCAGGATATCTTCCTGACGGAAACGGCGAACTACGCCGACGTGATCCTGCCCGCTGCCGCCTTCGCGGAGAAGACCGGGACCGTCACCAACACCAACCGGCAGGTGCAGATGGGCCGCCCCGCCGTGCCGCCGCCGGGGGACGCGCGGGAGGACTGGGCGATCACCGTGGATCTCGCGCGCCGCTGCGGGCTGGACTGGAGCTACACCCACCCGCGCGAAGTCTTCGCCGAGATGAAGCAGGTCATGGCCTCGTTCGACAACATCACCTGGGACCGTCTGGAGGCCGAGGGTGCCGTCACCTATCCGTCGCTCTCCCCGACCGACCCGGGACAGGCCATCGTCTTCGGCGACGGCTTTCCCCGCGCGGAGGGCCGCGCGCGGTTCACCCCCGCCGAGGTCATCGCCCCCGACGAGGTGCCGGACGCCGACTATCCGATGATCCTGACGACCGGGCGGCAGTTGGAGCACTGGCACACCGGCTCGATGACGCGACGCTCGAAGGTGCTGGACGCGGTGGAGCCGGAGGCGAACTGCTCGCTGCATCCCTCCACCCTGCGCCGGATGGGCGTGCCCCCCGGCGGCTGGGTCCGACTGACGACGCGGCGCGGGACGGTGACGTTGATGGCGCGCGCCGACAGGGCGGTGTCGCCGGACATGGTGTTCCTGCCCTTCGCCTTCGTGGAGGCGGCGGCGAACCTGCTGACCAACCCGGCGCTGGATCCGTTCGGCAAGATCCCGGAATTCAAGTTCTCCGCCGTTCGGGTCGAGGCGGCGGAGGCGATGGCGGCGGAGTAGGCCGCCGAGGAGACGACTCCGATTGCCAATTGGCAATCGGAGCCGCCTCCGGGACATCCCCGCGGGCTCAGTCCGCCGTCAGACGCGTGATCAGCACGGTCACTTCCGGACGCTTGCCGATCTCGTCCTGCGCGACCTTGCGCACGCCCCGGACCACCAGATCCTCCAGCTTCTCGTCGTCGTTCGCCGTTCGCTTGTCCGCGCGCGAGAGCTGACCGGCGAGGTGCTCCTCCATGATCTCCGCCAACGGGGCGGAGCCGCGGACGAGTTCCGGCAGACCCCGGATGTCGACCCAGGTGTCCGACAGGATCTCATTGTCATCGTCCACCATCACGGCGACCACGACATGCCCGTTGAGCGCCATCCGGATCCGGTCGCGCACGACGCCGTCGAACTGGCCGACGAGGGCGGAGCCGTCCAGATAGGTGCGACCGGTCTCGACCTGTTCCACGACCTGCGGCTGATTGCCCGACAGGTCCACCATCGTGCCGTTCGGGCGCGACGATGCCGGTGCGGCCGAGCGATTGCGCGACCTTCGCATGCTCGCGCAGGTGGCGATGTTCCCCGTGCATCGGCACGACGATCTGCGGCTCCACGAGCTTGTGCATGAACTCCAGGTCGGGGCGGTTGGCATGGCCCGAGACGTGGTAGAGCCCGTCGTCGTCGGTCACGACATCCACGCCGAGCTCCGACAGGTTGTTCATGATCCGGGCGACTTCCTTCTCGTTGCCCGGAATGGTCTTCGACGAGAAGAGGAACGTGTCGCCGTCCTTGAGCTCCATGCCGAAATACTTGCCGCGGCTGAGCTGCGCCGAGGCCGCGCGGCGCTCGCCCTGGCTGCCGGTGACGATCAGCATCAGGTTCTCGCGCGGGATGTCCGCCGCCTCCTCCGGGGAGATGGTGGCGGGAAAGTCCGACAGCATCCCCTCCTCGCGGGCGGCCTCCGTCATGCGGCGCATCGCCCGGCCCATCAGGCAGATGGAGCGGCCCGCGGCCTCCCCGGCGATGGCGAGCGATTGCAGCCGCGCGACGTTGGAGGCGAAGGTGGTGGCGACGAACATGCCCTTGGCGGCCTGCACCAGCGGCTTGAGATTCGGCGCGACCTCCGCTTCCGACCGGCCCTCGTGCTTGGAGAACACGTTGGTCGAATCGCAGACCAGCGCGCGCACGCCGGGCTTCGCGGCCTCGGCCCAGAGCGCGTCGTCGAACGGCTGGCCCACGACGGGGGAGCGGTCGATCTTGAAGTCGCCGGTGTGGATGACGCGGCCCGCCGGGCTGTCGATGACGAGCGCGTTGGACTCCGGGATCGAATGCGACACCGGCAGGAAACCGACCTTGAACGGACCGGCCTCGATCATCTCGGGGAAGGCGGCGGCGGTGTGCACGACCTTCGGATCCTGCCCCTTTTCCTGCATCTTGCGGCGCGCGAGGTTGGCCGTGAAGGGGCGGGCGTGGAGCGGTTTCTTCATCTGCGGGTAGAGGTGCGCGAAGCCGCCGAGGTGATCCTCGTGGCCGTGGGTGACGAACACCGCTTCCAGCCGGTCGATGTTCTCCACCAGCCAGGTGATGTCCGGCACGATGATGTCGACGCCGGGCGTCGTGTCCATGTCCGGGAAGGCGATGCCCAGGTCCACGAGGATCAGGCGTTCCTTGCCGGGCTTTCCGTAGCCGTAGACGTAGGCGTTCATTCCGATTTCACCCGCCCCGCCGAGGGGAAGGTAGATCAGGCGGTCTCGTCCGCTCATGTGTTTTCCTTGTTGTATCTGTGGATCACGGTCAGCCCGTGCATCGTCAGATCGTCCTCGACGGCGTCGAAGAGCGCTTCCGCTTGCTGGAACAAGGGCGCAAGCCCCCCGGTCGCGATGACTTTCATCGGGCGATCGCGTTCAGCCCTTATGCGTTGCGTGATTTCCTTGATGAGGCCGACATAGCCCCAGAAGATGCCCGACTGCATGCAGGCGACGGTGTTGGTGCCCACTACCCTCTGCGGCTGGGTGATGTCCACATGCGGCAATGCTGCCGCCGCCATGTGCAGCGCCTCGAGCGACAGGTTCACGCCCGGGCGCGATCACGCCGCCGATGTAGGCGCCGTCCGTGTCGACCACGTCGAAGGTGGTCGCGGTGCCGAAGTCGACCACGATCAGGTCGCCGCCGTGCCGGTCGAACCCCGCGACCGTGTTCACCAGCCGGTCCGGCCCGACGGCCGTGCCCGCATCCACCCGCACGCCGACGGGCAGCGACGTGTCCGCCTTGCCGACGACGTAGGGGCGCGTGTCGAAGTAGCGGTCGCAGAGCACGCGCAGGTTGAACACCACGCGCGGCACGGTGGAGGAGACGATGCAGTCGGTGATCGCCACGTCCAGCTTGTGCAGCCCCATCAGCGTGCGCAGCCAGACGTAGTATTCGTCCGCCGTCCGCTGATGCTGCGTGGCGCAGCGCCAGTTGGCGACGAAGTCGGTTCCGTCCCAGATGCCGAAGACGGTGTTGGTGTTGCCGCAGTCGATGGTCAGCAGCATCTCAGGCTTCCTCGAAGAAGACGTCACCGGCGGCGATGCGGCGCGGACCTGCGGCGGTGGAAAGGATCAGCCGCCCGTCCGCGTCGATATCCTCGAAGGTGCCGCGGATCCCCTCGCCTGGCAGGCGCACGATCATCGGTTGGCCGACACGGGCGGCGTGACGCATCCATGTCGGCGCGGATGGACGCGAAGCCGTCCGCGACGAGCTGCGCCTCCCGGACGGCAAAGGCGGGGGCGAGAGTGTCCAGAAGCGCGGTCGGTGCGATGCGCAGGCCGGTGGCGTCGAGCAGGGAGATCGGCGGGACGGCATCGGGTTCGACATCCGCCGCGCGCGGGCGCACCGGCGAGATTGACGCCGATGCCGAGGACGAGAAGTCCGGGCGATGGCGACTTCGAGCAGGATGCCGGCGAGCTTGCGCTCGGTCAGCAGCACGTCGTTGGGCCACTTCAGCGACAGCCCCGCGACGCCCAGCCCGGTCAACGCGTCGTGCAGAGCGAGCGACGCGGTGAAACTGCGCAGGGCCATTCCCGCAGGCGTCGCGTCCGGTCGCCAGACGAGCGACGCGGCGAAGTCGCCGGCGGGCCATCGACCACGCCCGTCCCCGGCGGCCCTTGCCCGTGGTCTGTCGCCGCGCGAGGATCCACGCGGGCCCGTCCGGGGCGCGGCGGGCCGCCTCGAGCGAGGTGCTGTCCACCTCCTCCAGCAGCACCCGGGCGACCCCCGCCGGCCAATCCGGCACGACGGCGGGAAGCATCAGTTGACCAGCGCGTCGGCGGCCAGCGCGGCCATCGGCTCCAGGCCCAGCAGTTCGGGCACGAGCGCCAGCATCAGCACGGCCGCGCCGGCCAGCGCGATCATCTGCACGACGGGAATGTCGGGCGCGAAGGGTTCCTCCGCCTCCCCGAAATAGATGAAGTAGACGATCCGCAGGTAGTAGAACGCGGCGATGACCGAGGCGATCATGCCGAGCACCGCGAGCCAGATGAGCCCGGCGTCGACGGCCGCGACCAGCACGCCGTACTTGGCGAAGAACCCCAGCGTGGGTGGCACGCCGGCGAGGCTGAACATCAGGACGAGCAGCGCGAGCGACGCTCCGGGCCGGGTCTTGGAGAGCAGCTTCAGCGATGCGATGTCCGAAACGTCCCGCCCGTCGCGTGTCATCGACAGGATGAAGGCGAAGGTGCCGATGTTCATGACCACGTAGATCGACATGTAGAGCAGCATCGCCGCCACGCCGGCCGACGTGCCCGCAGCGAGGCCCATGAGCGCGTAGCCCATGTGCGCGATGGACGAATAGGCCATCAGCCGCTTGATGTCGCGCTGCCCGATGGCGGCGATGGCGCCGACGAACATCGACAGGACGGAGAGCAGCGCCACGATCTGCTGCCAGTCGGCGACGATGCCCCCGAAGACGTCGTGGACGACCCGGGCGAACATGCCCATGGCAGCGAGCTTGGGCGCGGTGGCGAGGAAGGCGGTGACCGGCGTGGGAGAGCCCTCGTAGACGTCCGGCGTCCACATGTGGAACGGCGCGGCGGAGATCTTGAACGCCAGCCCCGAGATCATGAACACCAGCCCGAACAGGAGCCCGAGTGGCGCATCCGCGGTGGCGACGACGATCACGCCGGGGAACGACAGCGTGCCGGCGTAGCCGTAGGTCAGCGAGATGCCGTAGAGCAGCAGCCCCGACGACAGAGCGCCGAGGACGAAGTACTTCAGCCCCGCTTCCGTCGACTTCACGTTGTCGCGGCGCATGGAGGCGACGACGTAGAGCGCCAGCGATTGCAGTTCCAGCCCCATGTAGAGCGTCAGCAGGTTGCCCGACGAGACCATCACCATCATGCCGATGACCGAGAGCACGATCAGCAGCGGGTACTCGAACTTGAGCATCCGGTGGCGGGCCATGTAATCCTGCCCGATGACGAGCACGATCGCGGCGGAGAGCAGGATTCCGACCTGCGCGAAGCGGGCGAACCCGTCCTTCACGATCATCCCGTCGAAGGCGAACGCCCGTGGCCTGCGATAGCGCGACCCAGAGGGCGACCGCGGACAGGACGGCAGCCGTCAGCCAGGTCAGCGGGCGGGCGTAACGCGTCCTGCCCGGTGTAGACCACGATCAGGAGCGCGCCCATCGCGTAGAGCGCCAGCACGATTTCGGGGAGGATGAGGGTGAGGTCAGCTTGCATGGCGGATGCCTTCAGTTGTCCACGACCGCGACGTCGCGGGTCAGCACGATGTCGGCGGTGGCGACGTCGTAGTTCGCGACGAGCTCGGACACCGAAGGCCCGATGATGTCGGTGATCAGGCTGGGATAGACACCCAGCAGGATCGTGAAGAAGGCGAGCGGCGCGAAGATCGTCTTCTCCCGGCCCGTCATGTCGCCGATCGAGCGCAGCGATTCCTTGATGAGGTCGCCGAACATCACCCGTCGGTAGAGCCAGAGCGCGTAGGCCGCCGAGAGGATCACGCCCGGATGTGGCGACGAGCGCGACCCAGGTGTTGACCTGGAACACGCCCACCAGGGTCAGGAACTCGCCCACGAAGCCCGACGTGCCCGGCAGGCCGACGTTGGCCATCGTGAAGAGCATGAAGATGAGCGCATAGGCCGGCATCCTGTTCACCAGCCCCCCGTAGGCGTCGATCTCCCGCGTATGCATCCGGTCGTAGATCACGCCGACGCAGAGGAAGAGCGCGCCGGAGATGAAGCCGTGGCGAGATCATCTGGAAGATCGCGCCGTCCACGCCCTGCCGGTTGGCGGCGAAGATGCCCATGGTGACGAAGCCCATGTGCGCCACGGAGGAATAGGCGATGAGCTTCTTCATGTCCGACTGCATGAGCGCCACGAGCGAGGCGTAGACGATGGCGATGGCCGAAAGCCAGAGCACCAGCGGCGCGAGGATCTCGGACCCCACGGGGAACATCGGGAGCGAGAAGCGCAGGAAGCCGTAGCCGCCCATCTTGAGCAGGATCGCGGCCAGCACGACGGAGCCCGCCGTGGGGGCCTGCACATGCGCGTCCGGCAGCCAGGTGTGGACGGGCCACATCGGCATCTTGACCGCGAAGCTGGCGAAGAAGGCGAGCCACATCAGCGTCTGCGCGCCGCCGACGATGTCGAGGCCCAAGACGTTCAGAGGCGCGTAGGAGAACTCGTGCGCGAGCAGCGTCGGGATGTCGGTCGTGCCCGCGTCGACGTACATCGCGATCATCGCGACGAGCATCAGGACGGAGCCGAGAAGCGTGTAGAGGAAGAACTTGAACGACGCGTAGATCCGGTTCGCCCCGCCCCAGATGCCGATGATGAGGAACATCGGGATCAGCCCCGCCTCGAAGAACAGGTAGAAGAGGATCAGATCCAGCGCGCAGAACACGCCGATCATCAGCGATTGCAGCACGAGGAGCGCGACCATGTAGTCCTTCACCCGGTGCGTCGCCTCCCAGCAGGACGCGATCACCAGCGGCATCAGGAACGTCGTCAGCATGACGAACAGCACCGATATGCCGTCCACGCCCATCTTGTACTGCAACCCGAAGACCCAGGTCCGCTCCTCTACGAACTGGAAGCCGGTGTCGGACGGGTCGAAGCCGGTCAGGATGAACACGGAGACGATGAAGGTGAACGTCGTCGCGCCGAGGGCCAGCCACTTCGCGTTGCGCTGCGCGGCCGCGTCGTCGCCGCGCAGGAAGACCGCGAGGATGAGCGCCGCGACCATGGGCGTGAAGGTGACGATGGAGAGGAGGTTTTCCATTGCGTCAGTTCCCCGCCGCGATCGTCGTCCAGGAGATCAGGACGACGATGCCGATCACCATCGCGAAGGCATAGGTGAAGATGTAGCCCGACTGCACGCGGTTCAGCCATTTCGTCGCGAAGGGCACGATCCCCATCGCCACGCCGTTGATCGCGCCGTCGATGACCGTGCCGTCGCCACGTGTCCACAGGAACGACCCGATCCATTTCGCCGGCCGCACGAAGAGGAAGTCGTAGATTTCGTCGAAGTACCATTTGTTGAGCAGGAACCGGTGCATCGGGGCCAGGTTCGTGGCCCATTGTCCGGGAAGGGACGGCCGGCGGATGTAGAACAACCAGGCGACCCCGAAGCCGATCAGCATCTCCACGAAGGGCGACAGCTTCACCCAGGCCGGCACCTCGTGCGCCTCGTGGATGATGTGGTTCTCCGGGCCGATGTAGATCGCGCCCTCGCCGGGAATCTGCAGCGGCACGTTCGTGCGGCACCTCCGCCTCGGTCGCGGCATTCGCCACGCCGACCAGCCCGCCGTGCACCGACGCATGGACCTCCGCCGTGTCCGAGATCCCGAAGATACCGGTCGACCGAGGCCTGCGATCCGAAGAACGGGCCGTAGAACACCATTCCGGCCAGGATGGACCCGACCGCGAGGACGCCCAGCGGAATCGTCATCACCAGCGGACTCTCATGCGCGTGCTCGTGGGTGTGCCTGTCGCCCCGCGGCTTGCCGTAGAACGTGAGGAACATCAGGCGCCAGGAGTAGAAGCTCGTGAATACCGCCGAAAGCGACAGCGCCAGGAACGGCAGGCCGAGCGCGCCGCCGCCGGCGTAGGCCACCTCGATGATGGCGTCCTTGCTGACGAAACCGGCGAACCCGACCGGAAAGCCGACATAGAGGAGCGGGATGCCGACGCCGGTGATGGCAAGCGTCCCGATCATCATCGCCCAGAACGTCAGCGGGATCTTGTGCCGCAGCCCGCCGTAGTTCCGCATGTCCTGCTCGTGGTGCATCGCGTGGATGACGGAACCGGCCCCGAGGAACAGCATCGCCTTGAAGAAGGCATGGGTCAGCAGGTGGAACATCGCAACGGAATAGGCCCCGAGCCCGGCGGCGACGAACATGTAGCCCAGCTGCGACATGGTCGAATAGGCGATCACGCGCTTGATGTCGGTCTGCACCAGCCCGATCGTCGCGGCGACGACGGCCGTCAGCGAGCCGATCACGACGACGAAGGCCATGGCGGACGGGGCCACCTCCATTAGCGGCGACATGCGGCAGACGAGGAACACGCCCGCCGTCACCATCGTGGCGGCGTGGATCAGCGCGGAGACCGGCGTCGGCCCCTCCATCGCGTCGGGCAGCCAGGTGTGCAGGCCGAGCTGCGCCGACTTGCCCATCGCCCCGACGAACAGCAGGAACGCCAGCAGGTTCGCGGCGTTCCAGTCCGTCCAGAGGAAGCGGATCGTCGTCTCGGCCAGTTCGGGCGTCGCGGCGAAGACATCGTCGAGCGCGATGGAATCGGTCAGGTAGAACAGCCCGAAGATGCCCAGCAGGAAGCCGAAGTCGCCGACACGGTTGACGATGAACGCCTTCATCGCGGCGGCACTCGCGGACGGCTTGCGCCAGTAGAACCCGATCAGCAGGTAGGAGGCGACGCCCACGCCCTCCCAGCCGAAGAACATCTGCAGCAGGTTGTCGGCCGTCACCAGCATCAGCATCGCGAAGGTGAAGAACGACAGGTAGGCGAAGAAGCGCGGCTTGTAGGTCTCGCCCTCGCGCCACTGCGGGTCGTGGTCCATGTAGCCGAAGCTGTAAAGGTGCACGAGCGCGGAGACGGTCGTCACCACGATCAGCATCGTCGCCGTCAGCCGGTCCAGCCGGATGCCCCAGTCGGTGACGAGCGAGCCGGATTCGACCCAGGCGAAGAGCGGGATCTGCTGCGTCGTGCCGTCATGGCCCAGAAACACGACCCAGGACAGGATCGCGGCGAGGAACAGCAGCGTCGTGGCCGTGACCATCGCCGCCATCTCGCCGATGACGCGCCAGCCGAACCCGCAGATCAGCGCGCCCACGAGCGGCGCGAAGAGGATGATGGTGGTCATGCGGTCAGCCCTTCATCACGTTGACGTCTTCGACGTCGATGGTGCCCCGGTTGCGGAAGAAGCAGACCAGGATGGCGAGGCCGATGGCAGCTTCGGCGGCGGCGACGGTGAGCACGAAGAGGGTGAAGACCTGCCCCGTGAGGTCGCCGAGGAACCCCGAGAATGCGACGAAGTTGATGTTCACCGCGAGCAGCATCAGTTCGATCGACATCAGGATGACGATCACGTTCTTGCGGTTCAGGAAGATCCCGAAGATGCCGATGACGAAGAGCGCGGCGGCGACCGTCAGGTAATGTTCAAGTCCGATCATGTCGTCCCTCTCCGGCGCGTTCGCGGCACCGTTCGTCCCTCGTCTCGTTCAGAGAAACGAGAACCCGCCCAGCAGGATGACCAGCAGGACGATGATAATGATTATGGTCGTTCGCGACATGCCTAAAGCCCCTGACCCGGTTTCACATCCGTCACGCTCATCGCCTGCGCCGGGTCGCGCCACATCTGGTGCAGCACGTTCTGGCGCTTCACGTCCTTGCGGTGTCGCAGTGTCAGGGCGATGGCCCCGATCATCGCGACCAGCAGGATCAGGCCGGAAAGCTGGAACATCACGAAGTATTCGTCGTAGAGCACCAGCCCGAGCGCCTGCGTGTTCAGAACCGGTGGCACGGCGATCGCATCGAGGCCCGGAGCCATGATCACACCGTCCGCCGTCTCCCAGACGCCGTAGGCAATGGCGAGCTGCATCAGGAGCACCACACCGATCAGCCCGGCGAGCGGGATGTACTTCGCCATCTCGGCCTTCAACTCCGCGAAATCGACGTCGAGCATCATCACCACGAAGAGGAACAGCACCGCGACCGCACCGACGTAGACGATGATCAGCAGCATCGCCACGAACTCCGCACCGAGCAGGACGAAGAGGCCGGCGGTGGAGAGGAAGCAGAGGATCAGCCAGAGCACCGAATGCACCGGGTTGCGCGAGATGACGACGAAAAGACCGGCCGTCACCGTGGTGATGGCGAAGAGATAGAAGGCGAGAACGAGGACGGTCATGCGCCCTCCTCCAGCACCGAGTTCGCCAGCTCCATCGCCTTGTTCATCGCCGGCAGCCCGCCGAAGAGCCCCATCAGCCCGATGGTCTCCGCGATCTCCTGCTTCGTCGCCCCCTGCTCGGCGGCCTGCCTCACCGTGAGGCGGATCTGCGCCTCGCCCTGCGCGCCCAGCACCGTGAGCCCCGCCAGCGTCAGCAGCATCTTCGTCTTCGCATCCAGCCCGTCGGGGTTGAGCCCCTTGCCCATGAACTGCTCCATCATGTCGCGCGGGCATGGTCGGCCAGAGCTTCTCGAACCCGGTCGGCGTGAAATGCTCGAGCGCCGGGTTCATGGTCCGCGCCATGTCCTGCATCTGGCCCATCCAGGCCGCGAAGGGGTTCGCGTCGGTCATCGGTAGGGCGCGTCCATCTCGAGGTTCCGGGCAATCACCGCTTCCCACCGCTCGCCGTTGTCGAGCAGCTTCTCCTTGTCGTAGAACAGCTCCTCGCGCGTCTCGGTGGCGTACTCGAAGTTCGGGCCCTCGACGATGGCATCGACCGGGCAGGCCTCCTGACAGAAGCCGCAGTAGATGCACTTCGTCATGTCGATGTCGTAGCGCGTGGTGCGGCGCGATCCGTCCTCGCGCGGTTCCGCGTCGATGGTGATGGCCTGCGCCGGGCAGACGGCCTCGCAGAGCTTGCAGGCGATGCACCGCTCCTCGCCGTTGGGATATCGGCGCAACGCGTGCTCGCCCCGGAAACGCGGCGATTGCGGTCCCTTCTCGTGCGGATAGTTCAGCGTGGCCTTGGGGCCGAAGAAATACTTCAGCCCGAGCCTCATCCCGTTCCACATGTCCGCGAGCAGGAAGTACTTGACCGAGCGGTTCCAGTCGATCTGTTGGGTGGGTTGGGTCATCGGACACCTCCGGAAGAAATCTGGGCGCGCATCAGTTCACCACCGCCACGACCTCGGGCCAGCGGGCCCAGAAACCGTCCAGCACCTCGAACCGGGCCAGGAAGGCCACCAGCACGACCCAGGCGAGCGAGAACGGCAGGAACACCTTCCAGCCCAGACGCATCAGCTGATCGTAGCGGTAGCGCGGGACGATGGCCTTCACCATCGCGAAGAGGAAGAAGAAGAACGCCATCTTGGCGACCATCCACCACGGCCCGTCGGGCAGGAACGGGATGGGCGAGAGCCAGCCGCCGAAGAACAGCAGCGAGATCAGCGCGCACATCAGGAAGATGGCGATGTACTCGCCGGCCATGAACAGGAGGAACGGCGTGGAGGAATATTCCACCTGATAGCCCGCCACGAGTTCCGATTCCGCCTCCGGCAGGTCGAAGGGCGCGCGGTTCGTCTCGGCCAGCGCGGAGATGAAGAACA
Organism: uncultured Alphaproteobacteria bacterium; assembly: GCA_963757495.1. Taxonomy (GTDB): domain Bacteria; phylum Pseudomonadota; class Alphaproteobacteria; order Rhodobacterales; family Rhodobacteraceae; genus Jannaschia. The sequence goes on from CAVWRZ010000012.1 coordinate 112,566, forward strand.
GGAACACCATCGGCAGATGCGGCAGCCAGTACCAGCCGAAGAAGCCCCAGCCGGTGTCCTGCGCCGCGACGATGGCCCCGAAGTTGAGCGAGCCCGTCGACAGGATCACGCCGATGATGATCAGCCCGATGGAGACCTCGTAGGAGATCATCTGCGCGGCCGACCGCAAGCTGCCCAGGAACGGATACTTCGAGTTCGACGCCCAGCCGCCCATGATCACGCCGTAGACCTCCAGCGAGGAGATGGCGAAGACGTAGAGGATGGCGACGTTGATGTCCGACAGGACCCAGGTCTCGGAGAACGGGATGACGGCCCAGGCGACCATGGCCAGCACGAAGGACGTGAGCGGAGCCATGATGAACACGACGCGGTCCGCGCCCGCGGGGATCACGATCTCCTTGACGACGTATTTCAGCGCGTCTGCCACCGTCTGCAGCGCACCCCAGGGGCCGACGACGTTCGGGCCCCGCCGCATCTGCACCGCGGCCCAGACCTTGCGGTCGCCGTAGACGAGGAACAGGAGCGAGATCATGACGAAGGCAACCACGGCAAGCGTCTGCGCCAGGATGATCAGCGCAACACCCGGTGCCGAGGCGAAGAAGTCAGCCATGTCACGTCCTCATACGGTCGGAATGCCCGTCGCGCGCCGTCTCCGCGCGGCCGATCCCGCATCTGTCGTGCCCGGCCCCCGAGGGGGCGCTGGCGAGACGGTGTAAACCGCATCCGGGCCCCGAAGGCCAGCCTCTTCGCCTACGATTGTCGGCAGGTGACGCGTGGATGCATCCCCTCCGCGCGCCCCGTCCAGATTGCCCCGACGCTACTCCGCCGCGATGGGCCGGACGTCGCGCCCGCGGGCGATCTGCGACAGCTCCGACATCAGCTGGCTCGCGCGTGCGATGGAATTGGTGAGGTAGAAATCGCGCACCACGGTCCCGAAATCGCCGTCGCCAAGCTGCGGCAGCACTCCGGCCGGCGCGAAGGCGTTCACCGCGACCTGATCGACCTCGGCAAGCTGCGGGGCGGCCTCGATCAGCGCGCGGCGCAGTTGCGACAGGCTGTCGTAGGACAGTTGCATCCCCACCTCCGCCGAAAGCGCGCGCAGGATGGCCCAGTTCTCCTTGGCCTCCCCCGGAGCGAACGAAGCGCGCAAAGCGATCTGGGGGCGGCCTTCGGTGTTGACGAACAGCCCCTGCTCCTCGGTCCAGGCGGCCCCCGGCAGGATGACGTCGGCGCGGTGCGCCCCCCGGTCGCCGTGGCTGCCCTGATAGACGACGAATGCTCCCGCGGGGACATCGATCTCGTCCGCGCCGAGATTGTAGATCGCTTCCGCCGTCAGCGCCGCGGCGATGCCACCTTCGGCGTGGCACCCGGCATCCATCGCGCCGACGCGCGCGGCGGCCGTGTGCAGGATCAGGAGTCCCGAGTTCGAGGCTTCCGCCAGATGGCGCGCATGGGCGAAGACGGCGGCTCCGTCATCGCCGCGCAGGGCGGCCATCCCCACGATCACCAGCGATGGAGCCTCCTTCGTCTCGTCGGACACCGCCGCGTGCGCCAGGCGGGCAAGCGCCTCGCGTCCCGAACCGAGGTGATCGTAGTCGAAGGTCAGATCGACCCGCTCCCCGATCAGCCCGACGTTCGCGCCACGCAGCCAGGCCTTCCGCAACCGCGCGTTGAGCACCGGCATCTCGCGGGCTGGATCGGTCCCGACCAGCAGGATCTCCGCCGCCGCGTCGATGTCCTCCACCGCCGCCGTGCCGGCGTATTCCGCACGGTCGGTGCCCAAGGCGGCCCCATCGGTCCGGCATTCGGTGACGCCGCCCATCTTCTCCATCAGCTGGCGCAGCGCGAAGGCCGCCTCGGTGGAGACCATATCGCCGACGAGCCCCGCGACCTTGCGGTCCTTCATGCCCGAAGCCGCCGCGGCCAGCGCCTCCGGCCATGTCGCGGGCCGCAGCTTGCCGTCCGTGCGGACGTAGGGCCTGTCCAGCCGTTGCTTTCGCAGCCCGTCCCAGACGAAGCGGGTCTTGTCGGAGATCCATTCCTCGTTGGTGCCGTCGTGGTTGCGTGGCAGGATGCGCATCACGTCGCGGCCCTTGGTATCGACGCGGATCGACGCGCCGAGCGCATCCATCACGTCCACCGTCTCGGTCTTGGTCAGCTCCCAGGGCCGGGCCGTGAAGGCGTAGGGCTTCGAGACGAGAGCGCCCACGGGGCACAGATCGATGATGTTGCCCTGCATGTTCGATTTCAGCGTCTCGCCCAGATAGCTGGTGATCTCGCTGTCCTCTCCGCGCCCCGTCTGGCCCATCTGGGTGATGCCCGCGACCTCGGTGGTGAACCGCACGCAACGGGTGCAGGAGATGCAGCGCGTCATATGCGTCTCGACCAGCGGGCCGAGGTCGAGGTCGACGGAGGCGCGCTTGGGCTCGCGGTATCGGCTGAAATCGACGCCATAGGCCATCGCCTGATCCTGCAGGTCGCATTCGCCGCCCTGGTCGCAGATCGGGCAGTCGAGCGGGTGGTTGATGAGCAGGAACTCCATCACCCCCTCGCGCGCCTTCTTCACCATCGGCGAATTCGTCTTCACCTGCGGCGCGGAGCCGTCCTTGCCGGGGCGCAGGTCCTTGACCTGCATGGCGCAGCTCGCGGCGGGCTTCGGCGGTCCGCCGACCACTTCCACCAGGCACATCCGGCAATTGCCCGGCGATCGACAGCCGCTCGTGATAGCAGAACCGCGGGATCTCGACGCCGGCCTGCTCGCAGGCCTGGATCAGCGTCATCTCGCCGGGAACCTCGACTTCGGTCCCGTCGATGGTGATGGTCTTGAGGTCGCCCATGGCGTCACCTTCCGATTTGCGGATCGTGCGTGATGACGTCGTCCGCTTCGCCGTCAAGTTTAGCGGCTCCGGGCGGAGGGGTGCAAGCGACGGAAAGAACCTCCGGGATGCGGCGAAATGTTCCGGCAGTGTGCGATGCACTGCGGCCATGGGGTCCCCGGGGGCTTGCACCAGACCTCCTGGGGGCATTCGCGCTCCAACCGGTTCAAAATATTAATGTGTTCGAAACCATTCCGGCACCGCTGCGTGCCTGCTGTTGCCGGTACCCCTTTCCGCCGGCGCGTAATCTGGAGTTTTTACCCATGGCCTCTATCAAGACAGCCATTCCTTTCCTCGCCGCGGCACTCTTCGCCGCGGGCATGGCTTCGGCAGCCCCGCTCAAACTCAGCACATCCTTCGACGTAGGGCTCAGCGATGCCGCCACCGACACCTCCGATCCGAACGGTCTGGCCGGATCGACCATCACCATCGATGCCATCTTCGCCGACGACCTTACGTTCCAGCGAAACGTCGTAACGTCGACGAGCAGCAGCATCACGATCGCCAACTCTTCGGTCGCCGCGAATAACCAGCGTTTCGTTTTGGATCCGTTGTCGCTCCTCGCACGCGGCGGTGCCCAGCTCGGCAATCTCGGTGGCAACATCTTCCTGACGGCGATCAACCCCTTCCAGATCCCCGGCCTCGGACACTTCGATCAAACTCGCCGACGGTGGAGCCTTCGGTTCGATCAGCAACAACACTCCGCTTACGCTGAAACTTCTGGAATCCGTCGCCTTCTTCGGAATCCCACAGTCCCGGTCCGGCACGCAGTTCTTCGGCCCAGGCCAGCGGGCATTCACCGTGACCAACGTCAACACGACGGCGTCGATAGTCGCCGACATCGCCCCGGTGCCGCTGCCGGCCGCGCTGCCACTGCTCCTCGCCGGGATGCTCGGCCTTGGTGGAGCCGGCGCGGTCTCCCGTCGTCGTCGCGCCGCAGCCTGACGAGGTGCGGGCGCGGACGTGGTTCCGCGCCCGGATCTCTTACCATCATGCGGGCCCGGCAGTCGGCTTCGATATCCGGCAGTCCACGGCGGGATCATTTCAGATACATCAGCCGCCCGACAGGCGATCCCGCGGCGATCTGCGCCCGCGCCACGGCGCAGACGGCCGCCGCATCCGACGGATCCGCCCCCTGCTGCTCCATCCAGACACGCGCCTGCGCCTTCACCCGCGCCTTCTCCGCCTTATCGTCGGCATAGGCGCGGATCTCGCCTACCGAATACCCCAGCGACCGCGCCCGCCCCACGAGCGCGTTGAGCGCGAGGATCGAGCGCGCCCGCCGCTCGCCGATGCCGGGGCAGCTGTCACCGATCAGGTCGCCGATGGCCGCGACGAGCACGCCACTGGCGATCTGCGGATCGCCGCGCAGTGCGTCGTAGCGGTCCGCGGCGGCGGGGAGAGCGAGGAGGAGGGGCAGGGGCAGGAGGAGATGGCGGATGCGCATGATCGGACCTTCCGGGGGCGGCTCCTGGTCAGATGTGCCGTCGCCCCTCCGTATGCAATATCGCCAGCAATGGCACCGGAGACGACCTTACCGCGAGACGCAGGTTCCCGCGAGCACCAGCGCGCCGCCGGCATCGGGGCTGAGTGCTTCGGCCGCGCGATCCGGCCCGGCCGACCAGACGATCTCGGAGCCGCCGAACGTCCGGATGCAGTATTCGATGGCCTGCGCGCGACCTGCCTCGGCGGCGGCGGCGGGCCCGCGCGCGGCACCGCGGGTGACAGCCGTGAAGGCGCGCCGGTTCTCCCGGCTGGCGGACACACGCGTGCGGAAGCGGATGCCCTCGATCTCGGTCCGGGCTCCACGGACCCCGCCACCGCCGCTGAACGGGGAGGATACGCCCGCCGCGAGCCCGCCCAGCGCGCCGCATCCCGACAGCGCCATCGCCGCGCCGATCACCAGACCCATGAACTTCATCCCGTCCCCTCCCTGGACCGGGCCCACACCTCGCTGCGCGGCACCCGACCTTCGAGGCGGACCATGCTTCGGAAAAGACCCGCACCGCAAGGCCGAGGCGCAGGGCCCCGGCACGCGACGCAGCCGGATCAGCCGGCGAAGGCTCCCAGGATCGCCAGCACGGCGAGCGCCGCGCAGCAGACGTAGCCGACCATCCAGCAGATCGACCGCAATGGCTGCAATTGCGTCCCGATGTGCACGACGACCATCGCGATCCGCGAGACGAGGAACACGGAGGCCAGCAGGTTCACCCAGAACGGCGACGCACCGGTCAGAATCGCGGCGACGGTCGCGGCGACGAAGGGCCCGGCGATCTCGACAGCGTTCTGGAACGCGCGGGCACGGCGGTAATACGGATCGGCATAGTCGCGGGCGGGCTGACCGCTCTGCGTGCGTACCTTGGGGCTGCCGATGATCGAGACGAAGGACAGCACGAGCATCAGGAGCGCCCAGCCACCGAGGGACGCGAGCGCATGGCCATAGGGCGCGAAGACGTCCGTCACGCCGATGCCAGCAGAAGACCGACCGGGGTTCCACGGTCGATCTCGTCACGCGCCGACCGGCAGAGGACCTCCTCCCCCGCTCCCGCCGCCAGCCCGCGCGCCTCGAGATACGCAACGGCTGCGGCTCCGGTCGCGGCGGTGTCCACGGCGGCCGTGGCATCCTCGATCTGCGCCCGCGAATAGCCGTTGGCGGTCATTCGCGAAATGAATGCATCGGACGCGGCCTGCGGTGTTCCGCCCTTCAGGGTCACCCCGGCCTCGGCACAGCGCTGCGCGTAGAAGGCCGCCACGGCCGTGTCCTGCGCGAATTCCTGCGTCCGCAGCCCGAGCGTCGCGACGTCGACGTTGATCACCGTGACCGCCGCGGGCTCCGTCGCCGGCTGGCAGGCGACGGCCGCCATCGTCACGAAGGACGACAGCGCGAGCGAGCGGATGATGGCATTGGCACCGATCATTCCGCGGCCACGGCCGGGCGCGGGGCCCGCTTGTGACGGATGCGGTCCTCGATCTCGTCGCGGAAGTGCCGGATCAGCCCCTGGATCGGCCAGGCCGCGGCATCGCCGAGCGCGCAGATCGTGTGCCCCTCCACCTGCTTGGTGACGTCGAGCAGCATGTCGATCTCCTCGACCTCCGCCTCGCCCTTCACCAGCCGGTCCATGACCCGCATCATCCACCCCGTCCCCTCGCGGCAGGGCGTGCACTGGCCGCAGGATTCGTGCTTGTAGAAGGCCGACAACCGCCAGATCGCCTTGATGACGTCGGTGGACTGATCCATCACGATCACCGCGGCGGTGCCCAGCCCCGATTTCTGCTCGCGCAGGTAGTCGAAGTCCATGATCGCGCCGCGCATTTCGCGGCCGGGGATCATCGGCACGGAGGACCCGCCCGGAATCACCGCCTTCAGGTTGTCCCAACCGCCGCGGATGCCGCCGCAGTGTTTCTCGATCAGCTCCTCGAACGGGATCGACATGGCCTCCTCGACCACGCAGGGCCGGTTCACATGGCCCGAGATCGCGAAGAGCTTGGTGCCCGCGTTGTTCGGCCGCCCGAAGCCCGCGAACCACTCCGCCCCGCGCCGCAGGATGGTGGGCACGACCGCGATGCTCTCGACGTTGTTCACCGTGGTCGGGCAGCCATAGAGGCCCGCGCCGGCCGGGAACGGCGGCTTCATGCGCGGCATCCCCTTCTTGCCTTCCAGCGATTCGAGCAGCGCCGTCTCCTCGCCGCAGATGTAGGCGCCCGCCCCGTGCGTGAGGTAGAGGTCGAACTTCCACCCCGATCCGCAGGCGTCGCGGCCGATGAGCCCCGCGTCGTAGGCCTCGTCGATCGCGGCCTGCAGCGCCTCCTTCTCGCGGATGTACTCGCCGCGGATGTAGATGTAGCAGGCATGCGCGCCCATCGCGAAGCTTGCGATCAGCGCCCCCTCGATCAGCGTGTGCGGATCGTGACGCATGATCTCCCGGTCCTTGCAGGTCCCGGGCTCGCTCTCGTCGGCGTTGATCACCAGATACGACGGGCGCCCATCGCTTTCCTTGGGCATGAACGACCATTTCATCCCCGTCGGGAAGCCCGCCCCGCCCCGCCCGCGCAGGCCGGAGCCCTTCATGATCTCGACGATCTTGTCGCGGCCCAGACCCAACAGCTCCTTCGTCCCGTCCCAATGCCCGCGCGATCGCGCACCGCTCAGCGAGCGGTCGGCCATGCCATAGATGTTGGTGAAGATACGGTCCCGGTCCTGCAGCATCTCGTCACTCCTTCGCGCGGCGCATCCGCCAGATCATCGCCGTATCGTATATCGCCCAGCCCATCGCCACCAATGCGACCGAATCCCCAAGGGTCATCGCCCGGTTCGAAAGATCGTACTGCGCCCCGATCGCCTGCAGCAGCCCCCAGCCCGCGAATGTCGCGAGGATCACCCCCGCCACGCGGGCGGAGCGGCGGGCGATCGCCACGTCGGTTTCGGACGGCTCCGGCATCGCCCCGGCTTCAACAGCCCACCGCCCCCGCCGTCAAGCGGCCCGGACGTCGCAGGTCAGACGTCGTCGTCCGTCGGCGTCCGGCGGGAGAACTCCGTCTCCCCGCCCGCGGCGAGGACCTGCGCCTGCGCCACCCATTCGTCACGGCTGACCCTGCCCTTGAAGCCTTCGAGATTCCCGTCGACCCAGGCCACCTCCGCCGGCGTCCAGGCCGCGATCTGATCGAAGTGCCAGAACCCCATGCGATTGCATGTCTCCTCCATCTTCGGACCGACGCCGCGGATCTGCTTGAGGTCGTCGCCCGCACCGCCGCGTGGCGCGTCGAGCGTCACGGGCTTGGTCCCCGCCTCCTCCGGATCGGCCGCGGAGGCGGCGGCACCGCCCTGCGCCGCCGCCGGGGTCGTCCGCTCGACGCCCCCCGCCACGGGCGTCACCCTAGGCTCGGTGGACCGTCCAGCATCCACGCGCTCGACGGGCCGGGCCATGCCCTCGTCCGCGGCCCGTGCCGGCGCGTCGTCCTCGACCGCGACCGAGCTCGTGCCCTGTGAAACCTCGACCCGGCCGGGCACCGCTTCGGCGGCGGGCGGATAGCCGGTGGAGGCCGTCGGGGCCGCCCGGCGCGTCGGGATCGGGGCATCGGGACCGACGGGGCGCGGCGTCAGCTTCTTCTCGGGCACAGCCAGCGGCGTCAGGTCTCGCCCGAAGATGATGGTGAAGATCACCGCGAGCACCACGACGATGAAGCCCGCACCGAAGCCCGCGGCCGACAGCGACCAGTCGCCCAGGATCCGCAGCAGAAGGAACGCGATCAGCCCCGCCAGCGCGGCGATGCCCCAGCTGATCAGCACGTTGCCGGTCGTCATGTTCGAGTTGTGGTGATAGTCCATCGGTCTGCTCCCTGTCTGCGAGGGGATCCCATCGGATGTCCCCGGTAGCGCGAGGCCCGGGCGATGCGCCGGCCTGCTTGGCAGTTACCTTAGACCATTTGAGCCGTTCGTCACCCGTCACGCGCAGGGCGGTGTCGAGCGATCCCGTCGGCGCACCCCTTCCGATCCCTGCGCAGACGGCGTCAGGACCCGGACGTCGGCCCCGACTTCCCCGCGCCGGGCGTCGCGGTCGACTCGGCGGCCGTCTGCGTGCCCGGTGGCGCGCCGTCCGTATCCACGGACTCGCCGGTCACCACGGGGTCCGCCCCCTTGCCGATATCCGCCGCCGGATGCTCGGCGTCGCTCTTCGGTTCGGGTGCCACGGTGCCTTCGTCCGGCTTGCCCTTCGCCACGGCGTCCGACCCTCGCACGTTCGCCTTGCCGTCGCTCGCATCGCCGCGCTTGCGGTCCACGTCCGGTTCCCGGGGCAGCTTTCCACCCGGCTGGCCGTCGGGCCCGTCGGGGGTCAGCAGCGGATCGCGCGCCGCCACTTCCGGGTCGGGGTCGGCCCGGTTCGCCTGGCCCCAGGGCGCGGAGAACGGCACCTCCGCCCCGTCGATCCGCTTGATCGTGTCGCCGATGTCCGTCGCCAGCGTGACGCTCGCGTTGCCGGCGTTGTCCCTGTTCGCGGCAGCGTCGAGCAATGCGGTCGCACCCTCCGCCGGCTCGGATGCGAAGCGCCCTGTCTGCGAGCCCGGAACCGGCACCCGCCCCGCGCGGAACTCGTCGAGCATCTCCGAGAGCCGTTCCACCGACAGGTCCTCGTAGTAATCCTTGCCGATCTGCGCCATCGGCGCGTTGGCGCAGGCCCCGAGGCACTCGACCTCCTCCCACGACAGCTGCCCGTCGGCGCTGATCTCGTGCGGGCGGCTGGCGATCTTCTCACGGCACACGGCGACCAGATCCTCCGCCCCGCAGATCATGCAGGACGTCGTGCCGCAGATCTGGATATGCGCCGTCCGGCCCACGGGCTGGAGGTGGAACATGAAGTAGAACGTCGCCACCTCCAGCGCCCGGATGTAGGCCAGGCCCAGCATCTGCGCGACATGCTCGATCGCCGGCCGCGTCAGCCACCCCTCCTGCTCCTGCGCGCGCCAGAGCAGCGGAATGATCGCGGAGGCCTGCCGGCCCTCGGGATACTTGGTGATCTGCGCTTCGGCCCATTCCTGGTTGGCGGGCGAGGAAGGCGAAGGTCTCGGGTTGTTCGGCGTGGAGGCGGCGGAGCATTTTCGACCTCATATCGGTTGCTTGAGTCACTGACGTTCGCCACATACGAGCTCTGAGGCGACTAGATTCCTTGTCGGAGAGCAAATCGATTCTGATGAAGTCGTAGACACCATCATTCCGACGTTGTACTTCCAGCATTAGCGAAAGTGCGGATCTTTCACTCATCCGAAACATCAAAACTCCGGTCTCTACGGATACAACATCTGTAGCCTTCCGAGATCTTCGTTGCAATCTAGCCTCGGTGACCGCCAGAAACAGCCATGCTCGGGATGACAGCAATGCCAAGCGAATACGACGGCAAATCTCACCGATCGATCTCACCGAACACCACATCCAGCGTCCCGATGATCGCCGCCACGTCCGCCAGCTGATGCCCCCGCGCGATATGGTCCATCGCCTGCAGGTGCAGATAGCCCGGCGCGCGCAGCTTCGCGCGGTAGGGCTTGTTGGTCCCGTCCGACACCATGAACACGCCGAACTCGCCCTTGGGGGCCTCGACGCAGGCATAGACCTCGCCGGCGGGCACGTGGAAGCCTTCGGTGTAGAGCTTGAAGTGGTGGATCAGCGCTTCCATCGAGGTCTTCATGTCGTCGCGCCTGGGCGGCGTGACCTTGCCGCGGGCGAGGATGTCGCCCTGCCCCTCGGGCGCGCGCAGCTTCTCGATGGCCTGCGTCATGATCCGCAAGCTCTGGCGCATCTCCTCCATCCGCACGAGGTAGCGGTCGTAGCAGTCGCCGTTGTTGCCCGTGGGTATCAGGAAGTCGAACTCGTCGTAGAGCTCGTAGGGCTGAGACCGGCGCAGGTCCCAGGCGAGCCCCGAACCGCGCGCCATGACGCCCGAGAAGCTCCAGTCCATCACCTCCTGCTCGGAGACGACGGCGATGTCGACGTTGCGCTGCTTGAAGATCCGGTTCTCGGTCAGCAGCCCGTCGATGTCGGCCAGAACGCGCGGGAAATCGGCGATCCAGGTCTCGATATCGTCGATCAGAGCGGGCGGCAGGTCCTGATGCACGCCGCCGGGGCGGAAGTAGGCCGCGTGCAGACGACCGCCGGACGCCCGCTCGTAGAACACCATCAGCTTCTCGCGCTCCTCGAAGCCCCAGAGCGGAGGCGTCAGCGCGCCCACGTCCATCGCCTGCGTGGTGACGTTGAGGATGTGGCTCAGGATGCGCCCGATCTCGCAGTAGAGCACCCGGATCAGCGAGGCGCGCCGCGGCACCTCGAATGTCGCAGAGCCGCTCGATGGCCAGGCACCAGGCATGCTCCTGGTTCATCGGGGCCACGTAGTCGAGCCGGTCGAGATAGGGCAGGTTCTGGAGGTAGGTCCGGCTCTCCATCAGCTTCTCGGTGCCCCGGTGCAGCAGCCCGATATGCGGGTCGCACCGCTCCACGATCTCACCGTCGAGCTCCAGCACGAGGCGCAGCACGCCATGCGCCGCCGGATGCTGCGGCCCGAAGTTGATGTTGAAGTTCCGGATCCGCTGCTCGCCCGTGAGCGCGTCGATGGAACCGTCGTCGTACTTGTTCGTGCGAATGTCGCCGTCCATCATTTCGCGTCTCCCTTGGGCGTCGGACCCCTTCTCGTCGCCCGGCAGCACGTATTCCGCACCCTCCCACGGCGACATGAAGTCGAACTGCCGGTACTCCTGCGTCAGCGAGACCGGCTCGTAGACCACCCGCTTCTGCACCTCGTCGTAGCGCACCTCGGTGTAGCCCGTCGTGGGGAAATCCTTGCGCAGCGGGTGCCCGCGGAAGCCGTAGTCCGTCAGGATGCGGCGCAGGTCGGGGTGGCCCGAGAACAGGATGCCGAACATGTCGAAGATCTCCCGCTCGAACCAGTTGGCCGAGGGGTGGATGCCGGTGATCGAGGGAACGATCTCCTCCTCGCGGACCCGCGCCTTCAGCCGGATGCGCTGGTTCCGGTACATCGACAGGAAGTGGTAGACCATGCAGAAGCGCCGCTCGTCGCCCGGATAGTCGATCGCCGTGATGTCCGTGAGCGAGGCGAAGCGGCACTGCGGATCGGACTGCAGGAACTCCACCAGCGCGGGGATGTCCGACGCGACCGACCTCCAGCGTCAACTCGCCGCGGACGATCCCGTGCGAGGACACGAGGTCGCCCTGCCGCATCTCGATATGCGCGGCGAGCTCCTCCAGCTGATCGGTCACGGCGCTCATCGCACCAGCGTCCCGGTGCGGCGGATCTTGCGCTGCAGCTGCAGCAACCCGTAGAGCAGCGCCTCCGCCGTCGGCGGGCAGCCGGGCACGTAGAGATCCACCGGCACGATCCGGTCGCAGCCGCGCACCACCGAGTAGCTGTAGTGGTAGTAGCCGCCGCCGTTCGCGCAGGAGCCCATCGAGAGCACGTAGCGCGGCTCGGGCATCTGGTCGTAGACCTTGCGCAGCGCCGGGGCCATCTTGTTGGTCAGCGTGCCGGCCACCACCATCAGGTCCGACTGGCGCGGGGAGGCGCGGGGGGCCATCCCGAACCGCTCCATGTCGTAGCGCGGCATCGCGGTGTGCATCATCTCGACCGCGCAACACGCCAGCCCGAACGTCATCCAGTGCAGCGAACCGGTGCGCGCCCAGTTGATGATGTCCTCTGTCGAGGTCAGCAGGAACCCCTTGTCCTGCAACTCACGGTTCAGGAGCTGCGTGGCGTGCTCCTTGTCCGCGCCCGCGGTGATCGGTCCGGTCTGCACGCCCATGGGCACGGCTCCTGATTAGGATGGGGTTCGCCTCGCGGCGGTTCCCGGATCACTTAGGCCTCCGACCCTGACGGGTCAACGCGACGCCCTGTCCCGGCCGCATTCGCCCCCGCGAGGTGACGCGGATCGACGGCCCTTGCCTCGATGGGGCATATCGGCTTTCCCTAGCGGCAGCGACCGGAGTCCATCGTGATGAGCACCAGCGAGAGTCAGTCGCAGGAAGGCGGACATCGTCGCCGGTGCCTTCGCCCTGTTGCGCAGCGAGGGCCTGCCGCACCTGTCCTACGACCGGGTCGCCAGCGCGACCGGCGTGACCCGCCAGCTGGTCCGCTATCATTTTCCGAACCCCGACGACATCATGATCGCGCTCTGCGACGCGCTGGCGGCAAGCTACCGCGAACATCTGATCTCCGGCGTCATGGGGCAGGCCGACAAGGATCGGCTGCGCATCTTCTTCGACTTCTATTTCGACCTGCTGGACGGCAAGGCCAAGCCGCGCGACGATCAGGTCTACGACGCGCTGTTCAGCCTGGCCGCCGGGTCGCCCGGATCCGGCGCAACCTGCGCGCTGCAGTACACGATGCTGGGCCACGCGCTGACCCACGAGATCCGGACGTCCTTCCCGGAAATCCCCCTGCGCAGCTGCGGCGAGATCTCCTACCTGTTCGTGGCCATCATGTACGGACACTGGAAGATGGTCGCCACGCTGGGCCTGTCCGAGGATCATCGCCGCATCTCGCGCCAGGCCATAGACCGAATCATCGCCTCCTACCGCGCGGTGCCGGACCCGCAGGATGACGCCACGGCATGGGCAACGGCGACCTAGGGAACCTGACCTCACTTTCATTTCGGAAAGTCCGCGCGCCTTTCCCCTTGAAAAGGCGTTGCGGCGACATCGGATCAGGCTTTCGAAACGGAAAACGCGGAAAATTGTCATGGCACGACGGTTTTCGCCCTCGTAACGGTTCCTCCATTAACAATTTACCTGAGGAAACCTCATGACACGTCCCACCTTGACGACCGCCGCGCTCGCGATCGCCCTGATCGGCGGCGCTGCACAGGCAGCTACGATAAACACACCCGGAACTTTCGCACCAACTCAGGCTATCGTCGATTTCGAGGATACAGCAGCTGCCACATTCGGCCCACTCACATTCGGTGACTTGACCATATCAGCAGCAGCGTCTGGCCAGCGGGTAAATAGGCAGGGATTCACCCAATTCCCGGATATCTTTGAAGGCCAGTATTTCGGTTTCGCCGCGACGACGTTCACTTTGGCGTTCGCGGTCGATGTCAGCGACGTAGGGTTCGGCTTGTTCGATCCGAACGTGCAGGGAACACGGATCGACGCATTTGACCGCGCCGGAAACCTGTTGGAGACCCTTATGCCCCCATTAGGACCTACGGGCGGGGTATTCTCAACCTATGTCGGGTTCAGCCGTGCCACCGGTGATATCGCCCGCGTACAAGCCGTGGCGGCCGGGAACGATATTCTGGGCGTCGACACCATCGCATGGCGCACCGCGGCCGCGGCTCCTCCCTCGCCCATCCCCGTGCCCGCATCACTCCCCCTCCTGCTGGCGGGTATCGGCGGGCTGGGATGGGTTGCCCGACGTCGGCGCTCCACCAAGGCCTGACCTCGGATTTCAGCACGCAATCCTCGTATCACGACAGGGCGCATCTCCGGATGCGCCCGTTTTCGTATCCCGCATCACTCCCAGTCGAGCGCGCCCTTCTTCCATTCGTAGGCGAAGCCCACCGTCAGCACCGTCAGGAACACCATCATCGACCAGAACGCCGCGTCCGATAGCCCCGCGAACGACACCGCCCAGGGGAAGAGGAACGCGATCTCCAGATCGAAGATGATGAACAGGATCGCGACGAGGTAGAAGCGCACGTCGAACTTCATCCGCGCGTCGTCGAAGGCGTTGAACCCGCATTCGTAGGCCGAGACCTTCTCGGGGTCGGGCGCGCGCACCGCGACCAGCGCGGCGGCGAGTATGAGCACGAGGCCGAGGCTGATCGCCACGCCGAGGAAGATCAGGATGGGCAGGTACTCGCGCAGCATCACGTCCATGGGGGCCTCCGTTCGGATTGCCGTCCCGGCATAGTCGCGGCCCGGGCGCGGGTCAACGCAGCGCGACGTCGCCGGGGGCCAATGGCGGGACCGCGATCCGCCGCAGCCCGACCAGCGTCATCTTGATCCAGCCGGCTGCCCCGCCGACGTCCATCCGGCACCACCGCTGCGCCAGGTCGCAGACGTCGATCGTCCCGCCCTGTCCCGGGGCGAGTTCCCCAAGGATCGCGCTGTCCGTTCCCGGCCCCGCGCGCAGGTTCACCGGCCCGTCGGTGACGTTGCGAAACGGCGCGTCGGTGGCGAAGATCGTGGGCGGCCGCGCGACGAAGGGCTCCACCCGCAGGACATCGGCCGCACCGTTCACCGCGTCGGTGATCGCCCCCGGCAAGGGCCGCAGGGTCGTCGTGCCGTCGAGGGTGGAGCTTTCCACCGTGGCGGTGGTCAACGGTCGCGCCCGGCTCACGAGCGGTGGCACCAGCCCGCGCGTGTCGACCCAGCCGACCTTCGCCCCCGCGGACAGCAGGCACCACGCTCCGCCGACGTCGCACCGCCCGCGCTCCGCCACCTCCAGCGGATCGAGCACGTGGATCATCGCGAACTCCGGCCCCGGCCCCGCCCGCATGTCCACGCCGAAGCGGCTGGCGTTCTGCAACGGTTCCGCCACAGCGCCGGCGCTCACGGTCCCCCAGATTGCAACGGTCAGGGCGAGTCGGGTCAGGGCGTGGCGCATGGCATCCTCGGGGCGGCTGTCGGGTGGGCGTAGCAGATAGCACGCGGCCCCGGCCTGCCACCCCGCGCCGGCGATATCGGATAACGGGCCGAGGTTCAGAGGAGGTTCAGCAACCCCGCCGACGGATCGCCCGTCGCCGCGATCCCGCGCGACCGCTGGAACGCGGCGATGGCGGCGCGGCTCTTGGGCCCGATCACGCCATCGTCCCCGCCGGTGTCGAACCCCGCCCGCGTCAGCCCGCGCTGCAACGCCTGCCGCTGGTCGATGGTCAGCCCGTAGCGGTCCGGTCCGAACGGCTGGCGCAGCGGCCCGCCCCCGGCGATCCGGTCCGCCAGATGCCCGACACCCAGCGCATAGGAATCCGAGTTGTTGTAGCGCTTGATCACCCGGAAGTTCGGCCCCGTCCGGAACGACGGCCCGCCCGCGTCCGGTGTCAGGTTGCCGCCCGGCTGCTCCACCGCCCAGCTCTGTCCCGCGCTCCAGCCGGCCCCGCGCAGGTAGGCGGCGGCCGAGGCAAGCGCGTCCGCCGGGTCGTCGCTCCAGATGTCGCGCCGCCCGTCGCCGGTGAAATCCACCGCGGATTGCAGGTAGGACGTCGGGATGAACTGGGTGTGACCCATCGCTCCGGCCCAGGATCCGACCATCCTCCCCGCCGAAACGTCCCCCGCCTGCAGGATCTGAAGCGCGGCGATCAACTGCTTCTCGAAGAACGCGCCCCGCCGGCCGTCGAACGCCAGCGTCGAGACCGCGCTGATCGTCGGGATGTCGCCGCGCCGCTCGCCGTAATTGCTCTCCACCCCCCAGATGGCGCAGACGATCTCGGCGGGCACGCCGTAGCGGCTCTCGATCGCGCGCAACGTCCGCTCATGGCGCGCGAAGGCGGCGCGCCCGGCCTGCACCTTCACCTCGGGTGCCACGATGGCGAGGTAATCCTCGAAGCTGCGCCGGAACTCGGTCTGGTTGCGGTCCCGCGCCACGACGCCGGGCACGAACCCCTGCCCCCGGAACGCCGCATCGAGCGTGGCTGGCGCAACCCCGGCAGACCTCGCCCGCCCCTTGAACCCGTCGACCCAGGCCGACCAGCCGGCTGTCGCGCGCGGCACGAGGTCCGGATCGGCCGCGCGCAGCGACGGGCGCGATGACGATGCGGGCGCATCCGCGCAGGCCGAGAGCGGCGCGGCGGCGAGCAGGAGGGTGAACGCGCGACGGGTGAACATGCCTGAGATCCTTCTGACGAGGTTTCCGCGCAGCCTATCCCACCCGACTCCGGTGGCAAGGGATCACTCCGTCCAGCGGGGCTTCCGCTTCTCGAAGAACGCGCCCACGCCCTCCGAGGCCTCACCGCCCTCCCAGCGGGCCGCCAGCGCGTCGACCGTTGCCGCGATCGCCGCCTCGTCGATCACCGGACCCAGCGACCGCGCCAGCCGCTTGGCGTCCGCCACCGCCCCCGGCGCGCAGGAGAGATATGGCGCGACCTCCGCCTCCACCGCCGCGTCCAGTTCCGCCTCCGGCACCGCGCGCGCCAGCACGCCCAGCTCCACCGCCTCCGCCGCGCCGAACCGGCGCGACGACATGAACACCCGCCGCGCCCGCCCCTCGCCCATCCGCGCGATCACGTAGGGCCCGATGGTCGCCGGGATCAGCCCCAGCCGCGTCTCCGTCAACCCGAACATCGCCGTGTCCGCCCCCACTGCCACATCCGCCACGCAGGCACAGACCCACGCCGCCGCCGAAGGCCGCGCCGTTTACCCGCGCGATCAGCGGCTTGGGCAGCGTGTTGAGCGCCTGCAACATCCCCGCCAGCCGCCGCCCCTCCACCGCCCGCGCCGCCGGTTCCGCCTCGAACTGCGCCCGCATCCAGCGCAGGTCGCCGCCCGCGCAGAAGGACTTGCCCGCGCCGGTCAGCACCACGACGCGGCTGTCGTCCGCGCTTAGTTCCCCCGCCAGCGCCGTCAGCTCGTCCATCATCGCCGCCGACATCGCGTTGTGCGTCTCCGGCAGGTTCAGCCGCAC
This sequence comes from uncultured Alphaproteobacteria bacterium, assembly GCA_963757495.1. GTDB lineage: Bacteria > Pseudomonadota > Alphaproteobacteria > Rhodobacterales > Rhodobacteraceae > Jannaschia. The sequence continues at coordinate 129,562 of CAVWRZ010000012.1, forward strand.
CGTCACCACCCCGCGCCCACCGCGTGCCACCTCCAGCGTGTCGTAGCTCATCCCCGCATCCCCCGTGCCATCTCCGCCGCCCGCGCGATCACCCCCGCGTCCAACCCCACCTCGAAACCCGCCGCCACCAGATGCGCCTCCAACACCTCCGTCGCCACGTTCCCCGCCGCGCCGGGCGCATAGGGGCAACCGCCCAAGCCGCCCACCGCCGCATCGAACACCCGCACCCCCCGCGCCAGCGCCACATCGACGTTCGCCAGCGCGCGCCCGGCCGTGTCGTGGAAATGGCCCGCGAGACGCGACGAATCCGCCTCCCGCGTAACCGCGTCCAGCATCGCATCCACCGCCTCCGGCGTGCCCCGCCCGATGGTGTCGCCGAGCGAGATCTCGTAGCAGTCGAACGCCGCCAGTGCCGCGACCACGGCCGCAACCTGCCCCGGTGCCACGACCCCGTCGAACGGACAATCCGTGACGCAGGAGACGTAGCCGCGCAGGCGCATCCCGTCCGCCTTCGCCGCCGCGACGACCGGCCCGAACCGCTCGAGGCTCTCCGCGATGGTCGCGTTCAGGTTGGCCCGGGAGAATCCTTCGGAGGCGGAAGCGAAGATCGCCACCTCGTCCGCCCCGGCCGCCCGCGCGCCCTCGTAGCCGCGCAGGTTGGGCGTCAGCGCGGCGTAGCTCACCCCCGGTGCGCGCGCGATCCCCGCCAGCACCTGAGCCCCGTCCGCCATCTGCGGCACCCACTTCGGGGAGACGAAGCTCGCCACCTCGACCCGCCGGAATCCGGCCGTGGACAGCAGGTCGATCAACGCGATCTTCTCCGCCGCCGGGATCATCCGCGTCTCGTTCTGCAACCCGTCGCGCGGGCCGACCTCGAAGATCTCGACACGTTCAGGCACCGTGGATCTCGTAGAAGTCCCGATCGTAGAGCCCCGGCCCCTCGTCGGCGCGCAGCCATGCCGTCCCGCGCCTCCCACCGCGCGACCCATGCGGCCATCCGCGGCCGGTCGCCGATCCGGTGGAACCGTCGCGCCATCGCCACCGCCTGCCCCACGGCCACGTCCGCGGCGGAAAACTCCGACAGCAGCCAGTCGCCCGCGAGCCGCGCCTCGATCGCGTCGAAGCACTTGCCCACCCGCGCCGCCTCCAGCTTCATCAGCACGGGGGAGCGCGTCGCGGGGTCGCGCAACATCAGGTGCTGCTGCGTGAGCGCGGCGGCGTGCTGCGAGATCGTCTCCGCGAAATGTACCCAGATCAGCCAGTCCGCCCGCTCCGCGTGACCAGGGTCGCGCCCCAACTGCCCGAACCGCTCGCAGAGGATCTCCAGGATCGCCCCCGTCTCCCAGTAGGACCGCCCGTCCATCTCCAGCGCCGGCACGCGCCCGACGGGGTTCAGCGCGAGAAACGCCTCCGAGCGCAGAGCCTTGTCGAACGGCCAGACCCGGACGTCGAACTCGACCCCCAGCTCGTGCAGCAGCCACAGCACCCGCTGCGACCGGCTCTCCGGCACGTGGTGCAGGACGATGTCCGCCATGTTCCCCGCCTTCCTCTTTCCTCAAATATCCCGGGGGCACGGGGGCTGGCCCCCGCCGGGCCGCCCATCCGGACCCCGCAATCCCGGACCACGTCTCCCCAGGATCACTCCTCCTCCATCCGCACCAGCGCGGCCCCCGCCTCGACCTGATCGCCCGCCGCCACCAGCACCTCGCCCACCACGCCGTCGCGGGGGGCGACGAGCGTATGCTCCATCTTCATCGCCTCCAGCACGGCCAGCCGCGCGCCCGCGACGACCTGCGCCCCGGCCTGCACGAACACCGACTTGACCAGCCCCGGCATCGGCGCCTCGACCACGCCCGACATCGCGCCGCCCGCCGCCGTCACGGCCAGCGGATCGGGCAGGGCGAAGGAATGGACGTCGCCCCAGAACACGTGCACCCACCCCGGCGCATGCCCGATCCGCGCCGCGACCGTCTCCCCGTCGACACGCCAGCCGCCGTCCCGTGTGACCTCGTGCACCGCGTCCCCGATGGCCACGCGATACCGATCGCCGCCCAGCGCCTCGACGCGCGCCGCGATCTCCTCCCCGTTCCAGACCAGCCGCGACGTCCAGGCCAGCGGCACCCAGAGGTGCAACCCCTCGCCTCCCTGCGCCACGTCCAGCCCCAGCGCCGCCATCGCCGCGAGGGCCCGCGTGCGCGAGCATGGGACGGGCCGCGCCGACAGCGCCTCGACGTCGCGGTCGATGAGTCCCGTGTCCACATCGCCCGCGCGGAACCTCTCATGCTGCGCGAGCCGTCGCAGGAACGACAGGTTCGTCACCGTCCCCGCCGCCTGCGTCTCCCCCAGGGCCCGCTCCAGCGACAGCAGCGCCGTCGCCCGTGTCGGCCCGTGCGTGACGATCTTGGCGATCATCGGATCGTACCAGGGCGAAATCGTATCGCCCGCGCGCACGCCCGTCTCCGCCCGCACGCCGTCGGGGAAGCGCAGATGCGTCAGCCTGCCCGTCTGCGGCAGGAATCCGTTCGACGCATCCTCCGCATAGAGCCGCGCCTCGAAGGCATGCCCCGTGATCGAGAGGTCTTCCTGCCTCAGCGGCAATCCCTCGCCCGCCGCCACCCGCAGCTGCCATTCCACCAGATCGACGCCGGTGATCGCCTCCGTCACCGGATGCTCCACCTGCAACCGCGTGTTCATCTCCATGAAGTAGAACCGGTCCGCGCGCAGGCCCTCGGAGGCGTCCACGATGAACTCCACGGTTCCGGCCCCGGAATACCCGATCGCCTCCGCCGCGCGCACCGCCGCCGACCCCATCGCCTCGCGCATGTCCGCCGTCATGCCGGGGGCCGGGGCCTCCTCGATCACCTTCTGGTGGCGCCGCTGGAGCGAGCAGTCCCGCTCGAAGAGATGCACGGCGCGCGTCCCGTCGCCGAAGACCTGCACCTCGATGTGACGCGGCGTCGTCACCCATTTCTCGATCAGCACGTGGGCGTTCCCGAACGCCTTGCGCGCCTCGGACTGCGCACTCTCCAGCGCATCGGCGAAGCCCTCCGGCCGCATCGACCTTGCGCATCCCCTTGCCGCCGCCGCCCGCGACCGCCTTGATCAGCACCGGATAGCCGATCTTCCCGGCCTCCGCCGCCAGATCGGCCGGCTCCTGCCCCGCGCCCTGATATCCCGGCACGACCGGCACGCCCGCCTCCGCCATCAGCTCCTTGGCCGCGTCCTTGAGCCCCATCGCGCGGATCGCCTTGGCCGACGGCCCGATGAAGACCAGCCCCGCCGCCTCCACCGCCTCGACGAACTCCGGATTCTCCGACAGGAAGCCGTAGCCCGGATGGATCGCCTGCGCCCCCGTCGCCAGCGCCGCCGCGACGATGGCGTCGCCGCGCAGGTAGCTGTCGGCCGGGGCCGCCCCGCCGAGCGACACGGCCTCGTCCGCCATCGCCACGTGCCGGGCGCGCGCGTCCACATCCGAATGGACGGCCACCGTCCGCACGCCCAGCCGGCGACAGGTGTCGATCACGCGACAGGCGATCTCGCCGCGGTTGGCGATCAGGATCCTGGTGAACATCTCGGACCTTTCCCGGCGATGGGTGTATCGCCGGCGCGAAGGAAGCCCGTCGGGTTGGGCAGCGGCGCAGAAGTCAGCAGTCCGGGTCCCAGGGGCGGACGGCTTCGTGCGCTCCGTTCCCCATCATGCGCCCGCACGACGGCGGAGCGGACAGGACGGACCAGGTGACGAAGAATCCGACCACGGCCAGGAGGATCGAGAAGGGCCAGGTCGTCCGCGCTTCGGAGGCGAACGGGGCGACGGCATGCCGAGCGAACCCGCCCCGCCGTGCTCTCTTTCGTGGCGGCGTCCCCATGTCCCAGACGGGTCGGGCGGCATTGCCCCCTTGCTTCAGCTTTCGTCGTTCCATCCCGCACGCATCGCACCGTGTTCGGGCCGAAATATGACCACGGGCGCGCAGGTGACATCAAAGCACCTCCACGAGGCGGAACCGCTCGCAGAGCAGCCACATGTCCTCGGACCAGCCGCCGGTCCGCTCGAAGAACCGGACATGACCCGCGCGCCAGTCCTCGAAGCTGCCCTCCCCCTCGGCCAGCGCGAAGGCCTCGGGGACATCCGCGAACCTGCATTCGAAGACCTCCGTGGTCTCGATCACCACGCGGGGCGTGCCGTCCCAATCGGTGGCGATGTCGCGGCGTCCGACCTGGGGCCGACCGGGCTCGCCTGGCGGATAATCGCGCAGCGCGCCGCAGGTGGCGGTCTTGGTGCCGGCGATCACCAGCGCGAGGAGTTCGTCGCAGAGTTCCGGCCCGTCGCCGAACCGGAACGTCCCGGCCCCCGGGTAGTCGTCGTTGAGGTCGCGCATCTCCTCCGTCACATCCTGAACACGCCGAAGCGCGTCTCCTCCGTCGGTGCGTTGAGCGCGGCGCGCAGGCTGGCCGCAAGCACCTGCCGCGATTGCCGCGGGTCGATGATCCCGTCGTCCCAGAGCCGGGCGGAGGCGTAGAGCGGATGGGACTGGCGCGCGAACATCTCCTCCGTCGGTCTCTTGAACGCGGCCTCCTCCTCGGCCGACCAGTCCTGCCCGGCCCGCTCCATCGCGTCGCGCTTCACCGTTGCCAGCACCCCCGCCGCCTGCGGCCCGCCCATCACCGAAATGCGGGAGTTGGGCCAGGTCCACAGGAACCGGGGCTGATAGGCGCGCCCCGCCATGCCGTAGTTGCCGGCCCCGAAGCTGCCGCCGACGAGCATCGTGATCTTGGGGACGCTGGTCGTCGCCACCGCCGTGACCATCTTGGCTCCGTGCCGCGCGATCCCCTCGTTCTCGTAGCGCCGGCCGACCATGAAGCCGGTGATGTTCTGCAGGAAGACGAGCGGGATGCGGCGCTGCGAACAGAGCTCCACGAAATGCGCACCCTTCGCGGCGGCCTCGCTGAACAGCACGCCGTTGTTGGCGACGATGCCGACCTGCATCCCCTCCACCTGCGCGAAGCCCGTGACCAGAGTCTCGCCGAAGCGGGCCTTGAACTCGTCGAAGCGCGAGCCGTCGACCAACCGCATGATCACCTCGCGGATGTCGTAGGGCGTGCGCAGGTCGGCGGGCACGACGTCGAAGAGCTCCTCGGGATCGTAGGCGGGCGGCTCGAACGTCGGCGGATTGCCAATTGGCAATCGGCCGAGCGAGCGCAGCGCCTCCCGCGCCAGCGCAAGCGCATGCGCGTCGTCCTCCGCGAGGTAGTCCGCCACGCCCGAGAGACGCGTATGCACGTCGCCGCCGCCCAGATCCTCGGCCGTGACGATCTCGCCCGGTCGCGGCCTTCACCAGCGGCGGTCCGGCGAGGAAGATCGTCCCCTGCTCGCGCACGATGATGGAGACGTCGGACATCGCCGGAACGTAGGCCCCGCCCGCCGTGCACGACCCCATCACCACCGCGATCTGCGCGATGCCCTTCGCCGACATCCGCGCCTGATTGTAGAAGATGCGGCCGAAGTGGTCGCGGTCCGGGAAGACCTCGTCCTGGTTGGGCAGGTTCGCGCCCCCGCTGTCCACGAGGTAGACGCAGGGCAGCCGGCATTCCTCCGCGATCTCCTGCGCGCGCAGGTGCTTGCGCACGGTGATCGGGTAGTAGGTGCCGCCCTTCACCGTCGCGTCGTTGCACACGACCATGACGTAGCACCCGTGCACGCGGCCGACGCCCGCGATCGCCCCGCCACCCGGAGCCGCGCCGTCGTACATGCCGTGCCCCGCGAAGGCACCCACCTCGAGGAACGGCGACCCGGGGTCCAGGAGGCCGGCCACCCGGTCGCGGGGCAGCATCTTGCCGCGCGACAGGTGACGTTCGCGGGATTTCTCCCCGCCCCCCGCAGCGGCGGCCTCGGCGGCGGCGCGCACCTCTGCCAGAGCGTCGAGATGCGCGGCCCGGTTGGCGCGCGCCTGCTCGGAGCCGGCGACGAGGGAGGAGGTCAGTTTCACGCGGGGACCCCGACGGCGGCGCGGAAGCGGCACGCCCAAGTCACTCTTGCATCTCGCGCTTCACCTCCGCGAGTTCCCGGTCGAGGAAGAAGGAGATCAGCGAGCGGATCACCACCAGCAGGCCGAGGAAAACGAGGTCTGCCATCGCCAGCGACAGCGCAGTGTGGATGATGTCCGACACGATGAGCAGTTCCAGACCGGCGAGGATATATCGCCCGAGCTCCACCCGCTCCGCGTTCACGCCGCGCACACGCGCCGTCGCGTCCCGGTTCACCTCCGCCCGCAGGAAGCCCCAGACGAAGCGTGCGCCCCCGATCAGCAGGATGACGCAGCCGAAGACGTCGATCGCCGTCGCGGCCCATTCCATCCCGTGCACCAGCCAGTCGATCTGCCCGTGCAGGATCGAATCCTCGCGCACGTAGTCCAGGAAGGCCGTCGGTGCGTTCGCCTCTTCGTGTTCCATCCGGTCTCCTCGGGCGCAAAATGTCGGGAGGGGGTGTGCGGCTCACCCCATCGCCCCCATCAGCTCCCGGCCGATCAGCATGCGGCGGATCTCGGACGTTCCCGCCCCGATCTCCATCAGCTTGGCGTCGCGGAACAGGCGCGCGGCGGGGCTGTCGGACATGAAGCCCGCCCCGCCCATCGCCTGCACGGCCTGATGCGCCTGCTTCATCGCCTCCTCGGAGGAATAGAGCACGCAGGCGGCCGCGTCCTGCCGGGTCACGCGCCCCGCGTCGCAGGCCCGGGCGACCTCGTAGACGTAGGCGCGCGCGGAGTTCATCGCGGTGTACATGTCCGCGATCTTGCCCTGCATCAGCTGGAACGAGCCCACGGGCGCGCCGAACTGCCTGCGCTCGGCCATGTAGGGCATGATCGCGTCGAGGCAGGCAGCCATGATGCCGGTGCCGATGCCGGCCAGCACCACGCGCTCGTAGTCGAGGCCGGACATGAGCACCTTCACGCCGCGGCCCTCCTCGCCCAGCACGTTGTCGAACGGCACCTCCACGTCCTCGAAGACCAGTTCCGCCGTGTTGGAGCCGCGCATTCCCATCTTGTCGAAATGCGGGGAGGTGGAGAATCCGGCCATCGACTTCTCGATCAGGAAGGCGGTGATGCCCTTCGACTTCGCCTCCGGATCGGTGGAGGCGTAGACGACCAGCGTGGTGGCGTCCGGGCCGTTGGTTATCCAGTACTTCGTGCCGTTCAGGATGTAGCGGTCGTTGCGCTTCTCGGCGCGCAGCTTCATCGACACGACGTCCGAGCCGGACCCCGCCTCCGACATGGCGAGCGCCCCGACGTGCTCGCCCGAGACGAGGCCGGGCAGGTAGCGCGCCTTCTGATCGGCCGTGCCGTTCAGCGCGATCTGGTTGACGCAGAGGTTGGAATGCGCGCCGTAGCTGAGCGACACGGAGGCCGACGCCCGCGCGATCTCCTCCACCGCGATGACGTGCGCGAGGTAGCCCATGCCGGCCCCGCCGTCCGCTTCGGGCACGGTGATGCCGAGCAGGCCCAGCGCGCCCATCTCGGTCCAGAGGTCTGCGGGGAAGGCATTGGTCGCGTCGATCTCGGCGGCCATCGGCGCCACGCGCTCCTGCGCCCAGCGGTGGACCATCTCGCGCAGGGCGTTGACGTCCTCGCCCAGGTCGAACTGCATGGTTGCGTTGAACATCTGTCCCTCCCCCGGGCGTCGCGGCGCGAACTGGGCGCCCATCCGACCGGCAGCGCGCGAGGTGCCGTCAGTCGATGGGCAGGGTCGCGGGGCGGCGCGGGTTCGTCAATGCGAAAAGGGGAGGCGGATCGCTCCGCCTCCCCTTCCCGTCGGATCGTTCTCGGTCGGTTTGCTCAGAAGCCGACGACGAGCGACAGGCCGATGGTGTTGTCGGTGCTCTTCACGCCGTCCGAAGCATCCGAGTCGTACTCGGTGTTGTAGCTGATCCGGGTCGACAGGGTGTCGTTGACCTTGAAGTTCACCCCGAAGGCGTTCGACACGTTGTAGTCGCTTCTCGAGCCGAGGATGTCGGTGTCGTTGGTCAGCGAGACGGTGTCCGAGAAGCTGTAGAAGAACCGCGAGGAGATCAGCGCGGCGACGTCCGTATCGGAGTCACGATCGATCTGATCCTCGATGTAACGGATGCCCGGGCCGCCCTGGACGCGCCAGGCGACCTGCTCGGTGTTGTAGATCCGGTAGCCGAGACCGAAGCCCAG